>DAOUJO010000018.1:0-10100 GCA_034422595.1 Dehalococcoidia bacterium | reverse complement strand
ATCGAGGTCAGGTTCGGGGCGCCGTTGAGTTTCCCGCCCGGCACGGACTACCAGGATGCGACAGCGGCCATCGAGAATGCGGTCAAGTCCCTCTGACCAGCGTCGCAGGACCGTATGGCCGAAAGGTGGCACCCTTGGGGAGACTCTGCTGCGGACTTTCCAGTGGGAATTCGCATTCTAATCGATGGCCAGTCAGTCGAACCAGCGGCGAGGGCATCAGGTGGTGGCACAGTTTGAAATCGCGGGTTTCCCGGGAGCAGGCGGTGGGAGGCCGGGCTCACGGCTCCATATGGAGCTCGTCGCAACACGCCTCTGCGTATCAACGGCACCGAAAGCCCCTGCGACATCGTTGAAGACGAGCCAGTACCAGCTCTCCGCAGGAGTGATTACTCGTACAGAGGACGACCGAAGATGATCACAACGGAGAGAGTTGGTCTTGGTGGCAGGAATGTCCCTCCTCCCGCACCCTTTGAAATGGTGCTGATCGCTTCAACTGGTCACCCTTCCAACCAGTTCTCCACTATTAGGCCGGGAATGCGCTGGAAGTGCCGAACGTTGCCGGTGACTACTATGAGGCCGCGCGAGAGCGCGATGGCTCCGATCCTGAGGTCAGCCTCCCCAAGGGGCGTCCCGAGTCTCTCCAACTCCGCTCTCAACTCGCCATAGCGATGTGCCGCCGCGATATCGAAAGGAAGCACCGCCAGGTTCGGCAGGAGTACGCGGTCCAGCCGTTCCAGGAAGAGGTTTGTATGCGCTGGCATCCGGTACGCCCCGTAGACCATTTCGCCAAGGGTGATGCTGGATGTGAACTGGGCTTCACGAGGCACCGAAGCCAACTTGGCAACCAATGCGGTGGAGGGTGTGCGCTTGGCGAGGTTGCTCAGGATATCCGTGTCCAGAAGGTACATCAGATGTGCAGCTCTACCGGGCGTCCCAGGTCGTTGTCCCGCTCAGCGTAGATCTCCTCCACGAGGGCGTCCATATCTTCATCGTCAGCCTCCCGCCAAGCACCCGCCAGAGCGAGGGCGCCCTGGGGCCGCTCCGATGTCGGCTGAGCCTGTTCCAGGTACTCCAGGTCGGAAACCCTTACCAATGCGACCCACGGCTTACTTCGCCGTTCAATGATGACGTGTGGCCCGCCGAAGGCAACCTCTGAAGCTATGGACGAAAGTTGGGATTTCGCGTGCGCAACGCTCACTCTCTTGACCACCGGTCACACCTCCAATCAGTGGTTGATTGACCATTATGACTCATTGTAGCTCGATTGAACCCCCTTGACCAGCAAGCTGCGTCCATCAGTGCTCGCAATGCTCCGTTGCCGTTAGTGTCGCACTTGGAAGCCAGCGGTCGCTGACCGCCCTGTCGTGCGTCATCAGGTAGAGCAGCGGGTATACACATGATTGCGGCAGGTGCAGCAGGAACTTAGGATGGTGATGCAGTATGTCTTGTCGCCTACCCTTCCTACGCATCAGCGTACCCCAAGGCGACGCTCCAGAAACCTGTGGCCCTCTCCGAGCCTGTCTACCCCTCGCTGCAGCACGCTGTACTATCGCTGGGCACACTCGAGGAGGAGACTGACCTGCGGCGCTTCATTGTCACCTACCGCTGGGAACTGTGGCTGATCGGCATCCCCTGCGCCGCCGCGGTGGCCGGGGACTGGGCGCTTTCGTCGGCGCTTGCGGCTGTCCTGCTGGCGGGTTCCTACGTTCGCATCCGCCGCCTGGACCGTGACTTGCTCCCGGTGGTGTGCGGCTACTTCCTTGCAAGCGCCGTCATCGCAGCATCCGCTGCGACCGCCCCCGCCGCCCTGAGGGATGGTCTGCTGCCCTCCTCGTGGGTCGACCTGCTGGACCCTCCGTGGTTCAGGCCGTGGCTGCCCTTCTGGCCGGCCATGCTGGCCGAGCTCATGGCGCTCCTGTGGTTCGCCCGCCGGGCGTCGCGGCTCAGCCTCTCGCACGCGCTCTTCCTCGTGGGGTTCATGTTCATCCCCATCACACATGTCGTCTACACCCTGTTCGTGAACCTGGATGTCAGCCCGGTCCAGCCTTCCCACTCCTCGGACGTCGCACTCATGTATGTGTTCCTGGCCTTCACCGTCGCATCCACCGCGGCGGCCCTCCTGCGAGTCTGGCTCCTCGGAAGCTTCGATCTGCGCGGGAGCGTGTTCCGCAGGAATGCGGTGGCGGCCCATCTGGCGGTTGGGATCACGTTGCCCCTCGCGGCGTTCGCCGCCTTCTATGTCGTCTCGGCCAGCTTCTACGTGCTGCTAGTGCTATCCACCCTGGTCCTGTGGGCTGGAATAGTCGCCCTCGCCTACCTCGTTCGTGTACGCCACCCGGCAGTCTCAACCCACATCCAACGCTCCGCCGAGCGAAGAGCGTTGTAAGTGCGGCACTTCGTCGTCACCTATCGCTGGGAGATAGCGCTGGTCGTAGCCATGCCTGCCCTTGGCTGGGGATGGTGGTACATCTTGTTCACCACCTTCGTGGAAATCTACGGCCTGGCATACCTGCTCGTGCATTGGAGCCTCTTCATCGTGCTTCCCGCGCTGCTGATGGGCGCCCTCCACGTGCGTCTGCGCCACCGAGGATACGGGTGGGAGAGCCTTCTGCTCGTCGCCACACCCTTCTGGGCCGGGCTGGTGGGGGCCACTTACATCACGCTGCTCTTCCGTACGCTCCTGCCGGACTCCGAAAGATGGGAAGTCCTCGTACTGGGCCTTGGCGACTGGGGCATCCCCAACCAGATCTTCACCGTCATCCTGCTCGCCGCATCCTACCCGGCGGTCCGCCGATTTGGCCGGGAATTCCTGGGGCTGGCATGGCGGTTCCTCCTCGCTGTCGAGATCGTCCGGCTTGCTGTGAACGGGCTGCTCCTGGCGATGCAGATTCGTGGAGCGGTCTCCTCGTCAGAACCGGGGGCCTGGGATGCCGAGCTGCTCGGCGCACTGCTGGCCGGCCCGGTGGCGGTGCTTCTGTTGCTCCGGTTCGTGCGCCGTGCATCTCGGTTCAGCCTCGCCCACGCGTTCTTCATGGTAGCTCTGGCCTTCGCCTTCCCGTGGCACCGCCTCTTTGAGTACTCGGGCAGAGCATGGCCGGAAACCGACGTGGGCTTTCTCTTGATGACCATAGCGAGCGTAGTGGTGTACTCCTGCGTCATCGCCATGACCATCCTTGCTGCCTGGCTGCTCCGCAACTTCGACACCTGGACTCCGGCGCTCCGCGGCCGTGCGACCGCGCTCTTGTTTGGCCTGCGCAGCTTGGGCGCAATCCTCCCGGCTCTCTGGCTCTTCCAGGGTTTCGTGCTCACGAGCGTTTCGGGGGTGCCGCTGACAATGTCGGTGATTCTCGTCGCATGGTTCGCCGTGCTCTGGGCCGTTTACCTCACCCGTGTGCGGCATCCCGCCGCCGTGGTCGAAGAGCGTTGAGTGCCCAGGGTCGAATGGAGAGCGGGACTACATACCGATTCCGGGGTGACAGGTCACGGAAAAACTCGGTGCCAAGCGCGCGGAGCAGGGGCTGACGCGCCTTCGGCACGGCATAGCGCCTGCCGTTCGCCGGCCTCAAGGAGAGCGTTGTCCGATGTACCACAGGGCGACGTTGAATGCCGCCAGAAGCACGACGCCAACCGCCGCGCCAATCCATCGCATGCGCCCTTCCAGGAAGAGCAGCGAGGGGGCGATCGGGAAGATGATGGACGCATACCTCGGACCGATGGCGTGGAAGAGCACGATGAAGACAGCCGCCATAGCGGCCATGAGCAGCCCAGTCCTCCGTGCGCCTGCCATTCCCACGCTCCGCATGCCGATGTCCATGACCGTGCCCGTCTTTCCTTGCCGGAGATCGAAGACAAGTTGAGCGCTCCCCAAGACGACGACGGCGAGGCTGGCCAACAATGGGAACGCCCTGCCTGGCAACGCGGAGGAGACCGCCTCGTAGAACCCCCAAGCCGCCCCGGCGACGATGGCCATGGTGAAGAGGCTTGACGACGTTACTGCGATGCGCGGACGCACGGCCGGCGGGCCTGTTCCTCCACCTTCGGGATACTCCGCACCACCACTGCTTCCCACGCTTGCACTCTTCCCTTCCAGGGGAGCCCCTGCAATCCCGATCCTGCCTCTCTTCAAGACGAGGGCGACCACCACGCCCGCGACCAGCAGGAAGACGAGCGCAGACCACACCAACATCCCATTCACTTCTTGCCTCGCGGCTGCGGAGTAGGAGAATTCGATGATGCGGCTGAGCAGGAGCCCGGCGATGAGGGGTGGACGCGGCCACTTGTACCGTTTCATCAGCAGCCCGAGCACGCCTGCGGCAACCACGACGTAGATCCCGGAGACGCTCTCTGTGGAGGCGTATACCGCCAGGAGCAGCATCGGAATGGCGATGATGCCGATGACCGGATAGGGGATCAGGGTGAGTCTCGCCAGGCGCGCGGTGACGAGCACGCCGATGGCGGCGACCACCGGCGCTCCCAAGGCCAGGCTCAGCACCATCATCGTGACGATGCCGCCATCCCGTTCCACCATCCGGCCCGGAGCGATGCCGTACCCCAGCATCGCCACGAGGACGAAAGTCCATCCACTCCCACCGGGCAGGCCCAGCAGGACCGTCGGAAACATCCCGCCCGCCCGACTCGCACTCATTGCCGACTCCACGAGGAGCAGGCCGTCCAGCGACCCCCGGCCGAACCCCCTCTTATCCTTCGTGAGGAATATGCCGACCGCGTAGGAGAGCCAGGCCACGGCGGCCCCGCTCGTGCCCGGCACGACGCTCACCAAGGAGCCGAAGAGGCCCTGCCGCACGGCGGTGCGCCACCTGCCGAGACCGTAGCGGACTCCCCGAATAACCTCGCTCCTGTCTGCCAACGTTCCCTGCGGTGCCAGCGGCTGTCGCGTCATCGTCAGATCGATCACCTCCGCGAGGGCGAAGACGCCTACGATCATCGCGACCAGGAGAAGACCTGACTGGTCCGACGCGCCGAACGCATAGCGGCGAACCCCCTCGATCGGGTCGAGGCCGCTCGTGCCGAGCAGCACGCCCATGGCCGCGGCCGCCATCCCTTTCACCATCGCTCCCGAGTTGAGCATGGCGACAACTACGACATAGAGAGCGACCGTGGTCACGGCGCCGTAGAGCACCACCGCGATGGTGGTCGTGAACCCCAACAGAGCGGCGGCAGCGAGCGCGAGTGTTAGTACGAGCACCCCCGTGAGGCCCCCTATCACGGAGACCGCGTACATCGCCCCCAGCGTATGAGCGGCCAGCCCTCTCCGTGCCAGTTGGTTGCCCTCGAGGAAGGTCACCTGGATTGCTGAGTTCGGCAGGCCCAGGAGCACGGCGGCTGCGGAGTTCATCACCCCGCCGACGCCGACCAGTGTCGCGAGCATGGCGATGCCGATGAGCGGGTCCTCTATGTTCAAGACGATGAACGTGAGGGCGAGCGCCATCACCAGGGTGGATGAGACGCCCGACACCAACCCTACGATTAGAGCCGCGAATATGGTGACGCCGAACGTGACCCAGTAGATCCCGCTGCCAAGATAGGCGAGTCCCTCGAACAGTTCGCTCATACTCAATCCTCGTCGCCCTCAACGGGCGGCACGGGTCTGGATGATACAGTCATTGCCGGAGAGCGGGCTTGCCGAGACGAAGGCGTTCGTGAGGCAAATAGTGGTGAGGCCGGGCAAGGACCCGGCGCAACACCAGCAGGACTCCGACAGGCATGGTGGCCAGCAGCCGGCGCAGAATGATACGGAGGGAACCGATGCGAACGGGAACGACCGAGATGCACGTGCGTGACCTCTCTCTGGAGACTATCCACACTGGCCGGCCGCGGGCCTGTCCAGCGGCGCCGAGACGTTCTTCCCCTGCATCACCCCGGTAGGGCGGACTAACGTTGTGGGACGTCGGCGGAGGACGCACCGGCGCGTCTCGTTCGACTTTCCGGCTGATTTCCCGGAGCGGCTTGAGCGGTTCAGGGAGGAGAGCCAATTGTCGTGGCGTTCGTTGGCCCGCCTGCTCGGCGTGAGTCCCTACCGGATCAGGGAGTGGCGGCGCGGGGCGGCCCCGGCCTCAGTGCATCTCTTTCTGCTGTTGACATTGGCCGGCTGGGATCTTCGCGAACGCTGATGTGAGCGGAACGGGACGCGCCTGATGCCTGGGCGGAGCAGGGTGCTGTTGGTAGACTCCGCCGCAAGCTGGGCGACGATGCCGGCAATCCCACCTACATCTCCACCGAGCCCCGCGTCGGCTTCCGAATGCCTAAGGACGAGGGACAAGGATGGGAGGAATCGTAGGCTGAGGCTCTCCACCGGCCCAAGCCTCCTTCACGCGTTGTACGATATACCGTACAATACGACCATGTACACGATCCTGCGAAGCGCAGCGTTTGATCGGTGGTTGAGCAGGTTGCGGGACCGGCAGGCGATCAACCGCATCGTCGCCAGGTTGCTGGCAGCAGAAGAAGGGCACCTCGGAGACGTGAGACCTGTCGGCGGTGGCGTGTCCGAGATGAGAATTCGGTACGGGCCTGGATACCGGGTTTACTTCATCAGACGGGGCGCTGAACTGATCATCCTGCTATGCGGCGGCGACAAGGACAGCCAACGTCGGGACATCGAGTGGGCCAAGAGGATGGCAACGGAATGGAGGAGCTGATGTCTGAGGAGTATCGAAAGTTCGACGCGGCGGACTACATCAAGAGCGAAGAGGATGTCCGGGGGCTTCTCAGGGCGGCTATGGATGAGGACCCGGGGGACGGGGCTGTGATTCGCGCCGTCCTCAAGCACCTCGCCGGGACGCAGAACATGAGCGCCCTTGCCCGCGACACAGGGCTGAATCGAGGCAATCTCTACGAGGCGATGTCAGAAGACGGCAATCCCACCCTCGCAACGCTCTTGAAGGTGACCAATGCCCTGGGGCTGAGGCTGCGCCTTGAGCCCGTAGAGGACAGCGCACGGGGCACACAACCAGCCGGCGCAGGAGTCTCCCATCAGGGATCGTGACGTTGGTACTAGCGGAGACCTGGCATCCACTGCCTGCGGACGCTGATGGTTCTGCAGGAGAACGAGGGGCTTCTGGCGCAGCATCAGCAGGACTTTGAGCGGACATCACAGGAATACCGGCGCCTCTGGGAGCGTCGGCATGCTGAGCCTTGGGACTGTTGATGCTGCTGTAGCCCTGGGAGATGGGTGAACTTGCCGGTTTCATCGATGGTGGGCTCTTCGGTTGGCTGGCTGTGATTGCCCTGGTGCCGGTAGTCGCGCTGGGGCTTCACGCATCGGCCCGCGGTCGCCCTGCGGTCCCTTGGCTGGCACCGGCTTCGGTGGTCCTTGGGACTGCTCCGGCCTTCAGTCTGTCAGTTACGCTCGCGACCTACGGAAGCGCCGGGACCGACCTCGGGGCGATGACAACCTTCACCTACGGATTCACGACGATGCCCTACAGCCTCATTGGCCTGGGCATCCTCACCTGCAATGTCCGGCTGCGGCCGGTGGCCGTGTAGAGGTTTCTGAGCTATGGCGCGGAGAGGTGGCGGGAACCGTATCCCTGGCGGTAGCAGCATGGAGCCCCGTCGACCTGAAGCACGGCCAGCCGTACCTGCTGTTCTCCTCCGGCATGCCGATGAGGAGGATTCTCCGGGCCACTGGCGGCTGTCCGAACCACATCAGGTGTGGACCGTCGAGGACGGCAGCTTCCACCCCCACTTTGGCCTGAATCCCTCAACGCCGCTCAGTGGCCGGGCACTCTCGGACCTTCTCGCGGAGAACCCCGCCAGCATCTCCACGCCACAAGCTGGCACGGTCCCGCCGACGGCGCCATGAACCTGCCGCAGGCACTGTCAGCACCTGTTACCAGGTATGACCGTGTGCTGCCAGCGGCAGAATCTCGTCAGGCTTTGGAACCGCGTAGTCTGGTGAACGTATACTGCTCGCATGGCGTTATTGAGAGCGGGTTGTCATGCCTCCCTCGTGGTGTTTCTCCCGGCATTGATCGCTTGCTCATCGCCCACCCCAACGCCTACCGCCTACCCCACTCCAACGCCTGCTCCGCCCTCCCCGACACCGACCGCAACGCCCACAGGACTCCCCCCCACAGCAACCGCGACGCCTACCCCGACTGCCGCACCCCTGCCCGCCGAGGCAGCCTCGCTGCTGCGAACCGCTGAAGATGTCCGCAACGGAATCATCGCTGCCGTGGAAGAAGGTTGCTCTCTCGTACACACGGAGGGCAGGTACAGCGTCTTCCGCCGCCTGCCGTCTGGAGAGGTGTGGGGGGACCCGTCCGGAGGTGTCAGGACGCTCATCATCGGGCGTACTCCCGACGGTCGGACTGGAGTGGTGGCCAGTTCGATAAGCACCACCATCGGGGGCAGTGCGGTGGGCGGGAGTTTCAGCGACGATTTTGACTTGGAGGTCTACCTGACATTGGACCAGGTGGCGGAGATGCTGCGCGGAGCCGCCTACGTGGGAGAGGCGCACTTCCTGGGTCAGTCCGCTCTCCGCTACGAGGTCCGCACGAAGCGCCCCGAACTGGATGGCGGCGAGGCCGAGACGCTGCTCGTCCGGTACTTTGCCACGGCCAACCCGTTTGTACAGGGTGAGGATCAGTACCTCGTGCTCCCCGACGGCTCTACGCACCTGGAACGCCAACGGTACGTGAGCGGTTTCGAGGCAGGGATATGTGCGCCGGACGACGGCGACGTCGAAGCCGACGTCATGACGCGGGGAATCGTGGCGAAGACCGAAGCCATGTGGAACGAGTTTCGGGCGCAGGTCGAATCGGGGTGCGCGTTGGAGTTGCAACTCGAGAAGCGTGATGGGGCGGAGGTGGAGATGAAGACAGAGCATGTGGAGGGGGAGATTGCCCTGGGAACGCTCGAATGGTTCGCGTACCTAGCCGGGCTCGGCGTCTACACGGAAAAACTCACTCCTTCACCCTTCCCTGAAGGTGTGGTCAACGCTCCCTTCTACCGGGGAGAGACGGAGCTGTACGGCTTGCCCGCGGTGCGGTATGAACGG
This sequence comes from Dehalococcoidia bacterium, assembly GCA_034422595.1. Lineage (GTDB taxonomy): Bacteria > Chloroflexota > Dehalococcoidia > Lucifugimonadales > Australimonadaceae > Bin16. Next base: position 1,078 of record DAOUJO010000018.1, on the reverse strand, counting down.
CGCGATCTGCATGCCAAGCAGGAAGGGCTGCGCGATGGGCTCACCGTCGTCGAATCTGTGTTGGCGAACCCTCTCCTCTCGCGCCTTACTCAATACACGCTCCGACACGACGGGGAGCGCATAGTGGAAGGAGGATCAGCGCTTACTGCCATCAGGGCAGTGGATTGTCCCGCCTAGGGGTCCGGCTGATGGGCTCCCGCGTAGCTGCTGATGCCTTGCCTGCCGAGCATGCGCGCGTGCGCGGCCAGCAACCACCCCACAACCTGCCTCCGGAAGACGATGCCGTGCTCATCGAAGTTCCCCAGCAGCCCGGGTGGAACACGGATCCCTCCGAGGACAGAGGCGAACCCGATGGCGAACGATAGGCTACCGCAATGGGGGGAACCAATCTGAGTTAACCTTGGACAGGCAAGGAGGCGATGTACCCTTTTTGCCTTCGCATGAGCCCGATGCTCCATTCAGGCGCTGCCTATCGCCATCGCACGACTCCTACGATGAGAGCAGTGGAACCGGTTTGACCGTAGCTGTGGGGCGCGTCGTTGCCTCGCCGAGTGCGCCGCGCCCTGACAAGGAGAAGACGATGAATCGTGCTGATGGACCCGGCGACCCGGTCGGTGAGACCACGGTCGAATTCCTTCGGAGAGCGGTGGAGAAGTACGCGGACCGCGACGCACTCCTGTTCAAGCCGGCCTTCCGGTACCTGCGCTGGAGCTATTCCCGGCTGTGGGACGAGTCCGGTCAGGTTGCCACCCTCCTCCAACGCCGCGGACTGACGAAGGGTGACCAGGTCATCCTCTGGGGACCCAACTCTCCCCACTGGGTGCTCATCTTCTTCGGTTGCCTCAGGGCGGGAGTCATCATTGTCCCTCTGGACCTCCGCAGCGCGCCCGACTACGTCGAAAGAGTAGCGTCCAGGACGGAGCCTAAGCTGGCGTTCACGTCCCGCTTCACCCCGAAGGGCGACATGGACCTGGGAGTCCCGGAGGTGACGTTCGAGGAGTTGGAAGCCGCCATCGCCAGCCTGCCCCAACCGGAGCACGTGGAGATCGAGCCGGACGACCTCGCCGAGATCATGTTC
>DAOUJO010000017.1:0-212811 GCA_034422595.1 Dehalococcoidia bacterium | reverse complement strand
TCAATGTCGCTATGAGCGGAATCTTGGTGAATCTCACTTCTACCCCCCTTATGGAGCTGTAGTCTTGGGCTTGGCGCTCTCTCCGAGAGCAGGGTGGTCCGTTATTCCTCTGTGTCTGCGTGCACGCCACGTACTGCGCGGCATGGCAGGGATGCTATTGTCCAACGAGAGCCGCCGCCCTTGCAATAGGATGCACAGGGCAGTTCCGGCCAATCGCCTCGGATATATGTATCCGCGTCAACACGCAAGGTTCTTTCTACCAGCGTCCGGCGTGATGTGTCAATGCGCCACGTTGCAGAAACGGGTGGCGCGTCGATTGACAGTGCGCGCGGGCGCTGCCTAGAATCGCATTCGTGCAAGCGACGACGCCGCGTCCGGACCCGGTGGCGAGCCACCTGCGGCGTAGTGTCCCCTGTTTCGCAGGGCGCTCCAGGTTCACCCCCATCCTAACCTTCCCCCGTCGAGGGGGAAGGGACCGGGCAGCCCACGCCGCAGTACCCTCTCCCCTGCCCTCTCCCCTAGTAGGGAGAGGGGGCCACGCGGTGCGCGTATGACGACGAAGTACATCTTCGTGACGGGGGGCGTGGTGAGCTCGATCGGGAAGGGGATCTGCGCGGCGGCGATCGGGCGCATCCTCAAGAGCCGCGGGCTGACGGTCGCGGTGCAGAAGCTCGACCCGTACCTGAACGTCGACCCGGGTACGATGTCGCCGTACCAGCACGGGGAGGTGTTCGTGACTCGCGACGGGAGCGAGACGGACCTCGACCTGGGGCACTACGAGCGTTTCATCGACATCGAGCTGACGCACAACTCGAACATCACGGCGGGCCAAGTGTACACGCAGCTGCTCGGGGAGGAGCGCCGCGGCGATCACCTCGGGGGTACGATCCAGACCGTGCCGCACGTGACGAACGTGATCAAGGATTTCATGCTTCGCGCGCGACACGAGGGTCCGCCGGACGTCGTGCTGGTCGAGGTCGGGGGTACGGTCGGCGACATCGAGGGTCAGCCGTTCCTCGAGGCGATACGCCAGATGCGTACGGCTGTGGGCCGGCGCAACACGTTCTACGTCCACGTCACGCTTCTGCCGTACATCGGGGCGACGGGCGAGCTCAAGACGAAGCCGACGCAGCACTCCGTTAAAGAGCTTCGCGCGATAGGCATCCAGCCGGACGCAATCGTGTGCCGGTCGGACCATCCGATCCCCCATTCAATCAAGGAAAAGATAGCGCTGTTCTGCGACGTGGCCCCGGACGCGGTCATCCCGATGGAGACGCTGTCCAACATCTACGAGGCACCGCTGGTGCTCGAGCAGGAGGGCGTCGGCGACATCCTCGTGCGCGAGCTGAACCTCGACGTTCCCAACGGCAGCGACCTGTCGCGCTGGGAGGCGATGACCGAGCGCATGGCGAACCCGCACGGCCCGCTGCCGATCGCGGTCGTGGGGAAGTACGCCGACCTGCCGGACGCGTACCTGTCGGTCCGCGAGGCGCTGCGTCACGCGTCGCTGTTCCACGATCGTGACGTGAGCATCGACTGGGTGCGGTCGGAGGACATCGAGCGCGACGGCGCGGACGCGTGGCTGAGCCACACGCTGGGGATCGTCGTGCCGGGCGGCTTCGGCAGCCGGGGCGTCGAGGGGATGATCGAGGCGGTACGCTACGCGCGCGAGCGCCAATTACCGTACCTCGGGCTGTGCCTCGGCATGCAGGTGATGGTCATCGAACATGCACGGAACGTCCTCGGCCTCGCGGGTGCGAACTCGACCGAGTTCGATCCGGAGACGCCGGACCCCGTGATCGACCTGATGCTCGATCAGCGGAGCGTCAACGACATGGGCGGGACGATGCGCCTCGGCAACTATCCGTGCGCGCTGGCGCACGGCTCCAAGGCCGCGAAGGCCTACGGCACGCCGGAGGTGAACGAACGCCATCGCCATCGCTTCGAGTTCAACAACGCGTACCGCGAAACGCTCTACGAGGCGGGGATGCTCGCGTCCGGGCTCTCGCCGGACGGCACGCTCGTGGAGATCGTCGAGCTGGAGAAGCACCCGTTCATGGTGGGGGTGCAGTTCCACCCGGAGTTCCGCTCGCGCCCGGAGCAGCCGCACCCACTCTTTCGCGAGTTCGCCGCGGCGGCGACGCACGTCATGCGCGAGGGCGCTCAGCCCGAACTGCCGATGGGCAACGGCGGGGCGTAGGCACTCGGTGACCGTGTGCGCTTACGCGCACCTTCTGGATTCCAGCCTCCGCTGGAATGACGAGGGAAGGCGGAACGACAAGGGGATGCGAGGTTCCTGCCTTCGCAGGAACGACGGGACAGAGGCGGCGATGACGCCCAGATCGGCCTAGTGGCCGTTGGCGCGGGCGGGGTCGAGGGACTGGCCGCAGTTGGAGCAGACGACGCTGGTGTCGGTGATCAGGGAGGAGCGCACCCAGTAGCTGCTCCTGATGACGCGCGGGGTGCACCGGCGCCCGCACGGCTCAGCGGACGGCACGGCGCCGGCGGGAGCCGGCTTGGGGGAACGCCTCCACCCGAGTTTCATCGAAGGGCTCCGACAGGCGCACCCCGGCGCTCCGCCGCGTCGACGATCGAGTCCAACTCCTCCACGCAGCGCCCGCAGCACCCATCGTCGTAGAGCCCGAGCCGCTCGGCGAGACGGTCCAGGTCAGGGTTCGCCTCCTCCCAGGAGGCGAGCATCTGACGGGTCGTTATGCGCTTGCATACGCAGACGTACATTAGGCGCCCTTCGTTGGCAGCATTGCCTGTGCCAGTTAGTACACCCTAACCACGAGTCTTGTCAATACATCGACGAGACTCCATTGCATGCCAAGTTTCCAACTCATTGCAAGCGAGCATCGTTTCCCCTATGGTTCGAGCCGGGGCATTCGCCACCAGCAAGGAGGGCCCATGAGAGCCAAAGAGGGAGTGGTCGACCGTCTCAACGCCATCCTGACAATCGACCTGACGGCCATCAACCAGTATTTCGTCCAGTCCGAGATGGTGCGGAACTGGGGGTTCCACCGCACGGCCGAGCACCTGCGGGAGTCCAGTTTCGGCGAGATGCGCGACGCACAGACGATCGTGCGGCACATCCTCTACCTCGAAGGGCTGCCGAACCTCCAGCGCATGGGCTCGGTCAAGGTGGGCGAGAGCGTCGAGGAGAACCTGCAGCTGGACCTCGAGAGCGAGGTCGAGGCGCTGGAGGCGCTGAGCGAGGCGATCTCGCACTGCGAGCAGGTAGGCGACTTCGGCACGCGCGAGATCCTGGAAGAGATGGTGCGCGACGAGGAAGCGCACATCGACTGGCTGGAGACGCAGCAGGAGACGATCCGCCAGATCGGCATCGAGCACTACCTCGCGCAGAACATCAGGGAGTAGTCCACGCAGACGCTGCCTCCAGCAGTTTCTATATCCTAATCAAACAAGTTATTGCGTACATATCCTGTTCTGTGGTATCAACTACGTTTGTCTCATCAATCTCATGGAGGACGGCTGATGCGTAAGTCAGTGACCCTTTCCGTGCTCCTCGTCCTTGTGGGCGGCCTGGTGGCAGCCTGCGGCGGCGGGGGGCCAGACGACGACCTGAAGCAGGACGTCGTACGAAACTACGCCGACGGCGCGCACGCGATGTACTCGAAGAGCCTCGCGAGCGCGGAGGCGCTGGACGCGGCGATAGACCGCTTCATCGCTTCGCCGTCGGAGGTGCGGCTCGACGCCGCCAAGCGCGCGTGGCTGCTCGCCCGCGACGACTACGGCCCCACCGAGATCTACCGGTTCTATGAAGGGCCGATAGACAACGAGGAAGACGGCCCCGAGGGGCTGGTCAACGCGTGGCCGCTCGACGAGGCGTACATCGACTACGTCGAGGGAGACCCCGACGCCGGCATCATCAACAACCCCGGCGACTTCCCCGTCATCGACGCGGACCTCATCGTCTCGCTCAACGAGGAAGGCGGCGAGGAGAACGTCTCGACCGGCTGGCACGCCATCGAGTTCCTGCTCTGGGGACAGGACATGAACGACGACGGCCCCGGCCTGCGCCCGGTGGAGGACTACACGACCAACGCCAACGCCGACCGGCGCTCGACCTACCTCGCGACGGCGTCGGACGTGCTCGTGCGTCACCTGCGCGACATGGTCGACGCGTGGGCGCCCGGCGACAGCGGCAACTACCGCGCCGAGTTCCTGGGCGTCGATCCGGACGAGGCGATCACACGCCTCATCACCGGCATCGGCGAGATGAGCCGCGGCGAGCTCGCGGGCGAGCGGATGACGGTCGCCTACGAGGCGCGTTCGCAGGAGGATGAACACTCCTGCTTCGCGGACAACACGACGGCCGACATCATCGCCAACGCGTACGGCGTCTGGCTGGTGTACACCGGCGACTACGGCACCGTGAACGGCCCCGGCGTGCGAGACCTGATCGCCGCCGAGGACGAGGAGCTGGCCCAGCAGCTGGAGGACGAGATACGGAAGAGCGTCGCTCTCGCGAGGGCGATCCCTGCTCCGTTCGACCAGCACCTGCGCGAGGGAGTGTCCGACGCAGACCCGGGCCGCCAGGCGGTGCTGAACACCATCGTCGCGCTGGAGGACCAGACCGACACCATCGTGTCGGCAGCGGAAGCTATCGGCATCACCATCAGCGTCAGTTAAGCTGGTGCGGTGAGGGACGGTTACGCAACGCGGACGAGGTGCGTATCGAGGTGGCCGGCGGCGCTGCTCATCGCAGCGGGGCTGCTGGCCATCTCGATGGCTGCCTGTTCACAGGACGACCGGATAGACGAGTCGCTGCTGTTCGACGAACGCCTCGGGGGCGAGACGACGGCGTTCAGCAAGGGGACCAACGCATTCGAGTTGTCCGCGCGCAATCTCACGAACGAGGAGCGCCGCAGATTCGAGGTGGGGGACAGCTTCTTCAACCAGAACTGGGTGACCGCGCCTGCGTCGACGACCGCGCGCGACGGGCTCGGCCCGACTTTCAACGCCCTCGCCTGCTCGTCGTGCCACGCGCACGACGGTCGCGCGAAGCCGCCCGACAACGACGACGACCCAGAGCGCGGCCTGCTGCTGCGGCTCAACGTGCCCGGCCCGGACGGCCCCGTGGACGACCCGGTCTACGGTGGGCAGTTGCAGGACCGGGGCATCATCCGCGTCCCGCCGGAGGGCCGTATCAGCATCCGGTACGAGGAGATGCCGGGCGCGTACCCGGACGGAACGCCCTACTCGCTCCGCAAGCCCACGTACTCCATAGAGGAGCTGGCGTTCGGTCCCCTGCATCCGGACGTGACGGTGTCGCCACGCGTCGGGCCCGCGACCATCGGGATGGGGCTGCTGGAGGCGATACCCGCGGAGGACATCCTGGCGCTGGCAGACCCGGACGACGCGGACGGCGACGGCATATCGGGCCGCCCGAACATGGTCACCGACCTCAGGACCGGGGATACCGTGCCGGGGCGCTTCGGGTGGAAGGCCGGCCAGCCCACCGTGGAGCAGCAGTCCGCCGGGGCATTCCTCGGGGACATCGGCATCACCTCCTCGTTCTTCACTGAACAGAACTGTCCCGCGCTGCAGCAGGCCTGCCGGGACGCTATCGACGGAGGGACGCCTGAGATCGAGGACGAACGCCTCGCCACCGTGGCGTTCTACGTGCAGACGGTCGCCGTGCCCGCCATGCGCGATACGGAGGACGACGAGGTGCGCGAGGGCGCGCAACTGTTCGCGCAGGCCAACTGCATCGCGTGCCACACCCCCCGGCACATGACTGACGCGTCGCACCCCGTACGTCCGCTCCGGGGCCAGACCATCTACCCGTACACAGACCTGCTCCTGCACGACATGGGCGAGGGTCTGGCCGACGGCCACCAGGAGGGACAGGCCACCGGCACTGAGTGGCGCACGCCACCGCTGTGGGGCATCGGGCTGGTGGACACGGTGAGCGGTCACGCGATGTTCCTGCACGACGGACGAGCGCGCGGGCTGGAGGAGGCGATCCTCTGGCACGGCGGCGAGGCGCAGGCCTCCCGCGACGCGTTCACGCTGATGTCCGCCGATGAGCGGGCCGCGCTGCTGCGCTTCCTGGAGTCGTTGTGATGCAGATCGTCTTGCGCCTCTCCCTGCTGGCGGGGGCACTCGCAGCCACGGCCGTTGCCTGCGGGTCAAGCGGGCCGGACGAGGCCGAAGTGCTGACGAGCATCACGGACGACGTCATGGTCCCGAGCTACGAGGCGCTGGCCGCAGAGACGGCATCGCTGAGCGACGCGCTGGACGTGCTCTGCGCCGCTCCGTCCGAGGCCGCGCTGAACGATGCACGGGAGACGTGGCGCAGCGCGCGCGAAGCGTGGGCGCGCTCGGCGGCATCGGGGCTCGGCCCGGTGCTGGACAGGCGCTCGACGGGCGTCATCGCGTGGGCGATCGTGCAGCCTGAGCGCATCGACACACTGCTGGCGTCCGACTCGGCCATCACCGCGGACTTCGTGCGGAACAACATCTCGTCCACGCAGCGGGGGCTCGGCGGCATCGAGTACGTGCTGTTCGGGGACAGCGCGCTTTCGTTGCTTGCAGGAGACCCAGCGCGCTGCGCCTATCTCACCGCCGCGGGAGAGGTAATCGCCGACGAGGCAGCCGCCCTCAACGACGACTGGACGGCAGGCGGCTCCCCCTACAAGGACTACTTCACCGGACGCGCCGATGAACCGTTGGAGACGAGCGAGGCGGTGGCCGAGGTCGTCCGGACGCAGGTGTTCCTCATCCGCACCGTCGTGGACATGCGGCTCGCGGGAGCGCTCGGGCTGCGGGGCGAGGCCGACCCGACCGCGATACCGGGCGGCGCGGGGCTGAACGCGCTCGCCGACCTGCGCAACGAGGTGCTGGGCATGCGCGACGTGTACGAGGGCGTGGAGGAAGGGTACGGCATCTCGGAACTCATAGTGCCGCTCTCCGAGGACGCGGACGAGCGGGTGCGCGGCGGATTCGAGGCGTCGCTGGCCGCGATCGACGCGGTGGACGGTCCACTGCGGGAAGCGGCGGCGGCCAACTCCGCGCAGGCGGTTGCGGTGTACGAGGCACTGATGGCGCTGCAGGACACAATCTCCACGGAGGTCGTCAGCCTGCTCGGCGTCTCAGTGGGCTTCAGCGACGCGGACGGGGACAGCCTCCGCTAGCGCTCGGGCGGTCCGGGCAGCACCCACCACTTCGGCCAGATGCCCGGCTCCACCCGCGCCAGGTCGACCGTGGGGTCGATGAAGCGTGCGGCCCGCCGTCCGTTGAACGCAACCGATACGTCGGCGCGCACTTCGGCGTCCGGCACGCCCCTGCCCGCGAAGTCCTCCGCGATGATGTGGGCCGTCGCCAGGACCATGTCCGGATGGGTCGCCATGCGCTCGGCCTGCAGCGGCGTGAGGTACTCGTCCGGGTAGACGAGCCGCTCCTGTCCGGTTGCCGGATCGAGCACGCGGAATCGGGCATGGCCGGTCTTCTCCGTGAGCAGCACCCGCCACGAGAAGCGATAGCCGTCCTCGTTCCAGCGCACGTTGCCGGGGTAGGCCCAGTGCCGCAGGGGGACGAGCACCTGCACGAGGGCGAAGAGCACGAGGGTGATCACGGCGAGTCGTGTGGCCCAACCAACCCTCACCCCCAGCCCCTCTCCCGTCCATCGGGAGAGGGGAGTATCGGGCGCACCGCGCGCTGGGTTCCCGCCTTCGCGGGAATGACGGAAGAAGGGGCGGGAACGACGGAGGGCTTTGCCTCCGTCCAAGCTGCGAGGTTCCTGCCTCCACAGGAACGACGGGGCCGCGCGGCGGCGCAGGGCTGCGCGTAATCGCTGGGGCCAGTCGGGCGGGAAGAAGATGAGGGCCGCGGTCATCATGATCCAGGGGAACATGCCGATGGGGAAGAGGAGCCATGTCAGCACGTGGAAGACGACCACGACGGCGTAGGCCCACGGCCTGCTCCGTCTCCACAGCAGCCAGCCAACTATCGTGAGGTCGAACGCGGCACCCATCCAGCTCATGGCCCAGGCGGTCCAGGGTTCCCTGAGGAGCGCGCCAATGAGGAGTACGTCGCTGCTGTTGTAGAGCCATATCCGCAGGGGCTGCGCGTGGAAGAGCCAGTCTGGGTTGAGCTTGGCTATGCCGGAGAAGAGGTAGACCGCGCCCAGCTGCGCGCGGAGCGTCCACACCACCCACACGGGCACCGTGCCGTTCAGTGGGTGCGGGCTGCGTCTTGCGTCGAGCGAGGCCGTGTGATGCAGCGGCATGAAGAGCATGAGGAAGCTGAGCAGGCTGACGAGGTAGTAGTGGTTGAGGTAGGTCGTCTTGTCGAGCAGTTCGACGTAGGTGAAGAGCAGGAAGAAGGCGGCGATGGAGAGGCGGTAGCGGTAGCCGAGCGCCACGCCGAGGGCGGCGAGCCCGAGGAGCGCGAAGTGAGCGTACATGCCCCATCCGGGCCACGGCTGCACCCACCAGAAGCCGGAGTAGGTGAAATGGTGCTCCGGTGCTATGTAGAACTCGTCGATCCAGCCGCGCGCGGCGAAGCGAATGGCGGCGACGACGCCGAGCGCGCCGAACGCGATGCGGAACGCCGCCGCGGACGCTCCGCTCACCGGACGCGAACCGGCCACGGCGGCACGGTCGAGCAGGCGCGTCATCATGCCGGCACGACCCTCACCGACCCCTCACTACCCGGCTTCCGCAAGCGGCTGCGTGCCCTGACGGGCATCCTGGATTCCCGCCTTCGCGGGAATGACGAAGATGTGCGGGAATGACGATAACGGGCGACGGTCATGGCGCGTAGTCTATGCCACGCCTGACGGTGTCCCGCAGGCGCACAAAGGAGTCCCTCGTTGCCGACACGAGGGACCCTTGTGCATGAGCGAAGGCGGGACGTGTGGGAGGGTTACACGTCCTCGCCCATGTCATGGTCGGAGTGGTTGACGTCGCCGGCCTTCCAGTAGCCCTGCGTGCGGAGCATCAAGCGGTCGAGCCCGCGCTCCTCGATAAAGTGCCTGCGGACCTCGCGCATGATGTTCGCCTCGCAGCTGACCCATATGCGGCCTTCGCCAAGGGGCAACACGACTTCGCGCATGGCGTCGGCGAGCGCACGGCCCGGCGCGTCCCCCGACTGCCGGTGTAACCAGCAGACCTGGAGCTCCGCAGGCGACGTCAATTCCATCTCTTCGTCCGCGTCCTGCACCTCGACGAATGCGTAGGCCCGCATAGAGGACGGAAGCGCTTCGAGCACCGTGGCGACGGCGGGCAACGCAGCCTCGTCGCCGACGACGACGTACCAGTCGACGTCCGTCTCAGGGAGGTAGGTCCCGCCTGCCCGTCCGCTGATGACGGCGGTGTCGCCCTCCTTCACACTGGCCGCCCACGCGGCGCCGGGTCCGTGATCGTGCAGGGCGATGTCCACGACCAGCTCGCCCGCGTCCGGGTCCCACCGACGCGGCGTGTAGGCGCGGCTGGCAGGACGCGGCCTGTCCTCCGGGAAACCGTAGCCTTCCGGGCCCTCGACGGGCAGGACAAGCTCGCCCGTCTCGCCGTCCGGCAGGTACAGGCGGAAGTGTTCAGCGGGACCATTGGACTCGAAGCCCTCCATCTGTCCGCCGCCGAGGGTGACACGCACCATGCGCGGCGTGAGGCGCGTGACGCGCCGCACCTCGACGATGCGCGGCGGCGGGCGCTTGAAAGGCGTTGTGGGGGTCGTAGCGGGTATCGAAGACGTCATGCAGGTTCTCCTTCTCTATCAGGGGTGGTTTCTCCGGACTCAGGCCACTTCGCTTGCCGCCTCCACAGGCCACTCAACGACCTCGAACGAGAGCAGCGTGGCGTGCGTGGCGACCGGCTTCTCGCCGTCCGTCTTTGCGTGGCCTCGGCGGAACTCATCGCTGTTGACCCAACGCTGGAAGTCCTCCTCGGAGCGCCAGCGGGTGTAGACGTAGTAGCGGTCCTCGCCCGATACCGGGCGGAGCAGTTGGAAGCCCTCGAAGCCTTCCATGTGCTCCACCTCCCGGACGCGCCTGCCGAACCGCGCCTCCAGTTCCAACTCGCCTCCTTTCGCGGGGGTTATGGCGTTTATCTTCACGACACTCATGGTTCTCCTCCTCTCGCTCTATCTCTGGACTTTCTCTCTCGCAGCTACGGGGCTGCTCCATGCGGGCATACACGTCGACTCTTCTTCGAACGCCGCCAGCACGACGGGTTTGCCGGTCTGAGGGTGCGGCACGACCATGACCGGCTGGTTGAATACGGCCGACAGGAGGTCCGGGCAGAGCACCTCCTCCGGCGTGCCGGACGCGACAACCCTGCCGTCCGACATGACCATGACCCTGTCCGCGAAAGCGCCCGCAAGGTTCAGGTCGTGCAGCACGGCCAGCACCGCGCGGCCATCGGCGGCGAGCCGCCTGCAGAGGGACATGATGAGCTGTTGGTGGCCGATATCCAGGGCGGTGGTCGGCTCGTCCAGCAGGACGACGGGCGTGTCCTGTGCGAGCACGCGAGCGAGCGAGACCCGCCGCTGCTCGCCTCCGGAGAGGGTCGGGTAGATGCGCTCCGCGAGGTGAAGCACCTGCGTGCTCGCCATGGCATGTTCCGCCATCGCGAAGTCGGACTCGGCGGGAGACTTCCACCGGGAGACGTGCGGGTGCCGGCCCATCATCGTCACCTCGCGCGCGGTGAACGGGAAACGGAGGTAGGTGTGCTGGCTCAGCATCGACCGCAGCCGCGCGAGGACAGCGGGCTTCAGTGTCCGCAAGGGGTGGCCGCACACCTCGACATCGCCTCCGGTCGGCTCGAGGTCACCCGCAAGCAACCCGCAGAGCGTGGACTTGCCCGCGCCGTTCGGGCCCACGACGGTCAGCAGCTCGCCGGGGGCGAGGTCCAGCGTCACATCACGCACCAGCGCCCTGCCCTGCGTCTCGTAGCCGACGCGGTGCGCCCGCAAACCCGGGGTCATTCCATGCCTCCCCAACTCTGCCGCGTCCAGTGTACGAGCCAGAGGAAGAAGGGGCCGCCGATCATGGCGGTGACGACGCCGAGCGGCAGTTCGGCGGGGACGACCACCGTACGCGCGACGAGGTCGGCCATCAGCAGCGTGGTCGCGCCGCCGAGGATGCTTGCAGGCAGCAGGAACCGGTGGTCCGGCCCGGCGATGAGCCGGATGATGTGCGGCACGACGAGTCCCACGAACCCGATGATGCCCGCCACGGAGACGGCAGCACCCGTCAGGAGGGCACTGAGGACGATAACGCTCACGCGCACGCGCTCCGTGGAGACGCCCATGTGCCGTGCTTCCCTGTCGCCGAGGGTCAGCAGGTTGAGGGCGCGGGACCAGAACGGCAGGAGCACGAACCCGATGACGAAGAAGGGAGCGATCGAGGTGACGACGGGCCAGGTCGCTCCGCCAACGTGGCCGAGCGTCCAGAACGTGATGCTGCGCAGCTGGTCGTCGTCCGCGATGAATATGAACAGGCCCGTGAATGCGCCGGCCGTCGCGTTCACCGCGATGCCCGCGAGGATCAGAGTCGTGACCGCCGTCTGGCCGTAGACCCTCGCGACCATGTAGACGACCGTCGTGGCGAGGAGACCGCAGAGGAATGCCGCTACCGCAACGCCGTGGACGTTGAACACGCTGAACCCGAGGACGATCGCTCCCACCGCTCCGACGGCGGCCCCGCTGGATACGCCGATGATGCCGGGTTCCGCGAGCGGGTTCCGGAAGACGCCCTGCAAGGCAGCGCCCGCGATGCCCAGACTGCCGCCGACCAGGATGCCCAGGGCGACGCGGGGCAGGCGTATGTTCCAGAAGATCGCATCGGTCCGGGCATCGAACTGAGCGCCGAACTCGAGTCCCGCGTGGCTCAGGAAGATCGAGAGGGCCTGGGCCGGAGGAATCTCGACCGCTCCCATCCCGATGTTCGCGAACAGGGCCACGACGAAGAGCGCCACCATGGCCAGAAGCAGCGTGGAGGACGTGAGCCGGGGGACATCCGCCCGCAGGCCCGCCACCTGCTGCAGCGCCCGCAGCCGTGTCAGCGCTCTTGCTCCGAGCGACGCCATCATCCGGTCGGCGCCAGGTCCGGATGGAAGGCCTCGAGGAGTTCCATCAACACCTGTCCGGTGCGGGGGCCGCCGCCGGCGAAGTACTGGTCGTCGAAGGCAAGTATGCAGTCGTCTTCCGCGGCAGCGGTCTGTCCCACTCCGGGGATGTTCACGAGCCCGTCGCGCCCGCCGACCGACTCGAGTCCGGCCGTGAGTACGACGATGCAGTCCGGGTCCGCGGCGGCGAGCGACTCGGCGGTGAGCGGTATGTAGCCTTCGGTTACGCCCGCTGCCACGGCTCCGCTGACGGCCCCGCTCGTCTCGAACAGCTCATGGCTGATGTGGTCCTGTCCGATGAGGAAGAGCGCGTCGAGCCCGCGCATGTAGAGGAACACGGCGGTCGGACGTTCCTGTGCTTCGGAGGAGAGCGATTCGACCTCACCGATCTCGGACTCTAGCGTCGCGGCAAGCTCCTCGCCCTTGTCGGAGACACCGAGCGCCTGCGCTACCGTACGAATCTTCCGGGCGGCTCCGTCCAGCGTGCTCGCCGTGTCGATAATCACCACCGGCACGCCGGTGCCGCGTACCTGTGCGAGCACCGGAGGCGGTCCGGCGTTCGTGTTCCCGATGACCACGGTGGGGGTCATCGCGAGGATGCCCTCGGCGCTCAGGCTCCTCTGATAGCCGATCCTGGGGAGCTGCAGCGCCGCAGCGGGATAGGTCGCACTGGTATCGACCGCAACGAGGTTGTCCCCGAGCCCCAGCGCGAAGATCACCTCGGTGACGTCGCCGTTCAACGACACGATCCGGCTGACGTCATCCACGACGACCTCGTTGCCAAAGACGTCCGTGACCGTCGCGGGCAGCACCGGGCTTCCAGGGAGCTGCGGCTCGGGCGTCGGCGTGGGGCGCGGGGTCGGCGTCGCGGTCGGCGGCGGAGGCGGAGGGGTTGCCGTAGGTACGGGCGTGGGGGTGGCCTGCGGCGGAACCGGGGTTGCGGTGGGTTCGGGGTCTGCGCCGCAGGCGGCGAGCACCACCGCAAGGGCGGCGATCAGACCTGCGGCAGCGGCAGGTCTCGGAAGAGACACTCTCATCATCTCGGATTCCTTTCTGCGGTGTTCAGCACGCGGAACCGCCGCATGTACCAGCGGAGTACGCATGCCGCTCACACCCAGGTGGTTCTGGCTCCGGGTATGGCGTACGGCGCCTTCAGGAGGAAGGGGAGCCGCATGGGCCCCGATGGCTCCAGCATGAAGAAGGGGAGGCCGAAGCGGAGGCCGATCAACAGAGCATCGGTCGGGTCGGTCGGGGTACGCCAGACGAGGCTGCCGGATACGAAGACGAGGGAGAAGAAGGAGACGTCTTCCCGGAGCTCCACGTCCACCTCGGTCATCTGGCAGTCGTGGAACGCGTTGGACATGCTCCACACTTCGAAGAGGCTCGGGTTCGCCTCGCTCTTGAGCAAGGCTGCCCTGATAGGAGCCGCATCTTCGTCAGCGACCTCTACGCTGAGGGCAGAGCCCGATGAGACCTCGAAGATGACTGCGGTCGTGACGCCGCAGCCACGGTCCGTAACCTCCACCGGTCTGATCTGGATCATGGTCGCCCGTTCCCTTTGCCGAGCAGTGTAACTATGTATATCCTAAGTAGATTAATCTGTATACACAACTCATAACGATACGTCAACCCCGACTCAAGGAGTGCGTCAGCCCTACCCTGCGGGTAGCGCAACAGGTCTACGGCGAACCGGCCTGCCCGCGCAATGGAGGGCCAGCGCCTGTTCGGGCAACCGCGCCCGGCATGAGAGGCGCTTCGGATCCCGCTCGACGTGACAACGACGAAATGGGTGACGCGCAGGGGTTGAACTGTATCGGGGCGCGGGGTACACTGGGGCAGTCAACGCATCGTTCGGATGCATCCTGCTTCGCGCCAGTCCCACGGAACCCGCCAGGCAGTACAAACCCCATCTACGGCCCATACACCACTCACGAGTATGCATATCCCTGTGGCGCAAGGCGCGCGAAGCGCGCGCACGCGCATCGCATAGCACCGGAGAAGGCGCTCAATGAACCTCGCGGAACTCCAGTCCAAGACCTCTGAGCAGTTGCTCGCGCTCCTCAACGAGATGGAGCCCGAGCGGGAAGGTCCGCCGCCCCGGACCCACGACGCCCTCCTCTACGGAGTGCTCACGTCATGGGCGGAGAGCCAGGGGCACCAGCTCGCGAGCGGCGTCCTCGAAGTGCTGCCGGACGGCTACGGCTTCCTCCGCCACAACGGACGCTCGCGCAGCATGACCGACACGTACGTCTCCCAGACCCAGGTGCGGCGGTACAGTCTCCGCACCGGCGATCTCGTGCTGGGGCAGGTGCGCACGCCGAAGGAGTCGGAGCGCTACCACGGCCTCACCAAGGTCGAGTCCATCAACGGCCTCGATCCCGTGGTCGCCCGGCGGCGCAAGAGCTTCGAGCGCCTCACGCCCATCTTCCCCGACACGCAGATCAAACTCGAGACCACCGCGCACGAGGTCTCCACGCGGATGATGGACATCCTCGCTCCCGTCGGACGCGGCCAGCGCGGGCTCATCGTCGCGGCCCCCAAGGCAGGCAAGACCACGCTGCTCAAGCAGATCGCCTCCGGCATCACCGCCAACTACGCGGACATCCAGATCATGGTGGCGCTCATCGGCGAGCGCCCCGAGGAAGTGACCGACATCAAGCGCTCCGTCGACGGCGAGGTGTACAGCGCGACGTTCGACGAGCCGGTCGAGGACCACTGCCGCGTCGCGGAGCTGTGCCTGGAGCGCGCCAAGCGCCTCGTCGAGGACGGGCGTGATGTCGTGGTGCTGCTCGACTCCATCACGCGGCTCACCCGCGCGTACAACGTCGCGGTGCCGACGAGCGGCCGCACGCTCTCGGGCGGCATCGATCCGGTGGCGCTCTACCCGCCCAAGCGCTTCTTCGGCGCAGCGCGGAACACCGAGGAGGCGGGCAGCCTCACCGTGCTCGCCGCGTGCCTGGTCGAGACCGGCAGCCGCATGGACGACGTCATCTACGAGGAGTTCAAGGGCACCGGCAACATGGAGCTGCACCTGGACCGCCGCCTCGCCGAGCGGCGCACGTTCCCGTCGATCGACATCCAGCGCTCCGGCACTCGCCGTGAGGAGCTGCTGCTGGACGAGCTGACGCTGCGGCAGGTGTACCTGCTCCGCCGCATGAGCTCGCTCATCTCGACGGACGCGATGAACCCGTCGGAGGCCGCGGAGCGCGTCATCGAGCGGATGAGCCGCACGAAGAGCAACCAGGAGTTCCTCGCGACGCTCACGCGCGAGATCTAGGGGACCAGACCCCTACCCCACTACCCCACGCCCCGGGTTCACCCCCATCCTAACCTTCCCCCATCGAGGGGGAAGGGACCAGGCACCCGCAATCAGTCCAGGATGACGTTGTCGATGAGCCGGACGCTGCCGATGCGGACGGCGGCGGCGAGCATACACGGCCCTACCCCGCCCCACGGCTCCATCGTGTCGGGGTCGACGCCGGCGACGTACTCGACCGACGCCAGCGGCGACGCCTCGATCATGCTTCGCGCAGCATCTTCCAGCGCGGCGACGTCCTGTAGTCCGGCGCGGAAGCGGTCGCGCGATGCCGAGAGAGCGCGGAAGACGACCGGCGCGGCGGCGCGCTGCTCCGGCGTGAGGTAGGCGTTGCGGCTGCTCATCGCGAGGCCGTCCGCCTCGCGCACGGTGGGTACGACGACGATCTCCGTGGGGATGTCGAGGTCGCGCACCAAGCGTCGCACGACGGCGGTCTGCTGGCCGTCCTTGCGTCCGAGGTAGGCGCGGTCCGGCAGCGACTGCAGCAGGAGTTTCGCAACGACGGTCGCGACGCCGTCGAAGTGTCCGGGCCTCGCCGTGCCTTCCAGCGGCAGCGCGGGGCCGTCGAGGTGGACGATGGTCGTGAAGCCTGCGGGGTACATCTCGTCGACGGAGGGCGTGAAGACGCAGTCGACGCCCTCCTGCTCCAGCAGCGTGAGGTCGGCGGCGAGCGAGCGCGGGTAGCGGTCGAGGTCCTCGTTGGGACCGAACTGCGTGGGGTTCACGAAGATGGTGGCCGCGACCGCCGCACACTCCTCACGGGCGGCGCGTACGAGCGCGAGGTGGCCGTCGTGGAGCGCGCCCATAGTCGGCACTAGGCCGAGGGGGCGGGGCGCGTCCCGCAGCGCTGAGCGCAACGCCGCGACCGTGCTCACCTGCCGCATCGCGTCAACCGTCCGCGCCGGGCAGCTCCGCCACGACTGCGGCGTCGGCCTCGGTCGTGTGGTCGGCGGTGGGGAAGCTGCGCGCGCTGACCTCATCCTTGTAGGCGCGGAGGGCGTCCAGCGTCACGGCGTTCAGCTCCGCGTAGCGCCTGGCGTGGCGCGGCTGGCGCGTGCCCAGCCCGAGGATGTCGTGCACCACCTGTATCTGGCCATCGCAGCCGGGGCCCGCGCCGATGCCGATGGTCGGCACGGTGAGCCTGCTCGTGACGGCCTGCGCGACGTTGCCCGGCACCGTCTCGAGCACGATGGCGAACGCGCCTGCGTCCTCGATGGCGAGCGCGTCGTCCAGCAGGCGGCGGGCCTGTCCGGCGGTGCGCCCCTGCACACGGTAGCCGCCCAACTGGTGAACGGACTGCGGCGTCAGGCCGAGGTGCCCCATCACCGGGATGCCGTTCTCCGTGAGGCGGCGCACCGTTTCGGCGACGAACGCGCCTCCCTCCAGTTTCACCGCCTGCGCGCCGCCCTCCTGCAGCAGCCGCCCCGCATTGCGCAGCGCGTCCTCCACGCTCACGTTGTAGGTCATGAACGGCATGTCGGCCACGATCAGGGCGTTCCTCGCGCCACGGACGACCGCCCGCGTGTGGTGGATGACGTCGTCGAGCGTCACGGGGAGCGTGGAGTCGTAGCCAAGCACGACGTTGCCGAGGCTGTCGCCGATGAGGACGACGGGGATGCCGGCCTCGTCCACGAGTTGGGCCATCGTGTAGTCGTAGGCGGTGACGCAGACGATGGGGTCGCCCGCCTGCTTCATCTCCAGGAGTTTCGAGGTGCGTACCCTCATCGTTCGGTGTCTCCGTCCTCGTATTCGGCGAACATCGGCCGCAGGTCCATGCCCGCGACCGGACGCCCCGCCTGGCGCGCCAGCTCGACGGAGCGCAGGCAGATCTCGCGGTAGAGCGGCAGCAGTTCCGGCGCGACGTCCCGCACCGAGTCGAGGTGCAGCCGCACGGTGCCGGCATCGCCGCGGGAGGTCGGACCGGTGAGCGCGGTCTCGGCGCCGAAGCGCTCGATGTTGGCCAGGGTCGAGCTCGCGATGCGGGTTATCGCCTGGAACGCCTGCTCCGGCGGCAGGCCGGCGCGCGTCCAGAGCGTCCGCGCCTCGCCGAGGAGTGTCGTCAGGTAGCCGCAGCTGAACACGGAGGCAGCGTGGTAGAGCGCGCGAGCCTCGGCGGGGACGCGCAGGGGGTAGCCGCCGACCTCCGACGCGAGGCGCTCCAGGAACGCGAGCAGGTCGCCGTCAGCCTCGATGCCGAACGTCACGCCCGCGAGCGTGGTCTCGCCACCGAACGTCTGAAAGGGGTGCCACGAGCCGACGTTCGCTCCGGCGTCGCGGGCAGGCGCGAGCGGTCCGCACGTCAGCGCGCCGCTGCAGTGGACGACGCCCTGCCCTGCCCGCCACGCGACGGATGCGGCTACGTCGGCCACCGCGCCGTCGGACGTCGTGACGAAGACGACCTCAGTGGCGTCGGCGGCATCCTGCGGGGAGACCGCGTTGCAGCCCGGGACGAGCGACGCGACGCGCTCCGCCGACTCCGGCGAGCGGCTCGCGACGGCGGGAACCGGGTAGCCGAGGTCAGCGAAGGCGCGGGCAAGCATGCCCGCGACGCGGCCCGCGCCGATGAACGCGATGCTCGGACGCTCATCCATGGCTCACGCTCCGGTAGGCGGGGTACCCGTGCAGGTCGGTGGCGTGCTCGACAGCTGCGACGACGGCGCGGGCGACGACGGACGGTGTCAGCGCGCAGAGGCGTGTGAACTCCTCCGGCGCGTCGATCTCGCAGGTGGCGAGCGCGAACATCGTATCGCCGTCGTGGGGCGTGTGCGCGGGCCTGATGGCGAGCGCAAGGCCGTCGTGCGCGAGGGTCGCGAGGCGGTTCGCCTGAGCCTTCGTGAGCCGGAGGTTGGTGGCAACGACGCCGATGGTCGTGTTGCCGAGCGCGCTCGGCCCCTGCGCCGGGGTCCTGCCGTAGTTGTGGTCGGCGTAGAGCGCGGTGCTCTCGATCGGAACGCCGTCCCCACCGCGAGAACCCGCGAGCAGCGCGCCGGTGTCGGGGTCGTGGACGCCGCCGACGGCGTTGACGACGGTCAGCGCCGCGAGAACGACGCCATCGCCCAGATCGAGCGATGCGCTGCCGACGCCGCCCTTCATGGCGCGCTCGCGTCCGAGCGCCTTGCCGACCGTCGCGCCGGTGCCCGCGCCCACGCAGCCCTGCGTCACGGGGGCGCCGGTTGCGGCCTGGGCGGCTGCGTAGCCCTCCTCAGCCGTGGGCCGGACCATGCCGTTGCCGACGCCGAGGTCGAAGATGATAGCGGCGGGGACGATGGGCACGATGTGGCCGCCGACCGGGTGACCGACGCCGCGCTCCTCCAGGAAGCGCATGACGCCGTCCGCGGAGCCGAGGCCGTAGGCGCTGCCGCCGCTCAGTACGACGCCGTTCACGCCGGCGACGGTGTTCTCGGAGCGGAGGAGGTCGGTCTCGCGGGTGCCGGGGGCCGCGCCTCGCACGTCGACTCCGCCCGTCGTGCCCGGGGGCGTGAGGACGACGGTGCAGCCGGTGCCGTTCTCAGCGTCGGTGTAGTGCCCGGTCAGCAGACCGGGCACGTCAGTCAGCGTGCCGTTCATGGGGAAGCCCTTGTCCGTTTTGCCGTGCCGGTCGTTGCGATCCGGTCGGCGCTCCGGGCCCTCCGGTGCGATGAGGCTCGCCGCCCGTGGCCGGGTCGGCGGCAGGGGTGAGGATACGAACGATGAGGCGCAGGCGTCAAACGGGGCCTATAGTTTGTATTGCAAACCAGTTTGCTCTATGGTAGTTTGCAGTACAAACCAGGCGGCCATGCCACGGGAGAATGGCCGGAGGAGGTGCGCGATGGCAGCAGCGAACGGGGAAGGACAGGCGCTCACGCCCGGCGAGGGCTGGGAGGCCATCTACGAGACGATGGAGCGGGGGCGGAGCTCGATGTACCTCGCGGGGACAACGGCGATCCTGCTGCTGTGGGGCGTGATCGTGGCTCTGGGATACCTTTCGCAGTACGCGATCGAGACGTTCGCGACCGGGTTCGCGGATGAGCGTCCGTGGTTCCCGGGGCCGTTATGGGGCGTCCTGGCCGGGGCAGGGACAGCGGGCAGCGCCTTCATCGGTCACCGCGCGGGCAAAGGCAACGCAGCAGGGGCCGCTGCCCGCGGCGCAGGCATCCGGGTGTTCTCCTACTGGCTCACGGTGGTCGCGTCGGCCTTCCTCATCACCGCAGGTGCCGGTATGTGGAACGGGGAGTCAGGGGAGCAGGTACAGGGCGTCGTGGTCGGCATCGTAGCCCTAGGCTTCGTCCTGTTCGGCATCATGACGCGGCCGATGCTGGCGGCAGTGGGCTTGGGGATCGCGGCGGCGTACTACCTCCCCCACCATTTCGCGGGTGACGGGGCGCTGGCGGTGTCGGCGGCGTCGGTGCTGGCCGTGGCCCTGCTCGGCGCAGCGTGGGCGCGCAAGAGCGGCGTGCTATGACCGACGACCCAATCGTCCTCAACGAGACGTTCCACCAGCCGACGCGGCTGCGCATCATGACGCTGCTCACCGCCGAACCGGGGACGGACCGGCTCGCCTATACGTTCATACAGCAGACGCTCAATCTGACGGGCGGGAACATGACGACGCACCTGCGGAAGCTGGAGGAGGCGGGATACGCCGCCATGACGAAGGAGTTCCAAGGCTCCAAGCCGCGTACGTGGGTGGAAGCGACGCCGGAGGGTCGGCGCGAGTTCGCGGAGTACGTCACCGACCTGGAGGCCTGCCTCGCCATGACGAGGCAGGCAGCGCGGAGTCGGCGGGAGTAGCGGGCGAGCACACCCGAGAGATTCCTCGGCTTCGCTCGGAATGACACGGCAGCGGCACACCGTGAGTCGGGGTATGCTCAGGGCATGGCAGAGGTGATCGGGACCCACCCGAGCGACGGGCGGCCCATGGTGCTTGTGGAGACGCGGGTGGAGTGGCGGGCGTGGCTGGAGCAGAACCACGATTCGAAGGGCGCGTGGCTCGTATCGTGGAAGAAGGCGACGGGCAGGCCGTTCATTCCCTACCCTGAGACGGTGGACGAGGCGCTCTGCTTCGGCTGGATCGACTCGCGACCGAACAGGCTGGACGATGAGCGGGCGATGCGGCTGTTCACGCCGCGCAGGCCGAAGAGCCTGTGGTCGCGGCTCAACAAGGAGAAGGTCGCGCGGCTGTCGGCGGAGGGGCTGATGGCCCCGGCGGGCATGCGGATGGTCGAGACGGCGCAGGCGAACGGTTCGTGGACGGTCTACGACGAGATCGAGGACGTCGTCATACCGGCCGACCTCGCTGACGCGCTGGCGGAGGACGAGACAGCGCAGGGGTTCTTCGAGCGCTTCCCTGAGTCGTCGAAGAAGGCCATCCTCTGGTGGATCAAGACGGCGAAGAGGCCGGAGACGCGGGCGGGACGCATCGCGGAGACGGTGTCGGCGGCGGCGCAGGACCGGATGGCGGACCACTTCGCGGGGCCAAGGGGATAGGGGGCGGCATGATGCGGCTGAGTGGGGTAGGATACGCCGCGTTATGCGGATAGACGTTCACGCGCACTACATACCGGCGACGCTGCCGGAGCTGGCGAACCGGCGGGGCGGGTTCGGGCCCGCGGCCAACATGCGCGACAGCATGTCTGACCTCGACCAGCGGCTCGCCGACATGGACGAGCGCGGCATCGACGTGGAGCTGGTATCCGCGCCGCCGTACGTGCAGAACTCCGCGCCGGACCTCTGCCGCCAGATGAACGACAAGACCGCCGAGGCGATAGCGGGCTCGGATCGGTTCATCGGGCTTGCGACGCTCCCGATGCAGGAGCCGGAGGACGCAGCCATTGAACTGGAGCGCTGCATCAAGGAGCTCGACTTCCGGGGGCTGGAGATACTGACGAACGTGCAGGGCGAGAACCTGCACGCGCCGCGCTTCGCCCCGCTGTACCGCAAGATGCAGGAGCTGGACGTCGCGGCGTTCGTGCACCCGCAGAACGTGCTCGGTCAGGACCGGCTCAGCGAGTTCTTCATGAACAACATCATCGGCAACCCGAGCGACACCGCAGTCGCCGCGGGCTGCCTCATCTTCGGCGGCGTGCTGGAGGAGATGCCGGACCTGCGGTTCGTGCTCGCCCACGGCGGCGGGACGTGCCCGCTCTTACGCGGACGCTGGGAGCACGCGTGGCGGCAGCACCTCATCCTGGAGACGGCCATCCCCCGTCCGCCGTCCGAGTACTTCAGCAAGCTGTACTTCGACACGCTCACGCACAGCACGCCGGTGCTGAACTACCTCGTCGAGACGGTCGGGCACGAGCGGCTGATGCTCGGCAGCGACTACCCGTTCGGGATGGGCGACTACACGCCGCCCGAGAGCGTGCAGGCCGTGCCGCGTCTCACCGACGCGCAGCGCGAGGCGATCTACTCGGAGAACGCTATCCGCGTGTTCGGCCTCGACCTCTAGCCAAGAAGAGGGTGCAGACGATGACAATCACAGAGAGCGGCCCCACGGTCGAGAGCGCCGATTTCCAGGCGGTCCTCGCGCGCATCGCGGACGCGGGAGACGCCATCGAGCGGGAGCGGCAGATACCGCAGGACGTCATCGACGCGATGGTGGACCTGGGCCTCTTCCGGCTGCTCGTCCCGCGCTCCGTGGGCGGGCTCGAAGTCGACTACCTCGACTACCTGGCGATAGTGCAGGCAGTCGCGACGGCGGACGGCAGCACGGCGTGGTGCTTCAACCAGAACAACATCCTGGGGACGATGGCGTCGCTGATGCCGGAGCCGCTGGCGCAGGAGATATGGAGCGACAGCCGGTCTATCCTGTGCAACGGGCCGCCGGCGCACTCCGAGTTCAAGCAGGTGGACGGCGGCTACTCAGTGAGCGGACGGTGGAACTTCAGCAGCGGCTCCCGGCACGCGACCTGGGCCGTGGGGCTGGAGCGCGTCGCCGACCCGACCGCGCTGAACTGCGTCATCCCGAAGGGCGAGTTCACATTCATCGACACGTGGCAGGTGAACGGCCTCAAGGGCACCGGCAGCTTCAGTTTCGAGGCGAAGGACGTGTTCGTTCCCGCCAGCCGGGTCTACGTGGAACCACAGACGCCGCACGAGGACGGGCCGCTCTACCTCATCCCGCGCAGCCTCTTCTTCGGCTCCGGCTTCGGCATGGTGGCGCTGGGGGTGGCGCGCTCCGCACTCGATGCCGCGATAGAGATCGCGACGCGGAAGAAGCCGCAGGAGCAGACGCTGCTGCGGGACCAGCCCGCCATCCAGCGCATCATCGGGCAGGCCGAGGCGACCTGGGGCGCAGCCAACGCCTTCCTCAACGAGAAGGCGGCCAAGCTGTGGCGGAAGGCGCTGGACGACCATGATCTGCCGCTGGAGCACCGCATGGAGCTGCGGCTGGCGAGTTCGCACGCCATCCGGCAGGGCGCGCAGGTGGCCGACATGGCGTACTCGGTGTTCGGGTCGAGCGCGATCTTCGAATCGAGCCCCATCCAGCGGAAGTTCCAGGACGCCCACGCGATAACGCAGCAGATACAGGGGCGGCTGGAGCACTACGACAGCGCAGGGCAGTACCTCCTGGGGTTCGAGCCGTCGGGCCGGATGTTTTAGGACGCTACGCGCCGGCCCCATGTCGATGCAGGGTGAGCAGAGCGGCGGGTTGCAGTACCGCATCCGCGCGGGCGTAATCGTGGTCGACGGCGACTCGATGCTCCTCGTGCAGCACCAGTCCGACGATTCCTTCGGCGGGGAGCCGTGGTGGGTGACGCCGGGAGGCGGCGTCGAGGGCGAGGAATCGCTCGCGGAGTGCGCAAAGCGCGAGGTCCTCGAAGAGACGGGGCTGAGCGTGGAGCTTGGTAGAATCGCCTGCGTCGGAGTATTCGTGGAACCGGGCTGGTACCACTGCGAGGTGTACTTCATAGCAGACTCGTACAGCGGAACGGTGAAGCAAGGCGAGCCCGGCGCCGGCATCTATGACCTCGACCATCTCATCAAGGACGTGCGCTTCGTCCATCGGGACGAGATGGCGGAACTCATCGTTCACCCGGAGGAGCTGAAGACCACCTTCTGGGATGACCTGGCGACCGGGTTCTCCGGCACCCGGTACCTGGGGCTGCGGAAGGTGGAGTGAGATCAAATGACGGAGTAAGGCAGAGCTGTTATGGCAAGCGTGAATGAAAGCGTCCGCTACGAACCGGAAGAGAGTCCTCCCCCATTGGTGGCCCTGGGCGCAGGCTTCCAGGCCGCGCTGGTGATCCTTGCGCCGGTGGCTCTGACCGTCGTCATCGTGGTGCGGATCGCGGAGGAGTCGGACAGCTACCTTGCGTGGGGCGTGTTCGCAGCCCTGCTCGTCAGCGGAGCCACGACCGTCCTGCAGGCCGCGCGGCTCGGGCGTATCGGCGCCGGTCACGTGCTCATGATGGGCACTTCCGGGGCGTTCATCGCGGTGTGCGTGGCCGCACTGGTCACGGCGGGACCCGCCACGATGGCGAGCCTGATCGTGGTGTCGTCGCTGTTCCAGTTCGCCATGGCGGCGCGGCTGTCGCTCCTGCGGCGGATATTCACGCCGGTGGTGTCCGGCACGGTCATCATGCTGATAGCCGCAACGGTGTTTCCCATCATATTCGGCATGCTCACGGACGTCCCCGAAGGCTCGTCCTCGACCGCCGCACCCATCGTCACCGTCGCGACCATCGTCACCGTCCTGGTGCTTGTGCTGCGCGCTCCGCCGAGGTGGCGGCTGTGGTCGCCGATCATCGGGATAGTAGTGGGCTGCGCAGTAGCCGCGCCCTTCGGGCTGTACGACGCGCAGGCGATACTGGACGCGCCGTGGGTCGGCGTGCCCCTGGGCGCATGGCCGGGGTTCGACCTGAGCCCGGGCCCCGAGTTCTGGGGGCTGCTGCCCGCGTTCATCATCGTCACGCTGGTGGGCGCTATCGAGACCATCGGGGACGGCGTCGCCATCCAGCGCGTCTCCCGCCGCAAGCCGCAGGCGACGGACTTCCGCGTGGTGCAGGGAGCGCTCAACGCCGACGGCATGGGGAACCTGCTCTCCGGCCTCGCGGGGACGCTGCCCAACACCACGTATTCCTCCAGCATCGCTCTCGCCGAGGTCACCGGCATCGGGGCCAGGCGGGTGGGCATCGTCATCGGCGTCATCATCGCTGCGGTCGCGTTCCTGCCCAAGGTAGCGGCAGTGCTGATCGCTATCCCCAGCCCCGTTGCCGCGGCGTACATCACCGTGCTGCTGGGCCTGCTCTTCGTGCAGGGGATGAAGATCGTCATCCAGGACGGCGTGGACCACCGGAAAGCGGCGGTCGCGGGCGTTGCGTTCTGGGTAGGCACGGGCTTCCAGAACCAGTGGATATTCGCAGACCGGTTGGGCGACGGGTTCCTGAGCGTACTGCTCGGCAACGGCATGACGTCCGGCGCTCTTGTGGCCATCATCATGATGCTGTTCATGGAGCTGACGTCCGCCCGGCGCAGGCGTCTGCAGGTGGCGTTGGAGACGGAGAGCCTGCCGCAGCTGGACGAGTTCCTGCGCGGCATCGCAGCGAGAGCCGGGTGGAACGACGCTTCGACGGAGCGGCTTGTCCTGGTGGGCGAAGAGACGGTGTCGAGCCTGCTGACAGAGGACGGCGACAGGCCGGAAGGCTCGGGGACGCGGCGGCTGGTGGTGACCGCTCGGGGCGATCATGCCGGAGCCGAGTTGGAGTTCGTGACAGGCTCCGAGGGAGAGAACCTGGAGGACCGCCTTGCGTACATGGGCGAGATGCCGGATATCGAGGACGAGCGGGAGATATCGTTCCGGCTGCTGCGGCACTACGCCTCGTCGGTGCGGCACCAGAAGTACCACGGAGAGGACATCGTCACGGTGAGCGTCGCGGGGTCGTCGGGGTAGGCGCAGCCCCGCGTCCGATCCACCCTCACCCGCCGCGCAAGCGCGTCGACCTCTCCCAGAGGGCGAGGTGGGCCGAAGGGCACCCCTTGTGGGTGCCCCTGCACCAGGCGAGGTTCCTGCCTTCGCAGGAACGACGGACCCCTCCCACGCCACGCCCACACGCGGAGCGTCGGGAGGGGCTATGATGCGGGCACCGTTCGCTGGCAGCATGATTTGAGACGCGCTGACAAACCTCCCGGCAAGCCCCGTTTCTTCTACGGATGGGTGGTCGTAGCCGTCGCGGCGCTGGGCACGTTCAGCTCGAGCACGGAGACGTTCCCTGTCCTGAGCATCTTCCTGAAGCCCATCACGGAGGAGTTCGGCTGGACGCGTGCGGAGTTCACGGGGGCAATCAGCCTCGGCGGGCTGGTCGGGAGCGGGGCGGCGCTGGCGACGGGCCCCATCGTGGACCGGTTCGGCCCGCGCTGGGCGCTCACGTTCGCGTACACGCTCATCGGCGTGACGTTCGTCCTCATGTACTTCATGTCGGAGCTGTGGCACCTGTACGGGCTGCAGATCTTCGCGCGGAGCATGAACACGGGCGTGCTGTCCGTCGCCTCCGCCGTCATCGTGCCGAACTGGTTCATCGCCAAGCGCGGGAAGGCCACCGCCCTCGCGGGGCTCGGCTTCCCCGCCGGGGCGTCGCTCATCCCTCTGTTCATCGCGTTTATGGTTGCCGCCTACAGCTGGCGCGAGGCGTCGCTCGGCGCGGGCATCATGATCCTCGTTGTCTCCGCCGTCCCCACCGCACTGCTGCTGCGGCGCAGGCCGGAGGACATGGGGCTGCTACCGGACGGCGCACCGCCGGAGTCCGCGTCGGACACGCCGGCCCGCGACCTGCGCGTCGCCGACCGCTCGCTGCGGCTGCGGGAGGCCGCGCGCCACCCCGCGCTCTACCTGCTCATCACCGCCGTCTCGCTGTGGTGGTTCGGACGCACCGGCGTCATGCTCCACGCCGTGCCGTACCTGACGGACACCGGTCTCTCGGACGCGGTGGCGGTGGGCGCGCTGGCCGTCCACTCGGCGATCGGGGCGCTGGGGGCGTTCGCCGCGGGGTTCCTGCGCGACAGGTTCAGCGTGCGCTACCTCATCGCCATCGACTTCCTGATGAACGGGCTGGCGTTCGTGCTCCTGCTTGCCGTGGACACGCCGCTGCTGGCGATGGCGTGGGGCGTGTTCTACGGCCTTGCGCAGGGGGCGTCCGTGACGCTGCAGCGGCTGGCGTTCGCGGACTACTACGGGCGGCGGCACCTCGGGTCGATCGAGGGCGTCGCGCGGGCGTTCACGAACGTGACGCAGGCGGCGGGGCCGCTGGTGGCCGCGCTGGCGTTCGACGTGACCGGAAGCTACCGCATCATCTTCGTCGTGTTCGTGGTCTCGAACATCGCGGCAGCCGTGCTGGCGGGCGCGGCCAAGCCGCCGGAGATCCCGGAGGAGGGGAGGAGCACCACTAACCTTGAATAACTGGAAGCCATATTCAGGGTTAGTGGCCTAAACCTGAACATGCCAAGAAACGAGGCACGGCTGCGAAGGAGCCGTGCCTCGTGGGTTCTCGCTGGATTCCCGCCTTCGCGGGAATGACGGAGTGAGCGGGAATGACGGGTTGCTAGATCTGGCCGGAGCGCTGGAAGACCTTGCCCTCGGTGGCGATGGTGGGGGCGACGACGAGCTCGGCGCGCTCGTGGAACTCGGGGATGGTCTGCGCGCCGACCATGCTCATGCACATCTGGAGCGCGCCGACGAGGTTGTGCGTGCCGTCCATGCGGTGGCTGGGGCCGAAGAGCACCTGCTCCAGGCTGGCGTGCGTGCCGACGTTGATGCGCGTGCCGCGCGGGAGCGCAGGGTGCGGGCTCGCCATGCCCCAGTTGAAGCCCTGGCCGGGCGCCTCGTAGGTCTGGGCGAACGGGGTGCCGATCATGACGCCGTCCGCGCCCGCCGCGATCGCCTTGCAGAGGTCGCCGCCGATGCGGATGCCGCCGTCCGTGATGACGCTGACGTACTTGCCGGTGCGGGAGTAGAACTCGTCGCGCGCCGCGGCGACCTCGAGCGTCGCCGACACCTGCGGGACGCCAACGCCGGTGACGTCGCGGGTCGTGCAGGCCGCGCCGGGTCCCACGCCGACGAGAATGCCGTCGATACCCTGCTCCATCAGTTCCAGCGAAGCGCTGGCGGTGACGGTGTTGCCGACAACGACCGGGACGCCGATCTCGCGGACGAGGTCGTTCAGTCGCAGGCCAGTGAAGCTGCTGGAGATGTGGCGCGCGGTGGTGACGGTGGACTGGACGACGATGATGTCAGCGCCGGCCTCGACCGCGAGGGGTGCGAGCCGCTTGGTGCGCGCCGGGGTCACCGACACGGCGGCTACCGCTCCGGCGTCCTTGATCTCGCGGACGCGCCGACCGACGAGGTCCTCGCGGAACTCGGCGGTGTAGACGCGCTGCATGACGTCGGTCGCTTCCTCCTTGGGGGCGGAGGAGATGGCGTTGAGGGCGTCGGAGGGGTCGTCGTAGCGGCAGTAGAGTCCTTCGAGGTTCATGACGCCGAAACCGCCCGCTTTAGCCATCAACCCCGCAAAGGCGGGGTTGACGATGGCGTCCATGGCGGAGGCGATGATGGGGATCGAGAAGCGGTATGGGCCGATGGCAAGCTGGGTGACGGAGAGCTCGGGATTGGTGGTGACGTCGCCGGGTACGATGGCGACTTCTTCGAATCCGTAGGTCCTTCGGAGTTCCTTTATACGGACTGCTGGTAGCACCATCGCACGGCCCCCCTTCGTGTAGTGGTTATTAGGGCAAGTGTACCCAGAGCGCAGGGCGGTAGTCAATGTTTGGGATAGATTTCACAATCAATTCCCTGGACGCCTGAGGGGCGCATTCGGCACTTCACAGGCTGCGGGGTTCCTGCCTCCGCAGGAACGACGGGTAAGGGGTCTAGTTGAGGACGCGGTTGGGGAGCCAGAGGACGATCTGGGGGAACATGATGAGGATACCCATGGCCGCGGCGTCCATGATGATGAAGGGTATCTGGGCGCGGAAGATGGTCCCGATGGAGATGTGCGGCAGCACTCCCTTGACGACGAACAGCGTCAGGCCGAAGGGAGGCGATTCGTTGCCGATGACGATGTTGATGAGGAAGAGGATGTAGAACCAGATGGGATCCCAGCCGAACGCGGGGATCAGCGGGGCCACGATGGGGATGGTGATGAGCATGATGGCGACGGGGTCGACGAAGAGTCCCAGGATGATGACCGCGAGCTGGACCAGGAGCAGCAGGACGATGGGGCTGACGTCGAGCCCGGTGACGAACTCGAGCAGGCCCTGGGTCGCGCCGGTCATGGCCAGCACCTGCCCGAACCCCTTCGCGCCCGCCACGATGAGGAGAATCATGGTGGCGATGCGCACGACGCCCATGACCGAGTTCGCGAGCACCCTGAGGTTCAACCGCCGGTAGACCGCGGTCACGACGATCGCGGCCAGGGCACCCGTCGCCGCGGCTTCGCTTGGGGTCGCGATGCCGAGGATGATGAAGCCCATGACGCTGAAGATGACGATGCCGAGCGGCATGAGCTTGGCCGTAAGGACGAGCTTCTCCATCCACGTGACCGACTCGTACGGGTAGCTCGGCGTGAGCGAGGGGTTGAGCCAGGCCCGTACGCCGATGTACACGGCGTAGATGCCCGCAATCATCAGCCCCGGAATGAGGCCGGCGATCAGCAGGCGTCCTGCCGAGACGCTCGCGAGGCTGGCCAAGAGCACCGCGAGGGCGCTCGGCGGGATGATGGCCGCGAGCAGACCGGACGACGTGATGACGCCGATGCTGAGCCGGGGGTCGTAGCCACGGCGCTCCATGTCGGGGTAGAGCGTCGATGCGATGAGCGCGGTGTCGGCCATGCCTGCCCCGCTCAACGTGGCGAGCCCCGTTCCTGCGCCGAGCGACACGTAGAGCAGCCGGGCGCGCACCCTGCCAATCCACTTGTCGGTCGCCTCCATGACCATGTCGATGACGCGGGAGTGGAAGAGCACCTCCCCCATGAGGAAGAACATGGGGATGGCGATGAGCGTGAAGGTGGTGACGGAGTCGAAGACGCTCCCGATGATGAGCGTCAGGCCGACGGTGCCGCCGGTGAGGAGCACGAGTCCGACGATGTTCAGCCCGAGGAACGCGAACGCAACCGGTATGCCGGTCAGGAAGGCGATGATGAGGGAGCCGAAGATGATGCCGAGGACGAGCCACCACTCCATGGCTCAACCCTCCCTTCCACCCGCGAAACGGCGCATCGCACTCACAGCGACGACCCTCCCTCGCGGGCGCCTTCGGTCTGTCCTGCCGACTCGCGGGTCGCCCGCGCGAAGCCAACCGCCTGCCGTATGAACTCGACGGCTAGGAGCAGGAAGCCGAACGGGATGACCCACCAGAGCGCGGCCTGGGGCACCTCGATGGCGGCGCCGCGGTAGAAGTTGCCGAACCGGATGGACTCGAGCGTGGAGTCCGTCGTGACCCAGGCCAGGACGAGGCTGACGATCGCTCCGAGGACGGACGAGAAGAGGTTGAGCAGCCGCGCACGTTGGGGGCTGAAGCGTTCCACGAGCAGCAGCATCCGCGCGTGGCCGTTCTCGTGGAGGATGTGCGCCGACGCCAAGAAGGTGACGAAGAGGAGGATGTACTCGCCGCCCTCCACTATCCAGGTGAGGGAATCATCGAAGAGCCAGCGCATGACGACGTTCACGCCGATGGAGAGCGCCAGGGCCATGACGAGCACGCCGGAGGCGTAGAAGGCGTAGCGCACGAGCAGATCGTAGACGGTGGCCGTGCGCGAGAGGTATCTGCTGAGCCGGTCTTGCGTCATGGGCGGTCTCCGGCCCTACAGCGGGTCGAGGCAGAAGCTCTTGACGATGCGGTTGAACGCGGCCGGCTGCTCCCGGTAGGAGTAGTGACCCGCGCCGTTCAGCACGTGCATCTCAGCGTGCGGCGTGGTCGCCGTGATGCGCTCGAAGAGCCGTTGCCCCAGCGGCAGAGGCGCCGAGAGGTCGTTCATGCCCCAGATGACGAGAGTGGGAACGGGTATGCCCTCGTCGTCGATCCTGCGGACGGTCTCGCTCCGTATGCGGTTGATGCTCGGGAGCCACTGCCCGTGGCGAATCTCGGCCATCGTGGCCTGCGCCTCCTGGAACTTTGGGAGTTGCGCAATCTCCAGCATCCGGTCCACGTAGTCTTCGGTGATCTGCTCCCGCGAGTACGCCTGGCCGTCCATCTCCAGCCGGACCGACTCGCGGGTCGGCGGCCCCTGCGGCACGCCGAGGAAGATGTTCTCGTACCAGCGGAGCGACGGGAACATGGGATTCTCCGGTGAGAGCGTCGCGCTGTCGACGATGATGAGGTTCTTCACCAGCCCCGGGTGGTCGAGCGTGAGCCGGGTGACGAGCAGCGCACCGCGGGACTGCCCTGCGATGTTGACCTGCGAAAGGCCGAGCGTCTCGATGAGCCGGTGCGTGTGCCGCAACTGGTACTCGAAGGTGTAGTCCTCCAGTCGCGGCGGGTTGCCGGTGTGGCCCTGGCCGAGCTTGTCGATGCAGAAGACGTGGAACCGTTCGGCGAGGCCGGGGAGGTTGAGGCTCCACCTGTCGAGGCCGTCGAGCGTCCCGATCTCGCCGCCGCTGAACAGGAGCAGTGGTTCGCCGTCCCCGTCCTCATAGTAGCGCACGCTCACGCCGTCCACGTCGACGAAGTGGAGTTTGCTGCGGTCGAGCGAATCGGCGATGGGCATCGTGCGCCTCCGGCAACCGGCAGGGCCGGGAGCGCTCCGTCAGTGGAGCGCTCCCCTGCCTCGGGTCTCCTAGTTGGCCCTCTCCGCGACGCAGGCGGCCATGTCGAGCAGTTCCGGCCCGCGGGTGGCGTCCGCTTCGAGGATGCGGTCGCGGGACGTCTCGAACCAGATCTGCCGCCACCGCGCGGCCTCGGAGTCCGTCAGCGTGATGACCTCCATGCCGATCTCTTCGAGCTCCGCGACCACTTCTTCCGCAGTCTGGAGGCTGAAATCGCGGAAGGTGTCGGAGAAACCTTCCCAGAGCTCCCGGAATGTCGCCTGGACATCGGCCGGCAGGGCGTCGAAGGCAGCCTGGTTGAAGATGACGCCGGGCACGTTCTCGCCGAAGAACGGGCGCACGACGTACTGGCTGACCTCGTGCCAGCTGAACGTCAGCGCACTCTGCGCTCCGCCGCCGAGCACCGCGCCTTCGATCACGCCGCGGTCGAACGCGGTGTAGACGTCGGTGATGGGCATCGCGACGGGAATGCCCTCCAGCTCCTCCACGAACGGCTGCACGCTCGGGTAGACCCGCAGGTTCCGGCCGGTGAGGTTCGCGTTATCGGGCGGGATGGCTTCCTTCAGCACGACGCCGTTGCCCACACCGTTCGGCGTCGGGAAGAAGTAGACGCCGGCGCCGTCGACGTAGTTCTGGTTGATAGCGTCGACGAGGCCGCAGGCCTCGCGGTCCCCGTACGGGGCATTCACCAGGTCGTTCGTGCCCGCGAGGGAGTTGAACTCCGAGTGGTAGAACGGGTGCGTGTAGACGAGGTCGTAGATGCCTTCGCGGATAGGCGTGAACTGTTCGAACGCAGGGACGGCGCTGATGTCGGCGACCCAGTCGATCACGATCCGCCCGTCGGATTCTTCCTCCATGTATGGCTGGAGGATGCCCATGAAGTCCGTGCCGCTCGCATCCGTCTTTCCCCACGAGGTGAGCATCCGCAGCGTGACGGGCTCGGGCTTGGGCGTCGGAGTGGGCGTCGCGGCAGGCGCCGGGGTGGGCGTCGGCTCGTCGTCTCCTCCGCAACCGACGATACCCAGCGCCATCACGACGAGCAGCGGCAAGATGAGCCAGCGTAGCTTAGTCATGGTCCCTCCCTGTGCGGGCCTGTCATTCAAAGAGACGTCGATAGGCGGGATACTACCACAGCAGCGGTCTGTGTCGCGCCAATCTCCCACATATCCAGCCTGTTTGCGTCGATTATCGACATACGGGAAGAGGTGCGGGGATGACGGGGTCCGCCTTGACGGTCTCGTGCGGCGGGGACACACTGCCCTTCAGTTGGCGGGCCGAGGCGCATCGTCGAGCGCGGCCGCCCAGGTCGTGTTCATTGCGCTTTCTTCCATCGAGGCTCCGGCGGCAGGCATCGGGACTCTGGCGGCAGGAGACGTTCCTCAAGCTCTGGGCAAGCCAGACGTTCACGTTCGCCGGTTTCCAGATACAGCTGCTCGGGGTGCCGCTGGTAGCGGCCCTGCTTCTCGATGCGACGCCCCTGCAGATGGGCATCCTCGCCTCGTTCGGGGGCGCTCCCGCGATCGTGGTGGGCGTGTTCGCGGGCATCTGGATAGACCGGCGGTCGAAGCGGGCGGTGCTCATCGGCGCAGCCTGGGGGCACGTGCTCGCTCTCCTGGTCATCGCCGTCGCCGCATGGCTCGGCTTCCTCAGCATCCCGCTCCTGTTCGCGGTCGCCTTCGCGCTGGGGGGCCTGCGCTTCATCGTGGACGTCACCTACCGCGCGTTCCTGCCGTCGCTCGTCCCGCGGACACAGCTCATTGAGGCGAACAGCAAGCTGGAAGTGGGTCGGTCCGCAACCGAGATCGGAGGCCCCGGTTTCACCGGAGTCCTGGTCCAGGTCGTGTCCGCCCCGTTCACTCTTGCCGTCGGCGCCGCCGCCTACGCGGCCTCGGCGCTGGCGCTCCACCGGATGCGGCCGCCGACGGACGTCTCACCGAGAGCGGCCGCATTGAGCGTCCGCAGCGAGTTGTGGGAGGGCCTGCGGTTCGTGATGAAGAGTCCCGTCCTCCGGGCCCTGACGATCGCCGCGGCGATGGTCGGCGGCTCCAACGCGTTGCTGGACGCCGTGGGGCTGCTCTACCTCGTGCGCCGCCTGGACCTCACCCCGGGGCTCATCGGGCTGGTGATGTCGGGCGCCGGTGTCGGATGGCTGCTTGGGGCCTCGCTTGCGAAACAGACGACCCGGAGGGTGGGTCTGGGCAGGTCGGCGGCGGCCGGCCTCTTCCTCATGGGGGGCTGCGATGTCATCATCCCGCTGGCCGGAGGGCCGATGGCCGTTGTGCTCGCGCTGGTCGGGGGCGCGACGTTCCTGTTCGGCGCGGGTCTCGTCACCTACATCATCGCTCGGACGAGCATACAGCAGAGCATGACGCCGGACCGTCTGCAGGGACGAGTGAACGTCGTGCTGAGGATGGCATTCCTGGGGGCCATCCCCATCGGAGCGCTGGCAGGCGGAGTCCTCGGTGAGGCCATCGGGCTGCGCCCCACCTTCTTCATCGGGGCCGGAGGCGAGCTGCTCACGGGCGCCTTCCTGCTGTGGTCGCCGGTGTCGCGGGTGCGAGAGCTCCCCTCTCGTTGACGCACTCCCCCGCCGGTGCTACATTCGTTCCGAGGAGTTAGCACTTGAGCGAGCCGACTGCTAATCCGGCGACACCCGCCCTCAACACCCGCAGACAGGCGCTGCTGGAGATCATCGTCAGCGACTACATCGAGACGGCCGCGCCCGTCTCGTCGCAGCAGCTCGCACGACGCTACGAACTGCGCGTCAGCCCCGCGACCATCCGCAACGACATGGCGGAACTGGAGGAGATGGGCTACATCTCCCGTCCGCACACGTCGGCGGGAGGCGTGCCGTCAGACCCGGGCTACCGCTTCTACGTGGAGCGCGCGGGACAGCGCAACCGTCTCCCCCGCCACTTCCAGGAGCGCGTGCGCGACGCCATCGACTTCGACGAGGCCGACCCCGCGGCGTGGGCTCGCAGCGCCGCCCGCGTGCTCGCCAGCGCCGTCCACAACCTCGCCATCGCCACGACGGTCAAGCGCGCCGTCGCACGGGTGAAGCAGGTCCAGATCGTGCACCTGCACGACCGTGAGGCGCTGCTCGTGGCGGTGATGCAGGATGCGCAGGTGCGGCAGCGCATCATCCACCTGGACTCCGACACGCCGCAGGACGAACTGACCCAGGTCGCCAACCGGCTGAACCAGCTCATCGGCGGCATGAGCGCCGCGGAACTGCGCACGCTCTGGGACTCCGGCTTCTCCGGCGGAAACATCATCATCGCCGCGCTCATGGAGACGATCCGCATCCTCTCCGACGAGGAGCGCAAGGAGACGCGCGAGCGTTACCTGAACGGCCTGGGGCATATGCTGAGCCAGCCCGAGTTCCAGTCCGGCAAGAGCGCGCAGGACGCAGCAGAGGTGCTCGACGACGACTCCATCACACGGATATTCGACGACTCGCCGCGCCCGGCGGAGGTGCGGGTCGTCATCGGCCAAGAGAGCCACGACGAGCACCTGCGCCCCTACAGCGTCGTCTACGCGACCTACGGCGCGCCGGACGGGGCGACGGGCGTCATCGGCACGATGGGGCCCACGCGCATGGACTACACGCGTTCCATGTCCAGCGTCCGCTACCTCGCCGCATTCCTGAGTGAACTCGTGCAGGCACTCGAACCCTCGTCCCAGTGGCAGTAGCCGCGCCCCCATGACCACGAAACGCGATTATTACGACGTGCTTGGCGTCAGCGCCCAGGCGTCCGAGGAAGACATCCGCAAGGCCTTCCGCCAGAAGGCGATGGAGTACCACCCGGACCGCAACAAGGCGAGCGACGCGTCCGAACGCTTCAAGGAGGTCAACGAGGCGTACCAGGTGCTGAGCGACCCGGAGCGCCGCCAGCAGTACGACCGCTTCGGCCACGCGGGCGTCCGCAACGGCACGGGACAGGGCCCAGGAGGCTTCGAGGGCTTCGACATCTTCGGTGGCTTCGGCGACATCTTCGACGCGTTCTTCGGCAGCGGGACGGCGTCGCGGACACGCCCGCGACAGGGCGAGGACGTGCGCGTGAACGTCAGCATCACGTTCGAGGAAGCCGCGTTCGGGGTCGAGCGGGAGGTCGAGATCAACCGCACCGAGCAGTGCCCGACGTGCAAGGGCACGCGCGCCGAGCCGGGAACGCAGCCGGAGACGTGCACGAACTGCAACGGCAGCGGGCGTGTCCGCCGCGCCCAACGTTCCGTGTTCGGGCAGTTCGTCACGGAGGCCGTGTGCAACGTCTGCGGCGGCGAGGGGCGCCGAATCACGACGCCCTGCACCGACTGCAGAGGCGCCGGGAACAAGCGCGTGAAGCAGCGCATCGAGGTCTCCATCCCCGCAGGGGTGTACCACGGCGCGCTGCTGGAGCTGCGCGGACAGGGCCACGCCGGAATGTTCGGCGGGCCTCCGGGCAGCCTGCTGGTGGGTGTGCAGGTGCAGCAGCACGGGTGGTTCAAGCGCCGCGAGAACAGCGCCGACGTGCTGCTTGACCTGAACGTCACCTTCCCCGGCGCAGCGCTCGGCATCGAGATGGAAGTGCCGACGCTCGACGGGATGGACAAGATCAAGGTGCCCGCCGGGATACAGTCCGGCGAGGTGCTGCGCATGAAGGGCAAGGGCATCCCGCACCTCGGACGTGAGGGGCGCCGCGGCGACCAGCTCGTGACCGTCCGCGTGCAGACGCCGGACAAGCTGTCGAAGGAGCAGAAGAAGCTGCTGGAGGAGCTCCAGCGCTCCTTCGAGAAGAAGTAGGCGCGCGCACTCTTGGCTGAGCATCCCTGGTTGGAACTGAAGATACGCGTGCCGTTCGAGTTCGTGGAGCCGGTGGCGGAGCTGTTCCGTCGCTACGGCAAGGGCGGCGTGGCGATCGAGGAGGCGGGCGGCTGGAACCCGGACGAAGGCGAGTCGCCGCCGGAGCGGCAGAGCGCGATCATCCGCACGTACATGCCGCAGACGCCCGGCTACCGCCGCAACCGGGAGATCGTCCACATCGGCGTCCAACTCGTCGGCAAGCTGACCGACCTGCCGGAGCTGGAAGAGCGCGAGATACTGGAGCGGGAGTGGGAGGACGCGTGGAAGGCGCACTTCACGCCGCTCCGTATCGGCAAGCGCCTGCTCGTGCAACCACCCTGGCTTCGCGAGGAGGCGGGCCCGGACGACGTAGTCATCGAGATCGACCCCGGCCTCGCGTTCGGGACGGGTCACCACCCGACGACGAACCGCACGCTGGAGTGCATGGAGCGGCTGATGCGCCCGGGTCTGCAAGTGCTGGACGTAGGCTCAGGCTCCGGCATCCTCAGCATCGGCGCGGCGAAACTGGGCGCGGCCCGCGTGCTGGGCGTCGAGATAGACCGCGTCGCGCTCAAGGCGGGGCGCGTCAACGTGCGCTCGAACGGCGTCTCGGGGCGCATCCGCTTCTACGCCGGGACGCTCCCGAACGAGAAGATCCCAACCGGGTGGGCGGAGCTGGTGCTCGCGAACGTCAACTCGGTCGCCCTGGCGAACCTTGCGCCGGAGCTGCGGCGCACGCTCGCGCCGGACGGACGGCTCGTCGCCGCGGGCATCCTGCAGGAGCGGCGCCAGCAGGTCGTGGATGCGTTCGCCGCCGCGGGGCTGTCGTTCGTCGAGGAGCACCACGACGGCGACTGGGTAACGTTCGTGTGTCAGGCAGACGTCGCGACCTGAGTGTCCTGCAGGCGGGCCAGCTCTTCGAGCGGGATGTGGCAGTGGATCTCGTGCGTCGGTGAGCCGGGCGAGGTCTGCAGCGGCGGCGGGGTGTTGTCGCAGACGTCTCCGAGCTTGCGGGGGCAGCGGGATGCGAAGAAGCAGCCCTTGAACTGCTCGTGCTGCTTCGGCACCGAGCCGCCCAGGCGTATCGGCGTCGGGATGGCGTCCGGGTCGGGCACCGGCGCAGCGGACAGCAACGCCTCCGTGTACGGGTGCGACGGCGTGGAGAGCACGTCCTCCGCGGGGCCTGACTCGGCGACGTGGCCCGCATAGAGCACGACGATCTCGTCGGAGACGTAGCGCACGACGCCGAGGTCGTGGGAGATGAAGACGTAGGACGTCCCCTTCTCGCGCTGGTGGTCCTCCAGCAGGTTGAGCACCTGCGCCTGGACCGAGACGTCGAGCGCTGAGACGGGCTCGTCAGCGACGATCAACTCGGGGTCGCCTGCGAAGGCGGCCGCGAGCGCCACGCGCTGCTGCTGCCCGCCGCTGAGTTGCAGCGGCTGGCGGTCCATGTACGACGCGTCGAGGCCAACGGACTCCAGCAGTTCGCATGCCCGCTCTTCGCGCTCGCTGGCGCTCATGTCGGTGAACTTCTGCAGCGGACGCAGGATGTTGTGGCGAACGGGGAGTTTCGGGTTGAGCGAGGAGGTCGGGTTCTGGAAGACCATCCTGAGCGAGGCCTTCTGGTCCGGGTTCCGCTCGTCGGCCTCCGGCGGCAGATCCTCTCCGCGTAGCTCGAGGTCGCCCCTGTCGCGCGGCACGAGGCCCACGATGCTGCGGGCGACGGTGCTCTTGCCCGAGCCGCTCTCCCCGACGATGCCAACGGTGCGTCCGGCGCCAACCTCGAAGTCGACGTTTTCCACCGCGCGAACGGGGGGCTTCACCTTCGGGCCGAAGAAGATGTATTTCCGCTGCCACTTGCCGTAGACGCGATGCAGTCCCTTGACGGTCAGCGTCGGCTCCTTGCCGTTCTCGTGCGGGGCCTCCCGCTCCACCTGCTCGTCCCAGAGGTCAGTGCTGACGTCGTCGGGGTAGAAACAGCGCGACTCGTGAGAGTCGCTCACCGAGGCCGGGGTCGGGGCCTCGCTGGTGCAGCGATCGGTCGCCATGGGGCAACGGTCGGCGAAGAGGCACATGCCCGGGTCCGACTGGGCGCTGGGGAAGACCGAGCCCCGGATGCTCTGGAGCCTGGTGACTGCCCCGGTGTCGACCACCGGCTTGGGGACGCAACTGAGCAGGCCCACGGTGTACGGGTGCCGGGGGTCCTTGAACAGGTCCCGCACCGGCGCTTCCTCCACGGTCTGGCCGGCGTACATCACCACGACACGGTCCGCGATGCGGGCGACGACGCCCAGGTTGTGACTCACGTAGAGGATGCCGGCGTTCACCCTGCCCTTGAGGTCCGCGACGAGGTCGAGGATGGTGGCCTCCGTGGTGACGTCCAGTCCGGTCGTCGGCTCGTCCATCAGGAGGAGGTCGGGGTCGCACGCGAGGGCCATGGCGATGACGATGCGCTGCTGCTGGCCTCCGCTGAGCTGATGGGGGTAGCTCTCAGCGATCCGCTCGGGGTCGGGCAGGCCGACGCTCTCTATCAGCTCCGCCATGCGCTCGGCGGCCTGCACGGCGTCGAGGGTCAGGTGCTCGCTGATGGCCTCCAATATCTGGAGTCCGACCTTCATGGTGGGGTTCAGCGCGAGGGCCGGGTCCTGGTAGACCATCGCTATGCGGTTCCCGCGCAGCGCACGGAGCTCGGCAGGCCCGAGCTCGGCCATGTCCTGCCCATCGAGGTAGACTGCTCCACCCACCTCCGGCTCGCCGGGCAGATAGCCCATGATGGCGTAGGCCATGGTGGACTTGCCGCAGCCCGATTCGCCCACGAGGCCGACGACCTCGCCGCGCTTGATCTCGAACGAGGCGTCGCGCACGGCGTGCACCGCCCCGGTCGGCGTGAAGAAGGTGACCGAGAGTCCGTCCACCTTCAGCAGCGGCTGTTCCGCGCCATCGGCAGGCGTGGTGGTCTCGAGCATCGCAGTGGTTGTGGTGGCCATTATGCCTCCCTCTTTGGCAACTCCCTTGCCTGCTTGATGCCGTCCGCCAGCAGGTTGACCCCAATCACGAGCGACGCGACCGCGGCTGCCGGCGCAAGCGCAACCCATGGAGCCCCGGTGATGAAAATGCGGCTCTCGCTGATCATGAGCCCCCAGTCCGAGGACGGCGGCTGCACGCCGAGTCCGAGGAACCCGAGCGACGCTACCAGCAGGATCGAGTAGCTGAACCTCACCGACGCCTCCACGGCGAGGACCGGCAGCGTGTTCGGCAGGATCTCCCGGAAGATGATGTAGACGTTCGGCTCGCCGCGCAGCCGCGCAGCATCGACGAACTCGAGGCTCTTCACCGCCAGCGTGGAGGAGCGCATCACCCGGGCAACAGGCGCGATGAACACGATGCCGATGGTGCCGGCGATGTTGATGGGGTTCGGCCCAAGGCTCGTGAGCACCAGGAGCGCTATCAGCAGCGAGGGGAACGACATCATGGCGTCCATGATGCGCATCACCACCTCGTCCGTGCGCCCTCCCTTGTACCCGCTGCTCATCCCGACGACGGTGCCCAGGGCGATGCCGAGCAACGCGCCCGCTGCTGCCACCGTGATCAGCGACGTGGCGCCCGACATCACCCTGCTGAGCACGTCCCTGCCGAACTGGTCGGTGCCGAGCAGGAATTGGAGCGACGGCCCTTCCAGCTGATGGTCCTCGATGTGGAACTGCGTCGGCGGGTACGGCGCCAGAGCCTGACCGAACAGCGCGAGGACCACGTGCAGGACCACCAGCGGCAAGCCGATCCTGCCCGCCGGAGTGCGGAGCGCAAGCCGTACCAGTGAGGCAAGCGCCCGCAGCAGGGCAGCCGCTATCGATGTCGCCGCATCGAGCGGGCCCAACTGCATCCTGGGGGAAGTCGCCGGAGCAGCCATCACGTCAGCCTTATCCGCGGATCAAGGGCGCCGTAGCTGAGGTCCGCCACGAGATTACTGAGTGCATACGTCCCCGCGATGATGAGTGCGAGAGTCTGCAACAGAGGAACGTCACGCGTGTTGATGGCAGTCAGCAGCAGTTGTCCCAGACCAGGGTATGCGAAGACGTTCTCCACGATGATGAGCCCGCCGAGCATCCACCCCATGTTCACCGCGATCACGCTGATCGTCGGGAGCATGGCATTCGGCACGACGTGACGGAGCAGTACGCGCCGCATCGGCAACCCCTTCAGCACCGCCGTGCGAACGTATTGCGTGTTCAGTACCTCGATGACGTTGGCCCGCGTCATCCGCATGATGTACGCGAAAAGCACGCCGGTCAGCGTCAGCGTGGGGAGCACGAGGATCAAGGGTCTCGTGAGCGGGCTCGTCCCCGGCAGGATCGCACTCGATGAGGGGAGCCAGCCGAGGAACGAAGAGAACACGATAATCAACAGGACTCCCGTCACGAACTC
The DNA here is from genome assembly GCA_034422595.1 of Dehalococcoidia bacterium. Lineage (GTDB taxonomy): Bacteria > Chloroflexota > Dehalococcoidia > Lucifugimonadales > Australimonadaceae > Bin16. Next base: position 172,424 of record DAOUJO010000017.1, on the reverse strand, counting down.
GGGCAGCGAGATGGCCACGAGGCTTCCAACCGACACGGCGTGGTCCGTCTTCGACCCTTGCCGCACCCCCATCCATACGCCTATGGCGACGGCCGAGGGCACCGCCACGAGGAAGGCGAAGGCCGCAAGGATCAGCGAGTTCGCCAGCCTGGGTTCGATCACCTCAATCACGGGGATCTTCTGGACGAAAGAGTCGCCCATGTCGCCCCGGACCACCCCGCCGATCCAGTCCAGGTAGCGGACCGGGGCGGGGCGGTCCAGGCCCAGCGTCTCCCGGATGTGCTTCAGGTTCTGTTCGGTGGCGCCTTGCCCCATGACCATCTGTGCGACATCGCCGGGCAGGATCTCGGTGATGGCGAAGATGGCTGTCGAGACCACCAGAAGGGTCACGACTATCAGGCTGATGCGCCTTACCAGGAACCGCGTCATTTGCCGTTACCTGCCTTTCACTCCCTGTCGAGCCACGCCTCGTTGAGGATGAGCCAGCCCAGCGGGTGCGGCAGCACGTTGCGGACGTCGTCCCGCTCGCCGTAGAGCACCGGCTGGAAGGCGGTCACGAGGCGCGGAACGTCTTCGACCAGGATGCACTGAACCTGTTTGTACGTCTCCGCACGCTCGGCATCGTCCACCTGCCCGCGGGCCTTGACGATAAGCGCGTCGAGTTCATCGTTGAGGTAACGCGGAGCGTTCCAGGTAGAGTCGCTCATGTACTGGATGCTGAGCGCCTGGTCGGGCGTCCGGCCGAACCAGTACACCACGGTGAAGTTCTCGATCAGCCAGGTGTTCGCCCAGAACTGGTCCTCCGGCCTCTGGACGAGGTTCACGTTGATGCCTGCCGGCGCCGCTCCCTCCTTGAAGGCAACCGACTGTTCCAGCATCCCCGGGCCGACGTTTCCGGTGTACAGGGTGACTTCTATCCCGTCCGGGTAGCCGGCCTCGGCCAGCAACTGCTTCGCAAGTTCGGGGTCGTAGTCCGGAGGCTTGCACTCCTCCGTAAACATCGGGTCGTTCGGCGCTATCGGGTGGTCGTAGGCGATGCTGCCCCGGCCGAAGAGCGCAGCCTGGCGGATGGCTTCTCGGTCGGTCGCAGCCTGGAAGGCCTGCCGCACCTTCTTGTTGTCGAACGGGGCCTCCCAGTTGCCGAGGTCCAGCCCGATGTGCGACGAGCTGGCCGTCTCCAGCACGACGGTGCCGGGGTTGGCCTCGATGCTGGGAGCGGTAGGCGGCTCAAGCTGGTAGATCACGTCCACGTCGCCGCTCTTGAGCGCTTCCGCCCGGGTCGACGGGTCCGGGATCAGCTGGAACACGACCTCATCCAGATACGGCTTGCCCTCGTCCCAGTAGTCGGGGTTCTTCGAGAGCACCGTCCGCTGACCGGGCAGGTACTCCTCCAGGATGAAGGGGCCCGTCCCGACGCCTCCGAGCGTCAGCGTTTCAAGGTCGACGTTCGACGGAATGATCCTCGCCTGGTAGATGGAGAGCACCTCGGGGAAGAACGCGCTGGGGCTGACCAGGTCGAACCGGATCGTGTAGTCGTCGATGACCTCCATGTTCTCGATGACCTCGAATGTGGGCCGGGCGGGGGAATCGATGACCGGGTCCAGCAGGCGGTTGAACGAGAACACGACGTCCTCAGCCTTGAACTCCTTGCCGTTGTGGAACGTCACGCCCTCCCGCAGTTGGAAGGTCCAGGACGAGAGGTCCTCGCTGGGTTCCCACGACGTGGCCAGCTCAGGCTTCATGGAGAGGTCAGGCTGGATCATCAGCAGGTTGTCGTACATCTGCTGGGTGATGAGGGTGTCCGCCGTGCCGAGCGTGACAGGCGGATCGAGCGTGTTGTTCTCCGACACCAGCGTTACGGTGAGCGAGCCGCCGGTCTTCACGTCGCCGGAACCTGTACTGCCGCTCTCTCCGTCGTCTCCGCATGCGCCGATCATCAGGAGCAATGCGATAACAAGCCCGCTGAGCGCCATCAGGCGCGGCCACCGGGCCCTGACTATCGTCCTGTCTGTTCTCTCTCTCATCCGTTCACCTCTCTTCGTACCCAGCTCGGAGGCCTTCTCCTGCCGGGGGGCTTGTTGTTCGAGATTGCCATCTCACCGTGCGCAAGGCGCGCGACATCCCTTCGTCACGCTTGCTGAGGAGCATCCTTTACGGGGAAGTCAGGGCGTAGCGGAGAGGAATCTCTTGTTCGGCTATTACCGAATGGGGGGTGACGCGCCTGGTGTTCGGCCTTGCGACGGGGCTGCAGGGACCGGTTTGTTTTACCTCGGTATTAGCTTGCAGCCAGCCGATCGGGCGGCGGGTCACCGCCTACCATAGGCAGGAGTGTTGGGGGGTGTCAACTTGCCGAATCCGTCAACAGGAAAACCCGATACCGTCATAAATCGACGCGGCTGCGCGGCCTTAGCGATGGTCAGCGTGGGCAAGGTCATGGCCACGCTCAGCCCGACAGGGTCAGGGCAGGGCACCGGCGCCGGGCTGAGGCAGTCACAAGCGAGGCCGTCAAGAAGCGCCCACTCCTGACGACAAGGGTGGAGGAGCACCATCGGCCCCGACAACGCCGCCGCCGTTCCGCGTTCGCGCCATGTCAACGCCGTATTTCGCCCCGAGGCCATGTTTTCCGTGCCCATATCCGCAGTGCTGGAGTGTGCTGAGCAATTCTCAAATGCGCTATTCAGGGTTCCCGCCACTCCTGTGACGGTCGCTCCGGGCAGGTAAACTCCCATGGGCACCACATCTCTGCCCGCATCGCCCAGCCAGCACGAAGGAGCGCTCCATGACCACCAAGCCGACGTTCAGCCTCGCGTTCGCGCCCAACCCGCGCAGCCGCCCCATCATGGACGGCACGATCAGGCCGGAGGGCATCGAGCTCATCCCAACCGCGTCGGGCCCGGCGGAGACGTTCCACCGGCAACTCACGCACCAGGAGTTCGACGTCTCGGAGATGTCGCTCTCCTCGCTGGCCATCATCACCGCGCAGGGAAACCGCGACTGGGTGACGCTGCCCATCTGCACCACGCGGACGTTCTTCGGCACCGGCGCGCTAGTCCGCACGGACGCAGGCATCGAGTCGCCCGCCGACCTGAAAGGGAAGCGCGTGGGCGTCAACGAGTATCAACAGACGGCGGCACTCTGGGCGCGGGGCTTCTTCCAGCACGAGTACGGCGTCGCGCCGACAGACGTGGAGTGGTGGATGGAGCGCACGCAGGAGCTGAGCCACGGCGGGGCGACGGGCTTCGAGCCGCCGCCCGGCGTGACGCTGCACTACATGGATCCGGCGAAGGACCAGAACCTCGGCGGCATGATGGCGAACGGCGAACTCGACGCCATCTACGTCTACTTCTACGGTGGGGGCGGCATCAACCGGAGCACACTCGACCTGCGCGCTCACGAGAAAGTGCGGACGCTCTTCCCCGACCCGCTCGCGGAGTCGGCGCGCTACTACGCCACGACTGGCATCTACCCCATCAACCACGTCGTCATCATGCGGCGCTCACTCTACGAGCAGCACCCGTGGGCGGCACGGAACCTGTACGACGCGTTCGTGAAGGCGAAGGAGCTGTGGATGTCGCGGACGCTCGAACAGGCGCAGCCGTTCGTCGACGCGGGACTGCTGCCGTCGAACTCACGCTCAGCGCTGACGACTGATCTCTTCCCGTACGGCGTCGCGGGGATCCGTCACACGCTGGAGACCGCGCTTGCCTACTCGACCGAGCAGGGGCTCACACCGCGCGTCGTGAGCATCGAGGAGCTGATGGCCCCTACCCTGCTGGACACGTAGGGCGGCAGAGAACCGAAGCAACGGAGAGTTTGCAGGAATGGCAGACGATCAGGGTTCGCCCAACGTGCAGGATGGGAACGGTTCCGGCCCGGTAACTGAATCCGACCGCATCACGAGCCTCGACCTGCTGCGAGGGGTGGCCGTGCTGGTCATCGTGCTGATGAACGCCGTCTCCTTCAAGCACGGACTGGCCCCGTACCTGAACCTCAGCGCGGGCGGGTCGGAGACCTGGCTGGACTGGACCATTGGCGTGTTCGGCGAGATCTTCGTCGACCAGAAGTTCATGGGTATCTTCTCGCTGCTGTTCGGCGCCGGGATACTCCTGTTCATCGAACGGGCCGAACGCCGGGAAGGCCGACCCGTCCTGCTGAACCTGTGGCGCAACGTCCTGCTCTTGGGCATCGGCATCCTCCACGCCATCCTGTGGGACGGCGACGTGCTGATCGCCTATGCCATCTCAGCCGTCTTCCTGCTTGCGCTGCGCAAACTGCCTTCCAGGACCCTCATCTCCACCGGCGCTGTCGTATACCTGCTCTCCGTCCCCCTCATGCTGCTGATGCAGGCGATCGTTAACGGCACCGACGTATCGCTCGCCGGCATCTGGGAGCCGGGAGAGGTCGGCAGCGGCAGCGACCCAGCCCTCAGCGACAGCCTGGCGGGGCTTGTGCTCCTCGGTTACTTCCTGCGCGCGCTGGGGCTGATATTGATGGGCGCGGGTCTGTACCGCCTCGGGTTCATGAACGGCAGCATGGCGGCGAGCACCTACCGGCTCGTCGCCGCGCTCGGCCTGGGCATCGGGTTGTCGCTGGCCACGGCCGGCGTGGTCGTGACAGCGCTCGGCGATTACTCGCGGGACGTGGCCTTCATCGGTCAGATGCCCAATACGTTGGGCTCGATCCCCGCGTCCCTCGGGTACATGAGCCTCATCATCCTCTGGAACCAGAGACGGGACAGCCGGCTGAAACGGCGGCTGCTCGCCACCGGGCGGATGGCGCTCACCAACTACCTCTCGCAGACCGTCCTGGGGATGCTGGCGCTCAACGTTCTGCTGACGGACGTTTCCGTGACCCGCACGGGGATCTTCGCGTTCTGCGTGGGCATCTGGGTGCTGCAGCTCTGGTGGTCGCCGCTCTGGCTCAGCCGCTTCCGCTTCGGTCCCGCCGAGTGGCTGTGGCGGGTCGCCACGTACAGGAAGGGGCAGCCCCTGCGGAGGCAGGCTGCCTAGGGCCTGTGCCTACTCCTGCTTAGGGGCGCGGGCCATGAGTTCGAGAAGCGCGTCCTGGGGCGATGCGCCGTCGAAGAGGACGCGGGCGGTCGCGGCGGCGATTGGGGCCTCGACGCCAAGCGCGTTCGCCATCTCCAGCGCCGCCGAGGTCGTGCCGACGCCCTCGGCGACCTGCCCACCAAGCGACTCGATCGCCTCTTCGAGCGTGCGTCCCTCGGCGAGCGCGAGTCCGACGCGGTAGTTGCGGCTGAGATTGCTGTAGCAGGTCGCGATGAGGTCGCCGAAGCCGGCTGTGCCTGCGAACGTCGCAGCCTGCGCGCCAGCCGCAACGCCCAGCCGCACCATCTCCGCCAGCCCCCGTGTGACGAACGCCGCCTTCGCGTTATCGCCGAGCGCCATGCCGTCGCAGATGGCCGCGCCGATGGCCATGACGTTCTTCAGCGTTCCGCCCAATTCCGTCCCGATGATGTCGGCGTTCGTGTAGACGCGGAACGTCGGCGAGTTGAACAGCCGCTGGACCGATGACGCCGCGTCGGGGGACGCAGACGCGATGACCGTTGCCGACGGCAGGCCGCGCACTACCTCGCGGGCGAGATTGGGGCCGGAGAGCGCACAGAGGTCAGGTGCAGCGCCGGGCAGCTCCTCGGCGAGCACGACGCTCATGCGCTTGAACGTTCCCTGTTCCAGTCCCTTGCACGCGGAGATGACGACGGCGTCCGCTGGGACGTGGGGTGCGGCGCGGCGGGCGTTGTCACGCAGGGTGTGGCTCGGCACCGCGAAGACGACGAACGGCGCGCCGTCCATGCCCGCCGCCCAGTCCGCCGTCACGCGGAGCGACGGCGGGAAGGGGTAGCCCGGCAGTCGCGCCGTAAGCTCGCCGTCCGACACCAGCCGCTGCGCCTCGGCGTCCGAGCGCGCGAGCAGTCGCACGTCGACACCGCGTCGCGCCAGGATGAGCGCGAGCGTTCCGCCCCACGACGTCGTGCCGACGACCGCAACGGGCCCTTGCTGCTCTGCTGAGGTCATGCACCGCCTCCCACGGCAGAGGCGATTCTAACGTCGCGCGGGGGCGACAGGGAGACGATAAGGGGGCGGCCTTGTGGCCGCCCCCGAAGATTCACCCTCACCCGCCGCCGCGAACGGCGGCACCCTCTCCCCACAAGGGAGAGGGGAAGAGAGTCGCTAGTCGTAGTCCTGGAGCGCGCCCTTCTTGTTCTCCGGGCCGGGGACGCCGGTGCAGGTCGCGACGAGGTTCTTCATGCGGCACTGCTGGCCGTACTTGGCCAGCTCCGCCTCGAAGATCTCGTGGACGCGAGGGTCTTCGTCCTCATACTCGAGCTGGATGCCGCCCTCCTTGATGCTGACCATCGCGCGGATCTCGCCCCTGCGGGAGGGGTCGTTGATGCCGCGCTGGTAGGTGTACTTGCGGGAGTTGGACGGGCTCATGTTGATGTAGCGCGCGGGGGTGGTGCCGACGTTGAAGTGCTGGTGGAAGTACTCGCTGTAGGAGTCCTGGGTGGGCAGGTAGAGGCTGCCGCGCTGCCAGTCCGCCTTCACGAGGTCGGACATGTCCTCTTTCTGCCAGACGAGCGCGAAGCCGACGCCGCCGGTGATGAGCAGGTGCGCGCCGGGGCCGTGGCGGTGCGCCTTCTTGTAGGTGCCCACCGGGAACTCGGAGATGTGGGAGGAGACGGTGTTGTCGGACAGCGACAGCATGATGTTAGTGCCGCCCGCGCCGCGCTCCGACCAGTCCGGCATGGCCATGTTGGCCGCGTCCGGCAGGAAGTTGGTCTCCCACACCCGGCCCTTGTACATCATGCCGGAGCCGGAGGCCCAGCCCTCGTCCGCGGTGAGGCGGTCCGGGAAGACGTAGGGGTTGTTCCAGATGAAGTCCGGCGTGATGAACTTGCGGATCATGCCGGGCAGGTTGGTGACGGAGACCATGCGCGTGGGCTCCGTGCCGCTGCCGTTGAAGTGCTGGTACGAGGCGTTCATGGGGATCGAGAAGTACGCGCCCTCGTTCCACTCGAACGTCTGCTTTCGGGACTCGTCGTACCAGACGGACGTCGCGCCGCGACCGCTGAGGACGTAGATGACCTCGTTGTACATGTGGTGCTCGGGGTTGGTCTTGCCCGCAGGCTCGATCTCGATGACGTGCTCGTCGGTCTCCTCGTCGCCGTCGAGGTAGACGACCGCGCCATAGCAGCCCTTGCGGGGCCAGTAGTCGAGCTCGAGGGAGTAGAGGTCCCTGATGTAGAGCCCGCCGTGGAGCTTCGCGCCCTCGTTCTGCTGCCACTCCTCGTACGTGTCGATTCTCTCGAATACCGGGGCCGTAGCCGGATCGTAGTTCGTCGTCATGGTGTCCTCCTCTGACGAATTCCGCGCAGGCGAGCACGCCAGCCTGCGCGCATCGGGAAGTTACGCCCGCGCGCTTCAGCCGTCAAATCAGGGGAGAACCGGGTCACGCCCTTCTCGCGGCCTCGTCGGCGATGCGGGAGGCGACGTCCGCCACGGGGAGCAGGCCGAGGTCCTCGCCGGAGCGGAGGCGCACCGCAGCGCCGCCGGCCTCGGCCTCCTTGTCGCCGACCACGAGCATGTAGGGCGTCTTCATCAGCTGGGCGTCGCGTATCTTTGCGTTCATACGCTCGCTGCGAGCGTCGACGTGCACCCGAACTCCCGCAGCCTCCAGCCGCGACCGCACCGACTCCGCGTACTCGATGTGGCGGTCGGCGATGGGGATGACCTCCGCCTGCACGGGCGCGAGCCAGACGGGGAACGCGCCGCCGAAATGCTCGATGACGACGCCGAGGAAGCGCTCGATGCTCCCGAGCATGGCGCGGTGGATGACGACCGGACGCTGCCGCGCGCCCTCGGAGTCGACGTACTCGAGGTCGAAGCGCTCAGGCAGGTTGTAGTCGAGTTGCACGGTGCTCAGCTGCCACTCGCGCCCGATGGCGTCGGCGACGAAGAAGTCGATCTTGGGACCGTAGAACGCGCCCTCGTTCTCGGCGGGCTCGTACTCCATGCCGCGTGCGTCCAGCGCCGCCGCAAGCGCGCCCTCCGCCGCGTCCCACAACTCGTCGGTGCCGATGCGCTTGTCCGGTCGCAGCGAGAGCACGACGCGGACGTCGTCGAAGCCGAAGACTTCGAACGTCTCGCTGACCATGCCGATGAACGAGAGCACTTCGCTCTCCACCTGCTCCGGCGCACAGAAGATGTGCGCGTCGTCCTGGGAGAACGTGCGGACGCGGGTGAGGCCGTGTGTGACGCCGGAGCGCTCGAAGCGGTGCAGGCGTCCGAAGTCGGCGTAGCGTACCGGCAGGTCGCGGTAGGAATGGAGGTGGGAGGCGTAGAGAATGGCGGCGGCGGGGCAGTTCATCGGCTTGACGGCGAACTCCTGCTCGTCCGCATAGGTGAAGTACATGTTCTCGCGGTAGTTGTCGTAGTGGCCGGAGCGCTTCCAGAGGGAGGAGTCGAACACCTGCGGGGTGATGACCTCCTGGTAGCCGTAGCGCTCATAGAGGCCGCGCACGTAGGCGGTGAGCGCGTTGTTGAGCGCCGCGCCGCGCGGCAGGAAGAACGGGCTGGCGGGGGCGACGGGGTCGAAGAAGAAGAGGCCGAGCTCCTGCCCGAGCCTGCGGTGGTCTCGGCGTCCGGCCTCCTCCAGCCGCTCCAGGTGCGCCTGCAGCGCCTCCTCGGACTCCCACGCGGTGCCGTAGATCCGCTGCAGCATCTCGTTGTGCTCGTCGCCGCGCCAGTAGGCGCCCGCGACGTTCACCAGCTTGAACGCGGCGACCTCACCGGTGGAGCCGACGTGCGGGCCGCGGCAGAGGTCCACGAAGCCGCCATGCTCGTAGGTCGTGATTGCCTCGCCGTCCGGTATCTCGTCGATGATCTCCAGCTTGAACGGCTGGTCCGCGAAGTGGCCGCTCGCGCCATCGCGCGTCAACTCCGTCCTGTTGAACGACGCGTCGGCCGCGACGGTCTCGCGCATCCGCGCCTCGATGCGCTCGAGGTCGTCGGGCGAGAATGGGCGCTCGACCGAGAAGTCGTAGTAGAAGCCGTCCGCGGTGGGCGGCCCGACCGCGAACTTCGCCTCGGGGAAGAGGTCGAGCACGGCCTCGGCCATGATATGGGCCGCGGAGTGGCGGATGCGGAAGCGCAGGTCGTCGAGTTGCTGTTCTTCGGGGCTCTTCTGTTTGACGGGCATCGGTCTGCCTCTCTGGTTTCCTGTTACGAGAAAGGGGCGCTCGGCGCGCCCCTTCATGCATGGGTTGGAGATACGTACGCGCCCAGGCGGGTCAGGCCACGGCTGCCGTCTCGCGGACGCGCGCAGCCGCGGCCCTCGTAGTGCGGGTCGTCGTCGTTGTCGTGGCTGCGGTGCGCTGCATGACGCGGGCATTGTAGCACGCTCTCACAGTCGATAGCCTCAGCAGCCGGATTTTAACACTGTGTCCTGTGTTGTAAACTTGCAATAGCCTCCGGAGGGAATTACGAATCGAATCGTAATCGGTCTGACTGTCGAGGGTGCCCAGTTGTTTGCACGCTGGCGCCTTGGCGTCATCGTAGTCACGCTATGATCAGAGCAAGCGTTGTAGTCGGTATCCTCACAATCGTTGTAGTCGGTATCCTCGTCGCGGTCGTCTTGGTTGATGCCAGCGATCCCGCTGAGCCGATACCGGTTGATACGCCGGCGGTGGAGCCGCTAGCGATCCCCCCGCTGCTCGAACCGACGATTGAGAATGGCGTCTCGCATTACACGCTTACGATTGGTACATCACAGCACGACTACAAACAGGCAAGGATGATTGACACCTACTCCTACAACGGCACGCCTGTGCTCGGCCCCACGCTTCGTCTCAGCACCGGAGACTCGGTGGTTATCAGCGTCACGAACGAGTTGGACGAGACCACGACGACGCACTGGCATGGCGCCGACGTCCCGGCCGAGGACGACGGCGGTCCGCATAGTACGATTGCGCCAGGCACAACATGGGTAGCCAACTTCGACGTCATCCAGCCAGCAGCCACGCTCTGGTATCACCCCCATGCCCATGGGTCCACAGCCGAGCATGTCTACCGCGGCGCCGCAGGTTTGATAATCATCGAAGACGACAACCCTGCAGCCGCAGCCCTACCATCAACCTACGGCGTTGACGACATTCCGGTCATCATCCAGGACAGGGACTTCACCCAAGATGGCCAACTTGACTTTGCCATCGACGATGGCGAAGAAGGAAACCTATATTCCACGCTGACGGTGAACGGCACGATCGACCCGTACGTCGAGGTGCCTGAAGGGTTGGTGCGGCTCCGGCTGCTGAACGGCAGCCAAGCCCGGATTTACCAACTCAGCGTCGAGGGGGCCAGCATGACCAAGATTGCCTCCGATGGCGGCTACCTGGCTGGTCCCGTCGTACTCGAGCAGCTCGTGCTTGCACCCGGGGACCGAGCTGAGATCATCGTCGATGTCGGGACGGAATCAGCCGCTTTGGTCGACAGTGTGTTTGGCCGAGTGCTGGAGCTCCGCCCGAGCGGACCAGCTTCAGGCACGAGTATGCTTCCGGACAAGCTCGCCACCATAGAGCCCATATCCGAGTCGGAGATTACGGTGGACCGAAGTTTCCACATGGGAGATGTGCGCAACTTCTGGGAATTCGACGCAAGCTGGGCGATCAATGGAGTCCAGTTCGACATGAGCAGGATCGACGTAACTGTGCAACACGGAGATACCGAGCGCTGGACTCTCTCCAGCGATGACGGCCAGCACGTGTTCCACCCCCACCAGATTCAGTTTCAGATATTGGCAATCAATGGCGAACCGCCACCGCCAGAGGAATCAGGTTGGGAGGACTCCGTCTTGGTGAATGCCGACCGTGAGGTCGTTATCGCCGCCCGCTTCAACTCTTATGCCGCTGAAGACACTCCGTATATGTTCCACTGCCACATTCTCGATCATGAAGATCTTGGCATGATGGGGCAGTTCCTGATCGTTGAGTAGCACGCGCGTGCTGCGTTACCGGAAAGGGGAACGGGCACCTTCCGGTCACGGGATGAGTTGACGGGAGGACTCCGAGTCGGGATTTCGTTCCGGGCCCTTCCGCACGAGGGGCACGCAGACCGTGCTCATCGGGGTTGTTCGCCGCTCATTCGAGGTCGACGGGCTCACCACGAACGGGCGCAGGCGTGGACGCCGGTGCTACAATCGTCCCACTCTGGATTCCCGCCTTCACGGGAATGACGGGAAGACGCGGGGGAGGGTGAGCGCATGAAGGCCGTCTACGACGAAGCAACCGCGCTGACGAACGACGGGCAGGACTTCGTCATCGCAACCGTCGTCCACACGCAGGGCTCGACGCCCCAGAAGCCCGGCGCGGCGCTCCTGGTGCGCGGCGACGGCTCGACCGTCGGCACGCTCGGAGGCGGCTGCGTCGAGGGCGACATCTGGTTCGCCGCCAAGGAAGCGCTCCGCGAGAACACCGGCCCGCAGTACAAGCGCTACTACCTGAACGAGGACATCGCCGCGCGCGACGGCCTCGTCTGCGGCGGCACGATGTACTTCTACATCGAGCCGCTCACCGGCGATGCGGGCGGACGAGCGCTCTCCGCAGAGATCGCCGACGCCTACGCCGGAGGCCCCAGCCTCTCCGTCGCGACGCTGGTCAAGAGTGACCGCCTCGCGCAGGGCGCGCGCATCGTCGTCCGCGAGGACGGCACGTCCGAGGGGACGTTCGGCGACGCCGCGCTCGACGCGGAGGCGATCGAGACCGCGAAGGACGTCATGCCGATGGGGCGCACCGCCCGCATCCACACCGACCAGGGCGACGAGCTGTTCGTGGAGGGCTACACCGCGCCCGCGCTGCTGGTGCTCATCGGCGGCGGACACGTCAATCTGCAGGTCGCGCGCATCGGCCACATGATGGGCCTGCGCGTGATGGTGACCGACGACCGCCGCGAGTTCGCGAACAACGAACGCTTCCCGATGGCGGAGGCGACAAACGTCGCGCCGTACGACCGGGGCGTGGACGCCTTCCCGGTGACGCCGAACACGGCCATCGTCATCGGCTCGCGCGGCCACCATTTCGACGACCTGGCGACCGAGGCGGCGGCGCGCACGAACGCGGGCTACGTGGGGCTGCTCGGCAGCAAGCGCAAGACGATCATGATCTACGAGTCGCTGCTGCGGAAGGGCGTGCCGGAGGAGCGGCTGCGCGAGATACACGCCCCTGTTGGCCTCGACCTCGGCGGACGCGCGCCGGAGGAGATCGCGCTCAGCATCGTGTCGGAGATCGTCGCGTGGCGGAACGGCCGCGAGGGCGGCTCGATGAAGATGGAGTCGTTCCACCTCGACCGGCTCGTCGCCAAGGTGAACGGCGCAGCAGCGCCCCGGTAACTCCCAGCCCCGTCAGCTACTCGTCGTACCGCAGCGCTTCCGCCGGGTAGATTCGCGACGCCTGCCGCGCCGGCAGGTACGTCGTCAGGAGCGACGCGCCGTACGCGACAACTACCACGAGGATGATCGTCTCCCACGGGACCGCGTACGCGACGCCTTCGAAGCTCTGGCCTACCTCGCGAATTATGCCGGCGGATAGCCCGAACCCCAGTCCCAACCCAACGGCGATGCCCAGCAGCGCGATGAACGAGGACTCGATCAGGAAGGAGAGCTGCACCATGCCGCTGCGGTAGCCGATGGCGCGCAGTATGCCGATCTGCACACGCCGCTCCACGACGGAGCGCGCTGCGATGACGCCCAGCGCCGCGATGCCCACCACCAGGCCAAGGCCCATGAAGCCCTGGATGAGCCGGTTGAACGTGCGGTTCAGTGCGGTGAGATCCCGCACGATCTTCTCGAGCGAGGACGCCTGCACGCCGTGCTCCTCGAACTCATCTTCCAGCGCCACCGCGATCTCCTCCGCGCGCGACGGGTCGTTCAGCACGATCTCGTAGCCCACGTACGGCAGGTCCACCGGCGCAAGACGCTGCAGCACCTCGTGCCCGGTGGTAACCGTGTTGGCGAAGAATGCCGATTCCTCTATCACGCCGATCACGCGCAAGCGCACCATCAGCTCCTCGGAGGAGTCGTACACCTCCACGTACACCTCCGGCAGCACGTCGTCCTCGCGCTGGAAGCCCTCCAGCTGGAACGAGAAGTCCGGGCCGCCCTGCTGGAAGTCGGACGCGGCCGGGACCATCGCGGAACTGACGACCGCGACCTCCTCACCCGCGGCCAGCGCAAGCCAGACGGCGCGGCCGTCGGGGTACCGCTCGTCCCGCATGAGGAACCCGTAGCCGACCGCCTCTGCGTAGGCGGGGTCCACGCTCGTGACGAACCAATCCTGCAATTCCTGCTCGGTGTCCTGTTGCCTGATGCGCACGGGCAGACCGCTCGTTGCGCCGATGGCCGCGAACTCGGCGGCGTCCAGCGCCGGGGACTCATCGATGCGCGCACCGAGGTCGCCGACGGGGTTGGTGAAGCTGGCGTTGACGGTGACATCGAACCCGCCGGAGAACTTCCGGGTGTCGTCGAATGCACTATTGAAGGCGGCGTCGATGAAACCGATGATTGACAGCGTGAAGATGACGAGCGAGAACATGGCGAGGGTCATTCCCGTGCGGAAGCGGCTCGCCATCGGGTACGCCAGCGCGGTGCGGATGATAGGCGCGAGCGTGCGTCCCCGCCCTCCAAGGACGGATATCGCGCTGACCAGGTACCCGGAGTTGTACATCACAACCCATACCGCACCGACCACGAGTGTTATGCCCGAGAGGATGAACAGCTCTATCCCCTCGTTGAACTGGGGCAATCCGAAGTCTTCCCAGTCGATGGGAATGAGCCAGAGCAGCACGAGGACCACGCCGGCAGTCGTGTACGCGATGCGCTCCGGCAGGCGCGCGGCATGGTTGAGCGCGAGCGGCACGCCGACCACCACGAGCGACAGGCCGATGGAGAACACGCCCAACTGCTCTGCCGAGATGCCGTTCAGCGTCAACAGGATGCCGAGCACGACCATGAGATAGCCCGCCATGAACAGCGCCCACGCCAGTTTGACGATCGCGCACGGCCCGCTGACGAGCAGGCGCCGCAGCACACGGAGCGGACGCAGGCGCGGTATCGCCCGCAGGCCGTCCATGTAGGCGGCGCCGACCGCACTCCACGACTCCCGGAGCCGGTGTCCCTCACCGGGCGGTTCCGGGATGTCGCGCACGGCGCGCACGATGTTCAATGCACTCACTCGCGCAGCCGAGACGATCACCACGAGGTACGTGACCACCATCCCCAGCGTGTACGCCAGCAGCAGGCTCTGCCACCGGAACGCGAACACGATCTCGAAGCCGTCGAACTGGTCTATCGCGCCCAACGCGGCAGATATGATGCGCACCATGACGAGGCCGATAACGATGCCCAGTACGCTGCCGACCGCAGCCGCGGCGAGCGAGTAGACCGCTCCCTCGAACGTGAACAGCCGAACGATGTCCCCACGCTGTGCGCCCACTGCACGGGCGATACCCAACTCGCGCTTCCGCTCCGCAGCCAGCATCACAAAGATGAGCGCGATGAGCAGGATGCCCGCCATGATGGAGAACGTCCCGAACAGCAGGAAGATGCTCGCGAACTGGTCGCCCGTCTCGTCGGCCTGCTCGAGGCCATCCCGCTTGACGTCGTTGTAGTCCAGCCCACGCTCGTCGCGGAGGTCCTCGAAGGCATCCAAGACTGCTTCCGTGTGCCGCGCACCCGAGATGGCATCGCCCTCGTTCGAGATGAAGACGAAGTTGATATTCCCCTGCTCGCCCAGCAGCGCCTGCATGTCGGTCAGGCGCATCACCGACAGCGGCGATGGTGAGCTGGTGGCCCCGCCTTCGTCGAAGATACCCGCAACGCTCACCGTCACCGGTATCTCCTCGAAGAAGAGCGCGAGTTGATCACCGGGCTCGGCGCGCAGGTCCTCGGCGACGTCGGCGCTCAGGTACAGCTCGTTCTTTTCGAGCGCCCCCAGGTCGAGTTCGCTGCCGTCCGCATCGAGGTAGCTCCCGAAGCCGTCCGTGTATGCAGGGTCCAGTCCCTGCACCTGCAGCCTCGGTACGTTGCGGTCCGACGTGAGCGATATGGCGGGCGCCGACCGGCTGATCGCCGGCATCACGCCGTCGACAGGAGCGTCGGCAAGCGCCGCGCGCACGGCGTCGGCAGTCTCTGCGGGCATGAACGCCCGTACGCCGGACGCATCCCGCTCTTCAGAGAAGACGGTCTCGTCGAGATGCCCCAACTGCTTGACCACGAGCACGCGCACCGAGTGCGAGAGCGTGTCGCCAGTGGCGAATGAGGCCGAGAAGAGAAGCGTCGCCAGCATGAGGCCGACGACGATGAGCACGGTCTGCGCCCGCCGCCGCGGGATGTTGCGCACCGCCATCTTCAGTACGACGGGGTTGCGCAGCACGAAGTACGCCGTTATCGCGGCGGCGACGAGGAACACGACCGTGAGGGCGGCGGTCAGCGTGCCGATGGGTATGCCGAAGAGCGTCTCCACCGTCAGTTGCCCTTCCCGTCAGCGGAGACGGTCTCGTCGCTCTCGATGTGGCCGTCGCGCATCCGCACCATGCGCCCTGCGCGGGAGCCGACCACAGAGTCGTGAGTGACGAGCACGAACGTCTGCTCGCGCTCCTGATTGAGTTTGCAGAGGAGGTCCATGATGTGCGTACCGGTCTCGCTGTCCAGCGCGCCGGTCGGCTCGTCCGCCCACACGATGGCGGGGTCGTTCACGAGCGCCCGGGCTATGGTCACGCGCTGCTGCTGGCCGCCGGACATCTCCGCCGGGCGTTTGTTCGCCTGGTCCGCAAGCTCCACCATCTCCAGCACTTCCAGTGCGCGGGCGCGGGCCTTCGCCTGGCCGTGTCCTGCAAGCAGCAGGGGCAACTCCACGTTCTCCGCCCCGGTGAGCACCGGCAGGAGGTTGTAGGCCTGGAACACGAACCCCATGCTCATCGCGCGGAACCGGGTCCGTTCCCTGTCCGACATCTCGTGCACGGACGCCCCGTCTATGACGACCTCTCCGCTCGTCACATCGTCTATGCCGGAGAAGGTGTTGAGCAGGGTGGTCTTGCCGGAGCCGGAGGGCCCCATCACCGCGACCATCTGCCCTTTGCCTATCGAGAGGTCTATCCCCTGCAGGGCGTGCACCTCTATCTCTCCCGCCCGGTACGTTTTCACCACGCCCCGCGCCTCTATGATGTTCGTCACACAGTCCTCCTGTACCCCTCTCAACTGCGACTACATACCATCGCACGCCCATGCGGCGTGGGCAACCGGCTCGCCTACACCTGTGCGGGCGCGGGCGCTGTCCTCGAAACGGCCAGGAACACCGCCGCGCAGAGCAGCACGACCCCGATGATCCCGAACGCCGCGGGGATGCCCAGCGGCGCGGCGATGGCGCCCACCAGGAGCGGCCCGCCCAGCTGGCCAACGTTCACGGTCCCCTGCCACGTCCCGAGGAAGTAGCCCCGCTTCTCCTCGGGCGCCAGGTCCATCGCATACGTCTGGAGGGTGTTCATGCCCACCACCTCGCCGATGCCGAATACGCCCGCCACGACCAGCGCGATCAGCAGGCCCTCCATCCCGAAGATGAGGAACATCGACGCCGCCATCGTCACGAGCCCGAGCAGCAGGATGGGCTTGCGCCCCCACCAGTCCACCGCAGCGCCCACCGGCATCGAGATGAGCATCGCGAGCAGGCCGGACAGGCCGATGGCGAGCCCGATGTCCGAGACGCTCAGTCCCACGTCCTCGGCGTGCACCGGGAAGTACGTCCGGAACGCGCCCGGCCCCGCCGTGACCAGGCCGATAGCGAGCGTCACCACGCTCAGCGTGAGGAAGTTCCGCGTCCTGAACACGGACACGTCCAGCCGCAGCCGCCGTCTCGGGCGCTGCCCGGCCTCGGGAGCAGGAGCACGTGGCTGGTGCGTCTCCTTGATCAGGAGCCAGGTGACGGCCACGATGAATATCTTGGTCACGCCGATGAAGACCATGACCGCCCCGATGTCGAAAGCCGTAGCGATCAGGCCGGCAGCCACCGGTCCCGAGAGGATGCCCAGCCGCATGGACATGTTCCGCAGGGCGACTCCCCTGCCCCGGTTGGTCACCCGGGTAAAGTCCGCGAGCAGCGCAGCCGACCCGGTAACCCACACTGCCACGCCGAAACCGGAGACGAGCTCGAGCATCAGGAAGACCGTGTAGCTGTCGGTGAACCCCTGCATGGCCGCCGCGCCGCCGTGCAGTACACAGCCGGCAACCACGATGGGGCGGCGCCCCAGCCGGTCGGCCATGGCTCCGCCCAGCGGCCCGCCGATGATCCGCGGAGCGGCGCTGAACGCCGAGACGAGGCCGACGAGTATGACCGAGCCGCCCAGCTCGAAGGCGAGCAGCGGGCGCGCCATCCAGAGGGCTCCCGTGCCGAACCCCCACAGGAAGAACGCCGAGAACACCGGCAGCGCTTCCTTGCTCAGGAGCCCCGGCAGCCGTTCGGTTTCCCGCTCTTCGTTCACTCGCGCATCGTCGCGGAGATTGCGGCGCGGCGCAAATGCGGGGCAGCCGGCACACGCCCCCTGTGCGTCGGGTAGAATCGCGGGGTTCCCGACCCTGCGCGCGAAGGAGTTGCCCCATGCCCGGCCCGCTCGACGGCATACGCGTCATAGACCTCACCCGCATCCTCGCCGGGCCGTTCTCGACGATGCTCATGGCTGACCTCGGCGCGGACGTCATCAAGGTCGAGCAGCCTGAGACGGGCGACCCCGCGCGCGGCAACGGGCCGTTCCTCACGCCGGAGGGGGCGGAGACGGACGAGCAGGCGTTCAGCACGTACTTCATGAGCATCAACCGTGGGAAGCGGAGCATCGCCATCAACCTCGCCAACCCGAAGGGGCGTGAGGTGCTACTGCGGCTCGCCGAGACCGCCGACGTGCTCATCGAGAACTTCCGCCCCGGATCGATGCAGCGGCTGGGGCTGGACTACGAAGACGTGCGGGCACGTAATCCGCGCATCGTCATGTGCTCGGTCTCCGGCTTCGGCCAGACGGGGCCGTACGCCCAGCGCGCGGCGCTCGACGTCATCGTGCAGGGGATGGGCGGGATGCTGAGCATCACGGGCGAGCCCGGACGAGGCCCCGTGCGTCCCGGCGCGAGCATCGGCGACATCACCGCCGCACTCTTCGCCACCGTCGCCATCCAGAGCGCGCTCCTGGAGCGCGAGCGCTCCGGCGAGGGGCAGTACATCGACATCGGGATGCTGGACTGCCAGGTCTCCATCATGGAGAACGCGTTCATGCGCTACTTCACGCTCGGACAGGTACCGCAGCGCATCGGCACACGCCATCCGAGCTCCACGCCGTTCCAGGCGTTCCGGACCGCCGACGGCTACGTCGTGGTCGCCATCATGGGCGGCGGCACCGACCAGTGGCCGCTCTTCTGCGCGGCGATAGACCACGTGGAGCTGATGGACGACGAGCGCTACCTCACCGGCTGGTCGCGCACGCAACACTACGACGAGCTGATCCCCGTGATCGAAGAAGCGATGCTGCAGAAGACGACCGCCGAGTGGGTGGACATCCTAAACGAGATGGGCGTTCCGGCGGGGCCGGTGCAGGACATCGCAGAGGTGGCCGTGGACCCGCAGGTGAACCACCGCGAGATGTTCGTGGAGATGGAGCACCCGGTGCTTGGGCCGGTGCGGTTCACCGGCAACCCCATCAAACTCTCGCGGACGCCCAGCGGCCCCAGCCGCGTCCCGCCGCAGCTCGGCGAGCAGACGCTCGAGGTGCTGACCTCCGACCTCGGCATGGCGGAGGATGAAGCGGCGGCGCTCATGGCTGAGGGAGTCGTGGCGTGATATTCGGGGCGCTGCTCTCGCTCGCCTCGGCGTTCTCCTTCGCAGTCAACTTCATCCTCGTGCGCCGGGGCATCGCAGGCGCCGGAGCGACGGCGGCGCAGGGCGCGTTCATCACGGTCCTGCTCGGCGTGCCGTTCGGCCTCGTGGCGGTCATCGTCACCGGCCAGCTGTTCAACTTCGGCATGCTCGCGCTGGACGCCTACCTGCTGCTCGCCGCGGCGGGCATCGTGCACTTCGGCATCGGCCGCTACTGCAACTACCGGGGCATCGGCGCCATCGGCGCGCCGCGCGCCGCCACCATCCAGGCCATCGCCGTGCCGTACAGCGTCCTCATGGCGATGCTCCTCCTCGATGAACGCCCCACCATCCTGATGTTCGCGGGCATCGCGCTCATCCTCGGCAGCCCGGCGCTGATGGTCGACCGCGGGAAGAAGCCCGCCCCTGCCACGCCCGCGGGGCCCTCACCCCAGTCCTCTCCCTCAGGCGAGGGAGTCAGCAGTGCAACGGCCGCGCCTGCGGTCGAGATGCGCATGGTGGAGGGCTACACCTTCTCCCTGCTCGCGGCGGCAGCGTACGGCAGCAGCCCCATCCTGATCCGGGCCGCCGTGGAGGACGAGACCGGCATCGCCGCAGTCGGTACGTTCATCGCCTACGTGGGCGCGTCGGCGATGCTCGTGGCAACGCTGGCGCTCCCCACGCAGCGACACCTCATGGGCACCATCAACCTCCACTACATGCGACTGTTCGGCGGCGCGGGGTTCGCCGTGTTCTTCGCGCAACTGCTGCGATTCTTCGCGCTGTCCATAGCCGACGTGAGCATCGTGAACCCGCTCATGCGCATGATCGGCGTCTTTACGCTCATCCTCTCGTACCTCCTCAACCGGCGGCTGGAGCGCATCACGCTCGGGGTCGTGCTCGGGGTGCTGGTGTCGTTCGCCGGATCGGCGCTGCTGGTGACCGCGGCGGCGGGCCGCTGAGGGGCATGACGTGATATTGGGCGCACTGCTCTCACTCGCCTCGTCGTTCTCGTTCAGCGTCAACGCCATTCTCGTGCGGCGAGGCATCGCGGGCGCGGGCGCGACGGCGTCGCAGGGCGCGTTCATCACCGTGCTGCTCGGCGTGCCGTTCGGATTCATCGCCGTGGTGCTCACCGGTCAGGTCCTGCGGTTCGGCGAGATATCGCCGATGGGCTACCTGCTCCTACTCACGGCGGGCATCATCCACTTCGGCGTCGGCAGGTACTGCAACTACCGGTCCGTCGAGGCGATCGGCGCGGCGCGCGCCGGGCCGATCATGGGCGTCACAACCCCCTACAGCATCCTGATGGCCGTCATCCTGCTCGACGAGGTCGTGACGCTCACGATGGCGTTCGCCATCGCGCTCGTGCTGCTCGGCCCGGCGGTGATCCTCGAGCGCAAGCCGCCGAGCCCCACACCGGCCCCGGCCCCGAGCGGCGACGGCGGAGGCTCGACCGCCCCACCCGTCCGGGCGCTGGAGGTACGCCTGCTCGAGGGGTACCTGTTCGCCATGCTCGCGGCGGTGATGTACGGCACGAGCCCCATCCTCATCCGCGCCGCGCTGATGGACGCAACGCGGACGGCGGCAATAGGCACGTTCGTCGCCTATTTCGGAGCGTCGGCGGTGCTCATGGCGACGCTTGTGCTGCCCGGACGGCGGCAGCTCATCGGCGCCATCAACGTGCGCTACATGCGGCTGTTCGGCGGCGCGGGCTTCTTCGTCTTCCTCGCCCAGCTGCTCCGCTTCTCCGCGCTGTCGGTGGCCGACGTCAGCGTCGTGAACCCGCTGCAGCGTATGGCGAACGTCTTCACGGTCATCCTCACCTGGATATTCAACCGCTCGCTGGAGACCATCACCCTGCGCGTCGTCATCGGCGTGCTGGTCTCCTTCGCGGGCTCCGCCCTGCTGGTCTACGCGGCGGCCACGAGGTGAGGCGGTGAGCGAGGGGGTGGCAGCGTGATATTCGGCGCGCTCCTCGCGCTCGGCTCGGCGTTCTCGTTCAGCGTCAACTCCATCCTCATCCGGCGCGGCCTCGCCGACGCTGGCGCGTCGGCTGCACAGGGCGCGTTCATCACCGTGCTGCTCGGCGTGCCGTTCGGCTTCGTTGCGGTCGTCATCACCGGGCAGATCTTCAACTTCGACCAGATCCCGATGACCAGCTTCCTGCTGCTCGCCGGTGCGGGCATCGTCCACTTCTGCATCGGGCGCTACTGCAACTACCGGAGCATCGCGGCCATCGGCGCGTCGCGCACCGTCACCATCCAGGCCATCGCCGTGCCGTACAGCATCGTCATGGCTATCGTGCTGCTCGGCGAGCGGCCAACCATCCCCATGTACCTCGCCATCGCGCTTATCCTGGCGAGCCCGTTCCTGATGATCGACCGCCGGAAACGCCCCGCCGCGGGAACAACGAGCACGGGCACGCCGCCTGCGGGCGCAGCCGTGAGCGGCGCTCCTGCCGTCGAGATACGCATGGTGGAGGGCGTCGTCTTCTCCCTGCTGGCGTCGGTGGGGTACGGCACGAGCCCCATCCTCATCCGCGCGGCGCTGGAGGACTCGACCGGCACCGCCGCCATCGGCACGTTCGTCGCCTACTTCGGCGCGTCAGCGGTGCTGCTGGCGTCGCTGGCGCTGCCCGCGCAGCGGCACCTGGTCGGCGCCATCAACTTCCGCTACATGCGACTCTTCGGCAGCGCGGGGCTGAGCGTCTTCATGGCGCAACTGCTGCGCTTCTTCTCGCTCGCCCTCGCTGACGTCACCATCGTCGACCCGCTCATGCGCACCGTGGGCGTGTTCACGCTCATCCTGTCGTACCTGGTCAACCGGCGGCTGGAGCACATCACGCTGGGCGTCGTGCTCGGGGTCATCGTCTCGTTCGTGGGGTCGGCGCTGCTGGTGGTCGCGGCTGCGAACCGTTAAGGGGCGCCCCCGCCTACGCCTGCGCGAGGCGCAGCGCGGCCTCGTACTGCTCGCGCGTGTTGAGGTTCGTGAGCGTGAGCGGATCGTCCACCGGCACGAGCATGCGCTCGGCACGATGGCGCGAGACGACCTCCCGCAGCCCCTGCCCTTCCTCCGTGATGGCGCGCAGCTCCGGCAGCAGCGCGGTGTCGAACAAGGGCGGATGCCCTGCGTTGCCGTCGAGCGACGGCACGGCGATAGCGGGGCGCGACGCGAGCCACGCCTCGCGCAGGCGCGACAGCAGCGCGCCGGAGCGCGGCTGGTCGACCGATACGATGAGCACGCCCGAGACGTCGTCCGGTACGGCCGCCAGGCCGGCTGTGATAGAGGTCGTGCGTCCCTCGCGGTAGCGCGGATTCTCGACGATCTGCAGCGGCTCGGGGCCGGTGAGCACCTGCCGCAGGCGCTCGGCGAGGTGTCCGAGCACCACGACGATGGGCTCGTAGCCCGCCTCCGCGAGCGCGTGCGCCTGGTGCGCCAGCAGCGTCCTGCCGTTTATCCAGGGCAGCAGCGCCTTCATCTCGTGCATCCGCGTCGACTCGCCTGCCGCGAGCAGCACCGCCGCGACGCGAGGCTCGTTCCCGGTCATGGCGAACATCTTACCGCCGCTGGTAATCTTGGCGCAGGCGCAGCCCTATCCCCCAACGGAGGCCCCCCATGCCGGTACCGCAGGACCAGTTGCACGCACTCGCCCACGCGCTGAGCGAAGCCGAGCACAACGCGACACCCATCCCGCCGCTCACCGAGCAGGCGCCGGAGATCACGTCCGAGGACGCGTACGCCGTCGCCGCGGACATCGTCGTGCACGAACTGGAGCACGGCCACCGCGTCGTCGGGCGGAAGGTCGGACTCACGAACGAGACGCTGCAGAAGGCGTTCGGCATCGACTCGCCCATCTTCGGCACCATCTTCGACGATACGACCGTGCGTGACGGCGGGCGCGTCAAGTCGTCGGAGCTCATCCACCCGAAGGTGGAGCCTGAGCTGGCGTTCCGGTTGAAGTCACCGCTCAAGGGACCGGGGGTAACGATGGAAGACGTGTTCGCCGCCACGGAGTACGTGTTCCCGGCGATCGAGATCGTGGACAGCCGCATCGAAGGCTGGCGCATCAGGGAGCAGGACATCATCGCGGACAACGGCGTGGCGGCGCGGTTCGTGGTCGGCAGCACGCGGCTGCCCGTCGATGGGCTGAACATCGAGACGGAGGAGGTTGTCCTCTACCGCAACGGCGAGGAGTTCGAACGAGGGCAGGCTTCGGCGGTGCTGGGCAACCCGGCGTTGTCCGTGGCGTGGTGTGCGAACAAGCTCGCCGAGTTGGGGCAGGGACTGCGCGCCGGCGAGTTCGTGACGACGGGCTCCATCACGAACGCCATGAACGTCGGCCAAGGCGACGCCGTCGTCGCAGAGTTCGCGACGCTCGGCCTCGTGAGCGTTCGGTTCACGTAGGGGTGCAAGGAATGCGCAGCCTCGCAAATGCTTAGGCGAAAGCAACTCTGCTAGGAGCATTGTAATGAGTGCCACCCCCTTCCTAACGGGGAAGGACTCACCCCTGATATCGGGATCTCTACTTTTCTACGCTGGTTCAGGCCAGGCATTGGAGGCAGTTGAGGCCATCCAAGTGGTCGTGCGTCTGCCTTACTGCCTATATATCCCAAGTATTCGGTATTTGTTCCATTTCCCAGGGAAGGCAGACCTCGTCGCGGTAGGCCCGCAAAAGGTATGGACCAAACGCGCAGAGGGCTCGACAACCATAGTCCATGAACAAGTGGTGCCTCAGGAGTCTGTATACTTGGCAGGTGCTCAAGTCATCACTGACTGGGTTGGTCAATCGGATCTGTCCATCGGCGATATTCAAGCTCGAAATATGGAGTTTGACAGAGACCCTAACGGCTACTTCCGTTTCACTCGGCTGACCTTGGAATTTGACTGGCCTGTCCCTAGTGACTACGTTCCAAGTGAACAGGATAATGACCATGAGAAGGTCGTAAGTCAAATAGCCGCGGTTGCTCTTCCGTTGGCCAATTATTTTGTGGACATATACCGAACTGTCACTGGTGATTTATACCTAGGGAGACTACCTGCGCTTGTAATTGAAGATATCCGCATCGGACTCCATGACAATTTCAGCATACGCAAGCATGAGCGCATTCCAGGCGGGTCAATTGCTTCCAAGTACGGCTATCACCCCAATATGTTAGGGAATTACTAACAATGCTAGCCAGCCCTACGGAACCAATCAAGCAGTGCCATCCCCATTAGGCTAATCACGCCTACAACGAATAGTGCGGCGTTGTCTGTCAGGAATCCCGCTAGAATCCCCACAAACCCGATTAGTGCCAACACCCCGCTTAGCGTGCTCATCCTTTCTTGTCCGCCTTGTCCTTCTGCTGGTACTTGTACCCGTCAGGAGGTGGGCGGAACTTCAATACAACTTCCGCGATTTCTTCCGGTGTGTAGTCTGTCATTTCTTTCGATGGCTTATTGTCATTCGCCACTGTCCACCTCCTATCGTCTGTCCTATTGTACCATGTTTGCACCTACCAAGTCTTGCCAGCGCAGACGCTTGCCGACTATCTCAGCCGCCATTGTGTCCATCTGTTGCGCCGTGTCCATAGGACGCTGATTGTGCCGTCCAGCGAACTCGTTAGCGTACCGCTGGAGGTGCTTACCGCTCATCTGGTGGTAAACGCCTATGTAACCGCGCTTCAGCATCGCCCAATGGCTTTCAATGCCGTTAGTGTGCGCCGCGCCGTTCACGAACTCGCTAACGCTGTGCTGAACCACCCCATGCGCCTGCGGGATGTTGCGGTAACTTGCCAACTCGTCCGTGTAGACCATTGCATCATCCGCAACCTTTTCCTCAACAAAGCCTTGCAAGGTTTCCGTCTTTGTGTCAGGAACCGCACGCAAAACGACCTTGTTCATTTCCCGCGACTTTGCGCCAACGACGACGTACTTGCCGACCGTACCGCGACCAGCCTTTAGCCGCTTGCGGCTGTGCTTGTTCTTCTCCTTGCCGCCGATAAAGGTTTCATCAACCTCGACCGTACCAGCAAGGGAATCAATGCCAGCATTCCACGCTTCCCGTATCCTGTGAGCCATGTGCCAAGCCGCCTTTTGGGATATCCCCAAATCGCGGTGGAGCTTCATGCTGGACACGCCCTTGAGGTTCGTTGCGTACAGGTAAAACGCAATCGCCCACTTGCTAAGCGGGATGTTGGAATCGGCAAGAACCGAACCAGTCCGCACAGAGAAATGCTTGCGGCATTCCCTGCAACGGAAGGGCATAGGCTTGCGGTTCGCAACCTCACGAACATTCCCGATTACCCCGCAATGCGGGCATACGATACCATCAGGCCAACGACGCTCGATAAACCACGCTTCCGCGTTGCTTTCGTCGCTGAAGTAGGTAATCGCTTCCATCAGCGGAATACCCTTGCGCTCAAACCGTCCTGGTGCCTTCTTAGTCATACTTCACACTCCTTTCGTTCACTAACTTAGTCTAGCGAAAGCATAACACAAAGCACTTCCATTTGTCAAGCGAAAACGCGCTCGGATTTGCGCCAATTTCGTGCATCTGACTGGTAGGCGGGGGTAGACTAAGAAGTGATTGAAAGGAGATTCAATCGCCCCGCCTACCAGCCGGGTTTGACTCTGATATTCGATTGTACTAACATCCTGTCGCTACAAGTCTGCGTCCTTCCCTAGCGGATAGGCACAGGTTCGGGCTATCCATGCCCCCTTGCTGGCCGCTAGGGTTGCGGACTTGTAGCAAAGAACCGAACTCGTGCCGCAAGGGGGTTCCTTATGCGTTACGCCGCGTTTGTTCTTGTAGCCGCTTCCTTCCTCCTGGCTTGCGAATCGCCAACACCTACGCCCACCTCTACACCAACACCTAGACCTACGCCAACGGCAACGGCAACGGCAACGGCAACACCTACCGCAACGCCTACACCAGTACCTACGCCGACACCTACGGCAATCCCTACGCCGACATTCACCCCATTACCTACACCAACTCCTGCATCAATTCACTGGTACAGTCCGCAAGAAATCACGGAAGTCTATCATACTAACCGCGCTCGCGCCCATATCATGTTTGAAACCGGAACTGTCCATATTCAAGGCGAAGTGTCCGAAATGCACACGCATCAACTTGGCCTTATCTACTTAGTCAAACGGCGCGCTCCAGCAAGTGATTTCTCGTTCCTTTCCGAAACTGACGCTCAGCGCGCCGCTAAGGATTGGAAAGTCATTAGGGCTATGCTGTCCGTCCAACAGGTAGCCGAAATGAACCTGGGCGACCCTATCCGCCTACGCTGTGAAAGGCTTGAGCCTGATGAATACGTAGGTACAGGTGCGGAACTGGTATGCGTCAACGCGGCTGTAGTGCGGTGAAAGGAGGCTACCTATGACGGGCAGGGATTGGCTAAGGTCAATAGTGCAAGGCATCGTCATTGGCGTTGTGATAGTCCTTACTATCATTGCCATTATCATCTGCGTTTGCGAGGCCATCTTCGGCGGGGAAGGTGAAAGTCACCTACTAACCATGCTATCATAGCGTTTCGTGCTGGCGTGGCGGAAAGGTAGACGCGCACTACTGTCAATAGTCTGGGAAATATCGAAAAACCCGTACAGGTTCGATTCCTGTCGCCAGCACCAGCCCTCACGCGCGAGCGTAGCCTTGATTTGACTCTTTCTATTCAGTTGTGCTAACGTCTTGCTGTGGGAAGGACTGACCGGCCTTTCCACCCAAGGTTCAAAGCCCGTTCCCGCTGTGGGGCGGGCTTCTTGCTTTAAAGGAGGTGGACTGATGTTGTTTACCCTTCCACCTGAGCATAGGGAAATCGGCTTTCTAGCCGCCTACCTACGCACACTAGAGGCTCTGGTTGCCGCCAAGAAAGGAGAAGGATATGCGGATTCTGGAAAGTCTAGTCAGTGAAGTCCTTAGCACGATATGCGGCTTTGTAGTGTGCTTGTGCTACCTAGCCATCATCATCGTTGCCCTCATCGCTGTTGCCGCTTTTCTAGGGCTGTGATAGCCTGCCCGACGCGGGCTAGGTGGGCGTCGGCACGCTTGGGATAGCCTAGCCCGTAGACGGCGGGGCGGCTAAGGTGACGGTTTGAACAGCCCCTATAGCTCAGTGGATAGAGCATCCCATGTTACGCTGGAGAAGGTCGGGGGTTCGAGTCCCCCTGGGGGTTCCAAGCCGTTACCCCGTCCCGCCGTCACCTTTGGCTAGCATTGTTAGTAATTCCCATATGTTAGGTACCCATGGCATCAGACCGGCGATAGTCAGTAAACCCAAAGAAGTAATTGATTCATTTGTTTCATTGTTGGAAAATGGTTTTCGCCCGCCCACTGACGAACTGCTTCAGCAAAGCGCTGCAGCTGCCTTGGAATGGCATGATGCGAAACTGGCCGTTATCGAGAGTTTCATATCGCTGGAAGTATACGTTGAGAGATTCTACTTCGAAAGATTGTCTGGAACTCTGACACCAACCGAAATTACAACTCTGCTTGTTTCCAGCAACAATTGGAGGATTACCGTTCGGCTCAAAGAACTACTGCGAGAACGCTTCGGCCGAGCAATTGCCGACATTGACAACAGCGCCTGGCTGCAGTGGCTCAGTGCCCATAACCAGCGGCACGCTATTATTCACCGCAATGAAATCCCGTCGGAGGATGACGCACGGGATATCCTTCTCCTCAATGAATACATAAAGCAGCTTGTGGAAACACTCTAGGACAACCACCTGCATGCTGGGCACTTCATATGCGCAGCCCTCCTTGGGCCCGACTCTTACATCGCTGCGATCGCGATGCCTCCCATGAGGGTGGCCGTGGCGTCGGTGTAGGCTTCGCGGTCGTTTTGACGGGCATCAACCCACCAACTCCGCCACATCGGTGCCGATGAGCGCAAGGCTCAGGCCGAACCACAACATCGCTATGGCCCAGAAGAGCCGGGGGTTCTCGTCGCGGTAGACCGGCTCCACGAGAAACGTCACGCCGGCGAAGAGACTCTGCGCCGACCAGAACAGGAACAGCACGCCCCAGATCCACTGCAGGTCTAACACGACCGCGGCCAGCAGCACCACGAGGGCGCAGAGCGTGCGCAGGCGGATCCCGGCGCCTACCGGACGGCTTCTCCGGCGGTCGTAATTCATCTCGTCGCCTCCATGTGTCGTTCCGGGGGGCTCTCCCCGGTGAGATGCCAAGCCAGGTAGTGGTGGAAGTCCACTACCACACGCTCCAGGGGGACCAGCCGCCCTCCGACGGATGCTCGCGCCGCCATCCCCGTCTGGACACGCTCGCAGATGGCGCGGTCCTCTTCCAGGAATGCAGCCGTATAGCCGCTGGCGGCCATGCGGGTCACCAGGTCGGGGGATGACCTCGCCAGCGACCCCAACAGCACGCGGGTTGAGGTCGGGCTCAACGGATGGGCGATTATCCAGTCCCAAGAGTCCTTCGTGACCACGCCAACGAAGGAAGGCGGAACCGAGACGAGGACATAGTGGTCGCCGCCGGCCCCGCTGCCGAACAGCGTTGCTAGCAGTTTCCCGGCGACGCCTCCGCCGCCCTGCACGATCTCCCCGCCGGTCAGCGTCCATGACGCTGAGCCCTCGATGTAGTAGGCCCCGCGCGTCGGAGTGACCCGCTCGAGTGTCTTCTCGTGCACCTTGAAGAGGTGGTAACTCTCCATGCCGTTCTCGACAATCAGTTTCCAGTTGGCCGCCCAGACTTCCGGCGCTGAGAGTGCGCCGGGGACCGCGAACGACTCCATGTCGAACTCCGCAAGGTGCGGGGCGATGCCGGCAAGCCGTTCGGCCAACGGCGGGGCATCGGCCGACAAGCACACGAACACGACCCCCATCCAGACTTCGGCCCGGAATGAGGGAAGGCAGTGCTCGTCGCGATCGATCCCGGCGCCTTGCGCATACGGCGCGCCCCGGAACGTCCCTGAGTCGCTGTAGCTCCAGCCGTGGTAGGGGCACACGATCCTCTCCCCGTGGAGGTTGTCGACTCCCGGATCGAGCAAGATCGTCCCGCGATGGCGGCACACGTTCGACAGCGCTCGCAACTCGCCGTCCGCGCCCCGGATCAGCACCAGTGGTTCTCCGGCGATGTCGATGGCGAGGTAGTCCCCCACGTCTGCAAGCGCCGCTTCCGCGCAGACCGCTACCCAGTCGCTGCGAAACACGCGGTCCATCTCGAGGGCGAAGAGCTCCTCGCTGTGGTAGGCGGCAAACGGGAGGGCGCGCGCCTCCTCTAAAGGAGCCATTGCCGTGCGAAGCAGCGCCAGTGTCGTCTCGTTCTCGTTCTTACCCGCCATTGTTGTCATCGGTGTTCTCTCTCATTATGCATCGCCACAGCGATGATGCCCTCGATGAAGGCGGCCTTGGCGTCGGTGTAGGCCCCGCGGTTGTTCCGGTATTTCGCGGCGAGTTCCCGCTTCAGGCGCTCGTAGTCGCGGGCGGCGTCGGGGTGCGTGCTGAGGTAGTCGCGGAAGGCCAGATGCGTCCGGACCGCGGGGTGACCCACCGGGAACATGTGGACATGCGCGACGGTGCGACCGTCGACCGCCTTGTCGAAGTAACAGCGCCCGGCTATGCCGTTCTCTCCCAAGTACCGGTACCCGAGTGACGTCATCCGGGAGACGCATTCGAGGGCTTCCGCCGGGCCCGCGGCGACCGGCATGATGTCCAGGACGGGCTTCGCGGCCAGTCCCGGCACGGCGGTGCTGCCGACGTGGTGCACCTCGACGACCGAGGGGCCGCAGACCTCCCGGATGGCCGCTGCCTCGCGCTCGAAGAGCCGGGGCCACTCCGGGTTGTACTCGACTATCTCGATGCGTCCGCCCTGCGTGCCGAGCGGATCCCAGTGGCCGATGGCGCTCATGCCTCATTCCCAGGAATACTGGCTGGACCGTGAAGGTACTTTCTCGATGAGTCGCCGTCCACCTTGCCTGCCTTGCCTGCTCTGCCTGCTGGTGCTAGTGTCAGCGCACCCTCCGAGCGGTAGAGGACCGGTCTCGACGGCGCAACCCATACTCGACCGGCCTCGTTGACCGCAAGGGGGATGAGGGAGGCGACAGAGTGGAGGTCCACGAAGCCCTCTTTGCGGTTGGCTTGCTCATCGTCACCGCCAAGCTGCTGGAAGGCGTCTTCAAGCGCCTCGGCGTGAACGCTATCTTCGCCTACGCCGTCGCCGGCGTGGTCCTCGGCCCCATGACCGGCCTCGTCCACACTGGCAGGGAGATCGACCTCATCCTCAGCATCGGCATCTTCATGTTCTTCTTCCTCATCGGACTGGAGGAGTTGGACATCGCCGGTTTCCTCGCCGCCATCCGGGGCCGCATCTTCTTCACCGCCGTGCTTGCCGTCACCCTCTCCATGCTCGTCTCCCTCGCGGTCACGACCGACTACGTCTTCGACCTCGGGCTGGGCCTCAGTTTCACGGAGGCGCTCGGCCTCGCAGGCGTGCTCTCCCTCTCCAGCCTGGGCGTCGTCGCGAAGGCACTCATCGACGAGGGCCGGCTGCGCGAGCCCGTCGGCGTGCAGATATTCACCGCCGCCATCATCGTCGAGCTGATCGCTCTCTTCATCGTGGGCTTCGCCATCAGCGGGCACCTCTCGGCGGACGAGCACGGCGGCCTCGACGCGGCGGGCGTGGGCGTCGTCATCGGTGGGATCCTCGGGTTCGCCGTCGTTACGTGGTTCGTGGCCAGCAAGCTGCTGCCGCGGGCCCTCGGTCTGCTGCACCGCATCCTGCGCGTGCCGCAGTTCGCCTTCGGCATGCTCCTCGGCGGCCTCTTCCTCGTCGTCGTCGCGGCCGAAGAGGTGGGGCTGCACGGCTCGCTGGGCGCGCTCCTCTTCGGCGCCGGCCTCTCCTTCCTGCCGTACCAGATGCGGCGCGACATCATGCCCGGCATGCGCGGGGCTGCCGAGGGCTTCTTCGTGCCGCTGTTCTTCGCTTCCGCGGGCCTGTATTTCAGCCTGGAGTTCGCCAGCCTGCCCCTGGAGACGATCCTCGTGCTGGCCCTCGTCCCCCTGGCGGGCAAGGTCGGCGCGTCCCTACTCAGCACATACGTCACACGGGTCGACGCGCCCTTCGCCACGGCGGTGGGCCTCACGGCGAAGGGCGTCGCGGAGATCGCGCTCCTCTTGGTCATGCTGCAGAGCGGCGCCATCGGCAAGGACATCTTCTCCCTGCTGGTACTGGTGATGCTGATCTACATCATGCTCACGCCCATGGGCATCGGTTACGCGCTGCGGCGGATGGCCCGCCCGACACGCGAACTCTCGTTCGACAGGATCCCTCCGTCGTTCGAACGCTTCGTACTGGACGAGGTCAGGGTGCGCGACCTGCTGGACCCCTACCGCCTCCACCCGGAGGCCTCGCAGACGGTCAAGACGTTCGCGGAAGACTGGCTGTTGCAGGACCAGCACGACTACGTGATCGTGGAACACGGGGCGCTGGTCGGTATCGTTTCCCTGAGCATGCTGCGCTACCTGCCCAACGCCGAGTGGGACCACACGCCGCTCCGCCAGATGCTGCGGCAGCAGACGCCGGCCGCCTACTCCGACGAACACTTGGAGGACGCGCTGCAACGCATGACCGAGAACTCCCTCTCCGTCCTCCCGGTCGTCGACTCCGAGACCGGCGAGTTCAGGGGCTCCATCTCCGCCCACGAGATACTGGAGATGCTGGTCATGAGCGCCCGCGGGAAGTAGCGGCCGGCCGCCTCAGGACGACGACAGCAGGAGGCGGGTGTACTCATCGCCGGGGTTCTTGATGAGCTCCTGGTACGTCCCGGTGCGGAGGATGCTGCCGTCGCGAATGATGGCGATGCGGTCCGCCATCGCGCGTGCGTCGGTGACGTTGTGCGTCACGTACAGCGTCGTTGCGCCGAACTCGTCGTGAACGCGCCGGATCTCCGTGCGCATCTTCGGCCTGCTGATGGGATCGAGGTTGCTCAGCGGTTCGTCCATCAGGAACGACGTGGCCTCCGTGACCATCGCGCGGGCGAGGGCGACGCGCTGGCGCTCCCCGCCCGACAGCTCGTCCGGCTTGCGCGGGAAGAGGTACTCCCTGAGCCCGACGCGGCGCGCCACGTTGTTCACGCGGGAACGGATCTGCTCATCGCCCCAGCGGCGGGCCTTCAACGGGAGGCTGAGGTTGGAGTAGCCGCGCTCCTCCATGACCCGCAGGTGCGGCCAGAGGGCGAGGCTCTGGAAGATGAGCTGCACCGGCCTGCGCCCGACCGGGACGTCGTTCATGTACTCCCCGCCGATGTAGATGTCGCCCTGGTCCGGCCGTTCGAGGCCGGCGATGAGGCGCAGCAGCGTGGTCTTGCCCGACCCCGACTCGCCCATGATCGCGACGAACTCGCCCGCGCCGACCTCGAGGTCCGCGATATCGACCGCGGGGGCCTCGGTCTTGGGGTACTGGAATTTGAGCCGCAGCACTCGTATGCCACTCATGGCTTCCTGCCTGCCGGAAGTATAGGACAGCAGCCGGTGAGCGTGCGCCTCACGCTGGGGGACGTTCCCCGGCAGGAGTACCGGCGGTTGGGCCTCCGTCGCCGTCGGCAGCACCGCCTTCCGCGGTCGACGGCTGCTCGCCCTGCTGAGGCTCAGGCGGTGGCCCGGCCGCGGGAGCCGGTTGCGCACGCTTCTTCCGCCGGAATATGCCCCTGAGCACCGCGCGCACGAGCCGCAGCGCGAACTCGAGCAGCACCAGAAAGAGCAGGTAGTAGAGGATGGTCTCGCGGTGGTCGTTGGCCCGCTCCAGAAGCGACAGCGACTCACCTATCTCGAAGAAGGACGCGTCGATCAGGAAGATGGCGAGCACCGCGAACGGCAGTATCTTCGCGAGGTCGCGCGAGAGGTCTTCGTTGTAGTACGCCGTCACGCGGATGGCGCTCACGGTCGCCAGCGCGATCAGCAGGGTATCCGCGAACGAGCGTTCCTTCGCCAGGAACGCCAGGATGAGCGTGAGCACGGCGAACCAGAAGAACGCGAAGAGCGGGAAGACGATGAGGTACCTGGCCACGTACATCACCACGCCGAGGACGCGCCGCACGGAGCGGCGGCGCGATCTCTCGTACCGGGAGAGGTCCAGCGCGAACATGTCCCTCGCGGCGAGGAAACGGTAGAACCTGAAGATGAAGATGGCGTAGACGCTCATGCCGAGGACGTAGACCGCCACAGGGCCAAGCAGGTCGAGCGCGTGGGCCACGTACAAGCCCTCGGGGAACAGGTCTTCGAAGTTCATGAGCACCACCTGTTCATGCGCGGCACCGCCTGGGAATCATGTTCGACCGTGGTCCTTGGCTTGACGCAGACCATCTCTACGCGTCCGGGCTCCGGCGGTAGCCGCCGATCAGGGCATTGCTGCCGTCGCGCCAGAAGCACTCGGCCTCGTCGAACCCGGCGGCGCGGAGCCAGTTGAGGTGGTCCGGGAGCGTGGGGCGGTTCCTGCGCGCTCTCCGGCCAACGCCCCATGAGGGCCGTCGGCTCTCCCGCTCGGCGGCCAGGTCCTCGAGCGAGGGCCAGACGCCGGTCTCTTCGAACCGGCGCCGTCGCTCCATCACGAGCGCAGCCCTCGTGTTCGCCGCTCTCGACGTCTCTCCCTGCTGTATGAGCTCCCAGTTGAGAAAGGCACCTCCCGGCTTCACGAGCGTGAAGATGTCGGCATAGACCCGGGCGATGGGTTCGGGCTCGCGCAGATTGTGGATGGCGATGCCGGAGACCACGCCGTCCACCGGTTCACCGATCGCCTGCGTCCACGCCGGGTCTGTGAGGTCGGCCAACACCTGGGAGGTGCGGTCCTCGTAGCGTTCGAGGCGCTGCCGCGCGTGCTCCAGCATGGGCGCCGAGAAGTCGTGCAGAACGACGTGCGCGTTGGGGAACGTCTCCAGAACTGCCTGGCTGACAGCGCCGTAGCCCGCACCGACGTCGAGCACGCGGATCTCCGCGTCGGGCTCGTACGGCAGCAGTGCGGCCATCCGCAGCAGGTGCTCGCGCCTCTCGTCGTCGCGGGTGACGTCGCGCCCTATCCAGTAGTCGACATACTCCTGGGACTGCCAGTCGTGCTCGTGATGCTGTTCCGTACCGGTCGTCATTGCCTTGCTCCTTACGTCAGAAGTTCGGCGCTGGTAAGGATCGTCTCCTGCCTCCCGGCGAACCCGCCTGCGCAATCCTGCCGTGTCTAATGTAGCGGCATCATTCCCGCGGGTCGAGCCTGCGCAGGAGGTCGCGGGGGTTGTCGGAGAGCCCCGCGAGGTAGCAGAGCGCCGCGATGAACGACGCAACGCCCGTCAGCACGAACAGCGCCCCGGCGGAAGCTCCGCCAAGCGAGAGCACAGCCGCCATCAGCAGCAGCGCGCGCCGCTCCAGGCCTTCACGCCGGAACGCGGCCCAGAGCGCGAGGAGCGCCGCCCCGACGCTGAGCAGCGGGAGCAGGAGCAACCACGGCGTCGTGAAGTCGGCGGTGGCGGCGGCGAAGATGCCGAAGGCGATAGCGCCCTGCCCGCCCCCGAGCACCGCGCCGCCCAGGACGAGCACGTTGGCGTCCCGCCTGCGCCGGGTGCGGGTGCGCTCCAGCCAGACGAACGGGACGGCGGCTGCAGCCGCGACGACGATGAGGACCGCGATGAGGACGGCCTGCGCTGCCATGCCTCACGCTCTCCGCCAGCGCGCGGTCACGGCTCGAACCGGTAGACGATGGGCAACTCCTCCGGGTCGGTGACACTCGTATCGGGATGGTGGTAGACGGCCTGGCCGCCCGCGCCGCAGTCGCCGAAGTCGTCGCAGGAGAGCGTGCCGGTGAGGCCGGAGAAATCGGACGACACTGCCCGAACGGCTCCCCGGAGCGCGCCGCGATCGATGCGCAGCGTTCCCCGTTCGTCGATGCCGATGAAGCGGGTGAAGAAGTTCCCGTCGTCGGGGACGGCGGCGCGCTCAATGGCGGCGAGCAGGAGCGTCGCGGCGTCGTAGGCGTACGCCCAGTAGGGCGACGCCGGGGGGCCGTACCGCTCCACGAACGCGTCGTGCGCCTCCTGTGCGGTCTTGCCGGTCACGATGTTGAAGTTGCTCCCTTCCTGGGAGGAAGGGCCGGCGAAGTAGACGCCCTCGCTCTCGGGGAGAGCGAGGAACTCCGAGCCCAACGCGCCGTCGCCGGATATGAGGACGGCCCCCTCCAGCCCGTCGAACTCCCGTACCTGCGCGGCGAAGTGCGAGGCCTCCGCGGTGAAGAGCGGCAGGAAGACGCCGTCCGGTCCGGCGGCGGCGAACTCCGCGAGCACGCCCGTCATGTCGGTCTGCTCTTTCTCGACCATGCTGACGACGGGGACCTCGCCTCCGCGCGCCCGGAACGCATCGGCAAATGCGCCTGCGAGGCCGGACGTGTACGGGTCGCCGTCGTGCACCGCCGTCATGCGCCGCAGGCCGAGGTCGTCGTAGGCGAACACGGCGACCGCCTGCCCGAGGGAGAGGTCGTTGTTGGATACCCGGAAGTAACCGGGATGGTAGTTGGGGCCCGCGTTGCCGCGCAGGTCCGAAGTGAGCACGGGCGCCGTGTTGGAAGGGGAGACCATGACGAGCCCGGCCTCGCTGACGATGGGGGACGCCGCCACCGCGGCCCCCGAGCACGACGTGCCGACGATGCCGAGCACCTTCGAGTCAGCGACGATCTGCTCCGCGCCCGCGCTCCCTCCCTCCGGCGTGCACATGCCGTCCACGGGCGGCCCCAGCTCGATCTCGTGGCCGTGGATGCGGCCGAAATGCTCAACGGCCATCTCCACGCTCAGGCGCGACGTGACGCCGGAAGGCGACGGGCCGGTCCCCGAGAGCAGCGTACGGATCTCGACGGGGTCGTCCGGGCCGAGCACGACGACGTCCGAATCGTCGTCGCCGCCGCACGCGACGGCCGTGAGCGCAAGGACGGCGAGGGCGATGAGGATGGCGGTCGTCAGGAAGTTACGGCGCATGTGGCGGCGACCTACCAGACGCTGCCCTGGAGGCCGGGGCTGGTGATGGCGCCCTCGCTGGCGGAGGCGACGCTGCGCGCGTACTTGGCGAAGACGCCCGTGGTGTAGCGCGGCGGCGGAGCGCTCCAGCCCTCGCGGCGGCGCGCCATCTCCTCCTCCGGCACCTCGGTCTCCAGCACACGGCGCTCCACGTCCAGCACGATGGTGTCGCCGTCCTGCAGGAAGGCGAGCGGGCCGCCGTTCGCGGCCTCGGGCGTGATGTGGCCCACCATGAAGCCGTGCGTCGCGCCGGAGAAGCGTCCGTCCGTGATGAGCGCGACCGTGTCGCCGAGCCCCGCGCCCTGGATGGCGGCGGTGACGGCCAGCATCTCGCGCATGCCCGGCCCGCCGACCGGCCCCTCATAGCGGATCACGACGACGTCGCCGTCCTGCACTTCACGGGCCCGGATGGCAGCGAAGCAGTCCTCTTCGCGGTCGTAGACACGGGCGGGGCCGCGGTGCAGCCTGCGGCCGTGTCCTGCGAGTTTGACGACGCAGCCCTCCGGCGCGAGGTTGCCGCGCAGGATGGCGACGCCGCCGTTCGGGTTGATGGGATTGCTGGCGGAGACGACGACCTGCTGGCCGGGCTCGGCGACCGCCGCGGCGCCGATCTGGCCGAAGCTCTGGCCGCTCACGTTGGCCGCACCCGCGTGCGCCAGCTCCGCGCCGACCAATTCCTTCGAGACGAGGCCATAGCCGCCCGCCGCGTACAGGTCCACCGCGTTGTACGCGCCGCCGGGCTTCATGCTCGCGACGATGGGCGTGCGCCACGCGATCTCGTCGAAGTCGTCGATGGAGAGCTCGACCCCCGCCTCGCGCGCTATCGCGAGCAGGTGGAGCACCGCGTTCGTCGAGCCCGCGGTCGCCGCGACGCCCGCGATGGCGTTCTCGAACGCCTCGCGCGTCATGATGTCGCGGGGCGTCGTGCCGCTGCGGAGGAGGTCCATCGCGAGCCTGCCCGCGTTCCGCGCGGCCTCGGCCTTCGCGTCAAAGACGGCTGGGACGGCGTTCGCGCCCGCGGGGCTGATGCCGAGGAACTCCAGCGCCATCGCCATCGTGTTGGCGGTGAACTGACCGCCGCACGCGCCCGCGCCGGGGCAGGCGTGGTCCTCGACCGCCTTCAGCCGCGCGTCGTCGATGCGTCCCGCACCGTGCGCGCCGACGGCCTCGAACACGTCCAGTATGGTGATGTCCTTCCCGTCCAGCTTGCCGGGCAGGATGGAGCCGTTGTAGAAGGCGAGGCCGGGCAGGTTGAGGCGCGCGAGCGCCATCCCGCCTGCCGGGAGCGTCTTGTCGCAGCCGACGAGCACGACGATGCCGTCGAACGAGTGGCCGCGCGCGACCGTCTCGATGGAGTCGGCGATGACCTCGCGGCTGACGAGCGAGCCGCGCATGCCCTCGGTGCCCATCGCGACGCCGTCCGAGACGGAGATGGTGTTGAACTCCATGGGGGTGCCGCCCGCCTCACGGATGCCCTCCTTCACGTACTTCGCCAGCTCGCGCTGGTTATAGTTGCAAGGCATCGTCTCGATCCAGGTAGTGGCGACGCCGATGAGGGGCTTGGCGAGGTCGTCGTCGGTGAAGCCGATGGCCTTGAGCATGGCGCGCGCCGGAGCGCGGGACGGGCCGTCGGTCATCTCTGCTGAGTGCTTCTTGAGCGGGTTCGTTGCCATGAGGACTCCTCCGGGTAGATACGCTCTCGATTATAGCCTCATCCCCTGTCTTGCCCCTCGTCGTTCCTGCGGAGGCAGGAACCCCGCAGCCGCCCCTACGTTTCTTTAAGGGTTACATCCTGTTTCATTCCGCTACTTCCACTCGTAGCTCCGGCCACCGGCCTGTAACCCGTCCGTTACGTCTCCGTGCCTATGGCGTAACGCGATGTGCGTCGGATGTGACCGGATGCAACCAAGGGTCCGATGGGCGCAGGGCGGGCGCGGTGGAGCGAATGAGAACAGCGTACGCGGTCAGGGGGCGGTGGGGTAAGGGGCGGGTGTCACAATCGATAACGTGCTGACCCGCATACTGCGGACATGCGTAGAATGCTAGTACGTCAGCAGAGGTCATCGGAGCCGTCGCACCCATGAATCCAATTCCTTCCTTCCCCGAAAGCAACATCGAGGCATTGGCCAAGGTGATGGGAGATTGCGGTTCTGGGTCAGATATCGGTCGTGCTCTGGATAGTCTTCGAATCTCAGACCGTTCTGGCCAATCAACCAAATGGAGGAAGCTGGATTGGGTCTTTCGGGATATGCAAACCCGAGATAAATGCGCTAACCGGATAATCGAATTCATTCAACACTTCTTGGCGCCTGTTCGATTCTCAGGGAATGAACAGGAATTCGAAAATCATCGCTCTCGACTGAACGAAGTCTTAGCATTGTCTGGGTTTGAGTATGGTTCTGACGGTGTCTTTCGAAAGCGAACGCCTGCTAGAACGCTCTCTGAAGCACAGCAAAGAGCAGGAAGAATCCAAGCTAAACTGAAGGGCAGGGGAATCCATCCTGAAATTCTCAGATATTGTAACGCTGAACTAATGCAAGACAACTATTTTCATGCTGTCTTTGAGGCATGCAAGGGCCTCTATCAACACATTCGAGACAAATCAGGTGTCGATAAAGACGGCGCAGCTTTGATAAATGATGTGTTTTCTATCAACAAGCCAATTCTGGCATTCAATTCGTTAAGGACTGAAACGGAGAAGACAGAACACAAAGGATTCGCCGAACTCCTGCGAGGTTGCTATTCGGCCGTAAGGAGCCCACGTGCACATGAGCCGAGAATTATGTGGAGTGGCGAAGACGACGCAGCAGACTATTTCACGCTAATCTCTCTTCTGTACCGAAAAGTCGACGATTGTGTACCCACAAGAGTCAGGGACAGCGCCCCTTGACAGACTCACCGCGACCGAATGGCCTCCTTATGTGTACCTATACGGCGCGGGCTTGAACGTCTCCCAGAGGGCGGGGTCGTGGCTGGGGACGAGGGTGCCCTTCGTGACGGCGGCGAGCATCTTGAGGCGGCGGATGGACTCGTAGGCATCCTGGAGGTTGTAGAAGCCGTTGAAGGGGCGCTCTTTCTCGGCGTTCTCCCAGACGTGGATGGCGTCGCCGCTGAAGATCATCGGGCCGGACGGCAGCTCGACCAGCAGGCTCTGGTGCCCGGGCGTGTGGCCGTACGTCTGCAGCACCCAGACGCCGGGCACGATCTCGGTGTCGCCCATGACGGTCTCGAAGTCGAGCGGGTGGTCGAAGTACTGCTTGCGGAGGACGCGGTCCTGGTCCATGTCGGGGTGGCGGGCGGCGCGCAGCTCGTTGTTCTGCACGTAGACCTTCGCGTTCCGGAAGTAGCGCAGGCCGCCGATGTGGTCGTAGTGGAAGTGCGACGCGATGACCATCCCGATCTTGTCCTCGGTCGTGCCGGCGTCGCGGAGGCGGCTGCGGACGTCGTCCTCCTCCGTGAACGAGTGGAGGTTGCGCGTGACACCCTCGAGCGCGCGGGGGTTCCACGCGGCGTCGGGGTCGATGCCGGTGTCGTAGAGGATGTCGCCGTCGTCGGTGCGGACGAGGACGCTGTAGACGGGCGTGAGGAGGCGCTCGTCGCTCGTTTCGCCGTAGATGACGCGCGAGCGGGGCAGGCTCAGGACTCCATTCGGGAGCAGGTAGAGCTCGTGTGCGGCCACGGGTACCTCCGTTGGGGGGATGTTACAGGGCGCGAGGAGGTTGTGGCATGGCGTTGTCATGCTGAGCGCAACCGGAGGCGGAGTCGAAGCATCTCTCGGAGGAGCGTTGGTACAAGCCACGGTCTTCCCGAGAGATTCCTCGGCTGCGCTCGGAATGACAGACTCAGGGCTGCGAGGTTCCTGCCTTCGCAGGAACGACGAGTACATTACCCGCGGAGATCGGAGGAGGGGGCGCCGTCTTCGTCCTGTGTGTCGCCGGGGGGCGTGTCGCCGGAGGGGGCGCCCTCGGTAGAGGGCGGATCGTCCTCGTTGATGACGCGGAACTCGGCGGGGATGGTCTCGTCGCGCTTGCGCTGCGCCTCCAGCACGCGGGCCCAGCCCTTGTTGACGAACGTGCCGATGAAGAGCCCGCCAACGATGAAGTCGTCCAGGAAGCCGAAGGCGCGGAAGTCGAACCAGAGGTCGCGCGGGAAGACGAGGTAGATGAACGCGAGCACGGGCAGCACCTTCAGGTGCACCGGCACCGCCGGGTGCGTCATCAGGTAGACTACCGACAGGAGCCGCCTCAGGAACAGGAACATCCCCACGCCAAGCCTCCTGCTACGAGTATACGCCCGCGCGCTCCAGTTCACCCTCACCCGCCGCTCACGCCTTGAAGCGCGGCGGCGACCTCTCCCCTCAAGGGAGAGGTGTTCATCATCAAGCGGAGATGGTGCGCCCTCGTGATATACGTCC
The DNA here is from genome assembly GCA_034422595.1 of Dehalococcoidia bacterium. Lineage (GTDB taxonomy): Bacteria > Chloroflexota > Dehalococcoidia > Lucifugimonadales > Australimonadaceae > Bin16. The sequence continues at coordinate 132,118 of DAOUJO010000017.1, read as the reverse complement.
TGCACGGTGAAGACTCGTTCTCGGCCACGGAGGCGCTCCGCGAGGTGCTGGAGGCCGTCGGGCCGGAGGACGTGCGCAGCTCCAACGTCTCGGAGCTCGAGGCGCGCGAGTTCTCGGTCGACAAGCTCGCCGCCGCCGCGATGGTCGTGCCGTTCCTGGCAGACCGCCGGGCGGTCGTCGTGCGCGGGCTGATGGGGACGGCGGAAGGCGGCCAGCGCAGGGGACGCCAGCGACAGGACGGCGCGCAGGCGCGGCCCCCGGCGGAGCTGAGCGCGCTGCTCGGCGAACTGCCGCCGACGTCGGACGTCGTCTTCTTCGAGGGCAGGCTCTCGCCCGCCAACCCGTTCCTGAAGGCGGTGAAGGAGGCCGGCGACGGCCAGGTGCGGGTGCGGGAGTTCGCCCCGCTGCGGCGGGACGCGCTCGCCATGTGGGTGTCGGAGCGCGCGGCGCAGAAGGGCGGCGAGATCGACCGCCGCACGGCCTCGATGCTCGCGGAGCAGATAGGGCCGAACCTGTGGGTGATGGACTCCGAGTTGGAGAAGCTGACCATCTACTGCGACGGCAGGCCCATCGGCGAGGACGACGTGAAGGCGCTCGTGAGCAGCACGAAGGACGCGAACGTCTTCGCGCTCGTGGACGCCATCATGGAGCGCCGGACCGGCGCCGCGCTCAACTCGATGCGGCAGCTGCTCGACGAGGGAGCGGCGGGGCCGTACCTGCTCACGATGGTCGCGCGGCAGGCGCGGATGGTGGCGCTCGCACAGGAGCTGCTGGCGCGCAAGGCGCCGCAGCAGGAGTGGCCCGCCCGGCTCGGGACGTCGTCCGACTTCGTGGTGCGCAAGACGATGGACCAGGCCCGCCGGTTCTCACCGGAAGCCGTGCGGTCGCTGTACCGTCTGCTGCTGGAGACCGACGTCGCGCTGAAGACGGGCACGTCGGACGAGCTCGCGCTCACGGAGATGCTGGCCCGCACGTCGGCGCTGCCGTCGGGGGCTCGGGCTGCGCGGTAGGGAGGCGCGCTTCCCCCTGTGTGGTATCCTGAACGTGCTCGTTAACGAGCGGGAGTCTGTGCGATGCCATTCGGACTGGGCTGGCCGGAACTGGTCATCATCCTCGTCATCGTCCTCGTCATCTTCGGGGCGAGCCGTGTGCCGGAGATCGGGCGCGCGCTCGGCAAGGGCATCCGCGAGTTCCGCGGCTCCGTGAGCGAGGTCAAGGAAGGCGTCGAGGGCAAGGCCGCCGAGTCCGGCTCGGGCGAACCGGAGAAGGCCGAGTCCACGTCCGACAAGCCTTCGGCCTGAGTCCCGAGCCCCGAATCCCCACTCGCCCCCCGCAGTACCCTCACCCCAGCCCTCTCCCCTTGTAGGGAGAGGGGGTCAGACACTCACGCCCACCGGCAGCCGGGGCCGCCGCGCGAACCCCATCAGTACCGCAGCAGCAGCCGCGAACGCCCCGAACGCGATCCACGCCGCCTCGTAGCCGATCCCGTCGATCAGCAGTCCGCCGATGACCGGCCCGCTGCCGAGCCCAAACCCCCGCGCCATGTGCACCGTGCCGCCTATCGCGCCGATGTGCGCCCGCCCGAAGTAGTTGGCGAGGAGCATGGTGGGCAGCTGGATGGAGCCGCCCACGAGCATGCCGAACGCCAGCGCCGCCATGAACGCCTGCCACGGAGCGTGCACCTGCAGCATCAGCATCATGGTGCCCACGCCGGAGAGGTAGAGCCCCGTGAGGATGAAGCGGACGGGCAGGCGGTCGGCCAGGGGAGCCCAGGTGACGCCGCCCGCGAAGAACCCGAACGCGAAGCTGCTCACGACGTACGCGCCGACGGTGGGGTCGATGCCGCGCTCGGTGTAGTAGGCGAGTTGGTGGAACCCGATGCCCGTCATCACCGACGAGACCATGAACACGGCGAAGACGATGGCCCAGAGCGCCGGGGTATGGACCGCCTGGCTCGCGGTGAAGCTCTGCCGCTGGACCGGCACGCTCGTCTGCGGAGCGCCGTCCGGCCGGAGGCCGAGGTCCTCCGGGCTGCGGACGAGGAGCAGCAGGGACGGCACCGTGCCTATCCCCAGCGCAATGCAGCCGAAGAACATCCACGCCACAGCGATGCCGGGGCCGTCGATGAGCGCCTGCGCGACGGGCGGCGCGCCGACGAGGCCAACGCTCGATATGAGCGTGATGAGCGCGATGGCGCGTCCGCGTCGACGCTCGAACCATTTGGCGGCGGTGATCTGGCTGGAGAGCTGCACCATGCCCTGTCCGGCCATGCGGAGCAGGCCGTAGAAGGCGATGTAGAAGAGGATGGACTGCGTGGCCGCGAGCACGAAGCAGGAGACGCCCACGAGTGCCGTCCCCACGGCGGTGACGAGGCGCGGGCCGCGCCTGTCCAGCAGACGCCCCACGAACGGGCCGCCCAGCGCGCTGCCGGAGCTGCCGATCAGGGTAGGCACCGCGAGCAGCGTGGCGCTCCATCCGTACTCGGCGGTGAGCGCGGCGACGAAGACGCTCGCCGCCTCGACCGAGCCCACGACCCGTGACGTGACCGCCGCCGCGCCCACGCCCACGACGACCCAGCCGTAGTAGAACGGGAGCGTGCCGGCGAGTCGCTCCGGAACTCTCAACCTACGGCTCGCGGCGCCCGCGCCGGAAGAGCTTGCGCCACAGGAATCCCGGCAGCCGCCAGAACGCGAGGCGGCGCCCGATGCGCCGCAGCAGGCCGGGGCCGCGCTCGGCTTTCTCGACTCGCGCGCCGCGCCGCAGCCGCTCGCCGAACCGCGCCAGCAGGATGCCGAACAGGTAGAGGACGATGATGGGCACGGCGACGAACGTCTGGTTCACGGGGTCGAACGTCGGGGTAATCATCGCGGCGGCGATGAACGCGATCAGGACGGCGAAGCGCCACCGGCGCAGCAGCCATCGCGAGCTGACAACGCCGAGACGTCCGAGCGCGAAGAGCACCAGCGGTATCTGGAAGACGACGCCCATCCAGAACATGAGCGACGTGATGACGTTGACGTAGCTGGCGATACGTATCTCCGGGTTCACGTTCTCCGAGCCGAAGTTGAAGAGGAAGTAGAACGCCGGAGGGAAGAGCACGTAGTAGCCGAACGCCACGCCGGCGCCGAACGCGATGAGCACGCCCGGCAGGAAGAGGAAGACGTAGAGCCGCTCCCGCGTGGTGAGACCGGGCGAGGCGAACATGATGACGTGGTAGAGCACGACAGGGAGCGAGGCGGCGAACGCGACGAGGAGCGTCACCTTGAACGTCACGCCAACCGTCTCCAGCACCTCGGTCGCTATCGGCTTCTCGTCGAGCTGCGAGAAGCCGGGCTCCAGCAGGAAGGCGAAGATGGGGTTGCGGAAGACAAACGCCACGATCATCGCGAGGATGACGAACACGACGACGATGACGAGCCGCCTGCGCAGCTCCTCCAGGTGCTCGCGGAGCGTCATCTCCCTGGCGGCCATCGCTACCGCCCCTCCGGAGACGTGTCCTCAGCATCCGGCTGCACACCCGCCGTCTCGTCGCCGGCGCCGTCGCGCGCGACCGCATCCTCCGGTTCGGGGAGCGGGTCGCGGGGTGCGCTGCGAGGCGGCGGCGCATCGAGGCTGACCGTCGCCGCGTCAGCCGCGGCGCGCAATACGTGTTGGGCCTCGCGCCAGAACTTCCCCGCCGCACGCGCCGCGTCGACCATGCGTCCCGGCCCCAGCAGCACGAGCGCGAGCAGTAGTATCCAGATCAGCTCCAGATTGCCGATGCCGAGGATGTTCATCGCTTGCCGCGTCCGCTGATGGGTTTCGGGCGCACCTGCCCCACGCACGCGGGGCAGCGCTCCAGCGCAGGCCACTGCCCGTCGAGCCGGGGGCGGAGCCGGAGCCCGAACCGGTCGGCCAGTTTGAGGGTCTCGCAGACCGGCAGCCCGACGACGTTCAGGTAGCAGCCGCGCACCTCCGCCGCCGGAGCGAACGCCTCGTCCTGCACGCCGTACGCGCCCGCCTTGTCCATCGGTGCGCCAGAGGCAACGTACGCCGCGATCTCATCATCGGCGTAGTCGCGCATCGCCACGCGCGAAGCCCGGTAGCCCTCCGCTGTCTCGCCGGTCGCGGCATCGACGAGCGCCACCGCCGTGATAACGCGGTGCTCGCGGCCACGCAGGTCGCGCAGCATCCGCGCGGCGTCCTGTTCGTCGCGGGGCTTGCCGAGCACGACGCCGTCCAACTCGACGACGGTGTCGGCACCGAGCACCGTTCCCGCACTCCTTCGGGATGCGACGGCGCGGGCTTTCTCGAGCGCGCGCTCCCGCGCGACCTCGACCGGATCCGCTCCGGGGGCGGCGTCCGGCTCGTCCACGCCCGGTTCGTCGGTCTCGAACGGCAGCCCGAGCCGTCCGAGTATCTCCGTGCGGCGCGGCGACGACGACGCGAGCACGAGCGACTCACGCGCCCGCAGCACGGCGAGCCGTTCGTCGTCGCGGACGAGCGTCGCAACGGCCTCGACGTGGTAGGTCTGCGGGAACATGTCGACGGGCCGCACCTGCTCGATACGGAACGGCCCCGCGGCGAGGACGGCGAGGTCGCGCGCCAGCGTTTCGGGGTCGCACGAGACGTAGACGACGCGCTCCGGCGGCACGTCCAGCAGCGCGTCGAGCGTTCCCGGCATGCAACCGGCGCGGGGTGGGTCCAGCAGCACCGCGTCGACGCCTTCCGCGGCGAGCTCCGACAGCACGTCTTCGGTCCGCGCCTGTCGCAGTTCCACGTTCGGGATGCCCTCGACGTTCACGCGTGCGTCGGCCACCGCCGACTTGGACTCTTCGACCGCGATGATGCGCCGCGCGCGGTCGGCCATCAGCACGGCGAACGTCGCGACGCCCGCGTAGGCGTCGACGACGGTCTGCGAGCCGTCCAGCCGCAGCTCTCCCATGACGAGTTCGGCCATCTGCTCGGCCTGGCGGGTGTTGACCTGGAAGAAGGACGGGGAGCTGACGCGGAAGCGGTGGCCAAGCAGCGCCTCCTGGTAGTGCTTCTGGCCGGACGCGAGCGGCACGTCCATCTCCTGGAAGGTCGGCTGCAGCAGGTAGTCGCCGGTGTGCACGCCGTAGCGGAGCGAGAGTTGGGTGGTCTCGGCAACGTGTCCCTGCAACGACGCCAGCGCGTGGTTGATCCACGGCGCCATGAGCAGGCATTCCTCCACCTCGACGTGACGGCGGCGCTCCTTGTGGACGTAGCCAAGCCGTCCGCCCTGCTTGCTCACGGTGAATCGCGCGTGGTTGCGGTAGCCGAGCGTATCGGGGCTGGGGAGCGTCGGCAGCGGTTCGACGTCCAGCCCGCCGACGCGGTGCAGGGCGTCGGCCAGCGCCTCGCGCTTCATCTCAAGCTGGCGCTCGTAGGCGACGTGCTGCCACTGGCAACCGGTGCACACGCCGAAGTAGCGGCACGCAGGCTCGACGCGGTGCGGCGACGGATCCGCGACGTCTGTCACGCGCGCGGCGACGTAGCCCCGCCGGGTCGCGACGACCTCCGCGGTGACGGTCTCGCCGGGGATGCCGCCGAACACGAAGACAGGTTTACCATCGTCCGTCTCCGCGAGCGCCTCGCCATGCCTGCCGAGCGCGCGCAGCGTCAGCGTGAGCGTCGTTGTCTCCTCGCCTGGGGGTGAAGCGGGCATGTGGGGCATGGTATCAGGATTGGGGTGGGCGGCAGGCGAGGAAGAGGGTCAGACAGCCGCGTTGAAGGCTTCCAGCAGGCGGGAAGCCGCGGCGCGGGGGTCGTCGGCCTGGGTGACGGCGGCGATAACGCAGACGCCGTCGGCGCCAGCGCGGGCGACCTCGCCGACGTTCTCCAGCGTGATGCCGCCTATCGCCAGCAGCGGCGGGCCGTCCGTCGGCATGGCGTCGCGAACGGCGCGCAGCGTCTCCGGTCCCGCGGGGCGGGTGTCGACCTTCGAACCGGTGGGGAACATGCGCCCCACCGCGACGTAGTCCGCGCCGGCCTGCACCGACACGTCGGCCTCGGACGTGAGCGCGTTCGACGTGCCCGCGATCTGCCACGGGCGGAGCGAGGCGCGGGCAGCCGCAACGGGCATGTCGTTCTGGCCGAGGTGGACGCCATCCGCATCCACGGCAACAGCAACGTCCGGGTGGTCGTTGATGATGAGCGCAGCGCCACCATCGCTGCAGACGGCGCGCAGCGCCCCGGCGAGCGGGAGCCAGCGGCCCTTGTCGGTCTCCTTCACCCGCAACTGGATGGCGGTCGCGCCTCCGGCGACGGCCTGCTCGGCAACCCAGACGGGGTCGCGGTCGAGGGTGAGCGACGGGTCGACGATGACGTACAGCCCGTGCAGGCGCTCGGCCCTGCGCCTGCGAACGAGGCTCGCGGCGGCGAGTTCGGCCTGCGCCATCGTCTCCGCGAGGTAGGTCAGGTGCGGGCGCTCCGGCGTGTGGTCGTTGAAGGCGCTGCTCGCCTGCGCGAGCGTCTTCAGCGCGCCGAGGAATGCCGTGTACCGCACCTCCAGCCCGCCGGGCCACTCGAGACGCGCGGCTTCGTCGACGGCGCGGTCGATCGCGGCCATCGCCTCGCCGGCGAGCGCGTCCAGCCCCATGCGGCGCGCCATCTCCATACGCGAGCGGGCGCGGGCGTCGCCCTCTTCTGCCTCACCGGAAGCGGCGGCCTCGAAGTCGCGCCGGACGTAGCGGAGGGCGTCGATCAGCCACTCGCGCGTGAAGTGCGGGGCCTCGATGGGGTTAGAACCGTTCGATGTCATAGGCGTGTCCTCCAGCGTTGCTACGCTACAATAGCCGCATGCCCGCCGCACGGCCAGCAAGCAGCCCCTCTCCCTCCACCGACCCCACGATGGCAGACCCCGGCGCAACGACGAAGTTCGGGGAGGTCGTCGAGGCGTCGGTGGACAGTGTCGTGGGGCAGTGCCACACGCTGTACGACGCCCCGCCGCTCGGAACGCTCGTGCGCGTGGGCGCGTCGCTGTTCGCCGTCGTGGACGGCGTGAGTACGGCGGCGCTCGACCCGGGCAGGCGTGTCATCGCGCGCGGCGCCGGGCTGGAGTCGGAGTCGGACGTGTACGCGGAGAACCCGCAGTTGGAACGACTGCTCCGCACCGACGTGACGCTCACGGTCGTCGGCCACGAGGAGGGCGGACGCTACTTCCAGCACCTGCCGCCGCTGCCGCCGCGCATCCACACGTTCCTCTACGCCTGCTCCGGCGCGGAGGTGCGCGGGTTCATGGAGCGGAGCGACTGGACGGCGCTCGTGCTCGCAAGCGCGCTGCCGACCGCCGACGACGTGCTCGCCGCGGCGCTTCGGGAGGCGGCGCCGCACTTCGACGACCCGCGCGCGTTCCTGATACAGGCGTGCCGCACGATAGCGTCGCAACTGCCCACGGACGCGGCGCGGCTCGCTGCGATCATGCGGCGGCTTCCCCTGAGCGAGGACTCGTGACCACGAACGGCACGGAACCTGAGGGCCCTGTCCGCATCGGCGCGGTCGTGGGCGGCTCGCTCTCGCGCGGGCTCGACGTGCGGCTGGAGTCGGCGCGCGCGGTCGAGGACGTGAAGGTCGGCACGTTCGTCACCGTGCAGGGGCAGTTCAACCGCTTCTTCGGCATCGTGACCGACCTGCAGCTGGAGAGCAGCGACCCGCGCATGGCGTCGGCGGTCGCCGGGGGCGGCGCGGCGCTTGCAGAGGCGCTCTCCGGCACGACGGCGTACTCGACGGCGTCGGTAACGCCGATGCTTACGATGACCGCAGGCGACGAGGGGCCGCAGCCCGCGCGCTCGATGCCGCCGCACTTCGCGAACGCGTACCGGGCGTCGAACGACGACGTGGCGGCGGTCTTCGGCAGCGAGGACGCGCGCCACATCTGGATAGGCAGCCCGCTGGACATGGAGGACACGCGCGTCTGCCTGAACCTCGAGGAGTTCGTGAAGCGCTCCAACGGCGTCTTCGGGAAGAGCGGCTCCGGCAAGAGCTTCCTGACGCGCATCCTGCTCGCGGGCATCCTGCAGCGCAACGCGGCCATCAACCTCGTGTTCGACATGCACAGCGAGTACGGCTGGCAGTCCACGTCCGAGTCCGGCTACGCGGCGAAGGGGCTGAAGCAGCTGTTCGGGAGCCGCGTCTCGGTGTTCACGCTCGACCCCGCGTCGTCGCGACGCCGGGGCGCGTCAACGGACTACGACGTGCTCATCGGATTCGACGAGATCGAGCCTGACGACATCGCGGTGCTCGCCTCCACGCTGCACGTGACCGACCTGGGCGTGCAGTCGTGCTACGCGCTCGAGCGCCGCTTCGGGCGGAACTGGCTGCTGCAGTTCCTGGACCACTCGCAGGAAGACCTGGCGTCGTTGGCCGATTCGATGGGTGAGAACGCGGGGACGCTCGGCGCGTTGCGGCGCAGGCTCTCCCAGCTCCAGCGGTTCGGGTTCATGTCGGAACACTCAACGGGCGGCAGCGCCGTGCGCCAGGTGCTGGAGCACCTGCAGGACAACCGGCACGTGGTGCTGGAGTTCGGCAGCTACGGCGACAACATCACGGCCTACCTGCTGGTGGCCAACCTCATCACGCGGCGCATCCACGCCGAGTACCGCGAGCGCACGGAAAGGGCGCTTGCCGAGGGCAAGCCGCAGCCCACGCCGCTCCTCATCACCATCGAGGAGGCGCACCGCTTCCTCGACCCCGGTGTCGCGGGGCAGACGATCTTCGGCACGATCGCGCGGGAGATGCGGAAGTACCGCGTCACGCTGCTGGTGGTGGACCAACGCCCGTCCGGCATCGACGGCGAGGTGTTGAGCCAGGTCGGCACGCGCATCGTCTGCCAACTGGACAACGACCGCGACGTCGACGCGGTGCTGACCGGCGCACCGGGCTCCCGGGAGTTGAAGACCGTGCTGTCGCGGCTGGAGTCGCAGCAGCAGTCGCTCATGTTCGGGCACGCGCTGCCGATGCCGGTGGTCGTGCGGACGCGGGCCTACGACGAGGCGTTCTACGCGGACATGAGCGTGCCGGGGCACGGCTCAGCGCCGGGGGCGGCTTCCACTCCATCGAGGAGCGACCTGTTCGGCTGAGACCGCGCCCATGGCTTTCCTCTCCACGCTCTTCTCGATCATCAGGAGCCCGCGCTTCCTCGTTCCGTTCGGGTTCGCGCTCGGCGGATTCTTCCTCTACCTGACGATACGCGGCATCGAATGGGGAGAGGTGGGCGAGCATCTGGCCGGAACGGCGCCCGCCGCTGTGGTCGGAGCCGTCGCCATCATGCTCTTCTCCAGCTTCCTGCGCGCCTACCGGTGGCGGCTTATGTGGACGTCCGAGCGCGTCACCACCTGGCGGCTCTTCAACGTGGAGATGGCGGCGCTGGGCCTGAACAACTTCGCGCCGGTGCGGCTGATGGACGAGCCCGCCGTGCTGACGATGCTGACGCTGCGGGACAGGCACCCCGCGCCGACCGTGGTGGCGACCATCGTGATGACGCGCGTGCAGGACATCATGTTCACGATGGCTTTCGCGTTCACGGCGATCGTGTCCGAGCCGCGGATAGCCGACTTCGCAGGCCCGGCGATCTACCTGAGCGGGATACTCATCGTCTTCTTCGTGCTATTGCTGAACCTGGGGCGGGTGGCGCGCCGCATCACCCTGCTGGGAAAGATACCGGGGATCCTCACCTACGAGCAGACGATAAGCGAGGCGATGCAACGGAAGCGGGAGCTGGCGACCACGGGGTCGCTGACCATCATCTATTCGCTCCTGCTGGGACCGTGCGCGTGGGTGCTGGCGCAGGGCATGGGGATCGAGATTTCGATCTTCCAGGCGACCATCGTCGCGCTCGGCGCGATCTTCTTCGCGACGTCCCTACCGGGGCTGCCGGGCGCCGTCGGCACGTTCGAGCTCGCGGTGGTGGAGATACTGGCGCTATGGGACGTGCCGCGCGAGCTGGGGATCGGGTTCGGGCTCATCCTGCACCTCGTGCTGTTGGGCCCAACGACCATATTCGCGATCGTGGTGCTGCCGCGCGAGGGCATCGGCCTCATGCAGGGCTGGCGGGGACTCCTGCAGGAACCGCACCACGATGAGTGAAGCTGAACATCTACAGGCGTGCACGTATCCGCCGGAAGTGCTACGATTAACATAGCTCCAGAGAGGATGTGAGCCATGGAATTCATCGAGTACATGCAGGCGAGCGGGCACGAAGAACTGGCCGTCTGGACAGACCCCGCCAACGGCGTGAAGGCGTTCATCGCCATCCACGACCGCACGCTGGGGCCATCGCTCGGCGGCACGCGCATCTGGCCGCATCCCACGGACGAGGACGCCATCATGGACGTCCTGCGCCTCTCCCGCGCGATGACGTACAAGTCAGCGGCGGCGGGCCTCAACCTCGGCGGAGGCAAGGGGCTCATCGTCGCCGATCCGCGCACCGACAAGACCGAGGCGATGTTCCGCTCCTACGGGCGGTTCGTGGAGTCGCTCGGAGGGCGCTACGTCACGACCGAGGACGTGGGCGCGAACGCCCAGAACATGGTGTGGATAGCCGAGGAGACGCAGCACGTCGTAGGTCTGCCGGAGGAGTTGGGCGGCAGCGGGAACCCCGCAGGCATGACCGGGTTCGGGGTGTTCCAGGCGATGCGCGCCTGCGCCGAGGCGGCGTGGGGCAGCGATTCGCTGGAGGGACGGCGCGTCGCCATCCAGGGCTTCGGCAACGCCGCGTCGTCGCTCGCCTCGCACCTCGTGGAGGCGGGCGCGGAGCTCATCGTGACCGACATCCACGACGACGCGCTGCAGCGCGCATCGGGCCTGCCGCGCACGTCGCTCGTGACGCCCGACGCCATCTACGACGCGGAGTGCGACGTATTCGCGCCGTGTGCGCTGGGCGGCACGCTGAACGAGGCAACCCTGCCCCGCCTTCGCTGTGACGTGATCTGCGGCGCAGCGAACAACCAGCTCGCCACGCCGGGTGACGCGCAGCGGCTGGTGGAGCGCGGCATCGTCTACGCGCCGGACTTCATCGCGAACGCGGGAGGCGTGACGAACGTCTACTTCGAGATAGGGCAGCCCTACGACCGCGAGGGCGCGCGCGCCCACACCGCCACCATATATGAGAACATGCAGCGGGTGCTCGCGATCGCGGATGCGGAGGGCGTCACGACGGCAGAGGCTGCGAACCGTCTCGCCGAAGAGCGGCTCACGGCCGCGCGCGCCGTCCGCGTGGGATAGCGGCGGCTACGCGACGCCCCACTCTTCGAGTTCCTCATCCGTGATGCTGAAGTGGTGCGCGACCTCGTGCACGAGCGTCTTGCGCACCTCCTCCATCACCTCTTCCTCCGTTTCGCACATCTCCTCAATGGGTATCTGGAAGATGGTGATGACGTCCGGCAGGACCATGTTGTAGCCATCGCGGTCCGTGAGCGGCACGCCCTCGTAGAGACCGAGTAACGTCTCGTCCTGCCTGAGTCCCAGCGACCTGCGTTGCCGTTTCGTCGGCTCGCGGCGCACCTGGATGTCCACGTTGTTGCTCAGGAGGTTCTCCACGAATACGGGCCATCCCTCCTTCTTCGCATCCGGCCAGTCGTCCGCCACCTCCTCGACCGCGCGCCTGACCAGCTCCTCGAACTGCCGCTTGCGCATCGCGGGTCAGCCTGCGTCCGGCGCAGCGCGCTCCCGCACCGACTTCATCGTGGTCACGTTCGGCTCGTCCGGCCCCTTCCCCTCGTAGCCGGGCACCTCGAGGTAGAACGGCACGTTGGCGAACGCAGAGTGGCCCAGTATCGATTCGAACGCGCCGATGCCCATCTGCCCCTCGCCGATGTTCTCGTGCCGGTCGACCGCACCGCCGAGCGGAGGCTTCGAGTCGTTGCAGTGCACGGCGACGAGGTGCCGGATGCCGATGTCGCGGTCGAACTCGTCCATCACGGCGTCGACGCCGTCCGGAGTGCGGAGGTCGTAGCCCGCGGCGAAGGAGTGCTGCGTGTCGAGGCAGACCTGCACGCGCGGGTCGTCCAGCTCGCGCACGAACGCGCCGATCTCCGCGAACTTGGAGCCGATGTGGTTGCCCATACCCGCGCTGTTCTCCAGGATGAGCTGCACGTCCGGGGGCGACTGCGCCAGCACCTCGCGGATCCCTTCGGTGACCTGCCCGAACACGCCGTCGAAGCCGCGCCCCTTGTGGCTGTTCAGGTGGAAGATGACGCCCTGCACGCCCATGTCGCCCGCGACGTTCATGTACTTGACGAGCGACGCCTTGCCGCGCTCCACGAGTGCCGGATCCTCCGCAGCGAGGCTGACGAGGTAGATGCCGTGAAAGACGTTCGGGCCGATGCCCTGCTCGAACGCCTTGCGCTTGAACTCGGCGACGACCTTCTCGTCCGGGACCTTGAAACCCCACCCCTGCGGGGCGGAGGGGAAGAGCTGGATGCACTCCGCGCCGATGTCCAGCGCCCTGTCTATGGCCTTGTCGAGCGAGCCTGATCCGGAAACGTGAGCCCCGATGCGCAACGCACCCCTCCTGCGTTAGGGATAGCCCATTATCCCGAACCCGGGCGTAGGGCGCTACCGGGCAGGCGTCGGACATCGACACATGCCGACGGGCGCGGCTGCGCCGCGCCCGTTCGATCAACGCTGCGTCCGCCGGACTAGAACCCCGGGAACGGGAGGATGTCGCGGTACTTCTCTATCACGCTCTGGCGCAGATCGGCCGGGGTGCGGCTGACCACGGGGAACTCGTCCTTCCAGTGGAAGGGGCGTACGGCGTAGAAGATGGCCCTGCTGTTCGTGTGGTCGCCGCTCGCGCGCTTGTCCGGCGGCATCCGGGGGTCGAGCGGTGTGCTCCACGTCCCCTCTATCGTTTCGATGTCGGTGTAGGGGTCGACGCGCGTCTGCATCGCCCAGATGACCTCCTTGAGGTCCGTGACGTCAATGTCCTCGTCGACGATGACGACGTACCGCCCGTTGCGCGCGCCCGATGCGGCGGAGACCGCTGCATGGCCGGTCTGCTTCGCGTGTCCGGCGTAGCGCTGCTTGATGGAGATGGCAACGAGGTAGCCGGTGTAGGAGAAGACGCCGGTGATGTCCTGTATGCCCGCTGCCTCCAATTGGTCCCACAGGAGACCCGCGCCGATCGGGATGGCGAACTTCGCCGCGCCCGGCCACATAGGTGCCTGGTTGTGGATGATGGGAGAGTTGCGGTGGTAGAGCGCCTTGATGCGGATGACCGGCTGCGGTTCGCCGGTGCCGCGCGTGCCGCCGGAGTAGTAGCCCGGCCACTCTCCGAACGGCCCCTCCTCCTCGGCCTGCTCCCAAGGGGGCGGCACCTCTCCCTCGATCGCTATCTCCGCCCCAGCCGGTATGGGCAATCCGGTGATGGGGCCCGGGATGACGTCCACGGAACGCCCGCGCAGACCGCCGGCCAGATCCAGTTCGCTCTTCCCCCACGGAAGCTTCATGTGTCCGGCAGAGAACGTGAGCGGGTCAAGCCCGTAGGCGGCAACGACCGGCGCAGCCTTCCCCTGGTCCCAGTAGCGCTGGCATATCTGCCTGCCCTGCTGGCCGGGGCTCATCCACAGACCGAGCAGGTCTTTCTCGTGCGCCTGCATCCGGTAGGTGCCGACGTTGATGAAGTCCGACTCCGGGTCCTTGTTGATGAGCACGCCGCCGGTGCCGAGATAGCGGCCCCCGTCCGCGGCGTGGTAGCGGGGGATGGGCAACTGCCAGACGTCGACGTGCTCGCCCTCGAACACGTTCTCCATCACGGGGCCGCTCGTCACCTCGGTAGGGCCGATGAGATTGTCGTGCGCGGCCTTCAGTTTCCGGGCCGCCATCCGCACCAGTTCCAGCTTCGGACGGTCCAGCGGCAGGCCCAGCGCGATGCACGCGCGCTTCCACGACGACTCCGTGAGACTGACGACGCGGTAGCCCTCCGGGTAGCCCTTGATGTTGTCGAACAGGAGCATCGGCGGCTCCGGTATGCGGTCGGCCGCCGCCTCAGTCAGCGCTCCGATCTCCGCGTCCCAGTCAGCGCCCTCGATAAGCCGCCAGTCATCGGCTGCCTGGCATGCCTCGATGTAGGAACGCAGGTCGTCGTACGCGACCCCCATCTCCGCTTCGGTCGTCATGGTTGTCGTCCTTTCGTGCAGCGCCCGTGCCGCTAGTCGAGCCCCAGCTCCCGCCAGCGCCCATCGACGCGCGCTTTCAGGTCCCTGCTCAACGCATTGATGGGGCGGTCGAACCCGCGCTTCGTCTTGAACGTTGCGTCGACGAAGACGCAGGAGCCCGCGTCGAACTCTACCTCCAGCGGCTCGTGCCATATCGCGTTATTGCGTTCACTGATGCTCAGGTGCGCATCCGGCATCACGCCGAGCGCGACCCGCCACATCACTTCCGCCCAGTCCCGAACGTCGCAGTCGTCGTCCACGACGATCGTCCAGCGGGGCCTGCGGACGAGGTAACGCTCTTCCTTGAGGTTGGTTATCGCTTCCTTGATGCGCGCCACGTCGGCGGGCGTCCTGGCCTTCGCAGCGATGATGGCGAAGACGCCGAAGCCGCCGCCGGTGCTGTCCGGGCACCACACGTCTTCCAGCAGGTCGGCGATGCCCATCTCCTCGAGGCGCGTGCGCATCCCCGCCGAGTACATAAACTTGGGGTAGTCCTCCTGCTGGCGGCATATCAGGCCGTAGTGGATGGCGTCCTTCCGGTGCGAGATCGACTTCACGTGCACGATGAACACGTTGTCCACCGCCGTGTAGAAGCCTTGGTGCTCGCCGTGCGGCCCCTCGTTGATGCGCTCGTAGGGCAATATCTCGCCCTCGATGATCATCTCGGAGTAGGCGGGGACGAGGAGGTCGCTGTTGAGGCACTTCACGATCTCGATAGGCTCGCCTTTCAGCGCACCCGCGAAAGCGTACTCGGCGTGCTCTATCTCGTCCGAGTGCACGAACGCACCCGCGGCGTAGGTGAGCGCGGGGTCCATGCCGATGGCGAGCGCGACCGGAGTCGGCTTCCCCTGCGCCTCGTTCATGAGGATATGGGACTGCCCGCCATAGCCGGTCTTCGTGGGGTTCTCGCCGATCTCGTGGCCGCCGCGCGCCTGCAGGGAGAACGTCTTGTCATCGAGGATCATGCAGCGATAGAGCCCCTGGTTGATGTAGCCGGTCTCGGGGTCCATCGTCGTGACGCCTGCGGTCGTGCCTATGTAGCGCCCGGCGTCGCCCTCGTGCCACCACGGAATGGGCAGATCGTGCAGGTTCACATCCTCCTCAGCGATAACCTCCTCCTGGCAGACCGCCTCCGACACCTGCACCGGAGCGATGGGGCTCTGCCGCGCCTCCCCGATGCGTTCGTAGAGCGTCATGTCGTCCGGCTCAGCGCCGATAGCCAGCGCGAGCTGCTCCGTTTTGGCGAGGATGTTCGCGACCACCCGCTTGCCGGGGTAGCCATTGATGTTCTCGAAGAGCAGCCCCACGAGACTGTCGCCGCCCTTGTCGAGCCCACGCGCCGCGATGCCCCCAAGTTCGTAGTCGAGGTCGACCGGTGCGGTGACGTGTTTGAGCAGGCCGTTCTCCTCCAGAACGCCGAGGTAGTCCCGCATGTCCTTGTAATCGACGTGCGCCATTTCGCCGCCTCCTCCCCGGGTTGCGTCACGCGCATATCCCGCTCGGCGATACTACCGAGCAGGGGTAGACCGGTCAAGCAAAGCCATCGTTGCGCAGGTTCACAGTGCGATCCCCGTTACTTCTTACGAATATCGTCTGCTTCGGCACGACCCACCGGGCACCGACGGAGATATATCCTGACGCCATGACGAGCCCGTCCATCACTGTTCTGCAAACCGGCCCGGCCTCCGGCGAACCGGGCGCGTGGGACGTTGCATTCACAGTGCGGAACGAGGAAGAAGGGCCGATCGAGCTGCTGGAAGCGTGGCTGCCACACAGGCGCTTCCGAGCGGAGGCGGTACCGCTGACAGCGCAGCCGCCGCTGGCGTCCGGCGCAAGCGCACGGCTCGAGTTCACCGTGGGGTACGACGAGCCGCAGGGCGAACTGGTGGAGAACGCGTTCGTAATCCTTCGCGTGCGGTGGCAGGACCAGGAGTGGCGCGTGCTCACGCGGCTCGCGGTGACGGCAGACGCCGATGGCAGCCCTGTCGCATCGACAGAGCTAATCACGTTCCATCCCGTGGGGTTCTCGCGGTAGCCGTACGCCGCGCAGGCTTGCGGAGGCGGCTACAATGGGAGCATGCGCGAAGAAGACCGCTACCTCATGGAGCGGATGCGCGGCTGATACCGGAACTGAAGGGGAGACTTCGAGGAGACCACGGGTATGGTCTCGAGCGTGTTCCGGATGCCGGTCGAGGAGCTCGCCGAGCGCCTCGAAAGCATCGCCAACGAGTATGCCGGCGACCCTGAGTACGCCGAGCTTCGGTCAGCGCTGCCCGACGAGTTCCCGTTCTAAGGGCCTGCTCCTTCGCCGGGACTCTCGGCCTGCTCTTCTTCACTATCCTTGCGCTGCAGCCGCGGCCACAGCACGATCCCGGCGAGGATGGCCAGCATCGTCACGATGGCGGTCACCGCACCCCACACCGCGCCGAAATACGCGGTCCCGACACGCTCCACGAAGAACCCCAGGGCCAGCATCGTAGCGGCTCGCCCGACGAAGCTTGCGGCATCGAGCTGTTTGTCTTTCATGACAGAGGGACGTGCATCGGCGGGTTCTGGTGGATGAGCGGATGGCCACCGTCCCAGTGGTCGCGGAGGCCGGTCATCGCCTGCACGTGGCCGTCGTACTCGAGGTTCCACGCCGTCAGCCCGAGCCGCACCGCGCGCCGTATCTTCGCCTGCATCTCGTCGGTGGTCGCGTAGCGCCTGATCACGTCGATCTGGCTCCGACCGTGCCCCGCGTCCTGCTCGGCATGGATGCGGTACGTCTCCGCCGCCCACTCCGAGAAGCCGTAGTGACCCACGAGCGCCGGGTAAGCGGACGCCGCCGCGCCGTCCGGTCCGCCGTGCTGGCTCTCCACGAACGCCAGCATCGCGACGCCCTCCAGCGCAGAGCGGCGCTGGCAGTGGCCGAGGATCATCTCGATCGCCGCGAGCGTCCCCGGCGCCGGTTGCGCGTTGTCGGCGTCCTCGCGGGACACGCCGCCCTCCTCCAGGAACTGGAACATGATGTCGACGTGGGTGCGCTCGCCGGAGAGCTCCTCCATGTAGTTCTCCAGCACCGCCTCGGTGAGGCCGGGCAGGCGCTCCTCGGCGGCGTGCGCCGCGATGTAGCCGAAGTAGACCGGGTTCTCCCGCACGCGCAGGTAGTGCTGTACCTCGCCCGCGATGATCTGCTCGCGCGTCCACCAGTGCTCCGCGATGCCTCGGAACCACGGGTGCTCCCGCATGGGAAAGCTGTTCGCGTACGTCCAGAGTTCCTCGATGAAATCGTCGACGTGCATGGCGCCCCTCCTCTGCGCGCACATCGTACACCCGCCGCCAAGTCCGGTTAGAGTATCCGCATGAGAGCTGTCGTCCTCGACGCAGCAGGGACGGAGCCGCACCTGCGCGACGCGACCCTGCCCGACCCGGAGCCCGCGCCGGGCGAGGCGCTGCTGCGCGTAGCGGCGTGCGGCTTCTCGCACCACGACGCGCTCATCATGGAGGGCACGCTCCGGCGAGGGGTGACGCTGCCGCGCGTCCCGGGCCACGAGGTGGCGGGCGTCGTGTGCGGCGTCGGCGAGGGCGTTGCTGTGAACCTCGTGGGAACCGAGGCTGTCGTGATGCCGGGCGACATCGGACACCGGCGCGACGGCGGTTTCGCGGAGATGCTGACCGCGCCTGCGGCATCGCTCGTTCCGCTGCCGCAAGGGATGGCCGCGGCGGGCGGCGCGCTGCTCGCCTCGCCCATCGGCGTTGCGCTCAGGGCGCTGGAGGCGTGCGGGGTCGCCGAGGGCCAGACCCTCGTGGTGACCGGCGTCAGCGGAGGCGTCGGCGCACACGCGGCGCAGACGGCACACGCGCTCGGCGCGAGCGTCATCGGCATCACCGGTTCCCCTGAGAAGGCGCAGCGGCTGGAGAGTGAGCCGTGGCTCGACACCGTCCTGCTCGACGGCGAACCGTGGGAGGAGGTCGTCGCGGCGCTGACCGGCGGCGAGGGCGCGGACGCCGCGCTCGACACGACGGGAGCGTCGTTGGGACGTCTCGTCACGGCGATGCGGCGCGGCGGGCGCATCGCGCTCGTGGGACAGACGTCGCCGGACGCCGCGCCGTTCGCTCCCGCCGAAGCGGTCTTTCGTGAACTCACGCTCGTGGGGAGCCTCGGGGTCGAGCGGCGGCACGTGGAACGCGCGTTGTCGCTGATGGAACGCGGGCAGGTGTCGCCGCTGGTGCACGAGGAGTTGCCGCTCTCCGCGGAGTCGGTGATGCGCGCCTGCCGTGCCGTGAAGCGTCGCGAGGTCGTGGGGCGAATCGTGTTGCGGCCGTAGGGGCTACGCGGTGGCGCGCTTGAAACGGACGCGGCGCCAGAAGCGGCCTATCTCGCCCTCGTCCCAGGAGACGAGGAGCAGGCTCGCGATGAAGATGGAGCTGTACGTCCCCACCGTGACGCCCGCCAGCAGCACGTAGAGCAGCGGGCGGATGGAAGGGCCGGCGAAGAGGAGCAGCGTGACGACGACCACGATGAGCGTGATGGACGTGTTCAGCGAGCGGGCTATCGTCTCGCGGACGCTCAGGTTCACGAGCTCGCGCGTGCTCACTCCGGCGTAACGCGCCACGTTCTCCCGCAGGCGGTCGAAGACGACGATGGTGTCGTTGACGCTGTAGCCGATGGTGGTGAGCACCCCGGTGATGAACATGGCGTTCACTTCCAGGTTGATCGTCTCGCCCAGCACCGAGAAGACTCCCAGGACGATGAAGACGTCGTGCACGAGCGCGACGACGGCTGCGACGCCGTAGCGGAACGGCGACGGCACGCGGCGGAACGCCCACGTCACGTAGATCAGGATGACGAGCGAGGCCACGATGACGGCGATGGTGGCGTTGCGCACGTTCTCCGAGCCGATGATGCCGGAGACCGAGTCGAACGAGCCAATCTCGACCGGGCCGACCTCCGCGAGCGCATCCCGTACGCGGGACTCGTCGCCGCGGCGCACGACGTTCCCGGCGGCGTCGCGCTCGTCCAGCTCCAGGATGCCGAGGCGGATGAAGAACGTGTTGCTGCCGGAACCCTGCACGATGGCGTCCGGCTGGCCCACGCGGCTGAGCGCGTCCGCGACCCGCGAGGAGGTCACGTCCGTCTCGTAAGTGGCGGTGATCGCCGCGCCGCCGGTGAAGTCGATGCCCGGTTTCAACTGGAACGAGATGAGCGACGCAGCGGAAAGGAGCACGAGCAGCGCCGAGATGCCGAAGAACCACTTGCGGAAGCTGGCGACGCGCATCAGCCGCCTCCTCCCGCCGGTGCGGCGCGGTCGCGCCTGCCCGCATCGGGAGTGAAAAACCGTCCGGAGCGCCGCAACCACGTCGCAGCGACGATGCCCAGCAGGTTCCGGCTGATGAAGATGGCGGTGAACATGCTCGTGAGCACACCGATGAGCAGGGATACCGCGAAGCCGGTCACCGCCGAGTTCGCCGACCCGCTGCCGAAGAAGAAGAGCACGAGCGCGATGAGGATGGTGGAGACGTTGCCGTCACGGATGGACGGCCAAGCGCGGTTGAAGCCGATCTGCATGGCAAGCTGCACGGTGCGGCCTATCTGCAACTCCTCTTTCAGGCGCTCGAAGATGAGGATGTTGGCGTCCACCGCCATGCCGAGCGAGAGGATGAACCCGGCCAGTCCCGCCAGCGTGAGCGTGACCGGAATGAGCTTGAAGAGGGCGAGGACGATGAGGGTGTAGCAGATGAGCGCCATGCCGGCGACGACCCCGGAGACCCGGTAGTAGGCCGCCATGAAGAAGAGCACCAGGAGCAGCCCGACGCCGCCCGCGATGAGCGCCTCGTCCAGCGACTGCGCTCCGAGCGAGCCTGCGACGACGCTCGACGATATCTCCTCGATGTCCACCGGCAGGCGGCCGGACTCGACCTGTATCGCGAGCTGCCGGACCTCTTCCGAGGTGAAGGTGCCCTGGATGATGCCGACACCCGCGAGGATGGGGCTGTTCACGACCGCCGACACGAGCACCTCGCCGTCCAGCACGAACGCCAACTGGTCCGGGCTGTCGGTGATGTTCGTGGAGAAGATGCGCTGCGTCATCACCGCGAACTGCTGCGCTGCATCCCGGTTCAGCTCGAAGCTCAGGACCGGCCGGTTCGTCGTCTGGTCCTGGCTCGGGAAGGCGCGGGCCATGTCGCCACCGGTGAGGCCGCTCGGGCGGTCTTCGAACGCGGTACAGGAGGCGTTGTCGCAGATGCGCTCGACGATCTCCAACTGCGCGGTCTGGCCGATGAGGTCCTTCGCCTGCTGGGTGTCCTCGACGCCGGGCAACTGGATGAGCAGCCGGTCCTCGCCGAGCTGCTGGATGGACGGTTCGGCTACACCGAGCCGGTCGATGCGGCGCGTGATGGTGCTGACGAGGCCCTGCATCTGCTCCGCGGTCGGGACCTCGCCTTCCACTCCGGCCTGATAGATGAGTTGCGTGCCGCCCGCGAGGTCCAGCCCCAGCCGCAGGCCGAGGATGTCCTGCGAGCCACGCGCGCCGATGCCGGGTATGCGGTAGTCCGGCACAATGAGCGCAGCGGCAGCGACGCCAACGATGATGATGATGGCGAGGAGCGATTTCCAGCGAAGTTGGCGGAGCATTCCTTCCAGTCTCACACGACGCGCCGCGCACAGGTGAAGCGCACGGCGCAACGAAAAGGCATTCTAGCAGGAAGCGCGCTCCCGCGTGAACCACCTGCCACGGCGAGAGGCGCACCCCGGAGGACAGGATGCACCGGATGGAGGCAACAGAGCCTCATGCTACACTCGCAGCCACCCTACACCGGACTTCGGAGGTCCTCTCTTGATCAACCCCCTGCGTCAACTACTCCTCATCCTCGGCCTGCTGCCCGTCCTTGCGCTGGGAGCCATCGCCTGCGGTGACGGCGACGACGGCCAGGACGAGCCGTTCACGATCGGCGTGATGGAGTCGCTGACAGGCGCCGGTGAGACGTACGGCACGGTAGCCAGCCAGTCCAAACAGATGGCAGCGGACGAGATCAACGCCGCGGGCGGCATCGACGGACGCCGCCTCGAGTTCGTGGTCGAGGACTCCAAGTGCAACGCCCAGGACGCCATCACCGCCTACCGCAAACTCACCGACGTGGAGGGCGTGAAGATCATCCTGGGCACCTCGTGCAGCAGCGCGATGCTCGGCGTCGCTCCGCTGGCGGAGGCCGACGGCGTGATCCTGTTCTCCGGGCTGGCGAGCAACCCGGACATCGCCAACGCGGGCGACTACATATTCCGCACGCAGATCAACGACCTGGAGGTGGGTGTCGGCACCGGGAACGCCCTCTGGATAGACGGGGCGCGCGCGCTCGCGACGATCACCGAGGCCACCGACTACGCCGAGGGCGTGCGCCGCTCCACGGTCGCGCAGTTCGAACAGCGCGGCGGGCAGGTGGTGGCTGCTGAGTCGTACGCCTCCGACGTGGCCGACTTCAGGACCCAGCTGACGAAGCTGTTCGAGGCCAACCCCGACGCGCTGCATATAGCGCCCCAGTCGGAGTTCTCGGCAGGCACCATCATGAAGCAGGCCCGGGAGCTGGGATACGAGGGGCCGATCTACGCGGAGACCATAGCTGTGGGAACGACCGCCCTGGACATCGCGGGTGAAGCCGCGACCGGCATGAAGGCCGTCGCCACGGCCCTGGACCCGAACAACGAGAAGGCCCGGCAGGTGCTGGCCGACTTCCGGGAGCGTTACGACTACGTGACGCAGCCCTGGCACCTGAGCTCCGCGTACGACGACGTCTACATCGCGGCCGAGTGCCTCAGGCAGACCGGCGACGACCAGGATGCGGACGGATTCCGGGACTGCATGTACAACATCACCTGGAGCGGCGCGATAGGCGACAACTACAGTTTCGACGCCGACGGCGAGGTCGTCGGCCTCTCCCGCATGGTCCTGGAGGTGCTGCCCGTGGCGGAGCGCACCGCCGACCGGCAGTACCGGGTGCTCGGCCCCGCGCCGAAGGAGTAGGACGCGGTTCGACAGGCTCACCACGACCGGACATCTCTTGAGCCGGTGCGGCTGCGCCCCTATGATGGCCGCGACACCCTCACAGTGCGAGGAGGTGGGGAGATGCAGATCGTTCTCGATAACGCTGCGCTGCTGCTGGTCGACGTTCAGCGCGACGCCCTCCATCCCGACGGAGCGCTGGGTCGCGCAGGGCAGGCGCCCGACGCCAACGAGGCGTCCCGCCTCGTGGACGCGTGGGGTGGACTCATCGACCTGATGCGCGAGGCAGGCAGGCCCATCGTATGGGTGAAGACCGGCCTGCGCCCCGACTTCGCCGACAGCACCTACGCGCCTCTCTGGCTGGAGCGCCGCCTGCAGGAGACGGGCCCGTTCTTCATCGAGGGTTCGTGGGGTGCTGAAGTCGTGGACGGACTCGACGCAGCTCCGGACGACTACGTTCTCGTCAAGAAGGGGCACAGCGCCTACGACAACACGCACCTCGACCGCCTCCTCACGAACCTCGGCGTCACTCAGTGCATCGTCGTTGGCGGCGGGGTGACGGACTCGATCGCCGAGACCGCGCGCACCGGCGGACGGCTGGGGTACGAGCAGTTCGTCGTCGAGGACGCGCTGTATCCGCCGAACGCCGCGAAGCTGCACGCGCCGCGCAAGCAGGCCGAGGTCGTGCTCGCGGAAGACGTTCATGCCGCCGCGTCCGCCGCGCCGCCAGCCCCGCGCCCCGGCCCCGACTACGCGATGGTGCTCGTGGACATGCAGAACGATTTCATGAACGCGGAGCGCCCGCACGTCCTGTACGGCCTCAGCGACCCGATGCCGGAGGAGAAGCGGGTGAGCATCACCGAGAACACGCAGCAGTTGAGCGCGGCTATGCGCGAGCGCGGGTGGCCCGTCGTCTACGTGCGGGTGGTGCGCCGCCAGGACAATTCGGACGACGTCCACAGCAGGACGCACCGGCGAGCGCGCACGCTCCCACCGGGGGTCACGCACTGCGCCTACGGCACGTGGGGCGCCGAGATGGTGGACGAGCTGCGACCGGAAGAGGACGACTACGTGGTCGAGAAGAAGGGCGGCAGCGGCTTCGGCTACACCCCCCTGCACCGCATCCTGCGGAACCTGAACGCCCACCGTCTCATCATGACCGGCGGGGCCGTGACCGGGTGCGTGTGGGCGACGGCGCTCGACGGCGTCGCGCTCGGCTACGACATCACCGTCATCGCCGACGCCACGTACCCGCCGGACTCGCCCGATCTCCCATCCCTCGCGGAGTGGTGTTCGGTGCGCCCGACCGCCGAGGTGTTGGCGAACCTGGGGTCTGCCGCAGCAGCGCGCCAGTAAAACCGGGTGAAAACGTCGGGCTCGCCGGTTTGCTTGTTTGGCCGTAGAATGATTAACATCCGGCTACCAGTCCTGACCCCTTGAGCGAGGCTCTCTTGGCAATAGGCCGCAGGTTGCCTGTCGTTGAGTCCGACGCTCCCCACGAAGCGTGCGGGGTCATCGGCGCATACCTCCCCGGATCGACCCACGACGAAGCCGCGCAGGCCGCCTTCTACGGCCTGTTCGCCCTGCAGCACCGCGGGCAGGAGAGCGCAGGCATCGCCGCCGCGGACGGGCGGACGCTCCGTAACTTCACCAACCAGGGGCTCGTCTCCAACGTCTTCCGCCAGGAGGACCTGGAGCGGCTGCCCGGCCACATCGCCATCGGGCATACGCGCTACTCCACCACAGGCTCCAGCAGCCCGCTGAACGCGCAGCCCATCGTCTCCAAGGGCCCGCGCGTCGAGCTGGCACTCGCGCACAACGGCAACGTCATCAACGCCGTGGAGCTGCGCCAGCGGCTGCTGGACGACTGGGGCGTGACCTGCACAACCGGCACGGACTCGGAGGTCGTCGCGCACCTGCTCGCATGGGCGCCCGGCGACTCGTGGGAGGAGAAGACGGCTTATATGATGCGCTCGCTCAAGGGCGCGTACTCGCTTACGGTGTGCACGCCGGACACGTTGCTCGGCATCCGCGATCCGCTCGGCGTGCATCCGCTCTGCATCGGGCGCATCGAGCAGAGCGGCTGGATCATCGCCTCGGAGAGCTGCGCCCTCGACCACGTCGGCGCGCAGTTCGTGCGCGACGTCGAACCCGGCGAGACGGTCGTCATCAGCCGCACTGGCCTGCGGAGCATCCCGTCGCAGGTTCCCGACACCCGCAAGGCGCACTGCGTCTTCGAGCACATCTATTTCGCCCGCCCGGACTCGATTCTGGACGGCTCCCTCACGCACACCTCGCGAACACGCATGGGGATGGCGCTCGCGCAGGCACACCCGGTAGACGCGGACATCGTCATCCCCGTGCCAGAGTCGGCCAACTCCGCCGCCATCGGCTATGCGCACGAATCCGGCATCCCGTTCGCCTACGGGCTCATCAAGAACCGCTACATGGGCAGGACGTTCATCGAGCCGGACCAGTGGTTCCGCGAGCTTGGCGTGCGCAACAAGTTCAATCCGTTGCCGGAAGTGCTCAGCGGCAAGCGAGTGATCGTGGTGGACGACAGCATCGTGCGCGGTACGACCACGCCGCGCATCGTCGCGCTGCTCCGTAAGGCGGGCGCGCGGGAGGTGCACGTTCGCGTCTGCGCGCCGCCCATCACCGACCCCTGCTTCTTCGGCGTGGACATGGCAACGAAAGCCGAGTTCATCGCAACCGGCAGGTCCATCCCGGAGATATGCAAGGAGATCGATGCGGACTCGCTTGGCTATCTGAGCGTCGATCAGTTGCACGAGGCCGTCAGCGGCGATCCGTCCGGCAAAGGGTTCTGCGACGCCTGCTTCACCGGCAAGTACCCCATCCCCGTCCAGTTGCAGTTGGACAAACTCTCGCTCGAACGCACACTTGCAGCTACGAACCCCACAGACACGACGCTTTGACCGCTGCCCCGCTGCCCCCGTCCATACTGAACCTGCGCGAACAGGTGCAGTGCCTCGCGCCGGACGATGCCGCACGTTTCCGCCGCATCTACGACGTGACCGAGAGCGAGGGGCGCCTGCGCGTCCCGTCGACGATGGCCCCATGGGTGGAGCGCACGTTCGGGAGCGTGGCGGCGGTGGAGTCGCAGCGCGTCGTGCGCGTCTCGAACCTCGTCACCGGCGAAGCCGCCATCTTCAACGAGTTGCGGGCACGGCGACCGATGCGGGGCGGGGCCTCGCCCGATATCCGGGACGAACTGGCGAACGACCCGTGGGCACAGCCCGAGGAGAACACGCCGGAGGACCTGTTCGGACGCCTCCACAACGACACCGCGCTGACCGCCGCCAACGTGGCGAAGTACGACGCGCACCACAGCCTGCTCATCTTCGGGGAGGCAAACCCGCTGCGGTTCGACCGCGCGGCTGTGCACGGCTGCGTGGAGCTGGCGAACCGCTGGTTCGCTGCGGCGCACGGGGCGGACCCGAACGCGGTCTACCCATTCTTCCTCTGGAACTGCCTCTGGCGGTCCGGAGGCTCGATCGTTCACGGGCACGCGCAGGTGCAACTCGCGCGCGGACGGCACTACGCCCGCATCGAGGCGCTCCGGCGCGCCGCCACCGCATATCGCGAGGAGCACGGCGCAGACTACTTCGACGACCTCGCTGCCACGCACGGCGCGCTCGGCCTCGCGTGCGCACGGGGAAACGTCCGCGTGCTGGCGAGTCTCACACCCACGAAGGAGAAGGAGACGCTCATCATCGCGTCCGCGTTCGATGAGGATGCAGCGGACGCGCTGTACGACACGCTCGCTGTGTTCCGCGACGCGCTCGGCGTGCAGTCGTTCAACGCAGGCGCGCTTCTGCCACCCCTGGGCGAGACACCTGAAGACTGGCAGGGCTTCCCGTGCGTCATCCGCACCGTCGACCGGGGCCCGCTCGGCCTGAGGACGAGCGACATCGGCGCCATGGAACTGTTCGCGGAGCCGGTCGTCGCGTCCGACCCGTTCGCTGTAGCCGCTGCCCTGCGGCCCGTGGCCCTGAAGGAGCAGCAGTAACCGATGGCAACCGTTGACGTCGTCATACCCGTCCTGAACGAGGAGCACTCGCTACCGCGCTGCATCGAGACGCTGGGGGCGTTCCTGCGCGACAACCTTCCGCACGAGTGGCGCATCGTCGTCGCGGACAACGGTTCGACCGATGCGACGCTGGCGGTCGCCACCGGGTTCGCGGAGTCGCGTCCGGGCGAGGTGGGGGTCATCCACCTGGACGAGCGCGGGCGCGGGCGGGCGCTCAAACGCGCGTGGCGTGAGAGCACGGCGGACGTGGTCTCGTACATGGACGTGGACCTCTCGACGGGACTCGACGCGTTCCCGCCGCTCGTAGCCGCCATCACGGACGAGGGCTACCACCTGGCGTGGGGCTCACGGCTCTCGCCGGAGTCGCAGACGGAGCGGTCGTTCAAGCGCGAGTTCATCTCACAGTCTTACAACCGCATCATCCGGCTGAGCATGGGGACGCACTTCCGCGACGCGCAGTGCGGTTTCAAGGCGATGAGCCGGGCCGCGGCAGACGTCCTGCTCCCGCACATAGAAGACAACGGATGGTTCTTCGACACGGAGCTGCTGGTCATCGCGGAGAAGCGCGGGTTCCGGTGGAAGGAGATCCCCGTGGCGTGGGAAGAAGACCCCGATACGCGAGTGAAGGTGGTGAAGACAGCGCTGGACGATCTGCGCGGCCTCGCACGGCTCCGGTTCGGGGGGATACCGCGCATAGAAGCGCCTTGATGCACGCAGCAGCGCAAATCAGGAATGGTCAGCGTATTGAAGCACGCTCCTGCACGTCATAGCATTTACACGCCCTCTTAGATGGATCTGCATCATGCAGATGCGTAACCCCACATTCGAAGTGCGTCCGTCGGTGATCACCGGCGACACTGCCGATGTGTATCTGCACCGGACGCAGCGCATCCTTCGCAATGAAGGACTGAACCCCACCGTCTCCATGCAGTTCTCCGCCAGCCGCGAGGCCGTGCTCAGCGGTTCGCTGGAGGTGAAGGCGCTCCTCAGCAAGGTGACGTCCGAAGGCAACCGCGAGTTGTGGGCTGTCGAGGAGGGCTCGCACGTTTCGCAGAACGAGGTCTGCCTGGAGATCAAGGCGCCCTACTCGTCGTTCGGGCTGTACGAGACCGCCATCTGCGGGGTCCTGGCGCACCAGACCGGCTGGGCTACCGCCGCACGGGACGTCGTGAAGACCGCGAACGGCGTGCCCGTCGTCTCGCTGGGCGCGCACAACGTACACCCGTCGGTCGCCGCGGTGATGGACTACGCCGCCGTCGTCGGCGGGTGCGTCTCCGGTTCGACGGTGCTGGGGTCGCAGCTCGCAGGCACCGCGCCCGTCGCCACGGTCTCCGGCGCGCTCGTGCAGCTGATGGGCACCGCCGTGCAGGCGATGCTGGCGTTCGACAAGGCGGTCGCGCCGGATGTTCAACGCATCGCCTACGTCGATCCACGGAAGGACATCGTGGAGCAGGTCGAGCAGGTCGCGCGGGCCTCGGGGACGAACTTGGACAGCGTCCGCCTCGCACGAACCGCGGGTGGAAGGCCCGTCGCCGCGGAAGACGTCCAGCGCGTGCGGGAGAAGCTGGACAGCATGAGTGCGCGAAAGGTCGGCATCGTCGTGAGCGGACGCCTCACGCCGGAGCGTGTCTCGCAGCTGCTCGACCAGGGCGCGCCGGTCGACGTGTTCCACGACGTGAGCTACATCGCGTCCGCTGCACCGGTGGCGTTCCTGCCCAACATCCGCACCATCAGCGACCGCGAGGTACCCCAGGAGACGGAGCCGCCCCCGCCGAACCCGCGCCTGAGGCGACTGCTCTAACCGTCCCCCACCCTACTCGACGATGTGCACACCCAGGGCGAAGCCTGCGTCGTTCGCGAGGGCGGCGACGCTCGTGACCGGCTTCTCGAAGCCAGCGAAGGCGCCGCCGGTCACGGTGAAGAGCGCAGCTTCCGCCGCCGTGGACGCGTCGAAGTCACTCGACTGGTCGTCCCGCACGTCGTTCGTCTCGTAGGTGGCGACGTAGCGGGCGACGCCGTCCTCCAACGGCACCTCCCGAACGACCAGCCCGTCGCGGCGCACGATGGCCATCCAGCCGGTGTCGCCGCGCAGCGGCACCGCTGCGGCGATGCGCGGGGTGTCATAGGCGTCGTGCTCGTAGTCCATCGCGAGCAGCGTCAGCGCCATGGCGTCGCGCACCGGAAGGCCTGCGTTCACCTTCTCGGTGATGGGGTCGGTGTGGGAGCCGTTCGTGGCGATGGCCCAGTCGCCCGCCAGGCGGAGTGCGTTGTAGGAGATGTACGGGCTCTGCTGGAGGTCGCTCTCAAAGCCGGGGCGCGGCACGATGACCATCGTGCCCTCGCTGTCCACGGCCATGCGGTTCGGGAAGGAGCGGCTGGAGACGCGGTAGGCAACGGCGTTGTAGCCGCTCCGCGTCCTGCCAGCTGCGACGATGCGTCCGACGTACATCCGTTCAGTCCTTCACGCCAGGGCAAGGCTCGGCGCGACGTCGAGGTCGAGTCCGTGCGCCACTCCCCTGCTGTGCCGGTAGTAGCCCGCCGCAGCGATCATGGAGCCGTTGTCCGTGCAGAGGCGTGGAGCGGGGATGAGCACGGGCGCGTCCACCCGGTCCCGGCAGGCCTGCCGCAAGGGGCCGTTCGCGGAGACGCCCCCGCCGAGCACCAGCCCTTTCGCGTCGTAGAGGCGCACGGCTTCCGCGGCCTTCGCCGAGATGACGTCCACGACGGACTCCTGGAACGCCGCCGCCAGTTCGGCGACGACCTCCTGATCGGTGCCTTCCTCCGGCGCGGGGTAGACGCCCAGCTCCTGCGCCTTGTGCAGCAGCGCCGTCTTCAGGCCGGAGAAGCTGAAATCGAGAGTGCCCTTGAGCCACGCGCGGGGCAACTGGAAGCTCGGCGTCACACCCTCGGCCGTCCGCTGCACCACAGGGCCGCCGGGGAAGCCGAGTCCCAGGAGCCGCGCCGCCTTGTCGAACGCCTCGCCCGAGGCGTCGTCGCGTGTACGCCCCAACAACTCGTAGTCGCCGTGGCCGCGCATGAGGATGAGGTCGGTATGCGCGCCTGACGCGATGAGCACGATGAGCGGGAACCCCGGGTCAGTGGCGGGGTCGTCGTACTCCAGCCACGCGGCGTAGGTGTGTCCCTCCAGGTGATGGACTCCCACGAGCGGGAGTCCACGTGCGAACGCCAGCGCCTTCGCGGCGTTGACGCCCACCATCAGCGCTCCCGCGAGGCCGGGCCCATACGTGACGGCGACGGCGCCGATGTCGGCCAGTTCAACCTCGGCCGCGCTCAGCGCTCCCTCTATGACCGGAATGATCTGCAAGAGGTGCTGGCGCGACGCCACCTCAGGCACGATGCCGCCATAGCGCGCGTGGAGCGCCACTTGCGACGAGACGGTATCGGACAGCACGCGACGACCATCCTCCACCACGGCGGCGGCGGTCTCGTCGCAGGAGCTTTCGATGCCAAGGATGAGCATGTCAGCAGAGCAGGGCTACGCCCTGCATCTTATGCTACCATCCCCGCCATGACAGATACGCACCGGCGCGGAGCCAAACCCGCGGCGGAGAGAGGTTTCCCACGATGTGGAGCGACGTCAGCGCCGCCAGCCTGATTCTGCTGGCGGTGTTTCTTTTCTTCTCGGCATTCTTCTCAGGTTCGGAGGCGGCGCTGCTCTCCGTGCAGCGGGTGCGCCTGCGGCGGCTCGTCACCGACAAGACGGCAGGGGCCGCGCGCGTCGAACGCATGGTCGAGCACCCGGAGCGCCTGCTGCCGCCCATCCTGCTCGGCAACAACCTCGTCAACACCGGGGTGGCGGCCATCGCCACGAGCATAGCGTTGCTGCTCATGCAGGACGAGAACCTCGCCGTGGTGGTCGCCACGGCAGCCGTCACCATCGTGCTGCTCATCTTTGGAGAAACGATCCCCAAGACTGTGGCCGCACGGCACGCAGAGCGCGTTTCCATCATTGTCGCCCCCGCCATCCAGGGCATCGGCTGGGTGCTCAAACCCATCTCGATAATCCTGCAGACGATCAGTCTCGCCATCGCCAAGCTGTTCGGCGGTGGGTCGCTCTCCCGCCTCGTCACCGAGGAAGAGATCAAGGCGATGGTGGAGGTCGGGAGCGAGTCGGGCGCCGTGGAGCAGGGGGAAGCCGATATCATCCGCCGCGTGCTGGACTTCGGCGACCGGCGCGTCAGCGAACTGATGACCCCGCGCCCCGAGATCATCGCGCTGAAGGTCGGCGCCACCATCCGGGACTTCCAGGCGCTCTACAGCAGCAACTACCACACCCGCTTCCCCGTGCTGCGCGACGAACTCGACGACATCGTGGGTACGGTCAGCGTCAAAGATGTGATGCGCTCCCTTGCGGACGGAGCCGATGCCGACTCCCCCGCCCCTCTGGAGTCGCGCTCGCCCCGCTTCGTCCCCGAGACCAAGAGCCTGGACGACCTCTTCGACGAGATGCGCTCCAACGGCGACCCCATCGTGATGGTGGCGGACGAGTACGGCGGGGTCGCAGGCCTCGTCACGTTCAAGCGGCTCGTGGAGTCCATCGTGGGGAAGGTCGAGGAAGGGGCCGACCAGGAAGGCAATGCGCCGCAGGTCGAGATACTGGACGACCGCACCGCCTACCTGGACGGCGGGCTCACCATCGCGGACGCCAACGAGCAGCTGTCGCTGGATCTGCCCAGCGGCGAGTACGAGACCGTCGCGGGCTTCCTCCTGGAGCAGCTGGGCAGCATACCGGAGGTGGGGGCAGAGGTCGCGTTCGCGAACCTGCACTTCGCCGTGCTGGAGATGCGGGGCGTCCGCATCGGACGCGTGCGCGTCACGCGTGAGCCTGACCCGGAAGAGGAATGACGTCTTCCGGCTCACGCAACGCGACGCGGCGTGTGGCGATGGCGATGCGCCGCGCACTCGCCCGCCATCGCGAGCGTCTGAACAACGGAGTGCTGCTGCTCGCGGTATCCGGGGGCGCAGATTCGATGGCGATGTTGCTCGCCTGCGCCGAGACAGGCGCACGGACACAGCGACGCATGGCCGCTGCGCATTTCTCCCACGGACTGCGCCCTTCCGCGGACCGCCGCGAGCGCGCAGCCGTGCGGCGGGCCGCCGAGTCGCTCGGCGTGCCGTTCACGTCGGGCGCGGCACAGTCGCCGTCGAACGAGGCTGGAGCGCGGGAAGCCCGCTACCGCTTCCTCGCTGCGGCTGCCGCCGAACAGGGCGCGGTCGCCGTGCTCACCGCTCACACGCAGGACGACCAGGCCGAGACCGTACTGCTGCGCCTGACCCGGGGGAGCGGACTGCGGGGCGCGGGCGCGATCCGCGAGTGCTCCGAGCGCAGCGTTGACGGTCAGACGCTGACGCTGCTTCGTCCCCTGCTGCATGTCGCCCGGGCCGATACGGAGGCCGTCTGCGCGGAAGCAGGCATCCGCCCTGCCCGTGACGCGACGAACAGGTCGCTTCGCTACGCTCGCAATCGCGTCCGGCTGCGCGTGCTGCGCGAACTCACAGAGCTCAACCCGCACGTCCGGGCGGCGCTCGCAGGGTTCGCCGAGCGCGCCGCCGATGACGACGCGCTGCTCGACCAGCTTGCCGCCGGAGCGGTCAGTGAGGTCGAGGAGCGTTCTGCATCGGCGGTGTCTTGGCCGAAGAGCGCGCTGCGGGCGTTGCCGCCCGCGCTGCTGCCGCGCGTGCTGGAGGGGGCATGGCGCTCGCTGCACGGCGACGGCGCGACGCTCGGACACCGGAAACTGGCGCAGGCCGCGCACGTCGTGGCGAGGGGTGGTCGGCTATCGCTGGGAAGAGACGGGAGTCTGAGCGTAGGGCCGGGGCCGCTGGCCCGGATGAGCGTACAACGAGAGCAGTGATGGCCTGCCGCGCTACTTGCGGCGGAAGATGTCCCAGAAGCTCGAACGAGACTCTTCGGGGGGTGGAGACCCCAGATTCGCGTCCGCCTCGTCGACGAGCCTGCCGATGGCGTCCTCCATCTCCTCCGGCTCACCTGCTTCCGCTTCGGTTTCAGATCCAGTGTCGGCAGGCGCCGCTTCAGGCTCAGGAGGCGGTGCGAACATCTGCGTGGGCGCCTCGGTCCGTGGCTCAGGCCGGCTGCCCCACCGCAGTTCGTAGATGCGCTGCATCGCAGCGTAGACGGACTCGCGCGCGGCGGCCGACTGCAACGGCAGGGCGATGGCATGGCCCGGCGCGTACAGTTGCAGGGACCCCGCATTGTCCGGGAACGCCCAGCCGGTCAGCATGTAGATGCCCGCAAGGATGGGCAGCCCGCCCAGGATGACCGAGAGCACCTGTATCTCGAGGATGAACCAGCTCAGGCCTCCGAGGATCAGGCCGGCAGCGACCAGCACGATGCCCTGGCCCAGCTTTTCGAACGAGCGTCCGTTGTCGGCGACTTCCATAGCGGCGAGTTCACGGAGCGGGAACATGCTCACGACCCGGGCGCCGTCGGCAACGCCGTCACGTACCACGCGTTCATTCGTAACAACGAGAGCGTCGGTGCGCGGGGCAGGTTCGGCGACGAGCCCGCCCTGGGCGTCGAATACGACCTCGACGGTCTCGCCCTGCATGAGCGGTACCTGGGGGGCGGCGTTTGCGGAGAAGTCCACCATCGAGGAGCTAGCATACGGGCGGGTGCATACAGGGTCAACGAGACAGGGATGCGGCTATTCGCGCACACGGACGTAACGGCGCAGCTTCTCATAGGTGCCGGGGCCTATGCCGGAGACTGCCATGATCTGGTCGATCCGCACAAATGGACCGTTCTCCTCGCGGTGGGCGACGATGCGTCCGGCGAGTGTCTCGCCGATGCCGGGGAGGGCCGTCAATTCCTGCGCGGAGGCCGTGTTGAGGTTCACTGAAAGCGCCGCTTCGCCGGTCGGGGACGCGTCAGCACCGGACGCGTCCGGCAGCGCAGTGGCGGTCGCCGCGGGCGTGGGTCGCGTGATCTCGACGCCGGGGCTGGGCTCCGGCGCAACCACGAACCATGCCGCGCCGGCGAACGTGAGGAGCGCGATTAGGCTGAGGGCGATGCGATAGGTACTGTGCCAGTCCATACCGGCATAAATGTACCAGATACGCAGGTACCCCTAGCGCCGGAAGTTGATGCGCCGGAACAGCTCCGCGTAGGTGAGGTCGTAGCCGTGCTCAGCCGCGCGTTCGGCAGCGGCCTCAGCGCGGCGCTTCACGAATCCTTCGATGCGTACCGGGTCCGAGGAGAGCTGGCTCTCGTGCGCAGCAAGCGCCTGCATCTTGGTCTCGATGACGTCCGCGATGTCGACGACCACGTCCGGTCTCTCTGAACCCCAGAGGAGCACGGAGCCTACCTTGTGCGGCGCGAGCCCCCATACGAGGTGCTCCGGGTAGTGCAGGCGGTCGCGCGCGTAGGGGAAGCAGGCGTCCATCGCCACCCGGCCTGAGATGCGGTGGTCGCGATGACCGTGCCCTTCATTCCGGACCGGGTCCGTCGCCAGCACCACGTCGGGCTTCCATCGCCGGATCTGCTCCACGAGTCTTCCGCGGAACTCGCGCGTGTCTTCCAACTCGCCGTCTCCGTAGCGGAGGAAGACCACGTCTTCCGCGCCCGCCGTCGCTGCCGCCTTGAGCTGCTCTTCCTCGCGTATCGCCGCGAGGCGCTCGCTCGTCATCTCGGGGTCGGACGTGCCCTTGTCTCCGTTCGTGCAGATGACGTAGAGGATGCGGCTGCCGTCGCGAGACCATTTCGCAACGCTGCCTCCGGGACCGGACTCGCCGTCGTCGGGGTGAGGTATCACGAGCATGGCTCGTTCGGGAGTGTCGATCGTCTCCATGCGTCTCCATGGGGTCGATTGGGGTCTGGCAAGATGATACGCTTTCCGCCACGTTCATGCCGAACCCTCCGACCATACGCTCCTACACACCCGACGACCTGGAAACGCTCGCCGCGCTCCGGCTCAGGCACGCGCCCTCGCCCGTCGAAGCGGCTGCCCTCGCACGCTGGCTGGCGCAGCCCAATATCGACGCCGGGCGCGACTGCATGCTCGCGTTCAACGACGACGGCACGCCCGCGGGCTTCGCCTGCCTCATCCGCGAGCCCGCCATCAGGCGCGGTGTCGTGGAGATGAACGGCAGTAATCAGCACAGGGGCGGCGGCGCTGGCGACGCACTGCTGCGGGAGGTGTACGAGCGCGGACGCGCGGCAGGGCTGGATGTACTGCAGGTGGACGTGCCGGAGTCCGACGAAGCGCGCCGGAATGCATTCGCGGAGCGGGGCTGGGCCCACATCCGCACGCACCTCCACCTGCGCAGGGAGGGGACGGAACGGACGAACGTCCCCGCACCGGACGGCATGACGCTCCGCCGCGCTGAACCCGCCGACGCTTCCGCCGTTACAGAGGTGCAGAACACAGCGTTCACCGGCAGCTGGGGCTACGCGCCCAACACGCCGGAGGAGATCGCGTACCGCATCTTCGAGCTGCCGGACCTGCGCCCCGATCCCGTCGTGCTGCTGGAAGAGGATGGCACGCTCGTCGGCTACTGCTGGTGCCACCGCGAGGCTGAAGACGCGCCCGGCATCGTCGGCATGGTCGGCGTACTGCCCGGTCGGCAGGGGAAGGGACTGGGGCGTGCGGTGACCGGCGCAGGGATGGACGCGCTGCTGGAGCTCGGCTCCCCAAGCCTGGAAATCACGGTCGACAGAGAGAACCCGCCCGCCATCCGCGTCTACGAGAGCCTCGGCTTCGTGCTGGACTGGCGCTCGTTCTGGTACGAGATGCGGCTGACCTGAGCCGCCCTTCACCCATCAGGGCCCGCCGACGCCACCTGCTCGTAGACCGCCGCGAGGCGTGCAGCGGACGCGTCCCACGAGAAGCGCTCCGCCCGGAACGCGCCTCTCACGCCCATGCGCTCTGCAAGCGACGCGTCACCGAGCAGAGTATCGAGCGCCTCCGCGAGTGCGGCAGCGTCGCCGGGTTTGCAGAGGAGTCCCGTTTCGCTATGGCGCACGAGTTCGCGCAGACCGCCTGCATCGGACGCCACCACCGGTGTGCCGCAGGCCATCGCCTCCAGAGCGACTAGTCCGAACATCTCGTGCAGCGACGGCACCACGCAGACGTCGGCGGCAGCGTAGTACGCGGGCAGATCACTCTGCGGGACGGCGGCGCGCCAGTCGAGCAGGATGCTCACACCGTTCGCGCGCGCCTCGTTCCGCAGCCAGGCGACTCCATGTTCGTCCTCCCGGCCGCCAACGACGAGCATCCGAACGCGCTCCTGCATGAGCGCAACCGCCCGCACGAGCACGTCCGTCCCTTTGAACGGCTCGATGCGTCCCACAGAGAGTAGGACTCGTTCGTCACGTCCGATACCCAGCATCGCCCGTGCCTCCGCACGGGCATGCGGTCTGAACAGCTCCAGGTCCACTCCCATCGGCACGGCGTATGCTCGTTCCGGCGCGAGCCCGAACAGTTCGGAGAGCGATGCCGACTCTTCTCCCGTGAAGGTGACGACGGCGTCGGAGCGCCGTATCGCGTCGGCCTCCGCGCGCTTGCGCGCGTCCGGCTCGGGAGCGCCGCCAGCGCGCTCCTTGACGACGGCGATGGTGTGTCCGGTGAAGACATGCGGCACACCGAGACGCTCCGCAAGCCGCAGGCCCGGTTCCGCCGAGGTCCAGTAGTGGCTGTGGACGAGGGTGTAGTCCGTGCCGGCTTCCTTGACGGCGGCGAGCAGGTCGTCCGCGAAGTCCGGTGCGCCTTCAGTGCCGACGTGCGTCAGGCGCAGCGGTCCGGGATCGGAGGATGCCGGACATGGCCCGTGGGAAGCAGCGTAGACGTCCACCTGCACGCCTGCCCGGGCGAGCGCCTGCGCCATGCTGCGGAGGAAAACGCTCATCCCGCCTGCCGAACCCGCACCGGGGGTGGCCAGCGGGCTGCCGTGAGCGGAGACGTAGGCAACGCGCAACCCGCTCACCTCCGCACGATCAGCGCGTGACAACGATGCGATGGATGCGCGCGTCCACCCCGCCGAGGTGATACTTGTAATGCTCCGCGCCCCTGAGCAGATCGAAGTAGGTGAGGCCGCTCTCTATCGCATCCTTGATGCAGAGCGCCTTGAGCATGAGTCCCGTGGCGAGATGGTCGTAGCCGTGGCGGTAGCCGCTGTTGTAGAGGAGCCGCCGGCCTGCATAGTCGAACGAGAGGACGGCGGCCGTGGCAGGGTCGTCGCCTACCTCCAGCAGGAAGAGGCGCAGATGCCCTGCCTCGAACATGCGGTCCGTCATGCGCTGGAAGAACGCCTCGCGCGCAGGGCTGAGGAACTCACGCTTCTCCGCCCGGCTCTCCGCCATCACCTCCTGGAAGAGCGCCAGGTCGTGTTCGAGCGTTTCAGCGTCAGAGAGCCGCACCCGCACCGGACCGGCGGACTCCAGCCGCCGCAGCTTGCGCCGCAGTTCGTGCCGGTCCTTCTTCCGCAAGCCCGCGAGGTAGGCGTCCCACGATTCCGGCAGCGCCACACCGGGCACTACGTCCTCCTCCTCGACCACGATAGCGTAGCCGCGTTCGCGGGCCGCCTGCGGGAGCAGAGTGAACGTCAGTGACCACTCCGGCACGGAGGAAAGCTCCATCGTGCGCCACGGCTCGCTCTCCAGGCAGTCGAACAGTTCGAAGTAGAACGCGGGGTCCGGCGCGATGAAGTCGTGGTAGTCGAAGAGATCGGTGCCGCCGACGAAAGTGATGCGCCCGCCGCTCAACTGCAGCGGCGCGAGTCCCAGGGGGGCATCAGGCGGGCCGACGGTGACGAGCCGCAGTTCGTCGTCATTGCCGAACTCGTCCCACCACGCCTCCTGCCACTCCGGCGTCATGAAGATGGTGCTCCAGGGCAGACGTCCCAGCAGTTCCCGCCAGACCGCACGGACGGGCGCGAACGACCTCGTTGCCTCGGCGCACGTCAATGCAGCCCCTCCTGCAGCAGGCTCAGCGCCTCGGCCCGGGTCGCCTGGTCGGATACGAAGACGCCGCGCAGCGCGGACGTGACGATTGACGTGCCCGGCTTGCGGACGCCGCGCATGGACATGCACAGGTGTTCCGCACGCATGACCACCGCGGCGCCGGACGGCTGAACCGTTTCCATGATGGCGTCCGCTATCTGGGACGTGAGGCGCTCCTGCACCTGAGGACGCTTCGCGAAGATGTCCACGGCGCGCGCCAGCTTGCTGATGCCAACGATCTTCCCTTGCGGGATGTAGGCGACGTGCGCCGTGCCGAAGAACGGAAGGAGGTGATGTTCGCAGAGCGAATAGAACGGCATGTCGCGCATCAGCACCATCTCCTGGTGCGACTCGTCGAACTGCACGGAGAGCACTTCCCTCGCGTCCTGATCTATGCCTCCCGTTATCTCTTCGTACATCCGGGCGACGCGCTCCGGAGTGTCGCGCAGCCCATCGCGTTCCGGGTCTTCGCCTATGGCAAGCAGCAGTTCGCGGATGGCATGCTCCACTCTGGCCGAGTCTATCGTCAACGTCTCCTCCTCAGCCCGCTATGACCCGTGCGACCTCGCGCACGTCCGGCGGCGCCGTCTCCGGGGGGCGCGTCATCAACTGCTCCGCAACCGGGGTGTCCTTCAGCCCCGTGCCGGTGATGATGCACACCACCGTCGAGGACGAGAAGTCCGCGCCTGCACGCGCCTGCTTGATGAGCCCGGCCACTCCCGCGGCGGACGCGGGTTCGCAGAAGATGCCCTCCATGCCCGGGAGCAGGCCGTACGCTTCGAGTATCTCACTGTCGGTCACCGCGTCTATGGTCCCGCCGGACTCATCGCGCGCCGCGACGGCCCCCGCCCAGTTCGCGGGGTTGCCGATGCGTATCGCAGAGGCGACGGTCTCCGGTTTGAGGACGGGCGCACCCTGAACGATGGGCGCCGCGCCGGCAGCCTCCATGCCCATCATCCGGGGGCGGCGGGTCGCCATGCCCGCCTCGTGATACTCCACGAACCCTCGCCAGTAGGCGGTGATATTGCCCGCGTTCCCCACGGGGATGAACAGGTAGTCCGGCGCATCGCCGAGGTCGTCCACGATCTCGAACGCCGCCGTCTTCTGCCCTTCCAAGCGATTGGGGTTCACGGAGTTGACCAGTGCGAAACGCTCCTCGTAAGCGGCCAGCTCGCGCGCGATGCGGAGGGCATCGTCGAAGTTGCCCTGGATCGTCACGATGCGCGCGCCGTAGGCGACGGCCTGGCTCATCTTGCCCGGGGCGACGCTGCCCTCGGGGATGAGGACAACCGTCTCCAGCCCCGACGCGGCGCCGAACGCCGACGCGGACGCGCTCGTGTTGCCGGTGGACGCGCACAGCAGGCGCGTCATCCCTTCCTCCATCGCCTTCGCCACGGCGACGACCATCCCCCGGTCCTTGAACGATCCGGTGGGATTACAGCCCTCCAGCTTGAAGTAGAGCGCGCCGACCCCGAACTCCCGCTCCAGGCTGCGCGACCGCACGAGCGGCGTGTCACCCTCGCCGATGGTCAGCGCCGGAGTCGCCGCCGTCACGGGCAGGCGGCCCGCATAACGC
This sequence comes from Dehalococcoidia bacterium, assembly GCA_034422595.1. Classification (GTDB taxonomy): domain Bacteria; phylum Chloroflexota; class Dehalococcoidia; order Lucifugimonadales; family Australimonadaceae; genus Bin16. The sequence goes on along the minus strand of DAOUJO010000017.1, from coordinate 93,378 downwards.
TTCAGCACTCCTTCGATCACGCTACCTCCGTACCTGTCCGGCCCTACGCGGCGCCGTCCTCGATGCGCACGAGCTTCGGGTCACCGTAGACCACCGACAGCGCCTCCAGTTTACGCGCGGCTTCCTGCACCGCCGACTCCCGCGCCTTGTGGGTAATGATGACGACCTCAGCGGGCGTGCCAGCGTCTTCCGGCACCTCTTTCTGGATGATCGATGCGAGGCTGACGCCCATCTCTCCGAGGACGCCCGTGATCTGGGCCATCACTCCGGGTTTATCGTACGCCCGCAGTCGAAGATAGTATTTCGTCTCCAGCTCCGCCACAGGCAGGATGGGGAGACATTCCCGCACGTCCGGATATCCAAGGGCTGCGCCCCCGGAGGTCGAAGCCCGCACGATGGAGAGCACGTCCCCGATAACGGCGGAGGTCGTGGGGGCAGCGCCTGCGCCCGGCCCCTGGAACATCGCCCAGCCGACCAGGTCTCCTTCCAGTTCCACGGCGTTGTAGACGCCGTCCACCTTCGCCAGCGGATGCTGTTCGTGGAGGAACGCCGGATGTACGCGCGCCTGGACGGCGCCGTCCTGCAGCCTGCTGGCGGCCAGCAGCTTGATGACGTAGCCCAACTCGCGCGCGTACTCGAAGTCCGCCGCATCCAGCTCGCGTATGCCTTCGCGGTAGACGTCCGGCTCGCGCACGGTGCACCGGAACGCCAGGGTACTGAGGATGGCGAGCTTGTACGCGGCGTCCCTGCCGTCGACGTCGTCGGACGGGTCCGGTTCGGCGTAGCCGTTGCGCTGCGCCTCCGCGAGCGCGTCCTCGTACGATGCACCCTGCTGCGCCATGCGGGTGAGCATGTAGTTCGTCGTGCCGTTGATGACGGCGTTGACCGCCGTGACGCGGTTCCCTGCGAGGTCACGCACCAGCGGTCCGATGATGGGGATGCCTCCGCCGACGCTTGCCTCGAACGCCAGCGTAACGCCGTGCTCCGCAGCGAGCGCCAGCAGTTCCGGCCCGTGCAACGCCATCACCTGCTTGTTGGCGGTCACGACGTGCTTGCCGGAACGCAGCGCGGCTTCGATACAGCCCAGCGCAGGCTGCTCCCCACCCATCACCTCGACGACGATATCCACGTCGTCGGCGCCGGTCAGCGTCGCGGGGTCGTCGGTAAGGCGTACGCCCTGCGGCAGTCCGGGTCTTTGCCGCGTGGTATCGCGCACCAACACACCGGATAGCCGCAGCGGACGCCCCGCATAGCGCGTCAGTTCGTCGGCTTTGCCGGAGAGCGTCTGCGCCACACCGGTCCCGACGGTACCCGCGCCAAGGAGTGCCACGCCGACTGCCTCATGCGTGCTCATTGGAGACTCTCTAGTTGCTCCACCAGCCATCGAGCGTCGTCCGCAGTGAAGTAGTACTGCAGTCCGAGGCTCTTGCCGTCCACCCATTCCTGGAAATCGTTCTGCGCCCACAGCTCCCGCATGACGCCGGTCAGGGGCTCATCGGACGGGCCGTCGGTTACCCGGAATACGATAGTACCGAACGCCGTCGTGTGCGGCCCCTGCACTTCGTCCTGTTCGATGCCTTCCGCGAACAGCACGCCGTTCACGTCGGCCTGCAGGACCCCCTCCGGCACCCAGCCGACGACGCCTTCAGCGTCCGAGAAGAGGAAGTCCTCGTTCAACTCTCCGGCGACGTCGGCGAACTCTTCGCCCTCCTCGAGACGCGCGACCGCGTTCCGCGCGGTCGTCACGCTCTGCGTCACGATCCACTCCACGTTTATCTGCTCGGTGGTCTCGGGCGCTTCGGCAGAGAAGTATTCGAGTGCTGACTGTCGGCGCAACTGGCCCGTGAGCCATGCGCGGTAGTCGTCTTCGCTGACCCGCACGAAATCGAGGAACTGCTCGAGGAAATCGCGCCCTTCCTCGCTCAGGCTCGTGGGAGGCTCGGCTTCTTCATCGCCCTCCGGGAGCGGTTCATACTGCCTCACGATCTCCGCATCCACCGCGCCCTGTTCGATGTCGCCGCCTACCTCACCGATGTTGCGCTCGATGATGCCGTCGCCTAGCAGGTTGTTCAGACCCTGGTCCGGCACGAAGGAGCCGGTGACACCGGCGTCCAGAAGCGCGTAGGGGAGCGCCTCCCGCAACTGGTACTGCACGCCGTCGATCTCGGCCACGACCTTGCGGGGGATGCGATACGAGTTGAGGTACCAGCCCACCGCGAGCATCGCGACGAGCCCCACGAGCACAACGGCGATGGCTACGTAGAGGGTGCGCTGGCGCTGGCGTTCGTTCAGGCGACGGCCAGCGACCTGCGGAGACGCTGAGCGCCCCGAATGCTGGCGTTCCGCGCGTCGGCGTTGTCGCATGCAGGCGTGTACTACTCTTCGGAGTCTGCCGCTTCAGCGGCGGGTGCAGGGGATTCGGCGGCGTCCTCTGCAGGAGAAGCATCACCTGCGGGAGACGCGGCCTCGGCGGCAGCTGTGTCCTCTGTGGGAGACGCGGCCTCGGCCTCGGCGACAGGCGCCGCCTCAGCCACGGGGGCGTCGCTCTCTGCAGTCCCTTCTTCGGCAGCGGGTGCACTTTCAGCGACGGGAGCACTGGCCTCTGCTGCCTCTCCCTCAGCGGGAGCAGCAGCCGCTTCGGGGCGCGGGCCACGACTGAAGCCGCCTTCCCGTTGGCCGAACCGGCGTCCGCCGCGGTCGGGGCGCGTCAGTTCGATGAGGCTGTGCCCACCGGTGTACGGCAGGAGCGCGAGGAAGCGCGCGCGCTTGATGGCAACGGCGAGCTTGCGCTGGTGACGCGCCCGCGTGCCCGTGCGCCTGCTGGAGTCGATCTTCCCCCACTCGGAGATGAACCGGCGCAGGACGGGAACGTCCTTGTAGTCCGGCGTCTTCTTCTCTGCGCTGAAGTAGCAGACCTTCCGCCTGGGGAAGTACCGGCGCCCTCCGGGACGCCGCCGTCGTATGTTCTGCATCTACCTGCTCTCCTCTGTGCTCAGAACGGGAGGTCGTCCGGCGAGAGCACCTCAGGGCCGGTGTCGTACCCGCCGCCGGTGCTCTGCCCGTAGGAACCTCCGCCGTACTCGCCGCCTTCGTCGCCCGTGCCGGGCCTGTCCAGGAACAACACCCGGTCTGCGATGATCTCGTTCCGGAACCGCATCTGCCCGTCGTTGCCCTGGAAGGAGTGACTGCGAAGGCGGCCGTCGACGTAGGCCCTGCGTCCCTTGGAAAGGTACTGGTTCACCTGCTCAGCGAGGGCGTTCCACGCGACCACGGTGAACCACTCCGTCTCCTGGCGCCGCTCGCCTTCGCGCGTGTTGTAGGAGCGGCTCGCGGCGATACGGAAGGAAGTCACCGGAGCGCCGGAGGGCGTGTAGCGCATCTCCGGGTCCGTTCCCACGTTCCCGATCACCATGATCTTGTTGAGCCCGACCACGCCCGCTTCCCTCTCTACTCCTCGTCCTTGCGGATGAGGAGATGCCGGATGACGTCGTCCGTGAGTTTGAGCGAGTTCTCCAGCACGGTCGTTCCGGTGCCTTCCATCTCGATGTTCGCCATGTGGTAGTTGGCCTCGGTGAACCGGCCTATCTTGTACGCCAGTTTCCGCCTGCCCCAGTTGTCCTCGCTCACGACCCCGCCGCCGTGGTCGGACGCCACGCGACGAACGCGCTCGACGACCGCCCCCAGCCGCTCTTCGTCGGCATCAGGATGGACCAACAGCATCAACTCGTACTGACGCACTCCCCACTCCCTCTTGTTCCGCTGACGTCTTCCGCTATCTCAGCCGAAACGGCGCGGTTGTTCCGCGCACGTCTGGCGATTATAGCACGCGCGCCTGTGAGAACGACAACCGCGCCTGGTCCCTACCGCCAAACCTTGCAGGTGCCCACAGCAGCAACGCTGCCCGGTTGATTCCCAGGCTCCTCTACCCGTTCCGACCAAACAATGACGTAGAGCGTCCCAGAATCAAGGATTACCGGCGGAAGGGTAGCGGCAACATCGAACGACCGCTCAGTAACGTTGTATACGTCCGCGAACACATCCTCGGTGGACTGGCCCGGCAACGCTATGCCGCCGGGCCATATGCGGCCAACCTTGGCCCCCTGCTCCAGCGCGTAGAAGGTGAACAACGGGTGAATGATGCCCCCTGCCCCACTACGGGCGTCCCTCAGGCGCGGGGCATCCGGCCCTACCACCCCACTCATGCTTATCCGCCCATCGGAGTCGATGCGCGGGTAGGCAGTCCAATCGAGCACCCCCAACGAGGCCAGCCCGTCGCAGCGGGTACCAGCCGCGATTGCCGCCTGCTCATCTGCCGACAACGGCTGAGTAGCGAATGGCGTAGCCGTAGGCGGCGGCGGCGCGCTGAACAACCGAGCTACCTCTTGGGTGGTCATGCGGGATTCGATGGCAGGGTGGCCAAACAGGGCGTAGACCTGCTCGTCGATCTCGCGCATGATGAGGGCGAATCTGTAGCCATTGTGCTCGACGTAGCCTTCCTCGGGGCAACGGTCGAACGGCGCGCACATGATCCCGGCGTCTGTGTGGTCAGCCAGAAACAGCGCGTGAATCGCCTCGTGCAAGGCTACCTCGTATAAGTAGTCTTGCGGGTAGTGCACCTCCCCCAATGCCTGTACGTGGCTAGGCCATAGCCACACCTCGTCAACCTTGGCGCACCCCGGAGAGCGATGGTCTATGAGAACACGGCAATCCTCGTTCCGACGCCCGCTCCACCACCGCAGCATATCGGGGCCGTGCTCATCCGCCTCGCGCCAATCGGCACGCCGCCAACCCGCCAGCAGCGGCATGATCTCCTCCCTGATAACCCACTGAATGTTCAGCGGCAGGCTAGGGTCTACCCAGAACACCCCCTGCTCCCATGCCGGTGATTTGAACGCCTTGCCATGCCATGCGAATAGCCCACTGCATTCGTGAACCAGCAGGCACCTCAGCGCACCAGCCGACGGAGCAGGTATCGGCGTCGGCGTAGGGCCTGGTGTAGGGGTTGCCGTGGCGGTAGGCGCGTGCGTTGCGGTAGGTGTAAGAACCTCCACCACCGGCAGAGATTCGGGAAGGGACAAGGCATCGTTCGTGGTGCGGTTCCTTACGATGCCGCCTATCACCGCCAGCACTAGCAGCCCCGCGAAGACCCAGCAGAGCCCCCGAATCATCCCAGACGCGGCCTTGCCCACCTCTGACGGCTCAGGAACATCGGACATCAGGAACCTTCCTTGCGGCGCGGGTGGCGCTTGCGAGGAGTTCGGCTCTCGCGTTCGGGCGACGTGGACATTGAAACCCTCAGCCCCCGTGGAAAACCTTCCCGACGACCGCTGCAAGAATTGCCACTACGGCGAGCCATGCCAGAGAGTATCGGCACAGCCCATACCGGCGTATGGGGCTTGTCGGAATCGCCATGAAGTACGCCACCCCTGCCAGTACTGCCCCAGCGAACAGGGGCGCCACCACGCTAATCAGGTCGGATTGAACGTGCTGACTTCTGGCCAAGGCGGGGTAGCGACTGTCTAAGAAGAGGGGCGGCGGCTCTGCCATAGCCTGCGCTAGGGAATACAGGGCATAGGCAATCATGCCCGCACTGGCAAGCAGCCACACCCACGCGAACAAACCGGGTCTATCAGTCATACAGGAACCCCCTTGCGGCGCGGATTGCGCTTGCCACGACTAGTCCTCCCCATAAGGGGGCCGCAAGGGGGCGCGGTTCGCGCAATCCCTCGCAGGACTAACCGTGGCGGCGACACCCTACGCCGCCGCCACGATGCGTTGCAACTCCGCATTGACAACCTCCAGCGACGGGTGGATACTCGTCGCGCCCACCTGCAGGGGGGTAAGAAGGTCACCCACGTAAAAGGGGGCATACGATGTAGCGCGCAAGGCAGGCCGCCGGGGAATCCCCGGCGGCCTTTCTCGTTGCGCACTGAAACGCTACCTAGTCGTCGAGCCCCGGCACCGGGAAGCCTGCGGTCAGCTGGCCGACCTCGTCGGCGATAGCGTTGAGCGCAGCCGCATCGTCCCGGCTGTGCAGCGTCCGGACGAGTAGCTGCGCAACCCTCTGGCACTCTTCCACGCCGAAGCCGCGAGCCGTCACAGCCGGTGTGCCGAGACGCAAACCGCTCGTGACACGCGGAGGCTGGGGGTCGTTCGGGATCGCGTTCTTGTTCACCGTGATGCGCACACTGCCGAGCACCTCCTCGGCCTCCTGTCCCGTCCAGCCGAGAGGCCGCAGGTCGACGAGCATGAGGTGGTTGTCGGTGCCGCCGGAGACGATGCGCAGCCCCTCGCCCTCGAGCGCCGCTGCCATGGCGCGCGCGTTCTCCACGATCTGGTGTCCGTACGTCGCGAACTCGGGCTGGAGGGCCTCGCCGAAGCAGACCGCCTTCGCGGCGATGGCATGCATGAGCGGCCCCCCCTGCGCGTACGGGAACACCGCCCGGTCGATGTTCCGCCGGTGCTCCTCCGTGCAGAGGATGAACGCGCCGCGCGGCCCCCGCAGCGATTTGTGCGTCGTGCTGGTCACGACGGACGCGTGCGGCAGCGGCGACGGGTGTGCGCCCGCAGCCACCAGCCCGGCTATGTGCGCCATGTCCACCATGAGCACGGCGCCCACCTCTTCCGCTATCTCCGCGAACCGCGCGAAATCTATCGTCCGGGGGTACGCCGTGTATCCCGCCACGATGACCTTCGGCCTGACCTCCCGCGCCTGCGCTGCGATGGCGTCGTAGTCCAGTTGCTCCGTCTCGGGGTCGAGACCGTAGGCAACGAAGTTGTACAGCTTGGCGGAGAAGTTGACGGGGCTGCCGTGCGTGAGGTGCCCGCCCTGGTCCAGTTGCAGGCCCATGATGGTGTCGCCGACGTCGCAGAGCGCGGCGTACGCCTCCATGTTGGCGGTCGCTCCGGCGTGGGGTTGCACGTTCACGTGCTCCGCCCCGAACAGCTCCCTCGCGCGGTCGATGGCCAGCTGCTCGGCGATGTCGACGAACTCGCAGGAGCCGTAGTAACGGCGTCCGGGGTAGCCCTCCGCATACTTGTTCGTCAACGGAGAGCCCTGTGCCTCCAGCACCGCGCGGCTCGCGTAGTTCTCCGACGCGATGAGCACGATGTTCCGGCGCTGCCGGTCCGATTCCTTCCGGATGGCCTCCGCGATCTCGGGGTCACGCTCCATCAACACGCTCACGGCAATCCACCTCTGTCCTTGATGTGGGAATCAGGCCATCCGGAGCGAGGGAAAACCCCGGCCGTACCTTTCAGAAACAGGATATGCCCCACGCCCGAACGCCCGCAAACGAGTGATGACACGTCAAGGCACGCAGGGTTGACCCATGCGGGAGCCCCCCCTATAGTCGACAGCCCCAGTCCTATGGCGGTTGAAGGCGCTCGCCTGCAGCGGCTCACCCCAACGCCGAGGAGATATCGAATGGCAGGATTGCAAGGAACACAGAGTGAGGCGAACCTGAAGGCGGCGTTCGCCCGGGAGTCCGAAGCCAACCGGCGCTACCTCTACTTCGCACGCCGCGCCGACATCGAGGGCTACCCTGAGATCGGCGGGCTCTTCCGGGACATCTCCGAGGCCGAGACCGGCCACGCCTTCGGACACCTCGACTTCCTGAAGGAGACCGGCGACCCTGCGACCGGCGAGCCCATCGGCAATACCGAGGACAACCTCAAGTCCGCCATCGCAGGCGAAACCTACGATTACACCGAGATGTACCCCAGCTTCGCCCGTATCGCACGTGACGAGGGCTTCGACGAACTCGCCGAGTGGTTCGAGACCCTTGCTCGCGCCGAGCGTTCCCACGCCGGCCGGTTCACCAAAGCCTTCGAGAACCTCGTCTAGGTTGCCGATAGCCGCACGCCGGTCACGGGACCTGTCGCTGGTCAACTCGCCAGCACGGCCTGCAACGCTTCTTCCAGCTCCTCGAACGTGGCGTAGCCCTCGAAACGCTCCGCGATGCGCGCGTCGGCGCCGAGGACGAACGTCCACGACTCGTTCCGATAGTGCTCGACCTGGTCTATGCCCCACTCGGCCAGCACGGGTGAGAGGACGCCCTTCGTGAGGTCGCCCTGTATCTCGTGCGGGTTGTCGTACACCTCGACGTGGATGTAGTCCGCAGCGTCCGGGTACGCCTCGCGCAGCTCCGTGACGGTCTCCACCTGCGGGCCGCACGTCGCCGTCGTGCAGAACGCGGGCGACGCGAACACCACCACCGTTGGCCTGCCGCTGAACAGCGACTCCGCGATGCTTATCTCGTACAGGGCAGGGTCGGGACGGTAGTGGGAAGTGATGCTGCTGATATCTCCTCCCGCGCTGTCCAGCGTCTTCGTATCGCTGAACAGACCGATCTGCCCGATGTCCCGTACGATGGACTCCTCGTCCACCTGGACATCGAGCATCGCCTCGCCGCCCTCTCCCTCTATGTCCAGCCGCCACGTCCCGGCCTGCGGGAACGTCAGCTCCGTCACGTAGGAGCCGCGCGTGCCGAACGGCCACTCGTGGAACTGCGCCGTCGCGGTCTCGCCGCCAGCGTCACCGTCCAGGAACGTCGTCGTGACGGTCGCCTCCGGCACACGAACGAAATCGGTACTCGTGGCCAGCAGGAAGGCCACGCGCTGCGTTCCCGTGCGCAGGAGCGTCGTGCCGAGGATCGACTTCCATTCCTGCATCTCGGGCGTGGGCGTGGCCGTAGGGGTCGGCGTCGGCTCGGGAGAGCACGCGGCAACGAGCAGGGAGGCAAGGACCGCCCCGAAGATGGCGGCAGTGCGAGTCGGGCGTCGCATCGTCCCTAGGACTCCTGCCTGCCGATGGGAACGTCCGGCACCTCGTAGCCCGCCTCCTCCATCAGTGCGCGGATGTGGTGCTCGGTCTGCTCGTATCTGCCCTCGCCGAAGTGCGTAAAGCGGATGACGCCGTTCGCGTCCACCAGGTACTTCGCGGGCCAGAAGCGGTTGTTGTAGGAGCGCCACGTGCGGTAGTCGTTGTCCTGCGCGATGGGCCAGACCACGCCCAGCTGGGCCGCTGCCTCGATCACGTTCGCGGTGACCTTATCGACGTCGAACTCCGGCGTGTGCACGCCCACCAGCATGAAGCCGTCCCCGGCGTATTTCTCGTTCCAGTCCTTCAAGTACGGCACGGTACGTCTGCAGTTGATTCAGAGGTACGTCCAGAAGTCGATCAGCACTACCTTCCCGCGCATCTCTTCCATCGTCAGCGGCTCGCTGTTGAGCCACTGCGTGATGCCAGTGAACTCGGAGGCGCTGTCGCCAACCAGCCCTCCGGTGTTTCCGGACGTTTCGAACACGGGCAACGCCGGCGTGGGTGTGGGCACGGGCGTCGGCGTCGCGGTCGGGACTGGCGTGGAGGTTGGAGTAGCGGTGGGGCCGGACTCCGGCGAGCACGCGACGGCGAGGCACGCGGCGGCGAGCACGCCCACGATGGTCGTATGCACACGCAGGTTCCGCATCGAGCCTCCTAGTAGACCTCATCATACGAGCCGAACGTGAGCGCGAAGAGCGCGAAGTGCGGGGAGTTCGACGAAAACTTCAACTCCGCGTCCCCGAACTCCGGCAACGAGATGACGTTGTACAGGTCCGGCTCGTTCACCACGAAGTAGCTGCGTCCACCCTCGATGACGATGTGGTCGCCTGCCTCATCCGCGTTGAGCGGCCGGTAGTCCAGCGGCGCGGATGGGTCGGCGCCCTCCGCCGGGCTGTCGGCGATCGTGACCTCGACCTCGAACGGCTCTACGCCTTCCTCGAGATCGACGACGATGTTGACCGACCGGGCGAAGAAGCGGAGCGCGATGTAGTCCTCGTAGTTCTCGGTCTCTCTGGCGTGGGTTATCGCCTCCAGGTCGGAGCGCCAGGAGCCGTGCAGGTACATGAACTGGTTCAGGTGATTGCCCGGGTCGCGGTAGGACTGCGCGATTCCCTGCCCGTCGTAGTACTGCGGGTGTGCGATGTACAGCCCGTTGGTCGACGCGTTCCGCTGCCAGCCGCCGTATATCTCGCGCGTCTGAGAATCGTTGGCCTCGCGGGTAGTGCCGCGCGCCCGCACATCGTACGCCGGGCCCGCGTCCGGATTCACGGCGATGTCCGACACGTCGTTGCCCGCCTCTTCCAGCAGGGCACGGATGTGGTGCTCCGTCTCGTCGTACGCGCCCTCACCGAAGTGCGTGTAGCGCACGACGCCGTTCGCGTCGATCAGGTACTTCGCGGGCCAGAAGCGGTTGTTATAGGAACGCCAGGTGCGAAAGTCGTTGTCCTGCGCGACGGGCCAGACAACGCCCAACTCCTCGTTGGCGGCGACCACGTTCTCCGTGATCTTCTCGAAATCGAATTCAGGCGTGTGCACGCCGACCATCGTCAGGCCCCGGTCCGCGTACTTCTCGTTCCAGTCCCGCAGGTAGGGCATCGTGCGGATGCAGTTGACGCACGTGTACGTCCAGAAGTCGATGAGAACGACGTCCCCGCGCAGCCCTTCCATCGTCAGCGCGTCGCTGTTGAGCCACTGGTCGATGCCGGAGAACTCCGGCGCGCTGTCTCCGACCGCCCCACCCGTGCTTCCGGATGCGTTGAAGTCCGGCATCATGGGCGTGGGTTCGGCCTCGGCGCTTTGTGCCGCAGCATCGGACGCCGCGGGCGCGGCGGGCTCGCCGGCCGCCGTAGCCGCGGGCGATGCGGCAGGCTCTTCTGTGGAGGGTTCCTCGTCCCCACTGCACGCGGCCACGACGGCAAGCAGTGCGAGCAGGAACACGCTCAGGGAAATGCGGACAGTCAAACTCGGGCCCATCATGCGGCACCCTCCTCCCCGTTGCCCATGCCCTTCCGCATGGCTCTTCCTATCATTATAGATACGCAGACGCGCTGTTGGCGGATCTGCCGTTATACTTACCTGACGCACTACTTTCGGAGCCTGCCCTTCCACTATGAGAGTCCCGCTTTCCTGGCTTGCCGAGTACGTCCCGTTGCGGATGCCTCCGGCAGAGTTGGCCCACCGCCTCACCATGGCCGGACTGGAGACGACGTACGACCCCGGCCCCGGCGGCGGATGGGACAGCGTCGTCGTCGGCCACGTCCTGGACGTGCGCCCGCACCCCAACGCCGACCGGCTCCGGCTGGCCGACGTGGACACGGGCGGCGAGACGTCCACCGTCGTCTGCGGTGCGCCGAACGTTGCCGCGGGGCAGAAGATCGCGTTCGCGCGGGTGGGCGCGGTGCTCACGAGCGGCAAGACGGGCGAGCCGATGGAGCTGACGGCAGCCGTCATACGCGGCGTCGAGTCCGCGGGCATGGTCTGCTCCGAGCGCGAACTCGGGCTGAGCGACGAACACGAGGGCATCCTCGTGCTGCCGGACGAGAGCCCGGTCGGTACTCCCCTCGTTGACGTGCTCCCGTCGTCCGGCGCGCTGGAGGTGGAGGTAACCCCGAACCGCGGCGACTGCCTCTCCGTGCTCGGCATCGCCCACGAAGCGGCGGCCATCACCGGCGAAGAGGTAACCGAGCCTCCGTCCGCTTACGACGAGAACGGCAGCGCGATAGCGGACAGCGTCGGCATCGAGATAGCCGACCCCGCCCTCTGCTCGCGCTACACCTGCACGCTGGTGCGCGGTGTGTGGATCGGGCCGTCCCCGGACTGGCTGCGCCAGCGGCTGCAGGACGCGGGCCACCGCTCCATCAACAACGTCGTGGACGTGACCAACTACGTCATGCTGGAGTACGGCCAGCCGCTGCACGCGTTCGACCTCGACGAGGTGCGCGACGCGAAGGTCATCGTCCGGCCTGCCGCCGACGGCGAACGCTTCACGAGCCTCGACGGCCAGGAGCACGAACTGCGTCCGCCCATGCTGATGATCGCGGACCCTGAGCGTTCGATAGGACTCGCCGGCGTGATGGGCGGCGCGAACTCCGAGATGACGGACGCCACGCGGAACGTGCTGCTGGAGTCCGCGACGTTCAACGCCATCAACACGCGGCGCACCTCCAACGCGCTGAAACTGCGCACGGACGCCTCGCTCCGCTTCGAGAAGGGGCTGAACCCTGAACTGGCTGTGCGGGCGGTACGCCGCGCGACGCGCCTCATCCTGGAGACGGCGGGCGGCGAGGCCGCGCAGGGCGTCTACGACGTCTTCCCCGGCAGGAGCGACCCGCCCCGCATCCCGTTCTCCCACGAGAGCCTGCGCCGAGTGCTGGGCGTCGACTTCCCAGCCGGGCAGGTGTCCGGCGTGCTCGCTTCACTGGGCTTCACCGTCGAGCCGGGCCCCGACGGCACGATGACCGTCGTACCGCCCTACTGGCGCACGGACGTCGGCATCGAGGAGGACATGGTCGAGGAGGTGGCCCGCATCGTCGGTTATGACGCCGTCGAGGGCGAGCCGCTCGGCGGACGCGTGCCGGAGGCCATCCGTCAGCCGGAGCGCGAGCTGCGCGAGGAGGTGCGGGACGCGCTCGTCTCATTCGGCCTCCAGGAGACGATCTTCCACGCCCTTGTGAGCGGAGAGGACGCCGCGCTGCCGGACGGCGCAGCGCCGCTCGGCACGGTGAACCCCATGAGCCAGGAGCAGGCGTACCTCCGCACTTCGCTGCGTCCCGCGCTGCTGCGCGGCGCGGCGAGCGCGATGCGCCAGCAGGGCGGCGTGGGGATGTTCGAGGTCGGGCGCGTCTTCATCCCACGCGACGGCGACCTGCCCGACGAGCGCGAGACGGCTATCGCCGTCCTCGCGGGGCCGCGCGGCAGCGTGCTGTGGGAGCAGGACGCGGAGCCGCTCGGCTTCTTCGACGCGAAGGGCATCGTGGAGGGAGCGCTGGCGCGCCTGGGGCTGAGCGCCACGTTCGAGCGCACGACCGATCCGCTGCTGCACCCCGGACGCGCCGCCGCCGTGCTGGTGAACGGCGAGCAGGCGGGCGTCGTGGGTGAACTGCGCCCCCAGGCCGTCGCGCAGTACGACATCCCCGCTGCGCAGGCCGCGTTCATCGAACTGGACCTGCAGCGCCTCGCGCCGCACGTCCCCGAGATGCGCTCCTCGTTCGCGGTGTTCTCGCGATTCCCCAGCGCCGTGCGCGACCTCGCGCTCGTGTTGGACGCCTCCGTCCCCGCGCTGCACGCACAGGAGATCATCGAAAGCGGCCCGCTCGTCGTCCGTGCAACGCTGTTCGACCTGTTCGAAGGCGACCCGCTGCCGGAGGGCAAGAAGTCGCTCGCATTCACGGTGGAGTTCCAGTCGCCGGACAAGACGCTCGAAACAGCGGAAGTCAACGACGCCGTAGCCGCCATCGTCAAGCGCATGGAGCGCGAGACCGGCGCATCCCTCAGGACATAACGCAATGGCAGAGCACGACCACCATCACGGACACGAGCACGGGCACGACGCCCACGCGCACCACGGGCACGAGCACCGCGCGCACGCGCACCAGGAGCATGCCCACGCCCACCCGCGCACAGCCGACATGCTCAGCGTCGAGGACGCCCTGGAACACGTGCTGCGCCTCGTACACGAGTTGCCGGTCGAACGTGTTCCGATCCTCGAAGCAGACGGCCTCACGCTGGCCGAGGACGTGCGCTCGCCGTTCGATATCCCGGCCCTGACGAACTCCGCGATGGACGGCTACGCCGTGCGCGCCGCGGACGTCGCCGGAGCGTCGGCGGAGTCGCCGGTCACACTGGAGATCGTGGGGCAGGTGCAGGCGGGACAACTCCCCTCCGCAACCGTGCGTGAAGGCGAGACCATCCGCATCATGACCGGCGCGCCAACGCCCGAGGGCGCAGACGCCATCGTCCCCTACGAGTTCACCGACGAGGTGGAGCGGCGCTCCACCGGCCTCGCGCTGCAGTACATCGGCATCCGCCACGCCGCGCACGTCGGCGACCACATGCGCCCGGCGGGCGAGGACGCCGCGAAGGGCGCGCTGATCCTGGAGAAAGGGCGAGTCCTCGACCCGCCCGCCATCGGCCTCCTCGCTTCGTTCGGGTTCGCCGACGCCCCCGTGGTGCGTAGGCCGCGCGTCGCGGTGCTCGCGACAGGAGACGAGGTTCAGGCGCCCGGTGAGGCGCTGGAACCCGGACGGCTGTTCGACAGCAACAGCTACGGGACGGCGACGGCGCTGCGGCGCTGGGGCGCCGAGCCCGTGCTGCTGGGCATCGCCCGCGACAACATGGACGACCTGCGCGCGAAGATCCGGCAGGGGCTCGAAGCCGACCTGCTCATCACGAGCGCAGGCGTGAGCGCGGGCGCGTTCGACATGGTGAAGGAGGCGCTCGCGGAGTTGGGCAGCATCGACTTCTGGTCCGTGCGGATGCGTCCCGCCCGTCCCATCGCATTCGGGCTGCTGCACGCACCGGACGGACGCGAAGTGCCCCACCTCGGCCTGCCCGGCAATCCGGTCAGCGCACTCGTGGCGCTCGTGGAACTGGGCAGGCCCGCGCTCGCGAAGATGATGGGACGCGAACCGGAGCCGCTCCCCACGGTGCGCGCCACGATGGACGACGACCTCTTGAACACAGACGAGCGCCGCGTGTACGCTCGCGTGACGCTCGAACGCCGCGCGGACGGACTGCACGCACGCCTCACCGGCGGGCAGGGCTCCAACCTGCTCACCTCCATGGGTCTCGCACAGGGGCTCGCTATCTGCCCGGAGGATATGCCGGTACGCCGCGCGGGCGAACGCGCGCCTGTGCAACTGCTGGACTGGCTGGACCACTCCGGTGTCCTCACGGAACGGCTCGACATCACGGAACACCACATCGACTGAGAGGCACATGCATGACAACCAAGGCTCCCGCTGAAGCCACTTCCCAGGAGAACGACGAGAACCCCAGCTACACCTTCGACCCCGACCTGATCACGAGGCAGGGGCGCTCTGTTGGCGTCGTGCTGGGGGCACGGCTGTGCGACGCAGCAAAGGCCAAGGCCAAAGGTAACCCGAGCGACCTCAGCTACAAGGAGTTGCACACGCTCTTCAGGGCTTGCGCGGGGCAGGAGGGTTATCTCTCACCGCAGCACCCCGTACTGGAGACGGTGGTGCGGATACTGCTCGCCGCACCGGAAGACGCGCTGCCTCTGTCGGAGATATACGAACGGGTCTCCAACCTGTGGCTCACGTCTGCGTGGTCGCCGTCCCTCAACATCGGTGCGATGCGCCGTCTCCTGGACCACGCAGAGTCCCAGGGCATCACCCGGGCGTAGCGCACCGCCCGGCAACCTGGACATAACGACAGGGCGCTCGAGTGAGCGCCCTGTTCTCGTGGATGGTGAGTGAAGGGAGAGGGGTCAGGCGGCGGCGAGTTGCGCCTTGGCCTGCTCCGCGAGCTGGCCGAACGCGTCGGGGTCGGCCATGGCCAGGTCGGCAAGCACCTTGCGGTCCAACTCCACGTTCGCGAGCTTCAACCCGTGGATGAACTGCGAGTAAGAGACGCCGTGCTCGCGGGCGGCGGCCCCGATCCGCACGACCCACAGCCTGCGCATGTCGCCCTTCAGTTCGCGGCGATGCGCGTAAGAGTAGGCGAGGGCATGCAGCATCGACTCATGCGCACGACGGTAGAGGGAGTGCTTCGTGCCCCGGTGTCCCTTGGTGAACTGGAGCACCTTCTTGTGTCTTCGGCGCGCGGTTACCCCGCGCTTCACGCGTGCCATCGTTCAGATCTCCTACTTGTTGAGCCCGGGAACGAGCTTCATCACCTTCTTGCGGCTGCCCGCACTCGCGGTAACCGTGTCGCTGTAGGTGCGGGTTACGGAGCGCGGCTTCTTCCGGCGCAGGTGGCTGGAGTGGCGCTTCATGCGCAGCAGCTTGCCCGATCCGCTCACGCGGTAGCGCCGTGCCGCGCCCTTATGCGTTTTCATCTTCGGCATCTTCTTCGGTCTCCTTCGTTGCCGCCGCTGCCTGGGATCGGCCTGCCGCCGCTCGGCTAGGCGCGAGCACGATACTGATGAACCGTCCCTCCTGCTTGGGAGGCTGTTCCAGCTTGGCCCCTTCCTTCACTGCCTCGTGCACCTGCTTCAGCAGACCCACGGACAGGTCCCGGTGGTCAAGCTCGCGTCCACGGTGCATCACCGACACTTTCACCTTGTTGCCTTCGTCCAGCAACTTCAACACCAAGCGCTCTTTGGCCTCGATGTCGTGCCGGCCAATGCGGGGACGGAAGCGCACCTCGCGCAGCCCCACGTTCTTGTGGGACCTGCGCATCTCGCGTTCTTTGGTGGACTGGAGATAGCGGAACTTCCCGTAGTCCAGGAGCCGGCAGACCGGCGGGTCGGAGTTGGGCGCCACCTCTACGAGGTCGAGGTCGTGTTCGCGTGCAAGGGCCAGAGCATCGGCTATCGCCATCACGCCGAACTGCTCGCCTCGCTCATCGACTACCCGGACCTGTGGCACCCGGATGCGCTCGTTGACGCGGTATTCCTTAGCTATTGCGTTCCTTCCTGCGCCATCAAAGTTGGGAAACGCCGTAACGGCGATTCCGGCGCTTCAGCATACACCGTGTATGTCAACCGCGTAAAGGAGCGGATGGCGCGGGCAGTGCCTCAGCTACTCCGGGTGGAAACTCGATGCGGAACATCCGTCCCGGCGGTTACAACCGCGTGCTTCACAGCCAGATGATCAGTCGGTCGAGCCCCTTGGTGCGTAGCTGGTCGTCCAGGTTTCGCTTCCGCCGGACCGCGGCGGCTAGCTCCCGGATCAGAGTGGGGCAATCATCGCCAGGGAGCTGAACGTCGCTCAGCCTCGTCCCGGACGACGATACCCACTGCAGAAGGTCCTGCAGATGAGAACCACACCCGTTGTGTATCCGGGTTCGCAATCTGTCGATCTCCTCCAGGCACTCGTTGTAACGCCCCATGAGATCGCCCAGGTCAGAGTTCGCCATGCGACTTCTCCTCATATCGGACTATAACGTTCTTGTGATGACAATAGGGTGACTTTTGGGCAGATTCTGATTACGTTGCGATGACAATACACTCCTGTTCAAAACTGGGGCACTGCCACAGCGCGCACGGCGAGCATGCGCACCTCGACAAAAGCCATGCAGAAAGCTATGGAATCGCTGCGCCGGAGACGCTTATGCTGTCTGCAAGGCAGTCCGGCGCCGCACGGAGTGTCCTCCGCAGCGCCGGATGCAAAGGAGGTCGCTCATGCCTGTCGTCACACGTCTCCTTTCCCTCTATGTCATGCTCGTTGGCCTCGCCGTCGCGGTGCACTTCATCGCGGTGCCGCTCTACCATCCCGGCGGCGATGAACCCTACCCCGTCTGGGAAGTGCTGGACTGGTTCATGGCGGTCGCCATCGTCATCGCCCTCGTCAGCGCGTTCGTCCACAAGCGCCGTCACGACTCCGGCGATGGCTCCGGCCTCCGTGAGTTCATATCCGTGAACACCGTCTTCTACGGCGTGCTCGCCGTGGGCATTCTCTTCTTCTGGAACTGGTCCCACCTGCTGCGCGACACCGGTGGGGCGGACTGGCTGATTTGGAACTTCATAGACGTCGCCCTGCCGCTCGTGCTGGTCGCCGCCGGCCGGCAGCTGTGGCGCGCCTCCGCGTGAATGGAACGAGCGATACCCCTGCACAGAGGAGATATACACAATGGCCATACTGCTGAAACTGCTCTCCGCTTACACCGTGCTGGTGGCCCTGCTCGTGGCCGTCAAGTTCTTCTCCGATATCGAGCAACCCGAGTGGTCGGTGCTCAACTGGCTCATGGCCGCCGGGGTCATCATCGCCCTGGGCGGCGCCGCCTACTGCAAACGCGGGCTGGAAGCGGACGATGGCGAGCCGGACGTCCGGCGCTTCTTGGACGTGAACGTGCCGTTCTACGCGGCCCTCGCTCTCCTGATCGCCTTCGCCTTCCAGTGGTTCTCGGAGTTGACCGACCACGTCCAGATACTCGCCGACCTGACCGTCAACGACGTTGCGGCCGGCGATGGCGTCCCCATCAGCTCGATGTGGGCCTACATCGACACGGCGTACATCATCCTTACCGGCATGATCGGCGTGCGTATCTGGAATGCCGCGGGAAAGATGCAGGGCTAGCCGGGATGCGCCGAACGCATGTCGGTCACCAGGCGTAGCCTTATGGGAACGCGTGCGGTTGCCCTGTACCTCGTGCTGACGGGCCTCGCGGTCGTGGCCTACTTCATCGCGGTCTCGTGGCAGTACCCGGGCGCGTACCAGCCGTACCCCGTCGAGCCATACCCGGTATGGGAGGTGCTGCACTGGTTCATGGCCGCAGCCATCCTCATCGCGCTGTTCAGCGTTTTCGCCGACAAGCGACGGCTCGGCACGGACGACGGACCCCGGGAGCACCTCTCCGTCAATGCGCTCTTCTACGCGCTGCTCGGGCTGGGGCTGCTCTTCTTCAGGAGCTGGCCTTCCCTGCTCAGAGGCGGCGAATACGACCTGTTCGTCTGGGGCTCCATCAACATGGTCCTGCCGGTGGTACTCGCCGCCGTTGGCATACGGCTGTGGCGGGGAAGCCGCGCGAAGGAGCACTGACCGATGCGGCTGTTCATCAGACTGCTCGCCGCATACAACATGCTGGTGGCCCTGGCCGTCACCGTGAAATCGGTGTTCGATGTGCCGCAGCCGGACTGGGATCTCCTGAGCTGGCTGATGGCGCCCGCCGTCGTCATATCGCTGGCCGCCGCCTACTGGTTCAAGCGGCGGTTCGACGCCGGCGGCCGAAGCGGGGACGATACGGTGCGCTTCCTGGACGTGAACATCCACTTCTACGCCGCGGCCGTCCTCTTCGTCGGCTACGGCTTCCAGTGGTCCGCATACCTGAACGACCTCGCGTGGGGCTGGTCGGGGCTCTCCAATACGGGCTCCCTGTGGATATACGTGGACACCCTCGTCATCATGGTCGCAGCGGTGATGGGCGTACGGATGTGGAAGGCCGCCGGAGAGACGTAAACGTACAGCGCCCGCCGGTTGGCGGGCGCTGTCACGAACACTGTGTGGTATTGCCTAGTAGAGGTGCGGCTGCGCCAGCGCGATGACCGACAGCTCGATGTCCGTGATCGCCTGCGACATCGCCTGGCCGATGAGGTCCAGCTTCCGCACCTGCTCGATGCGCGCCGACGCCCGCTCGAGCTCCTCCCGAGTGACCAGTCGAGCGAGGATCCCGCACGCCTCCGCCAGGCAGATGAGCATCACGTCCCGGGGGTCGGGGATGTCGTCGCTGAAGAGCACTTCCATGATCCGCAGCTTCACTTCGCGCTCTTCCTCACCATGCACGGAGGGGTAGCGGCGGGCCTTGAACACCCAGAGGAACCGCTCGTCCCGCTCCTCGAGGATGCCTGCGCTTACGAGCCGGGAGAGAGCTTCCTCCCGGATAGCGTCGCCGTTATGGGCTGTGCGCTCCACCCAGAAACTGAGATTGCGCTCCTCCACCGTCTGGATATCGGCCAGCGTGGGGTCGAGCAGGCTGTCGCCCGTCGGAGTGCCGTCGATCAGAGCGAGGTTCTCGACGTCGGTGTCGACGCGGTTCTCCATCGCCAGGTCCATCAGGACGCCGCCGGCCAGGGCGTAGTTCAGCGCCAGCCTCGGCACGTGGGCGAACGACCCGTCTTCATCATCCAGGAGCAGGAGGACGATCTCTTCAGCGAATCTCAGCATGATGGTTTGCGCTCCCTCGTTGACCCAGCGTATCGCCGGGTGGATAAGCCCATTATGGCCTACGGCGTGACGCTCCCGCAATCATGCACGCACGTTCTTTGTCAATTGATACCGGGGCCATGTAGCTGCCTTGAAGCGCACGTACTCCTGCCGACGTACCTGCCTGATATTGATATGAACCGTATCATGCCCATTGACACATTCATCTTAGTTTGATACAGTTCATATCAAGTCAAGCGAGCCGGATGACGCAAGAGGCTCGCGCAAGAGCAAGGAGGAGACTCATGGCTATCGAACGTTGGACCCCCTTCCGAGACCTGCGTCGGTTCGAGCGCACGCACCGCCACTTCGGCGTACCGTACCACTACCCTTACGCCGGGGGCTGGGCGATTCCGCTCGACGTCGAGCGCGACGGCGACGACTTCGTCGTGAAGGGCACGCTGCCGGGCGTCGCGCCCTCGGACATCGACGTCACGATCGAGGACGGCGTCCTCACCATCGAGGGCAGGACCGCGTCGGAGGGCGAACACGAGGAGGGCGGCTACCTCCTGCGGGAGCGCCGCACCGGCTCCTTCCGCCGCTCCGTCCGCCTGCCGGAGAGCGTGGACGTGGAGCATGCAGCGTCCTCGTACGAGCACGGTGTCGTGACCGTCCGGCTCCCGAAGGCGGAGAGCAGCAAGGCGAAGCGCCTCACGCTCCACGTCACCGACGAGGCCCCGGCGCCGGACCCCGCTCCCGCGGCGTAACCTGTCTGGCCCCCCTCTCCCTTGAGGGGAGAGGGTTGGGGTGAGGGTACTCAGTGGCGGGTCGGGGAGGCCCGAAAGCGGAGAGCCTCCGCGAGGAATCGCGGGGGCTCTCCTGCGTCTCGCTAGAGCAGTTGCGCAGACGGCTCCGGCATCCCCAGGTGCGTCACCTCGAGGTCCGGCAGCTGTCTCGCCATCTCGACCGCGACGTCCATCCGGTGACACTCTCGCGCGTCCCGCTCCAGGCACATGATCGCAACCGACCCGTGGTGCTCCAGCAACTCGGTGAGCGCCGGAAAGCCCTGCTCCGGATCGTGGATGACGACCCTGCCCGCTCCAGAGAACTTGCCCGCGTTCCCCAGCGCCCTCAGGTAGACGTACGCGATGCCGGACGCTTCGAGTGAAGCCGCCAGGCGGTTCTTGGAGAACTCCGGTTTGAACCTGCTGCTCGCCCACATCCGCACGTCCACCAGCGCAGGGACCGCGTGCTCGCGCAGCATGCCGATGACTTCATCCAGGCTCCGCCTCGAATACCCGATCGTGAACAGTCGCATCTACGCCCTCCATCGCCGGACGATACCACGCCCGCACTCCCTCCTGACCCTCGCGGGGTACGAGTAACGCAGCGCGGCCTGTATACTGACGTGTCATGACTGACGCTCCACCTCAGGACGCCGCTGCCGTACGCGACGCGGCCCTCGATGCGCTCGAACGCGCCGGCTCGGCCGATGCGCTCGAGGCGTGGCGCGTCGAGTACCTCGGCCGCTCCGGCAGGATGACGCAGGTGCTCCGGGGCGTCGCGCAGCTCCCGCCTGAAGAGCGCCGCGCCGCGGGTGCGGCCGCCAACGAGGCGAAGACTGTCCTGGAACAGCGGCTCGCCGACCGCCGCGCCGAGATTGAGGCCGCGCTTGCGGAGGGACTCGGCGCGGACGCGATCGACGTCACGCTCCCCGGTAGGCCCACCCCCAACGGGCGCTACCACCCCTCCACCATCGTCATGCGCGAGATCGAGACCATCTTCCGCGGCATGGGCTTCCAGGTCGCCGAGGGGCCGGAGGTCGAGTGGGACCGCTACAACTTCGAGATGCTGAACATCCCGAAAGACCACCCCGCCCGCGACATGTTCGACACCTTCTGGCTCGACGCGAACCGCGACCCGGACGGCGGCTTCACGACGCTCCTGCGTACGCACACATCGCCGATGCAGGCGCGCATCATGGAGGCGCACCAGCCGCCTATCCGAGTCATCGTCCCCGGCAAGTGCTACCGCTACGAGGCCACCGACGCCACCCACGAGTCGCAGTTCCACCAGATCGAGGGGCTCGCCGTGGACAAGGGCATAACGTTCGCCAACCTCAAGCACACGCTCTTCCAGTTCGCCCGGCAGATGTTCGGCCCGGAGACGCGCGTCCGCTTCCGCTGCGACTACTTCCCGTTCGTCGAGCCCGGCGTCGACATGGCCATCGAGTGGCGCGGCGATTGGCTGGAGATCCTCGGCGCGGGCATGGTGCACCCCAACGTGCTGCGCGCCGCCGGCTACGACCCGGACGTCTACACCGGATTCGCCTTCGGCATGGGGCCGGAGCGCATCGCCATGCTCAAGTACGGCATCAACGACGTCCGCCACTTCCTCGCCAACGACGTACGCTTCCTCCGGCAGTTCCGCTGAGGTTCCGTCATTCCCGTCCCCTTCCGTCATCCCGCGAAGGCGGGAATCTCGCAGCCTGTGAGCGTGTGCAACAAAACAGGCCCCATCGCTTGGCACAGGGCGTATGCTAGGACTATGGCTGCGATAGTTCCCGAAACCGAGCGCGAGCGGAGCTACTTCCGCTGGTACGAGTTGAGCCTCCTCTACCACGACGCCGTCCGCAGGGGCGTGCCTGCCGTCGAGGTGCAGGCGACGAAGGTGCTCGCCGACGAGGCGTGGGACGCCTACGTCGAGACGATCTCCGACCTGAACGGGCCGAGGCGGGAGTGACGCCATGGCCACCGACTTCCTCTCCATCGACGACGTCACCAACGACGAGCTCGCCTGGCTGCTCGACACCGGCAACGCCTACGCGTCGCAGCGGGAGGGCGGCTCGCAACCGCTGCGCGGGCGGACCGTCGCGATGCTCTTCGAGAAGCCGTCGCTGCGCACCAAAGTCTCGTTCGACATCGCCGCCTACGAGCTGGGCGGGCATGCCGTCTACCTCGGCGCGGACGAGGTTGGACTCGACAAGCGCGAGCCGGTGGAGGACGTGGCCCGCGTGCTCGAGCGGTGGGCGTCCGTCATCGTGGCGCGCGTCATGGCGCACAGCACGCTGGAGCGCTTCGCCGCGAACGCCTCCGTGCCCGTTGTCAACGCGCTCTCGGACGTCGAGCACCCCTGCCAGGCGGCAGCCGACCTGCTCACCATCCGCCAGCGCAAGGGCCGCGTCGAGGGGCTGAAGGTCACCTACATCGGCGACGCCAACAACTGCGCGCTCAGCCTCGGCCTCGGCGCGCTCGCGCTCGGTGCGGACTTCGCCGTCGCCTCGCCCGACGGTTACGCCTTCCCCGACACGGACGCCGCACGCCTCCGTGAGCGCGCCACGGGCGGCGCGCTCATGCTCACCGCCGACCCGGACGAGGCCGCGGACGGCGCGGACGTGCTCTACACCGACGTCTGGACGAGCATGGGGCAGGAGGCCGAGACCGCGCAGCGCCGGGCCGCGTTCCAGGGCTTCCAGGTGAACGAGCGCCTGCTGGGCCGCGCCAACCCCGGCGCGCTCGTCATGCACCCCATGCCTGTTCACTACGGAGAGGAGATGGAACCCGGGATGCTGGAGCACCCGCAGTCCGTCGCCTACACCCAGGCCGAGAACCGCCTGCACGCGCAGAAGGCCGTCCTGCGCCTGCTCGTATCCGGCGAGTAACACCATGACCGTGACTACGCCCCCAACGGCGGGCGCCCCGCCCGCCACGACGCTCGTTGCCATCGTCGGACGTCCGAACGTCGGCAAGTCCAGCCTGTTCAACGCGCTCCTTGGCAGGCGCTCCGCCATCGTCGCCGAGGAGTCCGGCACGACGCGCGACCGCATGATCGCGCCCGCCGAGTTCGAGGGACGCCACTTCCTGCTCGCCGACACCGGCGGGCTGCTGCCGGAGCCCGAGACCGAGATCGAGGCGCACATCGCCGCGCAGGTCGACGCCGCCATCGCCGGCGCGGACGCCGTCATCTTCGTCACCGACGCCCGCACCGGACCCGCCTACGCCGACGAGTACGTCGCGCAGCGGCTGCGGCAGGCGCACAAGCCCACGGTTGTCGCGGTGAACAAGGCCGACAACCCCAACCAGGAGTCCCTGGCGGCCGACGCCTACTCTCTCAGCCTCGGCGAGCCCATCCCGGTGAGTGCGCTGCACCGGCGCGGACTTGGCGACCTCATGGACGCCCTCATGGCGCAGGTGCCGATGGACGACGCCGCGGACGCCCCTGACCCGGAGACGCCCCGCATCGCCATCATCGGCAGACCGAACGTCGGCAAGTCCGCGCTCACGAACGCTGTCCTGCAGGAAGAGCGCTCCATCGTGAGCCCCGTGCCCGGCACGACGCGCGACGCGCTCGACACGCCGTTCGAGTTCGAGGGCGCGCCCGCCGTCCTCATCGACACCGCCGGCATCCGCAGGCGCGGCGCCGTGCAGCCCGGCATCGAGAAGTTCAGCGTCCTGCGCGCCGCAGCCGCCATCCACCGCTGCGACGTCGCCCTGCTCGTGCTCGACGCAACGAACCCCACGACCGACCAGGACCTCCACATCGCGGGACAGGCTGCCGACGCGTTCAAGTCGCTGCTCGTCGTCGTCAACAAGTGGGACCTCGTCGAGCACGACGACCCCCGTCGCGAGGAGCGGCGCTTCACGCGGCTCGTGCGCTCCCGCATGCGCTTTCTCCCCAACGTGCCCGTCGCGTTCACGTCCGCCATCGACGGCGGCGGCGTACCGGAGGCGCTCCGCATGGCGTTCGACCTCCACGCGAAGCGGACGCAATGGGTCGACGGCCCGCTGCTGAACCGCGCCGTGATGGACGCTGTCTCGCGCCATCTCCCGCCCACGAGCGCGGCGAAGGGCTCGCTCAAGCTCTACCGCGTGAAGCAGGAGTCCGTCCGTCCGCCCACGTTCGTCTTCTTCGTGAACAACACCGCTCGCATCCACTTCTCCTACGAGCGCTACCTCGCGAACACGATCCGCGAGGAGTTCGGCTTCGACGGCGTGCCCCTCAAGATCGAGTTCCGCGGCAAGGGCGGCGTGCACGTCATCGGCGACAATCGCTCGAAGGCTGCGGCGCGTGCGCGGCGTGCGGGCAACAGGCGTCCCTCAGGGGCGCGGGAGCGGAAGTAGCCATGGAATGGCTGCTCGTCCCCGCCGCGTACCTCCTCGGCAGCGTGCAGCCCGGGCTGCTCCTCGTGCGCCTCGTGATGCGGCGCGACGTCCGGGAGGTCGGCAGCGGCAAGACGGGCATGACGAACGTGATGCGCGCCGCGGGGAAGAAGGCGGCGGCGCTCGTGTTCGTGCTGGACGTGGCGAAGGGAGTCCTGCCCGTCCTGGTGGCCGCGAGCGTCTCTGACGATGCATGGCTGGAGGCGGCCACGGCGACAATAGTGGTGGTGGGGCACGTCTTCCCGGTGTTCGCGGGCTTCCGGGGCGGACGCGGCGTCGCAACCGGCGTCGGCGCGGCGTCGGCGCTGCTGCCGTGGGCGGGCGTCGCGGGCATCGTGTTTGTCCCCGTGGTGCTGCTCACGCGCTACGTTTCGCTGGGCTCGATCCTGGGAGTAGCGGCGGTATTCGCGGGCTTCGTCGTGGCGATGGTGTCGTACGACCTCCCCACCCCGCACTTCGCATTCGCGCTCATCATCGGCCCGCTCATCGTCGGCATGCACCGCGACAACATCGTCCGCCTGCTGCGCGGCACCGAGCGACGCATCGGCCAGCGCGAGGAGGAGTAGCGACGCCGCCGGTAGCGTCCGCACGCCTCACAGACAGCCGACAGCACGAGGAGACCCAGGAACACCGCCACGAACACCGCCGTGGGGCCCGCTAGCGAACGCACCCCCACGACGCCCCACAGCACCATCCCGATCACCGCGCCGACTCCCGCCACCGCCAGCATCCTGCCTCGCACGCTCTCCCCGCCTGTCCGGCCACACAGCCATCGCGTTCTCCCGAAGCGGACGCTCCTCAGGGCTGAATCAGGCTAGGCAGCGGGGCTGCGACCGGACAACGGGCGCGTGTCACTATCCAGCGAGAACCGCTGGAACCAGTGACGGATGGTAAGGGTGATGCGGTAAGGAAAGGGACAGGCTAGGAGGTTCTTGTGCCCTGAGCGGTAGAGTCCTCGACCAGTTGGATGTCGAGGCGCAGGCCGATCGCCTTGGCGATGTCGTACGCCATCTCCAGACGTGGACTGTGCTTGCCGGACTCTACGCGGCTGATGACGGTCTTGGTGACGCCGATACGCTCGGCAAGTTCTCGCTGGGTGAGTCGATGCTGCTTCCTGGCTTTCACCAGTGCATCTATCAGTGCGAACCGGGGCGCCAGCCGGTCGTACTCACGCTGAAGTTCGGGGTCTTGGTCCTGAAGTTCCTGGAACAGTTCCTTTGCGGTACGCATGATGCTACTCCCTCAGTTGGAGTAGGGTCCTCCTCGCTCGTTCGACGCTCTGCATCGGGGCTCGGCGCCCCTGCTTCCTCCATGCGTCGAGTAGATATATCGTTCCGTTCGCTACTCCATAGGCAACGCGGTGATTGCCCGCTCGCAGTTCATACAGGCCAACCCTTCGGTCGAGCGCCCGGTCCTGGGGCATCCCCAGGTCGGGGCCGTTCTCCTCCAACATTTCGATGTAGCGCTGTAATGTCGCTACGGCCGAGCGGTCACCAGCCCGGTGCAGTCCTCGGATGTAGTCCTCGACACTGGAGCGCCCGCGAGGATCCGAGTGCAATACGACGTTCCAAATCATCTATACACCTCTTCGTGTGTGCTCGCGTGTCCTTCCTCATGGCTGCACCTCCGTTTGAGCCTCCTCAATAAAAGCAAGGTAACAAACATGTGTCCTTGCGTCAAGTCCCCCGTGTGACACCCGCCCCTTACGCGGTCGGCCCCTGCCCGCGTACGCTGTCTGTGTGACGGAGGGGTGGCAGTCCACGCCTCTCCCACGCCTCCCGGAGCATCGTTACATCCCGTTACATCCCATGCACATCCGGTTACGCTGGATGAACGCAGGCGTACCGGACGGGTTACGCGCGGGCGGCTGGGTTTACGAGTGGAAGTGACGGAATGAAACAGGATGTAGCACAAGAAAGAAACGTAGAGCCTCGATGCCCGCCCATCCCGTGTGAGTCTTCGGGCGGGTGGTAGAATCCGGACATGGCGCGCGAGACCCTGCTCATCGCTACGAACAACGCCCATAAGGTCACCGAGCTCCGCCGGATCCTCGGCGAAGCGGACGTGACGCTGCTCACGCCCGCCGACGCCGGCATCGAACTCGACGTGGAGGAGACCGGCGAGACGTTCGAGGAGAACGCGCGGCTCAAGGCGCGGGCGTTCTGCGCCGCAAGCGGCCTGCCGTCGCTCGCGGACGACTCCGGCATCGAGGTCGACGCGCTCGGCGGACGCCCCGGCGTGCGCTCGGCGCGCTACGGCGGCGACGGACTGGACGACGCGGACCGCACGCAACTGCTACTCGACGAGCTGGCGGACGTGCCGGACGAGCGGCGCACCTGCCGCTACCGCGTCGTGCTCGTACTTGCGAGGCCGGACGGCTCCGAGGAGGTCGTGGACGGCGTATGCGAGGGCCGTGCGGCGTTCGCACCCCTTGGAGAGAACGGCTTCGGCTACGACCCCATCTTCTACGTCCCGCGCTTCGGCAGGACGATGGCCCAGCTTGACCCCGCGGAGAAGGACGCCATCAGCCACCGCGGACAGGCAACCCGGCGCATGGCCGACCTGCTCCGCGAACGCGCGCTCCAAGAGGCCACGCGATGACCGCGCAGATCACCGACACGCTCGGCAGGCCGGTGC
This sequence comes from Dehalococcoidia bacterium, assembly GCA_034422595.1. Taxonomy (GTDB): domain Bacteria; phylum Chloroflexota; class Dehalococcoidia; order Lucifugimonadales; family Australimonadaceae; genus Bin16. The sequence goes on along the minus strand of DAOUJO010000017.1, from coordinate 65,995 downwards.
GCGACCTCCGCATCTCCGTCACCGACCGCTGCAACTTCCGCTGCACCTACTGCATGCCCGCCGAGGTGTACGGCGAGCGCTACCACTTCCTCCCCCGCGAGGCCATCCTCTCCTACGAGGAGACCGCCCGCCTCACCCGGCTCTTCGTCGACCTCGGCGTCAGCAAGGTGCGCATCACCGGCGGCGAGCCGCTCGTGCGCCAAGGCCTCGAACAGCTCGTCTCGATGCTGAACGGCATCGACGGCATCGACGACCTGACGCTCACGACCAACGGCTACCTGCTCGCGGAGCAGGCTGAAACGCTGCGGAGCGCGGGCCTGCGCCGCGTCACCGTCAGCCTCGACACGCTCGACCCGGCGATCTTCGGCGTGATGAACGGCAAGGGCTACACTCCGGACGCGGTGCTGGACGGCATCGCCGCCGCAGAGCGCGCCGGGTTCGACCCCATCAAGATCAACGCGGTCGTCGAGCGCGGCGTGAACGACCACACCGTGCTTGACATGGTGCGCCACTTCAAGGGCACCGGCCACATCGTGCGCTTCATCGAGTTCATGGACGTCGGCACGCTCAACGACTGGCAGCGCGACAAGGTCGTGCCGTCGGCGGAGCTCGTCGAGCAGGTGAACGCCGTCTTCCCCATCGAACCGCTGGCGCCCAACTACCGGGGCGAGGTCGCCGAGCGCTGGCGCTTCCTCGACGGCGACGGCGAGCTCGGCTTTATCTCGTCGGTCACGCAGCCGTTCTGCGGCGACTGCAACCGCGTCCGCATCACGCCCCAGGGCGAGGTCGTGACGTGCCTCTTCGCCACCGGCGGCACCGACCTGAAAACGCCGCTCCGCTCCGGCGAGTCCGACGACGAACTCCGCGACCGCATCGCCAACATCTGGCGTGCTCGTACAGACCGCTACTCCGAGCTCCGCGCCTCGCTGCAGGCCGGCGAAACGCGCAAGATCGAGATGTTCCAGATAGGCGGCTAGGATGACTGCCGACGCCAGCCCCGCCCAGAAGTCCGTCACTATCCACACCGACGGCGCCTGCCTCGGCAACCCCGGCCCCGGTGGCTACGGCGCTGTCCTCGACTACCAGGGGACTCGCAGGGAACTGTCGGGGGGATTCCGGCTGACGACGAACAACCGCATGGAGTTGCTCGCCGTCATCACGGCGCTGGAGGCGTTGACGGAGCCATGCCGGGTGACCGTCTACAGCGACTCGCAGTACGTGGTCGATGCTATCGAGAAGGGCTGGGCCCGGCGCTGGAAGGCCAACGGCTGGAAGCGGAACAAGAAGGAGCACGCGATCAACCCTGACCTATGGGACCGGCTGCTCCAACTCACCGACAAGCACGCGGTAACATTCCGGTGGGTGCGCGGCCACGCGGGGAACGTCGAGAATGAACGGTGCGACCGGCTGGCTGTCGAAGCCGCGAATCGCTCCGACCTGCCACCGGACGACGTCTACGAGTCCACGACCGCGCCCGCAGCGGCGCAGACGGTTTGAGCATGACTGAACTCACGCACATCGACCCCCACGGCAACGCCCGAATGGTGGACGTCGGCGACAAGCCGGACTCGGCGCGCACGGCGATAGCAGCTGGCGCGGTCGCGATGCAACCTGAGACGCTGTCGCTCATCGTGGAGGGCCGCGCGGAGAAGGGCGACGTCTTCACCGTAGCGCGCATCGCGGGCATCAACGCCGCGAAGCACACGTGGGAGCTCATCCCGCTCGCGCACCAAGTCCCGCTCAGCCACGTCTCGGTCGACTTCCAGCCGGAGCCGGGCGCGGACGTTGCCCGCGTCCGCATCACGGCGCAGGCGCGCACGACCGCGAAGACTGGCGTCGAGATGGAGGCGCTCACCGCCGTCTCCGTCGCCGCGCTCACGATCTACGACATGTGCAAGGCCGTCGACCGCGGGATGACCATCGAGGGCGTGCGGCTCGTGGAGAAGACCGGCGGCACGCACGGCGACTACCGCGTCGAAAGCGCGTAGGATGCAGCACACGGCGAGAGGAGGAGAACCATGGCAGGACTTGGCGTGCAAGGTATGACCCACTGGTCGATCCCTGTGAACAACCTCGATGAATCGGAGGAGTTCTACGGCGGCCTGCTGGGCCTCGAACACAAGGGGCGGCTCGGCAACAACACGATGTCGTGCTTCAGCACCGGCGACACCAACATCCTGCTCTGCGAGCAGAAGACGCCGGTCGACGGCTCGCCGCCGGGCGTCCACCACTCCTTCACTGTCACACCGGAAGTGCTGGAGCAGGCGTGCAAGCTCTTCCGCGAGAAGAACGTGAAGGTGGACAGCCTCGTCTACCGCGCGCAGGGCCACTTCACCGGCCGCGAGCTCTACTTCTTCGACCCCACCGGCAACCGGCTCGAGCTCCGCGACCCGACCTGGAGCAAGGGGATGCCGGAGACGCCGCTGGAGGAGCTCTCTCAGTAGCAGACAGAGGACAGGCGGGCTGCTCGCCCGCCTGTCCTGCGTCCCGTCATTCGGCTTCCGTCGCGCTTACTCCGGCAGCTTCGCCTTGAACTCCGTCCTGCCGGGGAAGTAGCGCCGCATGTCCGGCCTCGCGCCGCGCTTCAGGCACTCCTCCTCGAACAGGTCGAGCACCAGCGGGTTCTCGTCCTCGTACTCCACCTGCATACCGCCCTGCTTCTGGCTGACGTCGCCCAGGCCGGAGCCCGCGAACGGCGTGTGCAGTCCTGCCGCAGTGCCGCCGGAGCCGTAGCCGAGAGCCATGTAGCGCGCCCGCCGCGTGCCGGTGTTGAAGTGCTGGTGGTAGCAGGCGTCGCTCGGCACCACGACCATCGAGCCGAACTGCCAGTCCGCCTTCACCATGTCGGACATGTCCTCCTCGTGCCAGAGGAGCGAGTAGCCCGCATCTCCGCTGAGGATGAGCAGGTGCGCGCCCGGCCCGTGGCGGTGCCCCTTCTTGTACGTCCCGACCGGAAACTCGGAGACGTGGCCCTTCATCGCGTTGCCGGCCATCTCGAACAGCGCGTTGATGCCGCCCGCCCCGCGCTCCACCCACGAGTAGAGCGGCATGTCCGGCACGTTCGGGATGAAGCTGGCGTCCCAGACGCGCCCCTTGTACAGCGTGCCGTTGCCGCTGAAGAAGTCGTCCTCGCCTTTGAACCGCTTCGAGAAGACGAAGTCGTTGTTGAAGATGAAGTCGTCGTCTCTGAACAGGCGCATCGTCGGCGGGGCGGTGGTGACGGAGAGGTAGCGCGCGGGCTCCGTGCCGCTGCCGTTGAAGATCTGGTACCAGGCGTTGAGCGGGATGGCGAAGAGGCTTCCCTGCTTCCACTCGAACGTCCGCTTCGGGCCGTCGCCGACCCAGACGCTTGTCGCGCCGCGCCCGCTGACGATGTAGACGATCTCCTCGTAGAGGTGGTGCTCCGGCTCCGAAGACCCACCGGGCCTGATCTCGACGAGCTGGGCGTCGTTGATGAGTACGGGGTACGGGATGTTGAGCGCCGCGCCCAGGCCGCCCTTCCGCTCCCAGGGCCCGAGCTCGACTTTCGCAAGGTCCTCGAACGCATACTCATCGATGACCTTCACTCCCTCCCGCGCAAGCCAGGCGCGGTACGGGTCGTCCAGCACCAGCTGTTCGAGCGTATCCGGGTCGGGTTCGACTGCTCGCAGGATATCGGCGTCAGGGTCTACCGTCGTCATCGCGATGCCTCCTCGTAGGTATAGGCGCAGGTGTCCTGCGCCCGGCGGAGAAGCATGTTCGCGCCACTCTCGGATCCCCGCCGCGCGGGCATGATAAGCAAATGGGACCACTCCCGCCATCTTTGACACTCGGAGGGCGCTGCGGCTATACTCCCTCCTCGGGCATAACGCCCGAACCTCAGAGAGCGCAGAGACGTGCCCAAGCGTACATGGCAACCGAAGAAGCGGCGCCGCCAGCGGCGTCACGGGTTCATGGCGCGCATGCACACGCCGGGCGGCCGCAGGGTGCTGAGCGCACGACGCCTGAAGGGTCGCCACCGTCTCGCAGTCTAAGGACCGCCTTGCGAGATTCGTCTCCCCATGACGGGGCAGGGTATCAACCGCGCGCAGCGGCTTCGCCGCCAGCGCGATTTCCAGGCTTTGCGCGAGAACGGCGCTTCGCGCGCACATCCGCTGCTGGTCATGCGGGCGATGCCGAACTCTCTCCCCCACGCCCGCTTCGGTTTCGTCGTCAGCAAGCGCTCCGCACCTCTGTCCGTTACCCGCAACCGGGTGCGCCGCAGGCTGCGGGAGGCCGTCCGGGCGCTGCGTTTCCAGGACGGCTGGGACGTGTTGCTCATCGCTCGGCAGAGCACGGCGGAAGCTCCGTTCGATGCGCTGCAGGGAGCGACCGCATCACTCGCGCGCAGGCTGCACGTGCTCGCGCCCGGGGATGCCGGGCAGGACACGGAAGCGGGTTCTGATGCGTAGAGTGGCGATAGGGTTGATCTCCGCGTACCAGCGTGTGCTGTCGCCCTACTGGCCGTCGTCGTGCCGGTACGAGCCCACGTGTTCCCACTACGCCCAGGAAGCGCTCTGCGTGCACGGCACGCTGAAGGGCTCGTGGCTCTCGCTCAGGCGGCTCGCCCGCTGCGCTCCGTGGGGCGGCAGCGGCTACGACCCCGTGCCTCCGCGGCACACCAAGGTGAACGAGAACGCCGGAACCGGCCTCGCTTAGGCCGCCTCCGGCTACACCGGAGCATTCGCCGCCGGCGGATGCTCCCAGAAGGATGCACAGGTTGAACCAGACCGGCGCCTACCCCGGACGCACGGGGCTCTCTCCCGCGCTCATACTGCTCGTGGCCATCGTTCTGGCCGTCCTGCTGGCCGGGTGCGCGCAGAGCAGGAACGCGGCGACGCAGAGCTGGTCGGGCGTGGCTGTCTCGGGTGACTCGACGTACGTCGGCACGCGCGAAGGACGCCTCATCAAGCTCTCGCTGGACGCCGGCCTCGCTCAGATTGCGCCCTACCAGGTCCCGCAGCCCGACCGCGAACAGGGCTTCCCCGCACTGTACGGCACGCCTGTTGTCGACAACGGACGGGTCTACGCCGGGACGTACAACGGTATCGTGCTCTCGCTCGACGCAGACAGCTTCGGCGACGCGCGCACGTTCGAGATCGATGGAAACGACCTCGCGAAAGGCATCGCGGGCTCAGTCGTCCCGCATAACGGCTCGCTGGTCGTAGCGGCGGCGGAGGACGCTGGGCAAGGCAGACTCTACGTTCTTGAAGCCTCCAGCCTCATCGAGCAGTGCCGCTACCCGGCCCGGAATGAAGAGCCCGTGGGGCAACTATGGACCACGCCGGTCATCCAGAACGGCATCGCCTACTTCGGCGACCAGAGCAAACAGGTGCACGCCGTCTCCATAGGAGACTGTCGCCCTGTGTGGGACCAGCCTGCGCAGTTGGACGGGGCGGTCGTCGCGCCGCCTGTGCTGACCGGAGGGTACCTCTATCTGGGCGCGTTCGACCGCGGGTTCTACCGGATAAGCCTTGCCACGGGCGCATCGGAGAAACTGTTCGAGGCGAACAGCTGGTTCTGGGGCGCCGCCGTGACAGACGGGAGGGTGCTGTACATCCCGAACATGGACGGCAACATCTACGCGTACAACAGTGAGTCGGGGCGCGTCGTCTGGGCGTATCCGGGCAACGACGAAGGCGAGCCGGTGCTCGCGTCCCCGGTGCTGTCGGGCGATGAACTGGTGTACGCGTCGGACTCCGGCATTATGGTAGTGCTGGACGCGCAGAGCGGGAGCCGTCGATGGGACCGCCGCGTGGGTAATGACGTGCGCGCGCCGCTCACCGCTGAGGGACGGATCGTATTCCTGCACTCGCTGGACGAGACGATCACCGCGATAGACCTGGATACGAAGCAACTGGCTTGGGAACGTAACCTGAACGACGTGAAGTAGGCGGCTGAGCTATGGAACTGCTGACACTGCTGTGGAACGAGGTCATCACCAAGCCGATGACCAACAGCCTGCTCGTGCTCTACGTCTGGCTGGGGTCCAACCTCGGGCTCTCCATCATCGCGTTCACCATCATCGTTCGGGCGCTGACCTACCCGCTCGTAGTGCGGCAGCTGCGGCAGACGCGGAAGCTCCAGGGGCTGCAGCCGCGCGTCAAGGAGATCAACGAGAAGTACAAGAACAATCCCCAGCTGCGCGGCCAGGAAGTGATGAAGCTCTACAAGGAGATGGGCGTCAACCCCGTGGGCTGCCTCGGCCCGCTGGTGATTCAGATGCCCATCTTCATCGGCCTCTTCTGGGCGATCAACGGCGTCCTGCCGTTCACACCGGAGAACCTGGCTGGGCTCTCCGAGAAGCTGTACAGCTGGCTGCCGTTCCTGGACACCGCAGTGCCCGTGGACCGCAACTTCCTGGGGATGGACCTTGCGCTCGAGCCGATGCGCGTCGGCAGCATCCTCGGCTACACCCTCGTAGCGCTCTCCGGCCTCAGCATGTTCGTTCAACAGAAGATGAGCCAGGTCGCCTCGGCGGACCCGGCCCAGCAGAGCACTCAGCGGATGATGCTGTTCATGTTCCCGGTGATGTTCGGGATGTTCAGCCTCTTCTTCCCCATCGGGCTCGTCATCTACTGGGTGGCCTCAACGCTCATCGGCATCGTGATGCAGTATTTCGTTACCGGTTGGGGTGGCCTCTTCCCGCAGGCTGAGAAGGCCGGGAGTGGAACGCCGAAACTCGGCCCCACGCTGAGCGCCGCCATACCGGACAAGGAGGAAGGCGATGGAGGACCAGAGCCTCGTCCGGTCAGCGAAGACAGTAGAGGAGGCAATCGAGCTCGCAACGCTGGAGCTCGGCGTCGGTCGCGACGAAATCGAAATCGACGTCATTAGCCAGGGGCGCAGCGGGATCCTCGGCATCGGCGCAGAGGATGCTAGGGTCCGTGTCCGGCGCATCACCGACGGCGATGGTTCCGCCGCTGTCGCGCTCGGCATCGTGGAGCGCTTCCTCGACTGGATGGACGTAGATGCTGTGGCAACCATACGCAGCTCTGGCGGCGGCGAAGAGATGCCCATCATCGACATCCAGGGCAGCGACGCCGGTCTCCTCATCGGTCACCGCGGCGAGACCCTGCGGGCCTTCCAGTTCCTCGTCAACCTCTCACTCGGCAGAGGCGAAGGGCGCCCCACGGGTATCGTGCTCGACGTCGAGCAGTACCGCGAGCGGCGCTCGCGGCAGCTCGCCACCCTCGCGCGGCGCATGGCTCAGCGGGCCATCTCCAGCGGCAGGTCGGTCGAGCTAGACCCGATGTCGCCTGCGGACCGCAGGGTGATCCACTTCGCGCTCGCGGACTATCAGGGCGTTGAGACCCAGAGCGAGGGTGAGGGAGCGGACCGCCGTGTCGTCATCATCACCACCGGCGAGGCGCCCCGGCCGTCCCGCGGAGGGCGCGGCGACGGGCGCCGCCGTTCCCGCTCCTAGCGCGCCATGACGGCTCAGCCTGCGCCGGAGATGCGCCTGGCGGACAGGCGCAAACTGCTGCTCACGCTCGGCTTTCCGTACGCGCTGCTGCTGCTGTCCTCTCTCGTAGAGTGGCCGTGGCGCGCGCTTGGCCTGCCCGGTGTGTTGGGCACGCTCACGCCGCTGAGTTTCGTCCTGCTTGCCGTCACCGTTGGCGCCTCCACCTACGCGCTCCGGAAGAGACTGCCGCTCTCCATGATCACCTGGCTCCCTGCCGGACAGGGCGCGATCGTGCTCCTTGCCACGGGGCTCATCGCAGGCGGAGCGCAGGAGCAGCTCACCGCGCTTGCACTCCTCATCGCCTATGGGTTGATCTTCCTCATCGTCCTTGGCATCACGACGGCGATAGCCGCCCACGGCGCACCGGTCGCCATCGCGTTCATGTCGTTCTTCGTCTTCACACGAGCGGCGCGTTTCCCTGTCTTCGAGGTAGAGGGGGCAGTCACGGCGAACGCCAGCCTGTTCACGTTGGCCGCCGCCTTGATCGCCGTCGCCGAACTGGCTCTGATGGTCTGGCTCGCCCGCAGGCTCGTGGAAGCATCCGACGAATCGGCTATGGCCACCGGACTCTGGATCGTGGCCCTGACACTGGGACACGGTCTGCTTGCCGGGTGGCACGAACCCGTGCTCAACGCTTCGTTGAGCGTTGGGTCATACACGAATCTGGCAGGGCTCTGGCTGGGGCAAACGATTATCCAGCTGGGTATGGCAGGCGTGCTCATCCGCTTCCGGCGCGCGCAGTTCCGCGAACAGCAGGCACAGCAGGACGCGCGATCTCCCGTTGAGGAGGAGCCACAGCCAGGCGGGGAAGATAGTCCTCCCGCACCACAGGCACGCCGGGGCGGACGCCCTACCCCGCGGCGGCGGCGCAGGTAGCGCGACACCCGGCGCTTACGCGATGCAGCGCCGAGCGGGTACGCTGGTGCAGTCACCGGACTCGTGCCGAGGTATCGACGTGACCACAACGGCGGACGCCGCACCGAACGCTCCTCCGCATGGGGAGACCATCGAGCCCCGCTACGCGGAAGTGGTGGTAGACGCGCGCACCGGCAAGACCGGCGACACGTTCACCTACTCCGTCCCTTCCCGGATGCGTTTACGGATCGGGCATCTCGTCCGTGTGCCGTTCGGCCCTCGCACGCTTAACGGCGTCATCACCGGCCTGCGCGAAACGCCGAACGTGGACTACACGCGTCCCATCGCTTCGCTGGTGGAGGAGCAGCCGCTCCTGACACCCGAGCGCATCGAACTGGGGCGTTGGCTCGCCGACTACTACCGCGCGCCTGCATTCGATGCGTTCGCTCCCATGCTGCCGCCGGGCATGCGCGGCAGTGCCCAGACCTACGTGCAAGCGGTCGCCGCCCCGCCTCCCGGTATCGAGGAGCGATTGCCGAAAGGGGCACAGCGCCTCCTCGCGTATCTCCGCGCGAACCCGGGGGCTCATCGGACCGCATCGCTGACGGCGACTCTCGGTCCGTGGGTGCGGAACGCCATCCGCGCGCTGGTCGAGGCAGATGCAGCCTCCGAGAAACGGGCCGAACCTCACCACAAGCCGTCCTCTCCCCGGAAGACGTGGCTCGTCCCCGAAGCCTCCGCTTCTGCGCTCCGTGAACTGGCTGACGGGCAGTCGCGCGCGCCGCGCCGTGCCGGACTCTTGCGGGAACTCGCGGGCTCTCCGTCAGGGCTGGCCGCAGCGGACGCCCGGAATCGTCACGGCAGGGCAGCAGTTGCCAGGGTCATCGAGATGGGGCTGGCAACGCTTCAGGCAGCGCCTCCCACGCCGGAGACGGCTCCCCATGCTCCGCTCCTGCCGACCCCCGACCAGCAGCGAGCGCTTGCCGCGCTCAAGCGCACGATGGACAACCCCTCGGCGGCGCCGCGCACCTGGCTGCTGCACGGGGCAACCGGCAGCGGCAAGACAGAGGTGTACCTGCAGGCCATCGCTCACTGCCTCGCGAAGGGTCAGCGGGCCATCGCACTCGTGCCTGAAGTCGCACTGACCCCACAGATGACCCAGCGGTTCAAAGAGCGTTTCCCGGAGCAGATCGGGGTGCTGCACAGCAGACTCACGCCCGCGCAGCAACGGGACGAGTGGTGGCGCATCTTTCGGGGCGAGCGCAGTGTCGTCATCGGGCCGCGCAGCGCGCTGTTCGCGCCGGTGGAAGACCTTGGGCTAATCGTGCTCGACGAGGAGCACGAGTGGACGTACAAGCAGTCCGACGCCCAGCCCCACTACCACGCCCGCGAGACCGCGGAGCAACTCGCCTCGCTCACGGGCGCCGTTGTCGTGCTCGGCAGCGCAACGCCGGACGTAGTGACCGCATGGCGCGCAACCCGGGGTCTCATCGGCAAACTCTCGATGCCCGCTCGGATCGAACGCTCAGGCGCGCCCACGTCTCTCGCAGAGGTCGATGTGGTGGACATGCGGACGGAACTGCGGGAAGGGAACCGCAGCATCTTCAGCCGGCTGCTGCAGGAGCGGTTGCAGGACACCCTCGCAGCGGGACGGCAGGCCGTGCTCTTCCTGAACCGCCGTGGCGCCGCGAGCGTCGTCGCGTGCCGCAGTTGCGGGTTCGTCGTGCGCTGCAACCGGTGCTCGACGCCACTCACCTACCATCGTCCGTTCGACGCCGCAGGCGCTGGACGCTTGCGCTGCCACCATTGCGGCAGGGGGCGGGCGGAACCAGTGCACTGCCCCCGGTGCCGGAGCATCCATATCCGCTATCTCGGATTGGGCACCCAGCGGGTGGTCGACGAGGTGAGCCGCATCGCCCCGGACGCCCGCGTACTGCGCTGGGACAGCGATACCGCGTCCACCACGGGCGCACACGAGCGCCTGCTCCGTTCGTTCGCCGAGGGAGAAGCGGATGTCCTCGTCGGTACGCAGATGGTTGCGAAGGGGCTGGACGTTCCATCGGTCGATCTCGTGGGTGTGGTACTCGCGGACATCGGCATCCACATGCCGGACTTCCGGGCGCCGGAGCGCACCTTTCAGCTGCTCACGCAGGTGGCCGGGCGCGCGGGGAGAGGACCGCGGGCGGGGTACGCGGTCGTCCAGACCTACCTGCCGGACCACTACGCGATACAGGCCGCCGCCGAGCAGGACTATGAAGCGTTCTACTCCACGGAGATGGAACATCGCCGTGCGCAGGGGAGCCCGCCTTTCAGCAGACTCGTCCGACTGCTGTACGACGGCCACTCCGACAGGCGCACGGCACAGAACGAAGCCCAGCAGCTCGCCGGCCGCCTGCGGCGAACGGTGCACGAGTGGGACATGCGCGGCGTGGACGTCGTCGGTCCCGCGCCCACCTACCCGCCGCGCATCCGGAACGCGTGGCGCTGGCAACTGCTCATCCGCGCACCGGAGCCGCGCCTGCTGCTGGACAAGCTCAGCATCCCGTCCGCATGGCGCGTGGACGTCGACCCCGTGAACATCGTGTGAGGCGCTCGTATAATCGTTGTATGGCAGTCCTGCAGATGCACTACATCCCGGACCCTGTCCTGCGCGAACGCGCCCGCAAGGTGCGCGGCCTCGCCGACCCTGCGCTGCGCAAACTCGCGGACGACATGATCGAGTCGATGTACCACTACAACGGCGTAGGGCTCGCCGCGAACCAGATCGGCTCGCTCAAGCGTATCTGCGTCATCCAGCTGCCGGAAGACGAGGAGCCGACGGTGCTCCTGAACCTGGAGATCACGCGCAAAGAGGGCGAGCGCGAGGTCACAGAGGGCTGCCTCAGCCTGCCCGGCTGGCAGGGCCGCATACTCCGGGCCGAGAAGGTGTGGGCGCGCGGCGTGGGGCTGGACGGTAAGCCCATACGCTACAAGGGCGCAACGGAACTGCTCGCCCAGGCGCTCGAACACGAATGCGACCACCTGGACGGCGTGCTCTACACGGACCACCTGCGTGCGCCGGACGACCTCTACGAGGTTGAACAGGGAGCGGAAGAAGAGGGGGAAGGAGCGGTTGAGGCTGCAGCGGGCTAGCGCTTGCCGCCGCCCTGGGTGCGCTCCTTGATGCGCGCCGCTTTCCCGGACAGGCCCCGCAGGTAGTACAGCTTGGCGCGGCGCACCTTGCCCCGGCGCACCAGTTCCACGCTGTCCACATTCGGGGAATGGAAGAAGAACGAGCGCTCGACCCCCACACCTGACGCGACGCGGCGCACCGTGAAGGAGCTGGCCGGGCCGCCGCCGCGCTTCCGGATGACAACGCCCTGGAAGCTCTGCTGGCGCCGGCGCTCGCCTTCGCGGATCCAGACGTTCACCTTCACGGTGTCGCCCGGCTGAAACTCCGCGATCTTCTCGTTGGGAGTCAGTGCCACTGCGTCGCGCGCTTCCATGGGAGTACCTCTTGCCGTTGCATGGCGCCCGTCCGCGACGGGCAACCGCTAGAGTATACGGGAACAGGAGAAGCGGGGCAACGGCCGTCAGGTGGCGGAGATGGCCTGCACCCTGCTCAGCATCTCGTCCCACGGGTCGCCGCGCGGAGGCAGTTCGTCTATCGGCAGCACTTCGCTGCGGTTGTTCCGCCAGCAAACGAGGCCTCCGGATACGCCGTCCAGCAGAGCGTCGGCTGCTTTGACGCCCATGCGCGTTCCAAGGATGCGGTCGAACCGGGACGGCACGCCTCCGCGCTGTATGTACCCGAGCACCGTGTAGCGGGCGTCGTAAGGCTTGTCCGATTCGTTGATGAGCTGCGCGAGCTCCGCCGCTCCCCAGCGTGCCCCTTCCGCCAGAACGATGATGAAGTGGCGCTTGCCCCGCAGCCAGACCTGCCGCATCTCCTCGAAGACCTCTTCCAGCTCCATCGGGCGTTCAGGGGTGAGTACCATCTCTGCGCCCGTGGCAAGACCGGCCATGACGGCGATGTATCCGCACTGCCTGCCCATCACCTCGACGATCATGGCCCGCCGGTGCGCGGCGGCGGTGTCCTGGATCCGGTCGATGGCCTCCATCGCCGTATTGATCGCCGTGTCCGCCCCGATAGTGATCTCCGTGCCGGGCATGTCGTTGTCTATGGTCGCGGGGATGCAGACGACGGGCATGCCGAGCTTGTGTAGCTCCCATGCACCTTGCATGGAGCCCTCACCGCCGATGACGACCAGCCCTTCGAAACCTCCCGCGCGCAGGTCCTCCACGGCCTTGCTGCGGACGTTCGGGTCAAGGAAAGGCTCGCAGCGGCCCGCTCCGATGATGCTGCCGCCGTGCCGCAGCGACCCGGCAACATGCCGGGTAGTAAGCTCTTCCACCCGATGGTCGAGGAGGCCGTTGAAGCCGTCCCAGAAACCCCAGACTTCAGTGGAGCGGAACAAGGCGGTGCGCGTGACAGCGCGGATAGCCGCGTTCATGCCCGGAGCGTCTCCGCCGCTGGCCAGCACGCCGATCTTCTTCATAGTGCAGCGATTGTAGCACCGCCCTGTTCGTGGATGGTTTCGAGAACGTTAAACCCGTTTGACTCCCGTACAGGGGCGCCCGTATACTCAGGAGGCTTGGTGGTTTGAGCGGGGCGGACCCACCCGTACCCATCCCGAACACGGAAGTGAAACGCTCCAGCGCCGACGATACTGGCAGGGCAACTTGCTGGGAAAATAGGTCACCGCCAGGCTATTGAGACAGATGAGCGCCCGGGCAGTTGCCCGGGCTTGCTGTCCCCCTTCCCAACGACTCGCGGGCGCCCTCTTGGGCGCCATGTGGAAGTCGCTTCGCGCTGAGCGTCTAATGCACCGCCTTCTAGGGTATGCAACCTGGACGTCAGGCCGTAGAATCGCACCTCTGGCAAATGCCGATTCGGAGTGGCCGTGTCTGAGCAGATGAGCACGGGTGACCCCGGCGAACCAACGATGGCGGAGCTCCTCCAGGAGGAGACTCTGCCACAGGAGTTGCGCCGGGGAGACATCGTACCCGGACAGATCATGGAGATAGACCAAGACGGGATTCTCGTCTCCATCGGCTACAAATCGGAAGGCATGGTACCTGCCCGTGAGATGCGGACGCTGACGCCGCACCCCGGCGCCCACTACAGCATCGGCGACACCATCAACGTCTACGTCATGGACGTCACCGGCCCTGAGGGGCAGGCGCAGCTGTCCATCGACCGCGTACGCGCGCTCAGCGCCTGGCTGACGCTCGAAGAAGCGGAACGCAACGACACCTTCGTAACGGGGAAAGTCACCGGCCACAACCGCGGAGGGATGGTCGTGGACCTGAGCGGACTGCAAGGCTTCATCCCCCTCTCGCAGGTGGCGATCACGACAGGCGCCGATCCGGAAGCCGCTCTTGCGGCGCGTGTGGGAGAGGAAGTTTCGCTCAAGATCGTCGAGGTGAACCGGAAGCGCAACCGCGTGGTCCTCACGGAGCGGGGAGCGCTTCGCGAGCAGCGGGAAGGGCTGAAAGACCAACTGCTGGGCACGTTGCAGGAAGGCGACGTTCGCCACGGGCGCGTGTCCGGCATCTCCAATTTCGGCGCCTTCGTGGATATCGGCGGCGCCGACGGGCTCGTTCACATCTCTGAGATATCGTGGTCTCCGGTGAGCAACGTTGCGGACGTGCTGGAGGTAGGGCAGGAAGTCGACGTGCAGGTGCTGCGTATCGACCGCGATAACCGCCGTATCGCACTCAGCCTCCGCCGCCTCACCCCCACCCCCTGGCAAGCGGCCATGGAACGTATGCACGTGGGGCAATTGGTGACCGGAACGATTACGAACTTTGCCGATTTCGGCGCATTCGCGCGCGTTGAGGACGGGATTGAAGGGCTTATTCATATCTCGGAACTGACTGAAGCACACATCCGTCACCCGCGTGAAGTCGTAAATATCGGTGATACAATGACGCTCCAGATAGTGAGCCTCGATCCGGAACGTCATCGGCTCGGACTTAGTCTGCGCCGCGTAGAGGAGACGAAGACGCCTACTGAACATCACGACCCGGTCGAATATCACTCGTTCCTCGACTTCGGCAGGGACAGTGGGCTCGCGCAATAGACCGCGATGTGATTAGATAGAACCGGAGGCGGTCATGGCCAGCAGATTCGAAAAATTCTCGGAACGTGCTCGCAGGGTGCTTTCGCTCGCCCAGGAAGAGGCGCAGCGGTTCAACCATAACTACATCGGCACCGAGCACATCCTGCTTGGCCTCGTCCGGGAGACGGACGGCGTCGCCGCCCGCGTCCTCAGCAGCCTGAACGTCGAACTCTCCAAGGTCCGCTCCGCGGTCGAGTTCATCATCGGCAGGGGCGAGCGCCCCTCCCCCGGCGACATCGGCCTCACGCCGCGCGCCAAGAAAGTGATCGAGTTGGCCGTGGACGAGGCCCGCCGCCTCACCCACCACTACATCGGCACCGAGCACCTGCTCATCGGCATCATGCGCGAGGGCGAGGGCGTCGCCGCAGGCGTGCTCGAAAGCCTCGGCGTCTCACTGGACAAGGTGCGCGCCGAGACGACCCGCATCCTCAACCAGAGCGTCTCCCAGAGCCAGGGGCACAGCCGCTCCAGCAACCGCACGCCCACGCTGGACCAGCTCGGCATAGACCTCACCAAGTACGCACAGGAAGGGAAACTCGACCCCGTCATCGGGCGCAGCAAGGAGATCGCACGCGTCGTGCAGATCCTCAGCCGCCGCACGAAGAACAACCCTGTGCTCGTCGGGCCTCCGGGCGTCGGCAAGACCGCCATCGTGGAAGCGCTCGCCCAGCAGGTGAACGCCGGCGACGTGCCGGAGAACCTGACCAACCGCCGCGTGGTCACGCTGGACATGGGCGCGCTCGTCGCCGGCACCAAGTACCGGGGCGAGTTCGAAGAGCGCCTGAAGAAGGTTGTCGAGGAGATCAAGTCCTCCGGCAACTGCATCCTCTTCATAGACGAGATGCACACGATGGTGGGCGCGGGCGCAGCTGAAGGGGCTGTGGACGCTGCGAACATCCTCAAGCCCTCGCTCGCACGCGGAGAGCTGCAATGCATCGGCGCAACGACGCTCGACGACTACCGTAAGTACGTGGAGCGCGACCCCGCTCTCGAGCGCCGGTTCCAGCCGGTGAATGTCGACGAGCCCTCCACCGAGGAGACCGTCGAGATCCTCAAGGGCATCCGCGGCAAGTTCGAAGAGTTCCACAACGTGAAGATCGAGGACGACGCGCTCCTGGCTGCTGCCAGCCTCGCATCGCGCTTCATCGCCGACCGCTACCTTCCTGACAAGGCCATCGACCTGATGGACGAGGCCGGCTCCCGCGTGCGCATCCGCACGAGCGGCATGCCCCTCTCCGTCAAGGAGTCGCAGAAGATGCTGGAGACGGTTCGCCGCGACAAGGACGAGGCCATCTCCCAGCAGCAGTACGAGTACGCTGCCGAGCTGCGCGACCGCGAGGTCAAGCTCGCCGACAACCTGCAGCAGCTGCAGAGCGAGTGGCGCGAGACCTCCGGCGATGAGAAGGCGTCCGTCACCGAGGAAGAGATAGCGGAAGTCGTCAGCATGTGGACGGGCATCCCCGTGACCCACATGGCTGTCGAGGAGATCCAGCGTCTCCTGCACATGGAGGAGAACATCCACCGCCGCATCGTCGGCCAGGACGAGGCCATCGTCGCCATCGCCAAGGCCGTCCGCCGCGCACGCGCCGGCCTCAAGGACCCCAAGCGTCCCATCGGCAGCTTCCTCTTCCTTGGCCCCACTGGCGTCGGCAAGACGGAGCTGGTGAAGGCCCTCGCGGAGTTCATGTTCGGCTCCGAGGAGGCGATGATACGTCTCGACATGTCGGAGTTCATGGAGCGTCACACCGTGGCGCGGCTCGTCGGCGCGCCTCCGGGCTACGTCGGCTACGAGGAGGGCGGCCAGCTGACCGACGCCGTCCGCCGCCGCAGCTACACCTGCATCCTGCTGGACGAGATCGAGAAGGCGCACCCTGAGGTCTTCAACCTGCTCCTGCAGATATTCGACGACGGTCACCTGACCGACGCGAAGGGCCGCAAGGTGGACTTCCGCAACACCATCATCGTTATGACGTCCAACATCGGTTCGGACCTCATCAAGCGCGACACCTCCTTCGGTTTCGCCATGGTGAACCAGGCCAAGATGGAGGAGAACGCCTACGAGAAGATGAAGACCAAGGTGGAGGACGAGGTCAAGCGCTTCTTCCGCCCCGAGTTCCTGAACCGCATCGACGGTCAGATCGTCTTCCACGCGCTCACCAAGGAGCACATCGTCAGCATCGTCGACCTGATGCTGAACGAGGTGCGCAAGCCGATGCTGGAGAAGGGTTTGAGCCTGGAAGTGACTCAGGCAGCCAAGGAATGGCTCGGCGAGAAGGGGTTCGACCCGACGTTCGGCGCACGCCCGCTCCGCAGGCTCATCGAGCGCGAGATGGAGGACACCCTCTCCGAGGGCGTCATACGCGGCGACTACCGGCCCGGGCAGACCGTCGTCGTTGACATCGACAACGAAGACACCGAGAACCCGAAACTCGCCATCAGCGTGCAGAGCGACGAAACGCCCGAACTCGCCGAGGCCGCAGCGGCTCCGGCAGCCGAATAGAACGTCGCAGTAGAGAACGCTCAGAGCAAGGGGCGGGTGTGACACCCGCCCCTTGCGCATCTATCGCGGGTTGTTGGACGATGCGCCCGTGATGCGGAACGCTGGGACCAGGACCACCTTTCTCTGCCGGGACTGCGGGCATTCGTCCCCCAAGTGGAACGGTCGCTGCCCTGCCTGCGGCGCGTGGGGCACGATCACCGAGTTCACGGAGCCGAAACAGACCGCGGGAAGGCGAACAGCCGCGACCCTCGCCGCGCCGCGCGCTACCGTTGCGCCTGCACCGCTCATCGAGCAACCCTGCTCGGATGGCGAGCGCATCTCGACCGGCCTCACCGAGGTCGACCGTCTCCTCGGAGGCGGCATCGTCGCGGGCTCCGTCGTGCTGCTGGCAGGTGACCCCGGCATCGGCAAGTCCACCCTGCTGCTCCAGGCTGCCGGTGCCATCGCGGAGGCATCGGGCCAGGTCCTCTACGTCTCCGGCGAGGAGTCTGGCGCTCAGGTGCGCATGCGCGCCGAACGCCTGGGCGTCCGAAGCCCGAACGTACGCTTCTCCCCCGAGACCGACGCTCCGACCATCGGCTCGCTGCTCACGAGCGAGCATCCCGCGCTGCTCGTCGTGGACTCGATACAGACGCTCACCTCGCCTGACGCCCAGTCGGCGGCGGGCAGCGTCGCTCAGGTGCGCGAGTGCGCTCAACTCCTCATCGGCTGGGCCAAGCAAGCGAACATCCCCGTCGTGATGACCGGCCACGTCACCAAGGACGGCAACATCGCGGGCCCGCGCGTGCTGGAGCACATGGTGGACGTCGTGCTCGCGATGGAGGGTGAACCCGTCAGCTCGCTCCGCCTGCTGCGCTGCTCCAAGAACCGCTTCGGAGCGGCCAACGGCGTCGCGCTGCTGGAGATGCGGAACGAGGGCCTCGCCGAGGTGCGCGACCCCTCGGCGCTCCTCGTCGGGGAGCGCGATCCCTCTGCGCCCGGCTCCGCCGTCGCCGTGACCATGCAGGGGAACCGCCCGCTGCTCTGCGAGGTGCAGGCGCTCACCAACGCATCGGTGTTCAGCCCACCCCGGCGCACCGCGACGGGCGTGGACTTCAACCGCATGGCTATGCTCGCCGCGGTCCTCTCCCGCCGCACGGGCATCAGCATCGGTAGCCAGGACGTGATGGTGAACATCCCCAGCGGATTGCAGGTGGCCGAGCCCGCGCTCGATCTCGCCATAGCTACCGCCATCGCGTCGAGTTTCCTGGACGCCCCCATACACCCGGCCACGGTCCTGGTAGGCGAGATAGGACTGAACAGCGAGGTGCGGAGCACCGCTCACCTCGAGCGCCGCTTGGAGGAGGCCGCACGCCACGGGTTCGAGCGCGCGCTCGTTCCGCAGGCGGCGCTGCGCTCCCTCGCCGCGCCGGAGGGCATCGAGGTCGTCGGGGTGGCGAACGTCCGTGAGGCCGTCGCTAGGGCGATCCCGGCACGATAGCAGGGCCGCCCACTCGCGCCGGTGCCGCTTCCGCCTGCGATGTGACACCTGCCCCTTACGCGGTTGCCCTTCTCCGCCCTACCATGGTTCGACTGCGGGATTTGGTAGCGGCAATGGTCATCCGGCGTCGCTCAGGAGTGCAAT
This sequence comes from Dehalococcoidia bacterium, assembly GCA_034422595.1. Classification (GTDB taxonomy): domain Bacteria; phylum Chloroflexota; class Dehalococcoidia; order Lucifugimonadales; family Australimonadaceae; genus Bin16. The sequence continues at coordinate 47,369 of DAOUJO010000017.1, read as the reverse complement.
GGCACCGAATGGCACCGAATGGCACCGCTGGGAGAATACGGGCGTCCGGCAGGCGCTGGGCAGCGTTGTCAGAGGTGGATTGAGACCGAATGAGACCAAATGAGACCGTGATTTCATCGGATCCACCGAAGGGCCTGCTGCACCCGGGCTCTGCTAGCATAGACACATGAGCACTGCCACACCTCCGAAGCGCCTTCCCGAGTGGCTGAAGGTCCCCTGGCCCGGCGGCGAGAACTACCTCCATCTCCGCCGGATGCTCCGTGACGCGGAACTCCACACCGTCTGCGAGGAGGCGCACTGCCCGAACATCGGCGATTGCTGGGAGCGCAGGTCTGCGACGTTCATGCTGCTCGGCGACGTCTGCACTCGCGCCTGCCGCTACTGCGCCGTGACCAGCGGCAAGCCCGCGCCACCCGACCCCGCGGAACCCACGCGGCTCGCCCGCACGGTCGAGCGCCTCGGCCTGCGCTACTGCGTGCTCACCTCCGTCGACCGCGACGACCTGCCCGACGGCGGCGCGTGGACGTTTGCGGAGAGCATCCGTCTCATCACCCGGCGCGTCCCGGGTTGCGAAGTGGAAGTTCTGACGCCCGATTTCGGCGGCAACCTCGACGCGCTGCGCTGCGTCCTCGACGCGGGCCCCACCGTGTTCAACCACAACATCGAGACCGTCCGTCGCATCTTCAAGAGTGTACGTGCGAAGGGCGACTACGAACTCTCGCTCGCATTCCTGGAGAAGGCCCGTGAGATCGCTCCGCAGATACCCACCAAGAGCGGGATGATGGTCGGGCTGGGCGAGACCACCGACGAGATACTTGCGACGATGCGTGACCTACGGAACGCAGGCGTGCAGTTGCTCACCATCGGCCAGTACCTGCGCCCCTCGCTTGCCCACACGCCGATGGACCGCTTCTACCACCCGCGCGAGTTTGCCGAGCTCGAACGCGCAGGCTATGAGATGGGCTTCGCATACGTCGCCTCTGGTCCGCTCGTCCGCTCCTCCTACCACGCAGGCGAACAGCGCGCCGCCGCCCGGTAAACCGTGCGCATCGTCAGCATTCTCGAGACGACTGCCAGCATGCGCTCCGACATACGGAACGCGGTCATCGACTTCTCGCAGATGACTGCCTCCGTTGTCGCCATAGTCACGGACGTGGTGCGCGACGGGAAGCCGGTCGTCGGCTACGGCTTCAGTTCCAACGGACGCTACGCGGCGGGAGGCATCCTCCGCGAGCGCTTCATCCCGCGCATCCTCGACGCCGATCCCGCGTTGCTCCTCGACGAGCGCGACCAGCTCGACCCACACCGCGTCTGGAACGCCATGATGACGGGAGAGAAGCCCGGCGGCCACGGCGAGCGCTCGGTCGCTGCGGGCGTGATCGACATGGCGCTCTGGGATGCCGTAGCCAAGGCGGAAGAGATGTCGCTCTACCGGCTGCTCGCACAGCGCTACGGCAACGGTACGGCACCGGACGACGCGTGGGTCTACGCCGCGGGCGGCTACTACCAGCCCGGCAAGGGCGTCGAAGCTTTGCAGGACGAGATGCGCTCCTACCTCGACATGGGCTACGACACCGTGAAGATGAAGATCGGAGGCGCGCCGCTCGACGAGGACCTGCGGCGCATAGAGGCCGTGATTGCGGTCACCGGCAGCGGCGCACGCCTCGCCGTCGATGCCAACGGGCGCTTCGACCTCGACGAGGCGATAGCCTACGGCGAGGCGATGGCCTCCTACGGTCTGTGCTGGTACGAGGAGGCGGGCGACCCGCTCGACTACGCGCTGCAGGCCGAACTGGCCGAGCACTACGCACCGCCCCTCGCGACGGGCGAGAACCTCTTCTCGGTACACGACGCACGCAACCTCGTTCGCTACGGCGGGATGCGCCCCGACCGCGACGTGCTCCAGTTCGACCCCGCGCTCAGCTACGGGCTCGTGGAGTACCTGCGCACCATCGGGATGCTGGAGTCGTCCGGCTGGTCGCGCAGCCGGTGCGTGCCGCATGGCGGCCACCTCTTCGCGCTGCACATCGCAGCCGGGCTCGGGCTCGGCGGCAACGAGTCGTACCCCGGCGTCTTCCAGCCGTTCGGCGGCTTCCCGGACGGTGTCCAGCCGGAGGATGGCCGGGTACGCCTTCCGGACGTGCCTGGCATCGGCTACGAACTGAAATCGGACCTCTACGCGCTGCTCAGAGGTCTCACGGAGTAGGAGAACGCCATGCGCATCGCTGTGCTGGACGATTACCAGGGCATCGCCCATGAACTCGCGGACTGGGACTCGATCACGGGTGCGGAAGTGACCTTCTTCCACGAGGCCATCGCCCCGGAGCAGATGCCCGAGCGCCTGGCGCAGTTCGACGTGGTCCAGATGATGCGAGAGCGCACGTCTGTCCCCGCGTCTGTACTGCGCCAGCTGCCGAACCTCAAACTGCTCTCCGGCACGGGACGCCGCCAGCCCCACGTGGACGGAGAAGAGGCGGGCAGACTCGGCATACCGGTCACCGGAACGGACGGCGCAGGCGATTCGACCCCGGAGCTCGTCTGGGGGCTCATCATCGGCGTCACGCGGCACATCGGCTGGGAGGACCAGCGCATGCGCGAAGGGAAGTGGCAGACGCGGCTGGGGGTGGGCCTCGCAGGCCGGACGCTCGGCGTGCTGGGGATGGGACGCATCGGCACCAAGATCGCGGTCAGCGCGCAGCAGACCTTCGGCATGAACGTCATCGCGTGGGGCCCGACGCTCACGGCCGAGCGCGCCGCCGCGAGCGGGGCAACCTACGTCTCCTGGGACGACCTCTTCTCGGAGGCCGACGTCCTCACGCTCCACGTCCCGCTGACCGATCTGAGCCGGGGATGGGTCACCGAACGCGAGTTCGGCCTGATGCAGCCCTCCGCCTTCCTCATCAACACGTCACGCGGCCCCATCGTGCGGGAGGAAGCGCTGCTGGCAGCGCTTCGCGAGCGCCGCATCGCGGGCGCTGCCCTGGACGTGTACGACGTGGAGCCGCTGCCTGCCGACCACCCGCTGCTCGCGCTCGACAACGTGCTGCTGACGCCGCATCTGGGCTACGCAACGCTGGACAGCCTCGCGGCCTTCTACCGGCACTCGGTGGACAACATCAAGGCATGGGCCGCGGGTGAACCGATGAATGTACTCAACGCTGAGTCCCTCGGGGAACTCCGGCGCTAGTTGCGGCGCTGCGCGAGATAGTCGACCAGAGCATCGAGCGACTGGCGGGCGCGGGCGTCGGGCAACGTAGCGACCGCAGCGCGCGCGGCGTTCCGGTAGCCTTCAAGTTGCGCCATCGTCTCGTCTATGGCGGACGAGTTGCGCACGAACTCCACCATCGTCGTGAGGTCACTCTCGTCCCGGCTGCCGTCGCGGAGGCGGCGCACGACAGCCTCGTCCGGATGAGCCGCAGCGAAGAGCAGTGCGGGGAGCGTGAGGGTTCCCTGCAGCAGGTCGTTCCCCACGGGCTTGCCCAACTCCTCCTCGCTGCTGGTGAAGTCCAGCACGTCGTCCACTATCTGGAATGCCATGCCGACGTTGTACCCGAACGAGTGCAGCGCCTGCGTCTCCTCCTCCGGTGCGCCGCTCAGCACTCCGCCGGACTCGGCCGCCGTGCAGATGAGCGACGCCGTCTTGTCGTAGATGCGCCGCTCGTAGTCCGCTGACGTCTGCGACCAGTCGTGTTTGCTGATGCGCTCCGTGAGCTCGCCACGCGCGAGTTCCATGATCGTCTCGGCGAAGCGGCGCACGACGCGGATGTTGCCCGTGTCGCAGACGAACGTTGCCGATGCCGCGAATACGTAGTCGCCAAGGAGCACAGCCATGTCGTCGCCCCAGAGCCTGCTCACCGTGGCGCGGCCCCGTCGCTTCTCGGAGTGGTCCACCGTATCGTCATGGATGAGCGAAGCGATGTGCAGCAGCTCAACGGCGGTGGCCATCTTCACGATGGGTTCCTCTTCACCGGAGCGCAGCGCACCGGCCAGGAGCGTTATCGTGGGCCGCACCAGTTTCCCGCCGCCTTCGACCACGTGCGAGACCATGTCGCGCGGCACGCCGGAGTTCTCGGCGAGATCGCCGAGGTTCCCTATCACCCGGTCAAGGCCGTCCAGCACCGGTTCGTAGATGAACCGCGCCGAGCCGTCCAGTCGGTCGCGTACCGTGATCGTTTCTGTCATGTACTCCGTCCGCTACCCGAGTTTGGCGAACATCTCGTCGGCCACGGAATCGTCCAGCTTCGTAAAGAGCGGCTTGGGTTCCGGCAGCTGGACGCCCGGATCGCTGGTCTCGAACCGCCAGCCCACGTCCTCTACCTTCCCGTCCAGTCCCAACAGATCGTGGAGACGCTGCGCGCTGAAAGGCAGGAACGGGTTCAACGTCACCCGCAGCGCCATCAGCGCCTGCATCGCTGTGTAGAGCGTGCGTCCGGCGGCGGCCTTGTCCGTCTTCACCTGCTGCCACGGGGCTTGAGCGTCGAGATAGCGGTTCGCCTCCCGAGCCAGCCCCATGGAAGTGTTCAGCGCTTCGCGGAGACGCACCGCCTCGAGCGACTCGGCGACCGAGCCCATCGCGGCTTCCGCCTTGTCGATGAGTTTCCGGTCAGCATCGCCGAGGTCGCCGGGGTCGGGCACGCACTTGTCGAAGTTACGGTAGACCTGCGTCAATACACGGTGCACGAGGTTCCCGAACGTGGCGACGAGCTCGTCGTTGTTGCGGCGCACGTATTCACTCCACGTGAAGTCGGCATCGCCGGTCTCGGGCAGATTGGCTGCGAGGTGGTAGCGCAGGGGATCGGGCGGGAATCGGTCGAGGTAGTCCGGCACCCACACCGCCCAGTTGCGGCTCGTGGAGAGCTGCCGCCCTTCCAGGTTCAGGAACTCGTTTGCAGGCACGTCGTACGGGAGGATGTAGGCAGCCTGGCCCAGCAGCATCGCCGGCCAGATGATGGTGTGGAACGGTATGTTGTCCTTGCCGACGAAGTAGTAGGAGCGCGTGGACGGGTCTTCCCAGAAGGGACGCCATGCGTCCGGCTCGCCCTTGCGTGCCGCCCATTCCACGCTCGCCGAGAGGTAACCGATGACCGCCTCGAACCAGACGTAGATGCGCCGGTCCTCGTAGCCCTCCGCCGGCACCGGCAGGCCCCAGTCAAGGTTGCGCGTGATGGCGCGGTCCTTCAGCCCCTCGCGCAGGAATCCCAGCGTGAAGTTCCGCACGTTGGGACGCCAGTGCCGCTGCTCCTCCACCCACGCGGCGAGCTGGTCGCGGAAGGCGCTCAGCCGCAGGAACTGGTGCTCGGTGTCGCGTATCTCGACCGGATAGCGCTCCCCGTCCACGATGTACGCCGGATTGCCGAGGTCCACCGGATCGAGGATGGCGCCGCAGTTGTCGCACTGATCGCCCCGGGCGTCCTCGAACCCGCATTTCGGGCAGACGCCTCGCACATAGCGGTCGGGCAGGAAGCGGTCGAAGTCCGGCGAGTACGCCACCTTCATGCTCGCTTCGTAGATGTAGTCCCCCGCCTGGAGCGTGCGCCAGAGATCGTGCGTCACCTCCCGGTGGTTGTCGGTCATGGTCGTTGTGAAGAGGTCGAATGAGATGCCGAGCCGCTCCCATGATTCGAGGAACGAGGCGTGGAACCGCTCGACCACTTCCCTGGGGGGCACCCCTTCCGCATCTGCGCGCATCGTTATCGGCGCACCGTGGGAATCGCTGCCCGACACCATGAGCACCTCGTTGCCACGCATGCGGTGATAGCGGGCGAAGATGTCCGCCGGAAGGTACGCTCCTGCGATGTGACCGAGATGCAGCGGGCCGTTGGCGTAGGGCCAGGCGACCCCTATGAGGATACGTTCAGGCATGGATTACTCCCGCGTATTCTAGCAGTCTCAAGAGGGCAACGCGGGGGACCTCCAACGAACGCGCCCCTCTACGCCTCCTCCCACGCCGCGTAGGCCGCGCGGCGCGGCACGCCCAGCTCACGCGACACCTGGACTGCGGCGTCGCGACGGCTGAGTCCGGATGCCCGTGCAGCCGCCATCGCCTCCGCGATCCGTTCGGCTGGGACAGGAGCACCCGGTGAGGGTTCGCCTGCGCCTTCGATAACCAGCGTGAACTCGCCGCGCGGCACGTCGAAATAGGCGATAGCCTCCTGGGCCGTCCCGCGGAAGACCTCCTCGTGCACCTTCGTCATCTCACGGCACGCCGCCAGACGCCGGTCGCCGAGCACGTCGGCGATGTCGGCGAGCGTCGAGAGCAGGCGGTGTGGCGCTTCGAACAGGACGACCGTCGCCCGCAGCGATGAGGCCTCGGCAAGCGCGGCGCGGCGTGCCTTCGTCGTTCGCGGCAGGAACCCGAGGAAGTGAAACGCGTCTGCAGGGAATCCCGCGACCGCCAGTGCGGCGGTAACAGCGGACGGCCCCGGCACGCTCACTACGCTGGACCCGGCTCGTGCGGCCTCTGCCACTAAACCTGCGCCAGGGTCGCTCACGCCCGGCGCGCCCGCGTCCGTCACCAGTGCCACGTCACCCTCGCGCAACGCGTCGAGCAACGCGGGCGTCCGGTGCCGCGCGTTGTGCTCGTTGTAGCTGACGATGCGGGTGGACAGCCCCAGATGGCTGAGCAGCTTCCGAGTCTGGCGCGTGTCTTCCGCAGCGATCAGCGCCACCTCGGCCAGCACGCGCGCCGCGCGCGGTGTGAGGTCTTCAAGGTTCCCTATGGGCGTCGCGACGACGTAGAGCGTTCCGGTCATGGCTGTCCAGCACGGCTATAATGCGGCGCGAGGCATTATAGGAGACGCCTCCGAGGAGAGGGACATGGACGCGCTGTACACGGAAGAGGAGCGCCTGCTGTGGAACACCATGCGCGAGTTCGCCGACGCCGAACTCGCTCCGAACGCTTCCCGGTGGGATGAGAACGAGGAGTTCCCCTGGGAGAGCGTCGAGGCCATGAAGCGCATGGGCCTCATGGGGATGACCGCCAAGACGGCCCACGGAGGCGAGGGAGCGTCCTACGCGGAGCTTGCCATCGCCGCCGAGGAGGTCGCACGGGCCTGCATGACTTCGAGCACCACGCTCCTCGCCCACCTCTCCCTCGGCGTCTCCACGCTCGACCGCTTCTGCAACGGCGAGCAGGCGGAGCGCTTCCTGCCTCCGGCGTGTGCAGGCGACAAGATCGTGGCGTGGGCACTCTCCGAGCCCAGTTCCGGCAGCGATGCCGCGGACATGCAGACGACCGCCGTCCACAACGGCAACGGCTCCTATGTGCTCAACGGCTCCAAGATATTCATCACCAACGCGGAGCAGTCCGGTCTCATGGTCGTCTTCACCGCTACCGACCGCTCGAAGGGCTACCGCGGAACGACAGCCTTCGTGCTCGAGACCGACACCCCGGGCATCGAGATGCGCGGCATGCACGGCAAGCTCGGCATCCGCGGTTCAGGCACCGCCGAGGTCTACTTCAACGACGTGCTTGTCCCCGTGGACAACCGCCTCGGCGAGGAGGGCGAAGGCTTCCGCATCGCCATGACCATCCTCGACTCCAGCCGCATCTCGCTCGCGACGCAGTCAGTGGGACTGGCGCAGGGCGCGTTCGAGGCCGCCATCCGCTACACGCAGCAGCGCGAGACGTTCGGCGAACTGCTCAAGGAGCGCCAGGCCATCCAGTTCATGCTGGCGGACATGGCAACCCAGATCGACGCCGCGCGGCTGTTCACGAGGCGTGCGGCCCAGTTGAAGGACGCGGGGCTCCCCCATACCCGGGAATCCGCGATGGCGAAGCTGTACGCATCCGAGGCCGCGCACTTCTGCGTCGACAGGGCAGTCCAGATATTCGGCGGCTACGGCTTCTTCAAGGAGAACCCGGTCGAGCGCATGTACCGCGACCAGCGCATCACCGAGATCTACGAGGGAACGTCCGAGGTTCAGCGCATCGTCATCGCGCGCAGCCTGCTCAAGGAGTACACGATCGAGTAACGCGGCAGGGTTACGCCCGCGTCAGCCCCAGAGTGCCTCGCTCGCGAGCCTTGCGCCTTCGGCCATGGCCCTGAACTTCGCCCAGCATATGTCGGGTGAGCCCACGCGCATTCCGAGGCCACAGTCCGTACCCGCCATCAGGTTCTCTTTGCCTACGATGGACGCGAACCGCAGCAGCCGCTCAGCGACCAGCTTCGGGTGCTCCACGAAGTCGCTGAAGTGGCCGACGACGCCGGGGATGAAGATCGCGCCGTCCGGCAGGGTAACGTCCTTCCAGATCTCCCACTCGTGCTGATGACGCGGGTTCGACGCCTCGATGGAGTACGCCTGCGCCTTGACGCTGAGGAAGATGTCCGCCATGTGCTCCAGCCCGATGTCGGATACATGCGGGCCGTGATAGCTCCCCCAGCAGGCGTGCAGGCGTATCTGCTCGCGCGGGATGTCACGCAGCGCGTAGTTCAGTACCTCCACACGCTGCTCGGCAAACCTGCGGTACGCGGGGATATCCATCCCGGTCTGTATCTGCCAGGCATCGAAGAGGTCGGGGTCGTCTATCTGGAGAATGAGTCCAGCATCCGCGATGGCCTTGTACTCTTCGTGCATCGCATCGGCGATGGCGTAGAGGAACTCTTCTTCCGAGGCGTAGTACTCGTTCCACAGCCAGTGGTCGATGCTGCCCGGCGCGACAGCCGGCAGGAACGGCTCCGCATCGCCAACATCGCCCAGGGCAGCCTTGAAACGCGCGACGTCGCTTTGCACGAGTTCTGAGCCCACGTACGTGATGGGCCCGATGCAGAAGAGCTGCTTATCCCGCGGACGCCTCACGACGAACCCGCGCGGAGAGTCGAAGTACCCGGGGAAAGCGAGCCTGTCCCGAGCGGATATCTGCTCCGGTTCCGGTCCTTCACCGGGCCCGAACGTGCGTAACTCGATACCGCCGAGCCGTTCGTTGGCATAGTTCGTGAAGTTCGTCTTGCTCAGTTCGCCATCGTTGATGCTGTCCATGCCGCACTCGATCTGCTGACGCACGGTCTCGGCCACTGCCTCTGTCAGCCGCCCGTCGAGTTGCTCTTCGTCTACCGGGTCTCCCGCAGCCTTCGCCGCAACCATCTCCCGAACGTCATCTGGCCTCGGCAGGCTCCCTGCGTGCATGGTGCGTATCCGGTCGGTACTGCGTTTCATGGCCCCCTCCTTGCCGCCTCCGATCTCCGCAGGAGGCAAGCCGGACGCAAGCAGGCCGGGCTGGGGTGGCCGTATCCGTGAACACTCGATGCGCGAATGAAGCCCCGCACGGATCGGTGCGGGGCTTCTGATGGCGGGGGAGGACTCCGCCACGGGACAGGCATGTATGGGGCACGAGCGGAAGCGCCCTGCTCTTCGCTAACGCGTTGAGAAGAATGGGATGAGCGGCTCCGCCCAGATGACGGCCATCACGTAGTCCATAACGATCAGGTTGAACAGCACCACGAACGGCACCGCAACTGCCAGGCCTATCCAGCGCGTGCGGCCCTGCAGGAAGAGCAGCGTGGGACCGATCGGGAAGACCATGGTCGCCCACTTCAGGCCGATCACGAAGATGAGCAAGACGAAGAAGGCAACCCAGCCGATGATGAGCAGCGCCGTCTTCACAGCGCCTTCCATGCCCGCGCTCCTCATCCCTATATCCATGATTGCGCCGGTCTTGCCCCGCCGCAGATCGTGGACGAGTTGGACGCTGCTCAGGATGATGACCGCGAGACTCAGCGACACGGGGAAGACCTTGCCGCGCGTGGGAAACCCGAACCACGCTTCCTGCAACGCCCAGGCCGCCATCCCGATAATTGCCAGGGTGAAGACAGCTGCCGGCGTTAGCGCCCACGTCCGTCGTCTGGTCTCCACGGCTGCCGCAGTGCCCGCGATAGCCGCCGGGTCGTCCCCGCTTCCGCCACGTACTACCGGCATGGTTTCCTCATCAGAAAGCGTACCGGCGGTACCGATATTTCCCATCTTGGAGAACGTGACGGCGATCGCCACCGCCAGGACCAGCAACACGATGGTCAGCGGCCTCGTCAACAGCCCACCCATGCCGTGGATGGAGATAGCCGACTGGAAGTTGAACTCGATGATACGGCCCAGGATGAACCCCAGCAGCAGGGGCGGCCTCGGCCATTTGTACTGCTTCATCAGCAAGCCGAGCAACGCGGCGGACACGATGATGAAGATCGCGATGAGGTCCGTCGAGGAGAGGTAGGCCGACAGGAACGATATCGGGATGATGATTGCGCCGATGAGTGGATAGGGGATCAACGTGAGTTTCGCCAGCTGCCCCGTGAGGAACATACCGATGACGGTGACCGCAAGGTTCCCCAGCGCAAGGCTGAACACCATCATGATGGTGATGTCGGCGAACCGGTCCAGCATCGGCGGGCCAGGCGTTATGCCGTAGGCCAGCATGGCGACGATGACGAATGCCCATGCCCTACCGCCCGGCACGCCGAACGCCAGGGTGGGGATAGCCTGCCCTGCTTCTTTCGAGTTCTGCGCGGCTTCGGCAAAGAGCACCCCGTCCAGCGAACCCTTCCCGAACTCGCTCTTGTCCTTGCTGAAGAAGATGCCCATGGCATAGGAGAGCCAGTCCACAACTGCCCCGCCTATGCCTGGCACGGCGCCCAGGAACACACCGAAGAGTCCGTTCCGGATGGCGATGTTCCACTTGGTTAGTCCGTAACGCACGCCGCGGAAGACCTCGCGGTTGTTGACCACCGCCCCGTGCATGGCGACCGGCCGTCTCGTCATAGTCAGGTCGATCATCTCCGGGAGTGCGAAGAGCCCGATGGTAGTTGCGATCAAAGGGAGTCCTTCCCACAAGTGCAGGGAGCCGAACGTGTACCGGTGCGCAGCAGAGATGGGATCGATGCCGATGGTGCCGAGCAGCAGGCCGAATGCTGCGGCTGCCAGCCCCTTCACCATCGCACCGGAACTGAGCGCTGCGACCATCGCGACGCCGAACAACGCCATGGCCGCTATCTCGGGGAACCCGAACGCGAGGATGAACGGCTTGATGACCGGAATGACGATAGCGAGCGCCAGAGCTCCGACGAGACCACCCATCGCAGAGACCGCGTAGACCGCTCCGAGCGTGTGCGCGGCCAGACCCCTGCGGGCCAGCTGGTTACCTTCCAGGAACGTTACCTGGGTCGCTCCGCCGGGCTGACCGAGCAGCACAGCGGGGATCGAATCCAGTGTGTTGTCCACGCCTGTCAGCGTCGCCAGCATGACGATGCCGATGAGCGGGTCTTCTATGTTCAGCACGATGAACGAGATGGAGAGCGCCATCACCAGAGTTGCAGAGACGCCTGGCAACAGCCCGACGAAGACAGCCATGAAGACAGCGACACCGAACGCCGCCCAATAGCCGCCGTTGCCCAGGTACGACAGACCCTCCAGTAATTCGCTCACGTGTCGCCTCCATCATCCGCGCGGCGGAGCGCTGATGCTCCGCCGCGCGCTGTCAGACAAGCGTGACGAACGCTACCTCGTGAACTTGTCGTACACGGACTCCTGCACTTCCCGCAGCTGCCCGATGTTGCGCAGGAACGCGTCCTCCACCTGCGCGAATATCTCCTGCAGCTCGGCTCCGCTCTGCTCGATCTCGATCGGCTGGCCGAGTATCTGCTCGAAGTCGGCGCGGAACTCAGGGTCGGCCAAAGCTTCGTCCCATGCCCTGCGGAGCGTGTTGACGATGTCCAGAGGAGTGTCGGGAGGCGCCAGCAGGTTCTTGCCCACGAACGTCTCCGGGGCCATCAGCCCGTCCCAGATGTCTCGCTGCTCGTCACTGATGAGGTCGCGCGCATAGGGGGCGTTAAACTCGTCAACCTCGGCATTGCCCACGATGACGCCGCCGGGTCCGGCGAGGCCTGCGAAGGGCCTGATGAAGCCGCTGGTTATCCATCCGGGCCTGCGCTGAGGCAACTGGTACCACACGCTCCCCGCAGTGAAGCTGTTCACGTCGCCGCGCTCCAGCATCAGTAGTGTCTGTTCGGTGCCGGTCGAGGCAACCAGCTTGTACTGGAACGGCAGGTTGAGCCAGTCCGCCAGCAGGAAGTTGCCCAGAGCGGTTACTCCTGTCAATTCTTGTGGCGTGGGGGCAGAACCGGCACCGACAAGTGTCGGGCCGGAGGCCCCCATGGCCTCTGTGATGTCGTTATACGGCAACTCGTGGCCGTTGATCATCCACACCGCGTTGCGGGCTACCGGAGCACCGATCACCTCGAAACCGGACGCTTTGAAGATGGCATTCGGGTCTGTCGACGACTGGATGGGTGCCGTTGCGTTGTAGATGATGATGAGGCCGTTTGGCTCGGATTCCCAAACGAAATTGCTGGCAGCCAGAGAGGGCGTCAGGTTGCTGACGACGATGCGCGGGTTACCCGGTATGTACTGACCCCATTTGGCCGCGAGAAAGCGTGCCTGTGTGTCGGTACCACCGCCCGGGTTGAATCCAACGACCATGCGGATGGTCTTGCCTTTGAAGTGTGCCTCCGCGTCGAAAGACGGCAACGGTGTTGCCGTTGGAGGCGGGGGAGCCGATGTGGGCGTCGCGGTCGGCGCCGGAGCAGGCGCGCCTGGCTCTGGGGTAGCGGTCGGTTCACTTGGGGCGCTGGGCGCTGATGTCGGGGTGGGCTGCGGCGCCGACGTATCGGGAACCGGTGTGGCCGTCGGACGAGGTGTCGCTGTGGGGTCGTCGGAGCCGCCACACGCGGCCAGCACCAACGCCGTCAGCACGGCTATCGCCATAAGCACCAGGTATGAGCGGTACGCTTTCTTCATGATCAGCCTCCAGCGGATAAACCGCTCAATATCGGCTACTGTCTACCACATACACGCCGATAGCAGCAACCCGAATCGACCTTGGCGACGAATAGCGCACAACTCGGCAACGACGAGCCCCTAGGGCATGCTCTCAGGAAATGCGGTACCATCCACGCATGACACTCGCAAGCAGCAACACCCGCGTTGGCGCACTCAACCACATAGGCCTCGCCGTCGTCAGCATCGAGGAGTCTCTCCAGCAGTTCTATGACTTGCTGGATTCGCCACAGGCGGCGCACATCCTCGTGAACGAAGAGCACGGGGTGCGGGGTGCGTTCATCGAGCAGGGAGAAACGCACATTGAGCTGCTCCAACCGCTCCGTGCCGACTCCGTCATCGGCAGGTTCCTCGAACGTCACGGCGAGGGCATCCATCACATGGCGTTCACCGTGGACGACGTCGAAGTGAAGGCCCGCGAACTCGAGGCCATCGGCATCCCCATCATCACCGGCCCGCGCGAGGGCTTCACCGGACGTATCGCCTTCGCCGACCCTTCAAAGACGCACGGGGCGCTCATCGAATTCGTAACGCCTTACCTGCGCTGACGCCTCGATGCCGGACGCATTGCGAGTCCTCATCGCGAAACCGGGCCTCGACGGCCACGACCGCGGAGCGCGCGTCATCGTGCGCCTGCTGCGCGAGGCCGGGTTCGAGGTGCGGTACACAGGCATCCGCAGGACGCCGGACGAGATCGCTGAGCAGGCCCGCGAGTTCAGAGCTGAGGCTGTCGGCCTGAGCATCCTCTCTGGTGCGCACATGGAACTCGTGCCTGCGGTGATGGATGCGCTGCAACGCGCCGGGCTCGAGCATGTCCCTCTCATCGCGGGCGGAATCATCCCGCCACAGGACCGCACCGCCCTCTTGGAGATGGGTGTCGCCGCCATTTTCACTCCCGGCGCTCGCTCCGCCGACCTGGTGCCTGCCCTCCGCGCAGCAGCGGAAGCGGGACGCCGCGCACACGAGCGCTGACACCCGGCACGTAAGGCCCGTTCCTGCTGGCACGCGGCCTGCTATACTTACACGGTTGCGCACGGATTTGGCGATGAGCCTGCAGCTACAAGTGAACGTCGCCCAACTCCTCAAGGACGTTGTCGGGACTACCCGGACGTTCGAGGTCGACGGCTTGGCGCTCGAATCAGACGAAGGTGTTTCAGCCTACGTCAGAGGAGCGTTCCGGCTCACTCGCACGGATCGCGGGGTCTGGGCGTCCGGTCCCGTCGCCTTGTCCGTGGACTACGTCTGCAGCCGCTGCCTGACGCCTTTCGCGTCGTGGATAGAGGCGAACGTGGACGATGTCTTCCTGCCGAGTGTCGACATCGCTACCGGAGCGAAGCTCCGCTACGGCGAGGACGACACCGGCGCGGACGTGAACAGCATCGACGAGCAGCACGTGCTCGACCTGAGCGACGCGCTGCGCCAGTACAGGCTGGCGGGCACCCCGATGGCGCCCGTCTGCCGGGAGGACTGCAAGGGAATCTGTCCCGAGTGCGGCAACGACCGGAACGAGAGTGCCTGCTCGTGTGAGCACTACCAGGACCAGCGTTGGACCGTGCTGCGGAAATTGTTGGAGTGAAGAACCATGCCCCCTCTGCCGAAGAGAAAGCGTTCCAAGTCCCGCGTCGGGACGAACCGCGCCCACCAGCACAAGACGCTCGTCAGCCTGGTTGAGTGCCCTCGTTGCCCTGACCCGATGAGACCGCACCACGTGTGCCCCACCTGCGGATACTACCGCGGACGCGACGTGCTTCGCATAGAGAGCGAGCTCGAATAACGCTCGCCTGCGCTCAATGAGCACCGCCTTCATCTTCCCCGGACAGGGCGCTCAGGCCGTGGGCATGGGCTCCGACGCTTGGCACAAGTCGCCCGCCGCACGCGCAGTCTTCGATGAAGCCGACCAGGTACTGGGCGTGCCGCTCTCCCGCCTCATCCTGGAAGGCCCGGCGGACGAACTGGTCCGCTCCCACAACGCTCAACCCGCCATCCTCTGCGTGAGCATCGCCATGCTTCGCGCTACAGAGGAGCACTTCGGCACAGCGTTGCCCCGGCCTTCCTTCACCGCCGGGCACAGCGTTGGCGAATATGCCGCGCTCGTGGCAGCGGGTTCGCTCACCCTGTCGGAGGGATTACGCCTTGTAAGAGCACGTGGTGAACTGATGCAGGCGGCCTGCGAGGCCACCCCGAGCGGCATGGCCGCACTGATCGGCCTCACCCTAGCGCCTGCCCTCCAGGCTTGCGAAGGAACAGGCGCACAGGTGGCGAACGTGAACTCCGCCGAGCAGATCGTACTCGGCGGCCCGAACGACTCCCTCGAACGGGCGATAGAGAACGCAAAGAACGCAGGCGCGCGCCGGGCCATCCCACTGGAGGTCGCCGGGGCTTTTCACACAGAGGTCATGCGCCCCGCGCAGGAGTCGATGGCAGACGTCCTTGCGGAAGTGGTGCTGAACACGGCTGCTGTGCCCATCGTGGCCAACACGACGGCCTTACCGATCGAGTCGGCGGAGGAGGTACGGGCGGAGCTTGGCTCACAGCTCTGCGGCTGCGTCTACTGGCAGCAGTCCGTGGAACTGATGGCCGCTCGAGGGGTGGACCGGTTCATCGAGTTCGGCCCCGGCAAGGTGCTCACCGGACTCGCCAGACGCATCGCGCCGGACGCTGCAGCGCTCGCGGTGACAGACCTAGACGCTGTCTCTGCGCTGGCGTAAGATGACGTGGAATCCCGCCTCGACCAGCACTCGGGGCGTCTCTTTAACAAGCCCGATGATCGAGTCTCCCGGCGGTACGAGAAAGGCCAGCCGAGGCCGCAGGAACAGGCCGGAGCGCCAGGGGCGCGTGCTCGCGCTCCAGGTGCTGTACGAACACGACCTCACGGGGCATGAGTGGCGCTCGGCGCTGGAAACACGGGCAGACGAGTTGGACGCCTCACCCGACGCTGTTGCTTTCGCCGAAGGCTGTGTCGAAGGCGTGGTCAGCGAGCAGCGTCAGCTGGACGCCCTCATCCGGCGGCACGAACCTCTCTGGCCCATCGAACAGCTCGCCGCCGTCGACCGGGCTGTCCTCCGGCTGGGGCTCTTCGAACTGGCGGACGGTTCACCGACACCGCCGCTGGTGGCCATCAACGAAGCCGTGGAACTGGCCAAGACCTTTGGGAGCGAAGGCTCCGCCAGGTTCGTGAATGGCGTGCTCGGGGCATCGTTCAACGAGCGGGAACAACAGAACACATAACTGCTGAGGAAGGCAAATGGCGACCGTTTACGACCGTGTGAAGAACGTAGTAGTGGACAGGCTCGGGGTGGAGGAGAGCGCCATCGCGATGGAGGCCTCCTTCGTCGACGACCTCAACGCCGACTCTCTCGACCTCGTAGAACTCATCATGGCATTCGAGGAAGAGTTCTCCGACGGGGACACCACCCTCAAGATATCCGACGAAGACGCGGAACAGATCCGGACCATCCAGAACGCCGTCGACTTCATCAAGAGCAAGGGCGTTTCCGACTGACAGGACGCCTGTGGCTGACCTCCAAGCACTCCACCAGCAGATACACACCTGCCAGGAATGTGCTCTCCATCGTGCACGGACGAACGCTGTGCCCGGAGAAGGTGCACCCAACGCCTCCCTCATGTTCATCGGCGAGGGCCCGGGCTTCAATGAAGACCGCCAGGGCAGACCGTTCGTCGGTCCTGCAGGTCAATTCCTCGACGAACTGCTGCTCTCCATCGGGTTGAAGCGTGAGGACGTGTTCATCACCAACATGGTGAAGTGCCGCCCTCCCAACAACCGCGACCCTTTCCCGGGCGAGATCAGCTCCTGCTCCCGCTACCTAGACGCCCAGATAGATTCGATCAAACCCGCTGTGATCGTTCCTCTGGGGCGTCACGCTCTTGCTCGGTGGTTCCCGAGGGACTCCATCAGCAAGGTGCGCGCAAGGCCGCGCGTATTCGACGGCATCACCATCTTCCCGCTCTACCACCCGGCCGCAGCGCTGCATAACGGCGCGCTCCGCGCCACTATCGAAGCCGACTTCGCGAAGCTCGGTGCACTCCTCAGAGAGCGTGAGGAGCACGGGACGCCGGATGAGGATGACGCGCAGGACGAGGCTGGCGGCTCTCAGCAGTTGAGCATGTTCTAACGATGCCTCACCCCATCCGCATCGTCCCCATCGGCGGCCTGGGCGAAGTGGGCAAGAACATGCTGTGCGTCGAGTACGGCAATGACATCGTCGTCATCGACGCCGGCCTCATGTTCCCCAAGCAGGAGATGCTGGGGATAGACCTCGTACTCCCGGACATCTCCTATCTGACGGCCAACGCCGAGCGCGTGCGAGCGATCCTGATCACCCACGGACACGAGGACCACACCGGGGCTCTCCCATACATCCTGCGCGAACTGAACGTCCCCATCTACGCTCCTCCCCTCGCCCACGACCTGATCGAGGTGAAGCTCCGCCAACACCGGATCAGTGATTACGAACTCCACGAGGTCGATGCGGGTAGCACGCTCGATCTCGGAACGGTTCACGCCGAGTACTTCCGCGTCTGCCACAGCATCCCGGACGCGTGCGGCATCGCTCTGCGCACCCCCGCCGGCCTCATCGTCCACACCGGCGACTTCAAGATAGATCACACTCCCGCGGATGGACGCCCCACTGACCTGCAACGCATCGCTGAACTCGGCAGCGAGGGTGTTCTGCTGCTCCTGTCCGACTCGACATACGCCGAGGTGCCCGGCTACACGCCGTCTGAGAGTGTCGTGGCGTCCGCGCTCGACCACGTCATAGCCGACGCTCCGGGTCGAGTGCTCATAGCCACGTTCGCATCCCTGACCGCGCGAGTGCAGCAGGTGCTGGATGCCGCGGTGAAACACGGAAGAAAGGTCGCCCCTGCAGGGCGTTCCATGGTGGACAACGTCAACATGGCCGTGGCGAACGGCTACATAAAGGCGCCGCCCGGCATGCTGCTCGATCTCCAGGCCCTGAGCGCTCTCCCGCACGAGCAGCAGGTGATCGTCCTGACCGGTGCGCAGGGCGAGCCGCTCTCTGTTCTCTCTCGGGTCGCCAACAACGCCAATCGCGACATCGAGGTCCACGAGAACGACACGGTCGTCATCTCCGCAACCGCGATACCGGGTAATGAAACGCTCATAGCCACCGTTGTGGACAACCTCACGCGGCGCGGCGCCAGGGTGCTCACACGCCGGACGTCCCCCGGCGTCCATGTCCCCGGCCATGGGAGTCAGGAAGAGCTCAAGCTGATGCTCCGCCTCATCAAGCCGCGCTACTTCGTGCCCGTGCACGGTGAGTACCGGATGCTTGCCGCGCACGCAGACCTCGCCATACAGACTGACATCGTTCCCGAGAACGTCTTCATCCTCGAAGACGGCGACGTGCTGGAGCTGGACGAAACCGGCGCGGAACTCGTCGAACCCATCCAGGCTGGCCACGTCTACGTCGACGGGCTGCGCACGTGGGACGTCGGAGAGGCCGTGCTGCGCGACCGGCGGATGCTCTCACGCGACGGGTTCGTCGCCGTGGTCGTTCCAGTAGACCACGCGACGGGCAAGGTCTACGGCGAGCCGGAAATCGTATCGAGCGGTTTCACCGCGCCCGAAGAGGCGGAGGAGCTGATGGAACGCGCCGCCGCGGTGGTCATCGAGGCGCTCCGCGCGCCGAACCTCGACCCGCTGAACGAGGACCATATCAACGACCGCGTGCGCGAGGCGCTGAGCCGCTTCCTGTACAGAGAGACACGCAGCCGCCCCATGATCATCACCGTACCGCTGGAAGTTTGAGCCTTCCCTGACCTGGTTCACTGCCCTCGTTCTGAGGCCGCATCGCGGGGATTCCGGCCATCTCTTCATAATCTACAAGCCAACCTGGCTCACAACTGCAACACATCTGATTAAAGTCGGGCGGGTGAGAAATCGCATCGCTTCACTGCTGTTCAACCAGGTCGGCGTCCTTCTCGGCCTCATCGTCGTAGCCTTCGTGGCGTACGTCATCATCGGACAGCCTGCCTGGGCCATAGACCCGCTGCGCAATGCGACATCCGATGTTCTCGGCGGCATGGGCGCAGGACTGGTCCTGTTGCTGGCATGGGCCGGTTGGATGGGTTGGGTATTCTCCCGCGGGTTCAGGTATCTCATGCGGAAGTGGCGCTACGTGCTCGGCTTGGGCTTCCTCCTGGCCGGAGCGTTCGCTACCCTCTCCTACTTCCACTGGTCGTTCCCACTCATCGGCGAGGCTCCCTTGGGGGGCGACCTCGGCGGCCAGTTGCGCGGCTCCTACGGAGCACTCGGCCTCTTCCGTACGGTCGTCCTCATCACGCTCGGGGTATGGCTCGTGGCGCCTGTCCTGTTCAACCACGCAGCAGTGTGGATGGGACGCGGCGTTCTCGCCACGAGCAGGGGCATCGGCAGCGGCGTGAACCGCATCCGCCACCGCGACCAGGGAGCGGTGATGCAGGAGGTCGACGATTACCTCGCCACCAGCGCAGCGGCATCGCGGGCTGCGCAGATGGACACGTTGCGCGCTGCGGACGAATACCGCCGAAGCACCTCCCCTCATCGCGGCCTCGCATACATGGAGCCGACCTCCCCCAAGCCGGTAACCCCTCGCCCCGCAGAGCCGCGGCCCGGCTTGGAAAGGAAGCCCGACCCCTGGCCGGGCATGAAGACCGCCGAACCCGCCACACCGGAGGCCCAGCCCGCCACTACGGCAATGGCAACGATGGTGCCGCCCTCTGTCGAGAGCGCGACGGACATCGAGGCTGTCACTGCCTGTGAGACTGAACCTCCGTTCGCAGCCGAAGAGGCCCGCACGGCGGATGACCTCCACGTCAACGGCACCCTCCAGGCAGACGTGGAAGAAACGCTGGCCCTCGCAGTTCCGATAGAGGCGCCCTGGGGCGAGATCGTCGTCCCAGCGGAGCCGTCCGCTCCCGAGCCCGAGGCGCCTCGGGCTGTCCCTGCTGTCGCACCCAGCCCTCTCCCGCCCCTCGAACTCCTTGCCGCACCGGTAGCTGCCGGGAGCATCACCGAGGAGCATCTCGAAACCGCTGCGCTCATCGAAGAGACGCTCGCACAGCACGGAGTCGAGGTGAGCGTATCGGAGATACGGCCCGGCCCGAGCGTAACGATGTTCGGCATCGTGCCCGGATGGAACCGCAAGGCGATGTCCGCGCGGGCCAGAGCGCTTGCCGAACAGGAAGACAACCAGGTGCAGATGGAGGTGCGGAACCGCGTCAAGGTCGACAGCATCCTTGCACGGGAGAAAGACCTTGCGCTCGCGCTCGCCGCGCCCACCCTCCGCATACAGGCGCCCGTCCCGGGCGAATCGCTCGTCGGCGTGGAGATGCCCAATAAGTCCTCCTCCATGGTGACCATCCGTACCGTGATGGAATCCCCCGAATATGAACGGATGCTCACCGGCGGAGGTCTGCCCGTGGCGCTTGGCCTGGCCTCCGCCGGCGAGCCCGTTGCCCTCGATCTGCTCAAGATGCCGCACCTGCTCATCGCGGGCGCGACGGGCAGCGGAAAGAGCGTCTGCATCAACACCATCATCTCGTCCATCATCTGCCACCAGGACCCGGCCAAGGTCCGTATGCTCCTCGTAGACCCGAAGCGCGTGGAGCTCACGCCCTACAACGGCATCCCTCACCTCGTGACGCCGGTCGTCGTCGACCCGGATAAGGTCGTCCGCCTGCTCAAGGGCGCTATCCAGGAGATGATGCGCCGCTACAAGCTGCTGGAAGAAGCAGGAGCGCGAAACATCGCGTCCTACAACAGCAACCCGCGCGCAACCGAGGAGATGCCGTACTTCGTCATCTGCATCGACGAACTGGCAGACCTGATGATGACCGCCTCTTTCGACGTCGAGCAAGCACTCTGCCGTCTGGCGCAGTTGGGCCGGGCGACGGGCATCCACCTCATCGTTGCCACGCAGCGCCCCTCCGTGGACGTGCTCACCGGACTCATCAAGGCCAACTTCCCGAGCCGCATCGCCTTCGCAGTCGCCTCGCAGGTCGACTCACGCACCATCCTCGATTCCGCGGGCGCCGAGCGCCTCCTTGGCCGCGGCGATATGCTGTTCATCTCCTCGGACTCCCCGAAGCCGAAGCGCGTGCAGGGCGTCTTCATATCCGAGGACGAGAGCGCAGCCCTCAGCGAACACTGGCGGCAGCTGCCGCGCAACGCCAACCTGCCGGAGATCCCGCTGGAGAACATGGCGCGGGAAGCCGAGACCGCAGCAGCCGAGAGCGCGGGCGACGGGGGTGACTTCGATGAGGGCGACTCCCTCTACGAGCGCGCACTGCAGGTCGCAGCCGCCAACCGGCAGCTCTCCACGTCGCTGCTCCAGCGCAGGCTGCGCATCGGTTACCCTCGCGCGGCCCGGCTGATGGACCAACTGGAGGACGAGGGCATCGTTGCCGCCTCCGGCGAGCCGGGCAAGCCCCGGGAAGTCATCTACCTCCCCGAAGAAGAAGTAGCCTGACCGTCCGTCTCGTCGCACCCCCATGCGGCGCGTCATGAGTCACGCTTGCCGCTTCTGCTAGAATCTCCTCATACAGGCGGGAGGAGAGTGACGCCATGGCCGCTGAAGTAACGGTGGAAGAAGTAACCGAGGCGCTGAAGGATGTGTACGACCCCGAGATCCCGGTGAACGTCGTCGACCTCGGCCTCATCTACGGTATCGAAGTGGACGACGACAGCAACGTCCACGTCGACATGACCCTCACCGCCGCCGGATGCAGCATGGGGCCGTTCATCGCACAGCAGGCCGAATGGGCCATCGCCGACCTCGACGGGGTCAGGGACGTGAACGTCGAGATCTCGTTCGACCCGCCCTGGTCGCCCGACCGCATCACCGAAGACGGGCGCAAGCTGCTCGGCCTCGACGACTAACCCGCGCCCAGCCGCGTAACGCTGGCAGAACGGGGCCGGGCCCCGGGGAGGGTGCACGCCCCGATGACGATGAGTGAAGAGCAGCGGCAGGCGCGCCTGGCGCAGATCAAGCGCCAGTGGGAGCAGCGCCGCGCCATCAGCCGGTCGCTCGGCAAGATCAAGACCAAGATAGGCGTCTACAGCGCCAAGGGAGGCGTCGGCAAGACCACCGTCGCCGTCAACCTCGCGGCCTACCTCGCGGAGAAGGGCTACACGGTCGGCCTGCTCGACGCCGACATCGACACCCCAAACGCGCCCGAAGTGCTCGGGAGCGACGCACACCCTGAGGCCGTGGACGGGCGCATCAAGCCCGCGGAGGCCTTCGGCGTGAAGGCCGTCTCAATGTCCTACTTCCAGCAGGACCCGGAAGAAGCCATCATCTGGCGCGGCCCCATGATCCACAACGCCATCAACCAGTTCCTGCAGATGACCGATTGGGGCGAGATCGACTTCCTCGTCGTCGACATGCCGCCCGGTACGTCGGACGCGCCCCTCACTGTCATGCAGGTGCTGACGATGGACGGCTTTGTCGTCGTCACCACGCCGCAGAGCCTCGCCGCCCTGGACGCCAAGCGCTCCATCAACATGATCCGCAAGCTGAACGTCGAGGTGCTGGGCGTCGTCGAGAACTACGTGGGCGAGGTGTTCGGCTCCGGCGCTGGCCGCCAACTCGCAACCGACCTCTCCCTGCCCTTCCTCGGCGAGGTCGCGCTGCGCGCCGACTACCGGGACGACTCGCAGCCCACAGTGCTTGCCAGCGCCGACGTCCGAGCCGAGTACGACACCATCTGGGCCACGCTCGAAGGGCGGCTCACCGAACTCGAAGCGATGCCGGGGCAGCAGGCTGTCGCGGAAGGAGCGGGCGATGAGCCTCGCTGACCGCCGCTACGCCCAGAAGCACAAGCCGGGCAAGCACAACCGCAAGAAGTTCACCGCGCCTCCGAAGCCCAACGCGCAACTGCGCAAGGAGCTGCGGGAGATACTCGAGCAGCCGAAACCGCCCCAGGACTGAGGGCGGCTCACTCGCCCCGTCTGCTGCGCTGGCTTTCAACCACCGCCAGCACCAGCTCCTCCGCCTTGCTCCGTGACGGCGCGACGGCGAAGTAGATCGTCCGCCCGTAGCGTTTCGCCGTCATGTGCCACTCGTCTTCCAGCGAGCGGTAGTGAGCCTCCTCGCCATCCAGCGTTATCGCTTCCAGCCGCGCCGCTGAGACGACGCGTCCCCACAGCGCCCCTACGAGGAACGCGGGGTAGCTCGATTCCGCGACCACGATGATGCCGGCGCCTGTGCCGCGAAGCACGTCCGAGTTGATCTCGGGCGGCGCATCGCCGAACTCCCCGTACAGTCCGAACGACGCCAGGTTGATCCGGGCGAGCCGCAGCGCCGATCCGAGGCCGTCCGCGTCCACGCCCAACTCTCCGAGCGTACTGTCCAGCAGGTCTTCCCGGTTCCGGATGAAGCCAAGCGCCAGCAACGGCGACGGCGGGTCGTCCGGCAGCAGCAGCCAGCCTCTCCACGGGACAGGCTCATGGTCCGCCCACGGCACGCGGGCCTCTTCTCCCCATGCGGCGCGCACCGTGTCTGCCCAGTCGTTGTCCGGTTTCCCGAACCACAGGGCGCTCCTGTGCGTCCGCGCCCAGATGTCCGCTTCGAGCGCGTCCGCCGCCACGGAAGCGTCCTCAGCGTCAGCGAACTCGGCCAGCGCCGCGTACTCGCGCACCGGATCGATCGCCACACCCTCGAAACGGACGACACGCACCTCCGACTCGCGTCCGTCGGGGGCGCGGATGGCGACTGCCGAGGGACGCTGAGGCGCGATATAGATAGCTGCGTTCATGGGAACGTCCGGCGCGCCCCACGCGTCGAACGGAGGAGGCAGGGCCTTGCCCGGTACGGCGGCATCGCTCCAGTTCAGCACGACGAAGGCGAGCATTGCGAAGAGCAGTATCCCGAGCAGGAAACAGAGCCTTCGACGCATCCCTACCGCTTGCGCCTCCGCCTGCCGCCGGCCTTCTCGTAGGACCTCGGCTCCGGTTCGGCCATGCGCACCGACACCGTCTCGCCGCCGGCGCCCCGGTCGGCGACCTCCTGCGCCACGAGCAGGCGTTTGAGGTCCACCATCTCGTCGCGGAGCAGCGCAGCCTTCTCGAACTCCAGCTGGCGCGCGGCCTCCTTCATCTCCGATTCCAGCTGCTTCACCACGCGGGCGAGATCGTCCTTCGGCATGTCCTGGCGGACGCCGTAGGCGGCGCGAGGCTCGGCCAGCTCGCGGATGGACTCGGTGATGTCGCGTATGGCCTTGCGGATGCCCTCCGGCTGGATGCCTTCCCGCTCGTTGAACGCCGTCTGCAACGCGCGGCGGCGCTCCGTTTCATCTATCGCCTGCCGCATGGAGTCGGTGATGCGGTCCGCGTACATGATGACGTGGCCGTCCAGATGACGAGCCGCGCGGCCTATCGTCTGCACGAGCGACGACGTGGAGCGCAGGTAGCCCTCCTTGTCCGCGTCGAGCACGGCGACGAGGCTCACTTCCGGCAGGTCCAGTCCCTCACGGAGCAGGTTGATGCCGACGACCACGTCGTGCACGCCCAGCCGAAGGTCGCGCAGGATCTCCGTGCGCTTGAGTGTGTCCACCTCGGAGTGGAGGTAGTGCACCTTCACGTTCATCTCGCGCAGGTAGTCGGTCAGTTCCTCCGCCATGCGCTTGGTAAGCGTTGTCACCAGCGCACGCTCGCCCTTCGCCGTGCGGCGGCCTATCTGCTCCAGCAGATCGTCTATCTGGCCCCTGGTGGGCTTCACCTCGAGCGTCGGGTCGAGCAGCCCTGTGGGCCTGATCACCTGCTCGACGACCTGCAAACTGTGCTGCAACTCGTAGGCGGCCGGGGTCGCGGAGACGTAGACCACCTGGTTCACGCAGCGTTCGAACTCCTCGAAGTTGAGCGGGCGGTTGTCGCGAGCCGACGGCAGGCGGAAGCCGAAGTCGATGAGCGCGTCCTTGCGGGACATCTCGCCGTGGAACATGCCGCGCAGCTGCGGGACGGCCATGTGGGACTCGTCGATGATGAGCAGGTGATCGTCCGGCAGGTAGTCCATGAGCGTCCACGGCGTGCTGCCGCGCGGGCGCCTGCCGAGCGGTTGCGAGTAGTTCTCGACGCCTGCGCAGTAGCCGGTCTCGCGGAGCATCTCCAAGTCGTAGCGCGTCCGGTGCTCCAGCCGCTGCGCCTCCAGCACCCTCCCGTCCTCGCGCAGCCCGATGAGGCGCTCGTCCAGTTCCTGTTCGATCTCGACGACCGCGTCTTCCAACTTCTCGCGGGAGGTGACGAAGTGCTTGGCGGGGTAGATGTCGATCTGCGCGCGCTCGGAGAGGATCTCACCGGTGAGCGGGTCGAGCTCCACGATGCGCTCGACGTCGTCGCCGAAGAACTCGACGCGCACGGCCACGTCCTCGTACGCAGGCATGATCTCCAGCGTGTCGCCGCGCACGCGGAAGCGCGCACGGGCGAGGTCGTAGTCGTTGCGCTCGTACTGCATCTCGATGAGGCGGCGCGCCAGCTTCTGCCGGTTCAACCGCTCGCCGCGCGTGATGCGCTCCACGAACGCGAAGTATTCGGCGGGCGAGCCCAGACCGTAGATGCACGAGACGGAGGCGACGATGAGCACGTCCCGCCGCGTCATCAGCGAGCGCGTCGCCGCGTGGCGGAGCTTGTCGATCTCGTCGTTGATGTCCGCTTCCTTCTCGATATACGTGTCGGTCGAGGGGACGTACGCCTCCGGCTGGTAGTAGTCGTAGTAGGAGACGAAGTACTCGACCGCGTTCTCCGGGAAGAAGTCGCGGAACTCCTGCGCCAGCTGTGCCGCGAGCGTCTTGTTGGGCGCGATGACGAGCGTCGGCTTCTGGACGGCCTCGACGGTCTTGGCCATGGTGTACGTCTTGCCGGAGCCGGTGACGCCGAGGAGCGTCTGGTGGCGCATGCCCTTGAGGATGCCGTCCGCGAGCCGATCGATGGCCTGCGGCTGGTCGCCGCGCGGTTCGAAGTCGGCGACGACCCTGAACGGCGTTCCGGTCTCGGTTGGGTGGAGCGTGGTCATGCTGCCAGGTTCCTCACCTTCCTAATTTCGCTGACCGAGGCGCGCGGGGCAAGCATCCCGCCCTCCACACCACGGACTCAGGCGTAGATGTCGCGGAGGGCGGCGTCCAGGTCCGTGTGGCGGAAGGCGTAGCCGGAGGCGAGGGCGGCGGCGGGGAGAGCACGACGACTGTTCAGCAGCTCGGTCGCAAATTCACCCAGCACCCGCCGCAGGACGAACGCAGGCGCGGGTGCGAACGCGGGACGGTGCAGGACGCGCCCCAACGCGCTCGCGACCTCACGCTGGCGTGCCGGAGCAGGAGCGCAGGCGTTCAGCGGCCCTTGTACGGCCTCGTTGTCCAGCGCGTGGAGGATGAGGCCGACCACGTCGTCCAGATGCACCCACGGCCACCACTGCCGTCCCGACCCGGCGGGGCCGCCAAGGCCGAAGCGCGTGAGCCGCGAGAGCGGCGCAAGGAACCCTCCGCCGCGTCCGGCCACCAGCCCCGTGCGGAGCAGGACGACGCGCGTTCCTGACGACGCCTCCGACGCTGCCGCCTCCCACTGGACGCAGACGCCGGAGAGGAAACCCTCGCCGGGCGGCGCGTCCTCGGTCAGCTCCTCCTCGCCCCGGTGGCCGTAGTAGCCGACGGCGCTCGCGCTCACGAGAGTGCGGGGCGCGGCGCCCGCGTCCTGCGTTCCCTGCATACCCAGCACGAGGTTGCGCGTGGCAGCCTCACGAGACTCGAGGATGGCGCTCCTCTTCCGCTGCGTCCAGCGACCCACGACGCTCTCGCCCATGAGGTTCACGACCGCGTCCACGCCCTCGAACGCCTCGGGAGGCGGAGGCCCCGCCAACGGGTCCCAGGTGTGCGTATGCACCAATCCCGGCAGCGCCATGCGTGCGCGCTCGGGGTCGCGCGTGAGCGCTACCCGCCGGTCGCCGCGCTCCATCAGCGCGTGGACCAGCGCGCGTCCCACGAACCCTGTCGCGCCGGCGATCAGCACACGCATCGCTACACGCTCTCCAGCATCAGCTCGTCCGGATACGGGTGAAGGTACGTCTGCGCGGCGAGCCATTCGGGGCCGCCGGACTTCCGCACATGATGGCGCAGCAGCGTCAGCGGCGCGGTGAACGGGGCCTTCCCGGTGCGGTAGCGCTCGATGGCATCGGCCAGCTCTTCCCTGTCGCCAGCGTCGAGGGTGTCCTTCAGGAAGCCCGCAGCGTGTTGCAGCGCGTTCGTGTGCTTACGCGCCGTGGTCAAGCGCTCCATAGCACGCATGAGCACACACCCGTACTCGTCAGTGATCGCATCCCACCCGGTGGCGCCCGCTCGAGCAACGACACGTCCCGCCTCGCGGTAGAGCGTCGGCGCGTGCGCCATGAGCGTGAGCTTGTGCGCCATGTGGAACGCGACGAGCGCCGACGGAGCGCGAGGGCCGTCCCGCAGCGCCGTCCAGCGCTGGTAGACGAACACGCGCTCGATGAAGTTGTCGCGCAGGCGCGAGTCGTGCAGGCGTCTCTGCTCCTCGACCGGCAGCAGCGGGAAGCGTTGCGTGAGCGCCTCGGCGAAGAGGCCGCGTCCGTTGCGGGCGGCGGGTCCGCCATCGGAGGGATAGACCTTCACGCGGAAGAGGCCGCAACTGGGGGAGTTCTTGGTGAGCACGTAGCCGTGCAGTCCCAGACCCGCGACTTCTTCGATACGACGCGCCGCCCACGAGCGCATCGATTCGGTGTGGTCCGTGTCGGAACGCACGCCCCGCATACGGAGCGCGCCGTCACCAGCGTCGACAAGCCGGACGGGCTCGCGCGGCGTGCCCATCCCCACCTCGGACTCCGGGCAGACAGGCGTCCACTCGACATGCGGGGCGAGCGTCTGCGTCAGGAACTCGTTGCAGAGGTGCCCGCCGTCGTAGCGCAGCGGTTCGCCGAGCAGGCAGGCGCTGACGCCGATGCGGGGCCTGGAGGGTGGGCTGTTCACCATTCCATGGTACTCCGTCCGTAGGAGGGGCAGCAGAAGAGGAACGGGGCGCTCCCCGTGGAGCGCCCCGTCCGTAAGAGTCTACCTAACCCAGACCTGCCGTTACTGCTGCGGCTTGAGCAGGTCCTCCACCGACTGCAGACCGGGGTTGGCATCCGCCACGTACTGCGGGATGAGGAAGGCGCTCTGCCAAGCCACGCTTGCCAGGCTGTCGCCGATCTGGGTGACGGTGCCCGCCGCCTCAGCTTCGGACCACGCAGCCTGCTGGTTCGGCAGCCAGATCTCCATCGTGACGTTCGTGTCACCCGCCGTCAGCGCCTGCATCAGCGGAATCGTTCCGCCTGCCACCGAGTCGGTCGGGTAGCCGTAGCCAGCCTCGATGATGATGCGCGCAAGTGCGTTCTGCAGCAGCGCGGTGCTCCAGTTCAGGTCGGAGAAGATGAGGGTCGGCTTGCTGCTGTCGACCTCCACGGGAGTGCCGTCAGCGAACTGAGCCATCCTGCCCAGCGCTTCGGGAGAGACCCATCCAGTCCACTCCTGGGACTGCTGCATCCACCAAGCAGCCACGTCCTCGTAGTCGTCGCCCGTCTCGTCGAGGCGCCCGAGCAGCGCGTTGACCGCCTCGTCGCTCAGCGTCCACTTTTCGAGGAACGCAACGACATCAGGCGCGCTCTCCAGCAGCTCAGTGCGCACCGCGATGAGCACGTCCGCGTCCGAGTACTCACACGCCTGGGTAATGTCCTCGGCCTCGTCAACCGAGCTCATGTGGTCCCAGCACTCCGCCGAGTAGGCCGGCTCTTCCAGGCGGACGAAGCCACCGTACTCATTCGTCAGCTTCGCCGGAAGGGTTTCGGGGCCCCAGTAGTAGAAGAGGATGTTCTCGCCCTTCTCGAACGCTCCGAGGATCTCAGCGTTCAACCCCTCGTAGGAGCCGGGGTTGATGAGCGTGATCACCTCATCGAGTCCGTAGCCGTGCACCTGCTTCTCGTTGACGACTTCGCACTCCCAGCCGGGGATGCACGTCACCAGACCGGCCTTGCCCTCGCTGTCCGGCCGGACGAAGAGCTCCCAGTAGGCCGGCTTGTCCTCCATCATGGTGTCTTCCATGGCGATCGGACCGCCGAGGGCATTCAGCACTGTGTCGGCCACGTCCGAGGAGACCCAGTCCTGCCACTCATCCGAGGTGCGGAGCCAGTACTTGGCGACGTCGACGGCGTCTTCGCCGGTGTCTGCGTACCTGCCAAGCAGGGAGAATATGCCGTCGTCGCTCAGCTCGTAGGCCTTGAAGAAGTCAACCACGTCAGGGGCCTTCTCCATCAGGTCCGTCCTCATCGCGATGACGACCTGAGCGTCCGCGTATTCACACGCGAACTCCGTGTCCTCAGGGTTGTCATGCGTTGCCCCGATGTGCTCCTCACACTCCGGGGTCGAGGCCGGCTCCTCCAGGCGGACGTAGCCGCCGTACTCGCTCACCAGCGTGCCGATCAGCGCGGTCGGGCCCCAGTAGTAGAAGAGGATGTCCTCTCCGCGCTCGAATGCGCTGAGGATCTCCGAATTGAGTCCCTCGAACGACCCGGGGTTGACCAGCTCCACGTGGTCCGCGAGTCCATACCCGATGACCTGCTGGTTGTTCCGTATCTCACACTCCCACCCGGGGATGCAGGTGATGAGCGCAGCCTTGCCTCCCGTGCCGGACCGTGCAAAGAGCGCCTGGTACTCAGGGCTCTTCAGGTCGTCGACGGAAGTCAGTCCGGGGTTGGCATCAGCCGTGTACTTCGGGATCAGGAAGGCCGACTGCCATGCAACCGAACTGAGGCTGTCGCCGATGCCTTCAACCGTTCCATCAGCAACGGCCTTGTCCCAGGCCTCCTGCTGGTTCGGAAGCCAGATCTCCATGTTGACGTTCAGGTCGCCGCCAACAAGGGCCTGCATCAGCGGAAGGGTACCGCCGGCGACTGCGTCGGTCTCGTAGCCGTAGCCTTCTTCCAGGATGACGCGGGCCACCCAGTTCTGCAGGACAGCGGAACTCCAGTTCAGGTCGGCGAAGACCAGCGTCGGCTTCTCCTCCATCATCATGGAGTCATCAGGCGTGGCGGTGGGTTCCGCCGCCGCGCGCGGTGTCGGCGTGGCGGTCGGGTCGTCCTCGCCGCAAGCCGCCAGCACCATCGTCATCAGGGCAATGAGCCCCAACACCAACAGATATCTCATCGTCTTCATGCAGTTACCTCCTCCGTTTGTTGTCGGGCCGCTCGTACGCCATTGCGCCGTCGGCCCCTGCATGACCGTTGCCTAGTGACCGCCGGTCAGCGCCTGCTGCCGCTCCCTGGCGGCGGCCTGCGTAAGACGGTCGATGATGATGGCGAGCACCACGATGCCGATGCCGCCGAAGAGCGCCTTGCCGGGTTCGAGACGGCCGAGCGCGCGGTTGACGTCCTCACCGAGTCCGCCGGCGCCCACGAGCGACGCGATGACCACCATCGCCAGCGCCATCATGGTCGTCTGGTTGATGCCCGCCATGATGGTCGGCACCGCCATGGGTATCTGCACCTTCCAGAGCAGCTGGCGCGGGGTCGTTCCGAACGAGCGCGCCGCCTCCACGACTCCCGGTGAGACCTGGCGGATGCCGAGGCTCGTCAGGCGTATCGCGGGGGGAACGGCGTATATGACCGTGGCGAAGACCGCGGGGACGTTGCCGATGCCGAAGAACATAACCGCCGGCACGAGGTAGACGAAGCTTGGCATCGTCTGCATCGCGTCCAGCAGTGGACGCAGCAGGGCGTCGAGGGTGTCGCTCCGGGCGATGACGATGCCCATCGGTATCGCTATGCCGATGGAGATGGTCACCGCCACCACGATCAGCGCGAGCGTCTCCATGGCGCTGCCCCAGAGTCCGAGGAATCCGAGTCCCACCAGCGTCGCTCCGGAGAATATGGCGATCCTCCGCCCAGCCAGTTTGAGGCCGAGGAGCATGACGCCAACGATGAGGACGGGCCAGGGGATCCAGAGGAAGACCTTCTCCACCGCCAGCAGGAACTGCAGCACTGCGTTCGAGATCGTATCGAACACGAATGCGCCTTCCCGTGTCGTCCAGAAGATAGCGGTATCCACGCACTCGGAAGTCGCCCGTCCGAGGTTGTCCGGGGTGGCCCCGTCGGAGCAGACGCTGCCGAGGCGCTCGCTGATCCCGAAAGCGTTCTCCGGCGGTTCGAGGCCGGTGCCCCACAGCGACACGAAGATGAGCGCCACGACCAGGAGTACGGCCAACCCTCCGCCGTAGATGTAACGGTCCGGAAGGCTGGCGATACGTTGCCACAGGCTTCCGCCGCCGCCATTCCCTGTTGGTGCCACTGCTGCCATAGCCGGTCTCCTAGTTCGCGTCGGCCCCGATGCCGATGGCACTGGTTGCCGCGCTCTCCTCCGCCTCCGCAACGCTCTCACGTTCCATCATCGCGATGACCGCGCCAGGCGAGAGTTGGCCGACCAGCCTGCCGTCCGCGTCTATGAGGGGCTGGGCTCCGGACATGTGTCGTACCAGCGGCAGCGCGGCCGAAACCGACATGTCCTCCGACAGCGGCGTCACGTCATCCAAGAGGGCCTCGGTGCACTCGGTGCAGCCGCTCCGGTTCGCTTCTGCGAGCGCTGCGAAACTCACGGCGCCTACATAGGTCTCGTGCCTGTCCGCGACGAAACCGGCCACCTCCCCCATCTCCCCGAGGGCGTCCATCGCCTCTTTGGGCGACATGTCCGCGCGCAGTTTCACCTGCACGGGTTCCATGATCGTTCGCAGGGTGACCACCGAGGACTTGCGCACGTCCCGCACGAACTCGGCCACGTAGTCGTCGGCGGGGTGAGCGAGTATCTCCTCGCCCGTACCCATCTGTATCACCGCGCCGTCGCGCATGATGACGATGTGGTCGCCGAGTTTCAGCGCCTCGCTCAGGTCGTGTGTGATGAAGATGATGGTCTTGTGCATCTGCTGCTGTAGACGGAGCAACTCGTTCTGCATGTCGCGCCGGATGAGCGGGTCGAGACCGCTGAAGGGCTCGTCCATGAGCATGACGTCCGGGTCTGCGGCGAGAGCGCGGGCGAGCCCCACACGCTGCTGCATGCCGCCGCTCAGGGCATTCGGGCGGTAGTGCTCCCACCCCGTGAGCCCCACGAGGTCCAGCACCTCATGGGCGCGCTCCATGCGCTCTTCCCTCTCGATGCCGCGTACCTCCAGCCCCCAGGCGGCGTTCTCCTCGACCGTGCGGTGGGGGAGGAGGCCGAAGTGCTGGAAGACCATCGCGGTCTTGGTGCGCCGGTATTCGGTCAACTCGTCTTCGCCGTACCTGAGGATGTCTTCGCCATCGACCTCGATGGCCCCGAACGTCGGTTCGATCAGGCGCAGCAGCGTTCGGACGAGGGTGGACTTGCCGCTGCCGGACAAGCCCATCACCACGAACGTCTCACCGATCTGCACGTCGAAACTCACGTCGCGCAGACCCACGACCCAGCCGGACTCTTCACGGAGTTCCGATTTGCTCTTGTTGAGCACCTCGTCCGTGAGTTCCGTCGGGACGCTGGAGCCGAATATCTTCCACAGGCCCCTGACGCTCACTTTCGGTTGTGTGCTGTCGGCTGTGCCGTTCTTGTTTTGCGCCATCCGGCAACCTCAACTACCCCTGTCCCTGCAAGGCACGCAACTCGGCTGGATTCGCTCGATGGGGGAAGAACAAGTGAATCGCGAGGGGACGCGCGTCCTGCGCGTGCGTGCTCGGGATACTCCGAGGGCTGGGCGGCTATATACCCGCACGCCTCCGGTGCGAGCGCCCTCTTGCCGCTGTTCCAGCCCACCCTAGCCACTGGAGCGGAGGGTGTCAACGCTCGGATTCCGCTGGCCTCATTCCGCATTCCGCCGGATTCCGCCTGTCCGGTTCCGTACAGTTTGGGAGAGGTAGCTCCGCACATCGCAGGAACGAGCGCCAGCCAAGAGGAGAGATAGTGAGCGCGGCAAGCACATCGGGCTACGCGCCGCTCATACGACGCGGCGACTGTTTTCGTCGCTATCGCGCCGTATTACAGCCTGTTCCGTTCAAACCAGCGTCTGCCATCAGGATTCGGACGGCTCTTCCGCATCCGGCAACGCCGGTTTGGTCGTCTCCCGCTCACGGTTGGGGAGGAAGCGTGCGGCGTCGGGCACGAGCGCGCCCAGGATCGCCAGTGCACTCTGCGTCCAGCCGTTCACCGGGCGCAGGGTGATGTACTCCGAAGTCACTTCCAGGTCGGCGATCCGTTCGAACTCGCCGCCCGCGGGATGGTGTCCCAGCGGAACGATGGTTACCTCGCCTTCCTTGCGGGTCTCGCCGTACGTGAAACCTTCCCTGTTGGCGACGCGCTCCAGGGCCGGCTTGGATGCCTGTCCGAGCAGGAACGGCAGCTTGAGCAGAAACACAACGGGACGCAGCAGTACTCCCAGCATCACAACCTCCAGCGGCGCAGTACGAGCGCCGGGTGCGGGCCTGTCTCAGCATTATAGACCTTTGCACCCGCGCGCCCCGCTCCGCATCCGAGCGGCGCTACAATGGCAGCAGTATGACCACCGCAGCGGCAACCACCCCCACCGTGCGCGCGGAGGGGCTGTGGAAGCGGTTCGGCGGTCACGTCGCCGTACGGGAAGTGAGCCTCTCCCTCGACCCTGGCGAAGTCGTCGGACTGGTCGGGCCCAACGGCGCGGGGAAGACGACCACCATCCGGATGCTGCTGGACATCCTCCGTCCCGACGAGGGTTCGGTCTCCGTATTCGGCGCGCCGATCAGCCCGCAGGCCCAGTCGCGCATCGGCTACCTGCCGGAGGAGCGCGGCCTCTACCGCAGCCTCCGCGTCATCCCCAACATGCTCTACCTTGCCGGATTGAAAGGGATGCAGCGCGAGCACGCGCTGCGGCGCGCCGGTGAACTGTTCGCACTCCTCGGCCTGGAGCCGCACCGCGGGAAGAAGATCAGCGAACTGAGCCGCGGGCTCGGGCAGCTGGTGCAGTTCGCCGCAACCATCCTGCACGAACCCGCCTTCATCGTTCTGGACGAGCCGTTCTCCGGCCTCGATCCGGTGAACGTCCGCGTGATGAAGGACGCCGTCTCCCGGCTGCGGAGCGAGGGCGCGGCCATCATGTTCTCCACCCACCAGATGACGGATGTCGAGGAACTGTGCGACCGAGTCATCATGATCGACGGCGGAGCAGTCGTGCTGGACGGCCCGCTCGCCGACATCAAGCGCCGGTTCGCGGGGAACGACCTGTTCGTCGCGACCGACCTCGACCCGCAGGGTGCAGACGGCGTGGCCGCATCGCGGCGCGACGGACCGGGCTACGCGCTGCGGCTCGCCGAAGGCAGCGCCCCGGAGGACGTGCTGCGGTCGCTGCTGGAGCGCGGCGCGAAGATAGACCGCTTCGAGCTGGCGACGCCCAGCCTGGAGGAGATATTCCTGCGCGTGGTCGGGCGCGAGCAGGCGGAGGCAGATCGCGATGAGCAGTAAGACGTGGCTCGTCGCGCGGCACGAGTTCGCCGTGACCATCGGGCGTCTCGGCTTCCGCATCTTCGCCGCCGCGGTGCCGGTGCTCGCGCTGCTGGCGCTCATCGGCATCGGCGTCTTCGACGCGGTGCGCGGAGGGGACGAGCCGTCCGGCAGCGCGGGGGAGCCGGCCGCCGAGGTGATGCGCGTGGGCTACGTCGACCTCAGCGCCGGCGACGACGGGCAACCGCTGTTCACGTCGTTCCGGGAGCAGGACGGCGTCGTGTTCGCGCCATACGCGGACGAGACCGCCGGAAGCGCCGCGTTGCAGGGGGAAGAGATTACGGCGCTCTACGTCTTCCCCCGCGATTTCCTGGAGACCGGTTCGGTCGTGCGGGTGCGCATGGAGGACGGCGATGGTGGCGCAGGCAGCGCGGCGCTGCGCCGGTTCGTGCTGAGCAACCTCGTCGCTGAAGAGGTGAGCGAGCAGCAGTTGGAGCGCGTCATCAGGCCCTATACCGTCGCCACGGTCGAGCTGTCCGGGTCCGGTGCGCCCGTGGAGGAAGGCGGGTTCGACGGCGGAGAGTTCCTGTTCTCGTTCGGCGCGGGGATGCTGCTGATCGTCTCGGTGCTGACCGCAGCCGGATACCTGCTGCAGGGGCTGAGCGAGGAGAAGGAGAACCGCATCATGGAGGTGCTGCTCTCCTCGCTCAAGCCGGAGCAGCTGATGTTCGGCAAGCTGCTGGGGCTCGGCGCGGCGGGACTGCTGCAGATGGCCGTCTGGACGGCGGCGCTCGTCGCCTTCCTGCTGGCGCTGGGCCGTATCGTGGACCTGCCCGTCGAGTTGAGCGCGCCGTCCGTCGAGACGCTTGGCGTGGCGCTGGCGTACTTCCTGCTGGGCTACGCGTTGCTGGGCACGGTGCAGGCGGCGCTTGGCGTCGTGACGACGAACCAGAAGGAGGCGAACAACATCGCCGTGTTCGTCGTGCTGCCCGCCGTCTCGCCGATGTGGTTCCTCGCGGTGCTGATCGAGCACCCGGACGGCCTGCTCGCGCGGGCGCTGAGCTACGTGCCGTTCACCGCTCCGCTCACCGGCCTCATCAGGTTCGGAGCAGGTGGAACGAGCCTGGGGGAGGTCGCGCTGAGCCTGGGCGTGCTCGCGGCGTTCACGGCGCTGGGCGTCCTGTTCACGGCGCGCCTCTTCCGCGCCTACCTGCTGGTGTACGGACAGCGCCCGGGCGTGCGGCACATCCTGCGCACGCTGTGGAGCGGCTGAACCTACCGGGCGGCGGCTTCCTCGAACGTGAACCGGTTGTTGCCGGAGCCCACTCGCTCCGACAGGAAGCGCTTGCCGTCCTCCGGCGCCATCAGGTCCACATAGATCTCCAGCCGGTTGCCGTCCGGGTCGTTGAAGTAGACGCTCTTCGTCATGCCGTGGTCGGTCAGGCTCGCGATCTCGACGTTGTTGTCCAGCAGCCGCTGGTGCAGCTCCTGCAACTCGTGCATGCCGCCGTTCACGACCAGTGCGACGTGCCCCAGGCCCACGTTCCCGCGCACCGGTTCCCCGTTCACGCTGAACAGCCCGATGTCGTGGTGCTGGGTGCCGAACGACATGAACGCCGCTCCCTCCGTACGCCGGACCGTCTCCATGCCGAGCGCGTCGCGGTAGAACGCCTCCGCCGCTTCGACATCAGTAACGCGCAGAACCACGTGGCCGACTCTTCCTATCCTTGCCATATCGCCCTCCTCTCGACCATACGGTTTCTCCCAGTGTATACCCGCCTGTCCAGTACGCGCCCCTTGACCGGAGCGCAGGGCGCTCGTACCTTTGCCGCGTCCTATCCGGAGGAAGGAGAAAGGCGCCATGACCACCGCTGAGAAGATGAAACTGGAGATATCAGTCGGCTACGCCTCGATGACGTACGAGATCGTGCGGCCCCTGATGGAAGGGCGCGTGCAGATAGAGGGCGTCGACCTCGTGCCGGTCGAGGAGCTGGGCCCCACGCCAACGGGCGACTCCCGGATGAAGACCGGCGACTTCGGCCTGTGCGACCTCAACATGGGCTACTGGCTCGCCGCCATAGACCAGGGCTGGGACATCACCGGCCTGCCCATCTTCGTGAAGCGCAAGAGCGCGCACTGGTACATGGTCGTCCGCAACGACCGCGGCATCGGCGGCCCGAAGGACCTTGAGGGCAAGCGCATCGCCACGCGCTCCTTCCGCTCCGCCATCGTCACCTGGTGCCGGGGACTGCTCAAGAACCGCCACGGCGTCGACACCTCCACCTTCCGGTGGCTCGTCACCGACGCCGAGGACTACTTCCCCATCTACGACAAGTCCGCCGTGGTCGAGACGGTGCAGGACGGCAAGGTGAGCGTGAAGGACCACCTCCAGCGCCTGCTCGACGGCGAGGTGGACGCCTTCCTCGGCGACATCTCCGACCCCGAGCTGTTCGGGTGGGTCGCCAGCGACTCGCGCATCCGCCGCCTCTTCCCCGATTACATGGAGGAAGACCTCCGCCTCTGGCGGGACGAGAGCATCTTCACGCCCGTGCACATGATGGTGCTGAGCGGCAAGCTCGACCGTGAGGACCCGACGCTCGCCCCGCGCATCTACGACGCGTTCGAGCGCTCCAAGGCCGTCGCGTACTTCGACCTGCTGCGCGACCGCGGCAGCTTCTCCGTCATCTACCTGCGCGAGTACGTGGAGGAGCAGTTCAAGAAGTGGGGCGACCCGTTCGTCTACGGCATCGAGGCGAACCGCCGGATGCTCGACTGGTACATCGACATCAGCCACGAGCAGGGCATCATGGCGAAGCGGTACGGCTTCGACGAGGTCTTCTCGAAGAACATCCTCGACACCTAGGCAAGAACGCTCTGCCATTCGTTCGTTGCCCTGTGCGGCTCGCACGCTCTACCATGGTCGTGTACACCGGTGAGCGTGCGGGCCGTCCCTTGCGGGCGAGGCGCTGCCACTCCTGCGTGGCACACAATGGCACACAATGGCACCTTTTTTCGATAGCGCCTCTCCTGTCAGCCCCCAGCCAGGCGTGCGTCTGCGCGCCAGACCGCTCACAAGGCCGCATCCGGCGCGCTCGGTTCGACTCGCAGGAGTGCCGATCCTTGCCCTGCTGGCAGCGGCCGCGCTCATCCTACTCACTCCGTCGCCCGCTCCGGCGAACTACACCGAGGGCAGGCTCAGCACCGGCTCCGGCAGCAGCGCCCTCACCGTCGCCGTCTTCGCCGATGTGGTGGACGCGCAGGACGGCGTGACCTCGGGCATAGCGACGAGCGGCTCGATAACCGCAGGCGACGCCGCCTACATCGCCGGCGGCGCCGACCCCCGCAACACCTTCTCCAACAACGACCTGTACGTCTCCAACCAGGGCGAGGCCTACAACGCCGTCCTCATCACTGCTACCGTCCCCGGGATCGCGGACGGCGCCTGTGCGGAGGCGACCGTCTTCAACCGGGACTCCCGCGAGTCCGTCACCGTCCCGCTCGCGCTCACGAGCGAGGCGCCGGTCGACGGGGCGCGCACCTACCAGGGCGTCGTGGAGCTCGCCGAAAGGGACACGGAGAACGCCGACGGCCCCGCCTGCGACGCCTACGCCGCGGGCACGGACGCCCTCGCCGTGCTGCGGTCGGTGGACCGCGACAGGCTCGCCATCAACGTTCGGGGGGTCTCCTCCTCCATCCAACTGGTCGTTGACGGCGAGGGGCCGGAGATCAGCGTCTTCCACCCCCAGCCGGACAGCTACTTCCGCTCGGTCGTCGTGAACTTCTCGTTCGAGGTGCGCGACGACGGATCGGGACTGCGCCACGACGGGGAGTTCGAGCCCTCCGGCGACGGCGACCCACGCCCGGTGAACGCGGACGGCGACCAGTTAACGTCGCACGAGCCGCGCTCCACGCCCGGCGGAGGCGCTGCCGACATCCACGCCTTCCTCAGCCGCGAGGGCGGAGACGCCGCCGACATCACGCCCTACGGAACGAGCCGCTGGAAGGTCATCGAGACCGGCGCTGCCTACGCCCTCTCGGTCGACGTGAACCTCGGCGGCAGCGGGACGTTCAACCTCGAGTTCGAGGCGACGGACCGCACCGGCAACACGACGTTCGTGGACGCCGCGGACGCCGCCGTTCCTCCTCCGGGCTCCACCCCCACTCCGACACCGGACACCGGTACGCCAACCCCCACGCCCATACCGCTCCCCACGCCGGAGCCGACGGCAACACCGACGCCGACGCCCACCCCAACGGCAACGCCAACCCCGACGCCAACACCGACTCCTGACCCGCTGTCCGACTTCATCACCTGGCTGGAAGCCTGGCTACAGACGTGGCAAGTGTGGCTGGAGCGGCTGCAGGCGGGGTTCTTCCGGTAACGCCGCCAACGAGTGTCCTTATGTAGCGAACCGCGCACGCGTAAGCAGGCGGGTTCGAAGCACTACTCTGATAGAATGGACGTGTATATGTTCCGAAGTCTCGTATCACGCTTCATCAAGAAGCCTGGCGCGCCTCCTGCGAGCGAGCCGTCCGCGCCCCCAACGGACCAGACCGGCGGACGCAGGCCTCGACGGCGCAAGCCGCCGAGAGCGGCGGAAGCCCCCGAGCCGCGCCCTGCTCAGCAGGCGCCGCCGCGCGCCGCTGCGCTCGCCGAGCCGCCGGATGCGCCCTCCGCCAAGCGGCGCCGCAGTCGCGGCGGCAGAGGCCGGGGCAGTCAGAGCGACGCACCGGCGCCGGAACGCCCCGCGAGCGACGCTCCGCGCAACAGGCGCAGGCGCGAGCCTGCTCCTCCCCCACAGGAGCCGTCACCCCGTGACCTGCCGTTCGGTCCCGTGCTCGTTTCCGCGCCCATCAAGCGCGCGCTGGACGAGATGCGCTACGAGTCCCCCACGCCCATCCAGGAGCTCGTCGTAGAGCCGCTGCTGAACGGCGAGGACGTCGTGGGGCAGGCGCAGACGGGCACCGGCAAGACCGCCGGGTTCGGCATCCCCATCGCTGAGCTCGTGGATGCTCGCGAGCCGTTCGTACAGGCGCTCGTCCTCGTGCCGACACGGGAGCTGGCGCGGCAGGTCACGGACGAGGTCGCGGAGATCTGCAGATACCGCGGCACGCAGGTGGTGCCAGTCTACGGCGGGGCGCGCATCGGGCCGCAGATAACGGCCCTCCAGAACGGCGCGCAGGTAGTCGTCGGGACGCCCGGACGCGTGATCGACCTGCTGGACCGCGGAGTGCTCCGGCTGGACCGCGCACGGATGGTGGTGCTCGACGAGGCAGACCAGATGCTGGACATCGGCTTCCTGCCCGACGTTCGCCGCATCCTGCGCTCCACGCCGCGCTCGCGGCAGACGGCGCTGTTCACCGCAACCATCCCGACGATGATCAAGCGGCTCATCTACTCCTATCTCAAGGAGCCGCAGACGTTCCGCGTCGGCCAGGAGTCCGAGCCCGTGGAGCAGGTGACGCAGCGCTACTGCGAGGTCGCCAGCCGCGACAAGCTGACCGCGCTCCTGAACGTGCTCGACGAGGACGAGCAGACGCTCGTTTTCCGCCGCACGCAGGACGACGTGGACTGGCTAGTGAGGACACTGGGGCGGCGCAGGGTGAAAGCTGCGGCCATCCACGGCGGGCTGCCGCAGGGAGAGCGCAACGCCGTGATGCAGCAGTTCCGCAGCGGGGCGCTCAAGCTGCTCGTCTCCACCAACCTCACCTCCCGCGGCATAGACGTGCCCACCGTCGAGAACGTCATCAACTACGACATCCCGGAGAGCGTCGAGGAGTACGTGCACCGCATCGGGCGCACCGCCCGCATGGGACGCGAGGGCACCGCTCTTACGTTCGTAAGCGAGTGGGACCTGGACTTCTTCGACGCCATCAAAGCGCACGTGGGCGACGACCTTCAGCCGTTGGAACTGGGGCTCTACAAGCACCAGGAAGCGGGTGTGTAGACTGTCCCCATGCGCGCGACAGAGTTTCTCTCACGCACCTTAAGACAGGACCCCAGCGAGGCAGAGACGGCGAGCCACCGGCTCATGCTCCGGGCGGGCATGATGCTGCAGGCAGCCGCGGGGGTCTACTCCTACCTGCCGCTGGCGCTGCGCTCCATCAAGAAGATAGAGCGCATCGTCCGGGAGGAGATGAACGCAGCCGGCGGGCAGGAAGTACTCATGCCCGCGTTGCAGACCCTCGAAACGTGGGAGGAGTCGGGGCGCGCCGCCGCGTTCGGAGGCAACCTCTTCCGCCTGTTCGACCGGCGTGAACGCCCCATGGTGCTCGCTCCCACCCACGAGGAGGTCGTGACGGCCATCG
The DNA here is from genome assembly GCA_034422595.1 of Dehalococcoidia bacterium. Lineage (GTDB taxonomy): Bacteria > Chloroflexota > Dehalococcoidia > Lucifugimonadales > Australimonadaceae > Bin16. The sequence continues at coordinate 6,755 of DAOUJO010000017.1, read as the reverse complement.
CAGGGGCGCACGTCGAGTCTTACAGGGACCTGCCGCTCAACATCTACCAGATACAGACCAAGTTCCGGGACGAGCCCCGCCCCCGCGCAGGTCTGCTCCGCGGTCGTGAGTTCGTCATGAAGGATGCCTACTCCTTCGACACCGATCAGGAAGGGCTGGACGTCACCTACCAGCGGATGCGCGTGGCGTACCGCAACATCTTCCGCCGCTGCGGCCTGCCCACCATCGAGGTCGAGGCGGACAGCGGCGCCATCGGCGGCAAGGACTCGCACGAGTTCATCATGCCCGCGCCGAGCGGCGAGGACGTCATCCTCTACTGCGAGGAGTCCGGCTACGCCGCGAACGTCGAGCGTGCAACGTCGGTCATCGCCCCCGCTGAAGAGGACGAGCCGCGCCCGCTGGAGCTCGTGGACACGCCCGGCATCACCACCATCGCGGACCTCGCCGTGTACCTCGGCATAGCCGAGTCGCAGACGCTCAAGGCCGTCTTCTATCAGGCGGACGACGAGACCGTCCTCGTGACGATACGCGGCGACATCGAGGTCAACGAGGTGAAGCTGAAGAACCACCTCCACTGCATCGACCTGCGCCTCGCCAACGCGGAGGAGGTCGCTGCAGCGGGACTGACCCCGGGCTCCACCTCGCCCATCGGCCTGTCGGGCATCCGGCGCATCGCCGACAACTCCATCATGCAGGGCACGAACTTCGCCGCGGGTGCGAACCAGCCGGACAAGCACTACCAGAACGTGAACTACCCGCGCGACTTCCAGATCGACGAGGCCGTGGACATCGCGACCGCCCGCGAGGGCGACGGCAGCCCGGACAACCAGGGCGCGCTCAAGGCGGTGCGCGGCATCGAGGTGGGGCACGTCTTCAAGCTCGGCACGTTCTTCACCACCACGCTCGGCGTGGACTATCTGGACGAGAACGGCACGCTCAAACCGCCGGTGATGGGGTGCTACGGCATCGGCGTCACGCGGGTGCTGGCCGCCGCCATCGAGCAGAACCACGACGACAAGGGAATTATCTTCCCCGCGCCCATCGCGCCGTTCCAGGCGCACCTCCTCGCGCTCAACGCCTCCGACCCCGACGTCATCGCATCGGCTGACGCGCTGTACGGGGAGCTCACGTCGGCAGGCTGCGAGGTCCTCTACGACGATCGCCCCGAGTCGGCTGGCGTGAAGTTCAACGACGCCGACCTCCTCGGTCTGCCGGTGCGCATCGTCGTGAGCCCGCGCAACCTCAAGCAGGGCGTCGTCGAGATCAAGCGGCGCCGTGCGGACGAGGCCGCGCAGGTGCCCGCGGACGGCGTCGTGGCGGCGGTGCGCGACCTCCTCACGCTCGACGAGCTGTAGGGCGCTCCCGCCTCACCCCGCGCCGCTCCCCGATTGAGCGCCTCTCTCGTACGCCGTATACTGATGCGGGAGGTACGGCATGAGTACCAACGGTATCGACAACGGCAAAGAGACGGGCACGTTCTCCGTCAAGGCGGGACTGGCTCAGATGCTCAAGGGCGGCGTCATCATGGACGTGGTGACCGACGAGCAGGCGAAGATAGCCGAGGACGCCGGTGCGTGCTCCGTCATGGCGCTCGAGCGCGTCCCTGCCGACATCCGGGCGGACGGCGGCGTGGCCCGCATGTCCGACCCCGCGATGATTGAGGCAATCATGAAGGCCGTGACCATCCCCGTGATGGCGAAGGTGCGCATCGGCCACTTCGTCGAGGCGAAGATACTCGAGGCCATCGGCATCGACTACATCGACGAGTCCGAGGTGCTGACGCCCGCGGACGAGGAGCACCACGTCTGGAAGCACGACTTCAAGGTGCCGTTCGTCTGCGGCTGCCGTGACCTCGGCGAGGCGCTGCGGCGCGTCGGCGAAGGCGCGGCGATGATCCGCACCAAGGGCGAGGCCGGCACCGGCGACGTGGTCGAGGCTGTCCGCCACATGCGGACGGTGATGAAGCAGATCCGCCGCGTGCAGCTGATGGGTGACGACGAACTCACCGCCTACGCGAAGGAGATCGGCGCGTCGCTCGACCTGTTGCGCGAGACGAAGCGTCTCGGACGGCTGCCCGTGGTGAACTTCGCCGCCGGCGGGGTCGCCACTCCCGCCGACGCCGCGCTGATGATGCACCTCGGCGCGGACGGCGTGTTCGTGGGCTCGGGCATCTTCAAGTCCGGCGACCCCTCGGAACGGGGCAAGGCCATCGTCAAGGCAGTCACTCACTACGACGACCCCGAGGCTATCGCGGAGGCATCCAAGGGCCTCGGCGAGCCGATGGTCGGTATCAGCGCTCGCTCGCTCGCACCCGGTCAGGAGCTCGCGACCCGCGGCTGGTAGGCCAGAACACACGACGAGGTGACCGCAACGGCAACCGTCGGCGTACTTGCGCTCCAAGGCGATTTCCAGGAGCACTGCGTAGCGCTCCGAGGTCTGGGCGTGTCCGCTGTCGAGGTGCGCAGGACGGATGAACTCGACGCCGTAGACGCGCTCATCATCCCCGGCGGGGAAAGCACGTCCATGGCGAAGCTCATGGACGCCTACGGGATGCGCGCCCCGCTGCAGGCCTTCCCTCGAAGTGGGCGTCCGCTCTGGGGCACCTGCGCCGGACTCATCCTCATGGCCTCCCGCCTCGAGGAAGACCGTCCCGAGCCCCTGGGGCTGATGGACGCCACCGTACGGCGGAACGGGTTCGGCAGGCAGATAGACTCGTTCGAGACGGAACTGGCGATCACCGGCATCCCCGGCGACCCCGTGCACGCCGTCTTCATCCGCGCTCCCCTCATCGTGAAGACCGGGCCCGGCGTAGAGACCCTCGCTGCGCTGGCAGACGGCACCCCTGTTGTCGTGCGCCAGGAGAACCTGCTCGCCTCCGCCTTCCACCCCGAGTTGACGGGGGACGCCCGGATGCACCGCTACTTCCTGGAGATGCTTCCGGTGGGTGCCGTCCCATGATCCGCCGGTTCCGTATGACCGATGCGCCTTGTCAACTGCTGCAGGGCCGCCTGAACAGCAGAGACCTCGTCTACACGCGGGCATCGATCGGATACGGGACCCGGAAGCTCACAAGGGGGGCGGCGGCCTGCTACAGCATGTCCAACGGCCCCGGTCGCAAGGTGCTCGGCTCGTTCGAGAACGGATGGCTGGAAGCCCTCGCCATAGTGCAGACGCGGAAGGCGGCTACGGTCTGGGAAGTCTCCGGTTTCTTCGCCTCGGCCAAGGGATACTCCCAGTTGGACGAACTGCTGTTGGCGGCAGCATCGGCGGTGGGAGAGTCGGGTGCTGAGCGCCTGTTTCTGCGCTGCGCGGCTGATGGCCCTGCATGCGGCCCTGCCCAGAGGGCGGGCTTCCACTACGCCTTCGCGGAGGAGCTGTTCGTCGGCAGGCTGCGGTCTGTGCAGAGTACGCCGATGCACTTCCGCCCCATACGCGACAGCGACGCGCACGACGTCTTCCGCCTGCAGATGGCCACCGCTCCCATCGCCTCCAGGCCCGCCATCGGCTTGACCCTCCGGGAATGGGAAGCCTCCAGGGAGCCCTCGCCAGGGAGGACCAGAGAGTACGTGTGCGATACTGAACGCGGGCTCAGCGCATGGGCGCGTCTGGACCGAACGAACGATTCCCTTACCGTGGAGGCCACCCTGCACCCGGATTTTCCTGGACTCGCACCGATGCTGGTCGAGGGTGTGGCACGAGTCATCGGCCGCGACTCACCGGCCCGCTGGATCGTTCCGACGTATCAGCCGTACCTCGCCACCGCGCTCGCGGGCCTGGGCTGGCAGTCGGACAGCACCTACGAAGTCTCGATCAAGCCGGTCGCACGGCAGGTGCACCAGCCGTTCATGAAACCCGTACAGGCATAAGCAGTTCATATGACGACATCTCCACACACGACTCCTGAAGCAACCGACAGGGAACGGCGGGACCTCTTCGACGTGCTGCCGCCGTCGATCCGCAAAGCGATCGAGGGCCAGCCCGACCCTGATGACCTGCTCGAAGTCGTGCTCGACCTAGGCAGGCCGCCGCAGGCCCGGTTCGCCGGCAAGGACATCCACCTCGGTTGCGCCGACGTCTCCCGCGAGGACCTCGACCACGTCACGGCGCGTGTCGGCGACTTCGGCGACGACAACCGCGCAGGCATCGAACGCACCCTGCACCGGATATCCGCCATCCGCAACCGGCGTGGCGAGGTGATCGGTCTGACGTGCCGGGTGGGACGTGCGGTGCACGGGAGCGCCCGCGTCATCGAAGACCTCGCTCTCTCCGGCAGGAGCATCCTCCTCGTCGGGAGACCGGGCGTCGGGAAGACCACCATCCTGCGTGAACTTGCCCGCGTCCTGGCAGACGCGAGCAAGCGCGTCATCATCGTGGACACGTCCAACGAGATCGCGGGCGACGGCGACATCCCGCACCCCGCCATCGGCAGGGCACGCCGGATGCAGGTAGCCACGCCGTCACGCCAGCATGCCGTGATGATCGAGGCAGTGGAGAATCACATGCCGCAGGTCATCATCGTGGACGAGATGGGCACCGAACTCGAGGCTATCGCCGCGCGGACCATCGCCGAGCGGGGCGTGCAGCTTGTCGCGACGGCACACGGCAACACGCTGGAGAACCTCCTCGTCAATCCGACCCTCTCCGACCTCGTCGGAGGTGTGCAGACCGTGACGCTGGGAGACGAGGAGGCTCGCCGCCGCCGCACCCAGAAGACCATCCTCGAACGGAAGGCCCCGCCAACCTTTGACGTGCTCGTCGAGATACAGAGTTGGAACAGTGTGGCCGTCCATGCGGACGTGGCGAAGACCGTGGATGCGGTGCTGCGCGGCAGGACCGTCACGCCCGAGACGCGGGAACTGGACGAGTCCGGGACGGTACGCAAGAGCTACCAGCGGGCAGCGGCTCCGCCGGAATTCGAGGTTGCGCCATTCATCTACGGTCAGGAGCGGGAGCACCGCTATGGGCCGGAGCGGGAGCATCGCCCGCGACGATATGAACATATCTCGTACGAGCAGGGACCCATGCACTCCCCTCCCGCGAAGCCGGCCATGCGCGTCCATCCGTTCGGCGTCAGCCGTGAAAGGCTCCAGCAGTCGGCGGGAGGCGCCGGGCTCGCGGTGAAGGTGGCCGACAGCCTCAGCGACGCGGACGTAGTGCTGACGACCAAGGCGCACTACCGCCGCCGCGCCAGCGTGCTCGTAGCAGCCGAAGAGCAGGGCGTGCCGGTGTACGTGCTGCGCCGCAACACGCCCGGCCAGATCGTCGGTTTCATCGAGCAGCTCACCGAGACGGATGATGACGGCGGGTCCCGTAACAGCGGAGCGGCAGAGGCGGAAGAGGGCGTCCAGCGCATCCTCGCAGGCGAGGCCAGCACTATCGAGCTGCGCCCGCAGTCGTCGTTCGTCCGCCGCATCCAGCACCGTATCGCGGAGCAGGCGCAACTGCGCTCCCACAGTGTGGGGCGGGAGCCCCGGCGGCGCGTCACCATCCGCCGCACGCAGTAGCAGAGTCCGCGTGCTATCATCCGCGTTCCGCAGGAGACTCGTGTGAGCGGTTTGTTCATATCGTTCGAGGGTGGAGAGGGCTCCGGCAAGACCACCCAGTCCGACATGCTCGTGGCGCGCCTGGAAGTCGAGTGCAGCCGCCGTGTCGTACGCGTGCACGAACCCGGTGGCACGCCCTTGGGCGAGTACATACGCGACTGGGTAAAGGCGCAGAGCGCCCCGCTGACGCTCCAAGCCGAGCTACTGCTCTTCACGGCGTCCCGCGCGGAGCTCGTGCAACGGATCATCCGGCCGGAGCTGGACAAGGGCGCAATCATCGTCGCCGACCGCTACGCAGACTCGACGACCGTCTACCAGGGCGATGCCCGGGGCCTCCCACTCGACGAAGTGAAGGCAGCCAACGCCATCGCAACGGGAGGCGTATGGCCGAACCTGACGTTCCTGCTTGATACGGCACCGGGCGCCAGCCTGCGCCGGGTCGGAGTCCAGACGTCGTTCGACCAGGAAGGCCGCGTAGTGCCGATTCCACGTCCGAACGACTCTGAAAAACGACGCTTTGAGAACCTCGACACTGCGTTCCACCAGAGGGTGCGCGATGGTTACCGGCGGTTGGCGAAGGCCGAGCCCAAGCGGTGGGTGGTGCTCGATGCCCTGCAAGAGGTGGAAACTATCCATGCGCAGGTGTGGGAGCGGGTTCAGGGACTGCTGCGCGCGTGAGCGATTTCGCTTGACAGCCTACAGGGCCGTCGTCTAGTCTAGTCAGGTTCCCTCTCGTGAGGGAGCGTGGGCACCTTAACAAGTGAATAGTGGAAGGAAAGCGCCGCGTGCCCCCTTGGGGGTACGCACCCTGTCAAGGAAAAAACGAGTCTCATCAGAGGCTCGAAACTTGATTGAGAGTTTGATCCTGGCTCAGGACGAACGCTGGCGGCGCGCCTAATGCATGCAAGTCGAACGAACGGACCCCTTCGGGGGCGAGTTAGTGGCAGACGGCTGAGTAACGCGTAAGCAACCTACCCACTGGCGGGGGACAACCCGGAGAAATCCGAGCTAATACCGCATGTGGTTGCCGGCCGATAGCGGGTAACCAAAGGCTTCGGCCACCAGTGGATGGGCTTGCGTCCCATCAGGTAGTTGGTGAGGTAACGGCCCACCAAGCCGTCGACGGGTAGCCGGTGTGAGAGCACGACCGGCCAGAGGGGGACTGAGACACGGCCCCCACTCCTACGGGAGGCAGCAGCAGGGAATCTTGCG
>DAOUJO010000016.1:0-268332 GCA_034422595.1 Dehalococcoidia bacterium | reverse complement strand
AGAGAGCGCCAAGCCCAAGACTACAGCTCCATAAGGGGGGTAGAAGTGAGATTCACCAAGATTCCGCTCATAGCGACATTGATGGCAGTGGCGCTCTCGCTGCTCATCGTTCTGCCGGCCTTGGCCCAGAACTTCGACGACACTCGCGGCACGCAGTCCGGCGGCTCCAGCCTCACGGTTGACGTGCTGTCAGCGATCGACGACGTGGCTGACTCGTACTTCAACCGGACGCTCTACGTCTCGAACGACGACGACGCCCACAACGTCGTGCGCATCACCGCCACCGGCGGGGCGCGGTCGGAGTTCGCGGGCCCTGACGGCTACAAGGACGCCGTTCAGCAGCCTACATCTACAGACGGCAGCAACGTCGATGAGACCACGGACGAAGCAGCCGACAACATCCACTGTGCCGTCGCGACGGTGAAGAACAACCGCAGCGGCAAGTCGATCAAGGTGCGCTTGAGCAGCGCATCCCCAACCGAATCCGCTCCCCCCGCTCCCCCCCTTGCCGAGATGGTCAACTTCGAGGTCGTTGCGAACGGCCTGGAGGAGCGGGGCAACGGCACCCGCGCGTGTGGCGAGCAGGATGGCGGAGCGAACCCCAACGAAGTCATATTTAATGCAGCCACGGGTCAGTACAACGCTGCGGCATCGACTGCTCCGATGGGCGCGCGTATCCCGGCGCGGCACGGCGACACCCTCACCGTCACGGTCGCGGGCGTTGCGGGCAACGTCATGCTCACGGTCGACGCCGAAGGGCCGGAGTTCTCCGAGATCTCCCCCGATCACGGCGCGAAGCTCAGCTCCCAGACCGTCAAGATCCGCTTCGTCGTCAGCGACTCCGACTCCGGTCTCGCGCACGACGGCGAGCTCTCCATGTCGCCCGACAACGACCCGAAGGCCGTCAACACCGACGGCGACAACTTCACGACCTCCGAGCCTCGCTCCCTCGCGGGCGGCGCGTCCCGCGACATAAGCGTGATGCTCAAGGGCGCCGAGCAGAGCCAGAACGGCAACTCCGGCTGGCGGGAGCGCGGCGGCAGGCCCGGCGTCTCCTACTTCCTCGACATGGCCGTCTCCAACGTCGACCCGGGCTCCAACCCCTGGTACCTGCAGGCCACCGACCGCGCCGGCAACACCGAGCGCACCGACGCCGACCCGGGCAAGGACGGGGACCAGGACTTCAGCCTGGTGGTGGACGTCGCCTCGCCGGAGTTCAGGGACGCCCGCACGGGCATCTCCTACGACCCCGACAAGAAGAAGGAGATCGTCGACCGCTCCTACATCGCGGTGACGTTCGAGGACACCAGCGGACGCGACGCGGTGAAGGACGTCGACCACTCCAAGTTCCTCGTCGAGGACGCTGATGTCGTCGGCTTCATCCACCTGTCCGACAAGCCGGACTGCGGCAACACCGATTCGGATGACGATGCGCCGCTGGACATAGACGGCGTCTGCATCGGCTCGGACCGGGTGCCCGGCTCCCGCATCTACCTCAAGCTGGCTGAGGCGCTCGCCCCGGACGCGACCCCGCAGGTCTCCATGTTCGGCGGCGCGGTGCTCGACCTCGCCGGCAACCCCAGCAACCAGGACGAGATCATCGCGGCGGACAACATCGCTCCGGCCGTCACCGTCACGATCGCCACGGACGTCACTGACCGTCCGGTCATCAGGAACAACGGCGAGGTGACCGTCAGCATCAGCTCGGACGAGGAACTGCGCCGCCTCCCGACCGTCTACTTCGCCGAGGTCAGAGACGCCGCTGGCGACGCCGCCGAAAAAGCGAGCCTGAAGTTGGGAAGCAGCATCCGGCGCGGCGACCGCGTGCAGACCGGGACCGGTGATCTCATGTGGACCCGTACCTACAGCAACAACCACGTCGGCGGCAGCGACGGGCTCTACGCGGTCATCGTCGTCGCCGAGGACGATGCGGACAACGTCGGCGTGACGCCCGGTTGGGGGCAGCCCGGCAGGAAGTCCAAGATGCCCGAGGAGACGAACAGCGTCAAGCTCGACGACCTCATCGCTGCCGGTCTCGCCCTGGAGATCGACACGGACGCGAACGACGGCGAGGACCCTGACTTCTCGCTGTCGCCGCAGGCCGGTGAAGACGAGTCGGAGAGCAACAACCCGTTCATCACCATCGACTTCGCCGACGAGGCGGGTGAGTACTCCACCCACTCCAAGCGCTTCAAGTCGGACTCCCACAGCGCGGTGGAGATCGTCTCCATCACGCTGAACGGCAGCGACGTGAGCGATCACCTCGCCGCGGTTTCCAGCAGCAAGTACACGCTTGCCGCCCAGGACCTCTCGATCGGCGAGTACGACCTCAAGGTCACCGGCCGCGACGACGTCGGCAACGAGGTGTCGGACACCTACGAGTTCGAGGTCGTGGCGCGGGGCGCCTACAAGGTGAGCCTCACGCCGGGCTGGAACCTGGTCTCCGTGCCGGGCACCCCGCTCGACTCCAGCACCCAGGCCGTCATGGGCGACACCATGCAGGCCACCATCGTGCTCGCCTACCAGGACGACGCGTGGCTGACCTCCGTCAACGACAACGGCACGTGGCGCGGCACCCTCACCGACATCGTCGGCGGCTACGGCTACTGGGTCCAGACCACCGCCTTCGAGTCCATCTCGGCTCTCATCCCGGAGACGGACACCTCGTCCGTCCTCCCGACCGCCGACGTCATCGCGGGCTGGAACCTGCTCGGCGTCGTGGACGTACTGCAGGCCAAGGCCGGCAGCACGCCGTCCGGCGGCGGTGAAGCCGACGACTACTTCAAGAACATCGCGTGGAAGGTCGCCTACTCCTTCAACACCGGCAACAACTCCTGGGAGAAGTCGATCCCGAAGGACGGCGACGACAATGACAAGGAAGTAGTCAACGGCAAGGGCTACTGGGTCTGGAGCGCGGAGGCCGGCACGCTGGTCCCGTAACCAAACAGGATGAACCTCTCCCCGCGGGGGCGGAAACCCCCGCGGGGAACGACGATAAGAGAAGAAACGGACCACCCTGCTCTCGGAGAGAGCGCCAAACCGAAACTACAGCTCCACAAGGGGGGTAGAAGTGAGATTCACCAAGATTCCGCTCATAGCGACATTGATGGCAGTGGCGCTCTCGCTGCTTATCGTGCTGCCCGGACTGGCGCAGACGACCGACAACACCGACGGCAAGCTGACCGCCGGCGTTGTCACCGCCGGTGTATACGCGAACATCGGTGACGCGAAGGCCAACAGGCTGGTAGAGGCGTCGGGCGACGGCGCCGTACAGGGTGTCTACGTCCTCGCAGACCCGCAGCCCGACACGCCCGCGAATAACGAGGGCGAACACATGGCCGCTGACCGCGCTCACCTGGTGTCCAACGAGTCTTCCCCCCGGGACACGCTCTTCAGGAACACGCTGTACGTCTCCAACGACGGCGGCGCGTACAACACCATCCTCATCAACGTAGCGACGGATCTTCCCACCTGTAACGCGGACGACGATACCAAGGCCAACGTGACCGCCACGGTGAAGAACAACAGCTCCGGCAAGTCCTCCACGCTGCAACTCGTCCAGTCCAGCACTGGCGGCAACGCCCAGGGGTTCATCAAGGTCGTTGAGGATGGCGCTACGATAGACCATGACGACGATGACGCGACCGCCCCGATCCCCTTCACCGACGAGTATGGTGGTCCGACCTGGTGCGATGACCCAGCTGTGACGCGTCACGTTGACGACGACAATGACCCTGCCACGTCCATCAGCGATGATGACGGTACCGCAGGGGAAGACACCAAGGTCGCGGCGCAGAGCGAAGCCAGCGCCGGGCAATATAATCCGACTGGTTTTAACACCACCAGCACCAACCCCCCTCCGACCACGCAGGAGATTGCGACGATCTTCGCGGACCACGGCGACCGGCTGACCATCACCACGACGGGCGGCTCCGGCGTGATTGACCTGGTGGTCGACGGCGACGGCCCCGAGTTCACCGCCGTCTCCCCCGACGACAACGCCGTGACGCGTCCCAACCGCCTCACCTTCTCATTCGAGGTGCGGGACGACGACTCCGGCCTCCGCCACGACGGCGAGAGCGTCGTCTCCAACGACGGCGACCTCGAAGAGGTCAACCCGGACGGCGACCACAACCTCCACAACGAGCCGCTCTCCGTGGACCCCGGCACGGCGGTCTCCGCGAACGGCGGGTCGGCCGACATCGACGTCAACGTCGTGGAGAACCCGAGGAACGGCACTGACGTGACGTACTCGGACATCAGCGCGTCCGGCACGTGGCGCATGGCGGGCAACCGCGCGGGCGTCGCCTACTCCTTCTCGGCCAGCGGTGCCGACAGGGACGACGCCTACTACCTCTACCAGTTGAAGGCGACCGACCGCGCGGGCAACACGTCCATGACCGACGCGGACTCCGACACGGAGAACGTTGCGGAGCCGTACGTGTTCCGCGTGGACGACACGGAGCCGGACCTCGACAACGTCCGGACCGGCATCACCTGGAGCTCCGAGGACGACGCGGAGGAGGTGGACCGCTCCTACATCGCGCTGGAGTTCAAGGCCGATGGCACGGCGGACGCCCTCGGCGAGGTGGACACCGACAACATCACCGTCGTCGGCCACACCATCGTCGGCGTCGTCCACCCGAGCGAGCGGCCGGCGATCAACCGGAACACGATGATGGCTTCGGACCCGCCCAGCGGGCCGGCTCCGAAGAACCCCGGCAACCCGCCGACAATGGTGGAAGCGCCTGCCGACCCGGAGGACCGCACAATCACCACTGCCACTACCCGCGGCGACCTGACGGATACACAGCTGACGCTGGCCGACACCTGTAATGTTGCCACCGCGCCTACTCCTGCATCGCCTGGCGATACCACAATCGAAGTGGCATCCAGCATCACGGACGCCACGTCGGAAGAAACAACGTACTGTGCGTCGTGGGAGTCCCACAGGGAGTACTTGGTCGAGAAGAATGAGTACGACGACGACAAGGAAGCGTACGACAACTACAACCAGTACAAGCGCGAGAACCCCGGCACGGACATCGAGGGCAACGCCATCACCGAGCCGCGCGCCCGCGTCTACTTGGAGCTCTCCGAGGACCTCGCGGCGGACGCCGAGCCGGATGTCGTGGTCGTCGGCGGCGCGGTGTTCGACCTCGCCGGCAACACCAACGAGGCGAAGACCGAAGAGGCCGAGGACTGGATCGCGCCGAGCCTGACGGTCACCGTGACCGGCACCGCGAACAGCCGCCCGATCGTCAACGACGAGGGTTCGCTCACGGTGGACGTGCGCTCGGACGAGGACCTGCGCCGCCGCCCGGTGGTCTTCTTCGTGGAGATCAAGGACGAGCAGACCGCAGGCGAGGGCACGGAATCGACCAGCGACGACAAGTTCAAGTACACGATCATGGACTCCGACGAGGCCTCCCCGCTGACGCAGGAGGAGGACGAGAACCACTGGGCCAAGAAGTACAAGCGGTCCAGCATCGACATCAGCGTCGACGGCGGCAACATAATCGGCGTTATCGTGCTCGGCCACGACGGGCAGGACAACTCCGGCGCAACCGCGGGCTGGTCGGTTGGCGACCACCGGGACGCCGGGAACCCCGCTATGGGCAACACGCTCAACCTCGCCAAGATGGACGCCGCGGGCCTGCTGGCCGAGATCGACGAGGAGTTCAACGGAGGCGTGAGCGACGCCGACGAGATCGGCGAGGTGACGCCGCGGAGCGACGACAAGGAGACCACGGAGAGCGCCAACCCGTTCGTCAAGCTCAGCTTCGACGACGAAAAGGGCGAGTACACGCTCAAGGGATTCAAGGGCGCGGACTCGCACGACACGGTCACCGTGAAGGAGATCACGCTGAACGGCGACGACGTTATGCCCCACCTGAACCGGGTGAGCGCAACGCAGTTCTCGCTGGTGCTGCGCGACCTCGCGGTGGACTCGTACAAGGTTGAGTACGTGGCCGTGGACGAAGCGGGCAACGAGCTGGAAGACGGCGAGTTCTCCTTCGAGGTGAAGGCGCGTCAGCCGTACGAGGTCGAGGTGCAGCCGGGCTGGAACCTGATCTCACTGCCGGCGACGCCGGTGGACCCGGCGATCGGCGCCGTGCTGGCGAACAACCAGTACATCTCGCCGGTGCTCGGCTACCAGGAGGGCGACTGGATCACGGCCATCCGTGAAGAGGACGGCACGTGGCGTGGTCGGCTGGCGGACATCGTCGGCGGCTACGGCTACTGGGTCCACGCCCGGACGTTCGAGTCCGTCGAGACGATGCTCTCCGAGGTCGACCCCGCCGGGACCCTCCCGACGGTGCCGGTGACGGCGGGCTGGAACCTGCTCGGCGTGCTGGACATCTTCCAGAATGACACGGGCGACCCGCCGGGCGAGATGACCAGCGACGGCGAGTTCACCAGTGCGAACTACGAGGCTGACAACTACTTCAGCAGCATCGACTGGAAGGTGGCGTACACGTACGACACCAGGCACAGCCTCTGGATCAAGTCCACGCCCGAGAACCCCGACCCTGAGGGCGGCCCGAAGGAGATCATGAACGGCAAGGGCTACTGGGTCTGGTCGCCGGCGCCGAACACCCTCGTCCCGTAACACGGACGCGCACAGCAAGGGTACGTACGAGAGCCCCCGCCGCACACCGGCGGGGGCTTTCCGCTCCCCCGCCCCCCGTGACATCCACCCCTTCCGCGTTCGCGCAGGCGGTGTGTAGGGTGCGTGCTATACTCGTGACAAGGAATCTCCTGCATGGCCACGCAAACGACCCCCGACATCCCTGGGCGCGTTCAGCAGACTGGAAGGCGCGTACGAGCAGGTCAACGAACGCCTGCACGACCTGACGGAGGCTGTCAAGGACGTCCGCGCTGAGATCAAGGACGTCCGCTCCGAGGTCGGCAGCCTCAAGACCACGCTCATCGTCATTGGGGGCGCTATGTGGGCGTCCACCGTGGGTGGGTTCATTGCACTGCTCATAGCGGGCTGACAACCCGCATGACAACCGCGCCCCTGCTCTCATAGAATCGGGCCATGCCTCGATTCCGTCCCTTCCGCGTCCCCGCGCCGGGCGCCCTCCTCCTCGCTGCCGCGCTGCTCTGCGCCGCGCTGCTCCTCCCCCTCGCCGCCTCCGCCCAGGACAACGGCGGCGAAGAGCGCCTCGAGAGCATCCCCCCGTTCCCCGTCGTCTACCTCCAGGGGACCGCCACCCTCGATGGCGCCCCCGTCGCCGCAGGCGAGATCGTCGTTCGCGTCGGCGACTGGGAACGCCCCACCCGCATCCCCGTCGTCGACGGCCGCTTCGACTGCGCCAGCGACCAGGGCTGCCTCCTCGTCGGCCCCCCCGGCTACATAACCGAGGACCCCCTGCGCTACATCTACGTCGGCGAACCCGTCACCTTCCACCTGAACGGCGAGCAGCAGGCCGACCTCACCTACCCCTTCGCCCACATGGCCGAGCCCTGCTTCGTGGAGAGCGTCGAGCTCCGCTTCGGCGCAGGCGCCGACCCCCGCACCGACCAGCCGTGCCCCGGCGCCCCGTCCCCCGACGCCATCGTCGCGCCCCCGCCGACCCCAACCGCGACCCCCACCCCCACTGCAACCCCCACGTCGACGCCTACGCCGGCCCCCACCCCGACGCCCGTGCCGCCCACGGCAACCCCCGTCCCCGCGCCTGAGCCCACGTCGACGCCTGCGCCTGAGCCGTCGTCCGGCGGCGGCGCGGGAATGCTCATCGTGGCGATCGTGGTGCTCGTAGGCATCGCGGCCATCGTTGGCGTCGGAGTCGTCGCGCTGCGTCGCCGGCGGTCGTAGGCTCGGCATCCTGTATACTTCCCGTATGCAGACAACCCGGATACGTCTCCCCCTCATAGACTCGATACTCCCCGGCAAGGGCCTCCTGCGCGACGCTGCGCTCGTGGCCGGCTTCGCCCTGCTCGTGGCGCTGTTCGCGCAGATCGCAGTGAAGCTCCCGTTCACACCCGTTCCCATCACCGGGCAGACGCTCGCGGTGCTGCTCACGGGCGGCGCTCTGGGCGCGAACCGCGGCGCGGCGAGCCTCGCGCTCTACATGCTTGTCGGCATGGTCGGCCTGCCGGTGTTCGCGCCGTCGCTCGGCGAAGGGACGGTCTTCCACTTCATCTTCCCGTGGGAGGGCAGCGGCGACCTCGTCTGGCAGATCGCCAGCGGCGGCTACATCGTCGGCTTCATCGGCGCCGCGTGGGTCGTCGGGCGGCTCGCTGAGCGCGGCTGGGACCGCAGCTGGCGCGTGCTGCTTGCGCTGCTCGCGGGCAACGTCGTGCTGTACGTTCCGGGGCTGCTGTGGCTCGGCTACTGGGCCGTGGACAACGAGTGGACGTCCGGTGCGAGCATCATCCCGGACACGCTGCAGTGGGGTCTCTGGCCGTTCGTGGCGGGTGACCTCGCGAAGCTGTACGTGGCCTCGGTCGCGCTGCCGGGCGCGTGGGCGCTCGTGGGGCGCAAGGAGCGTTAGGTTGGACATCACCTGGATAGGCCACGCGGCGTTCCGCGTGCGCACCGGAAACAAAACGCTCGTCATGGACCCGTTCCCGCCGGAGCTGGGGCTGCGCATACCGCCGCCGCAGGCGCAGGCAGACCTCGTTACGCAGAGCAGCAGCGATCCACTCCATTCCGCGCTCGGCGCGGTGTCGGGCGAGCCGATAGCGCTCGACGGCCCCGGCGAGTACGAGGCCGCAGGGATGCACCTGCGCGGTCTCCGCACGACGCGCCGGACACAGGAGGGCGAGCCGCAGCAGTGGAACACCGTGTTCTCCGCGCAGGCCGAGGGCATCGTGTTCTGCCACCTGGGGAACCCGGACCGGCTGCTCACGAACAGGGAGGTCGACGCGCTGGGCTCGCCGCACGTGCTGATGGCGCCCGTGGGGAGCGACACCGGACTGTCGGCCGCGGACGTGGTGGAGATCGTGAAGAACGTCGAGCCGCGCATCGTCATCCCGATGCTGTACGCGCACAGCGGCAACAAGCATCCGCTGCGCGAACTGAAGCCGTTCCTGAACGAGCTGGGCGTCCGCGAGCCGGAGGCGCAGCCGCGTCTGACCGTGACGCGGGCGAACCTGCCGGACGACACGCAGGTGGTCGTGCTGCAGCCCACTGGCGCGATGCTGTAAGAAACCCCTTGCGTTGACCGTTTGCGGGGCGTCTCCCTAGAATGACCGCCGGAAGGTGTGCCATGCAAGAGATGCTCATCGACAGTATCCGCGTCAGCCTGATGAACTATCAGCGCGTCGTCATCCTCAAGGAGCGAGAGTCGGACCGCTACCTGCCGATACGTATCGGCTCGCCGGAGGCGGACGCCATCGCGCTGAAGCTGCAGGACGTCACGGCGGCGCGCCCCCTCACACACGACCTGCTGGGCTCGGTCATCGCGTCGCTTGGAGCGGGCATCAAGCACGTCGTCGTCTGCGACCTGGAGAACGACACCTTCTTCGCCAGGCTCGTGCTGACGCTGGCGGACGGTTCGGAGTCGGAGATCGACTGCCGTCCGAGCGACGCGATAGCGGTGGCGGTGCGCGGCGGGCAACTCGTGCGGGGCAAGGACGGCGAGGAGCACTGGTTCTCGTCGCTGCAGGAGGCGGAGGAGTTCGCGCGCCAGGAAGGCGGCGACGCGGCAGCTGTGCGATCCAAGGTGCCGATCTTCGTAGAGGACCGCGTGCTCGAGCGGGCGGGGGTCGTTGTCGACGGCAACGTGGAGGAGGAAGGCAGCGAGGGTTCGCCGCGCCGGCGGCCGCGTCCCGCGAAGCAGGGGGTCACCGAGGAAGAGATGGAGAAGCTCTCTGCGTTCTCGGAATTCCTCGAGGACCTGCCGGGGCTCGAGGACCTCGGGAAGCCGGGCGAGACGCAGTAGGGGGAGCCGAGATTCCTCGACTCCGCTGCGCTCCGCTCGGAATGACAGTACCAGCCCCACGCCCAGCCCCGTGTGCACTGCCCGCGCACTCTGGATTCCCGCCGGTGCGAGAATGACGTGGTTATGAGCGTTCCGCTTTGCTTGCGCGGCGTATTGTGATAGGATTCACGCAGCTCCTGATCAGTGTATGAAACGCCGTTCGTGGTGGGTTTCAGCGGCGCAGTTCACCGGCCTTGGCTGGTACATCGCCACGGCGATAGTTCTCCCGACGCTGGCAGGGGTGTGGCTCGACGACAGAGCGGGAACCTCGCCTCTCTTTCTCCTGGGAGGGCTCCTCTTCGGAGTAGTCCTTGCGTTCTACGGGGTCTACCGGATGGCGTCGGGTTACCTCACCGGCAGCAGGGACAGCAGCCGGGACGAAGAGGCTGACGGATAGTGAAGAGTCGTTTGATCCTGTTGCCGGTCTTGGCGCTGGCCTTGCTTGGCGTGGTGCTGGGGCCGATAGGCGCCAAGCTCCTGGGCTTCGAGCGCTTGATCGACGCTCCGGCGGTGCACCTAGCGCCGCAGAAGATATTCACCATCGGCGCATTCACCGTCACCAACACGCTTCTCTCCGCCTGGCTTACCTGCATCGTCATCCTCCTCCTGTTCGGGCTCGGCTCGCGCCGCGCGACCATGGTGCCGGGGCGCCTGCAGGGCTTCCTGGAGGTGCTGATCGAGGCGTTGTACGGCTTCATCAGGGGCATGGCCGGAGAGCGCTACGCCCGGCGCTGGTTCCCGCTCCTCGCGACCATCTTCGTGTTCGTCGCGTTCAACGCGTGGATGGCACTGCTGCCCATCTACCCCACGGTGGGCTTCAAGGCAGAGGGCGCGGACCACGTAACGACGCACCTGCTGCGGAGCGCGGGCACGGACATCAACATGCCACTGGCGCTCGCGCTCATCGCGTTCGTGTTCATCGAAGTGTGGGGCTTCCGCGTCCACAGGTTCGGGTACCTCCGGGAGTTCTTCCGCTTCGGGAACCCCGTGCAGACGTTCATCGGGCTGCTGGAGCTCATCAGCCACTTCATCCGCATCATCAGCTTCACGTTCCGTCTCTTCGGCAACATGCTCGCCGGAGAGATTGTTCTGTTCATGATGACGTTCCTGACCTTCTTCGTCACGCCCATCATCTTCTACGGGCTGGAGATACTGGTCGGGGGCGTGCAGGCGCTCGTGTTCATGGGCCTGACGCTCGTGTTCGCGGTGCTTGCGGTGGCCCCGCACGAGGGTCACAAGGAAGAGCACGCAGAGGCCGGACAGCACTAGACCCGCCACCGCGCGGGCAGACGAGGCGGAACGCGGAAGCGCCGCCTGAAAGACCAAGGAGGTTTGAGGGATGAACGACTACGGAGAGATGGGCAAGTTCCTCGCCGTGGGCCTGGCCGGGCTGGGCATGGCCGGCGCCGGCATCGGCCTGGGTATCCTGGGCAGCGGCGCGATGAACGCCCTCGGCAGGAACCCGGAAGCCCGTGACGCGATCGCGCCGAACATGATCCTGGCGCTGGCGTTCACCGAGGCCATCGGCATCTACGGCCTCGTGGTGGCCATCCTGCTCATCTTCGTTGCGTAAGCGGCGCGGCGTGAGCAACGTAACGCACATGAGGAGGCGGGCGACGTGCTGGCAGCACCAAGACTAGCCGAAGAAGCAACCGGCATAGGAGCGCTGGGCATAGACCCGTGGAGCCTGCTGGCTTACCTGGTCACCTTTGGCCTGCTCGTAGTGCTCCTCTACACCCTCGCGTACAAGCGCATCCTAGGAGTGCTCGACGCCCGGTCGGGCAGGATCCGGGACAGCCTGGAAGAGGCCGACCGCGTGCGGCGCGAGGCCCAGGAGCAGCAGGAGGCGATGCAACGCACCCTGCTGGAGGGGCGCGAGGAGGGCCAGCGCGTGCTCGCTGAGGCGCGCGAGGCCGCGGAACGCTACCGCGAACAGCAGGCGACGCAGGCGCGAGCCGAGGCGGCGCAGCTGATCGACCGGGCCCGCGAGGAGATACGACAAGAGCGCGACGCTGCCCTCGAGGAGGTGCGCTCCGAGTTCGCGTCACTCGCGGTCAGCGCCGCCGAGCGCATCATCCACCGTTCGCTGGACCCCGACGCGCACCGCGATCTGATCGACGAGGTGCTCGCGGAAGGGGACGCCCGCGCAGGGCGGAAC
Organism: Dehalococcoidia bacterium; assembly: GCA_034422595.1. Classification (GTDB taxonomy): domain Bacteria; phylum Chloroflexota; class Dehalococcoidia; order Lucifugimonadales; family Australimonadaceae; genus Bin16. The sequence continues at coordinate 256,239 of DAOUJO010000016.1, read as the reverse complement.
TAGGAGCGTGGGATGGCGAAAGCGCCCATAGCGAAGCGCTACGCGCAGGCGCTCTTCTCCCTGGCGGAGACCGAGGGGAAGCAGGAAGCCTGGCTGGACAGCCTCTCCGGCATAGCGGAGGGGCTTGCAGACCCGTCGGCGGCGCTGTTCTTCAACGAACCGCGCATACCGGCGGCGCGCAAGGCGGAAGCCGCGGCGCAGCTCGCTGAAGGGGCAGACCCACTGGTGCGGAACTTCGTGGGGCTGCTCGTGCAGCGGCAGGCGGTCGGCTCGTTCGGCGCGGTCGTCAGCGAGTACGGACGCCTGCTGAACGAGAGCCTCGGGCGGGTGCAGGCATCGGTGACGAGCGCCGTGCCCATCTCCGCGGAGCAGCGGAGCACGCTGACGGCCTCGCTCGGGGCCATGCTGGACAAAGAGGTCGTTCTCGACGTCCAGGAAGATTCGGACATCATCGGCGGAATCGTCGTGCGGGTGGGAGACCAGATCATCGACGGGAGCGTTCGTTCCCGCCTGAGCGGTCTGCGGCAGAGCCTCGAAAGACAGGGCCTCCCCCGGACGGCGCGTGAAACGGAGGAGCGGGCATGACGACTCGCGGACAGGACATCGCAGCCGTACTCAAGCGGCAGATCGAGGAGTTCGGCGGCGAGACTACCCTCACAGAGGTGGGGACTGTCGTAGAGGTTGGAGACGGCATCGCCACCATCCACGGCCTGAGCAAGGTGGGTTTCGGCGAGTTGCTGGAGTTCCCGAGCGGCCTGGCCGGTCTCGCGCTCAACCTCGAGGAAGACCTCGTCGGCGCGGCGGTCATGGGGTCGGACGTTGGCGTGAAGGAAGGCGACCTGGTCAAGGCGACCGGCGAGATCGCCCGCGTGCCGGTGGGCGACGCGCTCCTGGGCCGGGTGGTCAACCCGCTGGGCGAGCCGCTGGACGGCAAGGGCGTCGTGCAGACGGACGGCATCCGTCCCATCGAGATCGTCGCGCCGAACGTCGTGGTGCGGCAGTCGGTCAACAGGCCGGTGCAGACGGGCATCAAGTCGATCGACGGCATGATCCCCATCGGGCGCGGCCAGCGTGAGCTGATCATCGGCGACCGCTTCACGGGCAAGACCGCCATCGCCATCGACACCATCATCAACCAGAAGGGCGAGAACCTCATCTGCATCTACGTGGCCGTGGGCCAGAAGCAGAGCAAGGTTGCCTCGATCCAGGCGACGCTGGAAGAATACGGCGCGATGGAGCACACCGTCATCGTGGCAGCCAACGCGTCAGACCCCGCGCCGCTGCAGTACCTCGCGCCATACGCGGGCTGCGCCATCGGCGAGGAGTTCATGGCGAGCGGGCGCGAGGCGCTCATCATCTACGACGACCTCACGAAGCACGCGTGGGCGTACCGCCAGATGTCGCTGCTGCTCCGTCGCCCGCCGGGCCGCGAGGCGTACCCCGGCGACGTGTTCTACCTGCACAGCAGGCTACTCGAGCGTGCGGCGCGCCTCGACGACGCGCACGGCGGCGGGTCGCTGACCGCGCTGCCCATCATCGAGACGCAGGCGGGCGACGTGTCCGCCTACATCCCCACGAACGTCATCTCCATCACGGACGGCCAGATCTACCTGGAGGCGGACCTGTTCAACAGTGGCATCCGCCCTGCGGTGAACGCGGGCCTCTCCGTGAGCCGTGTCGGTAGCTCGGCGCAGACGCGCGCGATGCGGCGCGTCGCCGGCCGCATGCGGCTGGAGCTCGCGCAGTACCGTGCGCTCGCCAGCTTCGCGCAGTTCGGCGCGTCCGACCTCGACGCGGCGACACGGGCGCAGCTGGAGCGCGGTCAGCGGCTCACGGAGCTGCTGAAGCAGCCGCAGTACCGCCCGCAGAGCCTTCCCCAGCAGGTCTGCTCCATGTACGCCGCAGTGAACGGCCATATGGACGACGTGCCCGTGGACCGCGTGCGGGAGTTCGAGGAGCGCTTCATCGGCTACCTGGAGACCTCCAAGCCTGAGTTGATGAGCGCGATCCAGGAGAAGAAGGACATAGACGAGGCGGTTGAAGAGTCCCTGAAAGAGGCGATAGCCGCCTTCAAGGCCACGTTCTAGGAGACCGCGTTGCCAAGCGTCAGACAGATACGCGGGCGCATCAGGAGCGTCCGCAACACCGCAAGGGTCACGCGCGCCATGCAGATGGTCGCCGCGTCCAAGATGCGGCGCGCGCAGGAGGCCACGACCGCCTCGCGCCCGTACGCGGAGAAGCTGCGCGAGGTGCTCGGCGGGCTCGTCGGAGCGGGCGCTGTGGACCCGGACATCTCGCATCCGCTGCTGGAGCGCAGGCCGGTGGTGAACAACGTGCTGCTGCTCGCGATATCGCCGGACCGTGGGCTCGCGGGTGGCATGCCGGGCAACCTCTCCCGCGCATCGGGCGAGTTCCTGCGTGCTCAGCAGCACCAGCATCCCGTGGCAGTCATAACGGTGGGCAAGAAGGTGCGCGACTTCATGGTGCGCGCCGGAGCCGACCTCAGGGCCTCGTTCACGGACATAACCGACAGGCCGACGATGGCCGACACGCTGGCCGTGACACACCTGGTGCAGCAGATGTACACCTCCGGCGACGTGGACGAGGTGCACATCGCCTATACGCGGTATGTGAATACGCTCACCCAGCAACCGATGGTGCGGCAGTTGCTGCCGATAGCCGCCGAGGGGCTGGAGGACGAGTCCGCCAAGGCCACGGACTACATCTACGAACCGGACGCAGGCATAGTACTCGGCGCACTGCTGCCGCGTTTCTTCGAGATGCAGGTCTACCAGGCGTTCCTGGAGAACAGTGCGAGCGAGCAGTCCGCGCGCATGGTCGCGATGCGCAATGCGACCGAGGCGGCGGAAGACATGATGGACTCGCTCACGCTGGAGTTGAACAAGGCCCGCCAGAACATGATTACCGCGGAGTTGCTCGACCTGGTCGGCGGCGCCGCCGCCCTCGAAGGGTAGGGCGTCAGGAGGAGCGGAGATGGCCGCAGGAGCCGAAGGAAGAGTCGTACAGGTGATCGGGACGGTCGTGGACGTTGAGTTCCCGCCGGAGCAATTGCCCAGCATCTTCAACGCGCTGGACCTCGATCTCGCGGGCGAGAAGCTCGTCCTGGAGGTCGAGCAGCAGGTGGGCAACAGCTGGGTGCGCTGCCTTGCGCTCGGCCCGACAGAGGGGCTGACGCGCGGCGCTGTCGCGACGGACACCGGACAGCCCATCGCCGTCCCCGTCGGCGAGCCGAGCCTCGGCCGGCTGTTCAACGTCACCGGCGACGCGCTCGACGACCTCGGTGCGGTCGACGCCAAGGAGTTCTGGCCCATCCACCGCGACCCTCCGGCCTATGAAGAGCAGAGCATGACCACCGAAGTGCTGGAGACCGGCGTGAAGGCGCTCGATCTCATCTGCCCGTTCACCAAGGGCGGGAAGGTCGGCGCGTACGGCGGCGCGGGCGTCGGCAAGACGGTCATCATCCAGGAGCTCATCCGGAACATCGCCGAGGAGCACAGCGGCTACTCCGTGTTCGCCGGCGTGGGCGAGCGCTCGCGCGAGGGGAACGACCTCTGGCACGAGATGCAGGAGTCCGGCGTGCTGAAGAACACGGTGCTCGTGTTCGGACAGATGAACGAGCCTCCGGGCGTGCGGCTGCGCATCGCCATGACCGGCCTGACGATGGCCGAGTACTTCCGCGACACGATGAACCAGGACGTGCTCCTGTTCGTGGACAACCTCTACCGCTACATCCTCGCGGGCATGGAGGTCTCCGCGCTGCTGGGCCGCATGCCGTCCGCGGTCGGCTACCAGCCGACGCTCGGCACGGAGATGGGCGACCTGCAGGAGCGCATCACGTCCACCAACAAGGGCTCCATCACGTCCTTCCAGGCGATCTACGTGCCCGCCGACGACTACACCGACCCCGGCGTGGCCACGAGCTTCGGCCACCTGGACGCGGTCGTTGCGCTGGAGCGCTCCATCGCGGAGCAGGGCCTCTTCCCCGCCGTCGACCCGCTCACGTCCTCCTCGCGCATCCTGGACCCGCTCATCGTGGGCGAGGACCACTACAACACGGCGCGCGGCGTGCAGGCCGTGCTGCAGCGCTACAAGGACCTGCAGGACATCATCGCCATCCTCGGCATGGAGGAGCTCTCCGACGAGGACAAGACGACCGTGAACCGGGCGCGCCGCATCCAGCGCTTCCTCTCGCAGCCGTTCTTCGTGGCGGAGCAGTTCACAGGGCGCGACGGGCGATACGTCCCCGTTACCGAGACCGTGCGCGGCTTCAAGGAGATCCTCGAAGGCAAGCACGACGACGTCGCGGAGCAGGACTTCTACATGGCCGGCACGATAGACGAGGTGGTCGAGCGCTCGAAGGAGCGCGCGGCGGCGGGCTAGTGTGACACGCGGTGATTGCGTGTTCGTTGCCTAACGGCGCACAGTGGTTGCATGCCTGATTGCGCTTGCTATCACGACTTCACCCGTGAGCCTGATGGCTTCGGCAGGCCCCTGAATTCAAGCGGTGTAGGTACATTGCTGGGTACAGCCCTGGGCCTGCGAGGAGGAAGAGCGCCACAGCAGATGCTGGCTCTTCTGCGAAAGCGGATGGTCATCGACCTTCGCCCTGAGATTACCGAATGCTATGCGCTAGGGCCGTACAGCGTTTTCGATGGGGATGAAAGAGAGTTTTCTCGGTTTGGGGACGCTGTGCGGAAAGCCAAGTATGGGAACGACCAAGGGGTAGTGACGGCTCTATCGAGGAGTCTGGCTGAGTTCGTACGGCACCATCCAAGGTTGAAGTCCGTCGCAATCGTAACCGCACCACCTAGGTCGTCCAGCGTGGCGCCCAATATCCCCCTCAACTGGGCTCGTTCTGTCGCGGAGACGCTCACAGCGAAGGTTGTTGAGGTGCATTGGAGTGTTCAACCGACGGCTGCTCGAAAGAATCGTGAAGGGAGCATCGCGAACACGATGAGCGTTGCAAGTCCTGTCCAAGGGAATGTGCTCGTTATCGACGACACAATCGGATCTGGCGCAACGCTCTGTGAAGTAGGACGAGCGCTTAGGGACGCTGGCGCTCAACGGGTGTATGGTTTGTGCGTCGCCAAGGATGCTAAGTTCACACATGGGGGAGTAGACCTCTCCAAGGAGCGGTGGTCATGAGTGACATCGTTGCGATTCACCCCACTGACGAAACCTATCCGGAGCGGGTACGCTCTGTGATGAAGTCACCCCCGACCCTCTATGCCGTTGGCAACGGTGATTTGTTGCAGCGCGACGCTTTTGGCATATGCGGTTCCCGCGACGCCTCAGGAGAGGCCTTGAAATGGGCGTTCGATTTCGGCTACAGAACTGCTGCTGAAGGGAAGGTGCTCGTCAGCGGCTACGCGAAGGGAGTCGACCGCCAGGCGCACATTGGTGCGCTTTCTGCGGGAGGCGGCACGATAGCGGTGCTGCCTGAGGGCATCAGGTGGTTCCGCGTCGTGAAGGAGTTGCGGGAACTTGCCGATGAAGAGAACTTCCTCGCACTCTCGATGTTTGCTCCCGACGAACGCTGGCAGACGTGGCGGGCGATGGAGCGGAACGGACTCATAGTGGCTCTCTCCGAGGAGTTGTGGGCAGTAGAGCCCGGGGAGCGGGGAGGCACAGCAGACGCGGTCAAGAAGTGCAAGAGTCTTGGCAAGCCAGTACATATCGAGAGATGGGGCGGCGTTCCCGCCGTCTCTCAAATGACGCAGCCGACGCTGCTCTAGGAGTGTACAATATGCCCATGCGGCTCGAGATCGTAACTGCGGAGCGCGTGCTCTTCCAGGGCGACGTGGACGCCGTCGTCGCGCCCGGCATCGACGGCGAGATCGGCATCCTGCCGAAGCACGCCGCGCTGATGACCGTGCTCCAGCCCGGCGAGCTCCGCTACCGCACCGGCGACAACGAAGAGCACTTCGTCGTGACCGGCGGCTTCATCGACGTGCACGGCGACAAGGTGTCCGTCCTTGCGGACGCGGCGGAGCGAGCGGACGAGATCGACCTCGCAAGGGCCGAGGAAGCCGTCGATCGCGCCCGTCAGCGCATCGCAGAGCGCCAGGGGGACGTGGACCTCGAACGGGCGCTGCACTCGCTCCGCAGGGCGCAGGTGCGGCTCAACGTGACGCGCCGCCGGCGCGGGGCAGGCGTACCGCAGCGGGAGCGCGGCTCCCAGGCCTGAGGTCCAGCCCCGCTACTCCCCTTCCTCCCCTGTCTCTCCGTTCGGGTTCAGGTAGTACGTCATCGACTGCAGCGAGACGACGGGGTCGACGTTCTGTATCCGCACGCCGTTCGGGACGATGGCGGACGTGGGCGCGTAGTTGAGGATGGCCTTCACGTCCGCTTCCACGAGCAGGTCTATCACGTCCTGGGCCACGCCTGCGGGCACGGCGACGATGGCGATCTTCACGCCCTCGGCGTCGGCCACCTCGCGGAAGTTGGCGAAATCGTGCACGAGCAGACCTCCGGCCCATTGCCCGATGATCTCGGAGTTGGAGTCGAACGCACAGACGACGCGGAAGCCCTCCGGCTCGAACCCGGGGTAGCTGATGATCGACCTGCCGAGCCGCCCGACGCCCACGACCGCGACGTTCCACGTCTGGTCGAGGCCGAGGATGTGCCGCAGCTGGCGCAGCAGATTGGGGATGCTGTAGCCGCGTCCCTGCTTGCCGAAGCGTCCGAAGTAGCTGAGGTCCTTCCGTATCTGGGCGGGTGTCGCCTGCAGGAACTCGCCCAACTGCTGCGAACTGATGACTTCCAGCCCTATCTCCTGGAGGTGAGAGAGCGCCCGGAGGTACTGGGGAAGGCGCTCGACGACCACTCCGGGGACCTGAGGTTCGGTGGTCATGTGGCTCCGTCTCCTCGATTGTGAAACGTTTGTGAAACGATAGTAACGACGTTCACAAACGTCAAGCCTGGGGTCGCGGGTTGCCCACCGCGCCTGCCGGGAATCTGAATGTCACCATAAGGTAATCGAGAATCGACTGAACGTCACACCTATGTCACCACGACCGCTGTACACTCCCTGACCAGCACCGGCCCTATGACGGGCAGCCAACGCTGCCTGATGAGGAGACGCAGATGCGCCACACGAACGACGTCTCGCTTGTCCTGCTCTACGTGATCTGCGCGGCGTTGCTCGTCATGGTGGTCGCCGGGTGGCGCGTGCTGTCGCGCCCCGGCGCGCAGGATAACCGGCTGCTCACGCTGCTCAAGACGCACCGCTGGGAGGCGCTCCTGCTGCTCGGGTTGCCCATCGCGGCGGGCGCGCTCAGCACGGGCCTCACGGTGGGCGCATTCCACATTGACAGTACGCTGCTCTGGGAGCACAACCACTACGTCTTGCGGGTCCTCGTGCTGGCGGCACTGGTCGTGGCGTACCCGCGCGTACGGCGGCAGGGCAGCGAGTTGCTGGTCCTGCTCTGGCAACTCCTCATAGTGGTGAGGGTTATCGGCTTCGCAGTGGCAGGCGTTCAGGACCTGCTGGGGTATGACGGCGTCATCGTGAGACACGAGGTGGACTACGGGGAGTTCTTCGAGGAACCCGGAACCATCAGCATCATCTCGGTCGCAGGCATCCTGTGGGTCCTCACGGTTGTCTGGTTCATGCGCCTGGCCTCGCGCGCCAGCCTGAGCCGGGCGTTCCTGCTGTTCGGGCTCTCGATGGCATACGGGGCATTCAGCCCCAACTTCTTGGTGGTACAGACCGTCCTAGGCCCCTGGTGGTCGCTCTTTGGCCTGACGATCGTCGGGGGCGGGCTCGCTGGCCTGCTCATCCAGGTGGGACTGAACATCTTGATGTTCTGGGTGCTGACGCGGCACGAGGCGCTCGACCGGAGTGCGATGAGGTCGTCCGCCGTCATGCTGGTGGCGGCGGGGTTACTGCTCCCCAGGGTTTCGTACGCGTTCGTGATTGGCTCTTTCACCTTGGCGACTTGGCGGTTAGATCCATTCGTGTACCCACCGGAGTACTTCTCCGCAAACCTAACCGCCTACGCCATCTACTCCGCCCAGCAGGTTGCCCAAGTAGTGCTGGTGGCGCTGCTGGCCTACCTGGTGCGCGCGCGGCGGCCTGTCGGCCCGTCCGAAACCACCCCCTAGAGTGTCAGCTCGAGGATGTAGAGGCCGCCCTTGAGCCGGTCCACCACGTACATGATGCCGTTCTCGTCCACGTAGACGTCGTTGATGCCGTTGGACGCCGCGCCCTCGGGCACCGGCGGCACGAAGTACGCCACCTCCTCCGGCTGGAAGGGGTTGCTCGTGTCGAACACCCTGATACCCGCGTTGAAGAACGTGCCGTAGACCAGCGTTTCGGAGAAGAAGCAGGTGGGACCGGGCTGGTTCTCGAAGACGTTGTGCGCGCCGAACCGGCCGCCGCGGCCGAAGAAGTCGTTGGTGTCCGGCATCGGGAAGGTGCTGATGATGACGGGGTTGCTCTCCTCGCGGATGTCCATCATCCAGATCAGCTTGGGGTGGTCCTCGCCGTTCTCCTTCACCGCCTCGTGGGTCACCACCATCAGGTCACGGCTGAAGAACGGGAGCGCCGTGTGGCAGAACCCCGGGAAGGGCGGCGCGACGTTGATGCTGCCGACCACGGAGGGGTTCGCCTTGTCGGCGATGTCCAGGATGAACACCCCGGAGTCCAGGTAGCAGCAGTAGGCGCGGTCGGGGCGCTGGGGGTAGACGTTGGCGTTGTGCAGCCGGTGGCCGGAGTCGATCAGGGGATGCCGCCGCATGGGCGGCGCGTCGTCTCCCTCCCGGGTACCGGGCGCCCACCAGCGTCCGGCTTCTACCGGGTTGGTGGGGTCGCGTACGTCCACGATCATGTAGAACTGGTCGTCCAGCGGGTTGCGGGGCTGGAAGTCGGCGGCGCCGGTGGAGAGATGCGCGTACTCCCCGTCCACCCACCAGAGGCAGTGGCAGCCGCGGGAGTAGGGGCCACCCAGGTCGAGGAAGCCGATGCGCCGGGGTCCCTCGTCTGCATCGCTGATGTCGTAGACGCCCATCCCGACGCCCGGCTGGCCCGGCCGCACGGACTGGTAGGCGACGAGCATCACGTCGTCCACGATGGCGAGCGAGTTGGAGCGCAGGTGCGGATAGGGCAGCTCAGTCTGCACCACGAGCCTGGGGTTGGCGACGTCCGTGACGTCCACGCTCGTGATGTCCTTGGGCGCGCTCTCATGCGCCAGGTAGAGGATGCGCCGTCCGTCGGCGTTCGCGTGGAGGTGCACCCCCTCGCCGATGTTGCCGAAGCCGTTGAGGTCGTGGTGGGAGATGAGCCGCATGTTGCGGATCTCCTGCGTCTGCGTCGCCATAGCGCCTCCTTCGGAGCACCGTCTGCGTCTGTGAGGTGCAAGTTAGCAGCAAACCGCACACGCGTCATCTGCCTCTGGCGCGCGTCATGGCGCGTGCTATAGTGGCGTGCATCCTCCTCTCGCGGGGTGCGGCCCCTTGTACATCGGCTCCTGCCGCCTCACCTTCCGGTTGCACGGCAACGACTCGCTCAAGGGCAAGCGACAGGTCTCGCGCTCGCTCATCGAGCGCTTCCGGCAGCGCTACCACCTCGCTGCCGCGGAGGTCGCCGCGATGGACGAGCACCAGCGGCTCGTCATCGGCATCGCCTGCGTCAGCAACGAGTACTCCCACGCGGAGGAGATGCTGGACAAGGCCGTCGCCTTCGCCGACAACCACAACTCCGAAGCCGAGCTCGTCGACGTCGAGCGCGCCGTCACCGCCGAGGACTGACGGATGGACGCGGCGCGGTTCGTCGAGCACCTGCGCACCGGCAGCCTTGCCGGGGAGATCGAGCACGTGCAGGAGATGGCGGAGCGCGAGGCGGCGCACGGCGAACTCGCGTACGCGCTCGACCCCCGTCTCGAAGCGGCGCTCGACGAGCGCGGCCTCCTGCCGCTGTACACGCACCAGGCGCGGGCTGTCGACGCCGCGCTGAACGGGCGGGACGTTGCGCTCGCCACGCCCACGGCGAGCGGCAAGAGCCTCTGCTACCACGTGCCGGTCGCGCAGGCGATGCTGACCGACCCCTCGGCCCGCGCGCTCTACCTCTTCCCCACCAAGGCGCTCACGCAGGACCAGCTGCGCGGCCTGAAGGGCCTGCTCCCGCCGAAGCTGGCGGCCCGCGTCGCGATCTTCGACGGCGACACGCCGACCGGCGAGCGGAGCGCGGTGCGGCGCTCGGCGCAGGCCGTCTTCACGAACCCGGACATGCTGCACGTGGGCATGCTGCCGCACCACCGCACGTGGGCGCGGCTGTGGCAGTCGCTCCGCTACGTCGTCATCGACGAGATGCACGTCTACCGGGGCGTGTTCGGTTCGCACGTCGCCAACGTGCTGCGACGGCTGCGTAGGCTGTGCGCGCACTACGGCAGCGACCCGGTCTTCATCCTCTGCTCGGCCACCATCGCCAACCCCGGCGAGCTGGCGGAGCGTCTCACCGGCAAGCCCGTGGAGGCGATCGAGGAGGACGGCGCCCCCCACGGCGGGAAGCATTTCGTCTTCTGGAACCCGCCTGTCGACCCGGAGGGGATACGCATCCGCGCGGGGAGCACGTCGTCGGCGCTGCTGGAGATGCTCGTCAAGCGGGACGCTCGGACGCTCGTGTTCGTCCGGACTCGGCGGCAGGCGGAGGTCGTCTGCCTCGACGTTCGTAGGCGGCTCGAGCGGAGCGACGCCGAACTCGCGGCGCGCGTGCGCCCGTACCGCGGCTCGTACCTGCCGGAGGAGCGCCGCGCGGTGGAGCAGGGGATGCTGAACGGCAACCTGATGGGCGTGGTCGCGACGAACGCACTGGAGCTCGGCATTGACATCGGCGGGCTGGACACGACCGTCCTCACCGGCTACCCGGGGAGCGTCGCAAGCACCTGGCAGCAGTCGGGGCGCAGCGGACGCACGCACGAGGGCGCGCTGAGCATCCTCGTGGCGCGCGACGACCCGCTCGACCAGTACCTCATGCGCCACCCGGACTTTGTCTTCGGACGCTCGCACGAGCACGCGCGCATACGCCCGGACAATCCGTACGTGCTCGGCCCGCACCTGAAGGCTGCCGCGTACGAACTGCCCCTGGCGCCGGAGGAGGGCGTACTGTTCGGCAACGGCTTCGAGCCGCAGGTAGCCGCGCTCGCCGACGAGGGCGCACTGCAGGAGCGCAACGGACGCTGGTTCATCGCGCCGTCGGTCGAGTACCCCGCGGGCGAGGTCAACATACGCTCCACGTCGCATGTGGACTATGCGGTCGTCGAGGCGCGGTCAGGCCGGGTGATGGAGCACGTCGACGAGTACTCGGCGTTCAGCCAGTTGCACCCCGGCGCGGTCTACCTCCACCTCGGCGAGTCGTACGTCGTCGAGGACCTCGACCTCGAGGCGCACGTCGCCTGGCTTTCGCGCAGCGAGCCGGCCTATTACACCGACGTGCACGAGCTGACCGACATCCGTATCGCGGAGACGCGCGCGACGAAGACGCTGAACGGCGCGACGGTCTGCTTCGGCGACGTGGAGGTTTCGCGGCAGGTGATCGGCTACCGCAAGCGGCCGCTCTACGACGGCTCGCAGCGGCGTGGCGACAGCCTGAGCGAGACGGCGCTTCAACTGCCCGCGCGCGTCTTCTCCACCGCCGCCGTCTGGTTCGACCTGCCGCCGGATGTACACGACCGCGCTCGGAAGGAGCGCGCCGACCTGCCCGGCGGCCTGCACGCGGTAGAGCACGCGGCCATCGGCGTCCTCCCGCTGTTCGCGCTCTGCGACCGGAACGACATCGGTGGCGTCTCCACGGCGCTGCACCCGGACACGGGCGAGCCGCAAGTGTTCATCTACGACGGCCACCCCGGCGGCGTCGGCATCGCGGAGCACGCCTACGCGGTGATCGAGGAGCTGCTCGACGCGACGCTCGGCGCGGTCGCCGAGTGCTCGTGCGCCGACGGCTGCCCGTCGTGCATACAGTCGCCCAAGTGCGGGAGCAACAACTACCCGCTGGACAAGGAAGTCGCGGCGGACCTGCTCAGGGGGCTGCTGGGGAGGCAGGGGTAGGAGTGCCGGGTTGCTACTCGTTTCTTGCGGCTTCTGTTCCTTGCTTGGTTGGGTCTACGTATAGCGCCTTCACGAGGTAGAACAGCGTTAGGAAGGAATCCATGAGGATCCCGAGCGCGAACAGGACCATGACGCCCTCAAAGGTGACATTCCAGGTCCCCGATACGTAGAGCAAGAATGCGACGAGGTAGACCGTCCCGTTTGTCAGTATGGACTGTAGGCCATGTACTTCGTTAGCCCTATGCCGTAGAAGACGCTGTCCGTCACGGTGTTGAATGAGAAGAGCACGTAGGGGACGAACAGTATCCCGAATGCGGTGACAGCCCAGTTGACCGTCTCCGGGTCGTCGCTCAGCAGACCGGCAAAGCCTCTGAACATGGGTGCGATGACGATCCAGACGAGCATCATTCCCGCCGTGATTACCATCGAGGCTTGCCACAGGGCTCTGACTCGCCGTATATCGCCTGAGGCATTGGCAACGAGCGCCTTTGCAGAATCGGCAAAGGCGAGCACGGGCACGAGCATGAAGCTCCAGAGTATCTGGATCGCTACGTAGTACCCGCCAATCTCCGTTGACCCAATGGTATTCACGATCCGGATAATCATGAAGAAGTAGGCGAGGTTCCGGACGAGGCTGTCCACCCCGCTTCCCAGTCCGACGCGCAGGTACTCGCGCATGTCGGCGAAAGAAGGCGGCGTACGGAGCTCCTCTAATCTCACGCTCTTCGTCCGGAACAGCAGCACAAGCCCCACCAGGAACAATGCCAGGCTAGCCAAGAGTGTCGACCAGCCCACGCCTGTCACATCTGCTTGGAGCGAGAACGCGTGCCCTCCGAAGAAGAGGCTGTCCGCCACAAAGCGAAACCCGACGTTCGCAATGGCCATAGCGAAAACCAGCCTGCGCAGCCCCAGAGCTTCGAACAGCACGATGATGGCGGCGGCGAGCATGGTGAATGGAACACTGAAGATGCTGATGCCCAGAAAACTTCTTGTCTGCTCCTGAATCTCATCCGGTGTGCCGATGACCGTGATGAAGGCATCGCGGAACAGGAAAACACCCGCAGAGAAAATCAACGAAGCAAGGAAGATGAACGTGAAGACGCTCTTCGCTCTGTCGAGTTGCACTGCCGTGCTGCTGCGTATCTGCGAACCGAGGAAGAAGAAGATCGCCAGGACTGTCGCTTCCTGAAAGACCTCGATAGTGAGTCCGACGAACTGCCACTGCGACACGATGGCCAGACTTCCGGGATCGGGCAACTCGTTCCCGATGAGACGCACGCGATAGAGCTGGTAGATGTTTGGCAGGCCCAGGAACAGCAGGATGAAAAGGAAGAGTCGCCAGTCCCATAGCCTGATGTAGTAACGGAAGAAGTCCCACATAAGAAATGCTCTGCTGGAGCCGACAGGATAGCACCGTCACACAGATTGGGCCGTCCCGAGTGCAGTGGTCTGTCAAACGCGGTGCCGCTGGGTGTTATCATCCGGCGCGTGCACCGAGGCGCCCGTTTCTTCTCTATCGCTCTCCTGCTGGCTGTGACAGCGCTGATGTCCGCTTGCTCGACGCAGGCGGACGAGGTCGTTGAGACTCCTCCGGCGTCCGGCGAGATCCCGCTGCGTATCCTGGCCATCAACGACTTCCACGGCCACATCGCCACGTCCTCCGACTCCTTCGGCGGGGTCGGGCGCGTCGATTACCTCGCCGCCAACATCGAGGCCGCGCGCGCCGGGGTCGAGCACTCCGTCTTCGTTTCCGCCGGCGACCTCATCGGAGGGTCGCCCCTCATCTCCGCGCTCTTCTACGACGAACCGACCATCGAGGCGATGAACCTGATGGGGCTGGACTTCAATGGCGTGGGCAACCACGAGTTCGACGAGGGACTCCTCGAACTCCGGCGGATGCAGCACGGCGGCCCCCATCCCGTCGACGGCGACCTGGACGGCGACCCCTTCGGCGGCGCCGACTTCCAGTTCCTCGCCGCCAACGTCATAGAGGACGCCACCGGCGACACCGTCCTTCCTCCCTACGCCGTCAGGCGCTACGGGGGCGTTGGCGTTGCGTTCATCGGCCTCACCCTCAAGGGCACCCCGTCCATCGTGTCCCAGTGGGCAGTGAAGGGGCTGACCTTCCTCGACGAGGCGGAGACGGTCAACGCGCTGGTCCCCGGCCTGCAGGCCGAGGGCATCGAGGCCTTCGTCGTTCTGCTGCACGAGGGCGGGAGGTCCGACGGCGGTCAGAACGACTGCGGCTCGGGCCTGACCGGCCGCCTCGCCGACGTCGCCGCGCGCATGGACGACGCGGTGGACGTCATCATCGCGGGCCAGGCCAACGATGAGTTCGTCTGCCAGGTGGACGGGAAGTGGGTCACCATGGCCGACAACCGGGGACGACTGTTCACGGTCATCGACGCCACACTGGACCGGGCCTCGGGAGAGCTCACGGTGCAGGCCGTCGAGAACATTCCCAACTCCCAGGCCGGAGTCACGCCCGATCCGGCGCTCACGGCGCTCATCGACCGGTACGACGGCCTCTCCGCCCCGCTAGCCAACGCCGTCGTTGGCTCCATCACTGCGGACATCACGCGCTGGAGGAACGCCGCCGGCGAGTCCGCGCTCGGAGACGTTATCGCCGATGCCCACCTGGCGTCGACGCGAGCCGCAGACGCCGGAGGCGCCGTGGTGGCCTTCATGCACCCCGGCGGCATCCGCGAAGACGTCCTCTTCGACAGCACGGGCCCGGAGTCCGACGGGGAGTTGACCTACGGAGAAGCGTTCTCGGTGCTGCCCTTCGGGAACAGCCTCGTTACGGTGACCCTCACGGGCGCGCAGATCGAAGCCCTGCTTCAGTCCCAGTTCAGCGGCTCTCCGGACGACACCAGCGACGTGCTCCAGGTCTCGAGCGGCTTCAGCTACACCTGGGATGCGGCGCGTCCGGCGGGCGCAAGGGTGGACCCCTCAACCATCATGCTCGACGGCGTCCCGGTCGATCCGGAGGCAACGTACCGGGTCACCGCCAACAATTTCCTGGCCGACGGCGGCGACGACTACAACGTGTTCAGGCAAGGCACGGAGCGCACCGGCGGCGATGTCGACGTCGCCGCGCTGGTCGCATACTTCGAAGCCGCCGGCACGGTAGCCCCCGGCCCGCAGGACCGCATAACCCGTCTCAACTGACCGCACCGCTCCCCCTCCCACCGGGAGAGAGGCCGGGGGTGAGGGTTGACCGGGCCGCTGATAGACTGCGCCCCATGACGGTCCCCACCGGGAAAGCGGCCTACGTCTACGACGACGTGCTCTCCGGCCACGTGCTGCGCGAAGGCCATCCGATGCGCCCCGTTCGCCTGCGCCACACCTATGCGCTGCTGCGCGCCTACGGGGCGTTCGAGGACGAGCACGCGCTGCTCGTGCCGCCGCGCCCCGCGACGCTCGACGAGCTGACGACGTTCCACACCGAGGAGTACGTCGAGACCGTCCGCCGCCTGAGCAGCGGCGAGGAGGCCGACGGCGACCGGCACGGCTTCTCCGCGCACGGCGACAACCCCGTCTACGAAGGCATGTACGAGGCCGCGCTACTCTCGACCGGCGCATCCGTGCAGGCGGCGGAGCTCATCGCGGACGGCGAGGCGTCGGCGGCGTTCGCTCCGGCGGGCGGGCTGCACCACGCGATGCGCGGCTGGGCGTCCGGCTTCTGCATCTTCAACGACCCCGTCGTCGCCATCAACGTGCTGCGCAGGCGCGGCCTGCGCGTGGTGTACGTGGACGTCGATGCGCACCACGGCGACGGCGTGCAGGCCGCCTTCTACCGCGACACGGACGTGATGACGGTCTCCGTGCACGAGAGCGGACGCTGGCTCTTCCCCGGCACCGGCGCGGTGAACGAGGTCGGCGCGGGCGAGGCGGCGGGCTACTCCGTGAACCTGCCGCTCTTCCCTTACACGGGCGACGACGTCTACCTGGACGCGTTCGAGCGGGTCGTGCCGCCGCTCATCGAGGCGTTCGCGCCGGACGTGCTCGCCGTGCAGATGGGCGCCGACGCCTACGTCACTGACCCGCTGACCCACCTCGCGCTCAGTACGCACGGCTATGAGGCCGTCGTGCGCCGCCTCGGCGGCATGGGCTACCCGCTGCTCGCGTTCGGCGGCGGCGGCTACGACCTGGACGCGACGGCACGCTGCTGGACGCTCGCCTACGGCTCGATGGTCGGTCGCGAGTGGCCGGACGAGCTGCCGCCCGGGTCGGACACCTACCTGACGAGCCTGCACCTGCGCGACGCCGTACTGCCCCAGATCGAGCCGCAGCTGTATGAGAAGTCGCGCGAGTTCGTGGGGCAGCAGGTCGCGGAGATCGAGCGGCTCATATTCCCCGTGCACGGGCTCGCACAGGAGACGTAGCCATGCGTATAGCGTCATTCGAGACGATGGCGGTCCGCATCCCGCGCGAGCCGGGGCCGTCCGCGCCGCGCGAGGAGGCCGACTACGTCACGCTGCGTCTCCGCACCGACGACGGCATAGAGGGCATCGCCTACGCGGGCTTCGCGTCGACGCTCGTGACGAAGGCGCTGAAGGAGATGGTGGATGCGCTCGCTGCGGAGACGGTCGGCGCGGACCCGCACGCCGTGGAAGCGATCGGGCGCAACCTCGCGCGCAGGGCGGGCGGCGGGTCGCCGGCGGGGCTCGTGACGCGCGCCATCTCCGCGATAGACGTGGCGCTCTGGGACATCCGCGGCAAGGCGCTGGGGATGCCGGTCTGGAAGCTGCTCGGCGCGGACTCCGGCTCGGTGCCCACCTACGCCAGCGGCTTCCTCTGGCGGCACTATGACCTCGAAGCGCTCGCCACCACCGCCGCCGACCTCGTCGCGCAGGGCTTCCGCGCGATGAAGTTCCGCATGGGCGCCGAGGCGTCGGCGTCGGCGGAGCTGGCACGGCTGCGCACGATGCGCGAGGCCGCAGGTCCGGAAGTCGACTTGATGGTCGACATCAACCAGGGGTGGGACGTGAACCGTGCCATCGCGGTGGGGCGCGGCATGGCCGAGTACGGCCTCTTCTGGCTGGAGGACCCGGTGCACTTCCAGGACTACGCCGGGCTCGCGCGCATCGCCGACGCGCTGGACACCCCTATCGCCGCGGGCGAGTATCACTACGGCGTGGAGCCGTTCCGCCACATGCTGGAGGCGCGCTCCATCGACATCGTCATGGTGGACCTGCTGCGCGTGGGCGGCATCACGCAGTGGATGAAGGCCGCGCACATGGCGGAGGCCTACAACCTGCCGGTGGTGACGCACCTCGCGCCGGAGATACTCGGCCACGCGCTCGCCGCCGCGCCGAACGGCCTCTACGTCGAGCACATGCCGTGGGCGTTCGCGCTGTTCGAGGAGGTCCCGCAGCTCGATCCCGCAACGGGACGACTCGTGATGCCGGACGAGCCCGGACTCGGACTGCGGTTCGATGAGGCCAGAATCTCGGCCAGCGCACTCTAGGATAGCGCTGACCGGCGCGGTAGAATCGGAGTTGAGATGAAGGCTGGCGACGTCATACCGAAGCCATGGGGCAGCGAGCACATCGTTGACCTGAACCAGGCGTACTGCATCAAGTACCTGCGCATCCGCCGCGGTCAGCGGCTGAGCAAGCAGTACCACGAGCAGAAGCGCGAGACGATGCTGCTCGTGCGAGGCAACGCGCTCCTGAATCTCACCGATCAGGGGGGAGGCGTACGGGATATCGTCATGGAGTTCGGCGAGCCGTACGTCGTCGAGCCGGGCATGGTGCACCGCATCGAAGGGATGTCCACGGAGCCGACCGTCATCCTCGAAGTCAGCACGCCGGAGTTGGAAGACGTCGTACGCCTGCAGGACGACTACGGCCGTTAGGCATAGCCAACGTGCGCCTGGAGACGTCCCGCCTCGTCCTCCGCGAGTACACGGAGGACGACATCTCTCCCGTGCTCGCCTATCAGAGCGACCCGCGCTACCTTCGCTACTACCCGTGGGAAGGGCGCACGCTCGACGATGCGCAGCGGTTCGTTCGCATCTTCATCGACTGGCAGTCCGAGTCTCCGCGACGCCGCTTCCAACTCGCCGTCCTGCTGCGCGAGAGCGGGGCGCTCATCGGCAGTTGCGGCGTGCGCCGCAAGCCTGACGACGACACCGAGGCGGACATCGGCTTCGAGCTGTCGCCCGAGCACTGGGGCCGGGGCTACGCAACCGAGGCGGCAAGGGCGATGGCGGAGTTCGCGTTCCGCGAGCTGGGGGTGCGCCGCCTCTCGTCGTGGTGTATCGCGGAGAACGTTGCGTCGGCCCGCGTCCTGGAGAAGCTGGGGATGTCGCAGGAGGGCAGGCTGCCCGCCGCCGAGCGCTTCAAGGGGCGCGACTGGAACACGCTCCTCTACGGCATGACCCGCGAGCGCTGGGAGCAGGGGTAGGCCACACCGACCGCTTCCTCAGCCGTGTAAACTGTATTCCTCGGGTCGCTGACTGGCTTCCGTGTCGCACCACGCAACGGAGAAGGCATCATGAGCATTGATCAGTTGAACTTCTACCAGGCCAAACTGGCGTACGAGACGGACTCGGCTGACCTGCGCGAGGCCATCGAGAACGGCGAACCTGTCGTGGTGGTCGATGGACGCGCCGCGGCTGCCTACGATCGCGAGCACATCCCGGACGCGATAAGCCTCCCGCACCGGGAGATCAGCGCCGAGACGACCGCCTCGTTCGACAAGTCCAGAACGTACGTCTGTTACTGCGACGGCATCGGGTGTAACGCGTCGACGAAGACGGCGCTGAAGCTCCTGCAGCTCGGGTTCCAGGTGCGGGAACTCATCGGCGGGCTGGACTGGTGGAAGCGGGACGGCTATCCAACCCACGGGTCCGGAGCGGTTGTCGCGGCGGGCATCGGGTGCGACTGTAACTGACCTTCGCCTACCCGGCCTCGTATATCTCGAGGCCCAGCGCCCGTTCGCCGGGGCCGCTCGACCGGCCGGGGCAGGCTGACACCGCGACGATGCACGGCATCAGCGCCCGCATGTCGATGTAGTCGCCCGCCTTCACGTCGAACGGCTCCTCCCAGAACGTCCGGCCGTTCTCGTCGATCCCCGTGCGCATGAAGATGTTGAACGGGTCGTGCACGTAGTTCCCGTCGAGGCCGAACGGCTCCACCGCTTTCGCGAGGATCTCCTGGCACCCCGGCGAGTCGACGCCGTAGCGCTCCACCCTGCTCACGGCGCAACACCGCCCGCTGAGCATGTCGTGCGTGACCGCGCCGCTGGGCGACGACCGGTGCTCGACGGTGTCCGCGGTGACCTCGAGCATCGGACGCTCCCATGGCGCCCGCGTCCAGAGGGTGTTCCCTGCCGAGGGATGGATCGTCTCCCGGCGGCGCGTCACCGACGACCCCAGGTGCTCCCAGGGGTTGTCCAAATGGAACGCGTTGAAGTCGATGACCTGCGGGCCCTCCGGCTGCGTCAACCGGAGGAGCTGTCCTTCCCGCAGAACGACCGCCAGACCGTCGTGCTTCCTGACGACATGCGTCTCAAGCAGTCCCACGTCGCCCCCCTCCGAGCGCACAGCCTACGGTACGAGCGTGCCCGGCTCCGCGGACCACACCCAGTAGCCCCTGCCGTTCACGATCTCCGGCGGCTCGTCGTCGTCCTCTTCTTCGGCGTCCTTGTCGTCCTCCGGAGCGATGCGCACCCAGCGGTGGTACTGCCCTTCGAAGGTGTAGGCGACGCGCCAATCGAAGCTGCCGAAGTAGTTGTCGGCCTCGCCGTCCCCGTCTCCTGCTCCCGGCGCCTTCCCTGCCGGGTTCTGGAACAGGTCTACGATGCCCAGCAGGTTCCACCCGTGGTTCACGCGGACCGTCGGCGGCAGTGACGTCGTCGACGGTTCCGGTATCAGCGGGGCGACCGTTGCGAACGACGTCGCGAACACCCAGTAGCCGTAGCCCGCCTCGATCTCTGTCAGGCTGCCGCGCCATGAACCGTCCTCAGCCACCGCTGCCGTCAGCCAGTTGCTGTCCTGGTACGACATCACTGCCGAGATTCCCCCGCTGGGAGGGATCACGGCGTTCAGCGACGGGTCCGTCGGCGTTCCCGGCACCGAGATCAGGTTCCAGCCCGGCGATACGTCGATCTCGTAAGCGCCGCGCGCCACGACCGAGAATCCGAACTCGCCCTCGGCCTCGTTGCCCGCCTCGTCGACCGCGGTGTAGGCGACCTCGTGGCGTCCCTGCGCCAGGTTCCCCGCCTGGAGCGCGAACTGCGCATCGTCGACCCTGCTCAGCCGCGCCGACGCGTCGCCGCCGTTCAGCGTGATCTCAGTGATGTACACCTTCGCGTGCGAGTCCGAGAACTCCGCGTCCGGGTTGTCGCCGCCGCAGCCGCCATTGGTGCCTGTCGGGCAGAGCGCGTACTCCTCCCCCTCCGCCGAGAACAGCATGGCTACGATCGGCCTTGCGCTCTCCGTTTCGTCGTCTTCCTGCCCGCGGCGCGGCGTCACCCGCAGCTCCGGAGTTGCGTCGTCGTTGAAGTCCGTGTCCAGCTCGAGCAGCAGCCCCGCCTCGTCCATCGCCTCGACGTCGAGCGTGTCGCCGTCCGCCGGCTTGCCGCTGGCACCCGGCTTCCAGCCGGGTGTCGAGAAGACGTTGCGGTTCTCGTCCTCTGCGGACACGATCACGCCGATCAGTTCGCCGAGGCCGGTCAGGCGGGACGCCTCGTACGCCCTGCGCCAGTGCAGCGGGTCCTCCTGCTCCACGAGCGCGCTGCCGGTCTGCATGCTCCGCACCGTGTAGACGTACTCGCCGGTCTTCGTGCCGTCGTCCTTCGTCCCCTCATTCGTCTCGATGCCCACGAAGTAGACCGTCGGCCGGCGGCGCACTTCCTCGTCGGAGCGCACGTCCACGACGAACTCGCCGTCGCTGTTCGCGACCAGCCTCCCTTCCCCTTCCTTCCTGCCAGGCAGGGGACCTGGGGTGAGGGTTGCCCCCTCCGCGAGCGCAGCCAGGCCGACCGTGAAGAGGGGCGCGACGGCGTCCTCCGCAGTGCGGTCGACGGAGTCGTTGGGGTTGCCTGCGAGGTCGTAGACGACCCCTCCGAAGAGCAGCACGTCCGGCGTCTCGTCGGACGCCAGGTCGTCCGCCAATCGCAGGTAGATGCGGCTGCGCGGGTCGTCTATCTCGTTGCCCTCGATGTCCGTGGCCATCTCATCCTCGGACAGGCGGCCCGGGTGGACGATGCCCACGACGCGATGACCGGAGACCGTGAACTGCTCATGATCGATCCCGGAGCGCAACGGCTCACCGAAGTCCAGCATGATGGACCTGCGGTCGGGGACCTCCTTCTCCTCGCGCGTGTCGTACCCGACGCCCGCCTGCACCGCGCGGACGGACGGCTCGGTATCGTCGATCGTGAACTCGTACGGCTGGGCGCCATCGTCGTCGAACGACGAGTCCGTCTCCGTCTCGTTGCCGGCGCGGTCCTTTGCGGTTATCCGCATGTCGTAGCGGCCCTCGTCGAAGTTGTTCCCGCGCGCCGAGAACTCGTAGGCGACTCCCGGACGGCTCCCGAGCAGCGTCCAGCGCCCGATGTCCGTGATGTCCGACATGGAGCCCACCCGGAGGCCTATGTCGGCGGCCTTGCCGTTCGGGCTGATCGAGCCGCCGGAGCGCACGGTGAGCGGTTCGCCGGAGGTTACCTGGTCGCGGTCGCCGTTGACCTGCGTGTCGTCGCCGTCCGCGGAGCGCACGAGTTCGCCGTCGTGCCGCAGACCGGAGTCGTCGTCGCGCACCTCGAACGCGAAGTCGAGGCGGCTGGAGCGCCAGGCGCTGTCGTGCTCCGGCATGATCTCCGTCAGCTCCGGCCCCTCGCCGTCCACCTCCAGCGACACCTGTCCGGCGCCCGCGATGCTGATGGTGATGGTGTCGCCGTGCCGCCCGAGGATGGATGGCAGGTCTGCCTGGGTCACGCCCTGCGCGTAGTTGGGGGGAGGGGTAGCGGTGGCGTCCGCCACGCAGTCCGGGCCGTCGCTCGACTCGTAGTCCGGTGTTCCCTGCGGCAACTCTGCGCGCGGGTCGAGGACACGGACGAACGCCTGGTAGAAGGTGTTGGTGGAGTCCGACGGGGTCACAGCCGTCGTCGGCATCTGCACCGTGATGGTGTCGCGTCCGCTGCGCACCGTCGCCTCGGCGCAGCCGTCCGCGTTCGCCGTCACACGGGAGGAAACGACCGCGGTGATGAGGATCGTGTTGTGTGCGTCGGGGTCGTTGGAGACAAAGACCGTTCCGTCGAAGTGGGTGTACTGGGTCTGCACCGCCGGGTTCGCTAGGTATGCAGTGTCACCCACGCGGTGCGAGCCTAGGGTCTGCCCGAGAGTGGCCGTCGTCGGTACAGGGTAGACAGGGACGTACGTGTTATAGGTGGTGTTCTCTACGTTCTTCGCGATCTGCGCGTCCGAGATGTTCGAGAACACGCCGACGCTGAAGCCGCCGCTCCTTGCTATCCCCTCTGTCTTGTCGAAGGTCTGGCCCGACGCGGGCAGCAGCAGGAACGACGCGAAGGCCGCCGCGATGAGTGCGGCCAGCAGGATGAGGGGTGTGTGTCTTCGGATGATCATGGCCTTCATACCATCGTAACCCGCGCGTCACCACCACGTCACCTCGATAAGGCAACGGAGAGGCGGCCTGGGCAGGGCGGGAAAGCATCAGGGGCGACCCGAAGGCCGCCCCTGTGATGCCTTACACGGCGTAAGCGCGGTCTCTTACACCTCGCGGTACTCGCCCTCGATGGTGTCGTCGTCCCCGGCGTCGCCGGGGCCCTCGTCGGAGGGCGGGGCGTCGTCCGGCCCGGAGGCTGACGCGGCCTCGGCCTGCTGGCGGGCGTAGACCGCCTCCCCGATCTTCTGGACGGCGGCGGAGAGCGCCTGGGTGGCCGCCTGCAGCGACGCGGCGTCCGCGTCCTCCTGCGCGAGCACGCTCCGCACGTCGGCGATGCGCGCCTCGACCTCGCTCTTCAGGTCGGCGTCTATCTGCTCGCTGAACTCCTGCAGCGTCTTCTCGGCCTGGTAGGCGCTGGTGTCGGCGATGTTGCGCGCCTCGATCTGCTCGCGCTTGCGGGCGTCCTCCTCGGCGTGCGCCTCCGCCTCCTTCACGAGCCGCTCGACCTCGTCCTTGGCGAGGCCGGAGCTCGCGGTGATGGTGATGCGCTGCTCCTTGCCGGTGGCCTTGTCCTTCGCGGAGACGTTCAGGATGCCGTTGGCGTCCAGGTCGAACGTCACCTCGATCTGCGGGATGCCGCGCGGCGCGGGCGCGATGCCGTCCAGGTTGAAGCGGCCTATCGTCTTGTTCTCGCCCGCCATCGTGCGCTCGCCCTGCAGCACGTGGATCTCCACGCTGGGCTGGCCGTCCGCGGCGGTGGTGAACATCTCGCTCATGGACGTGGGGATGGTGGTGTTGCGCCTGATGAGCGGCGTCGCCACCCCGCCGAGCGTCTCGATGCCGAGCGTGAGCGGCGTCACGTCCAGCAGCAGGATGTCGGTCACGTCGCCCTGCAGGACGCCGGCCTGGATGGCCGCGCCGACGGCGACGACCTCGTCCGGGTTGACGCCCTTGTGCGGCTCCTTGCCAAACAGCTCCTTCGCCCGGTCGATGACGGCGGGCATGCGCGTCATGCCGCCCACGAGGACGACCTCCGCCACGTCGCCGGCGCTGACGCCCGCGTCCTTCAGCGCCTGCTGGCACGGCCCGACGGTGCGGGCGACGAGGTCGACGGTCAGTTGCTCCAGCTTGGAGCGGGTGAGGCTCATCGCGAGGTGCTTCGGCCCGGATGCGTCCGCCGTGACGAACGGCAGGTTGATCTCCGTCTGCTGCGCGCTGGAGAGCTCGATCTTCGCACGCTCGGCGGCCTCCTTCAGGCGCTGGAGGGCCATGCGGTCCTCGCGCAGGTCGATGCCCTGCTCGCGCTTGAACTCGTCGGCGAGCCAGTCGATGACGCGCTGGTCGAAGTCGTCGCCGCCGAGGTGCGTGTCGCCGTTGGTGGACTTCACCTCGAAGACGCCGTCGCCGATGTGGAGGATGGAGATGTCGAAGGTGCCGCCGCCGAGGTCGTAGACGGCGATGACCTCGTCCTGGTGCTTGTCGAGCCCGTAGGCGAGCGCCGCGGCGGTGGGCTCGTTGATGATGCGCAGCACCTCGAGGCCCGCGATGGTCCCGGCGTCCTTGGTCGCCTGGCGCTGGCTGTCGTTGAAGTAGGCGGGCACCGTGATGACGGCCTGGTTCACCGGCTCGCCCAGCTTGGCCTCCGCGTCGGACTTCAGCTTCTGGAGCACCATGGCGGAGATCTCCGGCGGCGAGTAGTCGCGGTCGTTCATGACCACGGCGGCGTCTCCCGCCTTGCCGGCCTTCGTGATGTAGCCGAGCGTCTTGCGCTCCGCCTCCGTCTCGGTGAACTTCCGCCCGATGAGCCGCTTCACGGAGTAGACGGTGTTGACCGGGTTGGTCACCGCCTGCCGCTTGGCGACCATGCCGACGTACCGCTCGCCGTTCTTGGGGTTGACGGCGACGACGGACGGGGTCGTGCGCCCGCCCTCCGTGTTCTCGAGGACGAGCGGCTCGCCCGCGTCCATGACGGCCATCGCCGAGTTGGTCGTTCCGAGGTCTATCCCTATTACCTTCGCCATCTCCGGTCACTCCTTCGCGTGTTAGTCGTTCGTAGTCGTGTCGTCCGGCGCGCCCTGCGAGACGACGACCTGTGCGGCGCGCAGCACGCGGTCCCTGCCGCGGTAGCCTGCGCTGATGGTCATGAGGACGGCACCGGAGGGGTGCTCGGCACTCGGCTGAGAGGCGATAGCCTCCTGCTCGGCGGGGTCGAACGGATCGCCCGGCGCGGGTTCGAACCGGGTGACGCCTTCCGACTCCAGCAGCGAGCGCATGTTCTGGGAGACGAGCTGCAGCCCGCTGCTCCAGCTCTCCGGCGCGTTGTCCGGGAGCGCGTCCACGGCGCGCTGCAGGTCGTCGGCGATGGGGAGGAGCTTGCTGACGACGCTGTTGGACGCGCTGCGCGCGAGCGCCCAGCGCTCCTCCTCCGCCCTGCGCTTGTAGTTGACCAGGTCGGCCTGCGCGCGCTGGGCGATCGCCTTCATCTCGTCGCGCTCGCGCTCCAGCAGCCCGATGGGGTCCTCCGGGGCCTGCGCCCCGGCAGCGTCCGGCTGGGCGGCGTCGGTCTGTTCGTGTTCGTCGGCGGTAAACATCGTGGTCTTACTGCTCTCCGGGGTTCCGGGGTGTCGGTCTGCTCGTTCCGAGGAACATCTCCAGTATGTCCTGCATCGCCTGCTCGAACGGCATGGCCGCACGCGCGGGCTGGGCGGGAGGGGCCTGCGCCGCTTCCATCGCCGAGGAGAGACGGTCGAAGACGGCCATCGCCATCTCCACTCCGGCAAGGTTCAGACGCATCTCGTCCACGAGGTGCTTGATCATGCGCAGTTTCGCGATGTCGCGCTCCGAATACAGCCGCAGCATCCCGACCGTCCGCGACGGCCGCACGAGCCCCACGCGCTCGTACTTGCGGAGCGTTTGCGGGTGCATGTGCAGGATGCGCGCGGCCACGCTGATGATGTACAGCCCTTCCTCGACCTGTGCGCTGGCCGCAGGCTCCCGTGGAGGCTGTGCCTGGCGTGCGGGCGGCGCCGCGCGCTCTCCCTCGCCGGGCATTCGGAGGGACGACAGGAGCCGTTCGGTAGCCGTTGGTCTGCGTCGCTGTTGCATCGTTGAATGCCTCGTCCGCTCCTCAGGCGGGAGCGTCAGCGCCTTCTCGTGTGCTGGTACACGTATGATATGGTTTGACACGAATCATGTCAACTCTTATCATGCAGCCAGCCCGACGAGAAACGGAACAAAAGAAGAGGAAACCGAAACGGCCCGGCCAGCGTAGTTCTCTGTAGGAAGAGTGGGGAAGGAGGACACCGATGATACTCTTCAAAGCCTGCAAGCGGTGTAACGGGGACCTTTACGACGCGGTCGACATCTACGGCCCCTACCTGGAGTGCATCCAGTGCGGCCACATGATCGACCTGCCGGATGGACGACTCGCCAAGGCCGAAGCGGAAGGACGCGCGCTCAGAGCGGCGAAGGTGGCGGCAAGGGCGGCGGCGTAGGACAGAGCGCTCGCCCCTCCCGCGGCGCCTGGCGAATCCGGAGCCCCGTCTCTCGAAAGAGAGGCGGGGCGTTCGCTTATCTCGGGGCATCGACGTCCGTCCTGGCGATGGTGGGGAACGGCGGGCCGAAGTGGCCGTCGCCGGGAGCGAGCCTGGCGGCCACGTCGGCGATCAGCCGCTGCGTGTCCACGCCGGCGTAGGCCGGAGCGAACGCCCGCAGGGTGCGGACGGCCTCGGTGAGCTGGCTGCGCATCCCCTTGTCGTTCCGGCGCAGCGCGTGGGCGAAGCCCGCGCCGAGTTTCGTGAGCGCCAGCAGGAAGAGCCGCTCCGGGTACGGCATGGCCGTCCACAGCTCCTCGAACGTGTCGTGGCTGTCGCGGAACCGCCCGGCGTTGAACTCGTCGATGCCGCGCCGCAGTGCTGCGGAGCGCGACAGCGATGGGCCGTCGCCTCCGTCGCCGGTGGCTGCGACGTACGCGAGCCATTGCGCGTCGGCGAGGCGTCGGGCGCCGTGCGGGAACTCCTGCGGGGGACGGGTGAGCGGTTGCTGCGCCATCAGGCCGGGTCGGAGGCCCCGGCGGACGGGTCCGCGTAGTCGTACGGGGCCTCGCCTTCGAGCGACTGGTACTTGGAGGCGCACTTCACGAAGACGCGGTCGGTCATGAACACGCCGCCGGGCTCGTAGGTGCCTTCGAGCACGATCTCCGAGTGCGGGTTGAAGAAGAGGTCAGGCAGCACGCCGTCGTACGTGGCGTCGATCTGCGCGCCGTTCTCGTGCAACTGGAACGTCGCGATGGTGTTCTCGGTGCTCGCGCGGTCGAAGGAGCCCTCGACGAGCGCGCCCTTCACCTTGACCGACTCCCCTGCGGCGGGGCCCTGCGCAACGAGCTCGTCGACCGTCAGGTAGAACGACGTCGCGGCTTGGAACGCGGTGAAGCCGAAGTAGCCGAACGCGGCGAGCAGCACGATGCCGACGATGATGAGCTTGCGCTGCTTCGTGAGGAACGACGGAGCGCCGGTCGCCGCGATGGGCGTTGCGGGCTGTTCTGCGGGCGTGTACTGCATGGGTCTGCGCCAGAGTCTGTGAACCGCATCACATTGTAGCAGACGCGGGCGGACTACCGGGCGTAATTAGTCGGGTTGGCGACCGCGTCGTAGTCGTCCCGGTCGAGCCAGTGGCACCAGAGGTTCGCCCCGGGGATCGCCAGCCGCTGACTCCTGCTCGCCCCGCGCCACGCCGCGACCGCCGCCTGCCGGACCTCCGAACGCCTGCTCGTGAATTCGAGCGCGGGGCGGAGGTCGGTGTCCGTCGACATGATGACGCCGACGTCGTACTCCCGTTCGATGGCCATGGCGACGAAGTCGATGGCGAGCGCGATGTCGACGCCCTTCTCCTGTGCCCGCTCGGCAGGCCAGCCTCGGGGATACCGCAGCGGACGGCTGATGACGCGCACGCCTGACGCCTCCCACGCGTCGCATTGCCTCATGTGCGCGGCGTAGGTCCGAGGATCCTTCTCCGGGTCGGGGCGACCCGTGTAGATGCGCACGTCGTTGAGCACGCATAGCGCACCGCCTGGTGTTGATCTCTCCGCAATGAGTTCGCCCAGTTTCCGTGGGTTGAACTGTCCATTCATCCGTGGAGCGTTTGGAGAGAAGAAGCTCCGCCGAGCGCTCCGGTAGACGTTCTGCGCGTCGATGAACAGTACGAGTCGGAGTGGGGTGTTCGGTATCGCCATTAAAAGTAAGCCCCGCCAATTCACCTGTCCTTCAACGACAAGCAAACAGCGGGGAAGATTGGATACAGATTAGTGGGGCGGTCTGGCTCTGTCAACCGCTCGGTGTCACACGCTGCAAAAGTAACCCCCGCCAGTTCGCTCTGCTGAAGCAGAGCGAAGGGCGGGGAAGATTGCAATCAGCCTACCGCCGCCGAGGATGACGGTCAATGACTCCTACGCCCGGGCGGGGATGAACTCGTGCATGCGGGACTTCAGGCCGCGCTTCTCCAGCTCCCCCTCGAAGAGCGCGTGGATGCGCGGGTCCTCGTCCTCGTACTCGATCTGCATGCCGCCGGCCTTCTCCGACTTGTCCATGTTCTCGTAGCTCCACATCTTGGACTCGAGAACGGGGTAGCGAGCGCCGCCGAAGTCGAATACCAGGTAGCGCGACTGCCCCGGCGAGACGTTGAAGTGCTGGTGGTACGTTGGGCCGTCCGGCGGCGCGTAGAGCGTGCCGGGCTTCCAGTCGACGCGCACCGTGTCCACCGGGCTCTCGCCCTCCTTCCAGAGCAGCGAGTAGCCCTCGCCGGTGACGCAGAAGATGTGCGCGCCTGCGTTGTGCGCGTGCGCCTTCTTGTACGTGCCCTCGAAGAACTGCGAGATGTGGCAGTGCATGGACGAGTCGCCGAGCAGGAACTGGATGTTGTTGCCTGCGGCGCCGCGGGCGACCCACGGCGGCAGCTCGAAGTTGACCAGCTCCGGCACGAAGCAGGTTTCCCACTGGTGACGTCCGGGCTTCACCTGCCGGAACTCGCCCTCGCCGTCGAAGTACTTCTCCGCCGCCATCCGCTCCGGGAACTGGAACGGGTTGTCGTAGATGAAGTCCGGGTTGCGGAAGACGTTGAAGATGATGGGCAGGTCGGTCACCGCCGCGAGCCGTGCGGGCTCGGTGCCGGAGCCGTTGAAGATCTGGTGCTTCGCGTTCAGTGGGATGGCGAAGATGGCGCTCGGCCCCCACTCGAACGAGTACCGGCGCCCGTCCGGACGCTCGATGACCGTCGAGCCCCGGCCGGAGATGACGTGGATCAGCTCGTCGTGCATGTGCTGCTCGGGCTTGAGCTCGCCGCCCGGCGGGATCTCCACGACGTACGCCGAGAGGTAGTCGCTCTTGCCCGCGACGTGCACGTACGTGCCGAGGCCGCCCAGGCGCTCCCACGGCTCGACCGGCACGGTGTGGCAGTCGACGGCGTACCCCTCGAAGACGGGGATGCCTTCTTCCTTCAGGAAATCGCGGTAGGGGAACACCCCGTAATACGGATTGATCTCGACTTCGTCGCCCATGAGTAACGCTCCGTTCGATGTATTCGGGACAGGCGTGAGCCTACACGACGCGGCCCACGCCCGCCACTCTGATTCACCCTCAGCTGCGCGAGCCCACGAACTCCCGCATCTTGGAGTTGAGGCCGCGCTTCGCGAGTTCGCCCTCGTAGAGGTCCAGCACGCGCGGGTCCTCGTCCACGTACTCGATCTGGTGGCCGCCTTCCTTCGTGGACTTGTCCATGTTCTCGTAGCCGACCATCTTCGATTCGAGGACGGGGTAGCGCGCGCCGCCGAAGCCGAACACGAGGTAGCGCGACGGCCCGTCGGCCACATTGAAGTGCTGGTGGTACGTCGGACCGTCGGGCGGTGCGTAGAGGGAGCCCGGCTTCCAGTCGACGCGGACGGTGTCGACCGGGTTCTCGCCCTCGCGCCAGAGGAGCGAGTAGCCCTCGCCGGTGACGCAGAAGATGTGCGCGCCCGCGTTGTGCCGGTGCGCCTTCTTGTACGTGCCCTGCTGGAACTCCGAGATGTGGCAGTGCATGGAGGAGTCGGCGAGCAGGAACTGGATGTTGTTGCCCGCCGCGCCGCGCGCCGCCCACGGGGGCAGCTCGAAGTTGACGAGCTCCGGCACGAAGTTCGTCTCCCACTGGTGGCGTCCGGGCTTCACCTCGCGGAACTCGCCCTCGCCGTCGAAGTAGCGGGAGACGTCGGAGCGCTCCGGGAACTGGACGGGGTTGTCGAAGATGAAGTCGGGGTTGCGGAAGATGTTGAAGATGATGGGCAGGTCGGTCACGGCGGCGAGCCGGGCGGGCTCGGTGCCGGAGCCGTTGAAGATCTGATGCTTCGCGTTCATGGGGATGCCGAAGATGGCCGTCGGCCCCCACTCGAACGAGTACTTCTTGCCCGCCGGCGTCTCGATGACGGTGGAGCCGCGCCCGGAGACGACGTGCACCAGCTTGTCGTGCATGTGCTGCTCGGGCTTGAGCTCGCTGCCGGGGGGGATCTCGACGACGTACGACGACAGGTAGTCGGAGCGTCCGGCGAGATGCACGTACGCGCCAAGCCCGCCGAGCCGCTCCCACGGCTCGACCTCGATCGTATGGCAGTCGACGGCGTACGCCTCGTGGATGGGGATGCCCTCGCTCTTGATGAAGTCGGTGTAGGGGAAGTTGCCGTACCAGGGGTTGAACTCGAACTCGTCTCCCATGGCTTTCGCCTCCTTGCGCCAAGATGCCGCGAGCGTACATCACCCACGCTCGCGCCGCCAAGAGTGAGCCACCGTCATTCCCGCACCAAGCGGGAATCTCGCAGCCTCGCCGTTTCTGACGGTCTCATCTGGTCTCATTCGGTCTCAAAGTACGCCTACGGCCCAGCCCTCTTTCTCAAGGTGACATTTGGTGACATTTGGTGACATGCCACCCCTGCAGCCCGGCCGATGCTTCAGGACAGGCCCGCCACGCTGTCCACCAAAAGCGGCGCGACGTCACTGACCAGCGTACGCGGCCGGGGTGCGACCTCGATAGGGGCGGGTGTCACAGTGGTGATGCGGGTGTTCCTCTGGCGATGAGGGGCGGTGAAGGGTTATAGTGCTTCCCGCTACAACCGGACTACGCCGACCGAACAACGGCGCAAGTCATTCCGTGATGAGTCAGGGCGCATCGCGCCCCCTTGTCCGACTTGCGCTGGGTCCGGTTGTAGCAAGCCTTCTCATCGCTGGGCAAGGGGGTTCCTGCTATGACCGGCCACCCGTATCTCTCCGGCAACGCGCTGGTCTGCGACGACAACATCAATGCGCTCCGTGAGCTGCCGGATGAGTGCATCGACCTGATCTACCTCGACCCGCCGTTCAACTCCAACCAGTTCTACGTTGCCGCGTTCGGCGACAAGGGGATGGTGGCGAGCCAGCTGCGGGACATCTGGCGCTGGACGGTGGCCGCGCAGAACGCATTCGACGGGATACCGCGCGGCCAGTTGCGGGACACCCTGCGGGGGATACGGCTACAGGCAGGGGAGAAGTCACCCATGGCGGCGTACGCGGTGTTCATGGGCACTCGCCTTCAGCAGATGCGCCGCGTCCTCAAGCCGACGGGTAGCATCTATCTGCACTGTGATCCTCATGCGAATGCCTACCTCCGCGTATTGATGGATACAGTGTTTGGCGAGAATCAGTTCAGAAACGAAATCATTTGGGCATATACAGGGCCAAGTAATACGACACGATGGTTCCCGCGAAAACACGACACGATTCTGTTCTATGCGCGTTCAGGGAAGGCTTGGTTCAATCGGGATGCCGTACGGATTCCTTACAAGGAAGGCTCTTTCACGATGGGCGGGGGCGGCAGTTTGGCCAGGAAGAATAAGCCGGGCACTGACTACACCACTGGACGGGAGGAAGCCTTAGCGCGCGGCAAAGTGATTGAAGACTACTGGACAGACGTACCCTCACTCAGTGTTTCAAGCGAGCGTCTGGGCTATCCGACACAGAAACCACGCGGTCTTCTCGAGCGCATCATCACCGCGTCCTCCAAACCGGGGGACCTCGTGCTCGACCCGTTCTGCGGATGCGGTACTGCCGCCGATGCGGCAGTCTCACTTGGCAGGAAGTACCTGGGCATCGACATCAGCGGCATCGCCGTGCGCGTCATGCAGCAACGTTTGGAGTCGCGCGGGTCTGCGGCCGCGCCGGTCGTGTACGGCCTGACGTGGGACGAGTTCGAGTGGGATGCGTTCGAGAAGCGGGCGCTGGCGCAGCGCGACGAGGTGGAGGACGGGATACCCGGCTGGGCGTGGGCGGAGGACCGAGTCGCGGCGCTGCTGAACGCGGTGCCGAACGAGCGGAAGAGCGGCGACGGCGGGGTGGACGCGCGCTACTTCGGGGCGATGGACATCGAGAAGCACGAGGGAATCATCGTCCCGATCCAGGTGAAGATGCACCGCACGCACTCGGTGGGACGTCCCGACATGCAGAGGCTCCTTGGGACGCAGACGGATATGCAGAATCGTGGGCTGCACGCACCGATGTCAATCATGGTGAGCCTGTACCCGCCGCCGGAGTCGCTGCGGGTGTTCGCTGTGGAGCAGGGCAGGGTCACGCTGAAGACGAATGAGGGTACGGCGGAGTACCCGCGTATGCAGGTGCTGAGCGTCGAGGAGATGCTGCGTCACGGGGAGCGTCCGAAGCTTCCGCCTGTGGACCCGCGCTCACTGGTGGGAGACACGCAGGACAAGATGCTGATGTTGTAGGGGGGGTAGGCTAGGTGCCGGGGTGCCAGCGTAGGGACGGGGGCAATGGGCTGGTGTCACAGTTGGTGATAGATGAGGGGTCTACTGAAGAAGTCAGTCTAGGGTACTAGGGGTCGACGCGGAGGCGCCTGCCCCTCACGAGGGTGTGCAAGCGAGAATACTAGTGGGTTTCCACCTCGCCCGACTCGCATTGATTCGGTTGGGATGCCCTCGGTTGTCCTCAAGATACTCTCGCGTGAACCGTGACGGTTCCTTGGTATTCTGACGACCAACCCTTGAGGCGTTCGTCGTACAACGTCTTGCTCCTTGAGCATCACTCTGAAACCAACGTCTCCCCACCATACGCCCTCTTCTGCGTGCGCCTTGTACAGTGAAGGGTCGTAGCCATTCTGATGAGTCTCGAACCCCAACACATCGAAACAATTGGAGTAGGCATAGTTGGGGCGCGGGCTCAGAGTTTCTGCGTCGAGCCGCCACTTGACCATAAACAGTGGTTCATTTGATAGGTCAATACAACGCCTGATAGTTGCTTCAAATGAAGTATCGAATATTCTACTTAAATTTACGATTCCTTTCAGGTTCCACCCATGGGCATTAGCATGTTGCCTGAAGACGGTTTCTGGCATCAACATATCGGAAGCTAGTTCATTACACGCTCGTTCTATCGGATTATTGCGTGCTGCACTACATTCTGTGTAACGGAACTTGGGGTCGGCTATCTCTCCAGCAAGGACTACGTGGGCAATCTCGTGAGCCAGAGAAAATCGCCTGCGCGTGGGGAACTGCGTGCTGTTGACTACTGCAAGGTAGCGACTACCCTCTGGCATGATGAACGCATCAACCTCGCCGATGTCATCCTCGATGACATCGATTCCTAAGCTGCCAGCTATCTCTCGCAAGTCGATTGGAAGGGCGGCATCCTCAACTAAGGAGGCGACGCGCACTCTTGCCCTTGAAACTTTGGAACGCGCTAGTGGGTAAATACGCATCAGCAATCACCTTCGTACCCAAAGGGACGAGGATGGTCGATTCTCCCACTGAGAGGATGGCGCTGACGCATGGCCCGTATTCGTGCAGCATGGGATTGCACTTCTTCTGTAGTTGCGCCCCCTTCACGGGCAGCGATTCCCCAAGAACCGTCGTCGGTTTTAGGAGGACCATCTAACAGTTCCTGCTCAGTAAGCCCAAGGTGCTGTGCAATGTCCTCGAAGGTTTCTTGATCAGGAATCAAATGGTATTCAAGAATCAATCGCGCTTGATGCAACGATATGCTAACACACACATCAAACAAGGCATCCCGCTGCTCAAGTAGCGTTTGCCCCATATCGAGATACTGGCACCATCCGGCGACATCAACTTCAACAGGAAACTCTAGAGATATCCTATCTTCTGTGGGTACATCTTCACGAGGTGAAGGCTCCGCTTCGTATTCATCGTACCCGTAGGGATTTGGCTGGTCTATTCGCCCTCGTGCGTTGTCTTCAAAGTCGGTCATTGTTCACGCTCCTCTTCGTCTTCTTGTGCTCATGCCAGGATCAGCTCGGCCATTGAGTAGTAGCACGATCCTAAGGATATCACGCTGCCCGTGCCGGGTGATATAGCGTCGTGTCACAAGGGATGGCTCACCACGAGCGGTGCTTGCACGCCCACCCTCGCCCGCCGCTGCGCGGCGACCTCTCCCCTCAAGGGCGAGATGGGGAAGGGCGCCCACATGGGATGCCCTTACACCAGACAGGGGGCGAGATCCCCGCCTTCGCGGGAATGACGGGAGTTCACCCTCACCCGCCGCTGCGCGGCGACCTCTCCCCTCAAGGGAGAGGGGCTATCCCTCCCGCTCCCCCAGCGTGCGGCGCAATTCCTCCACCTCGCGATGAAGGTCGCGGTTCTTGCGCCAGAGGTAGACGGCGTAGGCGAAGAAGCCGGCCCAGGTGAGCAGCGTGCCCGCGAGCAGGTAGCCGAGGTTGCTCTCGCCCGGGGCGTCCTGAGCAGCAGGAGCGGCAAGCGCGGCGGGGACGGTGAGGGCGAGCGCGAGCAGGGAAACGGCGATGGCGGTGGTGAAAGCGCGCGCGGCACGGGAGGCGGAGATCGCGGCGAGACGCCGGAAGGTCAGGGAGACGAAGATGGGAGTGGATCGGTTGCGCATGAGGTCCTCAGGCGGCGGCGAGCCGCAACTCCTCGACGGCGTCCTCGTCGCTGCGGAGCGCGTAACGCTCGGCGATGAGGGCCGAGAAGAGCACGATGAAGGTGACGAACGAGAAGAGGAGGGTGAGCAGCATCTCGCGCTCCAGCGAGCCCTGCGCCCCGGGGCCGGTGACCCGCTCCGGGTGCAGCCCGCCCCACCAGTCGGCCGCCATGTAGACGAAGGGCACGGTCGCCGCGCCGATGATGGCGGTCACGGCGGACCAGCGCCGGCCGCGCTCGGCGTCGGGGGCGTAGGCGCGCACCATCAGGTAGCCGATGAAGATGAGCCACAGCACGAAGGTGAGCGTGCCGTTCGCGTCCCACACCCACCACGTGCCCCACACCGGCTTCGCCCAGACCGCGCCGGTGACGATGGCCACGGTGAAGAAGACGACGCCGACCTCCGCCGAGGCGTAGGCGAGCCGGTCCCAGGCGCGGTTGCGCTTCACGAGGTACCAGACGCTGCTGGCCGCGGCGAGCGCGAACGAGAGGAAACTCGTGAGGATGACCGGGACGTGGAAGTAGAAGAGGCGCTGGACGATGCCCATCGACCGCTCGGTCGGCGCGTAGCCGAAGATGAGGTACATGTCTATCAGCACGAGGACTCCCGCCACGAGCAGGAGTCCCAATCTCCAGGCGCCTGTCACGCTCACTCCTCCAACACGTACTCGAACACGAGCGATGATAGCACGAGGAAGACGACGTCGAAGGCGACGATGAGCTGCAGCCAGCCGCCCACGCCGCCCCAGCCCTCGCCGTCGAGCGCCTCCCGCGTGCCGGTGACCGCGCCGATGAGCAGCGGCAGCGCGACCGGCAGGAAGAGCATCGGCAGCAGCACCTCGCGCGCCCTCGTGTGGACGGCGATCGCCGAGAAGAGCGTGCCGACCGCCGCGATGCCGACCGTCGCGGCGAGCGCGACGGCGATGAACCAGACGTTGAAGAGCGAGAGGTCGTACAGGACGAGGAAGGCGGGCAGCATGAGCGCCTCGACCGTCACGAGGAGGGTGACGACGCTCAGCAGCTTGCCGAGGTACAGCGCCTCGCGTGGGACGGGGGCGAGGCGCAGGCCGTCCAGGGTGCCGCGCTCGTGCTCCAAGAGGAAGGTGCGGTTCATGCCGAGCACGGCGGTGAAGATGTAGGCGACCCAGACGATGCCCGGCCCGATGGAGGCGATGAGTTGCGGCGACGGCTCGAAGGCGAACGTGAAGATGAACGCGACGACGAAGGCGAATGCGAGCACGGAGAAGAGCGTCTCACGCGTCCGGAGCTCGAGGCGCACGTCCTTGGCGTAGATGGTCAGCGCGGCGCGCAGCGTCTCCCGCATCAGGCGGCCCCCTCTGACGAACCAAGGGGTGGAGTGCTGAGGAGCGCGGCGATCTCGTCCGGCGCCGCGCTCGCAGCCTCGCCCGCCACGGCGATGCGCCCGCCGCGCAGGACGGCGAAGTCGTCGGCGAGCGCGAGCCCCTGTGCGGGGTCGTGTGCGGAGAAGACGACGCTCCCGCCGCCGTTCGCGACGGCCCGCACGACGGTGTCGACGAACGCCTGGCCCTCGACGTCGAGGCCGGAGTCGGGCTCGTCGAGCAGGAGCAGGGCGGGGCGGTGCAGCAGCGCCCGGGCGATGGCGACGCGCTTCTGCATGCCGTTGGAGAGGCCGCGCACGCGGCGGTGGGCCCAGCGCTCCGCGCCGACGTCGCGCAGCACCTCGCTGGCGCGCTCGTTGGGGTCCGGCACACCGTAGAGGCGGGCGTAGAAGCGGAGGTTCTCCTCCGGCGTGAGGTCGTCGTAGAGGAGGGTGCCGTGGCCGACGTAGCCGGTGGCGGCGCGGACGCGTCCGGCGTCCTTGTCGGCGTCGAAGCCCGCCGTCGTCACGCTGCCGGCGGTCGGCTTGACGAGCGCGGCGGCGACGCGCAGGAGCGTGCTCTTGCCCGCGCCGTTGTGGCCGAACAGGACGAGCACGCGGCCCCACGCTGCGTCGAGGTTGACGCTGCGGAGCGCGTGGGTCGTGCCGTACGTCCTGGAGACGCCGCGCAACTCCAGCGCGTGGCCGGAGCGCGGGGCGGCCGGTGTGGGGTTCGCTGCCATGGGAGTCGCGGGACAGTGTACCCTGTCACCCCCATCCTAGCCTTCCCCCGTCAAGGGGGAAGGGACCTGACGGTATGGAGGTGTGAGCGTGGAAGTGTTCCGACAGGTTGCGGCGGCGTTCGGCAGGCGGGGCATCCCGAAGGGGATGGAGGAGCGGGTGCCGCCCGGCCAGTACGTGACGCCGAAGATGCCGGTGATGAGCATGTGGCCCACGCCGCACATCGACCTCGCCACGTGGCGGCTGCGGCTGTTCGGCGAGGTGGAGCGCGAGACGGAGCTGACGTGGGCGGAGTGGGAGTCGCTCGCGCAGATCGAGGTGACGGCGGACTTCCACTGCGTCACACAGTGGAGCCGGCTGAACGTCGGCTGGGAGGGCGTTCCGGCGTCGCGGGTACTCGATCTGGCGCAGCCGACGTCGTCCGCACGGTTCGCGATGTTGCACTGCTACGACGGCTACACGGCGAACATCGACGTCGAGGAGCTGCGCTCGCCGGACGTGCTGTTCGCGCACCGCATGGACGGCGCTCCGCTCGAAGGGCAGCACGGCGGGCCGCTGCGGCTCGTGGTGCCGTCGCGCTACGGGTGGAAGAGCGCGAAGTGGGTGAGCGGGGTCGAGTTCATGACCGAGGACCGCGCGGGCTTCTGGGAGGGGCTGGGGTACCACATGCGCGGCGATCCGTGGCGGGAGGAGCGGTTCTCGGGCTGGCGCTAGACGGCGAAGGTGTCCAGCAGGGCCTCGGCCGAGCGGGCGGTGACGCGCTCGCGGACGCCGCCCATACGCTGGTCGAGCGAGGGGCGTGAGTCGTCCTGGTAGATGACGCCGAGGGGCACGCCGCCCTGCTCGATGACGTCTCGCGCGGCGCTCTTGCTCGAAGAGTCGTGGTCGTCGGGAATCTCCCAAGCGAGGGGGTCGATGCCCTTGGCCTTGTTGCCCTTGAGGAGGGCGTAGGTGTCGTTGTAGGTGGTGCAGGGAGAGTTGACGTGGACGATGGAGAAGCCGTTGTGCTCCATGCCGCGCTTGATGAGGCCTGCAAGGTCGCGGGGCTTGGTGGAGTAGCCGGAGGCGATGTAGGTGACGCCCAGGGTGAGGTAGAGGTCGAGCGGATTGAGGGATGACTCGAGCTTGCCGTAGGGGGTGGAGCTGGTGACGGTGTCCTCGACGGTGGTGGGGGACGACTGTCCCTTGGTGAGGCCGTAGACGCCGTTGTCCATGATGACGGCGCAGATGTTGAGGTTCCGGGATGCCTGGGGCGCGATGTGCTCCATGCCGATGCTGAGGAAGTCGCCGTCGCCCGCGACGACAACGACGTTGAGGTCTTCGCGCGCCATCTTCACGCCGAGCGCCATGGGGAGGGAGCGTCCGTGGATGCCGTGGAAGCCGTATGGCTGCTCGCCCTCGTACAGGTGGACGAGGTTGCCGGAGCAGCCGATGCCGGCGACGACGACGTTGTGGCTCATCGGTATCTCGCGCTCGATGTTCCAGTCGCGCATGGCGAACTCGAGAGCGCGCCGGACGCCGAAGTCGCCGCATCCGGGGCACCAGAGGAAGTCGTACTCGGGGTTCTTGGCCGTTCCTGTCATGCGTTCACCGCCTGGGGTTGCCCGGCTCCCGCCAGGCGCGCTTTGATCCGCTCGCCGAGTTCCGTGGGACGGAACGGCAAGCCCGTGTACTGCGTGATGGCCTCTGCCCTGACGCCTTGGGAGCGCAGGACGCTCGCGAACTGTCCCTGGTAGTTGAGTTCAGGGACGATGACGAGGTCCTTGGAGCGCAGCTCGTCCAGCAGCGCAGTGGGCAGGGGATTGAGGAACATGGTGTAGTACCACGCGATGTCGACACCCGCGCTCCGGAGCTGCTGGAAGGCTTCCAGCGTGGGCCCCTTGGAGCCGCCCCACGGGATCACGGCGACCGACGCGGACGCGTTGTCGCTCTCGTAGGTGCCTTCCAGCAGTTTGAGCTTGCCGAAGCGCCGCTCGGTCATGTGGATGTGGTACTTGGCGAGGTGGGTGGTGTCGCCGTAGATGTCGTGCTCGGAGCCGTTGGCGACGTAGGCGCCCGCGCCGCCGGGCACGGGGAAGGCGGAGATCTCCTGCGACTCGTATCGGAGGTAGCCGTTCTCGCCCTTGTAGACGTTCCTGCTCTCGACCGGCGTTGCGGCGAGGTCAGGCTTCGGGATGTTCTGCGCTCGCTCGGCGAGCGAGTGCTCACTGAGCAGGATGACGGGGCCCTGGTAGCGCTCGGCCCAGTTGAAGGCGTGGACGGTGGCGAAGAAGCACTCCTCCACGCTGCCCGCGGCGATGACGGGGATGGAGGAGTCGCCGTGAGCGGGGCTGAGCGCGGCGTTGAGGTCCGACTGCTCGGTCTTGGTGGGGAGGCCCGTGGCGGGGCCGCCGCGCTGCACGTCGACGATGACGCAGGGTATCTCGGCCATCCAGGCGAGGCCGATGCCCTCGCCCATGAGGGTGAAGCCGGGGCCGGACGT
Source organism: Dehalococcoidia bacterium (assembly GCA_034422595.1). Taxonomy (GTDB): domain Bacteria; phylum Chloroflexota; class Dehalococcoidia; order Lucifugimonadales; family Australimonadaceae; genus Bin16. Next base: position 217,021 of record DAOUJO010000016.1, on the reverse strand, counting down.
AGCGGTCATGGACTTCTTCCCGGCGAATCCCGCGCCGACGATGCCGGTGATGGCCTCGATCTCGGAGCTGGCCTGGTAGGCGAACTTGCCCTCGCCGACGAGGTTGCGCTCCATGTAGACGAGCACGGGCGTCGCGGGGGAGATGGGGTAGCCGAAGTAGAAGTCTATGCCGGCGTGCAGCGCGCCCACGGAGAGCGCGTCGTTCCCCTTGATGAAGACCTGCTCGTAGTCCGGCTTCTCGGGCTCGCCGAGGTCGCTGATGGGGTCTTCTTCCGCGAGGTGGGCGAGGCCGAGGTCGAGGGCCATGTGGTTGGCCTCGACGACCTTGTCGCGGCCCGCGAACCGCTGGGAGACGAACTCCTTGAAGTAGTTGACGGGCATGTTGATGAGCCTGGAGAGCCCGCCCATGACCACCATGTTGGCTGCCCGGGACTCGCCGGTCTGCTTGGCGAGCTCGTCAAAGGGGACGGTCACGCAGCGGAGGTGCTCGTCGGGCAGGGGGGTCACGGAGGGATCGAGGAGGATGATGCCTCCGTCGTGCACCTCGGTGCGATGCTCGTGGTAGGCCTCGTCGTTGAAGGCGACGAGGATGTCTATGGCATCACCCGGGCTCTCGACGGGGGTGCGGGAGACGCGCGCCTGTGTCCAGGTCGGGCCTCCAAGGATCTGCGAGGGGAAGGTAGCGAAGGTAAGCGCATGGTAGCCGACGCCGGTGGCAGCCCGGGCCAGCATCTCTGCTGCGGTTACGACTCCCTGGCCACCTTCGCCGGCAAAGCGGACGATAATCTCACTTCGGCTGGCCATCGTCTCAGTCCTCCGTGTAAGCCTCCCTGACTGCTTCCTGTCAGATGAGCCCGGAGACGGGTGGTTTCGCAGTCAGGCACCGTGCGCAGCGAGCGGCCAGGCTGACACACGCCAAATAGGTAGGTTACGGAGCGCAGGGTGGGGTGTCAATCGACGCGATGCGGTGAAGGCGTCGATGCAATATTAGGGTTCCCGCGCTCCAAGATTAACAGAATGAACGATTCAGTCATCCACAGGCGTTCAGCGAGGCGGAATCCTCTATCCCGACAAGAGGGCATGATTCGCGTCCTTCCGGCCAGATGAGACGGGGCTTCACGGCCCAGCCGCCTGTGAGCGGTCACGAGCGCGCGCGTTGACACCGCAGAGAGGCCAGCGGTATGCTCGCCCACAGGCGCGAAGTCCGGCGAGAGCCGGATTCTCGAAGCGAATCAGGCGTCTGGCGCGGATGTCGTATCTGCCCCGCGTCCATGCAGCCCCGCTCCGCATCCCCCATGGAGAAGGGGCTGATTTATGCCTGATTACGCGCGGAACAGCGGAGGGAGGCTGCATGGCCCAGAAGGAGATCGAGCTTAAGCGCGGGCTCAGGGACGTCTACTTCGAGTCCACTGAGTCCAGCCTGGTCATCGGCGACGTAGGACGCCTCATCTACCGGGGCTACGAGATCCACGACCTGGCCGAGCACGCGAGCTTCGAGGAAGTGATGCACCTCATGCTCGTGAAGCATCTCCCAACACGCGCGGAACTGGACGAGTTCGACTCGACACTCCGGAGCAGCAGAGCAGTGCCGCAGGAGGTGCTGGAGGTCATCGAGCGCGTGAAGGACGCTCACCCGATGGACGTCCTACGCACCGGCATCTCCGCCCTGGCGGCGTTCGACCCCGAGGTCGACGACATCTCCCACGAGGCGACGCTCCGCAAAGGCCTCAGGATCACCGCACAGACACCCACCATCATCGCCGCCCACCACCGCATCCGCAGCGGCCAGGCCCCGATCTCTCCCGACTCCTCTCTCTCCCACGCAGCGAACTTCCTCTACATGCTCCTCGGCGAACGTCCCGACGACGAGACAGCCCGCCTCATGGACAAGGACCTCATCGTCCACCTGGACCACGGCTCCAACGCCTCCTCCTTCGCAGCGCGCGTCACGGCGAGCACGCTCGCCGACGTTCACGGCGCAATCGTGACCGGTCTCGGCACGCTCAAGGGCCCGCTGCACGGCGGAGCCGCCGAGGGCGTGATGAAGATGGCGCTGGAGATCGGGGAGGTCGACAACGTCGAGGCGTACCTCGCGGGCAAGCACGAACGGCGCGAGCGGATCATGGGCTTCGGACACGCCGTCTACCGCGCGGAGGACCCGCGGGCACGGCACCTTCGCGAGGGCTCCCGCCGCTTGGCGGAGAAGATGGGGGACCCGAAGTGGTTCCAGATACTCAGCCGGGTGGAAGAGCACATGCGCCCGTACGCGGAGCGCGGGATATGCGTGAACGTGGACTTCTGGGCCGGCTCCGTCTACTACCTGCTGGGCATACCGGAAGACCTGTTCATCTCCATCTTCGCCGTCGCACGGGTGCCCGGTTACGTCGCGCAGGTGCTGGAACAACAGGACAAGAACATGCTCATCAGGCCGCAGATGAGATATGACGGACCGATAGACGTCGAGTTCGTTCCCATAGACCAACGAGGATAGACTCTGCCAGGAGAGGGAGGCACGGAGCGTTATGACCCAGCAGCAGGGGATCGAGATCGCCGAGGCGGAGCCCGGTTGTGCGCATCATTGGGCTATAGAGAGCCCGAACGGGCCCACCAGTTACGGCACCTGCAAGCGGTGTGGGGAGACCCGCGAGTTCAGGAACTCCATCAAGATCACCAGTTGGGAATCGGAAGGCAGCCACGTCAACCGCAACCCGCGCTAGCCGTTCCAGCGGTTAGCACCACCCCTGTCACGGCGCATGACAGGCCTGTTCGCTCCCACCGGCGCTGACGCCGAAGCCCGCAGACGCATCACGCTGCGCGGCCCCATCACGTTCGCCGAGTTCATGGAGATCGCGCTCTACTGGCCGGACGGCGGCTACTACGCGTCGCGCCGCTCCTTCGGCCCCCTCGGCGACTTCTACACCGCACCGCTCGCACACCCCGCTTTCGGAGCGCTCGCCGCGCGGCAACTGCTCACGATGTGGCGTGCGCTCGGCAGCCCGGCGCCCTTCAACGTCATCGAGGCAGGCGCCGGCGACGGCACGCTCGCACTGGACATCGTCGAGCACGCACGCTCGCTCGAGAGCGGTCTCCCGGACGCGCTGGCGTACACGGCGGTCGACCTGCGCGAACCGCCGCCGGGCTTCCCGTCCCGTTGGATATGCTCCGGGGGCGTCCCTGCGTTGGGCGGGAGCGGGGTCGTGCTTGCGAACGAACTGCTCGACGCCATGCCACTGCACCGCGTTACGCAGGAGGGCGGGCGGCTGCGCGAGCTGTTCGTGGACGCCGCACCGGAGGGCGGTTTCATGGAGGTGACGGGCGAACCGTCCACGCCGGCACTGGCCGAGCGGTTCGACAGCCTGGGCGTAACGCTCTCCGAGGGCTTTCGGACGGAGGTGAGCCTCGCGCCGGAACCGTGGCTGCGGGAGGCGTTCGCCGCCGTCGAGCGCGGCTACCTGCTGCTCGTGGACTACGGCCACGAGGCGCCGGCCTACTACGACGAGTCCCGCCGTGCCGGGACGCTGCGCTGCTACTCCGGCCATACGCTGGGGATGAACCCGTACTTCGGTGTGGGGAGGCAGGACATCAGCGCGCACGTGGAGTTCACGTCCGTGCGGTCAGCGGCGATCGCGGCGGGATTCGCGGAAGCGGGGGAGATGCCGCAAGCGGAATGGTTGCGGTCGCTGGGCATCGATGGCTATCGAGCGGAGATAGCGGAACGGAGCGGGCTGAGCCGTATCGAGCGGATGGCGAACCTGCATGGCATCGACGTGCTGGTGGACGGCGAGGGGATGGGCGGGTTCAGGGTGCTGGCGTTCGCCAAGGATGCGCCAACGGAGGGGGTGCTGGAGGCGAGTCCGCCGGAGTCCGCGCCTGCGCCGCTCGCGGGAGCGCGGCACATGCCGTTCGGGGTTGGGGGGTAGCGCACTCCGCCACCCCGCCTCAACGCGGGGGCGGTTCGGTGCGGCGGGCGGTGGCGATGAAGCCGGTGTGGCCGACCATGCGGTGGTCGGGGCGGGCGCTGGTCTCGGAGAAGTGCCACGGGCGCTCCAGCAGCTCGAACGCCTCGGCCATATGCCAGCGGTCGTCGCGGGTGAGGCGCATCATCAGTTCGTGCACCTGCAGGACGGTCGGCAGGTAGGCGGCGAAGACGCCGCCCGTCCGCAGCACACCGGCCGCGGAGTCGAGCAGCAACCCCGGCTCCGGCACGTCGGCGACGATGCGGTCGGCCTCATCCGTTCCGAGCCCGCCGGCGTAGGCGTCGCCGAGGACGATACGGTGGTTGGCGGCGCCGGGCGCGAGGTGCGCGACGTTCCGCCGCGCCGCCTCGACGACCTCCTCGCGGACCTCGTGCGAGACGACCGAGCCGTCCGGCCCGACAGCCCGGAGGAGCGCGGCTGAAGCTGCGCCCGAGCCGAGCCCGACCTCGATGACGCGCGCGCCGGGGTAGACGTCGGCGTGCATCAGGAGGGCAGCGAGGTCCTTGGGGTAGATGACCTGGCTCTGGCGCGGGAGCTCTTTCACGGCGTCGGCGAACGGCGGACGGAGGATGAAGAGGCGATGGCCCTTGTTCGTGACGAGGAAGAAGCCCTCGCACCGCCCGATGATCTCGTCGTGGGTGACGTAGCCGAGGTGCGTCTCGACGAGCGCGCCGCTCCTGAGTTCGACGCGGTATCGCCGCTTGCGCTGGTCGTAGACCAGGGCAACGTCGCTCTCGGCGAACGGGGCGCGCTTGAGGTCTGCTTCGTTGGGGGAGGTCATAGTGTGGCTACCGGGAACGAGAAGGGGCTGCGCCGCCGCAGCCCCTTTCGCATCGCTCGTTGCTGCTGACGTCTATCCCTGGAGCCTGGTCAGCTCTTCCCGGATGACATCGGGGTCGGGCAGGACGCCCTGGTAGGTCTCGCGGTACCGGACGACTCCTTCGGGGTCGATGATGAAGATGGACCTGGCGCACATGCCGGAGTCCTCATTGAAGATGCCGTACGCCCGAGCGACCTGGCCGTGGGGCCAGAAGTCCGACAGGAGCGAGTGGTTGAGCCCGCCCAAGTTGGTCCCCCACGCCCTGAGGGCGGGGCGGGCGTCGGCGCCGAGTCCGAGGACACGTGCGCCCATCTCTTCGAACGACTTCAACGCACGGTTGAAGGTAGCAGTCTGGGTCGTTCAGCCGCCGGTGAATGCGGCGGGGAAGGAGTGGATGACGACCCACTTCTCGCCCTTGAATGCGGCGAGGGAGACGTCCTCTCCATTCTGGTCCTTGAGGGTAAAGTCCGGGGCTTGCTGGCCTACGTCCACCATATGGGGGCCTCCTGAGAGAGGGGGAATTCGAGGAACAGCATAGCGGGAAGAGTGGGGAAGATAAAGGGGAAGGCGGGGCTCAGGGCTGGATGAGGCCCTCCTGGGGCTGCGTCCATGCCACCTTCGGCAGCATGGCGTGTTGTCTGGCCCGTGCGAAGGATACGTCGTGGACGGGCACGTCGATGATCACCGGCGCCCGGCGTTCCAGTGCGAGGGGGAGCAGCCGTTCCAGGTCCAGAGGGTCGTCCGCCTGCATGCCGACCGCGCCGAAAGACTCGGCGAACCTGATGAAGTCCGGGTTGTGCAGGTCAGTCTCATAGGCGCCGGAGAAGAAATCGTCCAGGTCGCGTGCGACGTTGCCATAAGCGTCGTCCCTGAAGAGGATGGTGACGACGTTGATGCCGTACTTGACCGCGGTTGAGAGCTCGGCGGCGTTGAACATGAAGCCGCCGTCTCCGTTGATGCAGACGACGGCACGGTCCGGCTGGGCGACCTTCACGCCCAGCGCCGTGGGGAACGCACCGCCGAGGTTGTAGGAGTAACCGGAGTCGACATACGTCTTCGGGTGGTCCACCTTGTAGTGCGTGCGGGAGTAGTAGCCGAGCTGGGTGATGTCCCAAACGGTGAAGGCGTCGTTGGGGACACCGTGCTGGATCGCTTCGATGATGGGGAACTGCGGCTCGCGGAGGTGGATGTCGTAGTAGGCTATGAGGTGCCGGGCGGCGGCGACGGCTTCTTCGGGCGACGAGCGGTCGCCAGCCCCGGCCTCGGCGAGGTGGGGAAGGAGCGCTTCGATGGTCGCCTTTGCGTCGCCGTGCAGGGGGATGGTGTTTGCCTGGACCCGGGTGAGTTCGGAGTCGTCTATGTTGATGTTGATCAGGGTGGAGGCTTCACCCGCGGGGTTGCCCATCGAGAACCGCGTCCCGATGCCTATCACGACATCGGCGGACTGCATCACGTCGACGAGTTCGTTCATCTCCTGTACGTCCGCACGGGGGCTGAGGCATGAGCCGTAGCAGAGGGGGTGGCTGTCCGGGATGGCGCCCTTGCCGCCGCCGGAGGTCATGACCGGGATGCGGGTTGCTTCGGCTAGTTCCACGAGGGCCTCTTCCGCGCCCGACTGCGCCACTCCGCCGCCGACGAAGATGAGGGGGCGCTGCGACGCGGCGATGACGCGGGCGGTCTCCCGCAGCTGCTCCGGGCTCGGCACGATGCGCGAGGTGGGAGCCGGGGCCCGCAACTGGACCTCGTCGCGCTCCACCCCGGTCTCAGGGGGCATCTCGATCAGGACTGGGCGGGGCCGTCCGGTGCGCATCTGCCGGAATGCCTCGGATACGGCGGCCGGAACGTCCCGCGGAGTGAGCACCTGCCGCCGCCACTTGGTGACGGGGGCCAGGGTGCCCCCCTGGTCCATGATCTCGTGGACGGCGCCGAGGTTCTTGCCTACCTGGCCCCGGGGGACCTGGCCTGCGATGAGGAGCACGGGCGACGAGCGGGCGTACGCGGTGGCCAGCCCGGCGGCTGCGTTGTAGACGCCCGTGCCGGGTACGACGAGGGCGACCCCCGGCCTGCCGGAGGCGCGGGCGTAACCGTCGGCCATGTGCGCGGCACCCTGCTCGTGGCGGGTCGTGATCATGCGGATGCGGGGTTCGTCCCGTATGGCGGCGACGATGCCGTTCAAGTGTATGCCGGGGATGCCGAATACGACTTCAACGCCCTCACGTACGAGGGACTGCACCAGGGCTTCACCGCCGCTCATCCTGGCCATGCTTTCACTTCCTCCCACGCAGGCTATAAGCCTTCGGTGACCACCATGTTGATGTTGGCTGCCCTCGAGCGAAGGTCATCGAGCGCGGTGTACTCCGGGGAGTCCAGCCATGCGTGAACCTGCTCCATGCTGCCGAACTCGATGATCGCGAGGCGCCTGGGTGTCCAGGAGCCCAGTCTGACTTCGATCTCGCCACCACGCGCCACGAACCTGCCGCCGTGAGCTTCAACAGTACCCGTCACGCGCTCGAAGAACTGTCCAAACAGATCCGCGTCCGTTATCTCAACATCGGTTATCACGTATGCAGACATGCTGGCTCCTCTTGGATGCAAGGTTGCTGGCGATGGCACGAACCATACAGTGCCAGCCTGTTCCGGAGAAGCCCGCACCGTGCCTGGTGCGCACGCTCTGCCCCCGCTTTTCAGTCCTCGGCAGGGCGCCAGCGGAGTTCGGGGCGGCGGGCGGCGCGGGCCTCGTCGAGCCGGGAGATGGGGGTGCCGTAAGGCGCTCCGCGCAGAAACTCCTCGTCCACCGCGGCTTCGGCGTCGATGCGTTCGAGGGTCTCGATGAAGGCGTCGAGCGTCTCCTTCGATTCGGTCTCGGTGGGCTCGATCATGAGCGCTTCGGGCACGACGAGCGGGAAATACATGGTGGGGGCGTGGAAGCCGTGGTCGAGCAGGCGTTTGGAGACGTTGAGCGCGGTCGCTCCGGCCCGCTTGCGCGCGGCGAAGACGACCTCGTGCATGACGGAGCGGTCGTAGGGGAGCTCGAAGAGTGGGCGGAGTCTCGCGAGGAGGTAGTTGGCGTTGAGCACGGCGTTGCCGCTGATGTTCAGCATGCCCTCGCCGCCAAGGAGCGAGATGTAGGTGAGCGCGCGGATCAGGACGCCGAAGTTGCCCTGCGATGCGCCGCAGCGCCCGATGCTCTGCGCGGGCATCTCGCTGCCATAGGAGCCGTCGTCCCGCCGGACGACGATGGGGCCGGGGAGGAACGGGGCGAGCGCCTCGGTGACGCAGATGGGGCCCGCGCCGGGACCGCCGCCGCCGTGGGGCGTGCTGAACGTCTTGTGCAGGTTCATGTGGACGACATCGAAGCCGAAGTGGCCGAGCTTGGCGCGCCCGAGCAGCGCGTTCATGTTTGCGCCGTCGCCGTAGACGAGGCCCCCGGCCTCATGGACGATGCGGCACATCTCGATGGCGTTGCGGTCGAAGAGGCCGAGGGTCGTGGGCTGGGTGAACATCACGCCCGCGAGGTCCTCATCAGCCTCGGCGCGGACGGCATCGAGGTCGATATCGCCGCCGGACGTGGAGGGGATGGAGATGACCTGGAAGCCAGCCATGGCCGCGGACGCGGGGTTGGTGCCGTGGGCGGTGTCCGGTATCAACATCTTGCGGCGGTTACTCTCTCCGCGGGCGTCGAGCGCCGCCCGGAGCGTGAGGATGCCCGCGAGCTCGCCCTGCGCTCCGGCGAGCGGGGCGAGGCTGGCGCTCGGCAGTCCGCTGACCTCCTGGAGGCAGGTCTGCAGTGTGAACACGGCCTCCAGGCATCCCTGGACCTGCGCCTCGGGCTGCGCGGGGTGCGCGAGCGCGAAGCCGGGTGTTGCGGCCACCGCCTCGTTCAGCTTGGGGTTGTACTTCATCGTGCAGCTGCCGAGGGGGTAAAAGTTGGTGTCGATGGAGAAGTTCAGCTGGCTGAGGTACGTGAAGTAGCGGACGACCTCGCCCTCGGTGACTTCGGGCAGTTGCAGGTCGTCGCGGAGCATCGCCTGCTCCGGCATGAGCTGCGGCGGCACGTCGGACGCGGGGAGCGTGACGCCGGTGCGTCCGGGACGGCTGCGCTCCATCAGCAGCCTGCGACGGTTGTGCGCTTCCTCGCGGAGCGGAGTGTCGGGGATCGAGGTCATCGGCCTATCTCCGCGAGCGCGTCCACGAGGCGGTCTATCTGGGCGCGGGTGTTGACCTCGGTGACGCAGAGCAGCATGCCGTTCGGGTAGCGGTCGCTCACGTCCAGTCCGCCGATGATGCCACGCTGCTCCAGTGCGGCGCTGACCTCGGCGGCAGGCTTCGGACAGGAGACGACGAACTCCTGGAAGAAGGGGTCGTTGTTGGGAAGGCTGTAGCCGGGGAGTCCGGCGATGCGGGACGCGGCGTAGTGGGCCTTCTGGTAGCAGAGCTCGGCGACGTGGCGGAGTCCCTGCTTGCCCATGAGCGCGAGGTAGATGGTGGCCCAGAGGCCGATGAGCGCGGTGCTGGTGCAGATGTTGGAGGTGGCGTGCTCGCGTCGGATGTGCTGCTCGCGCGGCTGGAGGGTGAGCACGTAGCCGGTGCGGCCCTCGGTGTCCACGGTCTTGCCCGCGATGCGCCCCGGCAGTTGACGGACGTACTCCTGGCGGCAGGTGAAGATGCCGACGTACGGGCCGCCGAAGCTGGGCGGGATGCCGAGCGCCTGCCCCTCGCCGGTGGCGATGTCGGCGCCGAACGCGCCGGGCGGCTCGTACATGGCGAGCGCGGTGGGGTCGCACGACATGACGGCGAGCGCACCCTGCTCGTGCGCGAGGTCGACGAGCGCCTGCGAGTCCTCGAACGCTCCGAAGAAGTTGGGGTACTGGGAGATGAGGCAGGCGGTATCCGGCTGGAGTTCCGGCGATGCGGGCGACGTCAGGTAGACCTCGAGGCCCTGCGGCTGCGCGTAGAAGCGGATCGTGTCGACGTAGTGCGGGTTGACGGTGTCGAGCACGGCGACGCGGGAGCGCTTCGTGACGCGGCAGGCCATGAGCGCGGCTTCCGCGAGGCTGCTCGCTCCGTCGTACATGCCCGCGTTGGAGACCTCCATGCCGAACAGCTGGGCGGTGAGGGTCTGGAACTCGAAGGTGGCCTGCAGCGTGCCCTGCGATACCTCCGGCTGGTAGGGGGTGTAGGAGGTGAGGAACTCTCCGCGCGTCACCAGGGGCGCGACGACGGCGGGGCAGAAGTGGTGGTAGACGCCCGCTCCGAGGAAGCTCGGGTGCTCACCCGCGTGGAAATTGCGCTGCGCCAGCGCCGTCATCTCCGCGCGCAGCTCCATCTCCGGCACCGGGGCCGGGAGCGCGAGCCCGGGGTGGCGGAACTGCTCCGGGATGTCTCCGAACAGGGCTTCGACGGCAGGCGCGCCGACCTCCGCGAGCATCGCGGCGCGGTCGTCGTCGGTGTTGGGGATGAAGGGTGAGGTGAGCGGCGAGTCAGACATACGGGCCGTGGTCAGACTCACTCGGTCAGCGCCGTGTAGGCTGCGGCGTCCAGCAGGGTGTCGAGCTCGGCGGGGTCGTCGGGTTTGACGCGGATGAGCCAGCCCTTCTCGTGCGGGCTCTCGTTCAGCAGTTCGGGCGCGTTCTTCACCTCGTCGTTGACGGCGGTGACCTCGCCCGAGACGGGGGAGAAGAGTTCGGAGACGGCCTTGACCGACTCGACCTCGCCCATCTGGGCGTTCTGGGTCACGCGGTCGCCGGGTTGGGGGAGCTCGACGTAGACGACGTCGCCCAACTCGTGCTGCGCGAAGTCGGTGATACCGACGAGGACGAGGCCGTCCGGTTCAGCCAGCGCCCACTCGTGCTCCTTGGAATAGCGGCGGTCTTCCGGAACAGGCATAGCTATCGCGACCTCTTGTAGAAGGGAAGGGCCACGATCTGCGCCGGAATCTGCCGTCCGCGAACGTCCACGGCGATGGGGTTTCCGGGCTCGCTGGCCTCCCTCGGAAGATAGCCGAGGCCTATATTGGTGTCAAGGTAAGGCGAGTAGCTGCCACTCGTAACTTCGCCCACGTCGGAGCCGTCGACGAGGATGCGGTGATGGGCTCGCGGAGCGGGTCCGCGCTCCGCCGTGCGGAAGCCCGCAAGGACGCGCGCGGTGCTCTGCTCGGCGGCTGTGCGCACCGCGTCGGCGCCGCAGAAATCGCGCTCCAGCCGGACGAAACGCTCCAACCCGGCCTCGATGGGGTTGACCGTTTCGTCCATGTCGGAGCCGTGCAGCAGCAGGGCGGCCTCCAGCCGGAGCGCGTCGCGCGCGCCAAGTCCGCAGGGCGCCGCTCCCGCGTCCATGAGGGCGCGCCAGAGTGCGGACGCGGTCTCCGACGCGGGCATAATCTCGACGCCGTCCTCGCCGGTGTAGCCGGTGCGGGCGATGAGGGCGGGCGCGCCCATGACCTCCGTCTCGACGACGTTGAACGGGCGCACGGCATCGGGGTCGAACCCGGCGACCTGTCCGGCGATGTACGTACCGTCCGGGCCCTGGAGGGCGATCATCGCGATCTCCGCGGTGCGGTCGGTGAGCGTTGTGTTGGAGAAGCGCTCGGCGCGCCATCGCTCCAGCCACGCGAAGACCTTCTCGGCGTTCGCGGCGTTCGCGACGATCATGAAGCGTTCCTCGCCCAGCCGGTAGACGATGGCGTCGTCGATGATGCCGCCGGACTCGTTGCAGAGGAGGCCGTAGCGGGCGCGGCCCATCGGCATTGCCTCGCCGATCTCAGCGGTGTGCACCCAGTCGAGGAGCGCGCGGGCGTCCGGCCCGTCCACGGCGAAGCGGCCCATGTGGGAGACGTCGAAGATGCCGGCTGCGGTGCGGACGGCGCGCGCCTCGGCGAGGACGCCCGCGTACTGCACGGGCATGTCGTATCCGGCGAACGGCACCATGCGGGCGCCGAGAGAGACGTGGTCGTCGTGCAGGACCGTGGTGCGGAGGGGGGCGTCTGCCATGTATTAAGCGTAGCATAGGGGCGTTTTCGGCAGAGGAGGTATGCGCTCATGGAGCGACTCGAATTCGGCGTGTGGGACCAGATGCAGACGTACGAGGTGCTCAACGCATCGAGCGCAGCGGAGGTGTACGAGGCGCATATCCGGCAGGCGCAACTGATGGAGCGCGTGGGATTCGAGTACTACTGGACGCTGGAGCACCAGGGCTCCTACGTGGGGGCGATCACATCGCCGCAGATGTTCCTGACGGCGGTGGCGCGGCACACGGAGGCACTGCGTCTCGGGACGATGATCTGGCAGCTGCCGTTCCATCATCCGATCCGGCTGGCGCAGGACGTGGCGATGCTGGACCACCTCTCCGGCGGACGCGCCGAGTTCGGCACCGGCATCGGCGTGCACGAGCACGAGTTCATGCGCTGGAGGCTCGACTTCTACTCGCGCCAGGAGATGGGCGAGGAGATGCTGGACATCATCGAGCTGGCGTGGGGCGGCGACGGCACGGTGACGTACGAGGGGAAGTACTGGCAGATAGACGAGGCGCTGATACAGCCGGTGCCGCTACAGAAGCCGCATCCGCCGATATGGGCGGCGGTGCACAGCCCACGCGCGATCGACTTCGCTGCAAAGCGCGGCTATCACATGGCGCAGAACATCGACACCGACGAGTCGATGGTCCAGAAGTTCTCTGAGTGGCGCGAGGCGTGGAAAGGGTACGGACACGAGGGGCCGATGCCGCGCCAGTTCCTGATGCGCGTGGTGCACGTGGCGGAGTCGGATGAGCAGGCGCACGAACAGGCGCAACAGTACCTGCTGGAGGCGAACACGCTGGGGCGGGAGTTGGTCACGTCCAGCCGCATCGGGTTCGGCTCCCATCCGCGGGGGATGGGGCACGAGGACAGCGAGGACATCCGTGAACGGGGGCGCATCTTCCGCGAGTGCGCGCGCTCCTACGAGTTCTGGCTCGACAACGGGCTGGCGCTCGTCGGCAGCCCGGAGTCTGTTGCGCGCCAGATAGCGGAGGGGCGGGAGAAGATCGGGTACGACCACTTCGCGGGGAAGTTCCACATCGGGCGGATGCCGCACGACATGGTGGAGTCGTCCATAACGCTGTTCGGCGAAGAAGTCATCCCCGCCTTCAGGTAGAGGAGAGACAGATGCCGCCACTGGAATTCGGCGCGTGGGGCGCGGTCAAGATCAACGACATCAAGCGCCTCGGGTCGGCGGCTGCGGCGTACGACGAGCACATCCGCCAGGCCCGCATGATGGACGAGCTCGGCTACCGCTACTACTGGATCATCGAGCACCAGGCCTCGTACATCGGGGCGATCACGGCGCCGACCGTCTTCCTCACGGCGGTCGCGGCGGCCACGGAGCGCATCCACGTCGGCGCGATGATCTGGCAGCTGCCGTTCCACAACCCGATGCGGCTGGCGCAGGAGGTGGCGACGCTCGACCACCTGTCGAAGGGGAGGGTGGAGTTCGGCTCCGGGCTGGGGACGCACGAGCACGAGTTCATCCGCTGGGGCATCGACTACTACGAGCGCCACGCTGCGAGCGAAGAGGCGATGAAGGTGATCGAGGACGCGTGGACGAAGGACGAGGTGACGCACCGGGGGAGGTTCTGGCAGTACGACGAGATGCTGCCGATGCCGAAGCCGTACCAACAGCCGCATCCGCCCATCTGGATCGCCTGCCACAGCCTGCGCGCGTTCGAGTGGGCGGCGGAGCGCAACAATGACGTGGCGACGAACATCTCCACGGACGACGAGCTGGTGGACAAGTTTGAGCACTTCCGGCGGATCTGGCACGAGTGCGAGCACCCCGGCCCCGATGCCGCGGCAGATGCTGGTGCGCGTCGTCCACGTCGCGGAGACCGACGAGCAGGCCCGCGCTGAGGCGGAGCCGTACCTGCTGGAGTACTACGGCATCGACCGCGAGCACGTGACCAACACACGCATCGGTTTCGGGAGCGACCCGCGCGGGAAGGGGACCGACAACACGCGGTACACGCGGGCGAACGGGCGGATATTCGCGCAGGCGCGGCAGTCCTACGACTTCTGGATAGAGAACGGGCTGGCCATCATCGGCAGCCCGGAGACGGTGACGCGGCGGATAGCGGAGACGCAGAAGCGGCTCGGCTTCACCGTGTGGGCGGGCAGCCACCACATCGGACGGATGCCGACCGAGCACGTGGACAAGTCGATACGGCTGTTCGGGGAGGAGGTCATCCCCGCGTTCGACGCGCCGTCGGAGCCGGTCGTGCCGGTGAGCACGGTGCTGCAGCGGCAGGGCCCGTCCGGTCAGCAAGGGCCGTGGGCGGGGAGTTAGGGGGCGTCATGGAGGACATTACCCTTCGTGCGGCGCAGCCGTCGGACACAGACGGCATCAGAGACCTGGTGGTGGCGCTTGCCCTCGAGCGCGGTGGGAGGAGCGATGCGGAGGCGGTGGGGAAGGTGGCGAACGAGTGTATCGGTCAGTCCGGTCACGAGATCATCGTTGCCGCAGTGGGACGGGAAGTCGTCGCCTACGTCGCGGTGCACTGGGTCCCCTTTCCGATGCTGGGCGGGCGAGAAGCCTACGTGTCAGACCTGTTGGTCCGTGCCGACTGGCGGGGGCACGGGCTGGGCAACCGGCTCATGGAGGCGGTAGAGGAGCAGGCCAGCGAGGTGGGGTGCCAGCGGTTGATGCTCAACAACCGTGTCGATGCCGAGTCGTTCGAGAGAGGGTTCTTCGCAAAGGCCGGTTTCCGCCAGCGCACGGACTTCGCGAACTTCGTCAAGCCATTGGTGAAGGGATAGGCGTAGTCCACCCGGCCTATCCCAGGACGGTGTAGCCGTCCGGGAGGGGGCCGCGGCCGGTGCCAGAGAGGGCGAGCGATGCGCCTCTGCCGGACTCGACGGCGAGCGCGGCGAGCAGCTGCAGCGTGACGCCCAGCGCCTCGCGTGACGGCTCGACCTCGATGCCGATGGCGTTCGCGAGGTCCAGCGTGTGGACGGTGAGCTCGAAGATGCGCGTCTCCAGATAGTCGCCGAAGCGGATGCCGCCGTTGTCGTAGTCGATGACGGTGTCCTCATCGGTTGCGTCGAGGACCGGTTCAGCGCGCGCCCAGTCGGCGTTCATGGTGGCGAGCGGGTCGTCGCCCAACTCGCGGCCGGCGATACGCCCTCGCTCGGCGACGCGCTCGTCGTCGCTCGGCTGTCGGAGGGACCGGCGGTAGTGGTGCACAGCGGACGTGATGTCGATCGACTCAGCGCGCCGAACGCCGAACTCTTCGACACGCGTTATGGAGCGGCTGGCGTGGCCGACGAGGTCGCGAACGGTCCAGACGCCGAGCCCCGGTGCACCCCACTGCTCCGGCCGCACCCTGCCAGCGGTCTCCAGGAAGCAGACGGCGGCCTGCCGGTAGGCGAGACGGCTCACGACTGGCCCCGCAGCTCCTTCGCAGCATCCACCATGTTGAGGAGCGAGGGCTTCACCTCTTCCCAGCGCCGGGTCTTGAGGCCACAGTCCGGGTTTACCCAGAGCCGTTCCGCCGGAATGACGGCCACGGCTCTACGGAGGAGGTCGCTCATCTCGTCGGTCTCCGCGATGCGCGGGGAGTGGATGTCGTAGACCCCGGGGCCTACCTCATTGGGGTAGGGGTGTACACGGAAAGTGTCGAGCAGCGTGCCGTCGGAGCGGGAGTTCTCCATGGAGATGACGTCGGCGTCCATGGCGGCGACGGCTTCGATGATGTCGTCGTAGGCGGCGTAGCACATGTGGGTGTGCATCTGGGTGCGGTCCTCGACGCCGCTGGTGGCGATGCGGAAGCACTCGACGGCCCACGCGAGATAGGCGTCCCAGTCCTCGCGTCGGAGGGGCAGCCCTTCGCGGACCGCGGGCTCGTCCACCTGGATGACGCGTATGCCGGCGCTTTCGAGGTCGCAGACCTCGTCGCGGATGACGAGGGCGAGTTGGCGGCACGTCTCACTGCGCGGCTGGTCGTCGCGCACGAACGACCACTGAAGCATCGTGACGGGCCCGGTGAGCATGCCCTTGACCGGCTGCCGCGTGAGCGACTGCGCATAGGAGATCCAGTCCACGGTCATGGGGGCGGGTCGGTGGAGGTCGCCGTAGATGATGGGCGGCTTGACGGCGCGGGAGCCGTAGCTCTGCACCCAGCCGTTCGCGGTGGAGACGTAGCCCTCCAGCTGCTCACCGAAGTACTCGACCATATCGTTGCGTTCCGGCTCGCCATGAACGAGCACGTCCAGACCGGTCTCCTCCTGGAAACGGACGGAGCGCTCAATCTCCTCACGCATGAAGTGCTCGTACTCTTCGGTGGTGAGCTCGCCGCGGTTGCGGCTCGCACGCGCCTTTCGGATCTCCGGCGTCTGCGGGAACGAACCGATGGTGGTGGTGGGGTAGGCGGGGAGGCGCAGCGCCTGCTGCTGCGCCTTGCGGCGCTCGGGATAGGGGCTCGCGCGCTGCGCCATGGCCGGAGTCACGGCGGCGCTGCGCTCCTTCACGTCGGGATTGTGGATGCGGGTGGACGCCCTGCGCGACGCCATCGCGGCGGCGTTGGCGGCCAATGCGTCAGCAACGCGGGCAGACTCGCCGTTGACAGCCCTCGTGATGATGGCAACCTCTTCGACCTTCTGCTTCGCGAAGGCGAGCCAGGACTTCATCTCATCGTCGAGGTTCGTCTCGTTATCCAGGTCAACCGGGGAGTGCAGCAGCGAGCAGGAAGGGGCGATGAGGATGCGGTCGTTGCCGAGCACGGAGGAGGCGCGCCGCGCGGTCGCGATGGCCTCTTCCAGGTCCGTCTTCCAGACGTTGCGCCCGTCGACGAGCCCCAACGAGAGAGAGACGCCTTCACCGAGCTTGGCGAGTATGTTCTCAAGGTCAGCGCGCCCGCGGGCGAGGTCGACGTGCAGGCCGTGCACCGGCATCGCGAGCGCGGCCTTCGTGTTCTGGCGCAGGTCGCCGAAGTAGACGGCGACGAGGATGTTGAGTCCGGGCACTGCCGCAACGAGCCGGGCGTAAGCCCGTCCGAACGCGGAGCGCTGCTTGTCATTGAGCGTGAGGCTGAGGGCGGGTTCGTCCATCTGCACCCAGTCGGCGCCCGCCTCCGCCAGCCGCTTGAGGACGTTCTCGTAGACGTCCACGAGCCCTTCGAGCAGCGTGAGCGGGTCGAACGAAGGGTCGTCCGACTTGGAGAGCAGCAGGTAGGTCACCGGTCCCACGAGGACGGGGCGGGTGTGTATACCGAGTTCCTTCGCTTCAACAAACTCGTCGACCGGTTTGGTCGAGCGCAGGGAGAAGAGCTGGCTCCGGTTTATCTCAGGGACGATGTAGTGGTAGTTGGTGTCGAACCACTTGGTCATCTCCATGGCGGAGACGCCGGGGCGCTCTTCGGAAGCGGTGCGGCCACGCCCCATGGAGAAGTAGGTGTCGAGGCTGACCTCGCCCTCGGGAGCGTCGTAGCGTTCGGGGATCGCCCCGACCATGACGCTCGTGTCGAGGACGTGGTCGTAGAACGAGAATTCGTTGGAGGGGATGTGCGCGATGCCGGCCTTCCGCTGGAGGGCCCAGTGCGCCCGGCGTATGGCGGCGGCGCGTTGCTGCAGTTCCTGTTCGTCTATCCTGCCGGCCCAGTACGCCTCGACTGCCCATTTGAGTTCGCGTTTCGCGCCGATACGAGGGAATCCGAGATTGGTTGACGTAGCCAAATCGCTCTCCTCTGCCGAAAACAGGAAGACTCAAACCCACAATAGATGCGGAACCGGTGGGAAGATTCCTGCGATGGTGTCGCCGGGGGGTGACGCTCCTCTATTGTACCGTGCGCGGGGGCGCGGACTCAATGGCGACAGGAGTGGAGCAGGCGTGGCCAGCCGGGAAGGCGCACGCCTAGTTCGGGTCGAGTCTGAAGAACTCTATCGCGTTGCCGCAGGTCATCTTGTAGCGCACCTCTTCGGGTGCGCCATCGAACGCCTGGTCCAGGATCTTCAACGAGTCGGGCCAGTCGGACTCCTGGTGCGGGAAGTCGGAGCCCCAGATGAGGTTGTCCACGTTCAACTGGTCGCGCGCCAGCACGCCCACCCGGTCGTACTGGAAGCCCCAGAGCGTGTGCTCCAGCAGGTATTCGCTCGGCGGGCGGGAGAGCGGCTCGAAGCCGAGCTGGTTCTCCGCCCAGTACCGGTTCCGCTCGTAGCGGATGTCGGCGCTCTGCAGGAAGAACGGTATCCATCCGATCTGGTTCTCCGCGAACAGTATCTTGAGGGCGGGGAAGCGGTCGAAGAGGCCGGACAGCGTCCACTGGACGGCCGGCATCGCGCCGCTGCCCTTGATAGGGCTGAACCGCGCCATCTGCTCCGGGAAACTGCGGCCCGGCGCCTCGAGCTCCTTCAGCAGTTCGGGCGTGGCCCTGGGGTAGTCCAGGAAGGGGCCCTTGCCGGTGCGTTCGATGTCCACGTGGACGGTCACCGGCATGTCGAGGTCGAGCGCCGTCTCCCAGAACCGGTCGTCCTCGGTGGACGGGTACTGTTTGCCGGACGGGAAGTCCTGCAGCATGATCGCCTTCGCGCCTATATCCTTGCAGTGCTTCAGCTCATCGATATGGGCGTCCAGGTCCTCGATGATGGGCATGATGGTCACGCCGATGAGGCGGTCCGGGTTCTCGGCGCAGTAGTCCTGGATGAGCCAGTCGTTGTACGCCCTGACGATGCTCAGGTAGGCCTCGTTGTCGTCCACCATCCGCCACATCCTGGGGCCGGTGGCCTGCGCGGGGAAGAGCACCTCGGCGTCCACGCCGTCTATGTCCTGCTCCTGCATGCGCTGCTCGGGCGTGCCCGTTCCCGGCGTGCCCTCGTACTTCACGCCTGACGGCAGGTAGTGCTCGCGGCCCCTGCCGCCGTAGAGGTCGGCCGGGTTCGCCTTGCGGGTCTGCTTGCCGTCGATGAACCAGGCGTCGGTGTCGTCGTCGAGGCGCACGAGCTTGGGCGCGCGATCGCGGTGCTGCTCCGGGACGCGTGGCGTCCAGTTCGCGGTGTCGACCTCCATGTGAGAGTCACCGGAGATGTAGTGGTAGTTCATGCACCCGCCTCCTGAAGATGGCGTTGTCGTGTGGTTCGCAGGAGTCATTCTAGCGGGTAGTACAACCCTCGTTGCCGTTCAACCCATGGGCGCAGACCCAAGCTCCCGCTACTGTTGCCGGTGCTGCCGTCTGCGCGGGGCGCCCGTGGCTGCTACGTAGAGCGCCCACGTGAGCGCCAGGAGCACGGCTGCGACGAGGAATCCTCCCTCGAAGCCGATCCTGTCCGCGATGAGGAACCCGGCGAACGGCCCCAGGGCCGCGCCAAGGTCCAGCCACGTCGAGTACCTGCCGAGCACGGCAGCGCGCGTCGATCTGGTCGCCGTTTCGCCTATGGCGGCGTCCAGCGCCGTGTTCACGCCCACCGCCGCGATGAACAGCACGGGCATCATCAATACCACGGCTACCACGGAATCGAACGCCACCATAACGGCCAGCGAAGCCACCATCGCGGCCATCCCGAAGGCGATGGACATCCGCCTGCCGATGCGGTCCGACAGGTGTCCCATCAGCACACCGAGCGTAATCTCTGCAAGCCAACGGGAGCCGACCAGTAGACCTGCGAGCGTGACAACGGCGAACGCCCCGCCGAGCACCCTGTCGTTGTCGTCGGCGAACCTGGCGAGGTAGGGAGCCATGGTGGCGATAGCCAGTCCGTTCGCTCCGAACGCCGTGGCGAAGCGCATCAGGCTTATGGACAGCAGCGGGAGGCGCAGCTTCCGGCCATACCCGGGCAGCCGGGATATCGCGAGGTCCCAGGCGTTCAGGCGTTCACGCAGGCCTGCCACGGAGGATTGGATGCGCTCAGGCCGGAGGTCAGGCACCCGGGTGGCGATCAGCACGCCGACCAGCCCGATGGCCGCAAGGATCGTGAAGGTCAGTTCTCTCGAAGTAAGGTGGAAGACCATCGCGCCCGCGGTGACCGCGACGAAGCTGCCGAACCGTTGCCCGGAGTTGAACACTCCCATCAACCTGCCCCGCATCGCGGACGTGCCGACCGCGAACGCTGTCAGTTGCGCGGCGAGCCGCATGAACGAGTACGCAACGCCCCAGGCGGCGCGGGCAAGCAGCAGCACTGCGACGCCGCTTCCCAGACCGTATGCGAGCGTCGACAGGACGCCAACGGCGATGGAGGCGACGAATGGCCAGCGCACGCCGAACCGCTGGTAGACGGAGGCGGCGAGGGAGTTGCTCACCAGGCGGATGAAGCGGTTGATGCTGAGCGCGAGTCCTATCCAGAAAGACGCTGCCAGGCCAAGCTGTCCGTCGACGCCGAACTCGAGCGCCGCCACGGGCAGCACAACGTACATCAACGAGTCGCCCATGATGACCGTGCCGGTCGGGGAGACGGCGTACACCATCTCCATGGGGACGACCCGTCTGACACGCATCATCGAAGTGCGGCCTCCCTTTCTGTGGTGGCAGTCTGCCTGAGGCAGAATGGGCGCATGGTAGTATGGGGACGTGGCAAACGCACCGCGCAACTACTGGATGGTCTCCGTCTGGCCGGAGTACTTCGACGCATGCGCGGAGAAGGATTTCTCGGTGCTGGCGATGGGCCGTCAGCAGCGGCGGCGCGTGCAGCGCATGGAGATAGGCGACCGCGTGCTGTTCTACGTGACCCACCGGCTGGTGTTCGGGGCGATAGCATCGATATCCGGCACGCATTACGAGGACAAGACGCCGCTCTGGCCCGGCTTCGAAGGACACGACCCCCTGGCGTGGCGGGTAAAGACGAAGCCGGACGTCGTGCCGGACGCCGATCACGTGCTGGATGCGCGGCTCATCGCCCCGCGGATGGAGTACGTGAAGCGCTGGCCGCCGGAGGACTGGCCGCTCGCGTTCCAGGGGCTGCTCCACCTCATCCCCAAGCGGGACTTCCAGTTGATAGAGCACGAGATGCGCCGGGGCCGCCGCCGCCCGGATGTCGCATTCGTTCCCGACCCCAGACACGGCCCCGCCGCCCGCGAGGCGCAGTACGCAGGCCGGCCCGGAGAGAGCGCCTGACATGACGGTGGCGATAGACCTCTCCGGCCGCAGCGCCGTGGTGTTCGGTGTGGCGAACCAGCGAAGCATCGCGTGGGCCATCGCGCAGCATCTGCACGCAGCCGGTGCGGAACTCACGGTGACGTACCAGAACGAGCGCATGGGGCGCTCGGTCCTCGGTCTCGTCGAGGGCATGGAGCGGACGCAGGCCGTAGAGTGCGACGTCCTTGACGAGGCGTCGGTGCAAGCGGCGGTGGACGCAGCCTCGGCAGTCGCGCCCCTTGGTGTCGCCGTGCACAGCGTGGCGTTCGCGAACCGGGACGACCTCGAAGGGGCGTTCTCCCGGACGGGAGTGGACGGCTTCCGCACCGCGCTGGAAGTGAGCGCGTACTCGCTGCTGCCGGTCGCACGCGCCGCCGCGGCGAAGATGACCGACGGCGGGAGCATCCTGACGCTGACGTTCCACGCTGCGGATAAGGTGTATCCCGGCTACAACGTGATGGGTGTGGCGAAGGCGGCGCTGGAGAACGAGGTGAAGCAGCTCGCGGCTGAGTACGGCGTACTCGGCGTCCGTGTGAACGCGATATCGGCGGGGCCGCTCAACACGCTGGCCGCACGCGGCATCTCCGGCTTCACGGACATGCACGAGGTACACGCGAGCCGCTCGCCACTGAAGCGCAACATCACGCAGGAGGAGGTCGGTTCCGCCGCGCTCTTCCTCGCGAGCCCGCTCGCATCCGGCATCACCGGCCACGTCCTCTACGTGGACGCCGGCTACAACGTGATGGGCGTCTAGGACGCCTCTCCCCCACACTTCGGTCTGCCCTTCCTGTACAGCGGCTACAATCCCGCCATCCGGTTGCCACGAAGGAGGCACCCCATGCCCGGCCCGCTCGAAGGGATACGAGTCGTCGACCTCACCCGGATCCTCGCAGGCCCCTATTGCACGATGATCCTCGCCGACCTCGGTGCGGACGTCGTGAAGGTGGAGCAGCCAGGCGGGGACCAAGCGCGCCGCAACGGGCCGTTCTTCGCGGGCAGGGACGGCAGGGAGCGCAGCACCTACTTCACCAGCGTCAACCGGGGCAAGCGCAGCATCGTCATCGACCTCAAGAACCCTGACGGCAAGGAGACATTCCTGCGCCTGGTGGACGGCGCGGACGTAGTGACCGAGAACTTCAGGCCGGGGACGATGACTAACCTCGGCGTGGACTACGCGACGCTGAGCGCGCGCAATCCGAGGCTCATCATGGCGTCGGTGTCCGGCTTCGGGCAGAACGGCCCGTACGCCAAACGGGCCGCGCTGGACGTGATCGTGCAGGCGATGGGCGGGATGCTGAGCATCACCGGCGACGAGGGCGGCGGGCCGGTGCGTCCCGGCGTGAGCATGGGCGACATCACCGCCGCGCTGTTCACGACCATCGGCGTGCTGTCGGCGATCGTCGAGCGCGATCGCTCAGGCCTCGGCCAGCACATCGACATGGCGATGCTCGACTGCCAGGCGGCGATACTGGAGAACCCGCTGATGCGCTACTTCGCCGTGGGCGAGATGCCCGAGCGCATCGGCACGCGGCACCCGGTCACCGCGCCGGTGCAGGCGCTGCCGACGAAGGACGGCTACGTGGCGGTCGCGGTGTCGGACGGTCCAAGCGGCCACTGGGGGCGGTTCGCCGCGCTCATCGGCAAGCCTGATCTCAAGGACGACGAGCGTTTCGCGTCCGGCTGGCTGCGGCGGGTCAACTACGACGAACTGCGTCCGCACCTAGAAGCCGCCCTCGCGCAGCGCACCACCGGCGAGTGGGTGGACCTGCTCGGCCCGACGGGCATCGCTGTCGGCCCGGTGCAGGACGTCTCGCAAGTCGCGGTCGACCCGCAGTTGAACTTCCGTGGGATGTTCGTGGAAGCCGAAGCGCCGCAGGTGGGGCCGGTGACGTTCACGAACACGCCGGTGAAGCACTCGCGCACGCCGGGCGGCGTACGTCGAGGTGCTCCTGAACTGGGCGAGCATACGGACGCGGTGCTTGCCGAGGCGGGAGTCGCCGTGGAACAGGCTGCGGCGCTCCGCGCATCCGGCGCGGTGGCGTAGGGAGGGCAGGCGCGGCAGTGTTCACGCGCGGTCAATCGGCCAGTTGAATAGCTCCCACAACCGCTGCCAACACCGCGGCGGCCCCGGCTACGGCCGAGGCTATCTTCACCCAGCTCCAGGGCCTTTCACCCTGCACTTCCCCCGTGCGTGCGTTGATGAGGAAGCGGAACGGCTTGTTCCTGTAGCGGTACGCGCTGATCCAGACGGGCAGCAGGATATGCTTGAAGGTGATGTCGTCGAACTCCGAGTGCATCCACTGGATGATCTGCTCGTCCCCGCCGATGTGGTAGCGAATGTTCTGGCGTATGGGTCTGTCCATATGCTGGCGGGCTTCAGAGAAACCCTGTTCGAGGCCGACCTGATAGCTCTCGGCGCGGAATCCACTCATGTACTCGTTCTGGAACGGGACAAGATTGGAGAGCCCCCACGGCTCCAGCTTCTCCATATATGTCCGGGGCAGGGAGTAGCTCGCGAGTACCAGGATGTCGTCAAACTCGTTGTCCACCACGCCGCTGACCGGCGTCCACCACGTGCGCCGGACCATCGTCGTGCCTTTGCCTGTGCTTACCGGCACGTAGTAGTAGACACCCCGCTGGCCGGTGTACTGCGTCGTTACCGAGGCGTCGTAGGTCCAATGCGGGACGTACATGCCGGAGAGCGTCGTGTCCAGACGGGCGCGCTGCTTGAAATCGTTGGGGGCGAACCAGAGCTTCGACACCCACTGGCGGAACAACGCACGAGCCCGCTCACGCTCCACCTTGAAGGGCAGCAGTGAGCGCGGCTTGATCTGCTTGTGGGAGCCGCCCTCCGCCACGATGGTGGTGCCGCAGAAGGGGCACTCCTCGGAGGAGAGGTTTGCGTCCCTCTCGAATTCCGCGCCGCAGCTGGGACAGGAGATCGTGATGACTTCTTCGAGGTCCTCACCGCTCTCCAGCGACGCCAGCCGCTCGTGGAAGTCCAGCTCCTCAATCTCTTCGTTGGACTCGGGGACGGGAGTCTCGAAGCCGCAATGCCCGCAGACGAGCATCCCTGTGCCCGGCTGAAACTCCAGTAAGGAGCCGCACTGCTCGCACGAGAACTCATCGGGGCCGCGTTCTACCTGCTGTTCCGTTGTCATGTGGGCGGACGCTCCTAGGGAGCCTGCGGCGGCAGCGGAGGCGGCGTGGCGCCGAACAGCGCGGTGAGCGTGCCGACGTCCGCTGCTCTGGTCCACTGCGCCATACCCGCCTGCCACACGAGTGTGTCACGAGTGAGCTGACCCTGCTGTACCTGTGTTGCCAGCACGTCCATGCCGAATGGCCCGGTCTGTTGTCCGTTGACGGCTACGAAGAACTGCACCGGCTGGGGTATAGGGGGCGGGGCGGGCGCCGCTGCCGGTGGCGCGGCGGTCTGGCCGAGCTGGCCTCCCATCATCATGCCCATGCCGAGGCCGACCGCGCTGCCCGCGGTGCCGGGGTTGTTGGCGGCGGCCTCCACAGCCGTTGCCGCCTGGAACTGGGTGAACGCATTCAGGTTGCCGACGGCGCCCATGCTGGTGCGCTTATCGAGAGCGGCCTCGACCTCGGCAGGGAGTGAGACGTTCTCGACGAGGAGTTTCGTGAGCTCGAGTCCGTACGCGTTGAACTCCGGCCTGACCTTCGAGGCCATGAAGGAACCAAGCTCGTCGTAGTTCGAGACGAGGTCCAGGGCGGGTATGTTGCTCTCGCCCAGGAGGTCTGCGAACCGCGAGACGATGATGTTGCGCAACTGGTCGGTGATGTCGTCGGTCCTGTAGTGGCCGGACGTCCCCACAAGCTCGCGCAGCAGGACAGCGGCGTCGTGCACGCGGATGGCGTAGGTGCCGAATGCGCGCAGGCGCACGAGTCCGAAGTCCTGGTCGCGGAGCATGAGGGGGTTCTTGGTGCCCCACTTGAGGTCTGTGAACCGCCGGGTGCTGACGAAGTAGACCTCCGCCTTGAACGGGCTGGAGAAACCGTACTTCCAGCCCTGAAGGGTCGAAAGGATGGGCAGGTTGGCGGTCTCCAGGATGTGCCTGCCGGGATTGAAGACGTCGGCCAACTGGCCCTGGTTCACGAAAGCAGCAGACTGCCCTTCGCGCACCACCAACTGCGCGCCGTACTTGATCTCGTTGTCGTACCGCTGGAAGCGGTAGACGAGCGTATCTTGCGAATCGTCCGTCCACTCGACGATGTCGACGAATTCGCCTCGTATCTTGTCCCAGATGGCCATGGCCTCTCTCCTCGCGTTTGCAGGTGACCTTTCCACTGTACGGGGTTGCCAAGTGAGGCGCAACGCTGAGGCTCAGGCTTCGGTGCGGCTTTGCGGACGGGGTAGGATGTGTGGACGCTCGGAGATTTCGAGGGGGCTGATGCCATGAGTCCACCTGTCTACTGCCCGCGGTGCGGATCGGTGTTGGGCGCGAAGTTCGATGGAGGCCGTGAGCGGCCCGCATGCCTGGCGAACGATTGCGGGTTCCTGCACTTCGGCGACTCGTCGATAGGCTGCGGAGGCGTCGTGCTCCGGGACGGCAAGGCGCTCCTTATCCAGCGCGGGCTGAACCCCGGTCGGGGGACGTGGCAGATACCGGGCGGGTACGTGGAGGCCGACGAGGCCATCCCGGCAGCAGCAGAGCGCGAGGTGCGCGAGGAGGCGGGGATCATCGCAAAGGTGCGGGAGGTGATCGGCTTCCGGCACTCGGCGAGCATCCCCGACCGTCCAGTGGCCAATCTCTACGTCGTCTTCTGGTTGGAATGGGTCTCGGGCGAGCCGCGGGGGGACGGAGTGGAGACGCTCGATGCGGGTTTCTTCACCCTGCCGGAGCTCGAAGAGAAGATGGGGATGCAGGCGATGTCGCTGTGGGCGATCAAGCTGGCGCTTGCAAGGGACTACGGGAGCGGGTTCGTCTCACACGAGGACGCTTTCGAACACCGACCGGGGTGGTCGGTTTTCGGGGTTCCGCCAGCAGGAGCCTAGCCGGCGTTCCGCAGAACGCTCTCGTCGATACGCCCACGCAGCATCCGGAGGTAGTTTGCGGTCGTGACCTCGGCGACGGTGTCGACGTCCGTGCGCTGGAGTTCCGCGAGCTTCTCCGCGACCTGCGGGAGGTGCCACGGCTCCGTGCGGCGGATGGGGTTCTTCTTGAACGGCTGCGGGTAGGAGTCGGTCTCGATGACGATGCGGTCGAGCGGGATGTGCTCCACTGCGGCCTGCAGTTCCGGCAGGCGGAGCAGCGGCTTGGCGAGGGAGATGTAGAAGCCGAGGTCGATGACGCGCTCGGCCAGCCGCAAATCCCCCTGGAAGTAGTGCCACGCGCCGCCTACCTCGCCCGCGCCCTCCTCCTGGAGCAGGCGGACGGTGTCCTCGTCGGCCTCGCGGGAGTGGGTCACGAGGGGCAGGCCGAACTCCCGCGCGAGGCGTATCTGCCGGCGGAACGCGTCCTGCTGTACATCGTAGGCGGGCGAGTGGGGCATGTAGTCGAGCCCCGTCTCGCTCCACTCGACGACCCTCGGATGGCTGGCGAGATGCCGCAGTTCGGCGGCGGTGCGGTCGTCCACCCAGCCGGTGAGGTCGGCGGGGTGCAGGCCGACGCCCGCGTAGACGATGGGGTGGGCGTCTGCAAGTGTCTGCACGCGCCGGCAGGAGTCCAGAGTGACCCCCGCTGCTATAATCAGCCCCACGTTGGCCTCTCGTGCCCTGTCGAGCAGCGGGCCGATATCTTCGGAAGCGAACTGGTCTATGTGCGTGTGCCCGTCGATCAGTGGGCAGTCGCTCCGGGAATCCTGGGTTGCGGGTGCCTGCATGGACGGATTGTAGACGATGAAGGCTGAGGGAGGAGAACGGTCTTCATGCCTTCGTGGGCACAGGCAGCGTTACGACTTTCCAGGAACAGGTGGGCACAGGCCGCGTTCGGCGTCGTCGCGAGTGGCTCGCTCGCGTACCTCGTTGCTCACAACATCGTCTGGAAGGAAGTAGCCGAGGCGTTCCTCGCGTTCCCTCCCGAGCTTGCGCTCCTCGCCCTCGTCCCGCTCGCTGCGGCTATCGCGCTCCGTGCGTTGCGTTGGCACGTGCTGCTGCACCGGGAGCGCGCCTCGTTCTGGCAGGTGCTGCTCACACAGAACACCGGCCTCGGCTTCAACAACCTGTCGCCGGTGCGCATGGTGAGCGAGCCGGTGCAGCTGGCGATGATCAACCGCCGCTACGGCGTGCCGTTCCCGCAGGCGTTCGCAACGCTGGTAGGCGAGAACGTGCT
The DNA here is from genome assembly GCA_034422595.1 of Dehalococcoidia bacterium. GTDB lineage: Bacteria > Chloroflexota > Dehalococcoidia > Lucifugimonadales > Australimonadaceae > Bin16. Next base: position 189,845 of record DAOUJO010000016.1, on the reverse strand, counting down.
CGACATATTCACGACCGCCCTGATGATGGGACTTGGCGTCCTTCTTAGCCCGGGCGTCCGCGCAAGCAATGCGAACATCCAGCTCATCGGCGCAGTCATCATGTTCATCGTCAGCGCTCTGATACTCACCGCCGTCGTGCGGGGGGCGGTGCCGTGGCAGAACAGGTTCGCTTTCCTGCAGCGGATCGTCCAGGGCTTCACCGGACTCAAGGAAGAACCCCTCCGACTCTGGCTGTCGCTGGGCGTGAACATCGCGCACTGGCTGCTGTTGGGCGTCTGCGGATGGGTGCTGGGGACAGGCCTGGGGATGGACGTGCACCCCGTGACGATGGCGACCATCCTCGTGGCCGCGACATTCTTCACATCCGCCGTGCCGTCCGTGCCGTCCGGCCTCGGGACGTACCATTTCGCTGTGATAACGATGCTCACCGAATCAGGGACGGAGCAGGTCGCTGCGCTGAACTTCGCGCTGATGATGCACTTGCTGATCGTGCTGCCACCGACGGCTATCGCTCTGTTCATGACCGGCAGGATGAGCCTGGGCACACTGCGCAACCCGTCCGGCGCACCCCATGGCGCGTCAGGCGATTAGGTTGCGTACGCCTCTCCACATACGACGCGCGACGCTCGTCTCCGTGGCAGTGCTGCTGGCAGTGTGCGCCGCGTGCAGCAGCGCCATGCCCACGCCGCATCCTACTGCTACCCCAACGCCGCCTCCCATCATCGACCCTACCCCGCTCCCGCCGCCCGAGGGCACGTTGCGCGTGGGGGTCACCGGCGCGGCGCCGCACAAGGACATGCACTCGATGCTCTCCGAGTGGGCGGCGCTGTTCGGCCCAGGCCCCAGCCATGGACGGCTCATGCGGTTCGTGCTCGACGCCGATGGCCCGCCCACGCTGGAAGTAGAGTGCGACCTCTGTGAGTCGTGGGGCTTCGTGGACGACCTGACCGCCGAGTTCCGCCTCAATCCAGAGGCGGCGTGGCAACCCGCCGAAGGCTTCGCGTTGAGACCGGTGACGTCGCAGGACGTAGCGTTCAGCATGAACCGCCTGCGAATACACGGCCTGCCGCACGCTTCGCTACTCGGCGCTGTCGAGAGCGTCGAGCCGGTGAGCGAGGACGTCGTCCGGTTCAACCTGCGGTACCCGGACCCTGACCTGCCTATCAAGCTGGCGAGTCCCTACGCGGTCATACTCGCCCCCGACTCACTGGACGGGGTGGACGTTCGAACGAGCGGCGCACCCGGCGCAGGACCCTGGCTGTACGAACGAGGCAGGACCGGCCAAGTGACGCTCAACGCGTGGGACGGCCATGCCACCGGGACGAAGGTCGAAAGCATCGTGTTCCATCCAGCATCGAATCCCCAGTTGGTGACGCGTCTGCTCAGCCAGGGTCGTGTCGACCTCGCGCAGGTGTCGGAGTCCGAGTGGCAGCAGTTCGAAGCAGAGGGGTTCTCATCGGAGGTCGTGCACCGCTCAGGCCGAGGCGTGTTGTTCGGTCTGAACTCGGCTCAGCCTCCTTTCGACGACCGCGACGTACGCCGCGCGGCGTTCCTGGCGCTTTCACCCCACGATGCACTGCGGGAGACATTCGGCATCGGCTCCGTCTCCACAGGATTGCCGCTTGCCGACGGCACGTGGGGCATCCCGCAGGCAGAGGTGGATGGCGTTTTTGGCGACCAGGCGCAGGCGCGAACTGTGCTCGGCGCTGTCAGCTCGCAAGAGTCGGTCACACTCATCGTCGCCAACTTCGGCGAGACGTACGTGGAGCACGGCCGCCTGCTGGCGGAGCAGCTTGAGGATGCGGGACTCGACGTCACGGTCGAGGTGCTGAGCCGCGCGGCGTACCTTCGCCAAGTGTGGGAGGAACGGGACTTCGACGCGTTCGTGGGGCCGGTGCCGCCGACGGATACGCCGAATGCCTTCCTGTTGGGGCTCGCGCATTCCGACGGCGCATTCAATGTGACAGGCGGCACGACACCGCTCGACGCGCTCATTGAGCAGCAGGCGTCGGAACTGGACGATGCAGCCCGAGCGGAGATCGCACGGGAGATACAGCTGGAGATGCTCAGCGAGGCGCTTTTCTTCATGGCGGCAGGCGCCGCGGAGCGATGGGCGTTCAGCGACCGGGTGACGGGGTTCGTGCCACATATGCCCATGGGAGCGGGCGACCTGTGGGCCCAGACGGGTGTTGCGGACAGCGGAACGGGCTGATGAAGCGTCGTTGGGGTATACTGGCAACAGGTGCATGAGAAACCAATCTGGACGTACAGTGGCGTTCACGCCCTGGCGCAAGTGAACGGAGGTTCTGAGATGGCAAAGCCCCAGCCCGTAACCGATGCCGATTTCGCGACGACCGTGCTCGAGAGCGACCAGCCCGTACTGGTCGACTTCTGGGCGGACTGGTGCGGCCCCTGCAAGATGATCGCGCCCGTGGTGGACGAACTCGCCGAGGAATACGAGGGCCGATTCGCGTTCGCCAAGCTGGACGTGGACTCCAACCCGCAGACGGCGATGCAGTTCGGCATCCGCAGCATTCCGGCGCTGCTGCTGTTCAAGGATGGCAAGGTGGCCGAGAACGTTATCGGCGCGGTGCCGAAGGCCGTGCTCAAGAAGAAGATCGACAAGGTGCTCGAGGAGTAACCTTCCGCTTCAAGTCGATAAGCGCACGGGCGGCGTCTCTTCTTCGTGAGGGGCGCCGCCTGCGCTGTTAACCACTTCCACACCAGCCAAACGGCTCAGGCAGCCCTTATACTGCGCGTCTCGGATCTCGCGGGAGTGGATGGGTCCCGGTGGGTCTCGCGGTCTTCAAAACCGTTGCCGGGCCAGCTTCCTGGTTCGGGGAGGGTTCGACTCCCTCGCACTCCCGCCACGCCGTCTCCGGGACATCCCCCCATCCGTTACGGATAACGTCGCCTACTGAGGCGAGTATCTTCTGATTGCGTTCGTATCACGGCCAACGCTTGACGTTCACTCCTTGTAGCGGTAGCGTGCGCGCAACTTTCCTGTGCGGACGTGGCGATGTCGCGCCCGGCTCCGAGGGAGGACGGACATGAGAAAGTTGGCACTCGTGCTCGTGGGCACGCTCGCTCTCCTGATGGCTGTTGCCGCGTGCGGCTCCGACCCCACGCCTACTCCGACACCACAACCCACAGCTACTCCCGTGCCACCCACGCCTACGCCGACCGCCATGGCGATGGCCGACGACCCCACGGCAACGCCGACGCCGGAGCCCACAGTGGACCCGTTCGAGGCCGAGTGGGATGCGCTCATCGAGGCGGCAAAGGAAGAGGGCGAGATCGTCGCTTTCATCTGCTGCGGCGTCGGGCGCGGCCTCAACATCCGCAACGTGCTCGGCGTGTTCGAGGAGAGATACGGCGTCAAGGTCGTGAATTCGACCGGGTCGTCGCGTGAGCAATGGGACCGTGTCCAGGCCGAGCGTGAGGCGGGCAGGTATGATCTCGACGTCTGGATGGGCGGTCTGCGCACCTCCAACGCCCGACTTCTGCCCGGAGGCGCACTGGCCCCGCTCAAGCCGCTCATCATCCATCCGGAGGCGCTCGACGAGGACGCGTTCCATGGCGGCATCAACTACGTCGACCCCGAGGCGCAGTACGTCCGACCCTTCGCGGCCAATGCGTCGGCCGCCCAGTTCTCCTACAACACCGACAACGTGAACCCGAATGAGATCAGCAGCTACTGGGACCTGCTGGACCCGAAGTACAAGGGGCGCATCGTCTTCCAGGGCTGGCACATCGCAGGCGTAACGCAATCGACCGCCTTCTTCTACTGGCACCCAGACCTGGGCAAGGAGTACATCGAGCGGCTGCACCGGGAGATGGACCCCACGATCGCTCCGGACGCCCGGACTGCGGGTGAGTGGACGGCGCTCGGGCAGTTCGACATCTGCTTCCTAGGCTGTGAACAGGACGACCTCGAGGCCGAGGGGCTGCCCGTCTCCGAGTTCACCGGAGAACTCGCCGAGGGATCCAAGCTCTCCACAGGGGGCAACACGCTGATGGCCATGGCCAACGCGCCCAACCCGAACGCCCAGAAGCTGTTCGTCAACTGGTGGCTGACCAAGGAGGGGCAGACGCTCATGCAGCAGGCCGACCTGCCGATGGGCGGTCAGGACTCCACTAGGATCGACATCCCCAAGGACGACGTACTGCCCTCCAACCGGCGAGACCCGAACAAGAACTACCTCTACGATGAGATTGACCCCGACTTCCCCGCCAAGCTCGACGAAGCCATCACCTGGACACAGGGACTCTACGACGAGCTGGGATTGAGGTAGCCGAGGCGGCGAGGACAAGGGCAGCGACGGCGCCGTTAGGGGAAGCCGGTGGCGAGCCAGCAGGACCTGACAGTTGAGAGGTGGGCTGAGGGGCCGGCAGCGCGTGTGCGCGCCGGCCCGAAGCCACGGCACCTCGTCATGGCGGTGCTGATCATCGGGTTCGGGTTCTACATCCTGTACCCGGTGCTCTTGGTCTTCATCAACAGCTTCAACATAGCCAGTATCGGCCAGCCGACGGAGTGGTCGCTGGACAATTGGCGGGTCGCCTTCTCGCAGCCCGGCATCTGGACGGCCGTCTGGCACACCTTCATGATCTACTTCCTCTACACGGGGATCGGGTTCCCCGTGGCGGTGCTCATCGCTTGGACGTTGGCGCGCACCAACGTGAAGTGGTCATACGGCCTCGAGTTCATGTTCTGGGTGTCATTCATGATGCCCAGTATCGCTACCACCGTAGGGTGGACCTTACTGCTGGACCCGTACCGCGGCATGCTGAACCAGGCTATCGTTCTGCTGCCCTTCATCAACGAGCATCCCTTCAACATCTACAGCGTCGAGGGCATCATCTTCGCTCACCTCATGGGCGGCACCATCTCCGGCAAGGTGATGTTGCTCACCCCTGCGTTCCGGAACATGAACGTGGCACTGGAAGAAGCCGCCCGCGTCTCCGGTGCATCCAACATCAAGACGCTCATGCGTGTGACGCTGCCCGTCATGATTCCGCCTATGGCGGTAGTCTTCATGCTCAACGTGGTCAGAATCTTCTCCTCGTTCGAGGTGGAGCAGATCCTCGGTCGGCCGTTCCACTTCTTCGTGTTCTCGACCAAGATCTACCAGTTCGTGCGGGAGTTCGACCCGCCCCAGTACGGCAGCGCGACTGCGCTGGCCAGCATCACGCTCGTTCTGATCGCCATCATCATCCCGGTCCAGCGCTGGCTGCTGTCCCGGCGGCAGTACACGACGGTGTCGGGACAGTTCAAACCGGGGCTGATCGACCTCGGCAAGTACAAGTGGCTGGTATTCGGCTCACTGGCGGTGTTACTGGCGATGCTGGTTGTGATCCCTGCCCTGACGCTCATCGGCGGGAGCTTCATGACGCGAGTAGGCTTCTTCCAGTCTCAACCCACGTACACCATCGAGCACTGGCGCCAAGTGTGGCTATCGCCGGTCTTCATCAAGGCATTCAGGACTACGCTGATCCTGGCCTTCAGCACGGCGGTCATATCGCCACTGCTCTTCTCGGTTATCGCCTACATCCTCGTACGCACGCAGTGGCGGGGCCGTATAGTTCTCGACTCGTTCTTCTGGATGTCGGCAGCCATTCCAGGCATACTATCCAGCTTGGGTCTGCTGTGGCTGTTCCTCCGCACGCCCGGATTCATCGCCCTTTACGGCACCATCTGGGCGCTCATCCTCGTGGTCATCCTCCAAGGCAAGCTCACCAGCACTCAGCTGCTCAAGAGCGTCTACCTGCAGATGGGGGCCGATATGGAGGAGGCGGCGCGAGTCGCCGGAGCGGGCTGGTTATACACGTACTTCAGGATCTGGCTGCCGCTCATCATGCCGACGATCATCCTCATCGGCACGATCAACTTCGTGATTGCGGCACAGACCACCTCCAGCATCATCCTGCTGGCCAGTCGGGACACTATTACGCTCTCCATCCTCGCCCTGGAGCTCATGTCCTCATCCGGCGCTGACTACGAGCGTGCGGGCATCATCAGCATCATACTCATCGCAATGACCGTGGGCGTCGCCATGATTGCGCGCAGGTTCGGCCTCAAACTGGGTGTTCAGCACCGCTAACCACCGCAGGTCCGCAGGACTCGACGCGGGTCGGAGGTTCCGTCTACCTGGTGGCGTACTGTGGGCGCGGCAGCACCAGCTTGGCGCCGTGCTTCACGCACTCCTGCTCGTACTCCTCGTAGACCGCGGGGTCCTCGTCCTCGTATTCGATCTGTTCAGGCATGAACCCCTGGTAGTGACGGGAGTCGAGTTCTCCGAGCCGTAAGGCGAGGTAACGCGCCGGGGTCGGCCCGGTGTTGAAGTGCTGGTGATATTCCCGTTCCATCGGCGAGAGCATACTGCCATCCTGCCAGTCCACTCTGTGCCGCTCCTTGCCCTCGAACCAAAGGAGTGAGTACCCGCTGCCGTCGAGGATGATGACGTGCGCCCCGACGTTGTGGCGGTGCGCCTTCTTGTAGGTGCCGGGCGGGAACTGGCTGCAGTGTGCCGCCATCGAGTTGTTGGACATCGCGAACATCGTGAGCAGCCCACCGGCGCCGCGGTTCGCCGCGTCGTCGAGTCTGAAGGAACGGATGTCCCCGATGAAGTTCGTGGTCCAGGCGTTCTGCCGTAGTCGTTCGTCTGCCTTGTCGAAGAAGCCTGCCCCGGACTCGTACCGCTGGTTGAACTGGAACTTGTCGCTGAAAGGAAACTCGCCGTCGCGGAAGAGGTTGATGACCATCGGTGCGTTGGTCACAGCGAACAGCCGGGTGGGCGCCTCTCCGTCGCCGTTGAAATGCTGATAGTGACAGTTCAATGGCGGGGAGAAGATGCTGCCCCGCTTCCACTCTACTGAGTCCTTAGGCTGCCCTTCCTGCCAGAACATCGTGGCCCCGCGGCCCGAAAGAACGTAGAAGGTAGCTTCGAACATGTGGTGCAACACGTTCGTCTGACCGCCAGGCGCAATCTCTATCACCCAGCCGTCGTCCTGTTCCTGATCGGCAAGATTGATGATGGCCCCGCTCTGACCGACGCGGCCCCAAGGCCCTACTTCAACGGTGTAGAGGCTGTCGATGTACGACCCCGCATGGATCGGAATGCCCTCAGCTGCCTTCCAGAGAGTGTACGGGGACGTTTTCCTAGGGCGGCCTCTGCCTTCTGTCTGTCGTTCCTCGACCATCCGGTCCCCCTTGCGCTCGTTCATACTTCACGGAACCATCGCATGAGCTATTGTCGAGGGGTTGTCAACCTCGAACCGACGGATATCGACGGACGATAAGGGTACCCTTGACGTTCGCACTTCATGAGGGTAGCGTGCACGCAACTTTCCGGTACAGACGGGCGGTGTGCTTGTCCGCTTCTGGCGGGGAACGAGCAGGCTCCCACAGCCGTTGTTCACAAACCGATCCGAGGTAAGGGCGATGACGACAATAACCGAACGGAACGCAGCGGTGAAGCTCGAGGGGCTGAGCAAGACGTATCCTGGCGCTCAGATCCCGGCAGTGAACGAGCTCTCACTCAACGTGGAGGACGGCGAGGTCTACACGCTCCTCGGCCCGTCCGGCTGTGGGAAGACGACGACGCTTCGCATGGTCGCGGGGCTCGAAGTGCCCGACGAAGGCGACATCTTCTTCGGTGACCGCGAGATCGTCGTCACCAGCAAGCGCTTCCGGCTCCCGCCGGACAAGCGCGACCTAGGCATGGTCTTCCAGTCCTACGCCATCTGGCCGCACATGACCGTGGAGGAGAACGTCGCGTTCCCGCTCGCGACACGCCACATGAAGCGCTCCGAGATACGGGAGCGGGTCGCCCATGTGCTGGACCTTGTGAACCTCCCCGGCCTGCAGAAGCGCCCCGCGCCGTTGCTCAGCGGCGGCCAGCAGCAGCGCGTTGCCCTCGCGCGGGCGCTCGTCATCGAACCCAAGATACTGCTGCTCGACGAACCGTTCAGCAACCTCGACGCGAAACTCCGCGAGCAGATGCGCGTGGAGTTGAAGCTGCTGCAGAAGCGGCTCAACATCGCGGTGCTGTTCGTTACGCACGACCAGATCGAGGCGCTCAGCCTCTCCAACCGCATCGCGCTCATGAACCTCGGCATCATGCAGCAGCAGGGCCCGCCGCAGTTGCTCTACGAGGAGCCTGCCAACGAGTTCGTCCGCGACTTCATCGGCAAGACCGTGCTGTTGCGGGGCAAGGTGCAGAGCAGCAACCCCTCCGGTCAGGTCTCCGTGGCTATCACCGGAGGCCCCAACTGCGTCATATTCGGACGCTCGTACAACCCGGACGGGCTCTCAGCCGGGCAGGACGTGTTCACCGCCATCCGCCCCGAGGACATCGACGTGCAGCCTGCAACCGGCAACGACATCCCATCAGGGGCTATCGGCGGGACCGTCAGCGCAGCCCTCTTCACGGGCGAGCGCTTCGAGTACCAGGTCGAGGTGGACGGCCAGGGGACGCTGCAGGTCTTCGGCGAGCGGCACAACCCGGCTGAGGAAGGCAACAAAGTGAACCTCGTGCTGCGCCCGGACGGCCACAGCGTCTGGTCGTCAGACTGGACGCACACCGAGACCGCTGAAGCCGAGTAGTACGGCGTAACAAGGCTCCCATCGCAGCGCCCCGTAACTCGGGGCGCTGCTTCTTGACGGGCGGCTGGTATTACAGATAGCGTTCGCCAATCACACGCGGGAGCGTTGTGCCCCCGCGACCGAGGGAGGATGGTCGTGAGAAAGTTCACGCTCGTATTGAGCACGATGTTGGCGCTGTTGGTGGTGGCCGCCGCGTGCGGCTCCGACCCAACGGCAACCCCGGTGCCGCCGACAGCCACGCCGACGGCGGCCATGGTGGAGATGACGCTGGAGGAGAAGCTCTACGAAGAGGCGAAGGCCACCAACAACGGTGAGATCAGCTGGGTGTTCCCGACGCGAGCAGCCCAGGCTGAGCAGGTCATCGCGGTGTTCGAGGCGGACTACCCCGGCCTGACCGTCATCCACACGCAGAAGAGCACCAGCGAAGTCACCGAGGGCCTGCTCCTGGAGCACCAGGCCGGCAAGATAACGGCTGACGTTGCCGACCCCGGACGTGACAGACGGTTGCTCGACCGTGGTGTCTTCAGCGACAGCTCGGACATCTTTGCGGACCTCGGCATCGCTGAGGGCGCGATCTATGCCGACGGCCTGGCAACGCTCTACGTTCCGTTGGCGCACGGCGTCATGTACAACACCGACCGCGTGAAGGGCGACGACATCCCACAGACGTACGAGGACCTGCTCGACCCGATGTGGAAGGACGACCTCGTGCTGGAAGACCGGCTGAAGGGCTTCATCTACCTGACCGACCTCGAAGAGTACGGCGGCCGCTACGAGAACCTCTGGCCCGAGGACCAGGTGGCCGACTTCCTGAGCAAGCTGGCCGCGCAGGAGCCCAAGATCCTCCACGGCAACACCGCGGTCTCCAACGACGTGGCGAGCGGTGAGAGCGCGATCAGTCCGGACGTCAACGTCGCCTCCATCGGTACGGCTATCTCTCAGGGCCACCCCGTGGAGTTGGCGCCGGTTACCCCGAACGCCATCGAACAGTGGCTCGTTGGCGCCGTTGCGGGTGGGCCGAACCCCGCCGGCGGCAGGCTCTTCCTCCGCTGGCTGCTCAGCGTCGACGGCGGGATCCCGGTGCGTGTTGAGGTCCAGCCTGGTACGAGCCTTGACGTGGACTCTGGCGACCCGATCGCTATCCGCGCCGAGAACCTGGGTCTGAAGATCGGCTACACCGGCATCGAGATGGCGGACCACTTCACACGTCTGCAGACGAAGTACCGCGAGATTCTCGGTATCCCGACCAGTTAGTTAAGGATGGGTGAACGGGCCGGGCTTCCAAAGCCCGGCCCACGCCCTCTCCCACTACACACGCCGCGCTGCCTACAGGGCGTATGTGTGTGGGAAGAGGGCGGGAGGCGTCATGGCGATCTCCACACAGGCAGTGCGCAGAGCGCTACCAGGTCGGTTCACGACCGTAGAGCCCCAGTACGTCATACTGGTTGGCGGGCTGGGGCTCATCCTCGCGCTGCTCGTCATCGCTCCGCTGGTCATCCTCCTCTTCTACAGTCTGTGGAGCGTCGGCCCCGCCGACCCCGGCGGCTCGTTCACGCTGGAGAACTACCGCAAGACGTTCCTCTCCAGCACCACGTACGAACTCCTGTTCAACACTGCTGCCTTCGGCCTGGGCTCCGTGGCCATCGGCCTGGTGTTCGGGGTCACGCTTGCGTGGATCGTTGAACGCACCAATGCTCCACTCCGCAATTTCGCGTTCGTCGTCGCCATCATCACAGCGGGCATCCCGCCCATCCTCTACGCGATGACGTGGGTGTTCCTGCTCAACCCGCGCACCGGGGTGTTCAACATCCCCTTCACGCAGTGGATGGGCTGGCGCGAAGGCATCTTCGACCCACACACTCTCGGCACCCTCATCGTTGTCGAGTCGTTCCGTCTGACGCCGACGATCTTCCTGATGACTGTCGGCCTCTTCCGCAGCATGGACCCGGCGTTGGAGGAAGCTGCCGCCGCCTCGGGCGCGAACACGTTCACGACGATGCGGCGCGTGACGCTCCCCGTGATGCTGCCAGGCTTGCTCGGAGTCACTATCTTCGTCGGCACCGCGACCATCGGCATCTTCGAGATTCCGGCGATCCTCGGGATGCCGGAAGGTATCCACGTCTTCGCGACGCGCATCTATCTGGCAACGAGCCAGGTACCCCGGGACTACGGTCTCGCGACGAGCCTCGGCACTGTTGCCGCGGCCATAGGCATCGTCGGCATCTTCTACTACCACCGCGTGACGCGTATCCAGCAGAAGTTCGCGACGATCACGGGCAAGGGTTACCGGCCACGGCGGATAGACCTGGGCGGCTTCCGCAAGTGGGCGGGAGCGGCCATCATCGGCTACTTCTTCCTCATGGTGGTGCTGCCCGCGGTCGTGCTGATCTACGCGAGCACGCAACCCTTCTTCCGGCCACCGTCCATCATGGCGTTCCAGTCCGCGAACCTCGACGCCTACCGGCTCATCTTCAAGCAGGAAGCCTTCTGGATAGGGCTCAAGAACTCGCTGATACTCATCGGCGTTGTTCCCGCGTCCACCATCCTGCTGTCCGCCATCGTCTCATGGATCGTCGTCCGCTCGAAGGCGCGCGGACGGGGCCTGCTGGACACACTGGCGTTCGTGCCGTTCACCGCTCCGAGCATCGTGTTCGGTCTCGCGTTCCTGCTCATCGCGTTCTGGGTGGACTGGATACCCATCTACGGCACGATATGGCTGATAGCGCTGGTGCACCTGGCGCGGTTCCTCGCCTACGGCACCCGCGCGACGAACGGCGCGATGTTCCAGCTGCACAAGGAGCTGGAGGAGGCTGGTTCTGTGAGCGGTGTCGGCTGGCTCACGGTGTTCCGGCGGATAACGCTGCGCCTGCTCGTGCCGTCGCTGGTGGCGGGCTGGCTATGGGTGGCCATCCACAGCGGACGGGAGCTGTCCATGGCGCTGCTGCTGACCACGCGCGACAACCAGATACTGTCCATCGTGACCTGGGGCGCTTGGGAGAACGGGCGCATCGATGAAGCGACGGCGTTCGGGGTAGTCCTCATGGCGCTCATGACAACCATCGTCATAGTGGCGCGGTTCGTTACCCTGCGCCTCACGAGAGAACACGGTTAGGGGAGAGCGTATGCCTGCAACGGTGCGAGTCACGGACCTGGTGAAGCGGTACGCCACGGATGAGGGCGCGGTGAACGCCGTCCGCGGCGTGTCGTTCGAGGTGGAGCACGGCGAGTTCTTCACGCTGCTCGGCCCCTCCGGCTGCGGCAAGTCGACGACCCTCCGGTGTATCGCCGGGCTGGAGAAGGCGGACGGCGGCGAGATCGTGATCGACGACCTCGTGGTCATCTCCCGGAGCGGCGCGCACGTCCCGGCGCACCAGCGCCCCATCGGCATGGTGTTCCAGTCCTACGCCATCTGGCCGCACATGGACGTGTTCGACAACGTGGCGTTCCCCATCTCGCAGGGCAAGGGCAAGCTGCCCAAGGCCGAGGTGCGCGAGCGCGTGCTGGAGGCGCTGAGCCTCGTGCGGCTCGACGGCCTGGAGCGGCGACCCGCGCCACAGCTCTCCGGCGGCCAGCAGCAGCGGCTCGCGCTCGCACGGGCGCTCGTGCGGCAGCCGAAGGCGCTGCTGCTCGACGAGCCGCTCTCCAACCTCGACGCGAAGCTGCGCGACGACATGCGCGTCGAGTTGAAGACGCTCACCGAGCGGTTGAACATCACTACGCTGTTCGTGACGCACGACCAGCTGGAGGCGCTGACGCTCTCCGACAAGATAGCCGTGATGCGGGACGGCGAGATAGTCCAGCTCGGCGGACCGAAGGATATCTACGACGACCCGAACTCGCGGTTCACAGCGGAGTTCATCGGCACGACCAACCTGCTCGAGGGGACGGTCGCCAGCCGCGAGGGCAACATGATGCGCGTCGAGACGCCGCAGGGGACGATCAACTGCGCCGCGGTCGAACTGGTCGAGCCGGGCGACAGCGCGGCGATCGCCATCCGTCCCGCGAACATCGGCGTTTCAGCCGAGCGGCGCGAGGCCGACAACGTCATCGAGGGCGAGGTCGAGACCGTGGTCTTCCTCGGCGACTCGGTGGACTGCCGGGTGGACGTCGGCGGCGCGGTCATCCGTGCCTTCGTTCACGCGTCGCAGCCGATCGCTCGCGGCGACCGCGTGTTCCTGGCGATGAACGCCGGGGATTGCCGGTTGCTCCCGGCGGAAGCCGCCTTCGTGGAGGCGGAGGAGGGCGGCGGGCCGTCCGTGCAGGTGTCGGCGGGGGCGCCGCCAGCCGTGGCGTAGGGGGCCTCACGCCACTCCGCCGGATCCACACCCTCACCCGCCGCTGTGCGGCGCCCTCTCCCCGAGGGAGAGGTGGGCCGACACACCGCCTCACGGCCCATCCCCGAGTACCCTCTCCCTCGCCCTCTCCCCTTGTAGGGAGAGGGGATCAGACCTCGCGGGCGCGGAAGCCGTAGAAGCGCTCCGCGTTCTCGTGGAGCACCATCGCCTTCTCGGCGGCGGTCATCTCGGACTCGAGCACTTCCTCGATCTCGTGACGGACGCTCTCGCGGTTCACCTCGTGGGGGAAGTCGGACGAGTACATGAACGCCTCCGGTCCGGCGACCTTGATGGCGTACGGGAGCGAGAACTCGCCGCCCTCGCAGCCGACGTAGATGCGTCCCTCGCGCACCTGGCGCACGGTGTAGTCGAAGATGGACTCGCCGTCCAGCAGCCGGATGTACTTCGCGTCCGGGTCGAACGGGATGTGGGTGGCCCAGGACTCGTCGAGCCGTTCGAGGCAGAGCAGGAACCAGGAGACGCCGCCCTCCAGGAAGCCGACGCGGATGCCGGGGAACTTGTCGTAGATGCCGTTCATCAGGATGCCGGCGAAGGAGATCATGATGCCGAACGGGTGGCCGAGGCCGTGGACGGCGGGGTAGATGTTCATGTCGTCGAGCCCCATGCCGCTGTGGCAGCCGCCGTGGACGCCCAGGCAGCAGCCGAGGCGCTCCGCCTCCTCGAAGACGGGCCAGTACTCCGGCGAGCCGACGTGCGCCTTGAGGCCGGTGGAGGGCAGCATCGCGCCGACGAAACCGAGCTCCTCGACCGCGCGGCGCAGCTCGGCGACCGCGGCGACGGGGTCCTGCATGGGGATGAGGGCCATGCCCTTGAAGCGGGAGTCGTTCTGCATGTAGGCGTCGTAGACCCAGTCGTTGTAGGCGCGGCAGACCGCTATCGCCCAGTCGATGGAGACGATCTTGCCGTAGGCGAGGGCGGAGGTGGGGTAGAGGACGGATGCGCTGATGCCGGCTGCGCCCATGAAGCGCTTCCAGCCCTCGGTGCCGGAGCGCTCGAACGAGCCGGGCGGCAACTGGATGAGGGCAGCCGAGTGGAGGTGGTCGAGCGGCGGGAAGAGCCTCCCCAACTCGAACGGCCCGCGCTCGCGGTAGCCGGGCGGCATGAGGGCGCTGATGCCCTCCGGGTCCTCGAAGAGGTGTCCGTCCGCGTCGATGATGGTTTCGAGGTCAACGCTCCTGGTTGCCATGAGGTGCTCCTCCTGCGCTCATACCGGTCTGCTGCGGGGAGTATAGGCCAGCGTGCGCGCCGCCGCGAGCGTGGGCGCAGCCCTCACCGCGCGCTGAAGCGCGTTGCCCTCTCCCAGGGGGCGAGGGAGCCAGACGCTGACATGGTCTGTCATGCCGAAGGCATCGCTCAGGCTGCTCGCGACCGCGTTGTCCACCGGGCGCCTCTCCTCCGTGTCCCCTGTGCAGGGGAGAGCCGCGCGATCCGATCGTCCCAAGTGGGACATTCAGGGACATTTGGGGACATTCCACTCCTGAGGAAGGGCTGGCAGAGGCGCGCCGCCTCCCGGTTAAGGATGCCAATGTCCCCTGATGTTGGCACTCTTAATGGTCGTTCCACGAGTGAACCGGCCTGTCGGTTTGGCACTCTTGGCACTCTTAACCGGGGGTGTTTCCCAGGCCGTGGCCTGCTTCCCGTGATTAAGGATGCAAGAGTGCCAATGTTTTCAAAAGTTTGCGCCCAACCCATAGACCCCGTTGATAGCTGAGGCTCCGACCCATAAACGGAATCTATGGCTGCTGCCGGTGTGACGGTCATGCAATCAGCGTACCCACTCACGGGGCGACCACGAAAGGGGCGGGTGTCAGCAATCTCACGTGAGCGGGTGGGAGGGAAGTGATTGACGCTCTACGCCTGTAAGGGATCAGACGCGATACCCAGGTCCGCGCTGATGGCTGCGAACTGGTCCAGCGCCGTCTGCAGGTCTTCGACGATCTCCTCCGCGAGCACGTCCGGCTCCGGGAGCGACGCGGCGTCTTCCACGCTCTCGTCGCGCAGCCAGGTGATGTCCAGGTTCACCTTGTCCCGCTTGATGATGTCGTCGTAGGAGAACGGGCGGAAGCGCTCTGTCTCTTCCCGCTCGAAGCGGTTGGCCGGGTTGTAGCAAGCCACGAAGTCGTCCAGGTCCGCGCGGGTCATCTGCTTCGTCTTGAGCGTGAAGTGCTTGTTCGTGCGGAGATCGTATATCCAGAGCGTCTTCGTCCAGGGTGTCTCGCTCGCGGGCTTCCGGTCGAAGAAGAGCACGTTCGCCTTGACGCCCTGCGCGTAGAAGATGCCCGTCGGCAGCCGCAGCAGCGTGTGGACGTCGCACTCGTGCAGCAGTCGGCGGCGGATGACCTCTCCCGCGCCGCCCTCGAACAGCACGTTGTCCGGGACGACGATGGCGGCGCGCCCGTTGATCTTCAGGATGGAGCGCACATGCTGGAGGAAGTTCAGTTGCTTGTTCTTCGTCGTGGCCCAGAAGTCCTCCCGTTCGACGAGGAGGTCGTCATCGGCAGCGTCCTCGTCCAGCCCGTACGACAGCGACGATTTCCTGCCGAACGGCGGATTGGTGAGCACCATCTCGTACTCGCCGTGCCGGGAGCGGAGGCTGTCGTCCACCGTGATGGTGGGCTCCGCCCCGCCGATGCCGTGGAGATACAGATTCATCACGCAGAGCCGTGCCGTCTTCTGCACGATCTCCCAGCCAAAGAGCGCGTCGTTCCTCAGCGCGTTGAGTTGGTCCTTGGGGAGACTGGGGTTGTGTTCGATGATGTAGTCGTGGGCGCGGAGGAGGAAGCCGCCGGTGCCCGCGGCAGGGTCGCAGACGGTCGTGCCCGGCTCCGGGCGCATGGCGTCCACGATTGCGGCGATGAGCGCGCGGGGCGTGAAGTACTGGCCCGCGCCCGCCTTCACGTCTTGCGCGTACCGCTCCAGCAGTTCCTCGTAGACGCTGCCCTTCACGTCGCTCGTCATTGCGGACCAGTTCTCCGCGCCGACGAGTTCGGCCACGAGGCGGCGCAGCATCGCGGGGTTGTGTATCTCGTTCTGCGCCTTGCGGAAGATGAGGCCCAACGCCCCTCGCGCCCGCCCCAACGCCTCCAGCGTCTCGCGGTAGTGGTCCTCCAACTCAGCGCCATCCAGGGCTACGAGGCGCTGCCAAGTGTAGGCCGGAGGTATTGGCGGCGGCTCGTAGCCGGGCTGGAGGGTGTACGGCGGCTGCGAACGCTCGTCCATCATCTTGAGGAAGATGAGGTAGGTGATCTGCTCCAGATAGTCGCCGTAGGAGAGCCCCTCTTCCCGCAGGACGTGGCAGTAGCTCCACACCTTCTTCCCTATCTGGCCGTTCGTCGTCATAAGAGTCTCCTGCTGGCCACTTGCCGGCCCCTGCGCGGCTTCTGTTCCGCAGCCGCCTTCTCCGTCTTGATGCGCTCCAGCAGCACGGCGGCGGGTTCATCGTCCGGGTCTTGGGGAACGAGCCGCCCCTCGAACGCGCGCTTCAGGACGGCCTGACGCAGCCGCTCGGCGCGCTTGAGGTTGGTGTCAATTGTTACTTCTGTCACATCCAGCGTAGGCACACGGCGCTCGAGTTCCATTACAATCCGGCGTTGTTCCGAGACCGGGGGTACCGGAACGGGAAGTGGTCCGACATCGTCATGGTTTATTTGAGGAACATTTGACCCGTCCCCAAGTACGGTAAGGTTAATTGTCTGAAACCACCACCAGATGTACTGTGCACAGCTTAAATATGGTACTATACCCATGGTGTTTAAATCATAGGTAGCAGGAGTAGCAAGACGGCGTTTCTTATTGGTTCCTATGGCGCCTCCCCTCTTCGGGAAAATAATCGTACCAGGAGGACGAATATGTAGTTTAAGTTTGTGTACGTCTTCTCTAGAAATGAAACTGGAACTCGAGATCATTTCTATCTCGTTTCCCACTAAGTTCATATCTCCGACGCGATACCAAGGAACTTCTCCTGATGCGTTAATCGACGTAGCGATCCCTTTCGGCGTTTGCCCGCTTGCGATGTCCGCAACAGTACTGACTGTTCCCCATGTCCAACCCTCTGGCAACTCAGGGAGGCTGGACGTGTCCACGGGCGTGGGTTTTGGGTGCTTCCGGCGAGGCTTGTCCTGTTTCTGCTCGGCCCACTCGCGCGCGATGCGCTCCAGCAGGACGGACGCGTGTTCGTAGTCGCAGCCCTCGGCGCGGGCGATCGCGGCCTCCGTCGGCACGAGCCTGCCGGTAACGGCGGCGTTGAGCACGCTGGCGCGGTAGCGCTTCAGCTTCGCCTGCGCAGCGCGCAACGCTTGGACCGCGGCGTCGAGGCGGGTGAACTGCTTCTCGATCTCCCCCACGATGCGGCGCTGCTCGGCGAGAGGAGGGAGCAATACGGGCAATTCCTGCAACTGCCTTTTGGTGACCCCACTGATGGTTGTTCCTCTGCCTTCATACTTGAACCGTTTTACGGCTTCACTCAAGTAGTAGGTCAGATACGAACCGTCGATTTCGTCCGTGTTGAAGATCAACCCGTGACTGTCCTGACTAAAACACAACGGTTCTTCCAAGAGGGCTACTTTCCCCAAGCCAACGCGGGTAACGACAATAATCGAACCAGTTGGCAAAAGATTCGTGGCTGACGCTCTAATCGCGTTGTTAGTGATTTTCTTCCGAGGCTGGATGTCCCTGATGCCGTGGATGTCCGCGCTGGTTATCCATGGAATCTGACCGCCCCAATACTCATCCTTATGGGTAGAGGGTGTACCACCACCGATGACATCACTGAATGTCTCGACTGTGGCAGAGGTCCATCCTCTGGGCAGTTCGGGCCGTTTGGCGTCCTCGACGGGTACGGGACCAGTATGTTGAGATGGAGGAAGCATGCGTGAGCCTCTACTGGCGGATCACGCGCAGGTATTCGTCGTGCGGGCCGATCCAGAACCAGATGAAGTCTCCGCCGTCCTGGATAGCCACCGCCCGGTAGGCAGCGCCCACCCGGGCAGACCAATAGCGTCCGACATTTCGAAACCGCAGCGACGGGTGCCTGGGGTTTGCTTCCAGAAGTTCGAAATTCCTGCGAGCGGTCTGTTGCAACGCGGCGGGCAACTCTTCGAAGCGCCGCCAGAACGATGGAGCCGTCCTGTGCACCTAAAGGTCTCTCAGCTCTTTCAGTTCGCCCCTGGCCTTGGCTTCCAATGCCTCGGCCGCCAGAGCGTCCAGCCTGCCGGTCCTCGCGTCCTCGTCGAACTCTCGCTCCCATCGTTCCCAGTCTTCATCCAGCAACCAGTTGCGAAGTTCGGCGTATTCGACTTCAGACAGGCCCAGGATTGCCCTCTGCAGTTCCGGTACCGTGGTCATCTTCCCTCCTGTCCCTGTGTTCTTGGATATTCCACCTGAATTCCATCCTACCCTGCCAGGGCTCCGTTCATCTCCCCAAGCAGCGCGGCCAACTCGTCCCCGAACAGCTGATACGCTTTGCCGAGGCCGCCCTGCTGATTGAAGGGAGCATACTGAAAGTCGGCCACCTCCATGCTGCCGTTGCCTGCGACGTGGTCGCGGATGGCTTCGAGCCACCGGCGCTGCTCGTCCGTGAACGCGCCGTGCGCTATCTCCTGCATCGCCATCCAGCGCTCGAAGTTGGCATGGACGCGGTCCGCGAAAGGCGCGAGCTCGTCGTCCTCACCGGTGGCGTGGCGCACGAGCGAGATGATGTCCGTGAGGGCGCTCTTGACGCTGCCACGCACCTTCGACTGCTCCACCTGGCGGTAGGCATCCCACAGGCGCTGCGTCGTCCAGGAGCGCGGCGGCGCCTGCAGGGCGTTGGCGAGTTCGCGCAACTCCTCGTAGGTGATTGGGCGGGCATAGGGGCGCTCGTAGAGGATCTGGAGCGCGGTGATCTCGTCCCTGTGCTCCTCGATGAACTGCCGGAACGAAGCGACGGTGTTCCGCGCCCGCTCGGTCGCCTCGGCGGACGGCCCGGCCTCGATGAGCGCGTCCGCGCTGACGGTGTCTATCGTCTGCTCGTACAGCTTGCGGATGTCGAGCAGTACCTGGCGCAGGCCGGGGTTCGAGGCCAGCGGCTTGGCGGCCTCCTCGCGCATCTGCCGGGCGGCGGCTTCCACCGCGTCCGGCGGGGGCGTCTCCAAGCCGGTTTCGGCCTGCGCGCGCTCCAGGGGAGCATCCGGACCGCAAGCCTCGACGAGCGCGGCGGTGATGGCGGCCAGCGGCGTTCCGCCCGACGCCTCCTCGATCAGCGCGTGGTCGGGCGCCGTCAGCTGCTTGTCCAGCCGGGCGAGGCGGCTGGCAAGCGTTGTGAGCGTCTCCGGCTGCCGGTTCCCCTTTGCAACCGCGTCCATGAGCGTCGAGAGCGACACGGACGGCTGCTTGTTGAGTGTGAAGTTGTCGTTGAGGTCCGCCTCCGTCACGCCGACGGCGTCCACGATGACGAACCGCTCCTTGTTGGCGTTCTCCTTCGCGCCGGGCGTGACCGACCGGAACTCCGTGCTGGAGATGACGCGAACACCGCGCCCCTTCATCTGCTCGAAGAAGGTCCGGCTGCGCACGTTCCGCATGAAGAAGACGACCTCCAGGGGCCTCACGTCGGTTCCCGTGGCGATCATGTCCACGGTCACGGCGACGCGGGGCATGACGGAGTTGCAGAATTGTTTGAGCAGATCCTCCGGCTTCGCGCCCGTCGTCTTGTAGGTGATCTTCTGGCAGAAGTCGTTGCCCTTGCCAAACACATCCCTGGCGATGCGCACGATGTCCTCGGCGTGGCTGTCGTCCTTGGCGAAGATGAGCGTCTTCGGCGGTACATCGCGGTCGGGGAACATATCCGGCAGCGCCTTGTCGCGGAAGGTCTGCAATACGGTGCGTATCTGGTCATCGGCGACGACCTCGCGGTCGAGTTCTGACGCACCGTAGTCGAGGTCGTCGTCCAACTTCTCCCAGCGGACCTTGCGCGTCTCGCGGTCGCGCTTGTCCACGAAGTACCCGGCATCGACTGTGCTGCCGTGCTCGGTGATCTGCGTCCTGATGCGGTAGACGTCGAAATCGACGTTTACGCCGTCGGCGACCGCCTGCTCGTGGCCGTACTCCATCACGAGGTTCTGCCTGAAGAAGCCGATGGTCTGCTTGGAGGGAGTCGCGGTGAGTCCGATGAGGCGCGCATCGAAGTACTCCAGCACCTGCCGCCAGAGGTTGTAGATGGACCGGTGCGCCTCGTCCGTGATGATGATGTCGAACTCTTCGATGGGGACTCTGGGGTTGTACTCCACCGTCGCCTGCGGGCCTTGCAGCATCGCGGCCTCGTAGGTCGACATCTCTTCGAGGTCCTCGTCCAGTGACTCGCCCTTGAGGATGGAGTAGACACGCTGGATGGTGGAGATGCAGACGCGGCTGACCGGGTCTATGCGGTCCGAGCGCAGGTGCTGGACGTTGTAGATCTCCGTGAACTTCCGCCCGTCGTCCGGCGTATCGTAGCCCTGAAATTCACGGAGCGTCTGCCTCGCCAGGTTGCTTCTATCAACGAGGAAGAGGATACGTCTCGCGCTTGCGTACTTGATGAGGCGGTAGGCGAGGGCGCAGGCCATGCGCGTCTTCCCACTCCCCGTAGCCATCTGCACGAGTAACCGGGGGTCTCCCCTGGTGAGGGACCTCTCTATATTTCTTATGGCCTCTATCTGCGCGCCCCAAAGCCCCTGCGTTTGAAGCGGGGGCATCTTGTTCTGCATGGCGAGCGCGAACGTGGTCACGTAGGGGGAGCGCGGCTCATGCAGCTCCGGGACTGCGTCGTTGTCATCCACGCTCAGCCACTCGGCCATCGTCTCGGGCCGGTGGAAACTGAATAGCGGTCTGCTGCGTGGGTCGGGGTCGTAGAGGTTCGTGAAGCACGTCTCCACTCCCGTGCTCTGGTAGAGATATGGGAGCGGCTTGCGGTAGTACGGCAGTTCGTCGGGCAGTCCGTCGCTGTACTTGTCCGTCTGCGTCTCCACGCCCGCGAGCGTGTGCCCGGCGGGCTTCGCCTCCACGACGCCTACCGCTATGCGGTCGAGGTAGAGCAGGTAGTCGGCGCGGCCATGACCGTCCTTCAGGACGAACTCCCGCACCGCCACGCCGCGCCCCGCGTACAGGTCGATCGCCTTGTAGTCCTGGACGACCCAACCGCTCTCGGTCAGCATCCGGTCTATCTGTTCGCGTGCCTGCTCTTCAGGGGTCATGCGGGGCTCCAGTGAGGATTCTAGCAGCCGGCTGTAGGGGGCGTGGTTCGACAGGCTCACCATGAGCGGAGGCAAGGGCGCCCACAAGGGACGCCCCTACACCAGCGGGGTTCCTGCCTCCGCAGGAACGACGGGGGCTGCGCCCCGCGTCCGGTTCACCCTCTCCCTAACCCTCTCCCCTCAAGGGAGAGGGGACCAAGCCCCCGAGAGGATTTTCGCGCGCCTGAGCGCGGGCTCCGCTGCGCTGCGCTCGAATGACACGCCTCCCTACTGCACCACCCCACCGTGTGACCTGCCCAGTCACTCTGGATTCCCGCCGGTGCGGGAATGACGGAGGCAAGGGCGCCGACAAGGGACGCCCCTACACCAGGCCACCCGAGAGATTCCTCGACTCCGCTGCGCTCCGCTCGGAATGACAACCTCCTACTGCCCTCGCACTTCTCATACACCCGCACGCTTATCGCATTGAGGGTCGCGCTTCCGTGCCGGAGAATCGGTTGCTAACAAGGATCACTTCCGGTTCGCCCAGTCCCCCACGGCGAACCCGGCGGGTGGCGCAGGGGCTGAAGAGCGAGCCCCCGCAGCATCCGAACATACGATCCCGACGCGAGTTCCGTGTCCCCAGGAGCAGCGTGAGACACCTGACCGTATCCGTTCCCGGCGCCTCGACCCGTATCCTCTTGCCAGCGTTCATGGCAGCAGCCTTCCTGCTGCTGTTGCTGCTGCCCGCGTTCGGGCAATCGACCTTCAATCGCACGGACGGGAAGGTCAGCATCGGCGCCCTGAGCGTCGGCGTGTTCGACGACATCCAGGATGCCCAGTTCCAGAAGAACGCGCTGACGCCCTACACGGACGGGACGGTCGTGTACCTCCCGCTGGCAAATCCCAGCACCTACCTGGGTACGCGTGGCTCGCACCTCAGGGGCGACATCGCGTACCTGGCAACCGGGGTGGTCTCGCCACAACACACCTTCTTCGGCGGGACGCTCTGGGTTTCCAACGACCGGGTGAACGACTTCGACGACCCGGCCACGACGGGCGTGGACGAAAGCCTCGTCGAAGGCGCCTACAACACCATCCTCATCGCTGCGGAGAAGGACAGCGTGACGCCGGCGCCGGACGCGAACGGCTGTGCGGTTGCGACGGTACGGAACCCGCGCGCCAACGATTCCATCGCGGTGCAGATGGCCGAGACAGGCGTTGAGGGCGGGACCACGTACTACCAGGCGTTCGTCCGTGTCCTCGATCCGTTGGAAGAGAATCACGACGGCACGCTTGCCCACGAGTCGAGCGACCCCGGCCCGGCGTGCGCGGACTACACGACGGGCGTTATTCATGCGAATACCGCTGCCATCCTCGCGCGGCACGGCGACCGCATCACGATAAAGGTGGAGGGCGCCGGGGAGGTGACGGTGGACGTAGACGGCGAGGGGCCGGACGTGACCGGGATCACACCGGAGGATCTGGCCTACGTGCGCTCCAACAGCCTCCATTACTCGTTCGCCGTGCGCGACAACGACGCGGGCCTGCGCCACGACGGCGAGAGCGTCATCTCCAGCGATGGCGACTATACGGAGGTGAACCCGGACAAAGACCACGACACGACTGGCGAACCACTCTCGGTCGGCTCCTCCGGCGGACAGATCAGCACGAACGGGGAGGCCGCGGAGATAGACCTGAAGGTGTGGGCCACGAACACCGACCCCAACGCCGCGGACGACATCACGGAAACGGGGAGATGGACGCTCCTGGGGAACGTACCGGGAGTCGCGTACTCGTTCTCGGCGGACGGCGGCGACATGGACGAGGGCGCTTACTTCATGGAGATAACGGCCGTCGACCGTGCCGGCAACCGGACGGTGAGCGAAGCACCGGACGATGAGATCAAGGGTCCGTACCTGTTCACTGTGGACGACACCGACCCGGCCACCGTCCGGTCGTGGACCGGCATCGCGTACGACCCGGACCTCAAGATGGGCGACAAGGTGGTAGGCGGGGAGTTCGCCGACCGTTCATGGATCATGGTGGAGTTCACCGAGCCGGTGCGTCCGGGGATCGACCCGGACCGGACCAGGGTCGCCGGGCACGAGGTGGTCAGCGTCTACCAGCCGAACTACGCGCCGCCGTTCGCGAGGACCGTCCTGGGCCGGGGCGCGAACACGTTGCCCGCTGGGACGCAGCGACCGACGTTCGCGCCGCCGGTGCCCCGCGCCGCGGCTTCGCTCGCGCCCCAGGCGCAGGTGTGCACGGACACCTCGGACGACAGGATAAGCGGTCTCCGTTTCGTCCACAGCAGCACAACGGGCGACACCACGGTCTCCTGGAACCGGCTCAGCAACGCCGACTGCGACGGCTACCGGCTCGCCATCCTCTCGGGGCGGACAGTGCTGCTGGTCGCGGACCTGGAGCGTCCCACATCCGGGACGACCGTGTCCTTCAGCATACCGAGGGCGTCCGAACTGGGGCGGTATATCGAGGCCGACATCGGGGACTCAGACGCAGACAGTCTGACCATCCTGGTGGGACTGCGATACGCCTCCACAGGCCCAAATACCGACAAATTCGGATACAGGTCGACGAGCGCGACCGTGGACCTCGCCAGCCTGACAGCGCCAACGGCGGCGGTGACCGGGAGCGTGGTTGCGCCGTTCCTGCTGCACCCGGCGTCGGCGCCCGCGGTGCTGCCGGCGATCGCGGCGAGCGACGCCTCGCTCAAGTGTGGCTTCACCTCCGGGGACCCTTCCTGGGATGAGGTCGTGTTCTCCTTCACGCACACCCCGCTGACGGTCGGCGGGTGGGAACTCGTGGGGTACTACCGGCAGCTCTTCTACCCGCCCGACTACAGCGTGAACCTCGCCCGCCTCTTCGAGTACACCGCGGTCGGGGCGGACGGCTTCGAGACGAGTGTCAGTTTCCAGCACTACTACAACTCGAGCCCGGAGGTGTACAACGCCAAAGGGGAGGTTGTGGCGGTGTACGAGAAGGACGGCAGGAGGCTCGCAGGCGCGGTGCGGACCGTCGGGTGCACCGGCAGTTCGATCACCAACCCGAACGTGGACAGGAGCCCGCCGCTGCTCCAGACGGCAGCGGTTGGCGGCACGACGCTCAGGCTGACCTACAACGAGACGCTGGACGGGGGCTCAACGCCGGACGGCAACGCGTTCGACGTCCTCGTGGACGGGGCGCAGCGCGCGGTCGACGGGGTGTCGGTGACCGGCAGGCAGGTGGTGCTCACGCTGGCCTCGCCGGTCACGGCCGGGGAGCGCGTGACGGTCAGCTACACGAAGCCGGGCACGAACCCGATCCAGGACGTGGCCGGGAACGACGCGTTCAGCTTCCGGCTCTGGCCCGTCTCGAACGTCCGTGGAGGAGGGGACAACGCCGCCTACGCGGTCGACATAACGGGCCTCACCCACGAAGAGGCGCTTGCGGAGGCGGGATACTGGCCGATAGACATCAACGGCGAACTCATCCCGGACACGCGCACGCGCATCTACATCGAACTGGCGCGCGAGCTGAAGGCGGACGAGACGCCGGAGGTGACGATCTTCGCCGGCGGCGCCCTCGACCTCGCGGGGAACGCGAGCGCCACCGAGGAGTTCACGCCGCGTGACGGCATCGCGCCGCGCTTCACGGTCACCGTGACCGCAACAGCCCAGGACCGCCCTGTCGCGAACGCTCGCGGTGAGTTCGTCGTGGACGTGCGGGCCGACGAGGACCTGCGGCGGCGCCCGGTGGTCTACTTCACCGGCATCGAGGCCACGGTGAACGGCGCCGACGCGTACGGCTACGACATCGGCAGCCTCCAGGCAGGCCACTCGCTCACCGTGCAGGAGGACGAAGCCCACTGGGCCGGGACGTACCCGGCATCGGGCCTGACGGGGCTCGACGGGCTGTTCGGCCTCGTGGTGTACGGGTTCGACTACGAGGACAACATCGGCGAGTCGGGCGGGTGGACGCCGCGGAGGCACCAGCGAACGCCGGAGATGGGCCCGCCCGTCGAGGACGATGGCCTGGAGCTCACGGAGATGCACGAGGCCGGAGTGCTGCTGGAGATAGACGAGGAGTTCAACGGCGGCGCAACGCCCGAGTTCGCCCTGAACCCGACTCGGAGGCAGCGGAACGACGAGACAGAGAGCTCCTCCCCGATCATCAGCATCAGCTTCCCGGCGGAGGAGGACGAGTACGCGGTCTGCCCCGGGGACGGCTGCGGCGATCCCAATCCGGACGCCGAGTTCTCCGACTCGCACGCCGGGGTGACCATCGCGGCGGTCACGCTGGACGACAAGAACGCGATGGGGCAGCTCTCACGGGTGAACGCCTCGAAGTTCGCGCTCCTCGCCAGCGACCTGGCACTGGGGGCGCACGAGGTCGAGTACATGGCGATCGACGACGCCGGTAACGTGGCCACGTTCGAGTTCACGTTCTCGGTGGTCGAGCGCGAGCCGTACGAGCTGAACGTGCAGCCGGGCTGGAACCTCATCTCTTTCCCCGGCACGCCGGAGGACCCGTCGCTGGGCGGCGTGATCCCGTCTGGCGCGCGCATCTCGCCCGTGCTGGCGTACCAGGACGGGGACTGGCTGACGGCGGTGGTGAACTCGGAGGGCGAGTGGGGCGGCAACCTGAAGCGGTTCGAGGCGGGCTTCGGCTACTGGCTGCTGGCCACGACGTACGCGACGCTCAACCCACTGATCCCGGAGCATGAGCGGACGGACACCCCGTTGACCGCGCCGGTGCGGCACGGCTGGAACCTGCTGGGCGTGATGGACATCTTCCAGAGCCCGGCGGGCGCGCCTCCGGGCCCGGACGGCGGCGACGGCGAGGCCGACAACTACTTCGGCAGCATCCCGTGGCGCATCGCCTACACCTACGACACGGCGCGCAGCCTGTGGGTGCGGAGCGTCCCGGGCGCGGACAGGGCTGCATCCGAGGGCACGAGCGCGGAGGAGAGCGGGTACAGGCTGGTGGACGGCGAGGTCGTCACGCAGGAGATCCTGAACGGCAAGGGCTACTGGGTCTGGTCGGCTGAGCCGGGCACGCTGGCGCCGTAGGGGGCCGCCGGGAATGCAAAGGGGCTGCGCCACACGCGATGTGCGGCGCAGCCCCTCTCGTCAGGCCCGCCCACCCCCATCAAGGGGGAAGGGAACAGGCGTTGCTACTTGTCCAGCCAGACGGTCGCGAAGTCGAGGTTGCGGCGGTAGTTGTCGACGGGCACCTGGATGCCCCTGACGTAGTCGCGGACGACCGTGTGGGTGTTCTCCGTGTAGAGCGGCGCCGAGTAGACGTTCTCCACCGCGAAGTACTGCTCCATCTCCCGTGCGATCTCGATGCGCTCCTCGATGGTGGGCGCGGCAGCCAGGCGGACGAAGAACTCGTCCACCTTCGGGTCGTCGTGCTTCGACTCAGCCGCGGTGTTGGTGCTGACGCTCGCGATGGTCGAGTAGTACTCGCTCGGCACCGCCACCGTTGCCCCGCCGTGCTGCATGTCGTACGCACCTTCCAGGATCCTGGATGCCCGCGTGGCGTCGTCCACGAGCTGGAGGTCGACGCTGATGCCGAGGGCTTCCAGCTGGCCGGCTACCGGCTCGCACATGTGCACCCAGAGCCTGCGGCACATGTACTCGAGGTCGAAGCCGTCCGGGTAGCCCGCCTCGGCCAGCAGCGCCTTGGCCTGCTCGCGGTCGGCTGCCTTGGTCTCGGTGCTCCAGCCGGGCGTGTCCATGAGGCCGGGGGTTGCCCATGCGGTGTCGGGGTCGAACATGCCGACCCGCTTGGCGAAGCCGCCGAAGGTGACCTGGATGAGCTCCTCGCGGTCGAGCCAGAGGTGTATGGCGCGCCTGACGCGTACGTCCTTCACCGGGCTTTCACGGATGGAGTTGAAGGCGAGCGGGATGAAGCTGGACTGGCCCATCTCCAGGATCGTGACCTCTCCGGGCGAGAAGCTGGAGAGGATGGCCGCCTCGCGCTCGGGGGTGAGCTGGAACCCGCCGCCGCGGGCGGTGGCGTCCAGGCGTCCGGTGCGGAAGGCGGTGTCCATGCCGGACTGGTCGGGGGTGATGTAGAAGTCGATGCCGTCCAGGTAGGGGAGCTGGTTCCCGTTCTCGTCCGAGAGGTAGTACTGGTCGAACCGGCGTACCTTTATGACGCTGCCGGGCCGGTACTCCTCCAGGTAGAACGGGCCGAGCCCGATGAGCCCGATGTCCAGCGGGGTGACGTTGACGTTCCCGGCCTGTATCTCAGGCTCCATCAGGTGCTGCGGATGCTGGATGATCTGGTTGTCGATCGCCAGCAGCTGGTCGAAGTCGAAGACAGGGCTCTTGAGGTTGATGACGACGGTGAGATCGTCCGGAGCTTCGACGCTCTCCACCCACGGGACGAAGTCCCAGTTCGCGGGGCGCCTCGCGTCCTGTCCGACCGTCACGCCGAAGACCATCAGGTCAAGCCAGAACTTCACGCCGGAGGCGGTCAGTTGGACGCCGTCGTGCCAGTAGACGTTATCGCGCAGATTGAACGTCCAGGACGTCCTTTCGTCGTTGGATGACCACTCGGTTGCCAGACCGGGGCAGATCGACGCGCCGTCGTCCCAGCACTGCTTGATCATGTTCCCCATGCCGAAGATCGAGCCTCCCGGCATGAGGATGCTGATGGTGCCGGACCGGGAGACGTCCCATCCCAGGGGCGGGTCGGCGCGGGTGGAGAAGTTGGGGATGCCTCCGTAGGGGGCCTCCTCCTCCATCATCATGGCCGTCGGGGTGGGGGCGGGCGCAGAGCCGTCGCCAGTGTCCGAGGGCGTTGGAGTCGCCGCAGGGGCTTGAGTGTCCGGCGCGCTGGTGGGGGTCGGGTCCGGGTCGTCCGACGTACAGGCGGCGAGCACCATGGTCAGGGCGAGGATGCTCACAAGAAGCGCCAGTGCTTTGAGCACACGGTTGTTGGTGGTCATCGGGGTTCCTCCCTTGTCACTTGCCATTCGCTTACTCCGGCGAACAGGTCAGCTACTCGGCCGGAGCAGGCGCCACGAAGGTGATGGGCGCGGTTGCTAACGAGCCCATGCTGCCTTCGGCTCTTACGGTGTACGTGCCGGGGGCCGAACGGATGCGCTCCATCCTGAACCGTCCGCGCGGCGTTGCCTCGAACGTTCCGTATGGGGATGCATCGATGCCGGCGACGGTGCCGGGGCCGTAGACGTCGGTGTGGAAGATGATGAGGACGGACTCTCCGGGCTGGAAGCCCCAACCGGTGACGGTGAAGGTGCGCTCGGAGCCGAGGGTGTAGACCGCTTTTTCGAGCGAGATGCCTGCGGCAGAGGCGGGCGCGGGGTCACCGGGGGGCCCCTGGGCGCCATCGGCGCCAGCGGGTCCGGTGGGGCCAGCCGGTCCGGCGGCTCCCTGTTGTCCCTGTTGTCCCGCAGGACCGGCGGGGCCAGTCTGTCCCGCTTCGCCCTGGCATGCCGTAGCAACCAGTGCGACCGCGAGCATCAGAACGCAGATGGCTGGAATCATTCGCATCGGAGTTCCTCCCTCTCATGCGCATTCGGGGATCAGCCGGACAGCCACCGCCGCCGCCATTCACCCATCCGGCATAACCTCCGCTACGCCGAAGCGCGGCGCATTGTAGATAGGCGTAAAGCACCTGTCAAATGAAGAGATATATATAGAATCAGTACGCTGATACGCTGTTTTTCAGCGGATTCCAGCAAACCGCAACCAGACGATTCTCACTCCACAGTCCTCTACAGAACCCGTTCGCGGCGAGCGTATATCCTGTTCAGAGCACGCCTGTGCCCCGGAAGTTGCTCTGATGTCGACCCTCACCAACGAGTTCAGCCAACCCATCGGGCCTGCGGTCCCCGGCTGGACGCCGCCTGCGCGTCCCGCCCGCACGACGATGCAGGGGACATATTGCACGGTGGAGCCGTTCGACATCGACGCGCACTTGCCGGAGCTGTTCGAGGCGATGTCGGCGATCGAATCGGATTGGACGTACCTGCCGTATGGCCCGTTCGGCGACATCACCGCGTTCCGCGAGTGGGCGCAGGCGACGTGCCTCGGTGACGATCCGCTGTTCTACACCGTGCGCGACAGCGAGACCGGCAAGGCCGGTGGGGTGGCGAGCTTGATGCGCATCACTCCCCAGTCCGGAACGATAGAGGTTGGGCACATCCATCTCGGCCCTGCCCTGAAGGGGAGCAGGGCGGCGACCGAGGCGATGTTCCTGATGATGGACTACGCCTTCTCACTGGGGTACCGGCGATACGAGTGGAAGTGCGACGCGCTGAACGAACCTTCGCGGAATGCGGCGCTCAGGTTGGGGTTCGTGTTCGAGGGCAGGTGGCGGCAGGGGACCATCTACAAGGGGCGCAATCGCGATACCGACTGGTTCTCCATCATCGACGCCGACTGGCCGCGCCTACGGGAGGGGTTCAGGCGCTGGCTCGACCCGGCTAACTTCGACGGCGATGGACGTCAGCGACGACGGTTGCAGGAGTGCGTGGCGTCCAAGGGTTAGGCGCCGGATCGCCCTCACCCGCCGCGTGAGCGCGTCGACCTCTCCCCGAGGGAGAGGTGTGTCGTTACAACGCCCCGACGATTGGCCACCTGGTGTAACCTTGCGGCGGAATCCCCGGATCGTGGGAGAGGCGCTGGTATGCGATTCGACCTGACAGGCAAAGTGGCCGTCGTGACGGGCGGGAGCCAGGGCATCGGGCGCGGGATAGCGCTGACGCTGGCCGAGCACGGGGCGGACGTCGCCATCGTGGCGCGCGAGCCGGAGGCGGTCGCGGGCGGTACGGAGCGCATCCACCGCCCGGTCGATCCGGTCGTGCAGGAGATCGAGGCGATGGGCCGCAGGTCGCTGGGCGTCCTCGCCGACGTGCGGGACTCGGAGCAGGTCCAGGGCATGGCCGCGCAGGTGACCGAGGCGTTCGGGCGCGTCGACATCCTCGTGAACAACGCGGGCGCGACGTGGGGCGAGACGTTCAAGATGGCGCCGCTGCTGGAGCTGACGCCGCGCGACTTCCAGGAGTGCCTTCGGCTGAACCTGATGAGCCAGTTCCTGTGCAGCAGCGCGTTCGCACCGGGGATGGTGGAGCGCGGCGAGGGGTGCATCATCAACCTCGCGTCGATATCCGGGCAGGGGCCGAGCCCCGGCAACGGCGCGTACGGCGCGGCGAAGGCGGGCGTGCTGTCGCTCACGCAGACGATGGCGGTCGAGTGGGCGCCCGTGCGCGTGAACGCGATCGCGCCCGGCAGCGTGGAGCACGCAGACCGCGCCGCCGTCCACCCGTACGCGCGGGGCCGCGCGCCGGTCGCGCAGACGACGGCGGTGGGTCGCGGGGGCACGGTGGACGACATCGCCGCCGCCGCGTTGTATCTTGCGTCGGACGAGGCGTCGTACGTGACGGGAACAGTGATCAACGTGAACGGGGGACGTCTGCCCGGATAGGGCCGTCCCGACGATCCGGGGGAGCGAAAGGAGCAGCCATGACGACCGAGGTCAAGACGCTGGTGGTGGACGCGGACGCGCACGTGGTGGAGTCGCCGCACACGTGGGACTTCCTGGACGCGGACGAGGAGAAGTACCGGCCCGCGCTGTTCAGTTCACCGGACCGGCCGCAGACGGAGTTCTGGGTGATCGACGGCAAGCCGCGCGGCACGAAGCTCCCGACGCTCGCGGAGAAGCAGTTGGAGGAGCTGTCGAAGCGTTCCGGCTACAACGTCGTGACCGCCGTCGCCGCCCGCGAGATGGACGACGTTCAGTTGCGGCTGGACCACATGGACGAGCTCGGCGTCGACGTGCAGGTGCTCCACAACACGCTCTGGATCACGACCATCGCGGAGCGGCCGGACACGGAGGCCGCGCTCACCCGGTGCTGGAACCGCTGGATGGCGGACGCCTACCACAAGGGGCAGGGACGCCTGCGCTGGTCGTGCGTGCTGCCGACGATGACGATCTCCGAGGCGATCGTGCAGATGCGCTACTGCAGGGAGAACGGCGCGGTCGCGGTCTGCCTGCGGGCGCACGAGGGGAACCGTCACCTGATCGACCCGTACTTCTACCCGCTGTACGAGGAGGCGCAGCGCCTGGACCTCGCGATCGTCGTGCACGTCTCGAACGCGGATGCGTGGCTGTCGGAGCGGCTGAAGTCCTCGTACGACATGGGGTCGAGCTTCTCGAACCTTCGCGTGCCGACGGTGACGAGCTGCCACGAGTACATCATGAGCGAGGTGCCGACGCTGTTCCCGGAACTGCGCTGGGGGTTCGTGGAGGTGAGCGCGCAGTGGGTGCCGTGGCTGGTGAAGGAGGCGCGCCGCCGCGCTCGGAAGCTGAGCCGCGACGTGCCGTACGACATCTTCCCGGAGTACCGCATCTACGCCGCGTGCGAGACCGACGACGACATCCCATTCATCCTGAAGTACGCGGGGCCGGACAACATCGTGATCGGGACGGACTACGGCCACACGGACATCTCGAGCGAGACGGACGCGATCGGCATCTTCCGCTCCACCGACTACGACATCACCGAGGAAGAGAAGATCAAGATCCTCTCGGACAACCCGCGCCGGCTCTACGGGCTGTAGGGGGCAGGGAATCCCGGTCGACATACCTGGAGGCGGGGAGGCGATGGAAGTCCTGAGCAGGATCGGAGTGGGGTCGGCAGCGAGGTTGTCAGCTGTCGGCGGCGTCGCCCTCGGGTTGATCGCCGGGATCGCTTATTCCTTCGGTGGCGCTATCATCGACGCACTCGTCAGCGCAGGGTGGGTAACCTCGGACGAAACACCCGGGCTGAGTTCCGGGACGGTGCTTGCCTTCGGCGCTCTCCTTGGAATGCCGGTTATCGGCGGAGTTGCGGGGTTCGTATCCGGGGCGTTCGGAGCCTGGCTGTACAACTCGGTGGCCAGCCGGGTTGGAGGCGTCAAGATAGACCTCCAACGATAAGTCCACCCCGCAAGGGAGAGGGATCGATCACTCCCCCGCAGCGCCGCTCTCGAACATCCCGGTGACGGTGGCGTCGTCGAGGCCGAGGACCTCGGAGAGGACGTAGCGCGTGCCCTCGCCGTAGTCGGGGGCTGACGCCGACGGGAAGTGCGGCTCGGCGTCGCTCAGGATGAACGGCGCGCTCTCGACCACCCCCCCGTCCGGGAAGCGGCGGTAGAAGCCGCGGCTCGCCATCTGCGGGTCGTCGTCGATGAGCTGCCCAGCGTGCAGCACCGCGCTCGCGGCAACGCCCGCCGCCTGCAGCGCTTCTGCTGCCTCGTGCGGCCCTTGCCGTGACGTCCACGCCTCGATGGCCTCGTCGATCTCGTCGTGCCGGGCCATGCGGCCTGCGGCGTCGGCGAAGCGGTCATCGTCGGCCCAGGCGTCGCGTCCGATGAGGCGGGCGAGCGCGGCCCACTCGTCGTTCGAGGCGACGGTGAGCGCGCACCACTGGTCGTCGCCGTCGCAGCGGTAGACGCCCTGAGGGGCGAGGTGGCGGGAGCGGCTGCCGGTGCGCGCGGGCTCCTCGCCGTTTGCCTCATACTCCAGCAGCGCGGGACCGAGGTAGTTGATGGTGGACTCGAGCTGGCGGAGCTCGATGTGCTCGCCCTGCCCGGTGACGTTTCGCTGGTGGAGCGCCGCGAGCAGCGCGACGAGCGCGTGTCCCGCGTTGCAGGTCGTGTCGGCGTAAGCGAAACCGACGTCGGTGATGTCGCGGTGGGGATAGCCGATGAGGCCGTCGAGCGCGGCGCGCGCCTGGAAGTAGGAGCCGAGCCCCTTGTAGAGGCGGTGCGGGCCGGTCTTGCCGAGCGCGGGCATGCTCATGGTGATGATGCGCGGGTTGATCTCCGCGAGGCGCTCCGGAGTGAAGCCCCAGTTCGGCAGCACGTCCGGCCCGAAGTTGTCGACGACGACGTCGCTGCGCTCGACGAGCCGCACGATGGCGTCGCGCGCCTCCTCGAAGCCCATGTCGAGCGCGAGCGAGCGCTTGCCGACGTTGAGGTTGTTGAAGCTGACAACGGAGTCCGGGCTCATGTTGCCGCGGTTGAGCGCCGCGCCCTTCTTGAAGCGCTCGACCTTGACGACCTCCGCGCCGTAGGCGCCGAGCCACTTCGTGTGCAGCGGCCCCGCGATGACCCACGTGAAGTCGCAGATGCGGAGGCTGGCGAGGGGGCTTGCGGCTCTCCGTGCCGATTCACCCTCACCCGCCGCGCTGGTTGTCATGCTGAGCGGAGCCGGAGGCGCAGTCGAAGCATCTCTCGGTAGACGTCCAGAAGCACGGTTTGCCGCCTGAGAGATTCCTCGGCTTCGCTGCGCTCCGCTCGGAATGACATGCTCCCCTTCGCCCAACGCGGGGGCGGGTGCGCCTTCGCGGAGGCCGGCGGCGAAGCGGTAGGGCGGGCCGGCGTCGGTGAGGGTTGCGCCGTTGTGGGGGAGCGTGCGGAAGAAGCCTTCGCCCGCGAGTTGGGGGTCGGTGGTGAGCTCGCCGACGCTGTTGAAAGCCATGAGCATGATGCCGCGGTCCTGCGCCTCGTGCATGAGCGTGTGGGCGTCCATCGTGCGGAAGAAGCGGTCGAAGACCGGCTCCAACTCAACGAGTCCCGCGGTGCGCGCCGCAGGGTCGAGCCAGCGCTCGTCGCGCAGACCCTCGCCGTGGCCGTGCGAATCGAGCCAGTCCAGCAGCAGCGGCCACTCGCGGTCGGAGCTCTGGCTGAGCAGCTGGAAGCGGACGAGGCCGGGGTTGCACTCCCAGATGCGGCGGTATCGCTTGCCGCTGGAGCCCTGGCCGTGGCCTGCGCGCTTGATGAGCGTCCTGTGGGTCACGTACATCGGCATGACGTCGTACTGCATCAGGGCGATGCCCTCCTGTAGCGACACGTCCACGAAACCGCCCTCGCCGGTGGCGTCGCGCCGTGCCAGCGCGAGCAGGATGCCCCCCGCCGCGTGCGCCGAGCTCTGGTGGTGCGCGAAGCCCTCGCCCATGCTGTTCGGCGGGTCCTCCGGGAAGCCCATGCGGTACATCAGGCTGCCCGCGGCCTGCGCGACGAGGTCCGACGACTTCCAGTTTGCGCGGGGCCCGCTCGCGCCGAAGCCGGAGATGCGTGCGTGGAGCAGGCCGGGGTTTACGGCGCGCAGCGCGTCGTGGTCGAGCGATGGGGACGACTCGTCCTCGATGAGCACGTCCGCCGATGCGACGAGCCGCTCGAACGTGTCGTAGCCCTCGGGCGTCCCGCGGTCGAGGACGACGCTCTGCCTGCCCCGGTGAAAGTGGAGAAAGTGCAGGCTCACCGAAGGGTTGTCGTGCAGGAACGGTGGGAGGCGTCGTTCCTCCGAGCCACCGGGCGGTTCGACGTCGAACACGTCGGCGCCGAGGTCGGCGAGGAGTTTCGCGCAGTACGCGCCGCGCTCGCCCGTCAGGGCGATGACGCGGATGCCGTCCAGCGGGGGCACGAGAAACGCACTCCGTCAGCCCGTGCTCAGCATGAGCACCCAGCTAGGGACGGCGTCGAAGCCGAGCGCGACGAGGCAGTTCTCCAGCCCCGGCACCTGTCGCTCGCCCGCGCGTCCCATCACCTGCATCGCGCCCTCGCGGACGTGGCCCATACCGTGCAGCCGTCCCTCGCCCTGGCTGCCGCCGAACGTCGTCACCGGCAGCGCGCCGCCGTGCGCGATGCGCCCGTCGCGAGTGAACTCATGCGCCTCGCCTCTGCCCGCGAAGCCCAACTCCTCCAGCCATTTCCAGACCACGGGACTGAAGCCGTCGTAGAGCTGCGCGGCCTGCACGGCCTCGCGCCCGATGCCGGACGCGTCGAAGATGGCGTCGCCGCGCTCACGGGTGCTCACGAAACCCGATATGTATGCAGGCCGGTGCGGCAGATCTTTCGCGCGGTCGGCGGTCGTGAGCACGACAGCGCCCGCGCCGGTCACGGGGATGTCGTAGTCGTAGAGGCACATCGGTTCGTAGACCCAGCGCGACGAGAGGTAGTCGTCGAGCGAGAGCGGCTTGCCGCGCCAGTAGGCGTACGGGTTCAGTTGCGCGTGCCCGCGCAAGGCGCCGACGACGTCGAACAGCTCCTCGCGGGTCGCGCCGTAGTCGTGCATGTAGCGCTGCAGCCACATCGCCATCGCGCCGATGCCGACGCCGTAGGGCGCGGTGAACTGCTCCGGCCCGCCGGAGGCCGACGACTCGGAGGCTGCGTAGCGCACGCCGGGTCGCTCGTACATCGCGCGCAGGCAGACCACGTAGTTCGCGGTGCCGGTGACCAGGGACTGTATCGCCGCCGCGACGGCGTCCCCGACGACGCCCCGGTTGAAGTCGGACGCCCAGCGGAGGTTGAGGCCGAGCGCGCTCGCCATGTAGCGCTCGCTGATCTCGTCGACGCCGTCCCAGTGGAGGGCCGAGGCGTTGGGCGCCTTCGGCGTGCCGGCGTAGCCGTCGATGTCGGAGGGGGTCAGGCCCGCATCGGCGATGGCGTTCTTCGCCGCCTCCATCGCGACGTCCGGCAGGCTGCGCCCGGACTTGCGCTCCATCGCGGTGTAGCCGACGCCGACGATGGCCGTCCTGTTGCGGAGCGCGGGGTCCATCACGCCCCTCCATCGGAGACGGGGCGGAACTGCGGGACGGCGACGCCGTCGCCACGGTCCTCGAACGCGGCCTCCACCCGCATGCCGATGCGGGCGTCGTCCACATCGCAGTCGATGATGTTCGTGGTCAGGCGGAGGCCGGGCTGCTCGTCGAGCTCGATCTGCGCGACGAGGTAAGGCGGATCGAAGCCGCGCATGTAACCCTCACGCATGATGGCGAACGAGTAGACCGTGCCGCGTCCGCTCACCGCGACCCACCGCAGCGGGCCGAGGCAGCGCGTGCAGGTGGGGCGTGGCGGGAAGGCGTAGCGCGCGCAGGCGTCGCACCAGGGCAACTCCAGCGCGTGCCGTGCCGCAGCGTCCCAGTAGGGCTGCGACTCAGGGTCGGGAACGGGGATGGGGCGGGCGTTCGTGGTCATCGCGGTGTCCTACAGCCCGTAGAACGCCTTGGGGTTGTCGTACAGGATCTTGTCGACGGTGGACTGGGGGATGTCGCCGTTGTCGGCGCGCTCTTGGAGGAGCTTTTGGAACTCCAACTCCTTCGACTGGTCCTGGTGCGTGTAGTCGGAGCCCGCGAGCAGGTTGTCCTCGCTTATGTAGCGCAGCGCGTAGGGCAGGTCCTCGTCCACCTGCACGGTGATGTAGATGCGGTTGGCCTTGAAGATGTCGTCCGGCAGCTCGAACGACGGGTCGGAGCCGATGTTCGACTCCTGGCTGCGGGCGAGCCTGCGGCGCAGGTCGTAGTCGACGAACGGCACCCAAGAGACACCGGACTCGATGCAGCCGAACCGCAGGCTGGGGAAACGCTCGGGCACGCGGTGGAGGATGAGGGAGTAGATGCCGTGGATGGCGGGCATCCGCAGCTTGATGAACGCGCCGTAGGAGAGCTCACGCGCAGGGGTGAAGTCCGGCGTGCCGGAGCCGAGGTGGAAGCAGATGGGCATGTCCAGCCGCTCCGCCTCCTCGTACAGCGGGAAGTAGTACGGGTCGACGGACCACTTGTCGGCTTCGAGGTCGCCTTTCTTGAGCACGCCGCACGCGCCGTTGTCCTTGGCGAAGCGCAACTCCTCGAGCGCGGCTTCCATGTTCCGGGCCGGGGGGACGCATATCCAGCGCAGCCGCCCGTGCGACTGCGCGCAGCGGTCGGCCAGCCAGCGGTTGTAGCTGCGGGTGATGGCGAGCTCGGTCTCGGCCGAGTCCGACGGCTCCACGAGGAAGAGCGACGGGTAGATGACCTGCGTCTGCGTGCCGAGTTCGTCCATGTGGCGCAGGCGCGTTGGCACGTCCAGCAGCTCGCGCGCCTCCAGCGGGGTGCCGCTCTTGCCGTCGTCGCGGATGCGGCGGTGCTTGCGCTTGCCGTTCACGAGCCAGTAGCGGACGGGAGGACGGTTCGGGTCCGGGTTGGACGGGTACTGGGTCGTGGGCTTGTACGCCTCGTCCTCCGGCAAGATGAAGTCCCACGTATCGTCGGTCTCGTCGACGTGCGTATCGCTGTCAATGACCCGGAACTGCTCCGCCATGCTGCGCCTCCCCCGTGCGGTGGGGCGCAGTATAGCCCGCGCTTCTGTGCTCGTCATGCCCGCGCGGGCAGGAACCTTGCAGCCTGCTCCACACGCGCCTCCGCCCGGTGCGGTATCCTATAGAGTGCAGGAAACCCCAGTACGAGAGCGGCGTCCGCAAAGGCGGGCGCCGACGCATGTACAGCACTGGAAGGCGTATGACGGAAACAGCCCAGTCCCACCTCCGCAACATCGCTATCGTCGCGCACGTCGACCACGGCAAAACAAGCCTCGTCGACGCCATGCTGCGCTACAGCCGCGTTTTCCGCCCGGACCAGCAGGTAGACGAGCTCATCATGGACTCCGACCCGCAGGAGCGCGAGCGCGGCATCACCATCCTCGCCAAGAGCACGGGGATCCGGTACGGCGACGTCACGATTAACATTATCGACACGCCGGGCCACGCCGACTTCAGCGGCGAGGTCGAGCGCGTCGTGAACATGGCCGACGGCTGCCTGCTGGTCGTCGACGCGGTCGAGGGGCCGATGCCGCAGACCCGCTACGTGCTGCGCGTCGCGCTCCAGCAGGGGCTGCGCCCCATCCTCGTCATCAACAAGATCGACCGCCCAACGGCGGACGCTCCGGCAGCCCTGTCGGCGGTGCAGGACCTGTTCCTCGAACTGGCCACCGACCCGGACCAGCTCGACTTCCCGGTGCTGTACACGTCCGCACGCAACCAGTACGCGCTCGCCGAGGAGACAGATACGCCGAAGGACATGGGGCCGCTGTTCGACGCCATCGTCGAGCGGGTGCCGCCTCCCGTCGCCGACCCTGACGCGCCGCTGCAGATGCTCGTGGCCGCGCTCGACTACGACAACCACCTCGGCCAGATCGCGGTGGGACGGGTGTCGCGGGGGCGCATCGCGAAGGACGAGCAGGTCGTGCTGCTCGGGCAGGACGACAGCGCGCTTCCGTACCGCGTGGAGCGGCTGTTCACGTTCCGCGATCTCGCGCGGCATGCGATCGACTCGGCGTCCGCGGGCGAGATCGTGGCGCTCTCCGGCCTGCGCGGCGTCCGCATCGGCGACACGGTAGCGTCGCCGACCGCGCCGGAGCCGCTGGAGCGCATGAAGGTGGAGGAGCCGACGGTGCGGATGACGTTCAGCGTCAACACTTCGCCGTTCTCAGGCAGGGAGGGCCAGTACGCGACGTCCCGCATGCTGTGGGACCGGCTCCAGCGCGAGTTGCAGACGAACGTCGCGCTGCGCGTGGAGCGCACCGACAGCGCGGACGAGTTCCTCGTGAGCGGACGCGGCGAACTGCACCTCTCC
This sequence comes from Dehalococcoidia bacterium, assembly GCA_034422595.1. Taxonomy (GTDB): domain Bacteria; phylum Chloroflexota; class Dehalococcoidia; order Lucifugimonadales; family Australimonadaceae; genus Bin16. The sequence continues at coordinate 151,291 of DAOUJO010000016.1, read as the reverse complement.
GTCCTCATCGAGAAGATGCGGCGGGAGGGCATCGAGTTCCAGGTCTCGCGCCCCGAGGCCGTTACCCGCGTCATCGACGGGAAGCTGCATGAGCCGTACGAACTGCTCTTCCTCGAAACGCGCGATGACTACATCGGGCCGGTCACGCAGGAGCTGTCGTCGCGTCTCGCGCAGATGATGGACATGCAGAGCGACGGCTCCGGCAACGTGCGCCTGCAGTTCCGGCTGCCGACGCGCGGGCTCATCGGCTTCCAGAGCTTCTTCATGCGGGCGGCGCGCGGCAACGGCCAGATGAGCACGGAGTTCACGGGTATGGAGCCGGTGAACGGCGAGGTGAAGCCCGCGCGCGCCGGGGCGGTCGTCTCCGCGGAGAGCGGTGTCGCCGTCACGTACGGCCTGCAGAACGCTCAGGAGCGCGGCGAGACGTTCGTGGAGCCGCAGACGCCGGTCTACCAAGGGATGATCGTGGGGCGGCACAACCGCGAGCGCGACATGGACCTGAACGTCTGCAAGGAGCGCAAGATGACCAACATGCGCTCCGCGACGCAGGAGATCGTAGAGCGGCTTGCGCCCGCCGTGCGGTTCAGCTTGGAGGAGGCGCTCGGTTTCATCAACGACGACGAGCTCGTTGAGGTGACGCCGCAGAGCGTCCGCATGCGGAAGCGCATCCTCAACCCAGACGAGCGGTACCGGGTCCAGCGCGCCCGCGCGAAAGCTACGCGCTAGCTGTTCACGTAGACGCTGCCGGCATGGCGGCCGTCCTGCTGGCGCTCGCGCAGGGCCTCGTAGTTGACGCGCTGGTTCTTGATGGCCGGGTCAGTCGCGGCGTTCCGCATGATCTCCAGCGGCTCGTCGCTCACCGACTCGAACCAGTAGGGCGTCCCCTTGGGGATGAAGAGCGCGTCCTTCGGCCCAAGCTCGACGGACTCGCCGTCCTTGCCGTAGAACTTCGCGCGGCCCGCCAGCACGAACCAGACGGCGTCCTGCCCGGAGTGCGCGTGCAGGTTGGTCTCGCCGCCCTCCCTGCTGACGACCTGCACGTTCACGCTGAGCAGCCCGCTGTTGGCCAGCATCGAGCTCCGCTTGGGCGAGCCTGCCAGGTCAGGCGTCTCGTACCGGATCGCTTGCATCCCGCCGACGTTCTCCCGCTCCATGGCCATGCGCCACCTCCGTGCTCGTGCGTTCGTCGGGCCTACCATACGCCTTCGCGAGTCGCGTGTCGTATAGTGCGGACACCAACCGAGGAGGCGCGCCATGAGCGACGGCGACCTGAAGATAGGGTTCATCAAACCCGGCGCGGGGAACACGCACTACGACGAGTTCGCCGCCATGATTCCCGCAGGGATTGACCTGGAGATGGTGGAGCTCGGCGTTCTGCGCACCGCGCTCACCGACTTTGCAGGGCGGGCCGACGCCATCCTCGAGCGCGCCGTCAACCAGACACGCGAGTCGGGCTGGCAGGGCGTCATCATCCCCGGCGCGCCGGTCGAGGTGCAGAACCCCGGCCTGCGGGCGCGGCTGGCCGAGGCGCTGGACGTGCCGTTCACGACGGCGCTCGGCGCGGGGGAGAACGCGCTGCGGGCGTTCGGAGCGAGCCGCATCCTCCTGCTGACGCCGTTCGACTCGTACATGAACTCGCTCGTCGTGCCGCACCTGACCGCAGCAGGGTTCGACGTGCAGCTTGCCGACCTCGGCTTCAACAGTGAGCAGGAGGCGGTCGACCTCGATTCGAGCGTCGTGTTCGATATGGCGCGCGGCGCGGTGCGGGCCGCAGAGGGCGTGCAAGCACTGTACTTCCAGGGCGCGGTGCTGAACCCGCTGCCGGTCATCGACGAGATGGAGGCCGAGTTCGGGCTGCCCGTCGTGGCGAGTAACCCCGCGATGCTCTGGTCGGTTGCCTCGCAGCTGGGCGGCACGTTCAGCATCCCGGACAAGGGCCGACTCGTCAGGGAATGGCCGTCGCTGCCGTAATCGGCAGGCACAAGCAAGGAGCGAACGAAGATGAGACTCGGCATAGCGCTGCCCATCGACTTTGGCGGTGAACCCGCGGGCGACGTGCTCTCGGAGGGCGCGCGGGCCGCAGAGGCGAACGGCTTCGACAGCGTCTGGTTCTTCGACTCGATCGGACGGGGGCGGCTGGCGCTCGATCCGCTCATGGGCGCGGCGGTGGCGGCAGCGGCGACGGAGCGTATCGAGGTCGGGCTCGGCATCCTGCAGGTGCCCCTGCGCCACCCGGTCGAGCTTGCGAACCGCGTCCTCACTGCGCAGGTGGTCTGCGGTCCGCGACTGCTGCTGGGGGTCGGCTCCGGCTCGACGCGCGGCGATTTCGAGGCGGTCGGCAAGCGGTTCGAAGACCGGATGACGCTGCTGCGCGACGGACTCGCGACGATGAAGCGGCTGTGGGACGGCGAGACGGTGGACGGCGTGAATCTCGCACCGTCGAGTTCGGTGCGCGGCGGGCCGTCCGTCCTCATCGGCAGCTGGGCAGGGCCGCGATGGATCGCCTCAGCGGCGAACGACTACGACGGCTGGATAGCGTCGGCGTTCTTCTCCGGGTACAACACACTCAAGGAGGGGCTCGACCGTTACCGCGCCGCGGGAGGGAAGCGGGCCGTCGTGACGAATATCTCGCTCGACCTGAACGCGCCAACGGAGTTCCTGCGGGATACGGAGAACGCCTATCACCTGCGCTGCGCGCCGCCCGATGCAGCGGTGCGCCTGCAGCGCCTCGCGGACGCCGGGTTCGACGATGCGGTCGTCGTGTACCGCGGCGGCGCTCCGCCGGACCTCGCGGCGATACGCGCCTTGCTGTCGTAGGGATGACGATGGCGGAAGCAGGAAGGCAGGCGAACGCGGCTGCGCCTACGCTCGGGTTCCTGGTGCAGAAGACCGCGCGACAACTCGAGGCTGCGGGCATCGGCGACGCCCGGCTGGAGGCCGACCTTATCTGGACCACGGCGCTCGGCATCGACCGCGCCGCGCTCTACGCCGCCTTCCGCGATACGCCGTCTGCAGAGGCGGTGCAGCAGGCAGAGGAGCTCTGCGAGCGGCGGCTCAACCGCGAGCCGGTGGCCTACCTGATGGGCACACGCGAGTTCTACGGCCTCCCCATCGCCGTCGGGCCCGGCGTGCTCATCCCGCGTCCCGAGACGGAGACGGTCGTCGAGGAGGCGCTGCGGCTCGTGGAGGGCGAGGCGTCGCCGGTGCTGGCCGACGTGGGCTGCGGCAGCGGCGCCATCGCGGTCGCGCTGGCGGTCGCGCGCCCGGAGGCGGTCGTCTACGCGCTCGACGTCGCGCCGCGCGCGCTGGAACTCACCGCTCACAACGCTTCGGCCCACGGCGTGAGCGAGCGGGTGCACGTGCTGGAGAGCGACCTGCTCGCGGCGTTGCCGCGCCCCCTGCACGTCATCGCGGCGAACCTGCCGTACGTGACGTCGGACGAGATACCGCTGCTGGAGCCGGAGGTGTCGCGCTACGAGCCCCGCGAGGCGCTGGACGGGGGCGCGGACGGCCTCGCGCTCATACGGTGCCTGCTCGCCGAGGCGGGCGGGCATCTGCTGCCCGGGGGCGCGCTCGTGCTGGAGATGGACCCGCGCCAGATTGCAGCGGCAAGCGATGCGGCTACCACTTGCTTCCCCGGCGCGCACGTTCGTGCAGTGCGCGACCTCGCGGGGCGGGAGCGCGTGCTGGTCGTGGAGACGGCGCCGGGTCGTTGACCTGCGGCGGGATGCTTGGCACACTCTGCGGCGACGACAGTAGAGAGGGGGAGACGCCATGGCGAACGAACATCACCACGATCATGACCACGACCACACCGAGCCACCGTCCGACATCGAGTTACGCGTGAAGGCGCTCGAATCGCTGCTCGTCGAGAAGGGGCTCGTCGACCCGGACGCGCTCGACGCGCTCATCGACCTGTACGAGGACAAGATAGGCCCGTCGAACGGCAAGCACGTCGTGGCGCACGCCTGGGCGGACGAGGAGTTCAAGCGGTGGCTGCTGAACGACCCCAACGCCGCCATCGCCTCGATGGGGTACGTGGGCTCCCAGGGCGAGCAGGTGCGCGTCGTTGAGAACACGGACGACGTGCACAACCTCGTGGTCTGCACGCTCTGCTCGTGCTACCCGTGGCCGCTGCTTGGGCTGCCGCCCGTGTGGTACAAGTCCGCGCCGTACCGTGCGCAGGCCGTCGCCGACCCGCGCGGCGTGATGTGGCAGTTCGGTTCGGAGATACCGGAGGAGAAAGAGGTGCGCGTGTGGGACTCGACGTCCGAGATGCGCTACCTCGTGCTGCCGCAGCGCCCCGCAGGCACCGAAGGCTGGAGCGAGGAGCAACTGATGGAGCTCGTGACGCGGAACTCCATGGTCGGAGTGGAAGAGGCGCGGCTTCCGGCAGCGATGGGTGCGGCATGAACGGCGTCCACGACCTCGGCGGGATGCAGGGGTTCGGGCCGGTGAAGCCGGAGCCGGAGTCCGAAGAGCCGGTCTTCCACGCGGAGTGGGAGAGCCGGGTGTACGGCATAACGCGGCTCATGGGCCGCCTAGGGCTGTGGAACCTGGACAAGTCGCGCTACAACCGGGAGCAGTTGCCTCCCGCGGACTACCTCTCCTACACCTACTACGAAAGCTGGTTCGCGGGGCTGCTGAAACAGCTGGTGAACTCCGGCCTCATCTCCGAGGAGGAGCTGCAGACGGGCAGGGCGTCGTCTCCAGTTCCGGAGCGCATCATGGAGCGGGTCGTGGACGCCGATGAGGTGCGTAGGGTCCCGATCATGACCACGAATTACGTTCGCCCTTCGCCCGCAGAGCCCCGGTTCGCGCCGGGCGACCGCGTTCGCGCCCTCAACCGCCACCCGCGCGGGCACACGCGCGAGCCGCGCTACGTCCGCGGCCATGTCGGGACGGTGCACGAGCACTACGGCTCGCAGGTGTACCCGGACCTGAGCGCGGAAGGCGTGGACGAGGGGCACCACCTCTACAGCGTGCGCTTCGACGCGAGCGAGTTGTGGGGCGAGTCCGCCGACGCCAACAGCGTCGTGTACGTCGACCTGTGGGAGGACTACCTGGAGCCCGCGCCATGACGGACGCGCAGTTGCCCGGCGGTACGAGCAGGCTGGGGGACATCCCGCTGGGCGACGACGGCAGGCCGGTATTCGCCGAGCCGTGGGAGGCATCGGCGTTCGCGCTCGCGGTGCGCCTCTCCGGCGAGGGCCACTTCACGTGGGACGAGTGGGCGGCGGCGCTGAGCGAGGAGATACGCGCGGCGCAGCAGGAGGGCGATCCGGACCTGGGGGACACGTACTACCGGCACTGGTTGCGCGCGTTGGAGCGCCTGTGCAGGGAGCGGGGATTGGTGTCCGAGCCTGAGGCGTCGGACCGCAAGGAAGCGTGGCGGAGGGCGTACCTCAACACACCGCACGGCAAGCCGGTCAACCTCGCAGCAGGCAGCTGAGCAGGCTGGTTCCCGTATAGGTGGGTCGTCTGTGAGAGAGGGCCGGGTGCCGCGTCCGACACCCCTCCCACAGACGCCGCTGCTGGCACTGCCTCCATCCCGCATGGCGGCACACGGAAGCTATATCCATTTACGGGGAGGTCTGTTGCGGCTGTGTTACGTGGGCGTTACACGGCTGTAACGGTTTCGCAGTGCGGCGCGGCGATGGCGTAGACATGGAGTACGTATACTGAACCGATGCGTCACGGTAGAGTCGCGCCCATCAAGTCGGAGACCGCCCTTGGCAGGGGAAATCTCTGGCGTATCTTCGGCTTCCTCGCACCGTACTGGCCCCGCCTCGTCCTGATCCTCGGGACGGTTGCCGCGGCCGCTTTCATCGGACTCGCGCCGCCGCTGCTCGTGCGGGGGATCATCGACTCCGCGATCGAGGGAGCGGACCGGCCGCTGCTGCTCTGGCTTTCCGCAGGCCTGTTCGCGGCTGCGGTGGCGCTGGGGCTGGTCGGCGTGCTCAGGAGCTACCTGAACACCGTCGTCAGCCAGCGGATCATGTACGACCTCAAACTGCGTATGTTCACGCGGCTGCAGTCGCTCTCCCTACGGTTCTACACAGAGGCCCGGACGGGCGAACTGATGTCCCGGCTGACGAGCGACATCGCCGGCATCGACACCATCATCTCAGGCTCGCTGGTGACCATCTCGCAGAACGTGCTCATCCTGACGACGACCCTCGTAACGATGCTCGCGCTCGACTGGCGCCTGACGATCGTCTCGCTGATGGTGCTGCCCTGGCTCATCATCCCGACGTTGACGGTCGGGAAGCTGCGCCGGCGCCTGCGGACCGAGCGGCAGCAGCGGAGCGCGTCGGTCAATTCGCTCATGGCCGAGAGCCTCGGCATCAGCGGGCTGATGCTCATCAAGACGTTCACCCGCGAGCGTGAGGTGCTGGCGCGGTTCCAACGCGAGAACTGGGAGCTGATGGAGCTGCAGGTCCGCGAAGCGCTCGTGGGGCGCTGGTACTTCATGCTGCTGTTCATCGTGACCACCGGCGGGCCCGCGGTCATCTACTGGTTCGGCGGCGGCCAGGTTATCTCCGAGTCATTGACCATCGGGACGATCGTGGCGTTCGTCGCGCTCCTCAGCCGCCTCTACACCCCCGCGACCGACCTGATGTCGCTGCACGTGGACGTGGTCACGTCCGCCGCCTACTTCGAGCGCATCTTCGAGTACCTGGACCTGGAACCCGACATCACGGACACGCCGGACGCGGTGGACGTAGACAACGCCGCAGGGGCGCTGGAGTTTGAGAACGTTGTCATGGAGTACACACCGGGCCGGAGAGCGCTGGACGGGCTGGACTTCGCGATCGAACCGGGCGAGATGGCGGCGCTGGTAGGACCCAGCGGAGCGGGGAAGACGACTATCACCTACCTCATTCCGCGCCTGTACGACCCTACCCGGGGACGGGTGCTGCTCGACGGCGCCGACATCAAGGGGCTGAAGCTGGAATCGCTGCGGGAGCAGATCGGGTACGTCTCGCAGGAGACGTTCCTCTTCCACGACACGGTAGGCGTCAACCTGCGCATCGCGCGCCCGGACGCGACCTACGACGAGATGATGGAGGCGTGCCGGGCCGCGTCAGTGCTCGACGTGGTGGAGAACCTCCCTGACGGGTTCGACACCGTGGTCGGGGAGCGGGGCTACCGTCTCTCCGGAGGCGAGAAGCAGCGGTTGGCCATCGCGCGGATGTTGCTCAAAGACCCGCGCATCCTGATACTCGACGAGGCTACCTCATCCCTCGATTCGCACTCGGAGCGGGCGGTCCAGACGGCGCTGGCGACACTCACGGAGGGACGGACGACCATCGTGATCGCGCACCGGCTCTCGACGGTGAGGGCCGCCGACGTGATCCTGTACGTCGAGGAGGGCAGAGTGGTCGAGCGCGGGACCCACTCCGAGTTGATGGCGTTGGACAGGCGCTACGCCGACCTCTGCCGGGAGCAGTTCACCTCGATGATGGGCGCCGGCTGGCTGGACTAGAGAGGCCCCGGAACATTCCGGGGCCTCTCGTAATGCGTGGCGGGCTGCCGTGGCTACTGTTCGAGCCAGGCGTTCTCGAATATCTGGTGGTACATCTTGTTCGTGCCGCGCCAGCCGACGTTCTTCACCTCCGGCCTCGCGACGATGCCGTTGCCCCACACCGGACTGGTGATGCGGTACTGGGCGCTCGCCACGTAGTGCTGCAGCTGCGTGAGCACGCCGGGGCGGGTCTCCGGGGTGGAGGCCCAGAGGTCGGCTACGAGGGAGTCGAGCGCCGCGTCGGGCGCGAGCGACAGCCCGTTGGCCGGCCGCTGTCCACTCCAGTAGTAGGTGGAAGCGAGGTCGTTGAAGTCGAACGAGTTGTTCCACCCGAAGTACAGGTCGTCCCAGGTCTGCTGGCTTCCCATGCCGAGGAACGGGCCGTACTCCTGGATGTTGAACTGCGCGTCGATCCCGACAGCGCGGAGCATCGTGAGCATGATCTCCGCGACGCCCTGCCACGGGTCGCCGTACGCGGGCGTCCAGACGACCGTGGTGCTGAAGCCGTCGGGGAAGCCGGCCTCCGCCAGCAGCTCCTTCGCCTTCTCAGGGTTGTACTGCTGGTACTGCGCCAGCTCCTCCGGGTAGTCCTCCAACTGGAGCGTCTCCGGGTCGAGCGGCCATCCCTGGAGGACGATCTCGCCGTTGCCACGCAGCGCGGTGTCGATGATGGCCTGGCGGTCGAGCGCCATCGAGACGGCGCGGCGAACGCGGACGTCGTTCCACGGCGCCTTGTCCAGCCGCATCCGGATGCCGAGGTGGAAGAGGCTGGGGCAGGACTTCACGAAGAAGTCCGGGTTCGTCCGCTGGATCTCTTCCTGCACGCGCGGGCCTGCCGCGGGGAAGACGTTGATCAGGCCGGAGCGGAGCGACGCGATGCGGGTCGCCGCGTCCGGGATGATGTGCGCTTCCACCCTGTCGGCGTAGGGGAGCCCTTCCTTGAAGTAGTTGGGGTTGCGCTCGAACACGACCTTCGTGCCGGTCTCATGCTCGGCGAACATGAACGGCCCGGTGCCGACCCAGGAGAGGTTCGGGTCTGCGAGGGCTTCCTCGCCGGACGCCTCCTCGGCCACGATCCAGCCCTGCCGGTTGCCGGACGTGACGCCCCTCACGAAGTCGAACGGCTGGTTGAGGTGGATGCGCACGGTGTGGTCGTCCACCGCCTCGGCCCGGTCGAAGAAGACCTGACCGACGTACGCCTGACCGGCGAGACCCTTGGCGAAGCGCTCGTTGTACGTGTAGACGACGTCGTCCGCCGTGAGCTCGCGTCCGTTCAGCGGGGCCTTGTCGTGCCACTGGATGCCTTCACGGAGCTTGAACTCCAGGATGGTGGGCTCGACGTACTCCCAGCTCTCCGCGATCTCGGGGTCGAGGTCTATCTCACAGCTGTCGCCGAGCTGCGCCGCGGGCGAGTAGAGCGGGTTGAACACGAGTTCAGCGATCTTGCGGGTGGGGTCCCAGAAGCGGGTGCGGCCCCACGGGTCCCAGCCGGGGGGGTCGCTGCGGATCCAGTAGGCGAGCGTGCCGCCGTACTGCCCCTCGGGCTTCTCCATCATGGAGTCGTCCTTCTCCTCCATCGCGGAGTCGTCCTTCTCCTCCATGGCGGGCTCTTCCGTTGCGGGCATGGCGGGCTCTTCGGTCGCCTCCATCTGGGGGGCGCTCGTCGCGGTCGGCGTGGCCGTCGGGTCATCCGACGCACACGCAGCGAGCACCGCCAAGCCGGCGATCGCGAGAGCGAGCAGAGCGAACGCCCGCAGTGTCCATCCTCTGGTCATGTCTTCCTCCCGGGGCACAACTACGGATAGCAACGGAGCACGCCCCGCTGCGCGAGCGTTTGTACGCTTTCTGGGGCGGCGTGTCAATTAAGAATGTCAACGGGCGGGGGTTTGAGATTCTTAATGCCCGATCTCAGGAGTAACGGACCATGCCGTTCTGACATTCTTAATCGGCTGATGACAGGCATTTTCATGGCCGTGGCCTGCTTCCCGTGATTAAGGCAATAACAATCTCATACCGTTTCAACTTTGGCGTTCTGCTCCGGCGCCACCCTTACCCGTTCACCCCCATCCTAACCTTCCCCCGTCAAGGGGGAAGGGACCAGACATCCAGTACCCTCTCCCTAACCCTCTCCCCTTGTAGGGCGAGGGGACCGAACATCCCGAGAGGGTGTTGCGCGCTAAAGCGCGGGGCTGCGCTGCGCTCCGCTCAACATGACACTATGCAGCGTACTGCGCGGAGGGACGGCGGCGGAAGGGGCGGGTGTCACGAATCGGGAAGGGGGGCAACCCTCACCCGCCGCGCAAGCGCGTCTCCCTGTTCGGCAGGACCGTAATTCCCACCGTAATCGAAGCTCCTTCACACATTGTACGTTATATCGTACAATGGGGCCATGTACACGATCCTGCGAAGCCTGACGTTCGACCGGTGGTTGGGCAGGCTGCGGGACCGCCAGGCGGTGAACCGCATCGTCGCCAGGTTACTGGCAGCCGAAGATGGGCATTTCGGAGATGTGAGACCTGTAGGCGGCGGCGTGTCCGAGATGAGGATTCAGTACGGGCCTGGATACCGGATCTACTTCATTACGCAAGACACCGAGCTGATCGTCCTGCTATGTGGCGGCGACAAGGACAGCCAGCGGCGAGACATTGAGCGGGCCAAGAGAATGGCCACGGAATGGAGGAGCTGATGTCTGAGGAGTATCGAGCGTTCGACGCAGCGGATTACATCAAGAGCGAAGAGGATGTCCGGGGGCTTCTCAGGGCGGCTATGGATGAGGACCCGGGCGATGGGGCTGTGATCCGCGCTGCCCTCAAACACATCGCTCGGACGCAGAACATGAGCGCTCTCGCCCGCGATACAGGACTGAATCGAGGCAACCTCTACGAGGCGCTGTCGGAAGACGGCAACCCCACTCTGGCAACGCTCTTGAAGGTGACCAACGCCCTTGGGCTGAGGCTGCGCCTTGAGCCCCAACATGACATCAGGGCTGGGCGTCGATGAGGATGAACGCGATGACGCAGGGGGCGGGGCCGCGGTTGTTCCAGTTGTGGACGGTGGCCCGCTGCACGAGGACGTCGCCTGCCTGCAGGTGCACCTCGACCCCGTCGTCGAGCTCCATGTCGATCTCGCCGGAGATCACGACGGCGTAGTCGATGGTGGGGGTGACGTGCATGTCGCGCTCGTTGCCGGGGGAGAACTCGATGACGCGGAAGATGGAGCCCCGGTAGGAGGGAGGACGCTCCACGGTGCGCGCGCCGAGGTCCTCGCGCCCGGTCAGCTCCGCGGGCGTCGAATCGGTCATCCAGGCGAGCGCGGTCTCGACGCCGGGGCGCGGGTTGCGCTTGTTGCCGGCGGTGTCGTCGATGAGCACGACGGCCTTTCCGTGGTCGTCGTGGCCGGTGACTACTCTGCGAACGTTCAGGGCCATGGGGTCTTCTCCTTGGCGTAGCGCCGGTGCTATCCTGCGTTCATGCTGAGCCGGGCACTCCGGCTCGTCCCAAGCGTGGGCCTGTGGCGCAGTTGGGAGCGCGCCTCAATGGCATTGAGGAGGCCGGGGGTTCGAATCCCCCCAGGTCCACCACGCACCCCCTCACGCGCCGCGACCCTCACCCGCGCGCACGCGCGTCTTTTCTCTCCCAGGGGGCGAGGGGGATCAGGCATCCCCGAGAGATATTTCGACTGCGCTGCGCTCCGCTCAACATGACATGAGCGGCTGCGCTGCGTCCGGGGCAACCCTCACCCGCCGCGCACGCGCGTCTTCCCTCTCCCAGTGGGCGAGGGGAATCATACAGCCAGTACCCTCTCCCTAACCCTCTCCCCTTGTAGGGCGAGGGGATCAAGCATGCCCCGAGAGATATTTCGACTGCGCTGCGCTCCGCTCAACATGACATGAGCGGCTGCGCTCCGCTCGGGGCAACCCTCACCCGCCGCGCACGCGCGTCGACCTCTCCCCCCAGGAGAGGTGGGATCAGGCCGGGCACCCACAAGGGATGCCCCTACACCAGGCGAGGTTCCTGCCTTCGCAGGAACGACGGGGCTGCGCTCCGTCCGGTTCGCCCTCATGCGTGGCGCTTTCTCCATATCTTCTCCATGCCGTTCTGTGCTGCCTTCACGCCTTTTCTATATTAAGGGGGTCACCCGCTGCGAGAGAGCTGCCGCGCCTGCGCCTGCGGCGTGCAGTTCAGATTCACACGCATAAGCGCATCGAACGGGGTTGACAGCCCCCGACACTAAATGTGTAGAATCGCTCACTTGACTCTACGTGTGTATAGAAATCTGCACAGATTCCCTAGCACGCGGGGAGTTGCAGCATCCCTGTGAAGGTGAGGATTGACATGATCGACGCGTTGTACCGCTCCCTCGGCTCCCTCCGGGCTTGGGTTACCTTTATTATAGGGGCCGTCGCCGCGACGGCGACCTGGCGTTCACCGAGCCGGGCGAACGCGGCAGCCCCCCTGGGGGCCGCTTCTTCTCTCTCCCACAGGAAGCACACCCTTCCTCTACTCGCGGTGCTCGCGGCCGCGGCCCTCGGGCTCGCGCTGCTGCTGCCGGGCGGGGTTCTTCAAGCCCAGGACGGCACCATCGAGTACCCCGAGAACGGCAAGGACCCGGTGGCGACCTTCACGGCCGACGACCCCGAGGGCTCCACGTCGATCACCTGGTGGATCGCGGGCGCCACGGGGGCACCCACCCTTCCTGCCACCGGCTTCGCCGCTACTGACAATGAGGATTCCGCTCTCTTCGAGATTGACGATGAGGACGGGACTCTTGAGTTCATAAACTCGCCCGACTACGAAAACGCGTTGGACCAGGGCACCAACAACACCTACCAGGTGGTGGTGGCCGCCGCCGACGGCGTTGTGGGGGCCACAGGCACAGAGGTGGGCTTCCACAAGGTCACTGTCAAGGTCACAAACGTGGACGAGGACGGGAAGGTGACCTGGCTCGTCGCTCCGGACGGCAGCACCGACCAGGACGTAACGCAGTTCGATGTCGGTGGCGCACGCCTGGTCGCCAGCGCGACTGATGGCGACATATCAGGAGCGACCAAGACCGTAACCAATGCCATATGGCGGTGGTACAGGTCGCCGGACAAGGCCTCGATGGGGACGCTGATAGACAACGCAACCACGGCCACATACACCACCACGCTCGACGACGCAGGTATGTACCTCCGGGTCGTGGCGCACTACGTCGTTACGGGCAACGTGGGCCAGGAGACTGCCTCTCTGACCTCCGACCACCCCGTGCTGGCGGAACGGGTCGGGGACAACGAGCTCGAATTCGATCCGGACGATCCTTCCAGGTCGGTGGCTGAGGGCGACGAGGGCGCGACTGTGGGCGCCCCGGTGACAGCCACGGGCAACCACGGCGCGGTGTACTACACGCTGGGCGGCACCGACACGGGCCAGTTCGAGATTGACGCGAAGACCGGGCAGATAACGACCAGTGAGGACCTGGACTACGAAGCGGACGCTTCCAACACCACCAACCAGTGCGACACTCCGAACAACTGCTCAGTCACCGTCACTGCGAGGGACGCCTCCGGCGATGTCACCGCCACACCGGCGACCGTGACCATCAAGATCACGAACGTGGACGAGAAGCCGACGTTCCCGGCAACCGCACTAACGGCTGTAACGCTGCCGGAGAACCGGACAGACCTGTTCCACGCGTCGGACGCTGGGTTCAGTGCGACAGGGGAAGCCAGCGTCACCTACACGGCGACGGACCCGGAGAGCCGAAACATCGCCTACACGCTGATGGGATCGGACGCGGCCAGGTTCCAGCTCAGCGCCGGCCAGGTCCTCTCCTTCAAGGCGAAGCCCGACTACGAGACTCCGACGGACAGGGACCGGGACAACGTGTACGAAGTGACGGTCCGGGCCTCGGACGGCACGCTGCACGCTGACCGGGCGGTCAAAGTGACCGTCACCGGCGTCGACGAAGCCCCTGATGTCATGGGCGTAGACAGCGTCAACTATGCCGAGAACGGCAAGGGCGTGGTCGCCACCTTCACGGCCAGCGACCCCGAGGGCGCCACGTCGATCACCTGGGGAATTGCGGGCGTCGGGACGACACCCGCCCTTCCTGCCACTGGCTTTACCGCTACTGACAATGAGGATTCCGCTCTCTTCGAGATTGACGATGAGGACGGGACTCTTGAGTTCTCGGCCTCGCCCGACTACGAAAATGCGGGGGATCAGGGCACCAACAACACCTACCAGGTGGTAGTGGCGGCCTCCGATGCTGCGACTGGCGGACAGACAGGCTTCCACAAGGTCACTGTCAAGGTTACCAACGTAGCAGAGGCGGGTAAGGTGACTTGGCTCGTCGCTCCGGACGGCAACGCCGATCAGGACGTAACGCAGTTCCAGGTTGGCGCACGCCTGACCGCCAGCGCTACCGATGGCGACATAGCAGGGGCGACCAAGACTGTGGCAGCAGGCGGCGCCACGAACATCACGTGGCGGTGGTACAGAGGAAACACCCTCATCAGCGGCGAGACAGGGCTCACATACAACGTCGCTCTCGCCGATGTGGGCCAACGCATCCGCGCGACGGTGACCTACCAGGTTGGGACCAACACAGCCCAGGAGACCGCCTCTCTGACCTCCACCCACCCGGTGCTGGCGGCCCGGGTCGGACCCAACGAGCTCGAGTTCGACCCGGACGATCCTTCCAGGTCGGTGGCTGAGGGCGACGAGGGTGCGAATGTGGGCGCCCCGGTGACAGCCACGGGCAACCACGGCGCGGTGTACTACACGCTGGGCGGCACCGACTCGGATCAGTTCGAGATCGACGCGAAGAGCGGCCAGATAACGACCAGTGAGGACCTGGACTACGAGGCGGACACTTCCAACACCACCAACCAGTGCGACGCTCCGAACAACTGCTCAGTCACCGTCACTGCGAGGGACGCCTCCGGCGATGTCACCGGCACGCCGGCGACCGTGACCATCAAGATTACGGACGTGGATGAGAAGCCGACGTTCAGTTCCGGGGCCGAGACGGTGACCGTTGACGAAGGCACGGAGATAGTAAGAGCCGACAGCAACAATGACGGCACCTTCGACGCCAGCGACGCTGAAAATCTCTACGTGGCAGCGGACGAGGATGGACTCAACGTCAACCTGTCGCTGATGGGATCGGATGCGGCCGACTTCAGCCTCAGTTCCACGGGTGTCCTCTCCTTCGTGCAGAAGCCCGACTACGAGAATCCGGCGGACGCGAACAGGGACAACCTGTACGAAGTGACGGTGCGGGCCTCGGATGGCACGATGCACGCCGACCGGATGGTCCGAGTGACCGTCGAAAACGTGAACGAAGCTCCGGCGATCATAGCCGGCGGCCTGGTGGTGTCGGGGCCGGCAAACCCCTCCGTCGCGGAGAACACGCCGACGACCACCCCGGTGGCGACCTACACGGCATCCGGGCCCGACGCGGCCTCGGCAACGTGGTTGCTGGGTGGCGCCGACGCCGGAGACTTCAGCTTGAGCAACAGCGGTGTACTGAGCTTCAGGACGTCGCCCAACTTCGAGCGTCCGGCGGACGCCGACACCAACAACGTGTACGAGGTGACGGTGACGGCCAACGACGGCACGAACACCGTGATGCGTGACGTGACGGTAACGGTCACGGACGTCGAGGAGCAGGGCACCGGCGACGCGCTCGTAGACAGGTACGACGCCAACACCAACGGCGCGATCGAGAGGCCCGAGCTCATACGGGGCATAGAGGACTTCCTCTTCGGAACGGGGAACCAGGCCCTCAGCAGGCCGGAATTGATAAGGCTCATCGAAGTCTTCCTCTTCGGAGTGTAGTCAATCCGGAATCCGGTTACGGAGCCGTAGGAACAGGATTCTGTCTGCTTCAACAGCGAGGGTGACGCCCCCCGTCACCAGGGCTGTTGGAGCAGGCAGGAGTCCCCGCAGACGCAACCAAGGAGATAGAGGCTTTGTTCAGGAAGTACCTCGCGTTGGTGACTGTAATCGTGGCGGTGGGCCTGGTGGGGCTGCTGGGCCTCGCTTCCGTGGCCGCGCAGTCGCCCACTCCGAGCGCCACAAGGTCGTTCGACACTACGTCCGTGGCGCCCGGCGGCGAGGTGACGGTGACGATCCGCGCCTCCAACTACGGGGCCCAGGGCGGAGGAATCACTGAGACGCTACCCGCCGGGTTCGCCTACGTCTCCAGCAGCCTCGACGCCAGCCAGGTCCGCGATATGGGGCAGACGGTCCGGTTCATACTGCAGGACGAGACTTCCTTCACGTACAAAGTCACGGCCTCCAGCACCCCCGGTTCGCACACGTTCGAAGGCATGCTGCGGGACAGTATCGGCCCGAGCAACCACGCGATAGGCGGCGCTTCCAGCGTCACGGTCACGACTGCGTCGACGCCCACGGCTGCGCCGTCCCCTTCGCCTTCGCCGTCCCCTTCGCCCACGCCGGGAGGGCCGAGCGCAAGCCGGTCCATCTCCCCGTCTTCGGTCGAGGCAGGCGGTGAGGTGACGGTGACGATCCGCGCCACCAACTACGGGGCTCAGGGCGGAGGAATCACGGAGACGCTGCCCGCCGGGTTCGCCTACGTCTCCAGCAGCCTCGACGCCAGCCAAGTCCGCGATATGGGGCAGACGGTCCGGTTCATACTGCGGGACGAGACTTCCTTCACGTACAAGGTTACGGCGGGCACAGCAGGTTCGCACACGTTCTCCGGGACGCTGCGGGACAGTATCGGCCCGAGCGACCACCCGGTGGGCGGCGCTTCGAGCGTCACGGTCACGGCCCCGGCGGGAGGGCCGAGCGCGAGCCGGTCGATCTCGCCGTCTTCAGTTGTGGCAGGCGGCGAAGTGACGGTGACGATCCGCGCCACCAACTACGGGGCTCAGGGCGGAGGAATCACGGAGACGCTACCCACCGGGTTCGCCTACGTCTCCAGCAGCCTCGACGCCAGCCAGGTCCGCCACACGCCAGGGCAGCCGACGACGGTCCGGTTCATACTGCGGGACGAGACTTCCTTCACGTACAAGGTTACGGCGGGCACAGCGGGTTCGCACACGTTCACGGGGACGCTGCGGGACAGCATCGATAAGAGCGACCACGCGGTGGGCGGCGCTTCGAGCGTCACGGTCACGGCCCCGGCGGGAGGGCCGAGCGCGAGCCGGTCAATCTCGCCGTCACGGGTCGAGGCAGGCGGCGAGGTGACGGTGACGATCCGCGCTACCAACTACGGGGCCCAGGGCGGAGGCATCACCGAGACACTGCCCACCGGGTTCACCTATGTCAGCAGCAGCCTCGATGATAGCCAGGTCCGCCACACGCCAGGGCAGCCGACGACGGTCCGGTTCATACTGCGGGACGAGACTTCCTTCACGTACAAAGTTACGGCAGGCACAGCGGGTTCGCACACGTTCTCCGGGACGCTGCGGGACAGTATCAGGCGGAGCGACCACCCGGTAAGCGGCGCTTCGAGCGTCACGGTCACGGCCCCTCCAGGCGGCCCCCGGGCGGTGAGGTCGTTCTCCCGGCCGTGGACGCCTCCCGGCGGAACGGTGACGGTGACGATCCGCGCTACCAACTACGGGGCCCAGGGCGGAGGAATCACGGAGACACTGCCCGCCGGGTTCACCTACGTCTCCAGCAGCCTCGACGACAGCCAGGTCCGCCACGCGGCGGGGGAGCAGACGGTCCGGTTCATACTGCGGGACGAGACTACCTTCACGTATACGGTCACGGCCCCCAGCACTGTCGCTTCGCACTCGTTCTCCGGGATGCTGCGGGACAGTGTCGATAGGACCGACCACGCGGTAAGCGGCGCGTCGAGCCTGAGGGTCGGCGCACCTCCGCCCACGCCGACGCCTACCGCGACGCCTGTGCCTCAGCCAACGGCGACGCCTGCGCCTGCGCCCACGGCAACGCCGGTCCCGCCTGCTCCGACGGCGACGCCGGTGCCGCCCACGGCAACACCTGTCCCGACGGCGACGCCTACGGCGACGGCCACGCCGGTCCCGCCCGCTCCGACGGCGACGCCTGCGCCGAGGCCGACAGCCACGCCTACGGCGACGGCCACGCCGGTCCCGCCCGCTCCGGCGGCGACGGCTACGCCGGTGCCGACGGCCACGCCTACGCCGACCGCGACGCCGGTACCGACCGCACCCCCGGTCGTTCCGGAAGACGAGGGCGGTATCCCGATCTGGGTGATCGTCCTGGTCGTCCTCGGCCTGGCAGCCGTGGTGGTAGTCGGAGGCATCGCGATGCGGTCGCGGCAGCGGTGACCCCGCTCTGAGCATGACGTGAGCTGAACAGGGGGCGGATACGCCCCCTGTTCTCTTGCCGGAGACGCACCCCTCGTTCGTGGAGACAGAAGCGGATGGCATCGTCGAGAAAAGGGCAGACCGTGACGGCGGTCGCGGTCGCGGCGGCGCTGGGGCTGTTGGGGCTGGGCGCGGTTTCCGCGCAGGCCGGCGGCGCCCGGTCATTCGACCCGCCGACCGTTGCCCCCGGCGGGCAGGTCGTGGTTACCGTGACGATAGCCGACTACGGCATTGCCGGGGCGGTGACGGAGACGCTGCCGGAAGGGTTCACGTTCGTATCCAGCAGCCTTCCCGCAGACCAGGTCCGGGTCGACGGCAACACGCTCAGGTTCACCTTCATCGGACCAGGCACTACAGGGTTCACGTACACGGTGACTGCGCCGATGACCGAGGGCGCGTACCGGTTCGCGGGGATGCTGAGAGACGACGACCGGACTGATCGCCCGATCGACGGAGCGTCGGAGATAACGGTCGGGGTTGTCACACCTACACCTACGCCGACGCCGACGCCCACGCCTACCCCCACCGTCGAGCCGACACCCACGCCGACAGCAGGGCCTCCGCCGACGGCCACGCCGACGCCAACAACGGGCCCGGGGCCCATAGTCCCCACGCCGACGGCGGGGCTTGCACCGACGTCCACGCCCACGCCACGGTCCACGGCAACGTCGACGCCTGTTCCGACGGCTACGCCAACGGCGACGCCGGTCCCGCCTACGCCGACAGCGACGCCAACCCCTGCGCCGACGGCGACACCGACGTTCACGCCGACACCGACGCCGAGCCCGACGCCCGGGCCGACAGCGACGCCGATCCCGCGGGTGCCTGTCGTGCCCCCGGCGGATGAAGGCGGCCTGCCGGCGTGGGCAGTCCCCGTGGGGGTCGTCGCCTTCCTCCTGCTGCTGGTCGCGGGCGCGGGCGTGTACATCACCTCGAGGCAGCGATGACGATGTCCGGGAGGGGCGTTCCTCCCGTTGGCGCGTGGTACACTTCCGCCGTCGATCCCCCCAGGGCGGGGCGGTTATCCGAGGTGGGCGCGTTGGACGAAACCGAACGGTTGAAGGCGGAGAACGAGGCACTGCGGGCCCGGCTCGCAGGACTGACGGGGGCGATCCTCCGCATAAACGAGGCGCTCGACGTGGACTCCGTCCTGCAGGAGGTCGCGGACAGCGCCCGCTCGCTCTCCGGCGCCCGCTACAGCGCGATCACCACGATGGACGAGGCAGGCGGGTTCCAGCACCTCGTGGTCTCGGGCATGACGGAGGAAGAGCGGGGGCGGGTGTATTACGAGACGCCCGACGGATGGGGGGTCTTGTGGTACCTGAGCGGGCTGCGGGAGCCGCTGAGGACGCGGGACTTCGCCAAGCATATGGCGTCGGAGGGGTTCCCCGGGTTCCCGTTTCCGATCGGGGCGTTCCTGGGTCTGCAGATCCGGGAGGGCGAGCGGCACGTGGGGCACATCTACCTCGCGATGGAGCCGGGAGGGCCGGACTTCACCCAGGAGGACGAGGAGACGCTGCAGATATTCGCCGCGCAGGCGGCGATGGCGATCACCAACGCGCACATCTACGGGGAAGAGCAGCGGGAGAAGGCGAACCTGGAGGTACTGGTCAACACGTCCCCGGTGGGCGTGCTGGTCTTCGACGCGAAGACGAGGGGCGTGGTGCGATTCAACCGGGAGGCGCTCCGCATCGTCACTGGCGCTCGCGGGACGGCCCTCGCATTCGACGAGCTCCTCCGGACGGTGTCGTACCGGCGGATGGACGGAGGCGCGATCGCCCCCCAGGAGCTCCCGCTGGAACGGGCGGCTACGAGCGGGGAGAGCGTCCGGGCGGAGGAGGTGGTGTTCCGCCTGCCGGACGGCACGGAGACGAGCACGCTCGTCAACGCCACGCCCATATGGTCGGAAGACGGAGAGGTCGTCTCCGTCGTGGTCACGGTCCAGGACATAACGCCCCTGGAAGAGCTGGAGCGTTTGCGGGCCGAGTTCCTCGGCGTGGTCAGCCACGAACTCCGCGCGCCGCTGACGTCGATAAAGGGCTCGGCAGCCACCGTGCTGACGGCCTCGTCGCCGCTCGACCAGGCGGAGATACTCCAGTTCTTCCGCATCGTCGAGGAGCGCGCCGACCACATGCGCGACCTCATCAACAACCTGCTGGACCTGACGCGCATCGAGGCGGGAACGCTCTCCATCGCCCCCGAACCGACCGACGTGACGTCGGTGATCGAGCTGGCGAGGAACGCCTTCCTCAGCGGCGGCTACAAGAACAGCGTCGAGATCGGCACGGCGCCGCACCTGCCCCGGATACTGTCGGACGGCCACAGGATCGTCCAGGTGCTGCACAACCTCTTCACCAACGCGTCCCGGTACTCGCGCGAGTGGTCGTCCATCAGGGTCGCCGCGTGGCTGGAGGACCTGCACGTCGCCATCTCCGTCACGGACGAGGGTACGGGCATACCCACGGAGTTCCGGCCGTACCTGTTCAGCAAGTTCGCCCGCGCGGAGTCCGGCGGCAGAACGCACGAGCTTGACGGATACGGTCTCGGCCTCGCCATCTGCAAGGGGATAGTGGAGGCGCACGGCGGGCGGATATGGGCGGAGAGCCCGGAACAGAGCCCCGGCACGCGGGTCGTCTTCACGGTGCCTGTCGTGGACGAGGCCGCCGCCGGCATCGCATCGCCGGGAGAGGAGGCGAGGTCCGGCCCGGCGCAGGAGGCGTTGCAGTCGGAGCGCATCCTCGTCGTCGACGACGACCCGCAGATACTGCGGTACGTGCGCAACACGCTGTCGCAGGTCGGCTACGTCCCCACGGTCACCGGCGACCCGGAGGAGATGAGAGGTCTCCTGGAATCGGTGGACCCCGACCTCGTGCTGCTGAACCTCGTGCTGCCCGGAACGGACGGGTTCGAGCTGATGAAGGGCATCCCCGGGGAGACCCCGGTCATCTTCCTGTCCGGCCGCGGCCGGGGACAGGACATCGCCAAAGCGTTCGAGATGGGGGCCGCGGACTACGTCGTCAAGCCGTTCTCGCCCACCGAGCTGGTGGCGCGGGTCAGGGCGACCCTCCGCAGGCGTTCGTCCTTCTTCCAGCGACAGCCGTTCGCGGTGGGGGAGCTCTCCATCGATTTCATGGAGCGCACGGTCTCGGTGGCGGGCAGTCCCGTGCCGATGACTCCGACCGAGTACAAGCTGCTGTACGAACTCTCCGCCAACGCCGGACGGGTCGTGACTCACGATCAGATCATCCAGCGGGTCTGGGGCGAAGGGCACACGGTCGACGAGCGCTTGCTGCGGTCGTACATCAAGAACCTGCGTCAGAAACTGGGCGACGACGCGAGGAACCCCTCCTACATCTTCACGGCGTCCCGCACCGGCTACCGGTTCGCCGAACCCGGCGCCGGTCGGACTGCCGCAGCAGAGGTCGGAGAGGATGCTGAAGAGCTGGCCTGAGGTGAAGCCGGAATGCGTTTGAGCGGTCGGTTTGCGTTCTGCGGGCTGTTGCTGGCCCTGTCTCTGCTGGTTGGTTGCACTTCTCAACCGGACGCCGGCGAAACTCCCGTGGCGACGCCGACGGCTCCATCCGAAGCGGAGACAGCGAAGGTCTACCGGATCGGTATCGCGTCGGACCTGACCACCACCAACCACTGGGCTTACCTGGGGCCGGACGGGACGATATGGAACGGCTACGTGCTCGGCGGAAGCAAGCCGGCGCTCTACGCGTACTCGGCCCAGCGGTACGACTGGGTCCCATCGCTGGCAGCCGACTTCCCCACTCCGCTCGAGGAGGAGGTGGTGGCAGGAGAGACGTTCTGGACCACGGAAGTAGAACTGCTGGAAGGCGTGAAGTGGAGCGACGGCAGCGACGTTACCGCCGAGGACTTCGCGTTCACGGCCAATACAGCCGTGGAGATGCAGCTCACCGGCAACTGGCCTTCGATAGTGGACCCGGAGTTCTTCGACCACGCCGAAACCGACGGCCCGCACCGGCTCAAGATCTTCTTCAAGCAGAAGCCGGGCCTGGCGCGATGGCAGTTCGGGCTGGCGTTCATGCCCATCTTCTCGAAGTCCTACTGGGAGCCGGTGGTGGCCGAGGCCCGGCAGGCCGGCGACACGACCGAGCAGCAGAAGGTGCTGTTCGCCCACGTCCCCGAAGGCGAACCGAGCGCCGGGGGCTTCATCTTCGACCAGTGGGAGCGGGGCGCCTTCGCAGAGAAGGACGAAAACCCGGCCTACTCCTTCAGGGGGACGGAAGTCGCGCTGTATGCCAGCGGCGCATATTCGGCCACCACCCCCGGGCTTACCGAGTTCACTGCTTACGGTGAACCCGGCGGCGAGACGGTCCTTGAGTACGTGGAAGGCCCCAACGCGGCGAGCACTATCTACTCGATCTACGGCAGCCAGGACGCAGCCGTTCTGGCCCTCAAGAAGGGCGACATCGACTTCATGCTGAACCCGCTGGGGCTGTCCAAGGGGCTGCAGGAGCAGCTGGCGGGAGAGGATGGCCTGACAACCATCGAGAACGCATCCGACGGGCTCCGCTACCTGGGTTTCAACTTCCGCAAAGCGCCCATGGACAACCGGGCCTTCCGGCAGGCGGTCGCAACCCTGATAGACAAGGAGTTCCTGGTGGACACCGTGCTGCAAGGCGTAGCGATCCCCATATATACGATGGTGCCGGAGGGCAATGGCGCCTGGTATAACGCCGACGTGCCGCTCATCGGTAAAGGGCTGAACCGCCAGGAGCGCGTCAGCAGGGCTGTAGAGCTGCTCAAGGAAGCAGGGTTCACCTGGGAGACAGAGCCCCGCGTCAGCGAGGACGGTAATTTCATCGAACAACAGGGTGAGGGACTGAGGATGCCCAACGGCGAGCCGGTACCGGCGATGGAGGTGCTCGCCCCCAGTGCGGGATACGATCCGCTACGCTCCACATTCGCCATCTGGATCGAGCGGTGGTTGAGCGAGGTGGGCATCCCCCTGCGGGCCAATCTCACCGGGTTCAACGTCATCGTCGAGAAGGTGTTCGACCAGCAGGACTTCGATATGTGGATCCTCGGCTGGGGTCTCAACCCCTTCCCGGACTACCTCGAGTCGTTCTTCCACAGCCGTCATTCGGAGCTGGAAGGGTACAACCCCGGCGGGTACAACAACCCCGACTTCGACCGCCTGGCCGACGGACTGCTTTCCGAAACCGACCTGGAAGCAGCGCGTCAACAGGCCTTCGAGATGCAGGCATTCCTCGCGGAAGACCTGCCCTACGTGGTGCTGTTCGACACTCCCATCGTGGAGACCTACCGGAGCGACCGGGTCGACTTTCCCTACACGGAAACCTGGGGCGGTCTGCAAAGCGTTGCCGGGATGCCCACACTGGTGGACTTCAGGTAGCCCTGAGCATCGCGTTGAGAAGTCAGAACTGATGACAGGCTATCTGGTCAGGCGAACCGGGCAGATGGTGTTGACGCTGTTCCTCATCATCACGTTCACCTTCTTCCTGGTGCAGGCGCAGCCGGGGGACTACGCTTCCTTCTATGTGCTCAATCCCGACCTCCCGCCCGAAGTGAAGGACCAGATCAGGGCCGCGTTCGGACTGGACAAACCGGTGTGGCAGCAGTACCTGATCCATCTCAAGAACACCTTTACGGGCAACCTAGGGGTCTCCTTCGGGAACTTCCCGCGGCCCGTGCTGGACGTGCTGGCGGAGCGGGTGCCCCGGACGCTGGTGCTGTTCCTCACTGCCACCGCCGTGTCCTTCTACATCGGGTTCTTCCTGGGGAAGGCCATGGCATGGCGCCGGGGCGGCCTGTTCGAGTACGCCACTACCATCTCGGGAGCCCTGCTGTTCACCGCCTTCACTCCGGCTTTCGGCCTGATGATGATCTGGGCGTTCGCCTTCAAGCTGGGCTGGTTTCCAGTGGGCAAGTTCCTGGACCCCCTGGTGTGGCGGGGGGCCGACGTCAGCGCGAACTACGTCTTCGGCAACATGCTTCTCAGCGCGGCGGCCTTCATCACTTTCGCGCTGCTGGTGATGCTCTGCCTCAAGAGGTTCGGCCGGAGAGTGCCGTCCGTGGCGGCCTTTCCGATAGTCCTTGGCGGCGCGCTGGTCATCGCGGCGGCCTGGGCCCTCTCAGGCATCGGCGGGTTGGCCCTGGATATCGTGAAGCACATGGTGCTGCCCGTCGCTACCCTCACGCTCATATCCTTCGCCGGGACCATGCTGCTGACCCGCAACAGCATGCTGGAGACCATCCGCGAGGATTACGTGATGGCTGCGCGGGCCAAAGGCCTGCCGGACAAGCTGGTGCGCGACCGCCACGCCGCCCGGAACGCCATGCTGCCGATCGTGACCAGCCTTGTCTACAGCCTGATATTCGCGATAGACGGGAGCGTGATCATCGAGAGTGTCTTCTCCTGGCCCGGCACCGGCTTGACCCTTCTCCAGGCAGTGAGGAGCGAGGATCTGCCTCTGGTCATGGGGGCCATGCTCTTCATCGGGATGCTCTCGCTACTGGCGCACGTCATAGTCGATGTCCTCTACGTCTACCTCGACCCCAGGATCCGCTACCAGTGAATGCCTCAGGACCGCTAAGCCACATACCCACCCCGGAGTCCGGGGTCGAGCCCGGCCGGGGCAGGGTGCGTTTCGTGCTGGCGCGACTGCGACTGATGTGGCGGTCGTTCAGGAACGGCTGGGGGATATTCATGGAGAGCAGGATCGGCACGCTGTCCCTGTTCACCATAATCGCCTTTGCCCTGATGGCGGCCGCTCATCCCATACTGATGGCGTTCGTCTGGGACCCCGCCACCTACGACCCCGTGACCGGCTACTCCTTCGACCAGGTGGAGCAGCCGGCCCCGCCGAGTTGGAAGCATCCCCTCGGGACCGATCCGTTGGGCCGGGACGTGCTGAGCCAACTGCTCTACAGCACCCGCTCCGAGTTCGTGCTGGGGATAACCGCGGCACTCGTGACTGTAGGGATCGCGACCTTCGTCGGGGCGGTGGCCGCCTACTACGGCAGGCTGCTGGATGCCTTCTTCATGCGGTTGGCCGACCTGATCATCGCTCTGCCGGCCATATCGTTGCTGATAGTGCTGAGCGCCCTGTTCCATCTGAACCTGTTCTACCTGGCGCTCATCATCGGGGTGCTGGGCGGGTTCGGAGGAACGGCCATCATCCTGAAGTCCCAGGCGCTCAGCATCAAGGTGAAGCCCTTCATCGAAGCCGCGCGAGTGGCTGGCGGCGGCCATTTCCACATCATATTCGTGCACATCATCCCTCACCTGTTGCCCCTGGCCCTGCTCTACATGATGTTCACCGTCACCAGCGCCATCTTCGCCGAGGCTGTGCTGTCGTTCCTCGGCCTCCTGGACATCAGGATGAGCTGGGGAATCATGATCCACACTGCCAACACCGGTGGCTACCTGCTGGGCGGCACCCGGTACTGGTGGCTGATAGTGCCTGCGGGAGCCTCCATCACTCTTCTCTGCAGCGCGTTCTACCTGGCAGGACGAGCCTTGGACGAGGTTGTGAACCCCCGGTTGAGGCGGCGCAATGACTGACCGGCGCGATCCCTTACTGACGGTGGACGGTCTGAGCCTGAGCTACCAGACCAGGCTGGGAGAGATACAGGCCGTCCGGAACGTCAGCTTCGAGTTGGCCCGGGGCTCCGCTCTGGGGCTGGTGGGTGAGTCCGGCTGCGGAAAAACTTCCGTCGCCAATTGCCTGATGCGCCTGCTGCCCGACAACGCCCGGTTGTCGGCAGGCCGCGTGCTCCTGGACGGACAGGATGTCCTGCCCCTGGCGGAGGAGGAGATGCGGCTCCTGCGGTGGCGGCGCATCTCCATGGTCTTCCAGGCCGCCATGAACGTTCTGGACCCCGTGTACCGGGTGGGCCGGCAGATCATCGAAGCCATCGAGACGCACGGCGTCGAGTCCACTGACGCCGCAGCCAGGGAGCGGGTGGCCCGCCTGTTCCGGATGGTGGGGCTGGACCCGCAGCTGATGGAGCGCTACCCCCACGAGTTCAGCGGCGGTATGCGCCAGCGGGCGGTCATAGCGATGGCCTTGTCGTGCGACCCCGACCTGATGATTGCCGACGAGCCGACCACTGCCCTGGACGTGATAGTGCAGGACCGGATACTCCGGGAGCTGAAGGCCATTCAGCAGCAACTCGCCATGAGCATCATCTACATCAGCCACGACATAGCGGTGGTCGCAGAGGTGACGGACGTGGTGGGAGTGATGTACGCCGGGCGGCTGGTAGAGATGGGAGACACCTCCGACGTGTTCCGGGCCCCCGCCCATCCCTACACCGCGGCGCTGATGTCTTCGTTCCCCAGCGTGAGCGGGGAGAGGCGCCCGTTGATCGGCCTCCCCGGCGAGCCGCCGAACCTCTCGGACCTGCCCCAGGGCTGCCCGTTCCATCCCCGCTGTGCCTACGCCACGGACGTATGCCGGACCGAGTACCCGCCTCAGGCCAGGTACGGCAGTCATTGGGCCGCCTGCTGGCATCCACTGAACCCTGCGATGGTCGTGCAGAGCTGACGGATGGTAAGCGCAAGCAACACTCCTGAGACCCCGGATACCCGGGCCGCCGGCGCTAACGCTTCGGACGGCGAGCCTTTGGTGGCCGTTCACGGCCTGACAAAACTGTTCCCGGTGGGCGGCGGTCCCTTCCGCAAGCCCTCAAGCTTCATCCATGCCGTTGACGACGTCAGCTTCCAACTGGGGCACGGAGAGAGCCTCGGGCTGGTGGGAGAGTCGGGCTGTGGCAAGACCACCGTGGGCAAGCTGCTGGTCAAGCTGCTCGAGCCCACCGGCGGCGAGATACTCTTCCGGTTCACCGATGCCCCGGTTGCCTCTTCGGCCGAGGCTCCCTGGGATGCTGCCGCCATCAGGGGACGGCTGTTGCGCTCCTTCCGCAGGCGAGTGCAGATGATCTTCCAGGACCCCTATGAGTCCATGAATCCCCGGCGGACCATCTACGACATCATCTCCGAGCCGCTGTCAGTGCAGGGTATGGGCGACGTTCAGTACCGGGTCGACCGTGTGCTGGAGATCCTGACGCTGGTAGGCCTCACGCCGGCAGGGGCGTTCCTGTTCCGCCACCCCCACGAGCTTTCAGGTGGGCAGCGCCAGCGGGTAGCCATCGCCCGCGCGTTGGTGATCCGGCCATCCTTCGTCGTGGCCGACGAGCCGACTTCCATGCTCGACGTCTCCAGCAGAGCGGGGGTGATGTCCCTGATGCAGGACCTTGCCACTGAGCTGGGGGTAGCCTACCTGTACGTTACGCACGACCTGGCGGTGGCGCGCTATATGTGCAACCGCATCGCTGTTATGTACCTGGGCAAAGTGGTGGAACTGGCTGACACGGAAGAGTTACTCCGCAATCCGCTGCATCCGTATACGAAGGCGCTGTTGTCTGCTGTGCCCGTGGCTGATCCGGGACACCGCCGCCAGATGCCGGACATACGCGGCGATGTTGCTACGCCGATAGACCCGCCTTCCCGCTGCCGGTTCTACGAAAGATGCCCCGCCGCCACCGAGCACTGTCTGCACCATCCGCATCCCCCCATGGAGGAGAAAAGCCCGGGACACTTTGTGGCGTGCTACGAGGTCTGAGCACCCAACCTCAGGTGACCGAGATGACCTGCAGGAACGGGTCTCGTTATACGCGTATGCAGGCGACCGAGTGTCCCGGACGCTTCTCTTCGAGTGGAGGCACCGTGGTGCGGCATTCGTCTATGGCCATGGGACACCGGGTGTGGAAGACGCATCCTGTCGGCGGGTTCAGAGGACTGGGGATGGACCCCTCGAGGATGATCCGCTCCCTGCTGCGCTCAGCCCTGGGGTTCGGGATCGGCACTGCGGACATGAGCGCCTTCGAGTAAGGATGCAGCGGCTCCTGGAAGATGCTGACCCTGTCGGCTATCTCCATGATCTTGCCGAGATACATGACCGCCACACGGTCGGAGATGTGGCGCACCACCGACAAGTCGTGCGCGATGAAGAGGTACGTGAGCCCGAACTGCTTCTGCAGGTCTTCCAGCAGATTGATGAGCTGCGCCTGTATGGAGACGTCCAGCGCGGAGACCGGCTCGTCAGCCACGATGAAGTCCGGCTGTACTGCGAGCGCCCGGGCGACACCGATACGCTGGCGCTGTCCCCCGCTGAACTCGTGCGGGTACCGGTCTGCCATATTGGGGTTCAATCCCACGGTACGGAACAGGTCGGCAACCCTGGCGAGGTACTCCTCTTTCGTCTCGACCAGTTTGTGCACTCTCAGTGGCTCACCGACGATGTCGCCGGTCTTGATCCGGGGGTTGAGTGAGCTGTACGGATCCTGGAAGACAACCTGGATGCGCCGGCGCATCGCCCGCATGGCCCCACCCTTGAGGGTTCCGAGGTCGACACCGTCGAACGTGATGTGACCGCTCGTGGGCTCGTAGACCTGGAGTATGACGCGCCCGATGGTGGTCTTGCCTGAGCCGCTCTCACCCACGAGCCCCAGCGTCTCGCCCCGTCGTACGGCGAAGCTCACGTCGTCCACAGCCTTTACTTCTCCAACCTTGCGCTGAAGGATGACGCCCGACATCACGGGGAAGTACATCTTGACGCCGCTGACTTCCAGCAGGTTGTCCTGGCTCGACGCTGCTGTGGTGGGGGCAGGGGAGGTCTGTGTCATGCTTGTGTCTGCACGAGTTCCAGGGGTCCGAACTCGTGTCCTTTCCAACACGCGTACACGTGCTCGGTGCCGTCCTTCGACGAAAGCGGAGGCATCTCGGCGCGGCAGTGGTCGTCTGCATGGGGACAACGGGGGACGAAGGAGCAGCCGGGAGGAAGCCGGTCAAGGTCCGGCGGCATCCCTTCGATAGACGCCAGCCTGTCCTCGCGGTCGACATCCAACCGGGGCACGGAGCCCAGCAACCCGCGCGTGTACGGGTGTTTCGGCGTCTCATAGATCTCGTCCGCAGTTCCGCGTTCGATGATCTTGCCCGCATACATCACGTTCACGCGGTCTGCGTACCGGGCAACCACTCCAAGGTTGTGGGTGATGATGATGACGGCGGTACCCAGTTCGGTACTGAGGTTCTTGATGAGTTCGAGTATCTGGGCCTGGATCGTCACGTCGAGCGCGGTCGTTGCTTCGTCGGCGAGGAGCAGTCGCGGGGTACAACTGAGGGCGATCGCAATCATCACCCGCTGGCGCATCCCGCCACTGAACTGGTGGGGGTAGTTGCTCAGGCGGCTCCTGGCGTCCGGTATGCCGACCATCTCCAGCAGTTCCACGCTCCGGCGGACGGCCGCCTCCGGCGAGTACCCCATGTGGAGCTCGACCGTCTCCGTGAGCTGTCGTCCTATGGTCAACACGGGGTTGAGGGAGGTCATCGGCTCCTGGAAGATCATGGCGATCTTGTTGCCGCGGATGCCCCTCATCTGGCGCTCCGTCAGCTTCATCAGGTCCTGGCCTTCGAAGATGACTTCCCCCCCGACGATCCTGCCGGGCGGGTTCGGGATGAGCCTGAGGAGCGACAGGGCGCTCACGCTCTTGCCACATCCGCTCTCGCCGACGAGGCCCAGCGTCTCGCCCTCCTGCAGGTCGTAGCTCACGCCGTCCACGGCTTTGACGATGCCGCCCTCGGAGTTGAACTCGGTGCGAAGGTCACGCACCTCCAGCAACGTACCCAAACAGCAACTCCCTTCTGACTCGTTCGTTCCTACAGCCGACGTCTGCTAAGAATCGCCTCGCCGCAGACGCGGGTCGAGCACGTCGCGCAGAGCGTCGCCGAGCAGGGCGAACGTGAATACGACAGCCGACAGCGCGATGCCGGGGAAGATTACCATCCACGGCGCCGCTTCCATGTAGCCGCGCGCACCGATGTTCAGCATGCCACCCCAACTCGGGGAAGGCGGAGGTATGCCGAGGCCGAGAAATGCGAGTCCAGCCTCGGCGACGATCACGCCGCCAAGCGCGCCCGTCGCGAGGACGAACACCGGACCGAGCGTGTTCGGCAGGATGTGCCGCAAGACCATGCGCAGCAGGCTCACCCCGATCGTCACCGCCGCCAGCACGTACACCTCTTCCTTCACGCTCAACGTACTCGAACGCGACAGGCGCACGACCCGAGGCACGATGGCAACCGATAACGCAAGGCCCACGTTGAGCAGCGATGCGCCCAGGGCGACGACGAGCAGCATGGCCAGAATGATGAACGGGAACCCCATCAACACATCCACCACGCGTTGCACCACCAGGTCGAGTTTGCCTCCCAGGTAACCCGAGAGGACTCCGATGACCATGCCGACCACCGTGCCCAGCCCGATGGCGAGGAACCCCACCTGGAGTGAGATGCGCGCACCGTAGACAACCCGGCTGAAGACATCGCGCCCCAGGTTGTCGGTACCCATGAAGTGCGATGCCGAAGGGGCCTCCAGCCGTTCTGCCGCGACCTGATCGCGGATCGGGTCATGGGTTGCGATCACGGGCGCGAACAGCGCGATGAGTGCGAGCAGGATGAGCACGATGGCGCTGACGGCGCCCGCGGGTTTCCGGCGGGCGAACCGTTTCAGGTTCTGCGCCACCGTGCGCTTCGGCCTCGCCTCCTGGACCAACTGATCGAAGGCTGACTGGCCCCCTGCTGTCGCTTCTATCGCCATCCTGTCCAGACCTCCCAGTCCACCTACGAATACCTGACCCGCGGGTCTACGTACGAGTACGCGATGTCGACCACGAGATTGAGGCCGAGCATGAAGAAGACGAGCATCATCGCCAGGCTCTGCACAACGGGGAAGTCCCTGCCTACCGCTGCTTCAACGATAGCCTGGCCGAGGCCGGGGATGCCGAAGAGGTTCTCCAGGATCACGGTGCCGCCCAGCAGCGTGCTGACCTCCAAGCCTCCGAGCGTGATGACCGGGATGAGCACGTTCGGCAGGCTGTGCCGGCGCACCACCAACTGCTGACCGAGCCCCTTCGCCTTGGCGGTCCGCACATAGTCCTGGGCAAGTACCTCGAGCATGCCTGAACGCGTGATGCGTGTCATGTAGGCGCTGAAGCGCCAAGCCAGGATCAACGCAGGCCAGATCATGATCTGGAGATGGTGGAACGGGTCCACCCAGATGTTGGAGTAGCCCAACGGGGGTGACCAGCCGATCTGCGTCACCATGAAGAGCAGGAGCAGGAGCGCTATCCAGAAGTTCGGCATCGATTGACCGAGGATCGCCCCCATGCGGAGGACATAGTCCGGCCATTTGTCCTGGTACAGGGCAGAGAACACCCCGAGCGGCACGGCGACGATTATGGAGAGCAGCACCGTGTAGACGGTGAGTTGGAGCGTCACCGGCAGGCGCCGGGCGATGATCGAGGAAAGCGGCTCCGTGGAGCGGATCGACTCGCCGCCGAACTCTCCGTTGACCATCGACCAGGCCCATTTGGCGTACTGGATGGGGAGAGGGTCGTTCAGGCCGAGCTCCTCGCGGAGCTCCCTGATCTGGGTCTCGGTGTACCCGCCGCCGCCCTCGACGGCCTCCTGCCCGAGGATGGCAAGCGCCACGTCTCCCGGCAGGACCCTGAGTATCCCGAAGATGAGGACGCTCGCGAGCAGGAGCGTCGGGATGAACAGCAGTACTCGCCGTGCTATGTACTTCTGCATCCCGCGCCCCTCAGGCTCGCTTTCCCATGCGGCTTATCATCCGTTGCTCTTACTTGTCCAGCCAGACTGTAGCGAAGTCCAGGTTCCGGCGGTAGTTGTCTATGGGCACCTGGATGCCCTTCACGTACTCGCGGACGACCGTGTGAGTGTTCTCCGTGTAGAGCCACGCTCCATAGGCCTGCTCCACGGCGACGTACCGCTCCATCTCCCGTGCGATCTCGATCCGTTCTTCGACGCTTCCTGCACCCGCCAAGCGGACGAAGAAGTCGTCCACCTTCGCGTCGTTGTGCTTCGGGTCGGCTGTGGCGCTGGTGCCTGCACTGGACGTGATCGACCCGTATTGGCTGGGCAGCGCGAGCGTCGGGCCGCTCATCACCATGTCGTACGAACCTTCCAGTGTCCTGGCTGCGCGCGTCGCGTCGTCCACGAGCTGAAGGTCGATATTGATGCCGAGGTCTTCCAGCTGGCCAACCAGGGGCTCACAGACGAACCCCCACAGCCTGCGGCACATGAACTCAGCGTCGAAGCCGTCCGGGTAGCCTGCCTCCGCCAGCAGGGCCTTCGCCTGCTGCCGGTCGGCGTCCTTGGTCGCGGGGTTCCAGCCGCCCGTCTCCATCAGGCCGGGGTTCGCCCACGCGGTGTCAGGGTCGAACATGCCGGTCATCTTCCCGAAGCCACCGAACGTCACCTGGACGAGTTCCGGGCGGTCGAGCCAGAGGTGTACGGCCTGCCTGACCCGTACGTCCTGCAGCGGCCCCTCGCGCAGCGTGTTGAAGGCGAGCGCCCAGAAGCTGGACTGCGCCATCTCCAGGATCGTCACCCTTTCGGTGCCGAGAGTGGAGAGGATGGCTGCTTCACGCTCCGGGGTGAGCTGGAAGCCGGAACCGCGGGCCGTGGCGTCCAGCCGTCCCGTGCGGAAGGCGGTGTCCATGCCGGACGGGTCGGGCGTGATGTAGAAGTCGATACCGTCGAGGTAGGGGAGCTGGTTCCCGTCCTCGTCCGTCTTGTAGTACTGGTCGAACCGGCGCATCTTCGCAACGCTGCCGGGCCGGTACTCCTCCAAGTAGAACGGGCCGAGCGCGACGAGCCCTATATCCAGCGGGGAGACGTTGACGTTCCCGGCGTCTATCTCGGGCTGCATCAGGTGGCGCGGGTGGGCGATGATCTGGTTGTCGACCGCCAGCAGCTGGTCGAAGTCGAAGACGGCGCTCTTGAGGTTGATGACGACGGTGAGGTCGTCCGGCGCCTCGACGCTCTCTACCCAACGTGCGAAGTTCCAGCTTACGGGGCGCCTGGAGTTCTCTCCAACCGTTACGCCGAACACGGCCAAGTCCATCCAGAACTTCACGTCCGCAGCGGTGAGCTTGACGCCGTCATGCCAGTAGACATCGTCGCGGAGCGTGAACGTCCATGCCGTTCCATCGGCGTTCTTGGACCATTCGGTTGCCACGCCCGGGCAGACCGCCGTACCGTCGTCCGGGCATTGGCGGATCATGTTCCCCATGCCGAAGATCGACCCCGCCGGCATCAGCACGCTGATACTGCCGGACCGCATCGGGTCCCAGCCGCGAGGCGGGTCGGCGCGGGTGGAGAAGTTGGCGATACCTCCGTACCGGGACTTCTCCTCCATCATCATGGTCGTCGGGGTAGGCGCGGGCGCGGCGTCGCCGCTGTCCGATGGCGCAGCAGTCGTCGCGGGAGCCTGCGTGTCCGGCGCTCTGGTGGGGGTGGGAGTCGGTTCGTCGTCTGACGCGCAGGCGGCCAGCACCATGGTCAGGGCGAGGATGCTCGTTACGAGCACCAGTGCTTTGAGTGCACGCTCTCTGATCATCATTGGGATCCTCCCTGGTCCACTTGCCGTTCCCTTACTCGGCCGGTGCTGGCGCCACGAAGGTGATGGGTGCGGTTGCCAGGGAGCCCATGCTGCCTTCGGCTCTTACGGTGTACGTGCCGGGGCTGGAGCTGATGCGGTCCATCCTGAACCGTCCGCGTTGCGTTGATTCGAACGTTCCGTACGGGGATGCATCGACGCCACCGACGGTGCCGGGGCCGTAGACGTCGGTGTGGAAGATGATGAGCACGGACTCACCGGGCTGGAATCCCCATCCGGTGACGGTGAAGGTACGCTCGGAGCCGAGGGTGTAGACGGCCTTATCGAGCGCGATGCCTGCAGCAGAGGCAGGCGCGGGGTCGCCGGGAGCCCCCTGGGCTCCATCGGCGCCTGGAGGGCCTGCGGGGCCGGCCGGTCCGGCGGCTCCCTGTGGTCCCTGTTGTCCCGCGGGGCCTGCGGGGCCAGTCTGTCCCGCTTCGCCCTGGCATGCGACGGCAACCAGTGCGACCGTGAGCATCAGAACGCAGACGGCTGGGATGATTCGCATCGGAGTTCCTCCCTCACGTGCCATTCCGAAGGCAGACTTCGGGCATCTAACAGCCTGCGCATTCTAGGAATGGGCGTATGGCCTGTCAACAAGAATCGAACGGTATGAGGCTGATATGTGACTGATTTCACAAAATTAGCGGGGTGTGATAGGCAAGTGACAAAATAATTCTGCTGGATCTCAACGGATTCCGACCAGCATGCCGCTCGCT
Source organism: Dehalococcoidia bacterium (assembly GCA_034422595.1). Classification (GTDB taxonomy): domain Bacteria; phylum Chloroflexota; class Dehalococcoidia; order Lucifugimonadales; family Australimonadaceae; genus Bin16. The sequence continues at coordinate 117,220 of DAOUJO010000016.1, read as the reverse complement.
CCGGTCGCGTAGAGCGTGCCAGCGCCGGCCGCGACGCCGAGGACCGCGCCGCCTTCCAGCTCGATGCGCCATCGCATCTCCCCCGTCGCAGAATCGAATGAGGCCAACATGCCTGTTCCTGTTCCGACAACGACTTCGTTCCCGATAACGGTGGGGGAGGTTGCTGCAGGCGCATCGAGGTGAGTTTGCCATAAGGCAGCGCCCGTCTCTTTGTCGTATGCGAACACCGTCCCGCCTGCCGCGCTTGCATACACTTTCTCTGCATCGACTGCGGGAGTCCCGATGAAGCTCTCGCCTCTTTCCTGACGTACCCAGACCACGCCCTTCTGAGGTGGCAGCTCACTGGCCATCCCCCACCTGAACATCCACTGGCGAACGTTGCGGGTCGACTTCTCGAACGGCCACTCCCGGTTCTCCCAACGCACACGCCGGATGGTTCCACTGATGTCTGCGGCGTAGACCGAGTCTCCAGCGATCGCTGCGGAACCATCGGCGAGCGATGTCTCATAGTCGAACCACCGTTTCGCGGTGTGCCTGTCGATGAAATGGATGAGGTTGTCCTGGGAGATAACGATAACGAGCCGTTCGTTGACTGCAGGGCCGGACGTGATACGTCCTTCCGTGGCGAAGCTCCACCGCTCTTCGCCGGTGAGCGCATCGAGCGCATAGAGGCGGCGGTCGCTAGAGCCCGCGTACAGCACTCCGTCGGCGACAGCCGGAGAGGAACGCACGGGTGCGCCAGCCCGGAACATCCAGACCAGGCTGCCGTCATCGCGGTCGAGAGCCACGACCTGTCCGTTCAGCGTGCCGAAGTAGATCAGGCGCCCGGCGATGGATGGCGTCGAGCTGATGGGCGCTTCAAGGCATCCGTTCCACAGGGGAGCGCCGTCCGAGACGGAGAATGCGTGCATGCATCCGTCGACGTTGCCTGCGTACACGACGTCTTCCCGTACGACGGGGCCGCCTCCCGGAGAGGCGCCGAGGTCTGCTCTCCAGGCGACCTCACCGGCCAGCGGCGTGGCCGCTTCGGGCATCGCGTTCGCCCGCTGCGGGCTTCCGCCTTCGGTGGGCCAATCGCCGGACCGGAGCTCGGACGTCAGGTCTGACGCCGGGTCCGGGAGGAAGCGGGCGAGACCGATATTCTCGACGGCGACCCACGCTACGACGAAGAGCACGAGGACCGCCGCTGCAGCACGGATAAGCGTCCGCCGGAGCCTCGCGCGGGCGCGCCATCGAGCGACGAGCGGAGAGTCGGAAGCGGGCAGAAGCTGCGTGCGACATCCGACACAGAACCGCGAACCCATCTCATTGGCATGCCCGCAGACGTGGCACACCGATGAGGCGCCGATCTCACTCAACGTGCACTCTCAGGCGCTCAGGCTCCCGCGTAGTTGACCGGCTGTAGAGCGATCCGGTGCTCTCTGGTCGCTTCGACCCAGTCTTCTTCCTTCTGCAGGACGGTAGCCGCAGATCTGACGGCAAACAGCGTGGGGTCGTCCACGCTCGGTGGCAACTCGCCGGTGTCGCGGAAGGCCTTGGCTGCGTTCAGCAGGCGGTAGCGGGTATGGATGATGCCGGAGTCCGTTGAGACGAGGTGCTCTTTCGTCCTGTCATAGATGGGGCCCATCGTCTCCTGCATGCCGGAGTCCTGTGCCCATGTGCCGGGAATGCCGCACCAGCGCTCGGTCTGCTGAGCGCGGTAGTCGTTCCAGTAGTCGTTCATGATGTTCTGGCGTGGGCGCCACTGGCTCCCGGGGAGCGTCGGGTCAGGAGGCATGAAGCCCACGGTGCCGATGTTGTAGACGCCGGGGCGCTTCTCCATGTTGTCGAGCTCCTCCTCGGTCAGCGGGCGGTTGGGGTGGTACGTGGCCCCGAAGACCATGGTGTTCTCGTCATCGATGGGGATCCAGGCGCGGAAGGCGCGCAGCGGGTCTTTTCCGTACGGGCCGGTCATGGTGTAGAAGGGCAGCACGAACTGGCTCATCCGCCAGTAGTAGTTGTCTTCGTCCACGTTGCGGTGACACCCGATCAGCACGCCGTAGTCGGTGTTGATCGCCTCGAACACAGGGCAGCGGTCGATCTCCTTGTAGTAGGGCCCCATGGTCTTTTCGTTCGGCTGGGCCATCTGGAATGGGAACTTCGTGTGGAGGTAGGAGTTATGCGAGTTGTCGATGTCTCCCTCCAACGCCTGCACGAAGTTGTTGATCTGCAGCCGCTTGGCTACGTGGCGGTGCTCCACCGGCACCATGTTCCATTCGAGGTCAGGCAGGGGAGGAGCGGGTTCCCGGGGTCCCATGTACGTCCATATGACCCCGTTCCGCTCCTGGCAGGGGTACGCCTTGATGCTGACCTTGTTCCTGAAGGTCTCGCCCTCAGGAGCGTTGGGCATGTCGATGCACGCCCCGGTGGTGTCGAACTTCCATCCGTGGTAGACGCACCGCAGTCCATACTCCTCGTTGCGCCCGAAGAACATGCCTGCGCCACGGTGGGGGCAGCGGTCGTCGACCATGCCGATGTTTCCGGCGGTGTCCCGGTAGGCGACGAGATCCTCGCCAAGCAACCGCACCCGGAGCGGCTGGCCGTTCCGTTCGGGTAACTCCGATGACATCAGCGCAGGGATCCAGTAGTGCCGGATCAGGTCTCCCGTGGGAGTCCCGGCTCCGACGCGGCACATCAGTTCGTTATCTTCCCTCGTCAGCATGGCTACCTCCTGCCTTCCTGCACGAACCTCACTCTCAACGACGAAGCATGCACATCTTATTGCAGCAAACGAATGATTGCTATCAGAGCGCTGCAGGTGTTGGCTTCATCGCTGATCGACGGTTGGCGTCTGGTGCCGGAGCATGACCTCGCGCCTGGTCTGCGAGGACTCCAGCATGGCGAGGCAGACCTCCATGGTCGCCTTCGCCCACCGCCCGTGATGGACGAGAGGACGGCCCTCGGTAACGGCGAAGTACAGTTCGTCGATCACTGCGCCGCGGCCCTGGACGCCTCGCCACGGATCGGGTTCGATCAGCCTGAAGCCGTCGGTCGTGTATGCCCCAACGCCATCCGGAAGCATCCGGAGGTCGGCTCCCTCGCATGTAACGAGGAATGAACCGAGTTCACCCTGAAGCAGCGACGGCGTTCCCTGAGCGGCGCGCGCCCTCGCCACAGGCTGCTCTCCCCCGTAGCCGGTGTTGATGCGCATCGACACTTCTTCCTCCGTAGACCGGGCCGCACGCAGCGCCCTGCGCGTCTTCCCGTAGCCCGCAGGCTCTTTCGCAGCGCTTCTGCCGGCCAGTTCGGACGAGTCGAAGTGGTCATAGCCGCTGTACGAGAGTGTGGCTACTGCGCCATTCTCGAAATCGAGGAACGCCGTATAACTGCCCTCTGTGTGCCGCTCGTGGTCGAGGTCGAACGCTGCCGCACGCACGCTGCGAGCCATGCCGCCCGCGATGAATCGCGCGGCGTCGACCTGGTGCGGCACCTGGTTGTACATGATGCCGCCGCCCAATGCTGTGACGAGCTCCTCGGGACGCCGGGGACGATAGAGGAAGTCGGTGTACGCGGACGCTGTGATGAAGCCCAGGCGCCCGAACTCCTCATCGGCGACGAGCCTGTGCATCTTCCGGACGATGGGGTTGAAACTTGCTGTATGGCCTATGACGAGCGCGACCCCGGCCTGCTCGGCGGCAACGGTCATCGCCTCGCAGTTTTCCAGCGTCAGGGCCATCGGCTTCTCAACGATGGCGTGCTTGCCGTTCGCGGCGGCGAGTTGCAGGTGCTCCACGTGCATCGCGTGGGGGGTGGCGATGTAGACGGCGTCCACGTTCGCACTCCTGCAGAGGTCCTCGGCATCGGAGAACGTCTCGCCCCCGAAGTCTGCCTCGAACCGGTCGCGGTGCTGCTTGTGGAGGTCTGCCGCCGCCGTCACCCGGATGTCGGGATGCTTCGCCAGCGCGGACAGCATCCCGCTCCCGGCGCGCCCCAGTCCAATCACGCCGAACCGTAGCTCAGGTCCGTCCATCGTGCCTCCGTGCCGGAGTCGCTATGCCGGGCAGTCCGGATTGCCGGCGGCAACCTTGCGGCGCTCGGTCGTGTGGTCGAACCAGGACTCCTCGGCGGGTATGAGCACCGCGTCCGACCTGATCGCGTAGACCTCGGGCTCCAGCACCTCGCGAGGAGTCTCTCCGGTCTCGGCGAATGCCCTGGCTGTCCGGATGAGACGCCTCCGCATGGAGATGATGCCGAGGTCCGACGTCCCGAGATGCTCCTGCGTGCGGTCGAAGATCTTCCCCATGCTGAGCTGCGGCGCTGCGTCCTGTGCCCAGAACTCGGCGATGCCGGAGAAGGTCTCGTACTTCTGCATCTCCCTGTCCTGGTGGAAGTCGTTCTCGATGGAGAGCGCGGGGCGCCAGCGCCCGAACGGTGCGCTGGAGACCGGTGCGCGGTGCTCCGGCGATATGTTCCAGACTCCGGCCCTGGTGAGCAGGTTCTCGCGCTGCTCGCCGGTGAACGGTTTCGTCGGGTGGAACGTCACGCCGATGACGAAGACGTTCTCATCGTCGATGGGCACCCACGCGCGCCAGTTCCGCGTCGGGTTGTTCCCGTAGGGCCCGGTCATGGTGTGGAAGGGCATCAGGTGCTGGCTGATGCGCCAGTAGCGTTCGTCGTTCGGCGCCTTGCGACCGGAGCCGATGCACACGCCGTAGTCGGTCTCGACCACCTGAAACCGGGGGTGCGTGTCGTAGTGGCGTATGGCGTCCACACCCGCCCTCGGCGAGTTCGGGTCGAGGTTGAGCCGTGAGTGCACGAAGGAGACGTGGCTCTGGTCCAGGTCTCCCTCCATCCCCTGTACCCAGTTGGAGTACTGCACCCGCTTGGACGCGACGATGTGGTCCTCCGGCAGGTCTAACCACTCCAGGGCGGGCAGCGGCGGGGGCTCGTCCTTCGGCCCCATGTACGTCCAGATCATGCCGGCGCGTTCCACCACCGGATACGACGCCGTCCGGACCTTCCACTGGAAGTTGCTGTCCGGCGGCTCGCTCGGCATGTCGACGCACCTGCCCGCCACGTCGAACTTCCATCCGTGGTAGATGCACCGGAGCCCGTTCTCCTCGTTGCGGCCGAAGTAGAGCGACGCTCCGCGGTGCGGGCAGCGCTCCGCAATGAGTCCCGGTCTGCCCGATGAGTCGCGTATCGCGAGGAGGTTCTCGCCCAGCAGCCGGACACGTTCCGGCGACCCGTTGGACTCGATCTCCCAGGAGAAGAGGAAGGGTATCCAGTACTCGCGGAGCAGGTTCCCCATGGGAGTCCCGGCCCCGACGCGAGTCATCAGTTCGTTATCCAAGGCGCTCAGCATGTCATGCTCCTTCACAGGCCAACTGCATAATCAGCCCGCATCATAGGCAGAGGCCCGTCGGCCTTCAAGCATCCTCCGGCCAGAACCCTCTCTGCCAGTGAGATCAGGTGGATTCGGCAGCGGCTACACGTACGTAGCGAGCACGCGCTCGATGTCGGCATGGGCGACGCTGGGGCCTGCCTCCTGCGGGACGTACCTCGTGGGGGCGCCGTTGACGAACCCCCTGCTCGGTTCCACGGGCAGCTTGAGCGCGTCGTCGAGGTCGCTGCGGAACACGTTCATGGGGTCGCCCCCGTCCTGCACGATCTCCATCTGCTCGTTCAGCATCTTGCGGAACATTATGATGCCCTTGTCGGACTCGCCGAGTTTCTCGAGGTCGCGGCGGGCCACCCGGCCCTGCGTCACCCAGGCCATGTAGTCCTGATTGAAGGTGACGTTGGTGATGAAGCGGCCGTCCTCGCCTATCAGCGGGTTGTAGTAGTAGGGCACCGGGTCCTGCCTGGGCACGACTGCTCCATCGGCGGCGCGGAAGATATAGATCGAGACGTGCAGCGTGTTCTCGTCGTCCACGGGGACACGGAACTGCATCGTGAGTTTCTGCGGAGACCCTACCTGCAGGATGTTGGGGAACAGGATGGGATGTCCGACCTTCCACAGGTCATGGTCCTCGTCGAGCCCCTTGAGGATGCGCCGCTTGATGATGCCGTGCTCGAACAGGTCGAAGCTGATCCGCTCGTGGGGAGCGGACTCGCCGCGCACGTTTACCGTCTGGCCTGCCGCGAGCTGCTGGTACCGCGTCCAGTACGAGTGGAGCCACTCGGTGTGCACGGGGTCGAGTGAGTTCTCCTGGCACTGCAGCCAGTTGCACGGCAGTTCGGTGATGGCGATGTCGCACGCCACGTTCTCAGCGATCAGCGGTTCCCAGTGCGGGAGGAGGGGCGTGGGCTGTGGCCCCATGTAGGCAAAGATCAGACCGGAAAGCTCCCTGACGGGGTAGCCCGCGACCTTCACCTTCTCCTTGAAGCGCCCGTCCGGGTGGACAGTCTCCTCGAAGGGCTGCTCGATGCACTGGCCGGTCTCGTCCATCATCCAGCCGTGGTACATGCAGCGGAGGCCGTGCTCCTCAGGTATGCCGTAGGAGAGGTCGACGCGTCGGTGGGGGCAGAAGCGGTCGATAAGTCCCAGCGTACCGGACTTGTCCTTGTAGAGGACGAGGTCCTCGCCGAGCACTCGCACCGACTTGGTGGGACGCTCGTACAGTTCTCCAGCCGCGGCGATCGGGTGCCAGTAGCGCCGCATGAGTTCGCCCATCGGCGTTCCCTGTCCTACCTGGGTCAACTTCTCATTCTGTGCAGTGCTCAGCATCGCCATGCCTCCTGTAATCGATACTCGTTACTGCTGCGGACTGTCCGGTGCTGAGGGAGGCTGTGAGGAGGGCTTATCGGAGAGCGGAAAGGCAGCGTCATAAACCCGGACAGCGACGACTGGCGTCGCACGACAACTATACCACTACGATATCCGAGTGTATCGGCCAGCCCCGTAGCGTCTCGCAAACTGAAGGGCGGCGCTGGAGGCGAGCGCTAGTACGGGACCGGCGTCTGAAGCGACATCGTCACTTCCCGCCGCTCGTTGGACGATCGCAGGATCCCGAGGATCACCTCGAGGCTCGCCATCCCCCATCGTGCGTCAGGGAAGGCCGGACGCTCCTCCCGGATGGCGTCGCGGAGCTCGGTCAGTTCGCCGCGCCCCTGCCCCCTGTTGTCGAACGTAATCTCGCGCCTGCCGTTCTCGTCGTAGATGTACAGCCCGTCCGGAGACTGACGGATGTCGCCCCGCTCGCAACTCGCGATGGTAAGCCCGAAGAAGGGCTGGTTGCGGCGCCCCGACAGACGCTCGGCTTCCTCGCGCTCGGCACGTTTCCCTGCGAAGGCGTACTTGGCGTCGGCCTCCACGGAGTTGTCGTAGCGCTCGAAGGGTACCGGGATATCGATGTCCCTGCGCTGACCGCCCTCGCCGATGCCCCACGTGAGTTCCGTGATGTCGAAGTAGCCGTAGCCGTTGAACATCATCGTGGCGGCAACGCCGTCCTCGAACTCCAGGAATGCGGTGTAGTCGCCCTCCGCGAGCGGGAATGACGGGTTCCAGCGGCCCGCAACAGCACGCACGCTCTTCACCATGCCCCCGGCGATGCCGCGCACGATGTCGGTCTGGTGTGGGCCCTGCCGGTAGAGCACGCCGCCTCCCATGCTGGAGTCCACTTCCGACCCCAGGCGGGGCTGCCCCGAGATCCACGGCTTGTACTCCCAGGTGTTGAGCTGGATCAACCGGCCCAACTCGCCGCTGGAGACGACCTCGCGCATCCGGCGGATGGGAGGGTCGAATATCTTGGAGTGTCCCTGGACGTACCGGACGCCGTTCCGCTCGACAGTGTCGACCATGGCCTGCGCCTGTTCGAGCGTCACGGCCATGGGTTTCTCGCAGATGACGTGCTTGCCGTGCTCGGCGGCGATGATGGTGTGTTCGGAGTGGAAGAGGTTGGGGGTGCACACCCAGACAGCGTCGACGTCGGGGCTCTCGCACATGGCCTCCACGCTGTCGAAGGTCTCGACGCCGTACTTCCCGCGCGCTGCGTCAAGCGGCTCCTGCCGGATGTCCGCGACCGCCGTGAGTTTCACGCCTTCGATAGAGTCGACACTTCCGAGGATCGTTCGCGCGACGCTGCCCAGGCCGGCGAGCCCGACTCGCAGAACCGGTTCCATGGTTTTCCTCCTCTGGCAAGCCGAATCTTCGCCCAAGGCCTATCATACGCTGACGAGAGGACGCGAGCGTCGTGAACATTCCGCCGGGCGCAGGAGGCTGGATATGCTGACGGCTGAAGAGAACGAACTGTTCACAAGGGTCGGTTCGGGCACCGCGGGAGGCGGCCTGCTCCGGCGGTACTGGCACCCCGTGTGCACGACGAACGAGGTCACCCCCGAGAAGCCCACGCGACGCGTCACCCTGCTCGGCGAGCAGCTCGTCGTCTATCGCGACCGCCGTGGGGTCTATGGGCTGGTCGCTGAGCACTGCCCCCACCGCGGCGCCTCCCTCTACTACGGGTACGTCGAAGACGAGGGCATCCGCTGCGCGTACCACGGTTGGCTGTTCGACGAGGAGGGCCGGTGCCTCGAGCAACCCTTCGAGCTGAAACAGGAGACGACGAAGGAAGCCTTCCGCCATACCGCCTACCCCGTGCAGGAGCTGGGAGGTCTGCTGTTCGCTTACCTCGGCCCCGCCCCGGCGCCTCTGCTTCCCAGGTGGGATGTGCTCGCCCGCGAGGACGGCAATCGCACGGTCGAGGTCCACGATCTGTTGAACTGCAACTGGCTGCAGTGCCAGGAGAACTCCCTCGATCCCGCGCACACCTACTATCTGCACCTGCGCAGGATGGTGGAGAAGGGCAAGTTCCGCGGGAGGGAGCTTCGGGCTCCGGAGCGCTACCTGTTCCAGGAGCACCCTTACGGCATCGTCAAGCGGCGCATCTTCGGAGGAGACGGGGATATCGCGTGGGAGCAGCTCGGTCATCCCGCCATCTTCCCGAACATCCTCCGACATGCCACCGAGCGCCCAAGCGCGACGGGCGACCCAACGCCTGAGGAAGCCTCGGCGTGGCCCATCGACCTTCAGATGCGCGTGCCCATCGATGACACCCACACCCAGATCTACATCATCTACTTCGTGCCCACGCCCGACGGCACGCTCGAAGGGGTGAGCGGCGAACCCACGTTCACGCGGAACAACGTGCGCGACGAGAACGGCGACTTCCACCTGGAGACCTTCCCCAGCCAGGACGAGATGGCCTGGGAGACACAGGGCCCGATAGCGGACCGGACAGTCGAGCGATTGGGCGTCTCGGACATGGGCATCGCCATCTGGCGACGGCTCCTCCACGAGCAGATCAAGATCGTCCAGGACGGCGGCGACCCGATGTGCGTGTTCCGCTCCTACGACGGTATCATCGACGTCGGCCCGTCGCGCGAGTGGAACGGCGAGCGATACGTCCCCAAGACCTGGGAAGGCTGGGGCGAAGGCAGAGTCTGGACAACGCCGAACGTCTGGCTCGGCCACGAATCGGCGGTCGCCTAGCACCAACCCGTCAGGAGATGACCATGACCAGCGAGCGCAAAGATGCCTGGACCCTGACGCCCTTCGAACGCTGGGTGCAAGACGAAGGTCTGAAGATCATCACCCAGCATACGGTTCCCAGCGTGTTCACCGAGGAGCTGGCGCCCTGGGAGCGCACAGGCTGTGACGCCGCATTGCTCGATCTGACGCACCATCCGTCCGAGGAGCGCCTGGTGCAGAACCAGGGAGGCATCCGCTACCTGATCGAGATCCCGCCGGGCGGGACACTCAACCTCGAACGCCACATGTACGAGGAGATCTTCTACGTACTCACCGGGCGCGGGGCTACGACCCTCTGGTACGACGGGACGCCCCGGCAGACGTTCGAGTGGCACGCGGACAGCGCCTTCGCCATACCGCTCAACGCGTGGCACGAACTGCACAACGGAAGCGGCACGGACCCCGTGCGTCTGTACGCAGCCACCAACATGCCGCACGTCTTCAATCTCTTCGCCAGCGCCGACTTCGTGTTCAACACGCCGAAGGCGTTCACCGACCGCTTCGACCCGAGCGACGAGATGTACTTCAGCGGTCAGACCGTCCGCGTCGCCGACCGCCTGATGGCGGCGAACTTCATCCCCAGCATCACGCACATGTCGCTGGACCAGTGGTCCTACCGGGGGCCGGGCTCCAACATGTACGTCATCATGGCCGGGGGACGCTACGTCTGTCACATCTCCGAGTTCCCCACCGCTTCGTATAAGAAGGGACACGGCTTCGGGATGGCGTATGAGGACCCCAGCAGGGGGCAGACGACGGACGTCAGCTACCTCTTTCTCACCGGAGAGGGGTACGACCTTCAGTGGCCTCCGGGAGTGACGCCGGGGCCGGATGCGGAGTGGTCGCGGATCGAGTTCAAGCCCGGCTCGCTGATGTCGAACGGGCATGGCGGTCATCAGCACTTCAACGTCAGTGATGGACCGGCGCGCTACCTCGTCCTGCGGGAAGGGAATCCCGGATTCACAGGCAGTGGAAGGAGGGCCGGGGCGGGCCAGGGACAGATCGAATTCGAGGACGAAGACCCACGCATCCGTGAACTCTTCGACCAAGAATGCGCCGCCTGGCGCGCCAGGACTACATCCCAGTAGGAGGAGGAATCCCATGACACAGGCAGCATCCGGCCAGCCAAGCGTCGACGAGCTACGAGAGAAGGTCGCGCTCGCGTGTCAGATACTGGCGCAGCACGGCCTCGTCAAAGGCTCGACCGGCCACGTCAGCACCCGGGAACCCGGTACCGACAACATCCTCGTGCGGGGTCGGCCTCAGGGCGACAAAGGACTGCGTTTCGCAGAGCCGACGAGCATCATGCGCGTGGACCTCGAAGGGCAGCCCGTCGGAGACAACGGCGGCGTCAACCGCGTCAGCGAGATATACCTCCACACCGACCTCTACAAGTACCGCCCGGACGTCAACGCGGTGATCCACGCACACCCACCCGGCGTCCTGCTCTGCACCATGAACAGGGTCGAGCTGCGGCCCATCTTCAGCGGCTACGAGCCGGGGGCGATGCGCATCGCGCTCAACAACGAGGCGCCCGTCTACGACCGCTCGATCACGCTGCACACGCCCGAGGAGACCGCGCCGTTCCTCGACCTCATGGCGCATCACAACATGGTGATGATGCGAGGCCACGGCATCGTCGTAGCCGGCAGGACGGTGGAGCAGGCGGTCTCCCGCGCACTGGCACTCGAGAGCCTGGCACGCATCAACTGGCTCGCACACCTGGGTGGAGGAGCCCCGGACATCTCCGACGAGGACAAGGCGGAGTGGCGACGGCGCAGCCGGAGTCCATCGCGCGCGGACCGCGAAGGCGGTGGTTGGAATGGGCTGGTCGCCATCCTCGAGCATGGGGCCCTGCGGGCCGATGCCATCGGCCTGGGCGGGCAGTTCGGATAAGGGCCGGCGCCCCTTTACTTGAGGTCCAGCGTACCGGGCGCGAAGAGGCTGTCGACGTCCATCGGCTCGGGGATGATGTGCTGGTCGACGTCTATCCGGACCATCGCCTCCATCGCTGTGCGGTTCTTCGCCATACCCATCGGAAATGGGTCTCCGCCGACCAGGTCCCGGTTGCGTATGGCCTGCAGGTCGCGGTGTCCCGGGTCGGCGATGCTCGACAGTGAGTCAACGTACAGGTCCTTCGACTCAGCGAAAGCCCTGAACATCGCCGAGGCCACCCATGGATGTTCCTTTAGGACCTCGTCCTTGATCGTCATGACGTGTCCGATGGGATAGACGCCCGTCCTTTTGAAGAACCCGAGGCCTACTTCGTTCGCTTCCTCCTCGGTGAACAGCAGCCGGATGTCACCTTCCGGCTTGACCGCGAGTTGAAGCCCCGCGTCCAGCTCTCCGTCCGCCAGCATCTGTTCCAGCGTCTTATCTGGAGCGATCTGCGTAACGTTCGGCGGGTTGACGTACTGCGCCACGTGCGCGTCCTCGCTCACCGAGTACCGGATAGAGTCCGTGTCGACGCCGAACTCGTAGTTGAGCAGGGCGCGGCACTGGGTGGTGTTCGTCACCGTGTAGGAGCGAAGCCCTATCCGCTTGCCTTCCAGGTCCTTGGGAGTCTTGATGCCCGACCGGACGTTGCAGGAGATGGGGCTCATGGTCACGTCCCGGTTCGAGAAGATGGGGATACCGGTGATGGGGACCCCGAACCACTTGGCCGCAACGAAGGTGGTGAGCGCCACTTCGGCGACATCGAAATCGAGGTTCCGCACCATCCGCCGGTACGTGTTCGGGCTGGCCTGAACGTGCTCCAGTTCGATGCCTTCCGGCTTGACCCGCCCGTCTTTCAGTCCATCCCACTGACCGTGAGGAAAGGTGGCGGTCTTCAAATGCAGGTCTGCCATGGCTCGCTTCCTCCTACCCTTCCAACCCTCGCGCGCTCGGTTCGAACGCTTCTTCCGGAGATATGGTTTCGGGGATGATCTGCTGGTTTACAGTGAAACCGATGAAGGTCTCCAGAGAAGCCCGGTTGGCCTCGACCCCGAACGGGAGAGGGTCGCCTCCGAGAACTCCGTGCATGTCTCTGGCGCGTGCGTCTTCATTTGCCAGCGCCGGCGCTGTGTCGAGCGTGGGAAGGAACTGCTCCTTCGCCTGCTTGAACAATCCGAACAGCTCGACGGCAAGCCCGGGGTTGGCTGCCAGATGTTCGTTGCGGACGACCAGCGTGTGGTTGATCGGGTAGACGCCGGTCGCCTGCAGCCACGAGATGCCTGCCTCGCGGGCGTTCGGGATCAGCGGAGCGAACCCGGCTTCTGCCGATGGCGCCACACCGATGGCCGCGTCGATCTCCCCGTCGCTCAGCAGGTCGGCAAGGCTGCGGTCGAACGGCGCCGATTCGACGTTCGGCGGAGCCTGGTACTCGGCAACGTGCTCGTCGCTGTTGATGACCCACGTAACCTCATCGAGGTCCACGCCGTACTCCGACTGGAGGATGCCACGATTCCAGACGCCGGTGGTTACCGTGTAGGCGCGCACGCCGACCCTTCGCCCGTAGAGGTCCGTTGGAGTACGGATCCCGGACTTGACGTTGTACACGATCGAGCCATGGTGCAGGGCTCTGACGAGAAAGACGGGTAAAGCGGTGATCGGTTTGCCGTGGGCCCGCGCGCAGAGGTAGGTGGAGAGCGCCATCTCCGAGACGTCGAACTCGAGGTCGCGGATCATGCGGCGGAACGCATTGATGATGTTCGGCACCTCAACGTGCTCGAACTCTACCCAATCGGAGGTGACGGTTCCGTCCTTGAGCGGACGGGTATGTCCGTAATCGCCCGTTGCCATCTTCAACGAAAGAGGCGGCATCGTCGGTTCATCTCCTGCAACGCGACTCTCCGCGAGTCGCGGTCTGGGCGGGGGGCGCTAGGAGTCCTCCTCGTTCCATTGGAAGGGGCCCGGCACTCCGGCGGGCATGGCCACAGACTCCAGAACGGAGTCGTCACGCCTCCCTTCCAACCGCAGCGACTCGTCCAGGTTGGTGTCGATGATCGGGTGGTCCGGGTCGCGTATCACTCCTTTGGGGTCTTCGCCCGCCTGCACCCTCATGATGTTGTCTCGCAACACCCTTCGCAGGAGAGCGATGCCCTTGTCGGAGTAGCTCAGGTGCTCCCTCGTCCGATCGGCGATGGGACCCTGTGTCTCCCAAGCCATGTGGTCCTCAGGCTGGGCAGTATGTCCCTTGAGCCAGGGAGGTCTCAGTTCGAAGCGGGTGAAGGGGTGCAGCGCGTCAGGCGGGGACTTGAACGGGGCGACGTACTCCACCTCTGGCTCGTCGTCGGCCGGTTCGCTCCCGTCGGCTGTCGGGTAGAAGTCGATGATGAATATCTGTGTGTGCGTGTCATCGATGGGGACCCGTATCTGCGTCTCTCTGAAGTGCCTCAGGATGTTCGGGAAGATGAGCGGGTGCTCGTCGACGACTCCGCTCTTGAGAACGCGCTTCTTCATCAGTCCGTACGGAAGCTCGTAGAAGTCGAACTGAGCGACATCGTCGATATTGCCGCGCGTTGTGTTGACGACCTTGCGGAACCCTTGGTGCAGGATGTGCGCGTGCGCGGGGTCCATCGAGTTCTCCGTGGGCTGGAGCCAGTTGCAGTCCAGCATGGGTTGCACCCAGACCTTGCGCGTGCCGTCGCGCCTCGCCCATACGTCGAACTTCGGGATGACGGGTGCGGGACGGGGCCCCAGGTACGCCCAGTAGAGGCCTACCATCTCCTGGACGGGGTACGCCTGCTGCTTTACCGAGTGGATGATCGCCTCGTTCCGCTCTGGCGGGGTTTCGAGGACGTTCCCCTCCGTGTCGTACAGCCAGCCGTGGTAGGCGCAGGCGATGCCGCGTTCCTCGACACGCCCGTAGACGAGTGACGCGCTGCGGTGGGCGCAATGGTCCGCAAGAAGTCCCACGCGGCCTGACCTGTCACGGAACAGGACGAGGTCCTCGCCCAGCAGTCGCACGAACCTGGTTGGATGTTCGTCTGTGAGCTCTCGCGCGACCGCGACAGGATGCCAGTAGCGCCGCAGCAACTCACCCGCAGGCTGGCCTGGCCCCACGAGCGTCAGCAGGTCGTTCATCTCCTGCGTTTCCATAGCTCTCCCCGCGTCAGCCTGCGTCGTTGGTGCGGAGCGGCAGCACTACTGCCGCTCCGCTGAGGACTACTGGACGATGATGAAGAAGTTGCCCTTGGTGTGTTCGGGGTCAGAGGAGTCGTAGAGGCGGTAGACGCCGGGTTCCTCGAATACCAACTCGATACCGAGGTTGGTGTCTTCGCCCGGCGGCACTTCAGCGTCCAGTCCGATCTCGTCGATGGTGACGAAGTAGGTTGCCGCGTTGCCGCTGCTGCCGGTGAGGCCGTCCGGGAAGACGATCTTGTCCCCGGCGTTGATGGCGATGCGTATGTCGCCGACCTCATCGGTGCGGACGCGCTGTTCGACCTCGTAGCCCCAGTATGCAGTGGCGCCTATGCGGAGCTCCCACACGTCGTCGCGCACCCTGATCTCGTCGAGCTCGTAGGTGGCCGGCTGACCGGTCGGTGGGGTGGCGACGATGATGAAGAAGTTGCCCTTGGTGTGCTCGGGGTCAGAGGAGTCGTAGAGGCGGTAGACACCGGGCTCCGGGAATTCGAGTTCGATGCCAGCGTTGGTGTCCTCGCCTGGCGGGACCTCGGCGTCCAGTCCGATCTCGTCGATGGTGACGAAATAGGTTGCCGCGTTGCCGCTGCTGCCGGTGAGGCCGTCCGGGAAGACGATCTTGTCGCCAGCGTTCAGGAAGACACGTATGTCTCCGACCTCGTCGGTGCGTACGCGTTGCTCGGCTTCGTAGCCCCAGAGGGCTTCAGTGCCCGTGCGAAGCTCCCACACGTCGTCACGCACGCGGATCTCGTCGAGGATATACGTCACGGGTGTGTATGCGGTCAGGTCGACGTCGCCAACGGCGAAGAACGCCCTGCCGTGGTTATGTGCGTCCTTGATCGCGTAGATGCCCTCGTCGTGGAACGTGAACTTCCAATTGGTCACCGGCCCGCCGGCATCGATCTCGTGAAGCGGGAAGCCGACGAACAGGTCGGGGATGCCGAACTGATGGCGCTCGACGGCGTCCGCGCTCTGGCTGATCTCCCTGACGAAGACCTTGTCGCCGGGGTCGAGCCAGATGGCCCATCCGTCGCCTTCGGTGGAGCGGGCGACCTCTCCCGCCTCGAATCCGCCCCCGGCCTCAGGTCCCATCGTGAGGACGATGTCCTTGTCCTCGAACACGATCGACTCGATAACGAGCGCTCCCGCGGCAGGGTCGGGTGTGGGCGTCGGCGTAGGGGGAGGAATCGGGGTTGGCGTGGCGGTCGGGGCTGGAGTTGGAGTGGCTGTTGGGACCGGGGTTGCAGTGGGGTCGCTCTGGCACGCGACCAGCAGAGACAAGAGGACCACTGAACCCAGCACCGGCCACATGCGCTTTAGAGTGAGCATCCGACGACCTCCAACCCGGCGAATGGATAGGCCTCGGGGCACCCTGGGGTCGATTGAGGCGCAGGCAGGGCGCCGGCGACGCGCAATCAGATTTGCAGCGAGTCTAGTGAAGCGGATTTCCTTTGACAAGGCTGACGGCTTGACGGTGAGTTTCATGATGGCCTCCTAGACATTCGGGGCTGGTGCAGTCGATGAAGTGGGAGTCTCGGTCACACCGAACCTGCGTGCGACCTTCATGTCCTGCCGCAGGCCCAGCTTCAGCGCGTAGTGACGCCCGATGAGAGCAAGGACCAGGGTGTAGACCATGATCACGAGACTGATTATTCCGGCGTTCTCGGTCCTGCCGAGTTCGGGAGAGGCCCACTCCAGCCCGATGATGGAGAGGGTCAGGGTGTCGCGTGAGGCGAGGAGGATGATGCTCGACGTCGTGGATGCGGCGCTGATGAAGTTGAGCATCCCGATCAGGACCATGGTGGGCATGAGGAGCGGGATGACGATTCTGAAGTAGGTCCTGAACCAGTTGGCGCCCGCCACGCGTCCGGCTTCCTCCACGTCGCCCCCGAGCTGCACCATGACGCCCTTGAAGATGTTGGTCCCGGTGGTATTCCCGGATATGAGCACCACGAGGATCAGCGCCCAGATGGAGCCGTACAGGAACTGGAGTCCGGGGACGGAGAGGAACATCAGCAGGAGGCCCAGGCTGGAGATGATGCCGGGGAATACCGCCGATACCCAGATGGTGCCGTCCAGGATGCGCCTTCCCCGCCATTTCGTGCGAACGAGCATGTACGCGATGAGGGAGAAGAGGATGGGGCTGCCGATGCCCGCGCTGAACGCGAGGATAGTGGTCGTCCGCAATCCCTTCAGGAAGAGGGAATCGGTGAAGACGTCCACCCAGTGCTTGGTAGTCCACAGGGGGACCGCCTCGAAGAAGCCCACTCGCGACATGAAGCTGCCTACGATGATGACAAAAAACGGCAGGGCCGTAAACATCGCTATGAGCAGGATGATGCCGCCCAGGACCACCCATCGCCATCGCCCGATGTCGATGAGACCCGGCCTGAACTGGCTGGTGATAGTGGTGTAATGCCGCCGACTGACGACCCAGCGCTGCATAGGGAAGATGACTGCGATGATCACCATGGTGAGGCTGGCGAGGACGATGGCGTTGCCGTATTGCGGGATGAACTGGGACGTCTGGTTGAAGATGAGAGTGGAGTAGACGAAGAAGCCCCAGCTTGCACCCAGGATCCATTCGGTCTCGAAACCGCTGAAGATCCGGAGGAGTTGGAGCGCGGTGACGAGGATAACGGGCGAGATCATGACCGGCAGCGTCACCTTGAAGATGGCACCGAACTTGGACGCACCGGCGACGCGCGCGGCCTCTTCCAGCGCCTGGTCCATGTTTCGGAACGCCGGTGTGAGCAGGATGACGAAGTAGGAGACGCTGTCGGACTGCAGCTTGGTCCAGACGATGCCCCAGAAACTGAAGATGTTGAAGGGGCCTTCCTCGATGAACGGGAGCGCCTCGAGCGCCGTGTTGACCATGCCGATGTCCGGGTCGAGCAGCATGATCCAGCCGACGGTGTTCGCGAGGCTCGGGAAGACGAAGGAGATCCAGAAGAGATACTCGAGTCCGTGGGTCCAGGGGATGTGGGTGCGAGCCAGAACCAGGGAGATGCCTATCGCCAGAGGGAAACTGAATATGAAGTTGAGGAACCAGAGTACGAACGTATTCCTGATCGCCTCGAAGATGCGGGGGTCTCTGAACGACTCAAGCCAGTTGTCGAAGCCCCAGACGATGGGCGGGACGAGGAAGTCGTCCGCAACGTTGAAGCTCAGGACGAGCAGCAGGATGACTGGGAACATCAGGTAGAAGCCGAGCACCAGGATGGTGACGGCCATCACCATCGTGCCGGTCTCCGACCGCAGTCGTGAAACCAGCCAGTTGGGGGCGCCTGACCGGAGTGGTATGGCGGCCAATAAAGTCTCCAATGCGAGGCTGGCGCCAGCCCCAGGGGTCCCGGGAACCCTTGGGGCCAGCCTTGTGCCCTGACTACGGGAGGTTGTAGTTCACCCAGGCGTCGTAACCGAGCTCCTTGTAGAGGTCGTTGAAGAACACCTCGGTGCTCTCGCGGACCTGGAACCACTCGTCGTTCAGCTCGTAGACCACGAGGTATTGGTCGAGCGTACCCTCAGCCCTCCACTTCGGCACGTTCTGGAGCGTTTCCTGGAGGTGCTGCGGGAAGGTGCCGAGCGTCACGTCGGAGCGCAGGGAAACGGCGCCCAGAGGCCCGAAGGAGGACGTGCTCTCGATGTCCGCGGTCTGGCCGTCCCTGGAGTACCACCAGTTGACGAACAGTTTGGCGGCATTCGGGTGGGGAGCCTGGTCCAGGACGCCGACGCCTCCGCTGATCTCGGTCGAGAGGGCGCCGACGGTCTTGGTGAGGGTGAGCTCTCTGACCGGCAGTTGCAGGTTCTGGAGCGCCCTGAAGTCACGCCCGCCGCCAAAGAGACCGAAGTCCCACTTGCCCTGGGCCACGCCTTCCGCCAGTTCCTTGTCGTCCTCGGCGCCGACCAGGTCCATGTCGGTCTCGCGGTGGATGGCCTCGAGGAATTCCGGCCCGAGGTCAGGAGCGAGCCAAAGCCTTGCGATGACGGACTTGCTGCCCGGGTTGTTCATGGCGCGCATGGCCATGCGCCCCTTGAACTCGGGCCGGAGCAGGTCGTGGTAGGTGTTGATGCTGTCGAGTTCCTCTTGCGTGACGTTGTCGGTGTTGTACCAGATGGTGCCGATCGGCCCCACGCTGAGCGCGTCCGACATGACGTACTTCTTCTCGGAGTCTGACCAGAGCACGTTCGTGAAATGCCATCCGGTGGAGCGGTCGAGCACCTCCGGGTGGATCAGCAGGGGCTCCACCGGAACGAAGGCGCCGGCTTCGCGCAGGCGCTCCATCGAGCCGCCGCCCACGGTGGATATGTCGACGGTGTAGGCCCCCCGCGACCGCTCGGCGAGGATGCGGTTCGCGTTGTCGGCTCCGCTCCCGCTGCTCGTAACGACGTTGATGCCGAACGTGTCACCGAACGTCTCGAAGGCGAAGCGTCCGGTGCGTGAGTCCGAGCCGCTGAGCGCGATGACGAGCTCCCCTTCTTCCTGAGCGGCGGCGATCAGTTCCGCCCACTCCTCGGCGAAGGGGTCCGGTGTGGGCGTGGGCTGCGGCGTCACCCCGGAAGGCACGGGTGTGGGAGTAGCGGCTGGGGGCGCCGGCGTGGGTGTGGGGTCATCTCCCCCGCAGGCAGCTGCAAGCCCGAGCAGGACGAACACAGCTATCAGTCCGAAAGTGACCTTGACCCTCTGCATCGTTCCCCTCCCGCCGTCGGTTTGCAGTAGGTTGCGTGTCCTCTTCACTTGTATGCGAGCATACGGCCGGGCTGCGATGGCTGTGTAACTCGCGCTCGCTTGCGAGTGAGGGCAGAATACGCCCATCCTTCTGTCCAGAGCAACTTTCCTGGAGGGCCTTCCTCTGAGCCTCATACGCTGGCCAGGGTACGGGTCTTGCGCCACTCTTCGAGTGCGGGGTCAACGGGCGGGTCAGGCATGGGCGCGGGGATGGGCTTGCCGTAGATCCGGGCGACGTTGTCGGCCAGCACCTTCGCTTGCGTCGTTGGTTCGAGGTGTCCCAGCGTGCGGTCGATGACCTCATCCGAGAAGAGCCAGATGTTGCCCGTTCCCACGTGGGGGTAGTCCGTTGACCACATGAAGTTGTCCGCGCCGTACCACTCCAGCAGGCGGCCGCCCACCTCGTCTTCCGTGAAAGTGGAGTAGCACTGCCGGTAGAAGTATTCACTTGGCTTGAGGGGGAGGGACTGACGCCGGGAGCGTTTGTCCATCTCCGTCAGCCAGAACGGGATCCAGCCCACTTCCACCTCGGCCACGATGATCTTCAGGCGCGGGTGACGCTCCAGCACGCCTGAGCAGATGATGTCCGTCAACGCCTCGGCAGTGACCTGCTTGTGGCCGCTGGCGCTGCGCTTGAGCGATGCGAGGTGGTCCCGGCTTCGGCCTGCTTCGCGCGCTCCGGCATCGTAGGAGCTGAACCCCGTGTTGATGTGCATGCTGACGGGCGCATCCATGTCCTGCGCCGCCGCCCAGAACCGCTCGTAGTGGTCGGAGCTGAAGGGGATCTCGGGAGGCGGCACCATCCATACCGTCGCGCCGACGAGTCCCGCCTTCCGACAACGTTCGAGCTCACCGATGGCGTTGTCGATGTTCCAGAGGGGGATCTCAGGCTGGCCCCACAGGCGGTCGGGGGACTCCTGGCAGAACTCGATCATCCAGTCGTTGTAGACGCGGGCGCACGCCTCCGCGGCTTCGGGCGGCCTCTCCGTGTCGTACATGTCCTTCCCGAACGTTGGGTAGAGGACCTCGGCGACCACGCCGTCGCGGGCCATGTCTTCGAGGCGGGGGCCGGGCTCGTACCCGCCCGACCTGAAGTAGAAGCCGGTGCCGTACTCGTGCCGCAGGTGGATCGCATACTCGCGGAACCGCTCCGGGAGCCGCGTCTCCCACAGGTCCAGCGGCTCGCACATGTGGGAGTCCGCCGATATGCGGGGCTGGCGGTCGCTTACTATCGTGCTCAAGGCTTCACCTCCAACGCGTACCTCTACAGACCGGTCAGGAGATGCCTACGTAATACCCGTCCCGCTCTGCGCACCACTCCTGCATCGACTCGTCGTACTCGGTGGGCGCGGGCATGGGCTCCGGTATGGGTTTGCCGTAGAGCGCCGCGACGCTCTCGCGCACGACCTTCGCCCGTATCTCGCCGGGCAGATGACCGAGGTCTCGTTCGATGATCGCTCCCGAGAAGAGCCAAGTGTCGCCGGTGCCGGGGTGGGGGTAATCGTTCGCCCACAGGAAGCTGTCCGCGCCCCAGCGCGAGAGCAACTGCCCCCCGACTGGGTCGTCGCTGAACGTGGCGTAGCACTGGCGGTAGAAGTACTCACTGGGCTCAAGCGGGAGGTCGCCCTTGCGTCGCAGTCGCTTGTCGAGCTCTTCCAGCCAGAACGGGATCCATCCGACCTCGGTCTCGGCGACGATGATCTTCAGCCCGGGGTGCCGTTCGAGCACGCCGGAGCAGATGATGTCGGTCAGGGTGTCCGCGGCGATCTTCTTGTGGCCGGTGGCGGTGAAGCTCAACTCGGAGAGCGCGTCTCCCTTGTTGCGGGTGCGGACCGACTCTGCTGCCTCGGCGTAGGGGCCGAAGCCGTTGTTGATGTGCATGCTGACGGGCGTTGCCGTGGCCTCGGCGGCGTCCCAGAACCGCTCGTAGTGGTCGGACGAGAACCGCAGGGGGTCCGGCGGCACCATCCACGTTGTGACGCCAGCCAGCCCTTCATTCCGGCACCGCTCCATCTCGATGATGGCGTTCTCGATGTTCCAGAGAGGGAGAAGCGCCTGCCCCCAGAGGCGGGTCGGGTCCTCCTGGCAGAACTCGATCATCCAGTCGTTGTAGACGCGGGCCGCCGCTTCCGATATCTCCGGTTCGTAGTCGAGCCGGAACACGCTCTTGGCCCGCGTGGGATAGAGGACGTCCGCAACCACGCCGTCGGCGGCCATATCCTTGAGGCGGGCGACGGGGTCCCAGCCGCCTTCCCGCCGGTACTGCCCCTTGCCGTATTGCTGGCCGGGCCAGTGGAAGGCGCGGTCGCGGTACCTGGCCGGCATCCGTTGCTGCCACAGGTCGAGCGGCTCAGCGACGTGCGCGTCGGCCGAGATCTTGACTTCCGCAGTAGGGTCGACCATGTGCCCTCCTTTGTCGGGCCTTGCTGGGCTCACTTACGCTCCGACGCCAGCCAGCGACGGCACCACACCGGTCAGCTGAGGCATGAACCGGAGCGCGTTCTCTCCCAGAAGCTTGACCTTGGCGCTCTCAGGCATCTCCTGCTCCGCGATCAGCGGCACTCCCTCCGGCCACGGGCTGCCGCCGTGAGGGTAGTCCGTGGAGAACAGCCACAGGTGCTCTCCGAGTGTCTCGACCGCGTAGGGGATGTGCTGTTCGTCCGCCTCGACTGAGACGAAGAGCTGCCCGCTCTCCACGATCTCAGAGGCGGTGCGCTTCATCTTTGGCGTCACTGTGGAACCCGGAGTGAAGCCGTCGTCCAGCTTCTCGATGAGGTAGGGCATCCACCCGCCGAAGCTCTCGAACAGACCGATGCGGAGGTCGGGGAACAGGTCGAAGACTCCTCCTCCGACCAACGCCGTCAGCGCGTACTGCCCTCCGATGGCATGGTAGAGGCCATTGGGGGCGTGCACCCAGGGGGTCAGCGGGGGCCGGTTGGCGCCGCCGTGAACCCAGAGCGGCAGGTTGAGGTCCTGGCACGCCGCGTACAACGGGTAGAGGTCAGGGTTGTCGAGCATCCGCCCGTCGGGGCAGGCCCGCGGAAGGTGCACGCCCGCGAAATGGGGGTCTTCCTTCGCCCAGTACTCGAGCTGCGCGATGCTTTCCGACAGGTCGCGCATGGTGAGCACACCCATCCACCAGAGTCGGCCATCGGCGTCGGCGCAGTAGTTGCTCATGAAACGGTGGTAGGAGCGGTGGAGCGCGCTCTCGAACCCGACGTCGCCCAGCGTGCAGAAGCCGTCGGCCTGGCTGGGGAAGATGAAACTGACGTCCACGCCCGCGACCTCCATGTCGCGCAGGCGTATCGACGGGTCCCAATTGCACGTGGGGTCGATGTCGTACCCCCTGCCGGTGACGGTGGGCGCCGGTCGCTCCGGGCGGTCCTGGGGCAGTGCGGGATCGGCGAGTTCGAACGCCTCATCCAGTCCCAGGGGGCGGTCCGCGTGGCGCGGCCAGAACAGCGGCGTGAAGCCCACGTCGCCGGGCTTGGCCTGCCTGGAGCGTACGGCGGCGCTGAACCAGGCGTACTTCTCCCGATACTCAGGGTCCATAGCCTCCTTGTACGTCCTGTCCAGCTCCCAGTACTCGCGGAGGTGGCAGTCTGAGTCCACGACCACATGCCCGTTGTAGCTCATCGCGATTCTCCTCCTATCGCCAGTAGGCGAGCGTTACTCCGTGGCCGGTGCCGGCGAGGGAGCGGTAACAGGGGACGTAATCGATCAATGTCATGTCCAAGTCATCCACCGCGCCTGCGAGAACGACCCAGTTGAGGATCTCCGGCGTACCGGGAGCGCGATTGAGCCGCTCCCGCGGCAGGTAGCTCAGCGTCTCGATGTCCTTGTGCTGGAGCGCCTCGATAACCTGGCGGTCCAGCTCCTCGTCGATGATCTGGTGGCTGAGTCCCCCGGACGCCATGATGGCGACGCGCATGTCGCTGTCCCACGACTCGATGGCGCGCCGGATCGATTGCCCTACCGTGTAGCACCGCGCTGATGTGGCTTGATGCGGGAGGTAACGGCTGAGCAGGAACGGCACGACGGGTGTGCTGCGGTCGGGCAGGAACATGTCGTAGGCGAACGTGAAGGGACCCTCGATGCCGGTCGTTGGGTCGGACTGGAAGCAGCTCGCCACGTCGATGCCGTCGGCGATGAGGCAGTGCATCAAGCGGTCCGCAAGTTCCGGGCAGATGGCGTACGGCTCCACCTGCCTGAACGTCTGCTGAGGCTCGGTCGCCTTGCGCCGACCGCTGGTCTGGTGCCCGGAGCGTTCGATCTTCGACTCGGTGTGGCTCATGTAGATGCCGAACACCGGCTCCATGCGGTCCTGCGGAGGTACGCCGTGGGGGTTGCTGACGCACACGATGGCGTCGGGCGCGGCCTCCTGCAGGACGTTCGACATCTCCTCGATGGCGCGCTGGATGGACGCGTAGCGTTCCTGGAGCACCGCCGGCTCGAGTTCGCGCTCGATCTCCGGCGAGGCCGACGCGAGCACCGCGTCGAAATCGTAACGCGGGTCCTCCATGTCCTTCTGTCCGAGCCGCAGCCAGTCCTCGGGCTGCGACTGGATCGTCGGCCCGTGAGATGCCCCTATACCCAGAACGATCTCCGCCATCGCTGCACCTCCTCCTCGTCTACGGCATCAGGGTTACGTGGATCGCGCCCGGTTCGCCCTCGCCCGCAGCGGTGTCCAGGGCACGCCTCACTTCAGGCAGTGGGAACTGGTGGGTCGAGATCTCGAGCAGTTCCGGGTAGCTGCCGGAGGTCAGGTAGGCGATGGACTCGGATACCGACGAGTATGAGTGTCCGTGCGCGGTCTTGATGGTGATGTCCTTCCGCCGCCGCTCGCCGACCGCGCTCAGGGAGATAGGGTCGTCTCCTGCCGCGGCGAGCACCAGCGTGCACTCCTTGCTCGCGACTGCGAGCGCGTCGGAGACGGCTCCTGCGCCGCCGCCCGTCACGTTCACCACCACGTCGATGCCTTCGCCGGCGGTGATCTCATGCACGCGCTCCCTGAGGTCCTCGGTCTCGATATCTATGGTGTAGTCCGCTCCGAGGCGCTTCGCCATGTCGAGGCGAACGGAGTCGCGGCTCAGTCCGGTCACGATGACGCAGTCGGAGCCGGCCTGGCTCGCCGCGAAAGCGCACGCGAGCCCCATCTGCCCCGGCCCCTGGATGAGGACGTTCTTGCCGCGTTGCGCTCCGCCGTAGCGGCACGCCCACTCGATCCCGTTGGCGAGGGGGAGATAGAGGGCCAGCACGTGCACCGGAACGGGCTTGTCCACACGGTGCATCACCGTGTTCCGGGGCAGATACATGTACTGGCTGAAGCCGCCCCAGATGGAAGGCCAGACGTCTGTCGTTGTGGAGCCGTGCCTGAGTAGAGTGCCGTAGCCGCGGTCGGTCTGGTTGCAGAATCGGAACCGTCCTGTGTAGCAGTACTTGCAATGGAAGCACGGCACGTACTCTTCCGGGATGACCAAGTCGCCTTCCTTCACTCCCCAGCGTTCGGCGGCCTCTCTCCCCACCGCAGCCATCACTCCAACGTTCTCGTGTCCCATGATCCTGGGCACGGGGACGGGTTGCCGGTACGACCGGACGTCGCTGCCGCAGATGCCGACGGCTTCCACTTTCATGAGCCCCGTCTCTGACGTGAGTTCGGGCACGTCGTACTCGCGGAGTTCGAACTGCTTCGGCGCCACGAGGGTGGCGGCCTGAGTCTTTGCGACCATCCTCGACCTCCTGTTCAGCTGCCGAGTGCGGCATAGAGCCGGGGACGCTGGCGTTCGATGCACTCGTCGAACGTGACGTCCTTCTCTTCCACGAACTGCACGCCGACGACCGAGTACGCCTCCGGCCTGTGCGGCTCGGCGGGCTCAATGCCCTCCTGCAGGTCGATCGCCTGGCCGAGCATCAGGCGCCGCGCCTGGATGATGGCGATGTCCGTGACACCGAGATGCTCCTTCGTCCGGTTGGCGATGGCGCCCATCGTCACCTGGGCCATCGAGTCCTGGATGCCCGTGCCGGCAAGGCCGGTGAAGTTCACTTCCTTCTGCATCTGGCGGTCGATCAGGAAGTCGTTGTCGCGGTTGCGGATGGTCCGGTAGGTGCCGGGGACGAGCCCGCCGTGCATGTTGACTCCACCGGCGAGGTCATGGTCAGAGGCGACCCCGGCGAGTTGGCGTTCCCGCTCCTCCTCCGTGTACGCACGGTCGACCTTGGAAGAGAGGTTGAATGACCAGCAGTTGTAGTCGTCGATGGGTACGAAGGCGTGTCCGCCTCCGCCGCGTGGCGTCATCGAGTAGAAGGGCATGAGGAAGTGATTGAAGCGCCAGTAGTACTTGTTCTCGGCTTCGAGGTTCCTGCGCGCGCCTACCAGCAGACCGTATTCCGTGCGCTTGGTCATGAACTTCGGCGCGTCGTCTGCTGTCCGGTAGAGGAGGTCGAGGTCGCTGCTGCCCTTGATGCGCTCCTTGTAGGCGTCCGTTTTGCGGTAACGGTCGAGGCCGGCATGCAGGAAGTTGGTGTGGACGGAGTCGATGCCTCCGTCGATAGCCTGGGCGAAGTTGCACTCCCTGAGGTACTTGGTATGGAGCCGGTGCTCCTCCGGCACGCCCATGAAACGGAACTGTGGAAGCTCGGGCGGCATGAACTCCCTAGGCCCAAGGTACGCCCAGATGAGCCCTCCGCCGTCCCTTACCTCATAGGAGATCAGTTTGACCTTGTGCTTGAAGTTGCTCTCCGGGGACTCGGTCGGCATGTCGATGCAGTTCCCGGCCACGTCGTACTTCCAGCCGTGGTAGGGACAGCGGAGGCCGCCCTCTTCGTTGCGCCCGAAGAAGAGGCTGGTCTGCCGGTGAGCGCAGAGCTCTTCGACGAGGCCGGGCCGCCCTTCGCTGTCGCGGAACGCGACGAGGTCCTCGCAGAAGATGCGGACGCGCACAGGAGGACAGTCGGGCTCGGGCAGTTCCTCTTGCAGCAGGATGGGGGTCCAGTACCTCCGCAGCAGGTCGCCCATCGGAGTACCGGGGCCGACCCTCGTAAGCATCTCCGTCTGCTCGACGCTCAGCATGTCAGTCCTCCTTCAGCCACTCTTCGTCCCACTCGAAGTCCGGGTTCGTGTACGCCTCCTCCGGCATGAGCGAGGTGAGCCCGCGCTTGGCCAGTTCCTCCTCGAACTTCTGCCGGATCCAGGGGTCCTGCTCGTGGAAGGGAATCATGCGCCTGGAGTCGGCGGATGGGTTCGCTCCCGGCCGGGGCGCACGGATGCGGAGTTGCCTGTTCTCGACGGGGCCCGCGTTCATGTGCATGTGGTACCAGTGGTAGGGCGGGACGAACACAGCCCCCTCCTTCCACGGCGCAACCAGGTAGTCGCCTCCCTCGGGCCACATCAGGACGAACCCGTCCGCCTCCTGGATGCCGACGATGGTGACGCCCGCCGCGTGGCGATGTGCAGCCCGATACCTTCGCGAAGGGAGCACCATCAGGCTCGTGCTGAATGCTGAGCCGGGGAAGAAGATGCCGCCCCGGTAGGAGAGGCGGCCCGCCCCGCCGCCGACCTCCAGCTTGTCCCACACCGATAGGTCGGGGAAGAAGTTGCCGTACCACCGCATGCTGCTCCGGCCCGCGGACCGGGAGTCCTCCGCCAGCGTTCCGGCCCCTGCGCCCGGCTCGTACCCCATCGACCGGGCACCCGACGAGAAGCTCGCCGACCCCGAGAGGCGCACGGGCTGCGCCGCCGCCGAGTAGAACTTCGCCTGGTTCCCGTAGAGCTGGCTGGTGTCGACGTAAGGGTTGTTGAAGAAGTAGTCCTCGCTGGGGTTCGTGCCCATCGCCATGGGCAGCAGGTTCACGTGGAGCGTGATTGCGGGCTGGTCGCCCCGTGCGTTGCTCAACTCGTAGTTGTAGTTGACCGGGATGCGGAAGAGGCTGTGTTTCTGCCACTCGAACGTTATCTTCGGCTGGCCCTCGGCCCAGACGTTCGCGATGCCGTTGCCTTCGAAGACGTAGATGACCTCTTCGAGCGCCATGCGGAACGGAGGGATCGTCTCTCCGGGAGGTATCTCCAGCACGTGCACATGCTCGATGCCCCGGTGGCCCTCCAGACTGATGACCGCGGCAGGGCATCCGCGCAGCGACCAGTAACCGCGTTCGAGTGTGCGGGCATCCTCGACGTAGTAGCCTGTGTGGATGGGGACATCCTGCTTGGCCAGCCAGCCGTCGTAGGCGTGGTTGCGCCAGAAATCGACTACCTCGGGAAGAGCGGATTCTGTGACCATAGGACCTCCTCCTGTTGACGCCGCGCCTGGGCGAGTTCCAGAGGCCCCTTGAGGGCGCAGCGAGCGCTGCTCGCTCGGACGGTACGACGCTGTCCGTGCACTGTCAAATGAACTGAGGAAGGAAGGCTCAGTCCTCCTTCAACCACTCCCCGTCCCATTCGAAGTCCGGGTTCGTGAACCCCTCCTCCGGCATGAGCGAGGTCAGGCCCCGCTTTGCCAGCTCCTCCTCGAACTTCTGCCGGATCCAGGGGTCCTGTTTCGTGAACGGGATCATGCGGTCGGGGTCGGCGGTGGGGTTCGCTCCCGGCCGTGGCGCTCGGATACGGAGCTGCCTGTTCTCGACCGGCCCGGCATTCATGTGCATGTGGTACCAGTGGTAGGGCGGCACGAATACTGAGCCTTCCTTCCAGGGCGCAACGAGATAGTCACCACCCTCGGGCCACATGATGACGAAGCCGTCCGCCTCCTGGATGCCAACGATAGTGACGCCCGCCGCATGACGATGGCCTGCGCGGTACCTTCGGGAGGGAAGCACCATCAGATCGATGCTGAATGCTGAGCCGGGGAAGAAGATGCCGCCCCTGTAAGCGAGGCGGCCCGCCCCGCCGCCGACCTCCAGCTTGTCCCACACCGACAGGTCGGGGAAGAAGTTGCCGTACCACCGCATACTGCTCCGGGGAGAGGAAGCCGGCGCCAGGGCGCCCGGATCCGGTGCGTGCCTCATCGCCATGGCTCCGGAAGAGAAGCTCGCCTGCCCGGACAGTTGGACGGGACGAGCGGCTGAGTAGAACTTCGCCTGGTTCCCATAGAGCTGACTGAGGTCAACGTAGGGGTTGTTGAAGAAGTAGTCCTCGCTGGGGTTCGTGCCCATCGCCATCGGCAGCAGGTTCACGTGGAGCGTCAGCGCAGGCCGATCGCCCCTTGCGTTGCTCAGTTCGTAGTTGTAGTTGACGGGGATGCGGAAGAGGCTGTGTTTCTGCCACTCGAACGTTATCTTCGGCTGTCCCTCTGCCCAGACGTTCGCGATGCCGTTGCCTTCGAAAACATAGATCACCTCTTCGAGCGCCATGCGGAACGGAGGGATCGTCTCTCCCGGGGGTATCTCCAGCACATGGACGTGTTCGACGCCACGATGGCCTTCGAGGCTGATGACGGCAGCCGGGCATCCGCGCAGCGGCCAGTACCCGCGTTCGAGTATGCGGGCATCTTCGACGTAGTAGCCGGTGTGGACCGGTACGTCCTGCTTGGCCAGCCAGCCGTCGTAGGCATGGTTGCGCCAGAAGTCGATCACCTCGGGGAGAGTCGATTCTGTGACCATGGGTCCCTCCTGCGTCGTCTTCTGCTGTGCTTGGACGCTACGACGGAGCCTTGTGTCCGTCAACCAACCTGCTGGCGCCTCTTGTTTCCTGTAGCGTAATCCGCTCGTCTTACCGACAATGACGCCGAAACTCGAACCAGTTCTGCTGCTTCTGCGCGTAGATGCTCACCCTACTTCCAATCGTGCGTTGAATTTCGGCGAGGAGCAGGCTACGATTCGCCTGTCCTTGGGCCACGCTGGCAGCGCAGGGGATACGTTTCGGCCGTGCGTGGCGGAC
Source organism: Dehalococcoidia bacterium (assembly GCA_034422595.1). Lineage (GTDB taxonomy): Bacteria > Chloroflexota > Dehalococcoidia > Lucifugimonadales > Australimonadaceae > Bin16. The sequence continues at coordinate 87,988 of DAOUJO010000016.1, read as the reverse complement.
CGGCGGAGCGGTCGGTCCTTGCGGAGGGGACTGGGAGGAACGACATGAGCTTCACCGATCGATTAGCCCGGTTTACAGCTCTGGTGGCCTTGGCTGTTGCGGCAGCGCTGCTGACAGTCGCGTGCGGCTCAGACCCTACGGCCACACCTGAACCTACCCCCACGCCTCCGCCTCAGGCGACCCCAACCTCCACGCCCACTGCGGATGAGCAGTTCCAAGCGGAGTGGGATGCGCTCATCAGTGCGGCGCAGGATGAAGGGAAGCTGGTCATCGCTGCCGGAGGCTCAGGCGCGCGTGACTCCAGACCCGTCTGGGACTTCTTCCAGGACAAGTTCGGTGTCGAAGTGCTCATCACCACAGGCACCAGCAACGAGGTTGTGCAACGCCTGCTGGCCGAGCAGTCGGCCCAACGCTATGAGGTCGACCTGTTCATGATGGACATCCTCAAGCAGAACCAGGTGATCGACGCCAACGGCCTGCGGGAACTGGAGCCGTTGTTGGTCCACCCGGAGGTGACGGACCTGTCGCTCTGGTACAACAACCAGTACCTCTGGGCTGACGTGGACAGGAAATACGTGATGGGGTATGCCGCCATCGTGAACCGCGACAGCATCATCACGGCCGGCTACAACACGGACATGGTCAGCGAAGAGGACATCGAGCGCATCATGGTGGACCAAGACTTCGTCGCCCCGTGGTTCGTCGAGAAGTTCAAGGGGAACGTCCTGATGATGGCGCCTCCTCCGTACTCCACGGCGGGCGGCGGGAACTACTACACGATAGCCAAGCACCCGTCTCTTGGTCGTGAATTCCTCAAGGAGTTCATGACGGTGCTCGACGCGGCCTGGGAGACGGACAACCGCCGTGCGTGCGACTTCGTCGCCCAGGGCAAGTACGCTTGGGGCTTCTTCGGGTCCAACGTGGCGCAGTGCCTCGACGAGCTGAGCGAGTCCGGCCTGCCGACTGCGGAATTCGAGATGGAGGCAGGGGCCGGCCAGGAGCCGTTCCTGAGCGGCGGCTCGTCCGCGATGCAGATCAGCGCACCCATCAATCCGCCTCACCCGAACGCCGCGCAGCTCGCGCTCAACTGGCTCCTCTCTGTCGAGGGACAGACCGCGAACAACGAGCTTGCGAACGTGCGGGACAACAGGTACCCGAGGCCGAGCCTCCGGAACGACGTGCCTCCCGGGAAGACGGACCCGGACCAGCGCCGGGAGCCGGGAGTCATCTACGAGCTCTGCATCGAGTGCAACCCGAACGAGCACATAGAGGCGATCGAGATATACGAGTACGCACAGGGGATCTACGAGGAGATACAGGGCATCAACTGATCCGATCGAGGGAGGGTCGGGTAGATGGCAAGCGTAGCAGCCGCACGAGCGATCGCTACTGTTGGGGGCCTGCGCCCCCGGCGGAGCACGTACTTCATGGCCGTGCTCTTGGTAGTGCTGGGCTTCTTCCTCATCTACCCGATCATCCTCATCCTCGGCCTCAGCTTCAACACGGCCGAGTACATCTGGTTCGGAGAGCGGGAATGGGGCCTGGCCAACTGGAGGGTGGCCTGGGAGGAGCCGAGGCTTCTCCGGGCCCTGGGCAATACCCTGATGGTCTGGATCCTGGTGGTGGTGATCAGCTTCCCGATCGCCACGGCTATCGCCTGGACCCTCGCTCGCACGAATATCCCGTTCAGCAACACCCTGGAGGTCGTGTTCTGGGTGTCGTTCATGATGCCGGGGCTCGCCACCACGCTCTCATGGATCATGCTGATGGACCCGTCCATCGGCCTCTTCAACAAACTGCTGGAACGCCTCCCGTTCGTTGAGGAAGGGCCGTTCAACATCTTCAGCGTACCGGGGATCATATGGGCGCACCTGATGGCCAACGGGATATCCACCAAGGTCATGCTGCTGACGCCCGCGTTCCGCAATATGGACTCGCGACTGGAAGAGCAGGCCCGCGTGGGCGGGGCGGGCAACCTGCAGACTATGATGCGGGTCACGCTGCCCCTCATGATCTCGCCCATGGTGCTCGTCTTCTCGCTGCAGCTGCTGCGCATCCTTTCGGGGTTCGAGATCGAGTACCTGCTGGGGACGCCTATCGGCTTCTTCGTCTACTCCACGCTGATCTATGAGCTGGTGGATGCCAACAACCCACCGCTCTACGGCCAGGCGACAGTGCTGGCGAGCCTTACGCTGCTGGTCGTTGCGCTGGTCATACCGGTGCAGCGCTGGGTGAGCCATCGCCGCCGCTATACGACGATCACCGGGCAATTCAAGCCCGGACTGCTCGATCTGGGCAAGTTCAAGTGGGTCATCTTCGGACTCATGGCGGGGCTCCTGATCGCGCTCACGCTCCTCCCTGCGGCGACGCTGACGGTGGGCAGCTTCATGAACCGCATTGGCTACTTCAACATCGACCCGCTCTTCAGCATGAAGCACTGGGACTTCGTGCTGGCCGACAACTTCTTCTGGGTGGGTCTCCGCACGACGCTGACCATCTCCATAGCCGCCGCCATCGGAAGCCCGCTCCTCTTCATGATCCTTGCGTACATCCTCGTACGGACGAGGTTCGCAGGGCGCATCTATCTTGACCTCGTCATCTGGACGTCGGCGGCGATCCCGGGGATCCTCTCCGGGCTCGGCCTCTTGCTCATCTTTTTGGGCACGCCCGGCCTCAGCTTCCTGTTCGGAACGGTATTCGCGCTCATCATCGTGGTGCTGCTCCAGGGCAATACGGTTGGGGTCAATATCAGCAAGGGTGTGCTCCTGCAGGTAGGCGCTGAGATTGAGGAGGCCGCCCGCATCGCGGGCGCGAGTTGGACGAGGACGTTCGTCCGCATCATGATTCCCGTGCTGATGCCGACGCTGATACTGCTCGCGATGATCAATTTCGTATCCGCTGCCGGCGCGACGTCGAGCGTAGTGCTGCTGGCGAGCCGCGAGACGATGACGTTGTCGCTGGTCGCTCTCGACTATGCGACGGGAGACTACCTGGAAGAGGCGGCCATCGTGAGCGTGATCATCACCTTGTTCACGACCGTGCTGGTGTTCGCCGCACGCTGGCGGGGCTTGCGCATGAGCGTGCAGCATTAGGGAACGTTGAACGGACGGCAAGGACGCCATCAGAGGAGGACTGCCATGGCCACGAGAACTGCGACGCGCATCGTTGATTGCGACAGTCACATCGTGCCCCGCGTTGACCTCGATTCGCTGCGCGACCTCGTCCCGGACGGGCTGACCGAACAGGCCCGCGACATGTATGCGAGGGAAGCGCGCCTCTGGGCCGAGCCGCCGTCGACGCGTGGGTTCGGCGCAGGCGCGGAGGTCAAACGTGTCCCGCTCCGCGACCCCGAAGAGCGGGTGAAGGTGCTCGACGAGGAGTTGGGCGTCGATACGCAGGTGCTGATCCCGCACGGGCCGTTCGGCCATCTCTACGGCGGCACGCCCGAGGGCGATGACCGGCCGTTGCCCGTCCGCATCGCGATGATCAAGGCCTACAACAACGCGGTCGGCGCGATACAACGGCAGTACCCCGACCGGTTCGTCGCAACTGCGATCCTGCCGTTCGACGATCTGGAGGAGTCGCGCAAGGAGGCTGTGCGTATCGTCAGGGAACTGGGTATCGAGGCCATCCAGATACCTTCCAACTGGATGGGGCAGAACTTCGATTGCATGGAGCTCTATCCCTTCTGGGACACCATCAATGAGTTGGACGTTCCCATATTCGTTCACCACATCCCGCAGAGCTGCGCCGGGTCGCTGGTGGACCACGTGCCTCGGTATCCCATCATCGGCTCCGACCGCATGCGACGGCTCCACGTCGGCGTGTACGTCGGGTTCGGCCTCGAGTACAGCTTGACGGTCGCTGCGCTGTCGCTCGGCGGGGTATTCGACATGTTCCCGAATCTTCGGTTCTGCTTCTTCGAGGCCGGAGCGGGATGGCTGCCCTACGCGATGATGGGCTGCGACCGCTCCTTCTACATCCAGGGCAACTGCTCGCGCACGCCCAACCTGCCCAGCGAGCAGATCAAGCGGCACTGCTTCACGGCCATCGAGTCCACCGAACACATCCCGGCTCTCGTCCAGATGATGGGCAGCGAGAACTTCTTCTATGGTTCCGACTATCCCCACGGGGAGTTCATGAAACTGCCCAACTACGTGAACGCCGTTACGGACCTCGACGGCATCACCGAGCGGGACAAGGAGAACATCCTGGGTCGCACGATGCTGACCGCTCTGAAACGCGAGTAGCCTCGGAGGCTGGCGCACGTCCGGAATGAGGAGTTTGCCATGACCACATCGCCCGCGAGTGACCAGGAGATACGCATATCGGGGGACTCGCACGTGTCGGAGCCTCCCGATCTATGGCAGAAGGAGATGCCGCTCAGGTACCGCGACCGCGCGCTCAGCTTTCCCCGCATCGAGTACGGCCGGGGCAACCATGCGCGCGCCGGGGGGTGGGACCCGAAGGAACGGCTGAAGGACATGGCCGCCGACGGCATCAGTGCCGAGGTGCTCTACCCCACGCTTGCCAAGGGACTCTTCGAGCAGTTCTTCTTCGAACCGGTGGACCTACCGCTCGGCCAGGCCGGGGAGCAGGTCTACAACGACTGGATGATGGACTTCTGCAAGGAAGCGCCGGACCGGCTCTGGGGCCAGGCTTTCATCGGGCTCTGGGACATCGACTACGCCATCAGGGAGATGCAGCGCGCGAAAGACGGCGGCCTCAGGGGAGTGGCGACCTGGATAGCCCCGCCGGATGAATTGCCTTTCACCGGCGACCACTACGAACGCTTCTGGTCGGCTGCGGAAGAGATGGACATGCCCATCGGCTGGCACATCAACACGGGCTTCGGCGCCTACGTCACGCGGGGCGACGAGGACCGGTTCGGCACGTTCATGCGTCAGGCCTTCGGACACAAGACCGTGGCCATGCAGGCCGTCGCGGAGCTGATCTTCTCGGGCGTACTGCACAGGCACCCTCGATTGAAGATCGTCCTCTCGGAGTTCGAGGTGGGGTGGATCCCCTTCTACCTCGAGGACCTCGACCGAAAGTCGGGCAGGGGCAGGGACCTCGGCCTCGACCTCCTGCCCAGCGAGTACTTCAGCCGCCAGGTCTACTCGACGTTCATGCAGGACGGCGTCGGGGGCTACCTGCTCCAGCGATGGGGCGCCGACAACTTCGTCTACGCCAACGACTATCCGCACGGAGGCGGTATCTGGCCCTACACCGACGACACGATAGAACTCACCCTGAGCGACCTGCCGTCCGGGACGCGGCGGAAGGTGCTGGGTGAGACGATGGCGAAGGTGTACGGCCAGCCCATGCCGGAGCCTATCGAGCGCATGGAGTCGGACTACACGGACGAGATATGGAGCCGCCCCTGGCTCAAGAAAGCCGGAGAGTTTACCTTCGACAAGAGCACGATGGGGCTCAAGATGTAGCAGTGCCGCTCCCGGCTGGCGCTGACGCCACGGGGATGGGCTTACGGATTCGCGAAGGAGGTCTGCCTTGAGGAACGACGAAGAGCTCGAGATGATCCAGGTGGGGCCGGGAACGCCGTCCGGCGAGGTATTCCGCCGGTACTGGCTGCCGGTGGAGGTATCCCAGAACGTGGGCGGCGGCAGCAACCGTGGCGTCAACAATCCTGTGCGCGTCACCGTCCTCGGAGAGCATCTCATCCTGTTCCGCGACTCCCGGGGCGCACCTCACCTCCTCGGCGAGCACTGCAGCCACCGCGGCACCTCCCTCAGCTACGGCAGGGTGGAGGACGACTGCATCCGCTGCCTCTACCATGGCTGGCTCTACGACGGCGACGGCAACGTGGTCGAGATGCCCGGTGAGCCGCCCGGCAGCAGGTTCAACGAGAAGGTCACGCATCTCTCGTACCCGTGCTTCGAGGTCGGGGGACTGATCTTCGCCTACATGGGGCCGCCGGAGCTGAAACCGCTCTTCCCCCGGTATCATCAGCTGTTCAGCGACGACGGTGTCCGCGTCACCGGCAACGGTGGCTACGTCGAGCGCTGCAACGTGTTCCAAGCGCTCCACGACAACAACATGGACCCCTGGCACGGCGAGATCGCCCACGGCTGGTTCAGGGATCCGCCGAAGGTCGGATCGATGTACTGGGGAGCCGACGGTCAGCTTGCGACGCCCGTGAAGTTCGAGCGTACGCAGTGGGGAACGCGCATGAAGGTGTTGAAGGAGATGGCGAAGCATCCCGGCCAGTTCATGTACCACGAGACCCACACCGTGTGGCCGACCCAGCGCTGCAATCAGGACAACGCCGGCAGCATAAAGTGGGCCATGCCGGTGGACGACTACAACACGCGCTGGTTCACGGTCGACTTTTACCCCTTCGAGGATGGGAAGATGTCGAAGGAAGGGCAGGCTGCCATCGATGCGATGAACAGCCCGCTGCCGAGCATCGGAAGAGCGCGCGACCTGCCGCCCGACTGGGCGCAGCAGGTCGGCTCCTATTGGAACTACGGCCATCCGTGGCGTCAGGGCAACATCTGGGAGGATGAGGTAGCCCAGCAGACCCAAGGGCCCGCGGAACGCAACTACCTTCCGGACTGGGAGCAGTGGCACCTCGGCACAACCGATGAGGGACTCATCCTCAACCGCAGGGTCTGGAGAGAGCAGATGGTGCGGGTGAAGGAGGGGCAGGACCCCATCGGCATCATCCGTGCTCCCGAGGACAACGGCATCATCCGCATCACGTCCGATAATATCGCCGGACTCAGCAGGGAAGAAGGGATGCGGCTCTTCAACATGGACCAGGAGGAGCGGTCCGCCATGGTGGCAGGTCGGCCCTTCCACACCAGCGGCAGGTCCAGGCTGGGGCACGAGTAGCGGCTCGCCACTCGTTCAGGAGGAGCATGTCGGATACCGTCTGTATCGGCATAGTCGGAGCCGGGGGCTTCACGCGCCGCCGTATGCTTCCCAACCTGCTTGCGGTCGAAGGAGCGGAGGTCGTGGCTGTCGCCAACCGCAGCCTCGAAAGCGCCGAGCGTGTCGCGGTGGAGTTCGGCATTCCTGCTCCGATGGGCGATTGGCGGGAGTTGGTGGCGCGGGACGATATCGACGCGGTATTCGTCGGCACGCAGCCTTACTTCCACCACGAGGTCGTCATGGCAGCGCTCGACGCGGGAAAGCACGTGCTCTGTCAGACGCGGATGGCCACCAGTCTCCGGGAAGCACGGGAGATGCTGGCCAAGGCCGAAGAGACGGGCCTGAAGGCTCGCCTGGCGCCGCCGACCTCCTACGAGCGGGCGCGGCGCTACGTGAAGCACCTGCTGGACGACGGCTACGTCGGCACCGTTCGGCAGGTGTTCGCCTACTACCTCGTCCCTGACTACGCGGACGGCTCGGCCCCGCTGCAGCGCCGTCAGGACCACCGCATGTTCGGCGCGGTCAACCCGCTGCACCTCGGCCTCGACTGGGACGTGCTCCGGCCGTGGTTCGGCGACCCCGAGCGTGTCCTTGCCTGGGGCCGCACATTCATACCGCGCAGGGCCGACGGGCCGGGAGGCGGGCTTATTGATGTCGAGATGCCGGACGCCCTGACGGTCATCGCTGAGATGCCGGGGGGAGCCACCGTCACCTGCGTTCAGAGCGGCGTAACGCTCTTCGGCGAGGAGCGCATCGAGATATACGGAGAAGAGGGTACGCTCGTCTATCCCCGGAGAGGGGAGTTGATGGGCGCCCGCGTGGGCGACGAGGCGCTGGCTCCACTGCCGGTTCCTGCCGGTTTGGAGGAGACGTGGCATGCGGAGGAGGACTTCGTACGCCTCGTGCGCGGAGAAGACGTCGCAGAGAGCGACACCTTCCGGGACGGCGTCAGGAACATGGAGTTTCTGGAGGGGTCCGCGCTCTCGCTGGCCCGTGGTGGGTGGGTCGACCTCCCGCTCCCCTGAGTGTAGGGTGGTTCGGCACATACCAAGGAGGGAACGATGGCGATGCTCACGGTTGAAGACCTGCACGAGATGAAGCGCAACGGACAGAAGATCGCCGCTGCGGTCGTCTACGAGTTCCAGATGACGAAGATATGCGAGATGGCCGGTGTGGACGTGCTGTCGGTCGGCGACAGCCTGGGTCGGAACATGCTTGGGCACGACCACGTCGATGAGTGCACCGTGGACGACATGATCCCCTTCGCGCGGGCGGTCGTACGCGGCAGGGAGCGGGCCATCGTGAGCGTGGACATGCCCACCGTTCCCTCCGCTGCAGGAGTGGAGGCCGTGGCTGCCGCGGCCAAACGCTTCAGGGAAGAAGCGGGTGTGGACATGTGCAAGATCGATATCCGGACGCAAGAGGAGGAGCTCTTCGACGAGGTCTACGCCGTCCAGGAGGTCGGCCTGCACGCCTATCCCCAGATCGGCTTCCCCACGCAGGGGGCTGCGCGCGGGATCCAGGGCGGGGCGGAGGTCCACGAGTACGTCCAGAAGTGGGCGCACAAGATCGAGGAAGCGGGCGCCGCCATGATCGACCTCACGAACGTGACGCCGGACATCTACGCTGACGTCTGCTCCAGCCTCCGTATCCCCGTCATCGGAGGGCAGGCCCCGCCGGAGGCCGACGGCAAGATCCAGGTGATGGTGAGCGGGACAGGCTACTCGTACGCCACTATCGGCCGTGATGACGGACGCCCCGACGGCGCCAAGTTCATGTTCGACGTGATGAAGTCGATCATCGACAGCATCCACGCCGGCAACTGGACGACGCGCCAGTGACTATCGGAGGGTGATATGCCATGCCAGCCTCAGACGACCTCATTCGACAGCTGATCGAGGCCCGGTTCGCCGGGAAGCTCTCTCCTGAAGAGGTCGAGACGCTGCTTCCTTATGTCCGGCGCGGGCAGGCCACGAGCGAGCGCCTCGCGGTGTTCCCGCTGGAGGGCCTCGACCCACGGCTCGTGTCGTACATCTCCGACAAGCGGCTGGCGCCATGAACGAACTGCTCTTCGCCCCCATCTCGTCCATAGGAGAGCAGTTGCGGACACGAGCAGTCTCGTCCGTCGAGTTGGTCAGCGCCGCGCTCGAACAGATAGCCGCGACGGACAACCGGTTGAACGCGTTCCCCGTCGTGAAGGCCGAAGAAGCGCTTGCCCAGGCGGAAGCCGCCGACGCCGAACTCGCACAGGGACACTGGCGAGGCCCACTGCATGGCGTCCCTGTGGGAGTGAAGGACAACATCGCAGTGTCGGGATGGGTCACGACCTGCGGGTCGCCCATCCTTGCGGAGCACGTCACCGACTTCGACGCCGCCGTGGTTGAGCGCCTTCGGAGTGCCGGTGCAGTCGTGCTCGGCAAGAACAACATGCACGAATGGGCGCTCGCGGGCAGCTGCATCCAGAGCGTGTTCGGCTCGACGCACAATCCCTGGAACACTGACCACATCACGGGCGGATCGAGCGGCGGATCGGCGGCTGCGGTGGCTGCGGGGCAGGCGTTCATGTCTATCGGCACGGACGCTCGCGCGTCCATCCGGAACCCGGCGTCGTACTGCGGAGTCGTGGGGTTGAAACCTACGCACGGGCTCGTCAGCCGGTTCGGGGAACTCCCGCCGACCAGTTCGTGGTACATGACCCTTGGCCCCATCGGGCGGCGCGTCGAGGACGTGGCGCTGACCATGGACGCCATCGCCGGATACGACCCCCGTGACCCGTCGTCGGTTGAGACGGAGCATCGGGAGTACGCTGCGCGGCTCGACGAGGGTGTGCGTGGACTCCGCATCGGCGTGGTAACGAACTATTTCTACAGCGACACGCTGCCAGAGGTGGCGGAGAACGTGCGCGCGGCAGCCGACACACTCGCCAACCTGGGAGCTGAGGTCGTGGAGGTCGAGATCGGGATGCTGGAGCACTGGCCGCTGATCGAGTCCTCGTTCGAGGGTGAGAACAAGGGCTGGCTGCTGGACTTGGCGCTGGAGCGCGGCGACGAGTTCCTCCATGACGACATCCGGTACCGCATCCTGGCGAGCGCCTTCACCAATACCGTCGACACGATGCGCTCCACGCGGATACTCAGCATGCTGCGCCACGAGGTGCAGGACCTCATGCGCGAGACCGACCTGCTGCTCACGCCCACCAACTCCACTCCGGCCTACCGCGCCGACGCGAGGGATGTTGCGGTCCGCGAAGGTACGGTGGACGTCGAAGCGCCGGGTGGGCAGGGCAGGATCACGACGCGGCTGACCGTGCCCTTCAACGCGCTGGCGCTGCCCGCGATCTCGGTGCCGTGCGGCTTCTCGGCAGAGGGGTTGCCGATCGGGCTGCAACTGGTGGGACGCGCTTTCGAGGACGACGTGGTGCTCAGAGCGGCGCGCGCGTACGAGCAGGTGGGGCCGGGCTACCGGCGCCCGACGGTGGTGCGTTAGGGGGCTGCCGAGGAACCGGCGCGCTGGATGATCCGCCCGCTTCCCGGCTCGGCGAGCACTTCGCCGTCCCGGAAGATGATCTCTCCGCGCCGGATCGTCATCGTCGGCCAGCCTGTCAGCGTCATCTCGTCGAAGGCGCTCGTGAAGCGGCTGTGGGTCGAGGCGGCGTTGACCGTCTTCTCGAGGTCTAGATCGACGATGGCGAAGTCCGCGTCGCTGCCGACAGCCATGACGCCCTTCTGCGGGTAGTAGCCGAACGTCCGGGCAGGGTTCAGCGAGGTCACCTCGGCGATCTTCTCGAGGCTGATGCGTCCCGGCTTCAGGCCGAACGTGATGAGCGCAGGCAGAATCGTCGCCATCCCGGCGAATCCCGGACGTTCCTCCCACAGCGCGCTGCCGCTCTTCTCGATAGGCACGTGGTCCGAGCCCACCGTCGTGATGTCGCCGGTCGCCAACCCTTCCCACAGACGGTCCTGGTTCTCCGTGTCTCGGAGGGGTGGGCTCACCTTGCCGATGCCGGCGCGATGGCCGTGGAACACCTCGTGGTCGGCGGTCAGTCCCAGGTAGTGAGGACACGTCTCTAGGACGATGCGGGCGCCGCGATTCTTTGCCGCGATCGCCGCATCGATAGCAGCTCCGACCGTGACGTGCGGGATGTAGAGCGGGCAGCCCAGCAGCTCCGCCATCCAGATGGCACGGAGCACGTCCTGCTCCTCCACGAAGTCCGGCCTCGAGTCCGTGTATGCCTGCAGGTCCTGCCTGCCGGTCTGCTTCACCTCCGCCGTGAACAGCTCGACGAGGGGATGGTCTTCGGCGTGGACCATGCAGAACGAGTAATCGCCGAGATGCCGGATGCGCTCCATCCCTGCGTAGAGGACGCCGTCGTCGGCAGTGACGATGCCTATCGGGTTTCCTGGCTCGTATCCGCCCATGTAGTACTTGAACGTCTTGATGCCGAACCGGTCGGAGAAGTTGAGGATGTCTTTCGACTGCTCCATCCCGCTCACGATGAAGTGGAAGTACGTGTCGACCAGCGACCGTTCCGCCGACAGTTCGATACGCCTCGAGACGTTCTCATATCCCATACTGTCGGAGCGCAGGTACTGCAGGAAGGAGGTGACTCCCCCGGCAGCCGCGCTCTGCGTCTCCGTGATGATGTTCTCCTCGTAGGGAGTCCGCCCTCCCATGTGGACGTGCGGGTCGAACAGGCCCGGGAACACGTACTGCCCGCTGCAGTCGATCACCTCGTCTGCCGGCGGTAGGTCGGACTTCGCGGCGATCGCGGTGATACGCCCGTCCTCGACCGCGACACCTGCGTCGAGCACGCCCCAAGGGGTGACGAGCTTTCCGTTCTCCAGTACGAGGTCTGCCATCGCGTGCCTCCCTTTCATCCGCACGTACGCGCGAACCGCAGTTCCAGCGCGCCGACCCGCTCTTCCAGTTGGCGCAGTACGGGCTCCGTCTCCTCGAACCGTGTGAAGCGTTCAGGGAGGCTTGCCCACACCCGGGCCGCGAGCTCCTGCGCCTCGCCGAGCACCGCGTCCACGTCGATGGTCTGTATCCGGCGGTTCCGGAGGACGACCTCTCCGCCCACGATAACCGTTTCCACCGACATACCCAACTCCGAGTAGACGATCTGGTTCATCAACTGCTCTTTGGGCGCCATGAGCAGCGAATGAGTGGCGAGCACGGTCAGGTCTGCCTTGTAACCGGGAGCGATGCGTCCTATGGGTTTGCCCATGACCGCTGCGCCGCCGTGCCAGCACATGCGGAGCGCGTCCTCCGCCCCCGGCCACTCGTCAGGAGGGTTCGCGATGCGGTGCAGGATGGCCGCGGACTTCACCGTCTCGAACATGTTCTGGCTGTCGTTGCTCGACGCCCCGTCCGAGCCGAGCGCGACGTTGATGCCTGCACGGACGAGTGCGGGAGCAGGCGCGATGCCTGCCCCGAGCTTCTGGTTGCTGACCGGATTGTGGACGATGCCGGTGTCGGTCTCGCCCAGCATCGCGACCTCCTCATCGCTGAGCCAGATGCCGTGTGCGAACGACGTCCACTCCTGTAGACCGCCGAGGCTGCGCAGGTAGCTGACGGTCGACCCGGCGAAACGCTCCTCCGCTACCGGCACCTGGGACTTCGCCGAGAGCAGGTGGGTCTGCAGCCGCACTCCCTTCTGCTGCGCGAGCGAAAGCGAGCTCTCGAAGAGTTCCTGCGAACATCGCGGCACGGAGGAGGGGCCGAGCATCGGGGTCAGTCGTGGGTGGCGGTCCTTCCAACGGTCGATGAAGCGCCCTGCGCGGTCCAGGGAGTCGTTGACGTTCGCCCGCCGGGCGCGGCTCATGAGCGATTCAGGGGCGTCGACCAGCCCCAGCGGGATGGAGGAGAAGAAATCGAGGTCGGCGTACTGGGTGGCGACGTTCGCCCGCATCCCGATGTCGATGTAGGCCTGCATGACGGCGTCCATGCCTTCGTCGTACCAGGCGGGCTCCGTGCGGTTGCAGTCGAGGACGGCCGTCGTGCCCGTGCTCAGCATCTCGATTGCACCGAGCATGGCGGAGACGTAGAGGTCGCGAGGCTCCAGTCGTGCTCCCGCGCCGCCGTACGATGCCAGGACCATCCACGCGTCCAGCGGGAGCTTGTCGCACAGGCCCTTCTCGATGGACTGGTTCGAGTGGGTGTGGGCATTGATGAGTCCGGGGATGACGACCTTTCCGGTGACGTCGAGGACGTCTGCTCCGGGTGGGGCCGTCGCGTCGCCGACCGCCGCGATCTCGTCGTCTGTCACGAGCAGGTCAGCCTGAACGAGCGGTTCGTCAGGCTGGAGAAGGTAACCCCCCTTGATCAGCAGCGTAGGCATGTGCTCAACCGAACAGCCAGTTCCGGATGAAGGGCTTGGGCCAGAACACGTTGAGCAGGTTGTCCATGATCCCGAGCGTGACTGCGGCGATCATCCCCATCGAGACGAGGACCCAGATCCAGGCCTTGCCTCGCAGGCCCAACACGAATGGAAGGAAGACCAGGGGGAAGAGGATGGCGGACGTCTGGAAACCGAAGAAGCCGATGGCCACGATGAACCCCAGCAGCCAGCCGATGAGGGGCAGGAGGCGTCTGACGGCGGCTGTGCCGGTTCCTGTCCGCATGCCGATGTCCATGATCCGGAGCTCGCCCCTGCGCGTGGTGAACTCCATCGCTGCCAGGAGAGTCATCAACGAAAGGAATGCGATGCTGGCCCACATCGGCACGAACGCCGCGCTGTCCACGTGTCCGAGCGCCTCACGCAGCACGATGCCTGCAACCCATGCGATCAGGATGGCCCAGAGCAGGTACTCCCACCGCCAGCGGAGGCTGAATGTGAGCGATGGCAGCCGCGCCAGCATGCCCCTTCGTCCGTTCCTTGGTTCATCGCCTGATCCGCCGGAGATAACCGGCTGTTCGACGGCGCGTTCTGCCTGTGGACGCAAGGCCCAGAGGAGGAAGCCTATCGCTAGGGCAGCCAGGATGAGGATGCTTAGCGCGAAAGGCCTCGTGAAGAAGATGAGCACGCCATCGCCCATCTGGAGCGCCGGCCATGCGTTCTGCTCGACCACCGGACCCAGGATGAAGGCGATGATGAACGGTGGACGCGGCCAGCCGTGCCACTTCATCGCGAGCCCGAGCGCTCCCATCGCCAGCACGACGTAGATGTCGGCCATGTTGAACCGGGACTGGTAGGCCGCCAACAGCATCAGCGGGAAGAGCGTCGCGGCGATGAAGGGATAGGGCACCTGCGTGAGTTTGAGCAGCAGTGGCGTCATCGCAAGCGCGAGGATGACCATGAGTACGTTGCCGATCCCGATAGAGAGCACTACGCCGACCGTGATATCGAGGTGCTCTCCGAGCAACGGCAACCCGGGCGCGATCCCGTACCCGAGGATGACGGCGAGCAGGATCGCCCATGGGAGGCTGCCGGGGATGCCGAAACCCAGCGTGGGGACGGCCTGCCCGGAGTTCTGAGCGTTCTGGGCGGACTCGGCGAAGAGGAGACCGTCCAGGCTTCCCTTGCCGAACTGGGAGCGGTCCTTCGTGAACACGATGCCCAGCATGTAGGAGAGCCAGTCGATCACCCCGGAGCCGACCCCGGGAATGATCCCGAGTCCCACGCCGAACAGCCCCTGGCGTATGGCGATGTGCCACCGCTTCAGTCCGTACTTGATGCCCTCCCAGATCTGGCGGTTGGACAGTTTGGTGCCGGGGTCGGAAACCGGCTTGCCCGTCATCGTCAGATCGAGCACTTCCGGCAGCGCGAACAGTCCGAGAACCACGGGGATGATGGGCAGTCCACTGTTGAGGTAGAGGATGTCGAACGTGAATCGCGGTTGAGCCGAGAACGCGCTCAGTCCTATCGTCGCAATTATCAGCCCGAGCATCGCGCCAGCGAGGCCCCGCACGAACGCTCCGCGCGACAGCACCGAGACCATGAGGATGCCGAACAGAGCCATCGCCGTAATCTCAGGGAACGAGAAACGGATGATGAACGGCCTGACAACAGGAAGCAGCAGGGCGAGTGCGATGGCGCCTGCCACGCCGCCGATGGTCGAAACGGCATAGACGGCCCCCAGTGCGCGGGCCGCTTCTCCTCTTTGGGCGAGTTGGTGCCCCTCCAGGAATGTGACCTGCGTGGGAGCGGTGACGTACCCCAGCAGGATGGCTGGGACCGAGTCCATGGTGTTGGCGAGCGAGATGATCGCCGCGACGAGCATGACCCCGTGCACGGGGTCCAGGTTCAGGATTGCGAAAGGCACGAGGATGGCAGCGATCGTCAGGCTGCCTACGCCGGGAATCATTCCCAGAGGCCCGGCCAGCACCAGCGCGATTCCGAGGATCAGCCAGAACTGCGGGCTGGTTAGAAAGTCCGCTATCAGCGGCACGCTCTTGGCGAGAGCTTCCATCCCCTATACCTCAATGGTGGCCCGCCCTGTGCAAGAGCGGGCCACCATCAGTTCAACCAGTGTTGAGTCGCGCGCCTAGAACTTCGACTCGTAGGTCTCCACCCACTCGTCGTAGATGGCGTCGAGGCGGCGCAGGTCGAAGTTCGCCGCAACCTCCTCTGCGTCTTCTCCCCGCACGATGCTTGGCGGGTTGCCCGTGACTTCCTGGAACTCTGCCCCGAAGCCCGGATCAGCGAAGGCTGCATATGCGGCCTCGCGGAGGATCTGCACGATCGAGTCGGGTGTGCTCGGCGCCATGGTCATGCCGTCGAAGAAGATGCCGTTCGACCCGGCGTTCTGGAGCGTCACGATGTCGCCACGCAGTTCGCTCGGAACGATGTCGGCG
The DNA here is from genome assembly GCA_034422595.1 of Dehalococcoidia bacterium. Classification (GTDB taxonomy): domain Bacteria; phylum Chloroflexota; class Dehalococcoidia; order Lucifugimonadales; family Australimonadaceae; genus Bin16. The sequence goes on along the minus strand of DAOUJO010000016.1, from coordinate 72,298 downwards.
ATGTTCATCAGGTCGTCGGGCAGCTCAGGCAACTCCGCGCTCGGCAGGATCGGGATGTCGGAGGACGATGCGATCGCCCACGGACGGAACTCGCCGCTCTCGATCCAGCCCGGCCGCAGACGCTGGAGGAAGTAGGGGCTGAACGTGCGGCCGTCGACGTCGCCCCGCTCCATGACGGTGACGCCGACGTTGTAGGCGGGCGATATCCCGAAGATATGCTCGATGGGCACGCCGAGTTCCTTGATGAGGATCGAGTCGATGACGAAGCCTGAGCCGGCCGGGCCGATCTGCGGGAGTATGACCGGGGTGTCACCACCGAACGAGTCCTGCATCCGGTTGTAGGGCACGTCCCGGTGGACCATGTAGATGTTCGGCCGGTTCAGATAGAAGACACGGCGGAAGTCCTGCCACTCGTAGGTGACGCCGGGCACGCTCAGCACGTTGTCCGGGTATCCGCCGACGCCGTACGTGATGGTCAAACCGTCATCCGATCCCGAGTGGAACTCGTTCAGGAACGCTTCGAACCCGGCGCGGTCAGGCTGGGTGGTCACTTCTATGGACGGGTTGCCGGGGATGAAGTCGGAGAGTTTGGAGGCGAGGAAACGTCCCTCGGTGTCCGCGCCGCTGCCGACGCGATAACCGATCACCATCCTGATCGTCTTGCCCTCGTAGTAGGGCGCGGGCTCTGGAGTGGGGGTTGGCGTCGCAGCGGGAACGGGCGTCGCGGTCGGCGTAGGCGTTGGGTCTGCGCCGCATGCTGCAACGAGCACAGCCAGTAGCCCGCCCAGTGCTATCAGCATCCATCTCTTTGTCGTTCTCATGGCTCCTCCCTTGTCGTGATGATGTGGGCCGGACTGACCTTAAGGTGCTTCTTCGTTACGCCTTGAGTCCGTAGAACACCTGAGCGTTCGTACGAAGTATGCCTTCCTTGTCTCGCTGGGACATGTCCTCTCGCTCGAGGAGTTCGTTGATCTCCTCGTTGATCGTGTCGTCGTTGACCTCGTGGGGGAAGTCGGAGGAGAACATGAACGGCTCGCTGCCGGCCACGCTCACGGCGTAGCCGATGGCGCCCTCGTCCCCCTCGACGCCCACGAAGAGCCTGCGCTCCCTCGCCAGGCGGATGATGTACTCGGCGATGCTCTCGCCCTTGGGTAATTGGAGGAATGCGGAGTGCGGGTCAGCGGGGATGAACGCCTTGTGCGAACCGTTGAAGCGCTCCAGCGCCAGCAGGAACCAGGCGAGGCCGCCCTCCAGGAAGCCCCAACGCACGTTGGGGAACTGGTCGAACACCCCATTGAAGAGCAGGCTGCCGAAGCTGATGGTGATGCCGAACGGGTGCCCCATCGCGTGGATCGGCGCGAAGAGGTTCAGGTTGTCCATGCCGAGGCCCATGTGGCAGCCGCCGTGGAAGGCGAGGGCTATGCCCAACCGGTTGGCCTCCTCGTACACGGGCCAGTACACCTTTGCGCCGAGATGGTTCGCCAGGCCCGTTGAGGGCAGCATGATGCCCACCATGCCCAGCTCCTCGATGCAGCGGTGCATCTCCGCTATCGCTGCAGGAGGGTTCTGCATGGGTATGAGCCCCATGCCCATCAGGCGGGGCGTGTGCCTCGTGAAGGTGTCGTACAGCCAGTCGTTGTAGGCCATGCATGCCGCGGTGGCGTAGTCCAGATCGACCATGCGCCCGCACGCGAGGCCCGAGGTTGGGTAGAGCACGGCGCCCTCGATGCCTGCGCGGTCCTGGAAGTCCACCCAGCGGTCGACGGGGGCGGGCATGAACGAACCCGGCGGGCGGATGTTCAGCCCCTCGTGCAGATGATCGAGTGCAGGGAACACTTTCCCCACACGCCGGCTCAGGAACCCCTCATACTCCTTGGGGAAGTACGTGGCGATGGCAGGCTCGTCTTCGAGTACGTGTCCGTCACCGTCGATGATCGCTATCTTCGATTGGACTACCATCCCACTGCTCCTCTCGCTCGCCGATTGGTTCTGCTTACACCGCCGAAGGTTGTGGCAAGACAACCGGTTTGACTTCTTTGAACTCGGACATCGCCTGCAGCGCGTCGGTGGTGCTCTCGAGGGAGTAGGTGCCGGTGATCATCGACTCGAAGGGGAAGTGCTTGCTCTGTGCAGACAGGAACTGTACTGCCTGGAGGAAGTGCCGGGCCTCCGCCTGCAGAACACTCGATATGGTCAGGTACTTGGTGGTCATCGCGAACGCCGATATTTCGAGGTTGCCGGCCCCGCCTCCGATGCTGATCACCCGGCCTCCCCTGCGGACGATGTCGACCGCTTCGGGGATGGCCTGTGCAGTGGCAGCCTGGACCACCACGTCAACCCCGACGCCGCGTGTTTGCTCTGCGAGCCACGCCTTCCGGTCTGCTGCCGAGGTCTGTTCGATATCCATGGTCCCGGCTGCGCCCCAACTCCTGGCAACTTCCAGGCGGGACTCCGGGGCTCCGAAAACGAAGACCTTGTCTGCGCCTTTCGAGAGCGCGACCGCGAGACAGTAGAGCCCCACCGGCCCTGCTCCCTGCACCAGCACGGTCTCGTGGCTCTTGATGGGACCGAGCCGCTCTGCTGCGTGCATCGCGGTCCGCAGAGCGCAGGCTGCCGACGCAGCCAGCGCGGCGGGCACGTCGTCGGGGACGGGGATGAAATCCGCGCCGGGTGGGTAGTAGTGGTATTCCGCGGTGCCGCCGAGTAGATAAGGGTACTGGTCGACCCGCTCCCGGCCGTAACGCGCGCCTTCCAGGCACAGGCTGGGCTGCATTGCTAAGGAGCAGTGGTAGCAGTGGCCGCAGAACGGATAGTTCCCGATGATGCGCTGACCTGGCTGGACCGGGCGATTGAAGACGTCCCTGGGGTCTCCTGCGACATCGACAACAGTCACGGCCGTCTCGTGGCCGGGGATGTAGGGGAGTTTCTCTGGCCCGACGAAACTATGCCCGCCCCAGATGTGCACGTCGGTGCCGCAGAGCGTGGCCGCGTCGACACGGCCGAGCACGCTGCCAGCCTGCATCTCGGGGAGGGGGATGTCCTGAACGGACAGAGGTTTGGCGAACTCAGTCACCACTGCAGCACGGACTGTCTCAGCCATACCGCCTCCACGCACAGTCCAGGGACTGGCGAACCTACCCGTTCACACCAGCCGTTGCATGCTAACCGGCGCGAGCATATACCCCGGTCAGATGGTTCACAAGCCGCTGCACCTTGACTCTCCTCACGAGCCTGAGGTGCACAGACCGTGCTCATCGGCGGTCGTTCACAGCTCCGCGCGGCGCCAGACGTTGACCCTCTCTCCCGTCGGGGGTATCTTGTCCCCGGATGCGTCCGTGTGCGGACGTGGCCCAAGGGAACGACAACTACGAACTGTAGTGGAGGTGAGGCGCGATGGCTGAGAAGGCACTGGTTGCAGCAAAGGTGGGCCCCAACCAGACCGAGCAGATGGAGTTCGACCTGCCGGACATCCCGGTCGACGGGGCGTTGCTGAAGGTCGAGGCCGCGGGCGTCTGCGGCAGCGACGTGGGCGGTTACGAGCGAGAGATGAAGGGCGGTCCCGTCATCATGGGTCACGAGAACGTCGGCTACCTCGCCAAGGTCGGCCCCGTCTTCGCGAACCGCTGGGGCGTGAAGGAGGGCGACATGGTCGCCCTCGAAGAGTACCTCCCGTGTGGACGCTGTGAGTTCTGTCGCGTTGGCGAGTACCGCCACTGCTACGCCACTGACGCCTCCGCGAACGCCTCCGCCATCCGCTACGGCTCCACGTCCGTAGAGGTTGCGCCGTCGCTCTGGGGCGGCTATGCGCAGTACCTCTACGTTCCCCCGAACGCGCCGCTGCACAAGGTGCCGGACGGCATCACAGCCGAGGAGGCCGCGATGGCGCTGCCCATGGGCAACGGCATCCAGTGGGCGCTTATCGAGGGGCAGGTCGGCTACGGCAAGAGCGTCCTCATCCAGGGGCCGGGCCAGCAGGGGCTCGCCTGCGTCGTCGCGTCGAAGCAGGCTGGGGCGGACTGCATCATCGTCACCGGCAAGGGCCCCAAGGACGCCCGGCGGATGGAGGTCGCCCGTGCCCTCGGCGCGGACTTCACCATCGACATCGATGAAGAAGACCCGCTTCCACGCATCAAGGAGATCACCGGCGGCGGACCGGAGGCTGGCGTGGACGTGGTGGTGGACTGCACTTCTCATTCGGGCAAGGGGCCGACGCTGCTCGCTATCGAGGCGACGAAGCGCAAGGGTGGCAGGATGGTCGCTCAGGCGGAGAGCCCGACCTTTCCGGACTTCCCCATCGGCAGGCTCACGCGAAAGTACATGACCCTCGCCAGCGCTCGCGGCCACAGCTTCGAGGCCGTGGAGATGGCGCTGCGCCAGATTGCGTCCCACCGCTTCCCACTCGAACTCATGCGGACGCACACCTTCGGACTCGTGGACGTCCACACCGCCATCCGTGCAGTGGCCGGGGAAGGCTACGACGATGCCATCCACGTATCCGTCCTGCCGTGGGAATAGGCACGGACACGACGTACGCTATGGTCTCTGTCAGGAGGTAACGGCAAGATGCTGTCGATAACAGAGAACGAGAAACTGACGCAGGTAGGCCCCGGAACGCCGATGGGCGACTACATCCGCCGTTTCTGGCTGCCTTTCCGGCTCTCCAGCGACGTGCCAGAGGCTGACGGTGAGCCCGTGCGCATCCGCCTGATGGGGGAGGAGTTGCTCGCATTCCGCAGTACCTCGGGCAAGGTGGGCCTCATCCAGCGCAACTGCCCTCACCGCTGGGCTGACCTCTTCTTCGCACGTAACGAAGAGAACGGCCTCCGCTGCACCTACCACGGCTGGAAGTTCGACACACAGGGGCAGTGCGTCGACATGCCCACGGAGACAGACGAGAGCACCTACAAGGACAAGATCAGGATCGTCTCCTACCCGGTGGAGGAGGTCGCAGGCATCCTCTGGGCCTACATGGGGCCGAAAGACCTCACGCCCGAGCTGCCGGACTTCGAGTACCTGCGCGTGCCGGAATCCCACCGGTTCGTCTCCTGGAACTGGCAGCAGACCAACTACGCTCAGGCCATCGAGGGCGGCATCGATTCCGCTCACTCCAATTACCTGCACGCCACGCTGGACGCCTACCACTTGACCGACGCCTGGCGCTCGACGTGGGAGCGCTCGCAGAACCTGCGCGACAAGTACCACGCGCGCGACCAGCACCCGAAGTTCTTTGCTGAGGACACGGACTACGGCGTCATCACGGGCGCGCGGCGCGACACTGGCGAAGGCGAGTTCTACTGGCGCTACAACCTCTTCCTGCTTCCGTTCTACACGATGCCGCCGTCGGCCCCGTCTCAGAAGTTCTTCCATGCGTTCGTGCCCATCGACGACCTGCACAACATGCGCTGGACGTTCGTGTGGAACCTCAAGAACGCGCTGCCGGCAGGCTCCATCGAGGAGTGGAGGAACGGCGCGGGGTTGCACGCGGCCTCGCTGCCCGGCTACTTCCGCATCGGTTCCACCGCCGACTCTGTTCCCGTCTTCGCCGAGCACTTCCCGCTCCGGAACAAGGAGAACGACTACCTCGTCAGCCGCGACTACCAGAAACGCCTCACCTTCACGGGTATCACCGGCACCGGCGAGCAGGACCTCTCCGTGCAGGAGGGCATGGGGCACATCACCCCGCGCAACAAGGAGCACCTCGGCACCACGGACATCGGCATCATCAAGTCCCGCCGCCGTCTGCTGAAAGAGGCTACCGCGCTGCAGGACGGCGAGGAGCCATACGCGGCTTCGCACGGCGACGTCTACTACGTGCGCGCGGGCGACATCCTGCTCTCCCCCGAGGAGAACTGGGTGCACGACCAGAAGATCAAGGACCTGCAGACCGCTACCTGGTAGCGCGTCCGTCCCCACTGGACACAACGACGAGGGCAGGGGTCTCTCCTGCCCTCGTTTGTTGTTCCGCGGCGTGCGATACCCAACTGCACCGGCTCGGTTAGAATGACTGCACGTCATGACGAACCGTCGCTATCAACGATCCGCACCTACGCCTCCTCCTGATCCTGCGCTCGTGGAAGGCAGCGCGAATGAAGTCCGCCGCCGGTTGCGCCAAGCGGGCCGCAGGGACGTAGCCGAACGCATCCGCAAGGAGGCAGGCCGGGACGCGCCCTGCTATGGCGTGCCGTCCGCCGAGGTTTATCGCATCGGTCTCGACCTCGTTCGGCGGCTGCGCTCAGTGGGGCTTCCTGCCACCATCGCCATCGCGGACAACCTGTTCCGCACCGGCAACGTGGAGGAAGGACTCGTCGGCGCGCAGATAGTCGGCGCGCTAGCGCGCCTCATCACAGGCGACGACTTTCAGCGCATCGAACCGTGGGGGGATACGCTGACCTCCCCGCAGACGGCTGATGCTCTGGGCGCGAACTGCCTCAGCCCGTCGCTTGCTGCCAAGCCCTCTCTCGTCAAGACCATGCGCGAGTGGGCGCGCTCCTCCAATCCCTCCAAGCGCCGCGCCGCCGTGGCCGCGTTCGGCCCGCTCGTGCGGGAAGGGCGCTTCATGACGGATGCACTCGAAGTCGCCGAGGTCGTTATGAAAGACGACAGCGAGGAAGTGCAGCGTGGTGTCGGTACGATGCTCATGGAAGCGACTCGTCTGAGGTCCGACCGGGTGGTCGAGTTCCTCATGGAATGGAGAGAGGAGAGCCCTCGCCTCATCCTCCAGACCGCTGCCACCAAGCTGCAGCCTGCCCAGCGCGGACAGGTACTGGGCTGATGACGACCAACCCGGAGGCGCGTCCTGCCCCCGGTGTCGGACGGCGGCTCTATCGCGGGTTCGCATTCGCGCTCATAGTTGGTCTGGCCGGCGCAGGGCTAAGTGGTGTCCCCGCCCTCTTCATCCAGTCCATATTCGTCGGCGAGGCCCAGCGGTGCATCGAGGCCATCGAGATGGCCGAAGCGGGGGGCGATGTGACGCTGACCTGTCCCGACGAGTTCACCGATCCGCCGGTCTGGCTGCCCGTCATTATGGTGGTTGGGGGCGCAGCCCTTGGCGCAGTGGGCGGCCTTGCTTACGGCATAGCCTCACCGGGGCGCAGAGCACGCGGTTCCACGCCTCCAGCGGAGTCACCATGGCTGCCCTTCTGAGCGCGGATACAGCACGGCGGATTCCGTGCAACTGCCGTCGCTAAGGCGTCGCACCTGCTATTTTGGCCGTGTATCCTTAAACGCGGTTTCTCTCATGCGATATCACTTCGTTCGCGTTCCTATCGTCTTGCTCACGGCCGTTCTCCTTCTGGGGACGGTGTCGCCTTCGTGCACCCCCTTCCCCGAACCTGACTACATCACCTACACATCGGGACTCCCGGGTGCTCGCGACATCGCGGTCGTCCGGCCGGACGGCGGCCACGCGTTCATACTTACCGACGACCCTCAGGGGCTCTCCTCCGACAACTTCGAACCCGTCTGGGACCCCAACCGCCAGCGTATCGCCTTCCTCAGCAACCGTGATGGAAACGTCGAGGTCTACGTCGGTGTGGCTTCCGAGGACGCGCCCATCTTCTACCGGATCACCAACTCGGAGTTCGACGAATCCCAGGTCTCATGGTCCGCAGACGGCAATCGCATCGCGTACACGTCCGAAGACCATGAGGGGAGGCGCACCGTCCAGCACGTTGCGCTCAACGAGCTCGTCCCGACCGCTGTCGTATTCGGAAGCGAAGGCGAAACCGACGCTGCGTGGTCTCCCACTGACAACCTGATCGTCTTTGCCAAGCTCAAGGACAACGGCGAGTCTGACGGCATCTTCCTGCGCGACCCTTCGAATGTGAATATCGTCCAGCTCACCGCAGGCCCCCACCACTTCCCCACCTGGGCGCCCGACGGCAAGAGCATCGCCTACATCTCCACTCAGAACGATGGTCAGCGGGATATCTACGTCATCAACGTCAGCGCCCTCGGCCCCACTTCGGAACCGCTTCGGGTCACTCAGCACGGCGCCGAAGACTATGGGCCCGTCTGGTCGCGCGACGGCAGCAGGATCGCGTTCATCTCCGACCGCTCCGGCAACGCCGACGTCTACACCATCGCTCCGAACGGGGCCGGCATTGAGATGATCACGCAGAACGCCGTGAACGAGTTGTCGGTTGCCTGGGGCCCCGACGGGAGCCTCGTCTTCCCCTCCGGCCCTGAAGACCGAACCGCGCTCTTCATTGCGGACGTGGACGGCCAGCAGCAACTCACGTCCGGTGCGACGGCGACCTTCCCGGACTGGTAGCCTCCCTTCGTGGGGATCGACGCTCTCTCTTACAACGATGCAGGCATCCATGCCGCCCCTGCTTCCCCCGAAGCATGGGGAGACTGGGTTTCGGCCACGCGGCTCAGGGGCTATCTCCTGAAGAACACGCTCGGCGACTGGCTCAACCTGTACGGCGAGGCCAACGGGTTCCAGCGCGACGACACGGCGGAGGGCTACGACGAGCGGCTCGTCTTCGCGCCGTTCATCATGGGCCAGGGGGGCAGGTTCGAGGACGCTGTCGCCCGGCACCTGGCCTCTTTCCACGAGCTCACCACAATCTCGCGCGAGGCGGAAGACGTGCGTGAGTTGGAGACCGCCCAACAGACCTTCCAGGCGCTCGCGGACGGCCGTCCCATCGTCCATCAGGCGGTGCTCTGGAACCCGGAGTCCATGACCTATGGCGCGGCCGACTTCCTCATCCGTTCCGACGTCTTCGACGCGCTGTTCCCCGGGCATCTCGCCCCCGGAGAAGCCGCCATCGCCGCGCCGGACCTCGGCGGGCCGTGGCATTACATCGTGGTGGACGCAAAGTTCACCACGGTACACGCCTCCAAACTGGGCGAGGTCGGCAACAGCGGCTCGTCGCCCGCCTACAAGGCGCAGCTGTACGTCTACAACGACGCGCTTGCCCGCCTGCAGGGCTACGCGCCGCGCCGGGCGTTCCTGCTCGGGCGCAGCTGGGAGCAGAGCTCGGAGCGCGTGACCAACGCCATGAAGCGGCTCGGCCAGGTCTCCATGAGCGCGGACGTGCAAGTGGAAGTGGAGGCTGCGGCTGCGTGGGTGCGCAGACTGCGCTCGGAGGGTGCGCAGTGGCAGCCGCTGCCCACGCCAACGGTACCCGAGCTGTGGCCCTCCGGTGGGGACTGGCCCTGGGAGAATGCGGTCAAAAAGATCGTGGATGGACTCGAAGACCTCACCAAGCTCTGGCAGGTCGGCACTGACAGGCGCGACAAGGCGGTGCGCAACGGCATCATGTCCTGGCTGGATCCGCGGGCGACCGCCGAATCGCTCGGCGTTACGGGACCGACCACGCAACCGGTACTCGAGGCGATCCTGGACGTGCACCGGAACGACGGCCCGGTCGTCCGCCCCGCCCACGTCCGCGCCGCGGAGAGCGAATGGCGCGCGCAGCCCCCGCTCGAGTTCTTCGTGGACTTCGAGTATGTCACCGACCTGAAAGACGACTTCTCCACGTTCCCCGAACGCGGCGGGCAGACCGTCATCTTCATGATCGGCTGCGGGCACATGGAGAGGGGCGAGTGGCAGTTCGCCCAGTTCACCACCGACCGCTTGGACGAACCCAGCGAGGCGCGTGCGATAGACGCGTGGCTCGCCCACATGCGCGAGACCCAGGCCCGGCTCGGCGGTGAAGATGGGCCGCGCCTCTTCCACTGGGCGCCTGCCGAGGAGATCAACTACGAGACGGCGTACAACTCGGCGCGGAAGCGGCATCCTGCGAAGGGCTGGCCCATGGTCAACTGGTTCGACCTGCTGCGGAAGGTCGTTCGCAGGGAGCCGGTCGTCGTTGAGGGCTCGATGGGTTTCGGGCTCAAGTCTGTCGCGCGGGCGTTCCACGAACATGGCCTCATCGAGACCGACTGGGGCAGTTCCAAGGTGGACGGGATGGGCGCGATGGTGGGCGCGTGGCGCTGCGACGACGAGGCTGCCGAGCGTGGCGTTCGCCTCATCGACACCCCGCTCATGGAAGAGATCGCCGCCTACAACGAGGTGGACTGCAAGGTGATGCAGGAGATCCTCCACTACCTCCGCGCTCACCACTAGCCTCCTCTCCAACCGCCGCTCAACCGCCTCATCCGCAATCTTCCCACCTCTATTGCCGGGTAACATCGGGGGTGCTACCATCCGATTGTGCATTCTTTCTCAATCTATTCTGCAGACGATCCCGGATACAGTGAGGTCAGGCACGGATGACGCTGCACATAGTGGTAACGGCCAAGCAAGTGCTCGACCCTGAAACCCCGCTATCCGCCTTCAACGTCGCTGACAACGCCGTCTCCACCGCAGGCAACATCCCCCCCGTCGTCAACGGGTACGACGAGCAGGCCGTCGAAGCGGCCCTGCGCATCAAGGAAGCCCACGGCGACGCGAAAGTTACCGTGCTCTCCTGCGGTACGGACTTCGCTCTGGACGTCATCAAGAAGCCGCTAGCGATGGGGGCGGATGAGCTCGTTCTCCTGCAGGACGCTGCCTTCGAGAACTCCATAGACCCCACCATGGCGGTTGAGGCGCTCACTGCCGCGATACGCAAACTGGGCGACGTGGACCTCGTCATCTCCGGCAGGCAGGCGAGCGACTGGGACAATGCGCAGGTGCCGCTCGGCGTTGCGGAGTCCCTCGGATGGGCGGTCGCGACCATCGGACGGAAGGTCGACGTGCAGGACGGTACGGTGCGTGTCGAGCGCGTCCTGCCGGACGGCCACGAGACCGTCGAGGCGCCGCTGCCCGCGGTCGTAACGGTCTCGAACGAGCTGGGTACGCCCCGGTACCCCAACATGCGCGGCATCATGGCGGCGCGGCGGGTGCAGCCTACCGTCTGGACCGTTGCCGACCTCGATCTCGACGGCACGGCATCCCCTGCCTTCGAACTCGTGTCCCTGAAGAAACCGGAGCGCGCGGTGCAGACCGAGATGATCGCCGGCGACGACGACGCGGACGCAGGACGCAAGCTAGCCCTCCGCCTCCGCGAGGAGCGGGTGCTCTGATGGCTGACGCACTCATCATCGGCGAGATCACTGACGGCGCACCCGCGTCTGCCACGCTGGAAGGCATCGCTGCAGCGCGCGGCATGGGTGCCGGCCAGGTGGCCGTCCTGCTGCCGGGCGCGGACGCCGCGAGCGCAGCCTCCGCCGCCGTCGCGGGCGGCGCGGACGTCGTCTACACCGTCGTCGACGGCCCGGCTGCTGACGGCGAGTTCGACGCGCTGGTGGACGCGGCGCAGGCCGCCGTCACGCTGAGCGGGGCACGCTACGTCATCGGCGCGAAGACGCTCACCGGACGGGACGTGATGCCGCGACTCGCCTTCCGGCTGGGAACCGCGCTGGCGTCCGACTGCTCCGATGTTTCCCTCGACGACTCCGGGCGCCTCATCGCGACCCGGCCGGTCTACGGCGGCAACGCGGAGGCGTCGGTTGCCTGCCTCGGCAGTGTCGCTGTCGCCTCGCTGCGGCCCAAGAGCGTGGATGCTCTCGAACCGGATGCCTCGCGCACCGGCGAGGTGTTGCCGCTGGCCTTCGAGGCGAACGTGCGTACCCGGGTGCTGGAACGTGTCGAGGAGGCAGGAGAGGGCGTCCGCCTGGAGAATGCGCGCGTCGTCGTCTCCGGCGGGCGTGGACTCGGCGGACCGGAGCCGTTCGACTCGCTGCGGGAGCTGGCGAACATGCTCGGCGGCGCGGTCGGCGCGTCCCGTGCGGCATGCGACGCCGGTTGGGTCCCCTCCGGGTACCAGGTCGGCCTCACGGGCAAGACGGTCACGCCGGACCTGTACATCGCGGTCGGGATATCCGGCGCGAGCCAGCACATGGCCGGGTGCAGCAACTCCCGGACGCTCGTGGCCATCAACAAGGATGCCGGGGCCAACATCTTCAAGGAGGCCCGCTTCGGGGTCGCCGGAGACTGGCAGAAAGTGCTGCCCGCATTCATGGAACAGCTGCACGAGCTGATGGGGTAGGATTAAGCGAGAGGGAGGTCGGACGATGGCAGACCAGGAATACGACCGCGAGATGGCTGAAGCGATCGAGCACGCCGAGACGTCGGAGGTCGTTTGCATCATCCTTCCCCTCATCAACCAGTGCCTGGTCTACGACAACCGGAGCACGGCGGAAGACCCTCCGCGCATCTCGGTCTCGCCGCCGCTCGGTTCGGCTGAGCGCCGCCTGCGCCACGTCAACCGCGCCCGCCCCAACATGCCCCACGCGCGGGAGCTCGCCGCCATCCCCTGGGTCGGTTCGATCCGGAGTCTCGAGGAGTCCGGCGTCTGCGACATGCTGTACCGCCGCGTCAGCGGCTCCGGCTTCGACTCGGTGCAGCGCCAGTACGACGAGGCGCTGGACGAGTTGCGGCAGTGGGAGCGGCGCTCCACCATCGCGATGATCCGCGGGCAGGGGCCCTACCACACGCTCTGGTCGCGTAACCCCAACTGACGCTCCTCGGAGTGCCTCACCCTTCTCCTTGGCTGCCCGGGGACAGCTCTGCGGTTGCCGTTGTTGCTAACACCCTGTGGCGAAGGTACCGTTGTTACGTCGTGCGGGAACGACACCACGCTGGTCTGCCATGAGAGACAGGGTCGGACACTGGCTGATGCGGATCCTCGGCCCCGGGGATTCGAGGATGCCGATGTCTCGCGCCGCCACAGTGATGCTGGCAGCCGCCACTCTTATGCTGGTGGCCTTTACGGCGGCGATGTACGAGCGGCGCTACGGCTGCGACGAGGATGGCTACTGCCCTGACGGCCGGTGGGTGCAGGTGGAACGGACTGTGATAGGAGTGCGGCCCTGGACGATCGAGGCCTACGCCAACCTGATGTGCCGGAACTTCAGCGATATCGACACCATCGATCGCATCCGGAACCTGAACGCGCCGCGGAAAGTACACGTCTTCCATGATGCACTGGTTCAGGCCGGCTACGAGGCTGAACGGTTGCAACAGGGCGAATCCCGACAGGGGTCCATGGCAGAAGCTCTGGCTGAGGTCCAGAGGGCGATAGACCACCTTGACGCCGAAACACATGCGAGCATGGTGGAGTACGGCTGCATCCACCCTGAAGACGGTCACAACCTCATACCCATCACGACAGATACGAGCGAGCAGTAGAACCGCACGGAAGTCCCTGTGGGGAGGGTTCCTCGGGGGAGAGGGAGTACGTGTTCAGCCCCAGACCTCTCGCGCTGTATCCGCGACCACACGGAGCTTCGCGTTCTGCTCCGCGATGCTGAGCTTGTTACCGACGACCGACGTCCCGAAGCCGCACTGCGGGCTGATCCCAAGCTGCTCCCGGGGAAAGTGTCGTGCGGCCTCGGCGATGCGCTCCGCAAGCCCCTCCGGCGTCTCAGGGCGCGGCGACTTGGTCGTCACCAGCCCGAGCACGACCGTCCTGTCGTCAGGTACGGAGCGCAGCGGTTCGAACGAGCCTGAGCGTTCGTCGTCATACTCCAGCATGAGCCGCTGCGCGTTCACACGGCGCAGCACGGGTTCGATGAGCCGGTCGTAGCCGCCTTCGGCCAGCCAGCGGCTCCCCTGGTTGCCCTTGCAGAGGTGGAAGGCGAACGTCACATCCGGGAAGCCATCCATGACCGCGTTGTCCAGCTCGACGCCCTGTGCGACCCAGTCCTCCGCCGTCCAGCCACGGCTCCGGTAGAACTCGGCCCACGTGGGGTCCAGCACGAGCGGGTACTGCGGGGCGTCGAGCTGGACGTACGTTGCGCCGAGCCTGACGAGCTCCTCGATCTCCTCCCGGAGTATCTGCGCGACGTCGGCCAGGAACGCGTCGAGGGTCGGGTAGGCCGCGGCTGACTTCGCGGGCGACCAGAAGTTGGCGAAGAGGCTGGGGCTCGGCAGCGTTACCTTGGGGATGCGGGTAGTGCGGCTTCGCAGATAGGTGAACTCCTCGGCCGAGAGGTGACGCTTGCGCCGGAGCTTGCCGGTGACCCCGAGCGTGGCCGGGCGCTCCCTGTTCAGGTCCCCGACCCGCTCGTCGCCCTTCCAGTCACCCCATAGGAAGGCGTTGAGGTCGAACTCACCGAACCCGTCGACCGCCTCCGGCATCTGGCTCTGGAACGAGAGCCTGCGGAACTCGCCGTCGGTGAGTATCTCCAGCCCCGCCTCCTCCTGTGCGGCGACAGCCTGGTCGACCGCGGCGTCCTCGACGCGCTTGAACTCCGCCGGCGTGATTCGCCCGGCGTCGAAGTCCTCGCGGGCGGCCAGCAGTTCCGCTGGCCTGATCATGCTGCCGACCACGTCGGCGTGAGGAAGGTCTGTCATGTCGTTTGCCTCATCGCCCAAGCCTACGTTCCTCTCCGGGCGCTCACAAGGGACGCCCCACACCCGGATATAGGACCCTGCTTCGCACGTCCCCGCGCCGCTGTCCACTTGGCGGGCAGGCCGACGCCTGCGATAATGGTGGAGATTCCCCACCGGCGTGAACACTCAGGAGCGCAGCGGCGCAAGCACGCTGAGGCGAGGCATATGTCATACCAGGTCTATTTCGCAGATCTGACCGAGGAGAACCGCGGGCTCACCATGACGCTCCTTCGGTTGAAGGAAGAGGCGGGCGAGATCGAGCCTGACGAGGCCAGGCTCTTGGAGGAGCTGCGCGGCAGCCCCACCCCCTGGCCCGCGATAGCGGAGGAACCCCAGCCCCGGCAGCACTTCAACCGCGGCGGCGGCCGCCGCGGCCCGCGCCGCGGCCCCTCCAACGGGCGCGCCTACCGCATCGAGGGCTGAGCGAGCAACGCGCTCAACTCTCCCGCCCGCTCCCGGAACGCGGCGAGCTCCTCCAGCACTTCCAGCAGCGCCTGCCCCCAGGGCGTCCGTCCCTGCTCGAGCGGGACGTGCACCTGCTGGTTCCCGACCGTCGTCCCGTGTCCGAGCGCGCGCTCCAGCGCGATGCGCGCTCCTCCCACCTCGTCCACCAGCTTCAGCGTGACGCGGTCGGTGCGTCGGGTTACCGATTCCACCCCCGCTGCCTTCGCCAGCACGCGTACGCGTACGCCGAAGAGCAGGTTGTGCAACTCGTCCGGCAGGCGATGGCCGAAGCGCTCCATGAACTCGCGCGGGAGGTCGTCCACGTCGGCGACGGTCGTGGCGCGCGCCAGCCGCTGGTACATCGCCATCCGCGCGGGCATGTGCGGTACGAGCTCCTCCGGGATCGCTGCGGGCAGGCCGAGGTCTATCACCGGGTCGGGCGTCTGCGGCTGAAGCGGGGCGCCGCCTTCCCGCATCGCCCGCAGTTCGGCCACGGCTTCCGAGAGCAGCCGTGTGTAGAGGTCGAACCCCACGGCCTGGATGTGCCCGCTCTGCTCACCGCCGAGCAGGTTGCCCGCGCCGCGAATCTCCAGGTCTTTCATCGCGATGCGGAACCCCGCGCCGAGTTCGGTCGCCGCCATGATGGTCTCCAGCCTGCGCTTCGCCGTATCCGTCAGCCGCCGCCCGCGCTCCACGAGCAGGTAAGCGTAGGCGCGCTGCGACCTCCGCCCGATGCGCCCGCGCAGCTGGTAGAGCTGCGCCAGTCCGAACCGGTCCGCGTGGTCCACGACCAGCGTGTTGACGTTGGGGATGTCCAGGCCGGACTCGATGATCGTCGTGCAGACGAGCACGTCCCCCTCGCCGTCGGCGAAGCGCTCCATGATCTCCGCGAGTTCGTCCTCCGGCATCTGCCCGTGCCCCGTGAGTATCCGCGCCTCCGGCACGAGGTCGCGCAGCGCTCCTGCCGCCAGGTGGATGCTCTTCACGCGGTTGTGGAGGAAGAAGACCTGCCCGCCCCGGTCCAACTCGCGCTGCACCGCCTCCTTAACGAGGTCGTCCGAGCGCTCCGCGAGGTACGTCTTGATGGGCAGGCGCTCCTCCGGCGGGGTCTCGATGGTGGAGATGTCGCGTATGCCGGACATCGCCATGTGGAGCGTGCGCGGGATGGGCGTTGCCGTGAGCGTGAGCACGTCCACCTCGCTCCGCAGTTCGCGCAGCCGCTCCTTGTGCGCCACGCCGAAGCGGTGCTCCTCGTCGATGATGAGGATGCCGAGGTCCTTGAAGTCCACGTCCTTCTGCACGAGCCGGTGGGTGCCGATGACCACGTCCACCTCGCCGCTCTTCAGCCCGCGCACCACCTCGTCCTGCTCCTTCGGGGTGAGGAACCGGCTGAGCATCTCAACCCGTGCCGGGAAGGGGCCCAGGCGCTCGGCGAAACTGCGGTAGTGCTGTTGCGCGAGGACGGTCGTAGGCACCAGCACCGCCGCCTGTTTCCCGCTCATCACCGCCTTGAACGCAGCCCGCAGCGCGACCTCCGTCTTGCCGTAGCCCACGTCGCCGCAGACGAGCCGGTCCATCGGACGCGCGATCTCCATGTCCTCCTTCACGTCGTCTATCGCGCGCTGCTGATCGGGCGTCTCGACGAACGGGAACGCGTCCTCCATCTCCCGCTGCCACGGCGTGTCGTTGCCGTGCGGGAAGCCCTCCGATGACTCGCGCCGGGCGTAGAGCGCCAGCAGGTCTATCGCGAGCCGCTTGGTGGACTCCCGTGCCCGCGACACCGCGCGCGTCCACTCCTGCCCGCCGAGGCTCGTGAGCGACGGCGGCTTCTCCTCTCCTCCGGCGTAGGGCGAGAGTCGCGCAAGATGCTCCATCGGTACGTAGAGGCGGTCGCCGCCCGCGTATTCGAGGATGAGGTACTCGCGTCCTCCGGGTGCGTCTGTCTCCTCCGACCGTGAACCCGTGCCGGCGAATCGTCCTATGCCGTGGTCGACGTGCACGACGTACGCTCCGGGCGTCAGCTCCTCGACGGTCGTCGCCTGGAAGCGTTGCGCGTGCCTCCGGGCGCGGGTAACGCGCTGCTTGCGCGCACCGAACACTTCCGCGTCCGACAGCAGCGTGACGAGGGGCTCGCTGCCTTCCTCCGCTGCGAGCGTCCACCCTCCCGCGACGGTCGTGTGCACGACGGTGACGCCCCGCTCCGGCGCGGCGTCCAGCGATCGTTCCTCCGCGGCCCCCACGTCCGCCTCGGCGAGCAGCTCCCGCAGCCGCTGCGAGTGCTGCGTCGCGATCACCACCGCGCCGCGATCTCCGGCCTGCACGGCCTCGGCCAGCTCCTCGATGGCGCCCTGGTAGGACGGCGCCGCGTCGAACGGCAGCGCCACGGCAGCGCCGCCGCTCTCTCCCTGGTGGTAGCGGCTGAGCTCCAGCCGGGGGATCCCCTCCAGCGCGCCGGAGACCGTGTCCCAGTCGGCGAGCGGCGCGGGGAACCCCATCGGCAGGGCCCCGCGCTCCTCCTTCGCAAGGCGCATCTTCTCCGCGCCGCCTTCCACGTGCCGCGCTGCCTCGACGGTCTCGGAGGGCTCGTTCATCACCACGACGACGTCTTCCGGCAGGTGGTCGAGCAGCGTGTGTCGCAGCAGGAAGCCGGCGTAGAACGAGGCGTTGTCCAGCGACACCCCGGCGAGCAGGTCGGCCAGTTCGTCCTGGATGCGGTCGCGCTCCGACGTTCCCGTGTTGGCGAAATCCAGACCGCGTATGAGTTCGTCGATCCGCTCGTGGTCGGCGAGCAGGGGAAGCGTCTCTCCGGCGGGAAGCACCGTGATCGAGTCCAGGTGCTCGCCGGACCGCTGCGTGTTCGCGTCGAACACGCGGATCGAGTCGACCTCGTCGCCCCACAGGTCTATCCGCACGGGACGGTCGTGCCCCGGCCCGTAGACGTCGACGATGCCGCCGCGCCTCGCCACGGTACCCGGATGGTCCACCATCGACCCGACGGCGTAGCCCATGCGCGCCCATCGGGTCAGCATGGGCTCGACGGCGAGGCGCTGTCCGCGCGTGAGCGTGTGCATCGCCTCCCGCAGCACGGCGGGCGGGAGTGTCTTCTGCAGGATGCCCGTTACCGACGCGACGATGAGCGCAGGCGCATCGGCTGACCCGTGCAGCGCACCGAGCGCGCGGATGCGCTCGTGCATCGTCCCCGCTTCCACGGAGAGCCGCTCGTAGGGCAACACCTCCGCCTCCGCGAAGTGCAGCAGCGGGGCGTCTTCGCCGCAGTACGCCTCCAGTTGGTCGAGCAGGCGCCGCGCGTCGTCAGGATGGGGACAGAGCACCAGCATCGGACGCTGGAGGTCGCGCCACAGTCCCGCGATCACGAGCGGTTTGGCCGCGTCCGGCGCGACGGCGGCATGGACGCCGCCGGACGCCACCGCTTCCGTCGTCCGCCGGTAGGCTGACGCCTGCCCGAGCACATCCAGCAGTCCCGTGAGACTCAAGCGATCCCTCCGTGCTGTCGCGATAGACACAGACAAGCGCCCCACGCTCAGACATCGAGGGACGCGCTTGTCGCCGGTTAGCCCCGGCATGGGGTTGAGTGTAACAGGCCGCGCTGTCTCGTTGACGGAGCGGGGGCGCGTCGCTAATGTTCCTTGAGGGTTATGTCGCCTTTACGCACCCTCCCCATCTCCCGCCTCGCGACGATGCTTTCGGGGCGGTCAATGTCCTGCGCCGTGCTCCTGTGCGCGTGCGCGGCGCTCGTTGTGCTGGGCGCGTGCAGGCTGGAAGAGCCGACCCCTACGCCTGCGCCTGAGCCGACGCCGACTCCCACAAGCACACCGACGCCCACGCCGGTGCCTACGTTTACTCCGGTGCCGACGGCAACGCCTACGCCGAGTCCGACTGCCACCGCCACTTCGGTCCCCCAGCCCGCGACGCCCACTCCCGTTCCGCCTACCCACACGCCTACACCCATCCCGCCTACCCACACGCCTACACCGACGCCCACCGCCACGGCGACCCCCACCGCGACGCCCACTCCCCTTCCCAAGCCGTGGACCGCGTTCAGGCCTGGCTGGTGGCGCGTGGACGTGGATGTCGTCCCCGGTGTGTACGTGAGCGAGAGCCTCACCGGGAACTGCGAGTGGATCCGCGCGCATAACATCCGCGCCCGCGAGGGTGAGGTCATCGCCTCTGGTTCGGCGAACAGCGGCGTGTTGCGCGTGGCGGTCCTGCCCACCGATGCGGCCATCATCACCTCGACCGGCTGCGGCACGTGGACGCTCGAAACGCCCGCAAGCAACCCGCCGCCACAGGACACCACCTTCTCCCGCCGCAACCAGCCCACGATGCTGAGCAGCAGCGGCGACCACACCTGCGCGCTCCGGCCGGACATGACTGTCGTCTGCTGGGGGAGCGACGTCTATGAACAGTCATCGCCCGAGAAGCTCAAGGACGAGAACGACGACCCGCTTCCTCCGGAGGAACTGCTCTTCACGTCCATCAGCGCGGGCAGTTTCAACACGTGCGGACTGCGCCCTGATCTCACGTTGCTCTGCTGGGGCGACGACAGCGAAGGGCAGTCGACCCCGCGCGTGCGGACCACGCCCGGTATCGGCGATTTCTTCACCGGTCTGGACATGGGCGCGCTCCACGGTTGTGCGATACGCCGCGACTTCGCTCCCGTCTGCTGGGGCAGCAACGGGCCTGAACTCGCAGGCGTCCCGACTCCCACGCCCGCCAGCACCGACCCGGACTACTGGGACGGCCTGAAGCGCGCCGACCCGCCGCCGAACGAGCGGTTCGACGTGATCAGCAGCGGCGGGCAGCATACCTGCGCGCTCCGCAGGGACGGCTCCGCCGTCTGCTGGGGCGACGCTCGTTACGGGCAGACCACGCCGCCGGAGGGCGGGAAGTACACCGCCATCAGCGCCGGTGGGCTGCACACGTGCGCCATCGATACGGACGGTGTAGCCGTCTGCTGGGGCGCCAACGAGATGGGACAGGCGTCGCCGCCGCAGGGGGTAAACTTCGGCGCCGTCAGCAGCGGCATCCGGCATACCTGCGCGCTGCGGTCGGACGGCGCAGCCGTCTGCTGGGGCAGCGACGCGCAGGGGCAGTCGTCCCCGCCGGACCCGGACGCCCGGTACGCGGCTATCAGCAGCGGCGGCGTGCACACCTGCGCGTTGGAGGTGGACGGGACGGCGGTCTGCTGGGGGCGGGATGCGTACGGACAGGCGACGCCGCCGGAAGGCGAGCGTTTCGCGGTGGGCCGTACCGGAGCGGTGATGGCCGAGCCGATGAGGTGACATCCGCCCGTTGCGCGTTCCGGCGCCCGCCCGGCATGATGTCTGCAGCGGCATAAGGACGGAGCGACACGTCGGGGAGAGCCCCGGTCTGAGAGAGACCGGGGCTCTTTCGCGTTTCGCAAATGTGCGCCGCCACATACAGGGACCGGCAAAGGAGGCTGGAGATGCTCGGAACGTTGCGGGAAGTGATGGACGGTATCGCGGTGCGGCGGGCGAACGCGCCGCTTGCGGCGTCGTTGCGGACGCTCGCGCCGGACAGGGGGACCGGCGCCGAGTGGCAGTCGACCGGCTACGGCGAGTACTACGCCAGGAGTGCCGACGTGTATGCGGCGGTGAAGCTCCGTGCGGAGGCGGCGTCCCGTCCGCCGCTGCAGGTGCGGGAGGTCGACGCCTCGGGGGCGTGGCGCTGGGTGGGGCCGGAGCATCCGGCGCAGCGGCTGCTCGATACAGTCAACGGCTGGTGGAGCAGGAGCGATCTGCTCATCGCCACGGAGACGTACCTCTGCCTCTGGGGCGCCGCATTCTGGTACCTCGGACGCTCGGCGAAAGCGTCCGCGTCCGGCGCGCCGGACGAGATATGGGCGCTGCGCCCCGACCGTGTGCGGATTGTGCGCGACCCGGAGCGGTACGTCGCGGGGTTCGTCTACGAGGAGCGGGGACGGGAGACAGCGCTCCTGCCGGAGGAGGTGGTCTGGTTCCGCTACTTCAACCCGCTGGAGGAGTTCGCCGGGTTCGCGCCCATGGCAGCCGCGCGCCTCACCGCCGACATGGGCATGGACGCGCTGCGGTTCAACCGCGAGTTCTTCCGCAACGGCGCGCAGCCGCAGGACCTCGTCTTCCGTGCGAACGGGCCCGTCACCGACGGCCAGATCACCGAGTTCTTCTCGAAGCTGGAAGCTCGCCACACCGGGCCGGGCCGGGCGCACCTACCGCTCGTCACCGGCGACGCTTGGGAGGTGCAGCGGCTGGGGCTGAACCAGCGGGATATGGAGTGGCTCGCTGGACTGCGGTGGAGCCTGGAGGGCGTCGCGCGCGTGTACGGCGTCCCGCTGCCGCTGCTGGAGGACTTCAGCCACGCGACGCTCAACAACGTGCGGGAGGCGCGCCGCATGTTCTGGGAGAAGACGATGGTCCCGGAGCTGACGTTCCTCGCAGGCGCGATTAACGAGGGCCTGCTGCCGAGGCTTGGCCCGTCGGCGCGGGGGCTGTCCGTGGCGTTCGACCTCACGCAGGTCGAGGCCCTGTCGGAGACAGAGAGCGAGCGCACCAGACGCCAGGTGGCGCTCGTGCAGGCAGGCATCCTCACGGCGGAAGAGGCTCGACGGGAGCGGGGGCTGCTCTAGCTCCGCTCGCGCTTGCTCACCCAGGGGCCGGGCGGGCCGTCCAGCGGCGTGCAGACGCGGCACGGGCGGTAGCCCGCCCCGGCGGCCTCGTGTTCGTCCACGAAAGTGACGCGATGGTCGGGCCTCGTGCGGCGGCCCGGCGGGCAGTTGGGACGGCAGAAGATACGTGTCGTCGTGCAGCCGTTGAACACGGCGTCAACCGGCCCGTCAGACGGGAAGGTCTGCGGCAGCGTTGAGGTGGTCATAGGCGCTCTTGAAGTCTGCGAGGGTATCGATGTCCGTCCAGAAGAGGCCCTCTATGTCGCGCGTCGTGACCCCGCGAGGCTCATTCGCCAGGTGCTGCATCACGCGGCTCAGCTCCAGCCCCGCGCCATCCTGTGCATAGAGGTAGTCGAGGGTGGCGAAGATGGACGGCTGGAAGACGAAGACGCCGATGTCCACGGCGTTCCAGCGCTGCAGCCCCTTGCCGATGCGCCGGAGGAAGCCGTCGCCGTCCACCAGCACCTTCGTGGCGTCGCTCAACTGGCTCTCCATCGACGCAGCCGAGTCCACGCCCAGCATCGCCGGGTGCTCGCACTCTCCCATCAGCCGGACCGCAACGCCCGGCTCGATGATGTGGTCGCTCATCGCCAGCATGAACGGCCCGCCTCCCGCGAAGTCCCGCGCGGCGCGGACCGAGACCGCGTTGCCGCCCTCGAACTCCGGGTTGTGGATGAACTCCAGCCGCACCCCGTCGGGCGCCCAATCGACGAGTCCTTCCATGATCTGCTCCGCGCGGTAGCCGACGACGATGCCGACCTCCCTGATGCCTGCCTCCGCCATGGCGGCGAGCGGGTACCAGATGAGCGGACGCTCTTTCAGATGTATCAGCGGCTTCGGCGTCCGGTACGTGAATGGCCGGAGTCTGCCGCCGTCACCGGCAGCGAGGATCACTCCCTGCATGGCACGCTCCTTCAGCGTTGTGCTATAGAAGCCTCTCCGCCGGGGGATGGCGGAAGGCGGCGCCCTCATGCTCGCGAGGGCGTGTGAGAGAACAGCCTGAGGCGGTTAAGCCCTGGCCAGCTCCTGGGACCCCTCCACTATCTTCGGAGTCAGGTGCGCCGGGACCTCGCCGTAATGGTCGAACTGCATGGAGAGGGTCCCGCGTCCCTGTGTGAGCGCGCGCAGATGGGTGGAGTACTGCTGCGCCTCCGATTGAGGCACCTCGGCCTCGATGTGTGCGACGCCGCCTACCGGGGTCATGCCCGATATGTGCGCGCGCCGTGTATTCAGATCACTGACCACCGCGCCGGCGAACTGCTCCGGCGTCTCGATGGCCATGCGCATCACCGGCTCGAGCAACGTGGGGGAGGCTTCCACGACTCCCTTCTTCATCGCCATGCTGCCGGCTATCTCGAAACTCTGGCCGGACGAGTCCACGGAGTGCGAACTCCCGTCCGTGAGGACGACTCTCACGTCCACGATGGGGAAGCCCGCGAGAGCGCCCTCCTCCATCGTCTTGTGTATGCCCTTCTCCACGGCGGGGATGTACTCGCGCGGCACGTTCCCGCCTACGACCTCGGAGGCGAACTCGAAACCCTCGCCCCTGCCGCGGGGTTCCAGCCGGAGCAATACGTGCCCGTACTGGCCGTGGCCGCCGGTCTGCTTCTTGTGCTTGTATTCGACGTTCGTTGTCCGGGAGATGGTCTCGCGGTACGCCACGCGCGGCGCGGCGAGCTCCAGCTCGACGCCGAACTTCCGCTTCGCGCGCTCCGCCATCACTTCCACGTGCGTGTTGCCCTGGCCTGCGATGACCAGCTCGGCCGTCGCCTGATCGCGGTTGAGGACCAGCGACGGGTCTTCTTCCGTGAGCCGGGCGAGCGAAGAGGAGAGCTTCTCCAGGTCGGCCTTGCTCTTGGGGTGCACGGCGATGTGGAAGACGGGCTCCGGGTACTCCACGCGGGGCAGCGATACGGGGTCCGCCTTGGAGGTGAGCGTGTCCCCGGTGACGGCGTGCGCCAGTTTCGAGACGCTGCCGATGTCGCCGGCGGCGAGGCTCGCGACGCTCTCCTGCTTCTTGCCCACGGGAACGAACACCTGCCCGATGCGCTCGGTGTTGCCCGATCCGGTGTCGAACACCTCGCTGTTCGCGGAGAGCGTGCCGCTCATCACGCGGAAGAACGAGAGCTTGCCGACGAACGGGTCGGCGGTCGTCTTGAAGATGAAGGCTGCGAGCGGGCCGTTCGCGTCCGCGGTCAGCTCCACGTCCGCCCCGCCCTTCGTGGCCTGCACGGCCGGTACGTCGGCAGGGGAGGGGACGTAGCTCACGATGGCGTCCATCAGCTCCCCGATACCCAACTCGGTGGTGGAAGAGCCGGCCAGCACGGGGACGGTCTGCCCCGTCCGGACGCCGATGCTCAGCCCTTGGGCTATCTCCTCGTCGCTGAGCTCGCCTTCGTCCAGGAACTTCATCGTGAGGTCGTCGTCGGTCTCGGCGACGGCCTCCCCGAGCTGATCCTTCGCCGTTGCGATGGCGTCTTCCATCCCGGCGGGCGCGCTGCCCGAGACGCAGCTGGCGACGCCGCTGAAAGAGGACTCCGCGCCGATGGGGAGGTTGATGGGTGCGCACCGGCTCCCGAACTGTGAGCGGACCTGGGCCATCGTGGCCTCATAGTCGGCATGCTCGCGGTCCATCTTGTTGACGAAGACGATGGTGGGGATGCCCAGGTCGCGGACGCGCTGCCACGCGATCTCCGCGCCGACTTCCACACCGCTGGGGGCGGAGAGCACGATCACCGCGGCGTCGGCGGCGCGCAGCGCGGAGACGGTCTCGCCCAGGAAGTCGGCGTAGCCGGGGGTGTCGATCACGTTGATCTTCACGCCCTTCCAGACGCACGGGAGCACTGCGAGCTGTAGGCTGGTCTGCCTGCGATGCTCTTCAGGCTCGAAGTCGGAGGCGGTGTTGCCGTCCTCTACACGCCCCGGGCGGTTGATGGCCTGGGTCGCGTGGAGCATCGCTTCGGCGAGCGACGTCTTGCCTGCGCCTGAGTGCGCTAGGAGTACTACGTTGCGGATCTGTTGCGTCGTGAATTGGTCCACGATAGGCGCCTCCCCTGTAACGCCGGAGTGGGTTGTGCAGCGCATAATAGTTATCAGGCCATGAACGTGCAATGCAGAACCGGCAGAACAGCGATAGGCGCCCCAATATGAGACAAGGCTGACCGATGCGTGCGCTGACGGGCAACCTTACGCTCGGCTTGTGGGCTTTGGCGGCCATGCTCCTGATCGCCGCGGGTCTGGGACGCGGCGACTCGGTCGAGCAGCTGCACCGCGCCTCCGCTCCTTACGAGCAGGACATCCTGCGGTGGGAGATAGTTCACTTCCCGGACAAGTGGTTCAACCTGGCCGTGGGCGCCTTCGGCAGGCCGGACGCGGAAGAGCGGCTGGAGCGGGCGGAGGAGTTCTTCCGTGTAGGAGGGGAGTTGAGCGCGAAGCGGCGAGAGATAGAGCGCGTCCTCGCAGAGGGGGCATCGGATGCCGAGGTCGCGGCGTTGGAGGCGGAGAGAGAACGGCTGGAGCGCCGCCGCGTTGAACTCTCGTCACAGGTGGAAGAGACGCTGGAAGGCGCGATATCGCAGAGCGCCGACGATCTGGGCGTCATCGCCCGCTTCGGCCCGGTGCGCTGGCCTCCGGTGGACTTCGCGTTCCAGGAGGGCGGCCACGTGCTGGTGCGCTCGCCGCGGGACGACATCGTCCGCTTGGACGACCGCCTGCTCACTTCCGACATCAGCCTGCCGGAGCAGGACGAGTTGGAACGGAAGGTGGAATCGCTCGACGACAACATCTCCGCGATCGTGGCCCGCATCGGCGGGGTGGCGACGTATCCCGCGCAGGTGACGCCGGACACGTCGCTCCGCGGCGCGCTGTCGGTCGCCAGCCACGAGTGGATGCACCACTGGCTCATCTTCCGCCCGCTGGGGCGTGCGTGGTTTGCGGGCGGCGAACTCACGAGCGTCAACGAGACCGTGGCCAACATCGCGGCGGAGGAACTGAGCGACCGGGCGCTGGAACTGCTGACCGGCGAAGTGGTGCAGCGCGACCCGTGGCAGCCCCCCAAAGCGGGCGAGCCTCGACCCACACCGGAGCCCGGCGTGTTCGACTTCCGGTACGAGATGCGGGAGACGCGCGCCCGGCTGGAAGAGCTGCTGGAGGAAGGGAAGGTCGAGGAGGCGGAGGCGTACCTGGAAGAGCGGCGCCTGCTCTTCGTGGAGCACGGCTACAACATCCGCAAGCTGAACACGGCGTGGTTCGCGTTTCATGGGACGTACGCGGACAGCTCGGCTGCGCCGGAAGGGAATCCCATCGAGGTGCACTTGCGCACGATACGCGCCGATTCTGCGGACCTCGCCGAGTTTCTCGACCGTGTCGCCGTCATCGACGAAGACGGCGAGTTGGAGCGCCTCGCGCGGGAGGCGGGTTGGCGCCCGTAGCGGCCCCCCGCGCTGTTAGAATCCTGCCACTCCCGCCAGCGAGGCTGCATTGCTTCCGATAAGCCTCTCGCTCTCCAACTTCCTCTCCTACCGCGACGCCGCCCCCACGCTCCACCTGGAGGGCATCCGCGTCGCGTGCCTCTGCGGGCCGAACGGCAACGGGAAGTCGGCGCTGCTGGACGCCGTCACGTGGGCGCTCTGGGGCAAGGCGCGCAGCCAGCGGCACGAGCAGCTCCTTCACCACGGCCAGACCGAGATGCAGGTCGAGCTGGTGTTCGACGTCGGCAGCGAGCGCTACCGCGTCTCCCGCCGCTACTCCCAGGCGAGGCGCAACGCCCAGAGTTCGCTGGAGCTGGCGGTCCAGACTGCCAGCGGGGAGTTCACCACTGCGGGGACAGAGGGCACCGGAGACACCATCCGGGAGACCCAGGCAAGGATCGAGCGCCTCATCAACATGGACTACGGGACGTTCGTCAACAGTGCGTTCCTCGTGCAGGGACGCGCCGACCAGTTCACGATGGCCACTCCCGGCGAGCGCAAGGAGGTGCTCTCCAGGGTGCTCGGCCTGGGGCGGTACGACGAACTCGCGGAGCGCGCCAGGCTCCGGGGACGCGACGCACGGGCGAAGCTCGACGCGACCGCCGTCAACATCGACCGCCTGCGCGAGCGTGCTGCGAAGGCCGGCGAGACGCGCGCGGCGCTGGCCGAAGCGGAGCGTGAACTCGCCGAGGCGGTTGCGTATGTGAATGGCCTCGCGGAACGACTGCAGCTCCTCCGCGATAAGGTCGCGCACCTCGAACGGCGACAGGCGGAGCGGGACGAGCAGGACGCTGCCGCTCAGCGCGCTCGCCAGCGGCAGGCGGCGGAGGAAGCAGAGGCGGCGAGCCTCAACCAGCGTCTTGTCGGTTGGCAGCGCACCATCGAGCGCGCGGGCGAGATCGAGCAGGGGGTCGCCGCGTTGCAGGAGGCGCGCGAACGCGCGCGGTCGCTGGCTGAGGCGGCGCAGCAGGCGTATGCGCTCCAGACGCAACTCGCGCCGATCGAGAACGCGATAGGCCAGGCCCGTGCCCGGCTGGAGAGCAACGTCCAGGCGCAGCGGCAGCACATCGACACCCAGCTCACGCCGAGGGCGGAGTCGCTGCCGTCGCTCCAGCGCGGTCAGGATGCGTTGACGGAGCGGCAGGCGGCGATGGAGAGCCGCCGGAACGATGCGGCGAAGGCTGAGGAGTCGCGGCGGCAATTCGAACTCGAGGCGGAGACCCTCCGTCGCGACAATGAGCAGGTTGAGAAGAGCGGCAGGGAGCTGAGGGGCAAACTCAACATGCTCGGCCACGAACACACGGACGCAACGACCTGCCCGCTCTGCAACGCACAGCTCGGGCCGGATGGCTTTGAACGGATCTGGGCCACCTATGAGAGTGACATAGAGGGGCTGCTTCAGCGTCACAAGATGCAGAAGCAGCGCGCGGAGGAGCTGGAGCGACAGGCAGGCGAGGCCGCGGTGGGCGCAGAGCGCGCGCAGAGCGAACTCGCCGCCGAGCAGCAGCGTATCGCCGAGGAGCAGAGCCGTCTGACCATGCAGCGGGAGGAGGCGGAGCGGGCGGTGGAGCAGTTGAAGCAGGCCGTGCCTCTGCTCCGGCAGAATGAGGCCGCGCTTGCGGACGGCGCGTACGCACAGGATGAACAGGCGGCGGCGAATGGGCTGCGGGAACGGCTTGCCGTGCTCTCGTTCGACCCCGCCGCGCTCGATGCTGCGGAGGCGCAGGTGCAGGAGCTCGTCCACTGGGAAGAGGAGCGGCTGGCGCTCGCCACCGCGCGCGAACGGATGGATGACGACACCGCGGCCCTCGAGCGTGCCCGCGCCCGTGCGTCGGAGGCGGCGAACGACGCTGCCCGCGCCGGGCAGGCGAGCGCTGCGATAGCGGAGGAGCTGGCGGAACTGCCGTCGTGGAAGGCGCAGCGCGGGCAGGTCGAGGAGGAGTTGCGTGTCGCGTCCGCAGCGCGCGACAACCTGCAGGCCCGCAAGGGCTCGCTGGAGAACGAGGTGCTGCAGATCGAACAGGCCGCCGCCGACCTTGCGCATGCCGAAGCCCGGCGGGAAACGCTCACCGGCGAGGCGGGCGCCTACGCGGAGCTTGCGCTCGCGTTCGGCAAGGGCGGCGTGCAGGCGCTCCTGATGGAGGCCGCCATCCCGCGCCTGGAAGACGAGGCCAACGACCTGCTGCGCCGCATGACGGATGGCAGGATGACGCTGAAGCTGGAGACGCAGAAGGAGCGCAGGAGCGGCGGCGACGCGGTCGAGACGCTGGAGATCGTCATCGCGGACGAGCTCGGCTCACGCGCCTACGAGATGTTCAGCGGAGGCGAGCGCTTCCGCATCGACTTCGCCGTCCGCATCGCGCTCAGCAAGGTGCTCGCGTGGCGTTCCGGCGCGCCGCTGCCCACGCTCTTCATCGACGAGGGGTTCGGTACGCAGGACGCCGAGGGGCGTGACCGCATCCTGGAGGTCATCCAGGCGATCGAGGACCGGTTCGAGCGCATCCTCGTCATCACCCATATGGACGACATCAAGGAGGCATTCCCGGTGCGCATCGAGGTCACGCGCGGCCCGAACGGCTCGACGTTCTCGCTCTCCTGACGCGCCGGGGGCGCGCCGTCTCGTGTAGCATCGCCTCGCCGGCGAACGTCGGCTCACGTTCACTGACAGGAGGACTGCCCATGACGCTGCATCAGGCGGAGGAGAGCAAGGCGCGGGGACGCGCGGTACGGAAGGCCATCAGCGGGTCGGAGGGCTCGCGGAGCACCGGCAACGCCGCCGGACTGGACATGGTCCCGGGGTTGGAGGACTTCGTCATCGGCTTCAACTTCGGCGAGATCTGGTCGCGGGAGCGCATTGACCTCAAGACGCGCTGCATGATTGTGCTCGGCATGATGACAGCGCTGGGCCGCACGCCGCAGGTCGCGGCCTACACGCGCTACGCGCTGCACCTCGGCATCACGCCGGAGGAGATTGCGGAAGTGTTCATGCAGGCGATCCCGTACGCCGGGCTGCCCGCCGCGTTCAACGCCATGCAGGCCGGCAGCGACGTCTTCAAGGAGCAGGGCGTCACCGTCAACATGGAGGCGTAGCCAGCGCATGACCACCTCTGATTCCCGCTGGGACCAGAGCGCGATGGTGGAGCGGATGTCGTCGGACTTCGGACGCCGCTACCCGCTCGCGTTCTGGGAGTTCTTCGAGTCCCAGGTGCGCCCGCGCACCGGCGACGCTCCCGCCATCGCCGACCTCGGCTGCGGGGCCGGGCTCCTGCTGCAGGAGTTGTCGTCGCGCCTGCCGGACGCGACGCTGCGCGGCGTCGACGTGTCCAGGGCGATGCTCGCGAACGCCAGGGAACTCGACTACGCCACAGCCGCGCCGTCGTTCACGCTGCACGATCTGAACCACGCGCCGTATCCGGTCGATGACGCATCGCTCGACCTCTGCATCAGCGCGAACGTGACCTGCTTCCTCGACAATCCCCTCGTGCTGTTCGCCGAGGTGCGCCGGATGCTCCGGCCCGGCGGTGTCTACCTGCTGTTCGACTGGAAGCGGCAGACGCTCCCGGCCTACATCGAGAACCGGGGCGGGTTCGGTAACGATCCGGCGGCGCTGATGAGCCTCCAGCCGTACCACAACCGCTTCACGCTGGACGAGTGGCGCTGGCTGCTCGCGGAGGGCGGGTTCGAGCTGGTAGGCGAGGCGCACCCGCGCACCAGCCACGTCGCGCTCGCGGGAGTGCCGCGATGACGCAGCGGGACGAGCGCGCTCTGCGCCGTCAGCTGGAGCGGTACACGCTCCGCTTCAACGACGCCTTCTGGCGGTTCTGGGACGAGCAGGTCGCGCCGGCGCTGCCGCCTGCGCCGGTTATCGTGGACGTGGGGCCGGGGCCCGGCCTCTTCCTGCGCGACCTCTCCGAGCGCCTGCCGGACGCGACGCTCCACGGTGTCGACGCGAACGAGGCGATGGTCGAGAACGCCCGCGCCATCGACTACGCCGGACCCGTGCCGACGCTCGTGCTGGCGAACGTCGAGTCCTCGCCGCTGCCGTACGACGACGGGTCGGTCGACCTCCTCACGATGGCGGCGGTGCTGCACGGGTTCGACGACCCGTTCTCGTTCCTGCGGGAGCAGGCTGCGCGCGTGCTCAAGCCGGACGGGCGGATGCTGCTGTTCGACTGGTTCCGCCAGCCGATGCGGGAGTACGTCGAGCGCAGGCTGATCGAGCCGGGCGAGCCCGAGGAGACGCGCTACGCACGGGCGCTGGAGCAGTTCCGCGTCCACAACAAGTACACCCTCGACGACTGGCACTGGGTGCTCGCGGAGTCGGGGATGCGCGTCGAGGCGGAGACCTCCGAGCCGCACCCGTTCTCCCGCGTCTGGTTGCTGCGCCCCGAGTAGGGCGCTACACCTGCCCCAGCCGTGCTCGGATGACGAGCAGGATGACGAAGCCCTCCGCGCCGAGGACGATGCTGTACCAGAGCTGGTCCGCTCCCACGGTGAGCACGAACCCGACGATGCCGGGCGCGTGCGCCAGCAGTAGGAGTGTCTGCGCGAGGCGTGCGGGGGGCCGCTGGCTCGCCAGGGCGTTCGCGGTGACGAGGAGCGAGGCGATGGGCACCGCGATGCCGGTCGCGACAGCCACGATGGTCGCGAGCCGCGTCCCGAAGAACGGCTCGCTGTCGACGAGCGCGAAGTAGACCACCGCGACGGCGACGTAGACGAACGGGGCAGGGAGCATCCCGCGCACGAGCGCTTGGAACCGCTGCCGTTCGATGGGGTTCACTTGACGACGATGCTGACGAGGTAGCGGCCGGGGACGAAGACGACCTTGTCCACGCTCTTGCCGTCGGTCCAGGCGAGCACCTTCTGCGAGGTGAGTGCGGCCTCTTTCGCGTCGCCCTCGGAGATCGAGGCGGGGACGGCGATGCGGTCGCGCACCTTGCCGTTCACCTGCACGACGAGCGTGGCCTCCTCGATGGCGGCGAGCGCCTCGTCCCACTCCGGCAGGGGCTGGTTGTGGACGCTGTACTCGTGCCCCGTGCGCTCCCAGAGCTCCTCCGCGAGGTGCGGCCCCATCGGCGCGAGCAGCAGCAGCAGCGACTCGACCGCCTCGTTCCACGCGCCGCGCGAGACGGCGCCGGCGTCGTAGGCGGGCCCCATCTCGTTGGTGAGCTCCATCATCGCCGCGATCGCGGTGTTGTACTTGAAGCGCTCCAGCCCCTCGATGACCGACCGGATCGTCTGGTGCGTCTTGCGCACGATAGCGCGGTCGGAGTCGCCCTCGGATTCGGGCAGCGCACCGGTGTCCCGCAGGCAGAGGTCCCAGAAGCGGTTCACCCAGCGCGCGACGCCGTTGATGCCGGAGTCGCTCCAGTCGCCGCCGCCCTCCCACGGGCCCATGAACATCAGGTAGAGGCGCACGACGTCCGCGCCGAGCTCCTGCACGTACTCGTCAGGCGCGACGACGTTGCCGCGGCTCTTGCTCATCTTCATGTGGTCGGAGAGCACGACGCCCTGGTTGAAGAGCCGGAGGAACGGCTCGCCGAAGTCGATGAGGCTGAGGTCGCGGACGACCTTGGTGAAGAAGCGGGCGTAGAGCAGGTGCATCACCGCGTGCTCCGCGCCGCCGGTGTACTGGTCGACCGGGTTCCACGAGCCGACGCGCGAGGGGTCGAAGGGGCCCTCGGCGAAGTCCGGGCTGACGTAGCGCAGGAAGTACCACGACGAGTCCACGAACGTGTCCATCGTGTCGGTCTCGCGGGTTGCGGGGCCGCCGCAGTTGGGGCAGGTCGTGTGCAGGAAGCCGTTGTGGTAGCGGAGCGGCGACTCGCCGGTCGGCTTGAACTGGGCGTCGTCCGGCAGTACCACGGGGAGCTGGTCGTACGGCACGGGCTGCGCGCCGCACTTGCTGCAGTAGACGATGGGGATGGGCGTGCCCCAGTAGCGCTGGCGGCTGATGAGCCAGTCGCGCATCCGGTAGCCGACGGTGCGCCTGCCCCAGCCCTGCTGCTCGACGTGGTCGGCGATCCCCTCGTACCCGGCGGCGTTCGGCATGCCGTTGAACTGACCGGAGTTGACCTGCGAGCCGTTCTTCTCGACCCACGCCTCCCGGAGCGGTGCGCCGTTCCATCCCGGCGGCGCGACGACGACGCGGATCTCAAGCCCGTACTTCAGCGCGAAGTCGAAGTCGCGGGAGTCGTGGGCCGGGACGCCCATCACCGCGCCGGTGCCGTAGGTGAGCAGGACGTAGTCGCCCACCCAGATGGGAACGCGGTCGCCGTTGAGCGGGTTGACCGCGTAGGAGCCGGTGAAGACGCCGGTCTTCTCGCGCTCGACGGAGAGGCGGTCTATCTCCGTGGCCTCGCGGGCGCGGGCGACGTACGCCTCAACCGCGCCGCGCTGCTCCGGCGTCGTGAGACGCTCGACGAGCGGGTGCTCCGGGGCGAGGACGACGAACGTGACGCCGAAGATGGTGTCGATGCGCGTCGTGAAGGTCGTGATGTTCTGCTCGTCGAGGCCGTACTCCGAGATGTCGAACGAGATGTCGACGCCCTCGCTGCGGCCGATCCAGTTCGTCTGCATCGTCTTGATGCGTTCGGGCCAGTCGACGACGCCGGAGAAGTCGAGCAGTTCGTCGGCATAGTCGGTGATGCGGAGGAACCACTGTTCCATCTCGCGGCGGATGACGACGTAGGAGCAGCGCTCGCACTTGCCGTCGACGACCTGTTCGTTGGCAAGGACGGTCTGGCAGGTGGGGCACCAGTTGACGGGGGCGGATGTTCGGTAGGCGAGGCCCTGCTCGTACATCTTGAGGAAGAACCACTGGTTCCAGGCGTAGTAGTCCGGCTGGCAGGTGACGATCTCCCTGTCCCAGTCGTAGACCGTGCCCATGGAGCGGAGCTGGTCGCGCATGCGCTCGATGTTCCCCATCGTCCAGATGGCCGGGTGGATGCCCCGGTTGATGGCGGCGTTCTCCGCCGGGAGGCCGAACGCGTCGAACCCCATGGGGTGCAGCACGTTGTAGCCGCGCATGCGCATGAAGCGTGCGTGGGCGTCTGAGGGGGCCATGGCGTACCAGTGGCCGATGTGGAGGTCGCCGGAGGGGTAGGGGTACATCGTGAGGGCGTACCACCGGGGGCGCGGGTCGTCGTCGTTCACCTGGTAGAGCTTGTCGTCGGCCCACCGCTGCTGCCACTTGCGGTCTACCTCGCGCGGGTCGTAGCGGAGAGGGGCCATGCGCTGGCGGGTCGTCATGCGTCGCTCCGAGAGTCGGAAACTCTGAGGTATCAGTTTAACCGAAAGCGGTAAGGCGTGTGGCGGGGCTAGGACATCCGCCCCTTACGCAATCGTCCTCATCCGTCCTACCATGGTTCCGGCTGCGGGGCCGGGAACCGGCGCGGACCGCCCGGGGCGTCTGGCGGGCAATGTCCCAGAATGTCCCGGAATGTCTCACCTGCGCCGAACGCGGAGGTGGCGTTGTCAGAGGTGCGGTGAGACCGAATGAGACCAGATGAGACCGGGATTCTATCGAGGTAGGAGGCTTGTCATGGGGATCCTCGAACGGACGTACGCTCCCGAGGTCGGCCCTGCGGTCGACGAGGTGCTCATCTCGTCGGACTCGCATGTGATCGAGCCCGCGGGCCTCTGGAAGGAGAACCTCCCCGCCGCGCTCCGCGACCGTGCTCCCGATCTCGGCGGGGCCCGCAGGAACGACGCTCCCGGCGGGATGGACAAGTCGGAACGGGTCAACGAGATGGCCCGCGACGGCGTCAGCGCCGAGGTGCTGTACCCGACGCACGGCCTGAAGACGCTCGTCCTCGGCGACCGCGACCTCGAAGAGGCGTGCGCCAGGGTCTACAACGACTGGCTGGCCGACTACTGCTCGGCGGCGCCGGACAGGCTCATCGGCCTCGCCCTGCTCTCGACGTACCGTATCGAGGCGGCGGTCGAGGAGATGGAGCGCAGCCGCAGGGCGGGTATGGCCGGCGTCATCGTCTGGCAGGTCCCCGACCCCACGCTTCCCTTCACGTCGCGCCACTACGACCCCCTGTGGGCGCGCGCCCAGGAGCTCGATATGCCGGTCTCGCTGCACATCCTCAGCGGCCACGGCTACAACCTGCGGCAGTCGTTCGGCCAGGGGGAGCGCGGCATCGAACAGGAACGGACGAGCGTCAATCTGAAGCTCGTTTACGCGATGGACGCCCTGTACGACTTCATCTTCTCCGGCGTGCTGGAGCGCTTCCCCCGCCTCAAGCTGGTGCTCGTCGAGAACGAGATCGGCTGGCTCCCGTTCGTCCTGGAGCAGTGGGACTACTACTTCCGGCGTCACGGCACGGACCGGGCTGCCCTCGACCTCACGATGCTCCCCAGCGAGTACTTCAACCGGCAGGTATACGCGACGTTCTTCAACGATGCGGTTGGCGGCAGGCTCCTCTCTTGGTGGGGCGCCGGCAACTGCATGTGGTCCAGCGACTATCCGCACGGCAACTCGACGTGGCCGGACTCGCGGCAGATCGTCGCGCGCGACATGGGCAATCTGCCCGCGGACGTGCGCGCCAGACTGCTGCGTGAGAACGTCTCGAAGCTGTACGGGATCGAGGTCAGCGCCTGAGCTAGATGGCGCCGGGGCCGACGCGGATACACGCCGTCCAGTGGCCGGGGCTCGTCTCCTTGAGCGGCGGGATGACGGCGCGGCACTCGTCGACGGCCATGGGGCACCGGGTGTGGAAGACGCAGCCCTGCGGCGGGTTCTGCGGGCTGGGGATGTCGCCCTGCAGCACGATGCGCTCCCGCACCTCCTCCACCCCGGGGTCGGGCACCGGCACGGCGGAGAGCAGCGCCCGCGTGTACGGGTGCTGCGGGTCCTCGTAGAGGTCGTCGCAGGGCGCCAGCTCCATCAGCCGTCCGAGGTACATGACCGCGACCCGGTCCGAGATGTGCCGCACCACGGAGAGGTCGTGCGCGATGAGGAGGTACGTGAGCCCGAACTGCTCCTGCAGCTCCTGCATGAGGTTGATGATCTGCGCCTGTATCGAGACGTCGAGCGCGGAGACGGGCTCGTCGGCGACGATGAACTCGGGCTCCGCCGCGATGGCCCGGGCGATGCCGATGCGCTGGCGCTGGCCTCCGGAGAACTCGTGCGGGAAGCGGTCGGCCATGTACGGGTTGAGGCCGACGACCTCCAGCAGCTCCTGGATGCGCTCCCGCATCCGGACCTTGCCCTGCACCAGCCCGTGGACGCTCACCGGCTCGCCGATGATGCCGGCCGCGGTCATGCGGGGGCTGAGCGACGAGTACGGGTCCTGGAAGATGGCGTTGATGCGCCTGCGCATGGAGCGCAGTTCCCTGCCGCTCAGCGTGCTCATCTCCACGCCGTCGAACTTCACCTCACCCTCGGTCTGCTGGTGCAGCTGCAGGATGCAGCGCCCCAGCGTGCTCTTGCCGCTGCCGCTCTCGCCGACGAGGCCGAGCGTCTCGCCGCGCTGTATCGTGAGCGACACGTCGTCCACGGCCTTGACCTCGCCGATACGGCGCTTGAACACGATGCCGGAGGTGACCGGGAAGTACTTCTTCACCCGGCTCACTTCGACGAGAGGAGAATCCGCCCGGGTTGTCGTCATGCGGCGCCTCCCGTCTCCACTGCCCAGCAGGCGACGTGGTGCTCGACCCCTGAGCCGCGCACGTGCAGCACCTCCGGCACGTCGTCTTCACAGCGCGCGATGGCGTAGGCGCAGCGCTCGCGGAACGCGCAGCCCGGCGGAAGGTTGCTCAGATCGGGCGGCATCCCCTCGATGGGGATGAGGCGCTCGCCCTTCGGCTTGTCGAGCCGGGGCACGGACGCGAGCAGCCCCTTCGTGTAAGGGTGCTGCGGCTCGTCGAACACTTGGTGGAGCGTGCCGCGCTCGACGATGCGGCCCGCATACATGACGTTGATGCGGTCGACGTAGCGCGCCACGACGCCGAGGTTGTGGGTGATGATGATGACCGCGATGCCCAGCTCCCGCTGCACCTGCTGGATGAGCTCGAGGATCTGGGCCTGGATCGTCACGTCAAGCGCCGTCGTGGGCTCATCGGCGATGAGCAGCTTCGGGTTGCACGAGAGCGCCATGGCGATCATGACGCGCTGGCGCATGCCGCCGGAGAACTCGTGCGGATAGGCGCGAAGCCGGTTCGCCGCGTCCGGTATGCCGACGAGCTCCAGCAGCTCCGAGGCGCGGGCGTGCGCCGTGTCCGTGTCGTAGTCGAGGTGCCGCTGCACGGCCTCGGTGAGTTGGCGGCCTATCGTGAGCACGGGGTTCAGGGAGGTCATGGGCTCCTGGAAAACCATGCCGATGCGGTTCCCCCGGATGTCCCGCATCGTCTTCTCGTCCTGCTTGAGCAGGTCGTCGCCCATGAAGCGTATGGTGCCTGCCAGGATGCGGCCGGGCGGACTGGGGATGAGCCGCATGATGGAGAGCGCGGTGATGCTCTTGCCGCAGCCGCTCTCACCGACGAGGGCGAGCGACTCGCCTTCCATGAGGTCGAAGGTGACCCCGTCCACGGCCTTCACCACGCCGGCAGACGTGAAGAAGTGCGTGCGCAGGCCGTTCACTTCGAGGAGAGCTGTCAAGTAAGTCCCTGCTCCAAAGCGCTTGAGCGCCATCCGATACGGCGTGAACCTAGCCTAACGAGGGGCGGGTGTAAAGTGCGCTACGCCTGCCGGGGCATCTTGTAGCGGCGGCCGCGTTCGCGCACCGTGCGCTGCGCATCGAACGTCATCACCGGCACGCCGTAGCCGCAACTCGTGGCGGTACTCTCGACGTCGACCACGATGGCCTGCCGCTCCGGCAGCGCGATGTTCTCCGCAGGGGCAGCGAGGAGTTGGTCGGCGAGCGGCGATCCGGCGATGGGCGTCACCGTGGCGTGGCCGTACAGCCGCACGATGGCGGCATCCTCCCGGTCGAACGAGCAGACCATCACGGTGATGGGGCCGCCCGCCATCGAGTGGCGCGCCGTCTCGT
This sequence comes from Dehalococcoidia bacterium, assembly GCA_034422595.1. GTDB lineage: Bacteria > Chloroflexota > Dehalococcoidia > Lucifugimonadales > Australimonadaceae > Bin16. The sequence continues at coordinate 35,374 of DAOUJO010000016.1, read as the reverse complement.
TGCCGCTGCCGGTGTAGTCGAGGTATGCGACGCGGCGCTCGTCCAGCACGTGGAGCGGCACGCCGCCCTTCGGCGAAACGTTCACCGCGCCGACGCCGTGCTCTCCCGGCTCGAGGCCGGGGTCGGCGGTGGCGACGAAGAAGAGCTGCGCCTGCCGGATGAGGTCGGCCTGCTTGTCCGTGATGCGGTCGAAGTAGTCGGCCATGGCGTCTCCTACGCTACCCTCGCCACCCAGACGAGGTCCTCGGTCTCCCCGGTGACGGGCCCGCCGCCGAAGTCGCCGTAGACGGCATCGAGGTCGAAGCCGCAGAGTTCGAGCAGGTGTTCCATCTCGTACCGGAAGGTGTAGCGCTGATCGACGTCGCGTATGAGGCGGCGCTCCACGACTCCCTCGTCGCTCACCTCTTCGATGATGAGGCGCGTCTCGTTCACCTGCGTGACCGGGTCCCAGCCGTTCTGTCCCCAGACGACGAGCGTGCCGCCGCCCTCGCGCTCGACGTCCTTCATGTGGTACGCGAGCCGGGATTGCTCGTCGTTCACGAGGGAGCTTACGTCCGGGTTGAACGTGTCCATCACGAACACGCCGCCGGGCGCCAGCCGCTCCCGCACCCGGGCGAGCGCCAGCCGCTGCTCCTCCGTTGTGAGCATGCTGTGGAACGAGCGGAACGGCATGATGACGAGGGGGAAGCGCTCGGCGAGTTGCACCGTCGCCATGTCGCCGGACTGGAAGACGCACCGCTCCGAGAGTCCCCGCTTCGCCGCCTTGGCCTGCGCGACCTCGATCATCCGCGGCGAGATGTCGATGCCGGTCACGGCGACGCCTTCCCGCGCGATGGCGAGGCTGATACGCCCCGTGCCGCAGCCGAGCTCTAGGACGGGGCCTCCCGACTCGCGCGCCAGTTCGACATAGAAGTCGATGTCGTGCGTCAGGTCGGCATGCACCGCATCGTAGATGTCGGCCCAGTCGTCGTAGGGGAAGTCGAATGGCATGGGGCTAGCCTATCAGCCGCCGCCCATACGCTGGAGCGCACGCCTGACGCGCTCGTCGGTGGGGGCGTCTGCCGCGCCGTCATCGGCGGCGAGCGCCTGCCGCGCTTCGAGGGCGGAATAGCCGAGGGCCATGAGCCACTGCAGCGCGGGGTCGCCCGCGCCGCCCGCGGTCGTGGTGACGCCCGCAGTGGTGACCATCGGCGCGCCGATCTCGTCCTCCAGCTTGCTCTTGAGATCGAGGATGATGCGCTCGGCGGTTCGCTTGCCGACGCCGGGCGCGCGGCTGATGGCGGTGGCGTCGCCCGCGACGATGGCGGTGGCGAGGTCTTCCGGTCGGAGCACGCTCAGCACGGCGAGGGCGGCCTTCGGGCCGACCTGGCTCACGCCGAGCAGCATCTCGAACAGGCGTCGTCCGTGCTCGGTGGCGAAGCCGTACAGCTGCAGGTCGTCCTCGCGGACGATGAGGTGGGTGTGCAGCCGCACGAGGCTGTCCGTGCCGGGCAGGCCGCCGAGGTCGTGTGCAGGGACGAAGACACGCAGCAGGATGCCTCCGCCGACGCGCACGACGACCGAGTCGGCGTGCTTCGCCTCGACCGTGCCCTCGACGCCCGCGATGATGCTCATCGGGCCCTCACCCGTTCGGCGGTGCGGAGCGTCTGCGCGTGGCAGAGCGCGATGGCGATGGCGTCCGATGCGTCCTCGGCCATCGGCTCGTCGCCGAGCCCGAGCAGGATGCGGACGGAGCGCTGCACCTGGGCCTTGTCGCCCGCGCCGTAGTTGGCGACGGCGCTCTTGACCGTGGCCGGGGAGTAGCGGTGGATGGGGATGCCCGCGCGCGCCGCAACGAGCAGGGCGACGGCCTGCGCCTGACCCACAGCGACTGCGGACTTGGCGCCCCTCGCCGCCGCGACGAACGGCTCCTCTATCGCGAGCTGGTCAGGCGTCCAGCGCTCCGCGAACGCCTGCAGTTCGCCGAGGAGCAGGTGGAGCCGCTCCGCGATCTCCTTCGACCGCCCGCCGTCGAACGTCCCCCACGCGAGGCAACGGGGCGTGCCGCCGTCGTCGTCGAGGTCGAGGATGCTGTAGCCCATCTTCTGGGTGCCGGGGTCGACGCCGAGGATACGCATGGCGCTCCGTTCGTTCTCCTTCTACCGCAGGGCGTAGCGGTCGTTCTCTTCGGCAACGACCGCCTGCTCCTCGATGAGCTTGGTGAGCGTGGTGACGAGCTGGCGCTCCGCGAGGCGCTCACGGGCCTTGGGGAGGCGGGTGTAGATGCGCACACGGAGCTCGGCGGGTGAGAGCGGGCCGTCGCGCAGTGCGTTCAGGATGGCCTGCTCCCGCTCGTGCCGGTGCTTGATGAGGGCGTTGAGCCGCGCCTTCGGTCGCTTCACGGGGCCCCCGTGGCCGGTGTACATGATGCGGGCGTCCACGTCCTTCAGCATCTCCAGCGTCCGCATGTAGTCCGCCAGGTTGCCGTCCTGCGGGCCGATGCTGGTGGTGGAGACCGCGAGCACGGTGTCGCTGGTGAAGAGCGCCTTGCGCTCCGGCGCGAAGAGCGCGAGCGAGCCGGAGGTGTGGCCGGGCGCCCAGACGGCTTCGAGCGAGAGGCCGCCCAGCTCGCGGCGGTCGCCGTGCTGCAGGTCGTCGGCGATGTGCAACTCGCCGTGGAGGCGGTCGTTCTCGATGGCCTCGCGGTCGTTCGGGTGGCACGCGAGCGGAGCGCCGGTCTCGCGGTGCATGTGCAGCGCGCCGCCGCCGTGGTCGGGATGTCGGTGCGTGATGATGATCTCGGAGACCGGCGGCGCGTTGACCTCTCGGATGTAGGCGGCGCGGGCGCGGTGGTCGTCCTCGTTCTCCCAGCCCGTGTCGATGAGGACCGCGGTGTCCGAGCCGAATACGAGGTAGGCGTTGGGCGGCGGGAAACCGGGCAGCGGCTCCCGTCCGAACGTGAGTTGGTGTATCCCCTGCTCCAGTTCCACGGCGCGCTCCATTCTAGCGCACTGGACGAACGCCCCCGCTACGTCGCCAACTGGCCTAAACTATGGCCGACCCTCGACCCGCCCAAGGAGCGCGATCCGTGAGCGACGTTGCGTTTCAAGACATGCTGGTCGGCAACCATTGCTGGGGCTGCGGGCCGGACGCGAAGGACGGCCTGAAGCTGCAGAGCTATTGGGACGGCGATGAGACGGTGTGCACCTGGATGCCGCGTCCCGAGTTCGCCGCGGGCCCGCGGCATATCCTCTACGGCGGCATGATCGGCAGCGTCATCGACTGCCACAGCATCTGGACGGCCATCGCGGAAGCGTACAGGGTCGAGGAGCGCGAGATCGGCTCCGGGCCCGTCATCTGGTACGCGACGGCGTCGCTGCACGTGACCTACCGGAAGCCGACGCCGATAGACCAGCCGTTGACGATGCGCGCGCGGGTGACGGAGATGGTGCGGCGCAAGGCGCTGGTGAGCTGCTCGCTCGAGTCGGGCGGCGTCGAGACGGCGGCCGGCGAGATGGTCGCGGTGCGCGTTCCGCCGGAGTGGTTCGAGGACTAGCAGGAAGGAGGGTATGGCGATGACGGTAAGCGTTTCAGGACTGGTAGAGCATCCGTTGGAGTTGGGTCACGCGGACCTCGCGGCGCTGCCCGGACAGGTGGACGACGTCTCGACCCTCGCGCCCGGACGCGAGGGTTCGGCGGTGCGGTTCACGTCGGTGCTGGAGGCAGCGTCGGCGCAGGCGGGCGCGGAGTTCCTTACGCTGGAGGCGGACGGCGGCTTCGCGGCGAGCATCCCGCTGGCGGCTGTCGTGGACCAAGCGCTGCTGCTGTACGCGCTGGACGGCGAGCCGCTGCCGCACGACAAGGGCGGCCCGGTACGCTTTCTCATCCCGGACCCCGCCGCATGCGGCACTGCGGACGTGGACACGTGCGCGAATGTGAAGTGGCTGAACGCGATCAGTCTCAGCACCGAGCGTGGACGCGACGTGCGTCCGACCACGCTGCGAGCGCACGAAGCGCTGCACGAGGCCGAGCGCAAGGAAGGAGGCGCGCAATGACTCGATTGCCGGAGGTAACGCGGGACGCGGTGGCCGAGGAGGTGCGCGATGCGTTCGACGCGCTCATAGCCGACAGCGGCGGGACCGTTCCCCTCGGCCCCGGCGCCGTCGCGGCGCTGAGCCCGGAGATGGCGCTCCGGCGGCGTCCGCTGAGCAACTACGTGCGCTGGGAGCTGACGCTTCCCCAGCACGTGCAGGAGCTCGCCATCCTCGCGACAGCGCGGCGGATGGACTGTCCGTACGTGTGGAACGCGCACGCCCCCATGGCCCGGAAGGCCGGTGTGAGCGCCGAACTGGTGGATGCGATGCGCGAGGGCGCGCCGCTCCCCGCGATGGCGGAGGACGAGTCGGCCGTCGTAACGTTCGTGACGGAGATGCTGAGTGGTCACCGCGTATCGCAGGAGGCGTATGATGCGGCCATCGCTCAGTTCGGGATACGACAGACGGTAGACCTCATCGCGCTGGCGGGGCAGTACGTGACCAATGCGTGCTTCCTGAACGCATTTGAAGTAGCGTTGCCGGAAACGGCGGAGCCGGTGTTGCCGGTCTGATCCAGAGGAGGCAGACGATGGGCATCATAGACGCGGACGCGCACGTCATAGAGATAGACCAGACGTGGGACTACATGGACCCGTCTGAGCGTCACTACAGGCCCGGCACGGCCTACCAGACGCTCGAGAACGGCGAGGTGATGAAGTACTGGATCATCGGCGGGCGCGCCATCAGGACGGCGTGGCCGGGCGGCGGCCCGCGCGGTGAGTTCGGCCTCTTCATCGGCAACGTCGTGCTGCCGACCGACTCCAAGTTCATGCTGGACGTCCAGGCGCGCATCGCTCACATGGACGAGCTCGGCACCGACCTCCAGGTGCTCTACCCCTCCATGTGGACGGGGCCCATCACCACCAATCCCGCCGAAGAAGTTGCCCTCTGCCGGAGTTACAACCGGTGGATGGCCGACATATACGCTGAGGGCAAGGGCCGCTTCCGCTGGGCAGCCGCGATGCCCGTGCTGGACCTGGAGGAGGCGGAGCGCCAGTTGCGGTTCGCGAAAGACAACGGCGCGGTCGCCATCAACCTGCGCGGTATCGAGGTCGGCAACCGGCTCATCAACGACCCCTACTTCTACCCGGTCTACGAGTGGGCAGCGGAGCTGGACATGCCCATCTGCCCGCACTCCGGCACCGGGAGTTTCGAACTGGACGCCATCTTCGGCAGCCGGGAGACGCAGTTCGAGCGCAACAAGTTCAGTGGCCTCTCCGCGTTCCACACGCTGCTGATGTCCGGCCTGCCGGAGCGGTTTCCCAACACGAAGTGGGGCATCATCGAGTTCAGCGCCGACTGGATCCCCTATCTGCTGAACGACCTCGCCCGTCGCATGGAGAGGCGTGGCGACGGCCTGAGCGCCGACCCGCTGACCGAGAACAACATCTGGGTAACGGTGCAGCTGAACGACGACCTGGAGCAGATCCACCGCTACGTGGGCGGCAACCGGCTCGTCATCGGCACCGACTACGGCCACGCCGACTCAGCGACCGAGATATACGCGCTCAAGACGTTCGAGAACGATGAGCGCATGCCGGCGGAAAGCCGCGAACGCATCCTCTGGGACAACCCCAGGGAGCTGTACGGCATCCAGAACTGAACCGGGTCCGCAACCGCTACGACCTGCGAAGGGGCGCCCGAGGGGCGCCCCTTTCACATGCGTCGTTCTTTGAAGTGGCGATGCGCGCGGTCAGGTACCCAGCGTAAGGTTCGGCAGGAAGAGGACGATCTGGGGGAAGGCGACGAGGATCCCCAGCGATATGAGGTCGAGCACGACGAACGGTATCGCGGCTTTATAGATCTCCGTGATGCTGGCGGTCGGGATAACGCCCTTGAGCGCGAACAGGACGAGGCCGAAGGGCGGTGTCTCCGCCCCGATCGATATCGCCACCAGGAACAGCATCCAGAACCAGATGGGGTCGAACCCCAGCGGGCCGATGATGGGTGAGAAGATCGGGATGGCGACCATCATCATCGATATCTGGTCGAGGAAGAGGCCGAGGAAGATCAACGCTCCCAGCATGGCCAGCAGCAACAGAGTCGGCGGTATGTCGAGCCCCACGAGCACGTTCAGGAAGCCCTGCGTCGCCCCGCTGAGTGCGAGTGTCTGGCTCATGGCTATGGACCCGCTGATGATCAGGAGGATCATCCCTGCGATGCGCATGGCGTCGCGGAGTGCGTCGCTGAGTACGCGCATCGAGAGCCGCCGGTAGATGAGCGCCACGATCACGGCACCGATGGCCCCGGTGGCGGCGGCCTCGCTGGGCGTCGTGATGCCGAACAGGATGAACCCCATCACCATGAAGAAGACGATGGAGAACGGGGCGAGTTTCACCGTGGCGTAGAGCTTGATCTTCACGGGGGCCGGCGGCGCATCGTATATCGGGGCGAGGCCCGGGTTCAGGCGCACGCGGATGAACACGAAGATGACGTAGGTAGTGGCCATCATCAGGCCGGGGAAGAAGCCGGACACGAGCAGCTTGCCGACGGGTATCTGGGCGAGTGTCGCGGTGAGCACGGCCAGGCCGCTGGGCGGGATGATGGCGGCGAGCAGGCCGGAGTTGAATATCGTGCCCAGGGCCAGGCGCGGCGAGTAGCCCCGCTTCTCCATCTCCGGGTAGAGCGTCGAGCCGAGCAATGCCGTGTCCGCGATGCCCGCTCCGCTCAGAGTAGCCAGGATGGTTCCGGAGCCCATCGTCACGTAGAGCAGGCGCGCTCTCACTTTGCCGACCCACTTGTCGACCGCGTCGATGATCAGCCCGAATGCGCCCGAACGGTAGAGCACGGCGCCCATGAGGAAGAACATGGGCGCGGCGATGAACCGGAAGTTGGCCACCGAGTCCACGATGCTGCCGGTAAGCAACAGCAGCCCCTGCGTTCCGCCCGTCACCCAGATGAGCCCGACGATGTTCAGTCCCGCGAACGCGAACGCGACCGGGATGCCGGACATGAGCAGCAGGATGAGCAGCGTGAAGCCGATGAGCAGGACAGCCCACCATTCCATGGCTAGCCTCCTGCCTCAGCCAGCTCGGGAGCTCGCGCGGACGTCGTGCGGGTGGGCGAGGTCATATCTCGGCGAACTCCGATGGGGACACCACCTCACCCTCTACGTGGTTCCGGCCGCGATAGCTTGCGTATGCGTCGCGCAGGAACTGGATGCCGAGCGTTGCGAACCCGAACGGCAGCACCCACCAGATCCAGGCCTGGCGGATGCTGAACGCGTCGCCCCGGATGATCGTCCCCGCGTCGATGCCCTCCCAGACGCGGCTGCCCGTCTTCCACACGAGCATGCCGCAGATCGCGGCCGCGAGGATGGAAGTGCCCACCCGCATGAGGTTGGCCGTTCGCGGGCTCACCCGCTCCATGATCAGTGTCAGGCGCGTGTGGGCGTCGTGCTTGAGCAGCCACGCGCCGGCGAGGAAGGGGATCGCCATCACGGCGTACTCGTTGATCTGGATCACCCAGGGCAGCGAGTCGTTGAACACCCGCCGCATGAGCACCTCCAGCCCGATGGTCAGCGCCATCACCGCGATCAGCCAGGTGGCGGCGAACGCCCCCACGTCGATCACGATGTCGAATGCCCTGCCCAGCACGTGCAGCGCTCGATTCAAGGGCTGTGTCTCCTTCCGGACGGCGGCATCGCCGCCGTCCGTTCACAGGCGGGCGTCCAGCGATCCGGCCTCGGCTAGACCGCCGGATGCTCGTCCCCGGTTATCTTCCCGGGCGCCTATCCTGTCGAGTTCTTTACACAGGCAACCGTTTCCAGGAAGCGCTCGACATACTCGGCGGGTTCGTTCTCCGCCATGTATGCCCACTGGGCGTTGGCGTTGACGTCGTCTACGCGCTGCGCCGCCTCCGGCGTAAGCGTGACGATCTCAACACCTGAGTCGGCCATCACCTGGAGCGCTTCCTGGTCGAGCCGGAAGAACTCACTCGCCGCCCTGTGGTTGGCAAGCACCATGCCGTCGATGACGGCCTGTTGCAGGTCGGGCTCCAGGCTGTTCCACGCGTCCAGGTTCATCAGGAACATCAGCTGTCCGGATCCGACCGACTGCTCGACGACGTACTTGAAGTGCTCGTGCCAGCCGAACTGCACCGCGAGCTGAGCGCCGCCGCCTATCGTTCCGCCTTCCACGAGGCCACGGTCGAGCGCTTCGTAGAGTTCGCCGATCGGCATGGCGACGGCGGTGCCGCCCAGCTCTTCGACGAATGCCGTCGCGGTCGGGCCTGATGCCCGGAGCTTGATGCCGTCGAGCCGGCCGGTGGTGGGGTCGATCGGCTTGGTCAGGTAGGTGCGGCTGCCGACCCGGGGGCTGACTCCGCCCAGGTACTTCACGCCGACCTCGTTCTGGTAGAACTCGTCGATCAGGTCCCACATGCCGCAGGCCACCTTGCTGTCCAGCGATCCCTTGATGGCGTTCCACCCGCAGGCGAGCGAGGTGAAGTCCGGGTGGTAGGCGCAGGTCGTCGAGTTCACTTCGAACAGGCCGTCCCTCATCGGCACGAGCTGCTGGAACGAGGGGACGGACTCAGGCCCGCCCGAGCGCACCACGCGCACACGTCCGCCGGTGGCGTCCTCGATTGCCCCGATAACGTTCCTGTCCCCGAACTCCTCAAGGGAGATGCCGTCGGCCCATGAACTGATCATGCGCAGCTCGATCACCTCCGGTTCCGGCGTGGGCGTGGGCTGGGCCGGTACCGGTGTGGGCGTGGGGTCGTCGCTGCCGCACGCGGCGAGCAGCGCGATGAACAGTACGGCCCCGATCAGTAACTGGAATCTTCGTAGCATGGTTCCCTCCCTTTCGGTAGATGCGTGGGGCTGCCGAACGGCTCCTGACTAAGCGACCGCCTCCTCGAGTTCGTAGAAGCGGATCGTGTTGTTCCGGAAGATGTTGCGCTTCTCGTCGTCGGAGAGGTCGCCCCGGTTCCGGAGGATCTCGATGTCCTCGACGATCTCGGCCGGGTGCTCGTGCCAGTAGTCGCTGGCGTACAGCACGACTTGGTCTCCGAGCCGGTCGATGGCGTAGCGCAGGCTCTGCTCGCCGCTCTGGCAGCTCAGGAAGATGCGCCCGCTCGTGAACAGGTCTACCGGGTCGGTGACGCCTTCGCGCGTTCGTCCGGTGAACCGGTCGATGAGGTAGGGCACCCAGCCCGTGTCGGCTTCCAGGTAGGCGACGCGCAGCCTGGGGTACTCGTCGAACAGGCCGGACATCATCATGCTGCTCGCCTGGATCATCTGGGCGAGCGGGTGCTCCAGCAGCACCGCCTCGGTGCGAGCGAGGAAATTCGTGCCAAGTCCTATGGAAGGTGCGCCGTGGACCGCCAGCGGGATGTTCAGCCGCTCGGCCTCGGCGTAGATCGGCCAGAAGCAGGTGTCGCCGAGCGGCCTGCGCACGCCCATGTCGGCGCTGTTGGCTGGGAGCATCGCGCTGACCATGCCGAGTTCGGTGACGCTGCGGCGCAACTCCTTGACCGATTCGTCCACGTCCTGCAAAGGAAGAAGCGCCACGCCCTTGAACCGTGGGCTTCTGCGGGAGTAGCGGTCGTGGAACCAGTTGTTGTAGGCGCGGCAGAGCAGCACAGCCCAGTCGGCGTCCTGGATCATGCCGACCGACAAGCCTGCGGTCGGGTAGAGGACGGTGGACTCGATGCCCGTCTCGTCCATGAAGCTGAGCCACTCCTCGGCCCCGACGTAGCCGGGGTGCATGCCGGAAGCGGCGCGGAAGACGTCGCGCTGGTAGCCGTCCAGCGTGGGGAAGAACGGGAAGTTGGGCCCGTCCTTGATGCCGCTCCTGACAGGCTCGTCGAGGTACTCCCGTATCTCGTCGTCGTGTTCCTGTATGTGTCCGTCCCCGTCGATGATCAGGTACTCGTTGTCCGCCATGCTCCCAACTCCTTGTGCTGAATGCTTCGTGGAGCCGCTCTGCTTACCCCGTCCGGGGGAGCACGACCGGCTTCACCTCCCGGAACTCCGACATCGCCTGCAGCGCCTCGGTCACGGTATCCAGCGTGTACGTGCCGCTGATAAGCCGCTCGAACGGGAAGCGGCCGCTGCGTGTGGCGAGGAACTGGAGCGCCTTGTAGAAGTGCCGTCCCACCGCGCCGATCACCCCGTTCACCTGGAGGGACTTCACCGTGATCAAGCCGCCGGGCAGCGTTATGTCCCTGCCCTCGACCCCGATAGCGAGGAACCGTCCGCCCCGGCGCACCATCGCCAGTCCTTCCGGGTTCGCCGCGGACGACGCGCACTGCACCACGATGTCCGGCCCTATCCCGCGTGTTCGCTCGCGGACCCACTCGACGCGGTCGGACGCCTCGGTGGCCTCGTCGATGTTCAGAACCTCATCCGCGCCCCAGTCCGTCGCCACGGCGAGCCGCTCGGCGGGAGCGCCGATGACGATGACCTTCGCCGCGCCGCGGTCGCGCGCCAGTGCGCTGGCGTACAGCCCCAGCGGCCCGCATCCCTGGACCACGACCGTCTCGTGCGGTTCGATGGCGCCGAGCCGCTCGAAGCCGTGTACGACGGTCCGCAATGCGCACGCGGCGGATGCGGCGAGGGGGGAAGAGACCTCCTCGGGCACCTTCACAACGTCGCTCAGCGGCGGGTAGTAGTGGTACTCCGCGCAGCCGCCCTGGACATACGGGAATTCGTCGGCCCGCTGGCGGCCGAAGGCATAGCTGTTCATGCAGAGGTTGGTCTGGTGCGCCACGGTGCAGAAGTAGCAGTGGCCGCAGTAGGGGTAGCTGACGATGATGCGGTCGCCCTTCACTACGGGCTGGCCGAGTATGTCGCGGCGGTCGCCGCGGACCTCTTCGACGATGGCTGCCGTCTCGTGCCCCGGCACGTACGGGGTGGTGCCCGGCGGGATGAGGTCGCCCTGCCAGTAGTGGACGTCCGTGCCGCAGAGCGTCGCGGCGTCGACGCGCGCGAGGATGCCCCCTTCATCGAGGTCGGGGAGGGAAACGCGCTGCAACTCCACCGGGGCCAGTACGCCCGTCACTACTGCGGCGAGGCAGTCGCTCATGTCAGGCCTCCCTCCCTGTAGGGCTGCATAACGGGATCGGTCGATGCTCGATTCCGTTGCAACGTGCGCGGAGTATCGGAGCCTTCAACAGGAGTGTCAAGTTATGGATACGATAATCTGCGCTTTTGCGTAGAAGCGCTACGATTTTCATACCCGCGGGATTCCCGTCGTGCAGTTCGCTCTGAGCGGCGTATGATACGGGCACGCTGCGGAACAGGAGGGAGACGATGCCGGTAATCGACGCCGATACGCACGTAGACGAGAGCGAGTCCACCTGGCAGGCCCTTGAAGGCGCTCTCGCCAGGTACACCCCCACCACGATGACGCCGCCCGAGGAGGCGATCGAGCACGCGAGTCTCGACCCGCACCGGAGCCGGTTCTGGCTGGTGGAGGGACGCCTGCAGGTCCGGGCGGTGCGGGACGACGAGCATCACCCGGCACGCGCCCGGCGGGAGCTGGATGATCTCGAGGGCCGGCTGGAAGACATGGACCGGATGGGCGTGGATATCCAGGTGCTCTTCCCTACCTTCTTCATCCGCTACATCTCGCTCAACCCGGAGCCGGAGGCGGCGCTGGCGAGCGCCTACAACCGCTGGGTGGCTGAGAGATGCGACCGGACCGGCGGGCGTCTGCGCTGGGCAGCGGTGCTGCCGTGGCTCGACACCGACGCATCCATCAGGGAGTTGCGCTGGGCGAAGGAGAACGGCGCCTGCGGCATCTTCAAGCGGGGGCTCGACCTCCTGAAACCGGTGGGCGACCCGCACTTCTACCCGGTCTACGAGGCGGCGAACGATCTGGACATGCCCCTCTGCGTGCACACCGGCCACCCGGGCAGCGATGGCGACCGCGGCTTCCCCATCATGTCCGCCTTCCTCTCGGTGGTGCGGTCGAAACTGCCCGCCAGGTTCCCCAACCTCCGGTTCGGGTTCATCGAGGCCGGGGCATCCTGGATCCCGTACGTCCTCTCCCAGATCGCCATGAACGAGCGTTCGGACACGCTCCATGAGCGGACCGTCAAACTGGCAACGTCCGGAGACCTGTTCCGGGACAACCGTCTCTACGTCTCCATCGATCCCGTGGACGACGTCGAGTACCTGCTCACGCTCGGGACCGAGGACAACCTCATGATCGGCACGGACTACAGCCACTCCGACGTATCCGCGAACATCAGCGCGCTGAACGAAGTCCGCCGCTGGGCCGACTCCGGCATGATCAGCAACGAGGCCGCCGGCAAGATACTGGAGGACAACCCCAGGACGTTCTACGGCCTGTAGGACAGACGATGCTCAGGAGGAGGTCAGGATGACGAACCGGGTCGTGGGCGCCCCGACGGCGCGCGTCGAGGGGCCGGACAAGGTGACCGGCAGGCAGCGGTACTCAGCCGACATGGAGATGGAAGGGCTGCTGTGGGGCAAGATACTCCGCAGTCCGTACTCCCACGCGCGGATCGTTCGGATCGATGCGTCCCGGGCCAGGGAGGTTCCCGGCGTACACGCGGTCATCACGGGGGCCGACTACCCCCGCCTCATCGGCCGGGCGGTTAAGGACCTCCCCGTGCTCGCCTACGAGAAGGTGCGCTTCATCGGCGAGCGGGTCGCCGCCGTGGCCGCCGAGACAGCCGCCGCTGCGAAGGAGGCGCTCGACCTCATCGAGGTCGAATACGAGGAGTTGACTCCTGTGTTCGACATGCAGGAGGCCATCACTCCCGGCGCGCCCATCGTCCACGACGACCCGACGGTCTACACGGGCGCATTCGTCCATCCTGAACGCCCCGACCTGCCCAATCTCTGCTCGTTCGACCGCTGGTCGCGCGGCGACCTCGCGGCGGGGTTCGCGGCGGCGGACCGTATCTCGGAGAACACGTTCCGCACGCAGAAGCAGCACCACGTCTACATGGAGACGCACGCGTGCGTGGTCTCCGTGGGCGAGGACGGCAACGCCGAGGTGTGGGCTTCGAACAAGAGCCCGTACGCCCTCAGGGGCCAGCTTGCCATGTCGCTCGGCGTCGAGCCTGCGTCGATCAAGATCTACCCCATGACGGTGGGCGGCGACTTCGGCGGAAAAGGCTCGCCCATGGACACTCCTGTTGCCTACCTGCTCTCGCAGGTTGCCGGAAGGCCGGTCAAGATCGTCATGGGCTACGACGAGGAGCTCCTCGCCGCGAACACGAGGCATCCGAGCGAGATCACGGTCCGCACCGGTGTCACCAACGACGGCATGCTGACTGCGCTGGAGGTCAGCGCCTGCTTCGACAGCGGCGCGTACGGCGCGTTCAAGGCGGTGCCCAACATCAACCTCCATGCCATGGAGCAGACTGCAAGCTGCTACCGTGTTCCGGCCTTCGACGTGAAGAGCTACGTGGCGTACACCAACGTCATCCCCTCCGGCCACATGCGCTCGCCGGGCGGGCCCCAGATCACCTTCGCGGTTGAGGCGCAGTTGAACATCGTGGCGGCCGAGCTTGGGTTGGACGCGGCAGAGCTGCGCCTGAAGAACCTCGTGCAGCCCGGCGACACTGCCCCGAACGGCGAACAGTGGGTCAACATCAAGGCGGTCGAGACGCTGCAGGCCGCCCTGGACGCGGTCGGCTGGAACGAGCCCAAAGCCCCGCTCGTGGGTCGTGGGCTCGCCATGTACGAGCGCGGCCCGATAGGGGGCGACTCCAGCTGCAAGCTCATCCTGCACGCGGACCGTTCGCTGAGCCTCATCCTGCCGATCCCCGACCCCGGACAGGGCGGCCCTACGGTGATGCAACAGATTGCAGCCGAGCACCTCGGCGTTGGGTCCGACCGCGTCGCCGTGCGGTTGGTGCCGACCGACCAGCTCCCCTTCGATATGGGCGTCGGCGGAAGTCGCACGACCTTTGCCGTGGGTGTGGCGGTCGCTCAGGCGGCGGAGACGCTGACGGCGCGTCTGAAGGAAACCGCGGGCGACGCCCCCTTCGACGAGGCCGCCGCGGCGCTCGTAGCGGCGGAAGGCGGCGACGTCACCGTCGAGGTCTATCGCAAGACCCCCTTCATTCCCGAACCCGCCACGACCGAGTTCACCGCCCAGGCGGCGGAGGTGGAGGTCGACCCCGAGACCGGGCAGGTGAAGGTGCTCCGCGTCATCACCTCGCATGACGTCGGCACCATCATCAATCCGGCGGGCCACCAGGGACAGATTGCAGGCGGAGCGATCCAGGGCTTCGGCATGGCCATGATGGAGGAGTTCGCGATAGAGGCGGGCAAGCCCGTTGCCCTGAACCTCGCCGACTACAAGATCCCGACCATCATGGACGTCCCCGTACTCGAAACGGTGCTCGTTGGGCGCGACGATGGCCCCGGCCCCTTCAACAGCGGGGCGATAGCGGAGTCGGCGAACGTGCCGACGGCAGCGGCGGTCGCCAATGCCGTCAGCGACGCGATAGGGAAGCCGGTCCTCCAGTTGCCGGTCACCGCCGAATACGTCCTCGGCCTGCTGCGCGACAGTTGAGCGGGGAGGAGTAGCCATGAAAGTCATAGATGCGGACGCGCACGTTGACGAGACCGACGCTACCTGGGACTTCCTGGAGCCGGAGCACGCGAAGCTGCGCCCCATCACCGCGGTTGCGGTAGAGGACGCGGCCACGGAAGGGATCGCGAAGAACTTCCTGCGCTACTGGAATGTAGACGGCCGGATGCGCCTTCGCCGGATGCGCGACAACGTTCGCACCGGCACGACCGAGGCCACCCGCGAGCTGAAGGACGTTCCCGCGCGCCTGCGCCAGATGGACGAGCTCGGCGTCGACGTGCAGGTGCTCTACCCGACGATGATGCTGAGCGCCGTGAGCGAGAAGCCGGAGGTGGAGGCCGCGCTCTGCCGCTCCTACAACCGCTGGGTAGCCAGCCGCTGCGCCGAGTCCGGCGGTCGTCTCCGGTGGGTTGCGTCGCTGCCCGTGCTCAGCATCGACGTTGCCGTCGAGGAGATGGCGTGGGCGAAGGAGAACGGCTCGGCGGGCGCGATCAAGCGCGGTGTCGAGGCGGGGCAACGCTCGGCGGGTGACCCGTACTTCTACCCGCTCTACCGGCAGGCGGAGGAGTTGGACATGGCGATGTGCATCCACATCGGCGCCGGCGAGGTGACGGAGGGGATGACGAACCCCATCTGGCAGCACCGCCTGCCGCCGATCGATGCGTTCGTGTCGCTCGTGCTCGAGCGGGTGCCGCAGAAGTTCCCCCGGCTGCGCGTCGGCTTCGTGGAGGCGATGTCGTCCTGGGTGCCGTTCGCCCTTGCGGAGCTGGAGGCGCGGAAAGAGCGCATGGCCTGGCTGATGGACATCGACCTGCAGGAGGACCTGCTGCGTGAGTGCCGCTTCTACGTCGCCTGCCAGACGCACGAAGATCTGAACTACATCGCGTCGCGCACAGGCAGTGACAACCTCGTCATCGGGACGGACTACGGCCACGCCGACCAGTCGGCCGAGATCAACGCGTTGAGCATCCTCCGGGAGAAAGGCGAGCGCGAGGAGATCCCCGCGAGTCTCGCGGAGAAGGTGCTCACCGCCAACCCCGCCGCGCTCTACGGCATCGACTGAACGACTCCCTTCCCCCTTGACGGGGGAAGGTCAGGATGGGGGTGAAGAGCCCTCTAGGGCTCACCGAAGAAGCGGACGGCGTTGTCCCACATGAACTTGCGCATCGTGTCGGGCCCGATGCTCGGCCATCCCTGCACGATGGCGGGCGAGTTGGGGAACTGGCACTCCGCGTGCGGGTAGTCCGACGCGTACATCAGGATGTCTTCGCCGAGGAAGTCCATGACCATGCGGACCATGTCCTCTTCCTCCGTCATCTCGATGCTCGCGAAGAAGCGCCCGTTCGCGACGTACTCGCTCATCTTGTGCTGCAGGTCGGCGGTGAAGCCGACGTAGGCGGCGTTCACGTCCATGCGGCGCACCCAGAACGGCAGCCAGCCGACGCCTGATTCGAGGACGCCGAAGTTGATGGGGTAGCGGTCCATGATCCCCGCGCCGATGAACGCGGCCATCGTCTTCATCGCACCCCACGGGTGCGAGCAGAGGCGCGCGAGGAAGCGGTTGTTGTCCATGTCCTTGTAGCCGGGGAAGTACGGCGGCGCCCACGTCATGCTGTGGTGCACCGCGCCGAGACCCCGGTTGGCGGCGGCGGCCCAGAGCGGCTCCATACGCGGATGGTCCATCGGCTCGCCGACGCCCGCGAACGGCAGGACGCCGGCGGCCCACCGCTCCTTCCCCCAGCGGTCGACCTCCGCGACCGAGCCCTCGACGTCCGTGCCGGAGACGGCGAGGAGCGCCTTGAACCGGCCCGGATGCGCGGCGGCGAGATCGTCCACCATACGGTGGTAGGCGCGTATCAACCCCATCTCCAGCGCGGGGTCTCCGAGCAGCGAGACGCCGATGGCCACGTCCGGCACCATCATGTGCACGTCCGTGCCTTCCTCGTCCATATCGGCGACGCGTTGCTCGAAGGCGTCGTCGATGACGCCGACTCCGGGGAGCTTCTCGCCGGTGTACTCGCCGAAGTGCAGGCGGGAGTGCGCGTCCTTCGGGGCCTCGCGCGGCTCGGCGTCGCCCAGGTGCCGCCGGTACGGGCTGAGGCTCACCGCGTAGTGGTGGCGCGCGGGGTCTTCGCGGGGAGTGGTCGTCTGGTCGGAGCGGGCTCCAATCTTGTACTGCTCGAGTTCAGGCAACCGCTCCCTGAACTCGCTGTCGAAGTAGGGTTCCAGCGCCTCCACCGACGGGTGGATGTGCGTGTCTGCGTCGAAGACTCTCTGTCCGTTCAGCATTTGCGTCCTCCGTGAGAGAGGAGTATATCCCTCATCCTATGACGGCGACTCCCCCAACGAGCGGTCCCGGCGCGGTGGAAGTGCGCGAGGTGGACGCCGCGCGCTGGCCCGACTTCGAGCGGCTGTTCGAGTCGCGCGGCGGGCCTCGCTGGTGCTGGTGCCGGATGTGGCGCAGGGACGCCGACGGCAGGATGCCGCACGACCGTGCCCACATGAAGGAGGCGATGCGGCAGAGGATCGCCTCGGGCGGGCGCGTCGGCCTGCTGGCCTACGTGGACGGCGAACCCGCAGCCTGGTGCTCGGTCGCGCCTCGCGAGACGTTCGTGGGTGTCGGTGGAGTGGAGGAGCCGGGCGAGGACCCCGCTGCCATCTGGTCGCTCACCTGCTTCTACGTGCGGAACGCGTTCCGGCATCGCGGGCTGATGGACCGTCTCATCGAGGAGGCAGCGCGGCACGCTCGCGAGCATGGAGCGGAGGTCATCGAGGCGTATCCCGTTCCGCCCGATGGCCCGAGTTACCGCTTCTGCGGATTCATCCCGGTCTTCGCGGCGCACGGGTTCTCGGAGGTCGGACGCGCGGGGAAGCGGCGGCACGTCATGCGGCGCTCGCTGGGGTGAGCGTCAGAGGATCTGATCGAGGAACATCTTGGTGCGCTCTTCCTGGGGGTTGTTGAAGATCTGCTCAGGGGTGCCGGTTTCGAGGAGCATGCCCTCGTCGAAGAGGGCCATGCGGTCGGCGACCTCCCTGGCGAAGCCCATCTCGTGCGTGACGCAGACCATCGTCATGCCGGTGGCGGCGAGTTCGCGCATCACGTCCAGCACTTCCTTGATCATCTCCGGGTCGAGCGCGGACGTGGGCTCGTCGAAGAGCATGATCTGCGGCTGCATCGCGAGTGCGCGGGCGATGGCGACGCGCTGCTGCTGCCCGCCGGAGAGCTCGGCCGGGTACTTGGCGGCCTGTTCGGGGATGCCGACGCGTTCGAGGAGTTGCATAGCGGCCGCTTCGGCCTCCCTGCGGGGCATGTGCCGCACGCGCATGGGGGCGAGCGTGACGTTGGAGAGGGCGGTCATGTGAGGGAAGAGGTTGAACTGCTGGAAGACCATGCCGGTCTCGCGGCGGATGGCGTCGAGGTTGCGGATGTCGTTTGTCATCTCGATGCCGTCCACGACGATGCGCCCGCGCTGGTGCTGTTCGAGACGGTTGATGGTCCGCAGGAAGGTCGACTTGCCGGAGCCGGACGGCCCGAACACGACGACGACCTCTCCGCGCTTGATCCGCACGTTGACGTCCCTCAACACGCAGAAGTTGCCGAACCATTTGTGCACACCCTCGTAGATGATGATGTCATCGCGCTGTTCGAGGGGCAGTTGGAGGATGTCGCTCTTGCTCATGCCGTTAGCGGCAGCGGACTGGTCGTCTTGCATTGCGGTCTCCTTGGGCGCTACCGCCGGCCGACCCCGAGGGTTCGTTCGATACGCCGGCTGACGTAGGCCATGCTGAAGGTGAATACCCAGAACACCAGGGCGAGGAAGAGGTAGACCTCCATGCCGTTGTCGGAGTACTCGATCTTCCCGGAGAGCCCGGCCCGCCCGATCTCGACGAGGTCGAGCATCCCGATGATGAACACGAGGCTGGTGTCCTTGAAGAGGGAGATGAACTGGCCGACGATGGCGGGAATGATGTTGCGGAGGCCCTGGGGAAGCGTAACGAAGAGGGTGGTCTGCCACTGCTTGAGCCCCAGCGCCTGGGCAGCCTGGGATTGCTGAGGGGAGACAGCGGCCATTCCCCCGCGCACGTTTTCGGCCATGTAGGCGGAACTGAAGATGGTGATGGTGATGCCGGAGAGGTAGAGCAGGCTCACGTCGATGTTCTCCGGGAAGGTGAGCGGGAGGATGTGGCGTGACATGAACAGGAGCGTGATGAGCGGGACGCCGCGGATGGTCTCGATGAAGGCGACGCAGGCGAACTTGAGGACGGGAAGGCGGCTGCGCCGTCCGAGGGCCAGGGCGATGCCGATGGGCAGCGAGGCGATGATGCCGAAGGCCGCGAGGAGGAGGTTCAGCATCAGGCCGCCGACCTCGGACTCGGTTACAGGGTGGAGACCGGGCGGAGGGCCGACGCCGGGCAGGCTGAACCCGGCTATCACGAGGAGGGAGACAATGAGCACTCCAGCCCCGGTGATGCCGAACCACTTGGCGCGGCCTTGTTCGGGGATGAAGTGCGCGCAGTAATAGCCGCCGGCCATGGCGGCGGGAACGGCGAGCAGAAGGGCACGGTAGAGAACGTCCATCTGATAGGGGATGAGGGCTACGACGAAGACCAGCACACCGAAGGCTGCAGCGAAGCCGCGCGCGGGCCCGCCCCAAGTGCGCCAGGCCATCCCCATCAGGCCGCTAACCAGAAGGAGTGCAATTTCCGGTCGCCAGTAATACTCCCGCGGATAGGTCCCGACGATGTAGAGCGGGACGCGGTCGGTTATGACCGCCCAGTCGGAGGTGAAGATCAGCCAGCGGACGCCTCCCAGCGCGGCGAAGAAGAGCGCGACGCCAAGAACGACGGTCAGGATGCCGCTGGACCAGGAGTTGAAGAGGTTCATGCGGAGCCAACCCTGCCAGCCGACGGTGAATGCCGGGGGAGGCGGCGCGGGCCCGAAGCGTTCTGCGGTGGTGGTGCTCATCAGTGCGTCACAGGGCCTTGTAGCGGATAAGGCGGTTGTAGACGTTGCCTACCAGCGCGTAGAACAGGCTGAGGCCCAGGTAGGAGACCATGACGATGCCGATGAGCGAGACGGCAGGCGCCGTCTGGGTGAGGGTGGTGGCGACGCCCACCATGTCGGGGTAGCCGATGGCCGCGGCAAGGCTCGAGTTCTTGGTGAGGTTCAGGTAGTGGCTGATGGTCGGAGGAATGATGACCCGCAGCGCCTGAGGGAAGATGACGAACCTGAGGGACGCCGTTCCGTTCAGTCCGGTGGAGCGCGCGGCTTCGGTCTGCCCCTTGCTGACGGACTGGATGCCGGCGCGGACGATCTCAGCGATGAACGACGACGTGTAGACGACGAGGCCGATGAGGAGAGCGACGAAGCTGCCGCTTACCTGCGTTCCGCCGCTCAGCCGCTCGAAAGCGCCACGCTCCGGCATTGTGACGTCGAGCGGGCCGCCGAAAGCGAAGAACGCCGCTGTCCCTACTCCGAACGCGATAACCAGAAACGCGAGCAGCGAATGGCTTGCTCTACCGGACTCTGTCTCCCGGCGCTCCATGACCCGCGCCGTGTAGAAGGCGGCGCCCAGCCCCAGAGCGCAGACGAGGACCCACGGCCAGAACGAGCCTTGGGGAGTAACCCACGGCATGGCGAAACCGCTGTTGCTCAGGAAGAAGGCGTCGCCTATGACGTAGGCCTCTCTGATGGGGGGAAGGGCGAGCACGATGAAGAACCAGAAAAGCAGTTGGACGAGAAGCGGGATATTGCGGAAGACGTCGATATAGACCAGAGCGAGGCGGTTGAGCAGCCAGTTTGGCGAAAGGCGGGCGACGCCGACGATGATGCCGACGATCGTGGCGAAGACCACGCCTGCGAAGGCGACCTTGACGGTGTTGAGGAACGCGACGAAGAGGGTGTAGCGGTACGAGTCCTCCGGGGTGTAACTGATAAGCGTCTCGCCGATGGGGATGCCAGTGGAGCGGTCGAGGAAGGAGAACCCGAAGGGTATCTCGCGCTGGTCAATCTCACGGAGGAGGTTGGTGAAGAAGAAGGCGAGGAAGGAGACGACGAGGACGGCGGAGACTATCTGCAGGGTGCACTGGAGGAAGACGACGTTTCGCCAGAGGGGGATTCCCTGGTATTGCAGGAGTCGCATCATGGCGCGAGCAGTTTACTCCATGCTCAATCTGCGCGGAACGGCGCCGGGCTGCATGAGAACGCCCCCTCCACGGGAGGGGGCGTTCCTCGCATGCCTGTTGTGCGTCGGCCTGGGGTTAGCGCAGCGGCGGAGCGTAGATCTGGCCGCCGTCGGTCCAGAGGCGGTTGCGCCCGGTCCGTGGGAGGTTGATGGGGGTGTCCGGGCCCAGGTTGCGGTCGTAGATCTCGCCGTAGTTGCCGACGGCGCGGAGCACGTCCTGCATCACGGTCTGGCTGAGGCCGAGCGATTCCTGTCCAAAGCTCGTGTCCGGCGCTCCGAGGAGCCGCTGAGCCTTTGCGTTCTCGCCTGCGAGCACCTGGTCGATGTTGCCGCTGGTGATGCCGTAGGCTTCGGCGTAGATGAGGCCGGCCATGATGGTCTTGACCAGGTCGAACCACTGGGTGTCGCCGTGGGGGACGACGGGAGTGAGGGGCTCCTCGGAGATGGTCTCCGGGAGAATGACGTGGCCGCCGGGGTTGTCGAACGTGCTGCGGATGGCGGCCAACTGGGAGCGGTCGTTGGTGAAGACGTCACATGCGCCCGAGAGGTATGCCGCCCGGGCCGCGTCGTTCTCCTCGAACACGTTCGGGTTGTAGTCGTAGCTGTTCTGGCGGAAGAAGTCGGCCATGTTCAATTCGGTCGTTGTGCCGGAGATGACGCACACCGCAGCGCCGCTCAAGTCATGCGCGGAGTCAACGGGGGTCCCGTCCGCCGCCAAGAGGTCATCCGGGACCATGAAGCCCTGCCCGTCGTAGAACGTCGTGTAGGTGTAGTCGCCCCACTGCGCGTCGCGGGAGGTGGTCCAGGTTACGGTGCGGGCCATCATGTCGATTTCGGCGGCCTGCAGGGCCGGGCCGCGCTCGGCGGCGGTGAAGGGGCGGACCTCAATGGCTTCGCTGTCGCCGAGGACGGCTGCGGCCACCGCGCGGCAGAGGTCGATGTCGAATCCGATGTTGCGGCCAGAGTCGTCGAGTGCGCCGTATCCGGCGACGTCGATGCGGCTGCCGCAGATGAGCACGCCGCGGTCGCGGACACGCTGGAGGCGGTCGCCCACGGTGGCGGCTGCAGCAGCCTCAGCCTCGGCCAGCATCGCCTTGGTGTCGCCGAGCTCGCCTTCCAGTTCCGTGATGCGGGCGTTGGCTTCGTCCAACTCTCCTGAGTCGCCACAGGCGACCACCGCGGTCAAGGCCACGGCAAGGACCGATATGACCAGTAACATTCGCACTTTCATTTGATGACCCTCCCAAGGTTCGTTTCGGTTCCATAGTTGGAAGCCGCGCGGCGGATTGTGCCGTCGCGCTGACGGATTATAGTACATGCAGCAATCAATGACTACAGACACAATCCATCCGGTACGGTGTATCAGGGTAGGTGCGGGACGCAGGTCTCTGCGAGAGTTGATAGTAGTAGGATTCTCTCGTTCATTGCCCTGTTCGACATGATTCAACCTGGACCAGGAGGCTTTCGTGAACATCGTCAGCCGCTACACCGTTGAAGAGTTCGGCCATGATGTCCGGCTATCGCTCGATGCCAGCGAAGTCGGCATCGAGTCGATCCTCCGGCTTGGGCATCTGTTGCAGCGCTTCGGTGGGGAGAACAGCCGGGACTACTTCTGGAGCATCGGCGAACCCGCCACAATCAGTTCGGGCCTGCCCGGGCAGAAACTGTACGACGACCCGGATGGCCTGTTCCGCCTGCTGCTCGCGCAGTATCCGCCGAACATGCCGACCGCCATCCACAGCCACGAGGGGTGGGTCGTCATCGGCCTGCTCGAAGGCAGCGAGCGCTACACGTCCTGGCGCCGCGTCGACGACGGCTCCACGCCGCTGGCGACGCTGGAGCTGGTGCAGGACCACCACATCCTGCCCGGGGAGTTCGGCTACCTGTACGACGGGCCGTTCAACGTGCATCGGCAGGCTGCGGAGGCCGAAGGCGCCGTGGAACTCGTGCTGATGAAGGGCCGTGGTCAGCGGCTGGAGCATATAGACGAAGCGACAGGCGAGTGCTCGCAGCCGATGGAGTTGAACCGCTAGCGCCGGGTCAGGGCGAGCGTGCCGGTTCTTCGGCAGGCGAAGGCGGGGGCAGGATACCGATACGTAACCATCTGCCCGTGAAGTAGTACCCGCCGTACAGCGCGAATCGGATGAGCATCGCGATGGCGATGGCGATCGCGATGCCCAGCGCTTCGGCGGACGTCCACCTCGACAGCACGAACGCGATAGGGATCTCCATGACCCACATGCTCATGAACGTCACGAGCATGGGCGCGAGAGTGTCGCCCGCCACGTTGAACGATTGCTGGAACACCTGCCCTCCGCCGAGCAGGGTGCCTGCCACCGCCTGGATGCGCAGCCAGACTACCGCTGTATCGACGAATTCCGGGTCGCTGCTGAACAGGCCGATGAAGAACTCGGGGAAAACGATGAGCAGGAGGCCGGCCGCGCCGCGTATGACCATGACGTAGCCGACAGCCCATTTAACCGTGGCCCGCGCTCGATCCGGCTGCTCCGCGCCGAGGTTCTGCGCAACCAGGATGCCGGACGCTCGCCCCATCCCCTGGCTGCCGATGTTCGTCATCCGCTCCAGCCTGCGGGTCAGCGAGTATGCCGCCAGTGGCAGGTCCCCGAAGGGGGAGACGAGCCTGATGAGCACCATCTCGGAGAGGCCGCGCTCCATCTGTGTGGCCGTGGCGGGGGCGCCGATCTTGATGATGCGCCACATCAGCGGCAGGTCCACGCGGTAGTCGAGCAGCGAGAGCTTGAGCCGCGAGGAGCCGGAGCTGAGCGCGTACAGGTTCCAGACAACGCCCACGACCTGCGCCGCGGCGTTGGCTGCCGCTGCTCCCGCGATGCCCATCTCCGGCATGCTGAACCAGCCGAAGATGAGGAAGGGGCTGATGATGAGGTGCAGCACCCGCGACGCTATCGTGGACTTCATGTGCGTGAACGTGTCGCCGGACGCCTGGAGCGCCGCCCCGGTGGTCTGCCGGAAGCTCTGCACCCCCGACGAGACGAACTGGAACTGCAGGTAGTAGACCGCCACGTCTGCCACGGCCTCGCTCACGCCGACGATGCGGAGCAGGAGAGGGGCGAACACGATTCCGAAGATGGTCAGCACGAGCGAGAGCAGGAAGGTGAGCGTGAACGCCTGCATCATGGCGTGGTTCGCGAGGTCGATCCGCCGCGCGCCGACCGCACGGGCGATAACCGCCTGCATCCCCACGTCCAGCCCCATCCGCGCCATCATGATGAGGTGGCCGTACGCCTGCGCAACGCCCACTCCGCCTATGGCGTTGAATCCGGCGACCTTCGCGGCCCAGAAGATGTCGGCCAGCTGATCGGACGCATTGAAGACGCCGGCCACCATCTGCGGCCACGCGATGAACCAGAGGTTGCGCCGTACGCCGCCCTGCGTCAGGTCGCGCGTCGCGTAAGCGGAGCGCATCCGTCCGTGCCGCGGGCGCATGTTCAACCCGCCTGGGCTCGCAGGAGAAAGCCGGAGGCCGCCCCGACGAGCACGGAAGCGACGGATGTCCAGAGGAAGATGATGCCGTTCACCCTGCGCGCGGTGTCTTCACCCCAGAATCCCCGCAGCGAGAGCGCTGTCTTGAGTGTGAGCCAGGCGATGCCCGCCACCACAGCGTCCTCCGGTGAGAGGAAGACGACTCCTCCTATCAGCAGACGCTCGATGATGCCGTTCCCGATCCCCACCCAGAGGGGAGGGACCGTCCATGAGGTGGCGCTGTAGCCTCTCAGCTCGCGTGTCGCCCACCTGCTGATGGGCCGGACGGTCAGAAACACGACCACTGCGGCCAGCTGAACAGCACCGAAGAGGAGCCAGGCTTCGCGGGTTATGTCAGAGAAGGATGGGTCCATGGGAGCCTCGACTCTGTATAACCGGAAAGTAAGAGCCGCGCAAGCAGCGCATCTCCACTGGCGAAACGCTGGTGCTGGCGGCTCTCAAGATGTATCCAGCACGTACGCGGCGTAGAGCAACTCTCCCTGTTCGTTGTTCTCGAACGTGAGGCTCCCCTCGGGGAAGGTTGATTCCAACTGCGGGATGAGCGTCAGGTAGTTCTCGGCCAGCAACCACACCGTCGGTCCGCTCACCGTCTCCGCGTCTATCTCGCCGCTTCCCCCGAAGATCGGGCTGCCGTTCGCGGTCTCCGTATCGCGGAGGAACCACTGCACGACGGCATTCGTCCGGGGAAGGCGGTCGTTGTAAAGGCGCACCTCGTACCCGGCGCCAAGCGACTGCGCGAACCGCACCGCCTCCACCTCCTTGCGGGCCAGGGCCCACTCCGATTCGACTAGCCAGTTGTCGTAGTCGCGGGCCTGCTGTCCGGCGAAGAGGAGCACGAATGCGGCGAGCGCGACCGCGGCTGCCGCGTTCCCGAACCACCCGGCAAGGATGGGGATGGGGAGCGCACTTGCAAACCGGTTCCAGCGGTTGTGCACCAGCGACACGATGGTGTCCAGCCCGACCGCTGCGATCGCGAGGACTAGGAAGATGCCGAGCAGGTAGCGCCGGCTCTCCGCGTCCGGTGTCAGAACGGCGGGTACGAGCGAGATGAGCCAGCCTGCGAGCAGCAGTTGGCTGGGGCGTTTCCTGATGGACAGGAGGAGTGCCGCCAGTCCTGTCCAGAAGAACACCTCCGTGCTGAAGTGCAGCAGCGGTATCCCTCCGGTCCCGACGTTTCCCTCGCGCGGCATCGGCGTGTGGACGTACGTGACCACCTCCCATGCCCGGCTGATGAGTGCCGAAGGGGAGAGAGGCGTCCTGTCGTACAGGCGCAGGGACGCCTCGATGACGTCCGACGTGAGGTAGAAGAAGACCATGTGCGCGCTGACCGCCACGGAAGCGCCAAGGAACCAGTAGACCTCCTTGCGTCGCGTTTCCGGGCGCAGCAGCAGGAAGAGCACGAGCACTCCCCACACCGCGATCGCATAGAGAGGGAAGGACTTGTAGGTGTACCACCCGAGTCCGAACAGGACGCCGCCGAGCCCGGCAACCCACCAGCGGTTCGACCGTACGCCGGCGATGAACAGCCAGATGCTCGCCGCGAAGCAGAAGACGGCGGGCATGGCCGGGAATGCGATGCGGCTGAAGACGAGGAGCCAGATGTGGAAGGTGAGGAACGCTGCGGTCAGGATGGCCGTCCGGGCGGGGAAGAGCTGCCGCATCAGGAAGTATGCGACGGGTATGAGCGCGACACCGGGGAGCACGGCGCTCCATCGGGCCGTAGCGATGCTCGCGTCCCGGAAGAGCAGGAGCAGCGCCTGCAGGTGGACGAGCCCCGCGGGTGTGCCCAGCGTCACGCCGGTCCAGGCGCCGGGCCACACCTCGCCTCGAGAGATCCGCAGCCCCTCGAGCGCTAACTCTGCCTCGTCGTTCGCGATGCCGGGCGGCACGGTCTCAAGGTTCTGTGTGCGGATGACCGCTGCGACGAAGGTCAGCGCTGCGACGACCGCGATCTCCCACAGCCGTATCCGGCTGCCTGCGCGGGCGGTCTGCTCGGCGAACACGGGGAGAGCGGCGAACGCACCGGCCAGAGGCGCCAGCGCCCGTGCGGCCTGCCGGCTCAGTCCCTGTGCTGTTCGCCACCCTGCCCCGATGGCCGTACTGACCGCTTGCGTGGACGTGCGCCATGAGGCTGGTCGTGGAGGAGTTGATGCAGGAGGAATACCCGCAGGCATGAGGGCATAACCGCAGTAGAAGCAGAAGCGGTGGTGGACGGCGTTCGCGGTGCCGCATTGCGGGCAGATGGTATTCAAGCGAGGCTGCTCAGAGGCTGCTGGGGAGGCTGGTAGAAGAGTACCGGTTCATCCTACCGCATCCGCTCTGGTTTGGGTTGCTGTTCGCGGCATCGCGGCTTGCCCGTACGTGGGGCTGGGAGTATCGTGCGGGAGAGTCCGCGCGTTTGGAGGCGCATCAGGCGATGCTCACTGCTCAGCAGAACGAACTGCTCACCCGGGTTGGCCCCGGCACGCCCATGGGCGAGACGCTCCGGCGCTACTGGCTGCCGGCGCTGCTCGATTGGGAGTTGCCGGAACCGGACTGCACGCCCGTGCGCCTGCGGCTCCTCGGCGAGGACCTCGTCGCATTTCGCGACACGAGCGGACGCGTGGGCGTCCTCGACGAGTACTGCCCGCACCGGCTCACGTCGCTCTGGCTCGGCCGGAACGAGGAGAACGGTCTGCGCTGCGTCTACCACGGCTGGAAGTTCGACGTGACGGGCCAGTGCGTCGACCAGATGAACGAACCGAAGCAGTTCGCGTCCAAGATCAAGACGGTCTCTTACCCCGTTGCTGAGGTGGGCGGCGTGCTGTGGGTGTACATGGGGCCGAGGGAGAAGCAGCCCCCGCCCCCCAACTTCGCATGGACGGGCGTGCCTGCGGAGCATCGCGTGGTGACGAAGGTGGTGGAGGACTGCAACTGGCTGCAGGCGCTCGAGGGCGGGATAGACACCTCGCACGCGCCCATCATGCACCGGGCGCTGCGCCCGAACCCCTCGCAACCCGGTATACCGGTGAACGACGCATTCGTGCAGGGCGCGGCGCCGTCGCTGGAAGTGGACGTGACCGACTATGGCTACCGCTACTTCGGCATCCGTCCGCTCGGCACGGACCAGCAGTACGTGCGGGGCTACCACTTCGTGATGCCGTGGACGCAGCTGCGCCCTGCGGGCAGGGGAGTGCAGAACCAGACGCACGGCCACCACTGGGTGCCGATAGACGACTACCACTGCCTCGTGTGGAACTGGTACTACAACGAGGCTGTGCCGCTGGACAAGGGCGAGGCCGGGCCCGAGGAGACGGGGAACATCTTCGGCATCGACGTGGATGCGGAGAACGGCTTCCGCTCCATCCGCAACCGCTCCAACAGCTGGCTGATAGACCGCGCTGTGCAGAAGACGGACACGTTCACCGGCATCGTTGGCATCAACACGCAGGACCGCGCGGTGCAGGAGATGATGGGCCCGATCGTGGACCGCTCCCGTGAGCACCTCGGCCCTGCGGACAAGGCGATCATCGCCGCGCGGAAGTTGCTGGAGGAGGCGGTGCGCACCGTGCAGGACGGCGGCGACCCGCCGGGCGTTTCGCCCAGCTACTACGAGTTGCGCGCCGCGGAGAGCATCCTGCCGGCGGACGATGATTGGCGCACCGACCTCATCCCGCGCATGGACCCCTCGCTCGTCAGCGCATAGCGGGGCTGTCCCGCATTCCAGGCATCGGACGACTACTGCTTCTCTCTGCCTCGTGCGTGAGCGTTGACGCTCGGCATACGCGGTGTTAGGTTCCCGCGTGGGTAACGCCGCTGTGCAGGTCTCTACGCAAGGGAGGTCGGCGCAGGAAGGCAGCCCCATCCGTCAGAGGGAGGATGACATGAACCGGAAGGTGATCAGCATCTGTACGCGCGCCGTTCTGGCGACACTGGTTGCGCTGCTGGCAGTGGCGTCGCTCGCTGCCTGTGGCAGCGACCCGACACCCACGCCAACCGCGACGCCCGCGCCCCAGGCGACCCCGACGCCGGTGCCCGGCCTGCTGGAGCAGTTGTACGCGGCGGCGCAGGAGGAAGGCGAGATCGTCTGGGCGACGACCGACACCGAGGAGCGCACCACCGCCATGATCGGCGCCTTCCAGGCGAAGTACCCCGGCGTCAAGGTGAGCCTCATCACCGCGAACAGCGCCGAGTTGCGCGAGCGTCTCTTCCTGGAGGCGCAGGCGGGCAGGATCACGGTTGACGTTACCGACCCCGGACGCGACAACCGCGTGATCGAGGAGGACCTCGCCGAAGACCTGACGGACATCGTCGAGGAACTCGGCGTCGACCCGAACCTCGTCTACTCGGACAACCGTATCTGGCTGAAGGTGGGTGTGCCGCACGCGCCCATCTGCAACACCGACCGGCTCTCCGCGAGTGAGTTCCCGCAGTCCTACGCGGACCTGCTCGACCCGAGCCTGAAGGGCGAGATCGTCGTCGAGAACCGGCTCAAGGGCTTCATCTACCTGACCAACCTTCCTGAGTACGGGGACTCGCGTCCCGGCCTCTGGGAGGAAGACGAGGTCGCGGAGTACCTGTCCGCTGTGAAGGCGAACGACCTCAAGGCGCAGCGAGGCAATGGCGTTGTCGGCGACCTGGTGGCCTCTGGTGAGGTCTCCTGTGCGCTGGAGATCAACCTCAGCTCCTTCGAGAACCTGCGCGAGGACGGAGCGCCGCTGGACATCGTTCCGGTCGAAACCATCTCGGTGGAGCCGGTGCACCACTTCGTGCCGAAGAACTCCCCGAACCCGAACGCTGCCAAGCTGTTCGCCGCGTTCCTGATGGGCCCCGAGGGCAGGGCGCTCTGGACGAAGGTGCGCCCGACGTCCGACCTGGCTCTTGTCGAGGACACGCCCTACGCCAACCTGGTCAAGTCCAAGGGCTCGAAGATCGTTCCGCCGGGGACCGAGCTGAACGACCACTTCGGCAGACTGACGGACAAGTACCTCGAGGCTATCGGCATCCCGACCGGATAGGGCTCGAGGTCTGATGCAGCGAGGGCGCCGGGACGATGCTCGTCATCCCGGCGCCCTGTGGCTTTATGAGGGGCAGCACGGTTCTGCCCCGGGAGTGAGCGGCGCGTCATGATCGGGCAGCAGACAACGGTGGGGCGCACTCTGCGCCAGGGCCTGCGGACAGACCCGCAGGTGCTGATCGTCATCGGCTCCCTGGGGGCGCTGCTGGCGTTTCTCGTTGTCGTGCCCCTGGTGCTCGTGCTGTGGTTCAGCTTCCGTACGGCGGGGCCTGGCGAGCGTGGCGGCACGTTCACCATCAGCAACTACGTTGATACCTTCCTCAACCCGCTCACCTACGAACTGCTCATCAACACGTTCTGGTTCTCGGTCGGTTCGATCATCGTCGGTCTCATCATCGGCGTCGGCTTCGCGTGGCTCATCGAGCGCACGAACACGCCGCTGCGCAACTTCGGCTTCGTATCCATCGTCATCAACAGCGCGATGCCTGCGGCGATGTTCGCCATCGCGTGGGTGCTGGTGCTGAACCCGCGCACCGGTCTCGTGAACCTGCCGTTCACGGCGTGGCTGGACTGGGACAGGGGGCCGTTCAACCCGAACACGATGTGGGCGCTGATCTTCGTCGAGGGACTGCGGCTCGCGGCCACCATCTTCCTGATGGTCATCGGCCTCTTCCGCAGCATGGACCCGTCGCTGGAGGAGGCGTCCTCCATGTCGCAGGTGGGCACGTTCAAGACGGCGCGCCACGTCACGCTGCCCATCATGACGCCGGGCATCCTGGGCGTCGTGGTCTACATCGCCACGTCGACGGTCGGCGTCTTCGAGATTCCGGGTGTGATGGGGATGCCGGCGGACATCCACGTGCTCGCGACGCGCATCTACCTGGCGACGAGCCAGGTGCCGCCGGACTACGGCTTCGCCACGAGCCTCGCGACGATCGCGGGCATCCTCGGCGTGGTCGGCATCTTCATCTACCACCGCGTGACGCGGATACAGCAGCGGTTCGCGACGGTCACCGGCAAGGGCTACCGTCCGCGGCGCATCGAGCTGGGGCCGACGGGCCGGTTCATCAGCGCGGGCCTCATCATCCTCTTCTTCATCCTCACGTTCGGCCTGCCGATGTTCATCCTCCTCTGGGCGAGCCTCATCCCGTTCTACCAGGCGCCGCTGCCGAAGGCGCTGGAGTTCGTCAGCCTGGACGCCTACCGCTTCATCCTCACCGGGCCGGGCAGGCACGAGTTCATGCAGGGGCTGCGGAACTCGCTGCTGCTCATCCTCGTCGTGCCCGCGCTGACGATGCTCCTCTCGGCGGTCGTCTCGTGGTTCGTGGTGCGGAGCAGGGCGCGAGGGAAGTCGATACTGGACATGCTGGCGTTCATGCCCCATACCGTGCCCGGCATCGTCATGGGGCTTGCGTGGCTCATCATCGGGCTGTTCGTCCTCGTACCCACCTACGGGACGATATGGCTCATCGTCATCGCGCACATCTCGCTGTTCATCGCCTACGGCACGCGGACGACGAACGGGGCGATGTTCCAGATACACCGCGAGTTGGAGGAGGCCGGCGCGATGAGCGGCGCGGCGTGGTTCAGCACGTTCCGGCGCATCATCCTGCCGCTGCTCATGCCATCGCTGGTCGCGGGCTGGTTGTGGGTCGCCATCCACAGCGGGCGTGAGCTGACGGTGGCTCTGCTGCTGCAGTCCAGCTCCAACCGCATCATCTCGGCCTACGTCTGGCAGCAGTTCTTCGGCGGGCGGCTGAGCCTCGCGGCGGCGGCCGGCGTGGTACTGGTGGTGCTCATCATCCTGCTCGTGGTGCTCACGCGGGTCGTGGGTCAGCGGCTGAGCAGGCAACAGTAAGGGGAGGGCAACGTGGCGGTAGCGCTTCAGGTCAGGAACCTCTTCAAGCGGTTCGACACCGATCAGGGCGAGGTGCGCGCGGTCGAGGACGTGACGTTCGACGTCGAGTCCGGCGCGTTCTTTACGCTGCTCGGCCCGTCCGGCTGCGGCAAGTCCACGACGCTCCGCTGCATCGCGGGGCTCGAACGCCCGGACGACGGCGACATCACGCTGGAGGACGCGGTGCTCGTGTCGTCGAGCCGGGCCATGTGGACGCCGCCGCACAAGCGGCCCATGGGCATGGTCTTCCAGTCGTACGCCATCTGGCCGCACATGAACGTCTTCGACAACGTTGCGTTCCCGCTGAAGCAGGGGCCGCAGAAGTTCTCCAACGCGGAGACGCGGGACCGCGTGATGCGCTCGCTGGCGTTGGTCCACCTGGACGGACTGGAGAAGCGCCCCGCGCCGCAGTTGAGCGGAGGCCAGCAGCAGCGTCTCGCGCTTGCGCGGGCGCTCGTGAATGAGCCGAAGGCGCTCCTGCTCGACGAACCCCTGAGCAACCTGGACGCCAAGCTGCGCGAGGAGATGCGCAACGAGCTGAAGCTGCTCACCTCCACGCTCGGCATCACCACCCTGTTCGTGACGCACGACCAGCTGGAGGCGCTGACGCTCTCCGACCAGGTGGCCGTGATGGACAGCGGACGCCTCGTCCAGTACGGCCCGCCGCGCGAGATATACGAGGCGCCGCGCAACCGGTTCGCGGCGGAGTTCATCGGCTCCGCCAACTTCTTCGAGGGCACCGTCACCGATGCTGTGGAGACGGGCGGCGTCACCGGCGTGGAGACGGAGCACGGCGTACTGCGCTGCACGACGGCGGAGGCGGTGGGCAAGGGGACGCGGGTTGCCGTGGCTGTGCGGCCGGAGAACGTCATGCTGCACACTGGCGCGCCCCCTGCCGGAGACGGCGTCAACGTGCTCTCCGGCACGGTGCGGAGCGTCGTCTACCTCGGCAACACGCTCGATTGCCAGGTGGAGGTGAACGGCGCGCTGGTGAAGGCGGACGTGCATCCGGGCGAGGACGTGAACGAGAACGACACGGTTACGCTATCGTTCAAGGTATCGGCCTCCCGGGTCGTGCCGGTCGGCGTGGCCGTCGCGGCGGCGGAACAGGCGGGCTAACCCCAACAGGAGCAGACGCATGAGACTGGAGAACCAGGTAGCTATCGTTACGGGCGCGGGACGGAACATCGGCGAGTCGGTGGGCCACTACTTCGTCGGGGAGGGCGCGAAGGTCGCACTCGTCGACGTACGGCTGGAGGCCGCGCAGGCCGTCGCCGACGCCATCAACGCCGAGCACCCCGGCTGCGCCATCGCGGTCCAGGCGGACGTATCGTCGAGCGAGGACGTGCAGCACATGGTGAGCGCGACCGTCGAGGCGTTCGGCGGCGTGGACATCCTCGTGAACAACGCCGCGATCACCGACCACACCCCTGCGCTCGACCTCCCCGAGGACGAGTGGGACCGCATCATCGACGTGACGCTCAAGAGCGTGTTCCTGACGTGCAAGTACGCGGGGCGGCAGATGCGCGACCAGGGGCGCGGCGGCAAGATCATCAACATCGCGTCCACGTCCGGCCACCGGGGCCGCGCCGACGCGACGGCGTACTCGGCGGCGAAGGGCGGCGTGCTGAACCTCACCCGCTCGCTCGCCATCCAGTTCGCGCAGTTCGGCGTGCGGGTGAACTCGCTGACCCCCAACCGCATCGGCTCGCCTGTCGGACAGGAGGAGCTGCCCGCGGAGGGGCGGGGCGTGTCGAACCTCGTGGGACGGCAGGGCATGCCGCCGGACATCGCGAAGGCGGTCGTCTTCCTCGCGTCGGACGACGCCGACTTCATCGCGGCTGCCGACCTGCTGGTGGACGGAGGCTCCCTCGCGGGCAGCGTTCCATTCTCGACGCAGCCCCCGAGCCGGTAGTCCTCCCTACAACAGCCACACCCGAAGCAGCACCGACTCCGACGCTGGCAGCGCCACGAGCGTCCGGGCGACCACGCCCCGCGATGCCAGCGCGCGCTCGACCTCCGGCGGATCGTCGACGCCGCGCACGACGTCGATGCGTGCCTCGCGCTCGCGGCCCCGGTAGTAGACCGTCGTCGTCGCGCCGCTCTCGACGTTGCGCCACCAGAGAGCGCGGACGCTTGTCAGCGCGTGGAGCGCCCCGCCTGCAGACGGACGGCACGTCACCGGCACGAGGTACGTCCTGCCGGTACGTCGGCCCTTGCAGCGCACGACGAGCACACTTCCCCGCAGCAGCCAGTGGAGCGGCGAGCGCACGACCCATGCGGTGGTGGCGTTGATGCGGCGGAACACGGTGGGGATGACCGTCGCCACCATCCACCGTGCGAATCCGAGCCTGAGCGCGCGCATGGGCCGAGGCTACTGTCGCACCCGATAGTGCCCGTGCCCGAGGAACTCGAGGACGTTCCTGTCGCGGAGCACCTGCAATTGTTGCCGGATCTTTGGCCGAATGTGCCTGTTCTTTGGATGCAGGAAGGCAAGCTCCTGTTCAAAGCGGATGTTGAAGTCCTCCAATGTGAACTCGCTTGCCCCCAGTTCTCCCACCAGCGCGTACACTCGCGAGTGCACGTCGTCCGTCCAGATGCTCGGGAGTGTCTTGACGTAGTTTTGGAGAGCCCTATAGGAGTCGGCCAGTTCCTCTGGGGGCTCTGGACCCACAGGAAGCGACGCAGCTCGGCTTCGCAGGCGGCGGTAATCCGTTATAACTTGCTCGTCGGGAATAACGAACGCTGGTTCTTGCCTGATGCGGGTGAAGATATCGCAGGCGTCTTGGATGGCTTCATCCTTCAGGGAACCACGGAGGAGAGCATTAGCCTCCGTATTCCTCCAAAGGCCGCCTATTGTGAGATTCGATGAACCAATGAGTACCTGAGCAACCTGTTCTCCCCCCACGGCGATGTAAAGCTTGGTGTGGAATGTCTGATTGACAGCGTTCGCCCAATTGACATGGACGTACTGCTTGACCTTGGGATAGCTGCTCGCAAGTTGGCGTAGCTGCTCGATGACCTCTGGGTCGGTGACATGGCAGTCGAGTCCGTACATCACCGTGACGCTGCCCCCTCGGGCAAGCATTTTCTCCATCGGGCTCAGTATCTTTGTCAGGGCGGCCTTGGTAGCGAACGCGGACGCGATGCGTATCTCGGTTGCCCACTCCAAGCTGGCGGTGAGTTCATCCCCAGCCTGGCGGGTCGCGTTGTCGATAATCCGCACGTCAGCCATGGTGGCGATTATAGAGACTCAGCTCCTGCTGATGGCTTGATACGCCAGCCCCCTGTTGACAACTGCCCCCTGATCCGATCAACGATCAGCGCATGGCCCTCACGGATACAGCCGCCGCCTCACGCGGGCTTGACATACCGACACCCCTTTGGGCGTCCCCGGCCAGAGAATCCATGCTCTACGTTGGTGATGCGCTGGACGTTCTCGCCACGATTCCGCCGGAGACGGTCGACTGCGTTTGGACAGATCCCCCATACAAACTGTCCAACGACGGTATCACCTGTGTGGCAGGGCGGATGGTGAGCGTGAACAAGGGCGAGTGGGACCGCAGCGAGGGTCTGGAGGTTGACCACCAGTTCAACCACGACTGGGTTGCTGCGTGCAGGCGGGTGCTCAAACCAACCGGGACCATCTGGGTGTCCGGTACCTTGCATCTCTACCCGAGCGTGGGGATGGCATTGCTGGAGAACGGCTTTCGTCTGCTCAACGACATCATCTGGGAGAAACCGAACCCGCCACCGAATATGGGACGTAGAACATTCACGCACTCCACCGAGGTTGTGCTGTGGGCGAGCAAGGCAGAGAAAGGCAGTCGGTATAAGTACACGTTCAACTACGACGCTATGCGGATGGAGAACGGCGGCAAGCAGATGAAGACCGTCTGGCAACTCTCCACCCCTGGCCGCGATGAGAAGCGCTTCGGGAAGCACCCGACCCAGAAGCCGGTTGCTCTGATTGCACGCTGCCTGCGGGCGAGTACCAACCCGGACGACCTCGTGCTGGACCCGTTTGCAGGTGCGGGGAGCACAGGCGTTGCCGCGCTGCAGGAAGGTCGAAAGTTCATCGGCATCGAGGCTGTTGCGGAGTACGCTGACATCGCGCAGCAGCGCTTGGAATCAGTGCTTGTACCGCCACCACCCCCCCCCGCCCCGCCCCTCAGACTCAC
>DAOUJO010000015.1:0-99938 GCA_034422595.1 Dehalococcoidia bacterium | reverse complement strand
GAGGGGAGAGGTCGCCGCATAGCGGCGGGTGAGGGTGAACCGGACGTGGGGCGTAGCCACCGTATTCCTGCGCAGGCAGGAACCTCGCAGCCTTGGCGTGGGGCTGGCCCCCGGCCCTACTGGCTGGGAGCGTCCACAGGGAGATCGGTGGTAACTATGGCGAAAACGCCCTCGACATCGCGCACGGGGACAGACCTCGTGACCATCCATATCTCTCCGCCGCCCGCATCGAAGTAAGGGTCAGTCCAGACGCCCGCGTCAGCCGCCAACGGCTCGGTCACCCAGGACTGCGTTTCAATGTTGTACGACGGCACGGCGAGGTCGAGGGTGGCATAGCCGTCATCTGTCCGATGGATATAGGGGCTCGCGGTGATGTTGCCGGCCCGGTCCAGCAAGGCGGCCGCGCTGCCGTAGAACGCAGGGTGCTCCTCCAGGTAGGCCCGCAAGCGCTCTGCATAAGCGGCAGCGTCGGCCGGTCGCTCCGCCGCCAGTTCCGCCGCCAGGATATCGAGGGCGGCAACAACCTCGGCCCGAAGGCCCTCCTCGTCCGAGGCATCCTGGTTAGGTGGGTTGGAGTCGCAGGCGACGAGCGCGAACGCAAGCAGTATGAGAGTGAGGAGTGCGGGCGTTCGCAAGGGAGGCGTCTCCGGCCGATGAAGTGGCGGCGAGTCTAGCACAGGAGCAGCAGGTGAGGTCTGGTCATGCTGAGCGAAGCGCCGCACAGCGGCGGGTGAGGGCGATACGCGAATCTGTGACACCCGCCCCTTTCGCGGTCGCCCCATGACCGCGTACGCTGGCCGGTGGGACGACCCCGCGGGGAGCCGGATCGCAGGAGTGGAATGGCTCAGAATGTCCCACAATGTCCCACGATAACGAACGGAGAGCCAACGTGACCGACAACCTGCCGACCCTCGACATCAACCGCGACCGCCTCGACGCCGATCTGAAGCGCATCGCGGAGTTCACCGACCCCGGCCTGCCGTACACGCGACGGGCGTTCTCGACCTACTACGAGGCCGCGCGAGTCTGGCTCGCGGAACGCTTCCGCGACGCCGGACTCGACACCCGTGTCGACCCCGCGGGCAACCTCATCGGACGCCTCGGCGACGGCAGCGGCCCCGTGCTCATGCTCGGCTCGCACACCGACACCGTCGAGGCCGGCGGGCGCTTCGATGGCATCGTCGGCGTGCTCGGCGCGCTGGAGATCGTCCGCTGCCTGCGCGAGTCCGGCGTCACGCTCTCGCGGCCGCTGGAGGTCGTCGACTTCGTCTGCGAGGAGCCGTCCGTCGTCAACCTCAGCCCGCTCGGCAGCCGCATCATGGCGGGCGACGTGACCGCTGACATGGTCGCCGGGGCCACGACGCCGGACGGCGGCACGCTCCCGGACGCCATCGCACGGCTGGGCGGCGACGCCTCGCGGCTCGACGAGGCCCGCCGGAAACCCGGCGACATCTACGGCTACCTGGAGATGCACATCGAACAGGGCCCCGTGCTGGAACGCGCGGGCATGGAGGTCGGCGTCGTCACCGTCATCGCCGCCCCGTGCCGCGCCGTCGTCTCGCTCACCGGCCTCGCCGACCACGCGGGCGCGACCGCCATGCCGGACCGCCGCGACGCCCTCGCGGGTGCAGCCGAGCTCACGCTCGCCGTGGAGCGCACCGTCAGCACGCCGGACATCGTGCAGGAGAGCGTCGGCACCGTCGGCTTCCTGCGCGTCAGCCCGAACATGGTCAACGTCATACCGGGCCGCGTCGACCTCACCGTCGAGGTCCGCAGCACGCAGACCGAGGCGCTCCTGTGGGCGCGCGAGGAGATCGAAGGTTCGCTGCGCGAGATCGCCGACAGGCGCGGGCTCGGCGCAACGCTGGAATGGCAGCATTTGGAGGAACCCGTAACCATACCCCTTGGGATGCAGGAGGTTGTGGCGGAATCCGCCGAAAGCCTCCGGCTGCGGACGCTGCGCCTCCCGAGCAGGGCGTCGCACGACGCCGCCCGCCTCGCGCCCGTCGCTCCCGTGGGGATGGTGTTCATCCCCTGTCTGGATGGGCGCAGTCACTGCCCGGAGGAGTGGGCCGAGCTGGACGATATCGTTACCGGTACGCAGGTGCTCATGGGGGCGCTGCTCAGGCTCGATGCCCAGTCCTGACACAACCGTTAAAACAGGCTACACAGATTCGTAACAGAAACGGTTGATTCCGCCATTCAGGTGTCGTATACTGTCACCGTCGGCTGAATCGTGGCGCCACCAGAGGACTGCCGGAAACCGAGATAAGCGCACAGCGAAAGGGTAAGGGAAGAGAGATGTTTGGAGTAATCACAGGACTGTACCGCGCGATGGAACAGGGTGCTGTCTTGGCGCACATAGCAGAGCGCCATGCCAACGACCCTGCCACGATGGCCGACGCGATCCGCGCACTGTTCCACCCGCGAGAGCTGGTGACGGAGCCGGTAACGCTCACCCCCGCCGTCGAGGTCGAGGAGCTGGTGGCCGCGTAGGCCCCACGCTCCACGGGGTGAGGATTCGATAAGGAAGGAGGGCGAAACAATGATTCTACTCAGGGCATGTGCCAACTGCGGCGGCGACGTTCAGTGCCGCAATGACATCGATGGCATCGAGTGCCGCTGCCTCCAGTGCGGCCGCGCGCTCGACCTGAAGACTGCCGCCGCCCTCATCATGGAGCAGCGCAAGACCGCTGCGTAAGCGCCACGAGACAAGACGGCATCGGGAGAGCCGGGGCGACGCCCCGGCTCTCTTGTCGTTACTCGCCCGCCGCCTCCAGCAACCGCCTCAGATCGTGCTTCGCCTCCAGGATGTCGCCCCACAGGTCGCCCACGTCCGCCAGCCGTTGGTGCACCGTGTCGATGTTGAAGTCGCTCGGGTAGACGTCGGGCAGCTCGTCCCACCGCAGCGGCACCGAGACCGGCGCCCCCGGCAGCGGCCGCAGCGAGTAGATGGACGCCATGTTCTTCCCCATCACGTTCATGTTGTGGTCCAGGAAGATCTTGCCCGCGCGCTTGCTCACGCTCCACTCCATCGTCAGGTCGCGGGGCCGCTGGCGCAGCAGGAACCGCCCGATCAGCTCGCACGCCTTCCGCGTCACCGCGTAGTCGTACTCCCGCAGGATCGGCACGTAGATGTGCAGCCCCGTCTTGCCCGACGTCTTCAGGAACGACGAGAGCGACAGCTGGTCGAGCAGGTCCTTGAGCGACAGCGCAACCTCGGCGCCCTTCGCGAATGCGCGCCAGTTCAGCTCCGGCTCTTCCCCCGCCTTCTCCTCGCCGGAGTAGATGTACGGGTCGAGGTCGAACACGATGAAGTCCGGGTAGTTCAGCACGCTCTGCCGCAGCTCCTCCTTCGAGCCGGTGAAACTCTCCCGCAGGTGCGCGGCGTCCGGCTCGATGGCCGTGCGCGACAGCCACGGGTGCAGTTCGAGGTCGGCGAGCTGCGCCAGCCAGATGAGCGTTGCGAGGTTGTTGACGACGAGGTAGTCCACGTCGCCCTCCGCCGCCGTCGAGAAGAGCCGCACCGTCTCCGCGAACGGCGGCAGGTCGTGCTCCCACCGCTTCTGGTAGAAGCTCCCGCCGTCGATGCCGTTCGGGTAGCGCGTCATCGTCAGCGGCCTGTCCCGCAGGTGTGGCAGCAGGTACGGCGCGACCTGCGCGTAGTACCGGAGCATATCGCCCTTCGTCACTGCCGCACGGTGGGTCGTCTCCGGCCAGAACACCTTGTCCAGGTTCGTCACCGCGAACCGCTGTCCGCCGATCTCTACGTGGCCGTTCTTGCGGATGCGCGCCAGCTGCTCGGCCACGTCGTGCCACTCATCGTGCGTGTCCGGCGTCGGCGCCCCCTCCTCAACGATCGACGACACGGGCTCCGGCGTCTCGCGCACGACGGCTCGCGGCTGCACGTCGTCCCGCAGCCCGAGGAAGACGGGGGCGCGCAGCACGCCCTCGCCCGTCCACTGCGAGAACTTCACCTGCGCCACCCGCTCGGGCTGCACCCACGTCACCTGCAGGGACTCGAGGTCGGCGGGGACGGCGGGGAACGGACATGCGTCCGTCTGCAGCGGCTCCAGCGCCGCCAGCGTGCTGCGGAGCGTCTGCTGCGTGAAGCCGCTCCCGGCGCGTCCGGCGTAGGTGAGCGTCCCGCCGTCGTAGTAGCCCAGCGCCACCGCGCCGAACGTCTCCGCACGCTCGCCCTCGCCCTTCGTGTACCCGGCGATGACGAGCTCCTGTGAGAGCGCCTGCTTGATCTTCAGCCAGTCGCGGGAGCGCTCCCCGGCGTTGTAGCGCGAGTCCCTGCGCTTGGCGACGATGCCCTCCAACCCCAGCTGCTCCGCCACGCGGAAGAACGCCTCGCCCTCCCCCTCCACGTACTCCATCGAGCGGATGCACTCGCTCGGCGGGACCGCGAGCCGCAACGCGTGCTTGCGCTGCTGGAGCGGCGCCTGCCGCAGATCGCGCCCGTCCAGGTAGAGGACGTCGAACGGGTAGTAGGCGATGGTGGCTGCCTTCGTCGACACGTTCTCGGCTCCGGGCACCTTGTACATGCCCGCGTTGTTCTGCAGCAGCACGAAGTCCGGCAGGCCGTTGTCTCCCAGCGCGACGATCTCGCCGTCGAGGATCATCTCGCGGTGCGGCAGAACGGAGAGGTCGTCTGCGACGCCTCGGAAGTTCTTCGTCATGTCCTTGCCGGTCCGGCTGATGAGCCGCACGTTGCCGTCCTGCAGGAACGCGAGCGCGCGGAAGCCGTCCAGCTTCGGCTCGAACAGCCACCCCGGCGAGGAGAAGACGCCGTCCACCGCGTGCGCCAGCATCGGCTTGAGCGTCCGAGGCATGCGCGCGGGCTTGCCGAACGAGACCACCCCCGCGGCGAGCGACGGGTCCGGCAGCCTGCCCGACTTCAGTTGCTCCAGCGTCAGCCCGCACACGATCGACGTGCCGTCGTCGAGGACGTCGCGCTCGGCGTCGGTGTGAGCGTCCTTGTGCTTGATGAGCAGCCACTCGTTCGGGCCGCGGGTCGTCCGCACGAGCGTCCACGAGCCCTGCAGCTTGTGCCCGCGCAGCGTGAACGACAGCTTCCCCGCGTCGAGCCCGGCGAGCATCCGGCGCTCCGCTTCCTCGCGGTCGTGCCAACTGAGCCCGCCCTCGTCCGGAGAGTAGATGCCCATGTCCCAGACGATGACCTGCCCGGCGCCGTAGTTCCCGTCGCCGATGACGCCCTCGAACGAGGCGTAGTCGAGCGGGTGGTCCTCGACGAGTACCGCCAGACGCTTCTCTCTGTTGTCCGTCGACGGCCCCTTCGGCACCGCCCACGACTTGAGCGCGCCGCCGAACTCCAGGCGGAAGTCGTAGTGCAGGCGTGAAGCGGCGTGCTTCTGCACGACGAACGTCAGCGCACCGGCTCGCTCCTCCGGCTCATGCGGCGCGGGCTCGCTCGTCTCGCTGAAGTTGCGCTTCTCCTCGTATCGTTCCAGCGTCATCGCGTTCCTGATGCTATCTCAGGCGACTGTCCCTTCGCCGCATCCGCCCCGCCGGCGCGCAGCCGGACGCGTCCCGCTTGCGCCGGGTGCGTCTTCTCCCTAAAGTATGCATATCCGCTATGACTTGTGAGGTAACGTCTCGATGAGTGTCCGCACGCTTGCGATCACAGCCGCTATCTGGCTGACCCTGGTTATCTTCCCCTACCTCCTCGGAGTCGTCTGGCTCGGGAGCGCGCTCGACAAGAGCTACGTCGTCGCGTTCATGGCCTGGTTCGTCATCGCCGCGACCCTCTCCGCGTTGGCGTACGTCATGCACGTCCGGGAGTCGCAGCAGCAACAGCACTGACACACATCCGTCCCTCAGGGAGGCTGACATGCTCACCCAGGAGATGAACGACCGCGTCACCCGCGTAGGGCCGGGTACGCCGATGGGCGAACTCATGCGCCGCTACTGGCACCCCATCGCCGGAAGCGTGCAGTTGGACGCCGACAACCCCACGAAGGAGATACGCCTCCTCGGCGAAGACCTCGTCCTCTATCGCGACGCAAGCGGCACGGTCGGCCTTGTCGAGCCCTCCTGCGCGCACCGCAAGGCCAACCTCTCCTACGGCATCCCCGAGGAGAACGGCATCCGCTGCGCCTACCACGGCTGGATATTCAATGAGACCGGCCAGTGCGTCGACCAGCCCTCGGAGCCTGAGGGCTCCAAGTTCAAGGACAAAGTGCGCATCAAGGCGTACCCCGTGCAGGAATACGCAGGCGTGGTCTGGGCGTACATGGGCCCCGACCCCGCGCCGCTGCTCCCGCGATGGGACGTACTGGAGTGGGAGGGCCACAAGGAGTGGCAGTTGCACGACCTCCCCTGTAACTGGCTCCAGTGCCAGGAGAACTCGCTCGACCCGCTCCACTTCCAGTGGCTCCACCGCTACTTCGGCGGCTGGATGATGAACCGCGGCAAGCCGCCCGAAGAGCGCGACGCGTGGAACGCCATCACCGGCGCGAAGGGCCGCGAGCACAAGAAGATCGGCTTCGATGTCACGGACTACGGCGTCATCAAGCGCCGCCTCGTCGGCGACGAGACCGAGGAGAGCGAGTTCTGGCGCATCGGCCACCCCGTCCTCTTCCCGAACATCCTCCGCGTTGCCCACGGCATGCAGTTCCGCACGCCCGCCGACGACACCCACACGCTGCACATCTCCATGACGTTCCGCCCGCTCAAGAGCGGCGAGGAACCCCAGGCCGAGGTCCCGTTCACCGAGATGCCGGTCTTCGACGACAACGGCAGGATCCGCTACGACTACGTCCTCGCCCAGGACCAGCTGGCGTGGATCATCCAGGGCCCCATCTCCGACAGGACGACGGAACGCCTCGGCGTCACCGACGTCGGCGTCATCATGTACCGGCGCTTGCTGGACGAGCAGGCCCGCGTCGTGGAGGAGGGCGGCGAGCCCATGAACATCCACCGCGACGAGGCGGAGAACGAGATCATCATCCTCCCCTGCGAGTACTTCCAGTACCCCGGCTACGAGGGCACCGGCGGACCGTTCAAGGACCTCCGCCCCGCTCCCGCCGAGGTCGAGGCCGTCCTCTCCGGCGAGGGCGCAGCGCTGAGCGAGTGGGAGGGCGTGCGCACCCTCTCCGGCGAAGAGCGCTACGCCTTCAGGTAGACCGCCGGGTGACCCTCGACGCACCGCAGGCACGCGAGCGCCCCTACGTCTGGGTGACGTGGCTGCCGCGCCTGCTCTCCGGCAACAACCGCTGCGAGTGGGCGTCCTGGTTCAAGGCGCAGCACGAAGGCTCCAGTTGGCAGCGGGCGCCCTCGACGTTCGACCACACCCGATGGGCGCTCGACCACACCGCGCTCCTTCGAGCCGAGCAGAAGCGGCTGGAGTCCGATGGAGCAACCGTGAAGACGGAGCGCCAGAACCAGTTCCGGCTCAGGGGCTGGTACGCCACGCTATCCGGTATGCCGGATCTCGTATCGCTCCAGGACGGGCAGGTCGTCATCCATGACGTGAAGTCCGGGGAGCCGCACGCGTACCACGCCATCCAGGTGATGCTCTACATGTGGGCGTTCCCGCTCGCGCGGCGCGAGTATGCGGGGATGCCCGTGACAGGCCGCGTCGTCTACGAGGACCACGCCGTCGACGTGCCGGGCTCAGCCATCGACACGACCTTCATCGACCGCGCCGCCGATCTCATCAAGCGACTGGCCGACGTCGAACAGCCCCCGCCGAGAACGCCCAGCGCGTCCGAGTGCGCCTTCTGCGAGATCACCGCTGCCGACTGCCCCGACCGCATCGAGGAAGCAGCCGAGGAAGGCGAGACGGAGCTCTTCTAGCCCTACCCCATCCGGAAGAAGCGCGCCATGTTGTCCCCCAGGATGTCGCGCTTCGCCTCGTCGCTGAGGCCCTCCATCGTCTCGATGCCTGCCGCCGTGTTCGGGAACGTGGACGGCGGATGCGGGTAGTCGCTGCCGATGATGAAGTTCTTGCTGCCGATGGTGTGCACCGCGCCGACGATAGCCTGCTCGTCCGGCTCGACCGCCACGAGACAACTCCTCGCGATCAGCTCGCTGGGCAGTTCGTCGCAGCGGGCGCATTGCGGTTCGATCTGGTAGACGCGGTCCAGCGTGTACATCACCCACGGCAGCCACGAGCCGCCGGCCTCGAAGAACGCCATGCGCAGGTTCGGGAACTCCTTGAGCACGCCCCCGAGCGTCAGGCTCGCCATCCCCACCATGTACTCGAACGCGAACCCCAGGTAGTTGCTGATGTGCATCCGCCGCATCCGCTCCCACCCGAGCGTGAAGTTCGTCGGGATGTGGTCGTTCACCTGGCACTGGAACGGGTTGCCGTGCACGTAGAGCGGAACGTCCAGCTCGGCGACCGTCTCCCAGAACGGGTAGAGCTCGATGCTGTCCCAGTTCTTCCCACGCCAGTTGCTGTTGATGGTCAGCGCCTGCAGCCCCAGCTCGGTAACCGCTCGACGGGCCTCC
This sequence comes from Dehalococcoidia bacterium, assembly GCA_034422595.1. GTDB lineage: Bacteria > Chloroflexota > Dehalococcoidia > Lucifugimonadales > Australimonadaceae > Bin16. The sequence continues at coordinate 91,457 of DAOUJO010000015.1, read as the reverse complement.
GCGGCGCACGCCTCCACCGACTCCGTACCGAACGGCACGACGCCGGTTCCGATCAGCTGCTCCGGGTACTGCCGCTGCGCGTCGGCGGTCGCGTTGTTGTAGCCCATGCAGAGCGCCAGCCGCAGGCCGGGGTCCCATTCTCGTTCGACCGGAGAGCCGAACGGGTTGCCGTAGATGCCGTCCGGGATGAGCACCTGCATCTCGAACCCCGTCTCCGGCAGCAGCTTCACGCGCTGGTCCGCGACTCCGTGGCCGATGGGCCCTCTTTGCTGCCCGGTCACCGCCGCCGTCGGGTTGATGGCGCCCGTGCGCTGCCCTGCAGCCGACGCCCGGAACCCCCCGCGCCTCGCCTCCCGGTCGGAGAAGAACAACGCGTCGCGCAGCAGCATGTCGAGCGCCTGCTCGGAAACGCCGATCGTCTCGCTCACGCCGGTGAAGTCCGGCGGCGGGAAGAAGTGGCTGTCGCCGTCTATCCTGCGCGTCTTCGTCTGCTGAGGGGCTGTGTCGACCATCGCTGCGCCTCCGCCTGCCGGTGTACCGCGCTATCTTACTCCGCCTGTCGACGCGGAGCAGCGCGCCTACTCCCGGACGAGCGCGTACAGGAGTTGGTCTACCGTCTTGCCGTCCTTGGTGACCCTCTTCCGCAACCGCGCCTCCAGCGTGAAACCGCACTTCTCGAGGACGCGGCCCGAAGCGGGGTTCCACTCCTTGACGAACGCCTCCAGCCGGACGAGGTCGAATGTGGTGAACGCGTATTCCGTCAACGCCCGGAGCGCATGGGCAGCGATACCCTGCCCCCAGAACGGCTCGCCAAGCCAGTACCCCACTTCGGCGGACCGCTTATAGATGTCCTCCTGCAGCTTCAGTCCGATCGCGCCGATAGCCTCGTCGGCGTTGGCGATGGCGAAGTTCGTCGGGGGGTCTCGGTCTTTCTGCGACTGCACCCACGCTTCGGCGTCCTCCGTCGTGTACGGATGGGGGAAGAGGTCCTTGAGGTTTATCCAGACGTTGCGGTTGTTGGCGTACTTCACCAGCGCGGGCTCATCCCCCTCCCGCCACGGACGCAACACCCAACTGCCTGCCGGGATCTCCATCGGTGCGCTCAGAACCCGGCCGCCATCACCTCGACGACGCGGTCGTACAGCGCGTCGGGGTCGTGGCCTGCGGCCTGCAGGTGGCGGCGCGTCATCCGGTTCACGAACGAGAACGCCGCCTGCATCACCAGCATCCCCTTGCCGTTCAGCGTCTTGCGTCCCGACAGCCGCGCCTGGCGCAACAGCACCGTTTCGTCCGGCGAGTACACCGCGTCAACGAACGCCGTATCCGGCTTGCACATGGCTATCGCCGCAGCCGACCGTGCGTTGTTCTCCGCTATCGCCTTGAACGACGCCGCGAACCACGGGCGCCAGAACGACGCTCCGCCGTCTCCCTCCGGAACGATCGCGGGCGAAGCGGGCGCGAGCGACGAGAACGCTTCGAGCGAGGTCGCCTCGCCGTTGCCCAGCCGCCGCACGCCGGACTGCCCCACCGTCGATGCGTTGACGATGACGTCCATGCTCCAGACCACGTCCAGGGCCAGCTCCTGCGCCGTGGCGGTTACCCTCGCGCCGGTGGCCGCTGCCGCCTGCTTCGCGAGCTCCTCCGCGCGCTCCAACGAGCGGTTCGTGAGCAGCACCGAGCCGTCGCCGACCTCCTTCGCCAGCGCGAACGCCGACGCCCGTCCCGCGCCGCCCGCGCCCAGCAGCAGCACGCGCTTGCCCTGCAACGTCGGGAGGAACGGCTCGGACTGGCCCGGCAGCGTGCGCAGCATGCTCGCTATCAGCCCGTCGGCGTCCGTGTTGAAGCCGACGAGCCTGCCGTCCTCGGTCTGCATGAACGTGTTGACCGCGCCGATCTCCCGCGCGATGGGGTCTATCTCATCCAGCAGCGGCATGATGGCCAGCTTGTGCGGCACCGTCACGTTGGAGCCCATGAAGCCGGGGTACGCACGCGCCGCCTCGACGAAGCCCGCGAGGTTCTCCGGTCGCACGTCGAACGGGCAGTGCACCGCGTCCAGCCCGATCTCACCGAACGCCGCGTTCCACATCGCCGGGCTGCGCGAGTACTTGGACGGCGACTCGCCCATCGAGCCGGACAGCAGCGAACGCCCCGCCGCCTCCGCGGGCAGCGGGTTATCGAGATAGCGTTGCAGATCGTCGAGGGTGCTCATGCGTCGAGTCTAGCAGAGGGATGTGCCGGGAACGGGGGCGCCTAAGTCCGCCTGCTCCTCTGCTTCGGCGCCGCCGTACATGCTCTGCAGCAGGTCGAGGAACGCGGTTACCAGCGGGCCGTAGGACGACGCCCGCCGCACCATCGCCGCCGTCGGCAGAGTGATGCGGTGCCCCTCCTCCAGTTGCACGTGCGCCAGCGTGCCCAACCCGAACTCCCGCTCCACCGACTTGTACGGCAGGAAGCTCACGCCCAGCCCGCGCTCGATCATCCGCTTCGTCGACTCGATGCTGTCCAGGTCCATCGCGATGTTCGGCACGATGCCCGCCTCCCGGCAGACCCGGTCCATCAGCACGAAGTACGTGCTCTCCTTGTCGTAGATGATGAGCGGCTCCGACCCCACCTCGTAGATGCTCGCGTGACCGTCCTTCGTGAACCGGTGCTCCGGGTGCGTCACCAGCACGATCTCCTCGTCGTACAGGTGCGTCGTGACCACCTCCGGGTGGTTCAGCGCACGCGACACGCCCACCTGTATCTGCTCCGACAGCACCCACTCCAACACTTCCGATGAGCGCCCTGTCTTGATCGCCACGTCCACGGCGGGGTAACGCTCGTGGAACGTCTCCAGTATCCCCGGCAGCACCGCCGACGATATCCCGCGCGCCGCGCCGATGTGCAGCCGTCCCGTCGCCGCGGTACGGCTCGCCACGACCGTCTCCTTGCCGCGCTCCAGCGTGTCGAGCGCCCGCTGCGCGTACGGCAGGAACGTCCGGCCCGCGTCGGTCAGGCGCACGCCCCTGCCGATGCGGCTGAACAGCGGCTCGCCCAGGTCGCTCTCCAGCAGAAGGATGCGGGTGCTGAGCGTCGGCTGCGTGACCCCCAGCTCCGACGCCGCGCGGCTGAACGAGTGCAGCCGCACCGCCGTCAGGAACGCTTTCAACTGGCCTACTTCCATGACCCTTCCCCTGCGCCGCCCGTGCGCACCGGACAGGATATAGTAGCCGCGTGCGGCACTGGGCCCGGTCTGATCCCCTCTCCCTTGAGGGGAGAGGGTTAGGGAGAGGGTGAACCGACGGGGTGAAGGGCAGTACGCTGGCAGAGCCGCGAGAGGAGAGAACGATGCCTGACCTCACGAAGATCGGCTTCATCACGTTCGGGGAGGGCGCGGCGGTCGCGCTCGCCAGGGCAGGCGGACTCTTCGAGGCGCAGGGACTCGAGGTCGAGGTGACGCGCACACCGAGCTCCACCGAGCAGATGCGCGGACTCATCCAGGGCCGCTGGCAGATCGCCTCCACCGCGTTCGACAACGTCCTCGCGTGGTCTGAGCGCGAAGGGCCGGAGGTCGTCGCCGTCGCCCGGGCAAGCTCGGGGGTGAACCTGCCCGTCTACGTGCGACCCGAGATTCAGACGTGGGACGACCTGCGCGGGAAGGCGCTTGCGGTCGACGCCGTGGACACCGCCTACGGCCTCGTCCTGCGCCGCATCCTGCAGGAGCACGGGCTGGAACTCGACCGCGACTACACGTTCGTCCCCGCCGGCGCGACCGGCTACCGGCTCGAGTCGATGGAGAAGGGCGAGACGTTCGCGGGTGTGCTCAACCCGCCGTGGAACGCCCGCGCCGAGGAGGCAGGGATGAGGCTCATCGCCCGCCACTCGGACGTCGTCCCCGGCTACCCGGGAGGCGTCATCGCCGTCAGCCGTCCGTGGGGCGAGGCGAACCGCGGCATCGTCGTCGGCTTTCTCCGGGCGCTGCTCGACGCCGCCCGCTGGGCAGCCGACCCGTCGCGCCGCAAGGCAGCGATTGCGCTGGTGGCCGGTGCGTCGGACCTCAGCGAGGAACGGGCCGCGAGAGAACTGGACGACATCCCCAGCCCCATGCGCCCGGAGCCCGAGACGTTCGCCATCCCGCTGGAGATACGCCTCCGCTTCGGCCTCACCCCGCCCCACGGCCCGGACATCGCCTCCTACCTCGACCGCTCCTACCTCGAGGAAGCGCAGGCGTAGCCCCCCCATCACCACACCCTGAACCGGTTCGCCGAGGCCCCGCCGTCGTCCTCGTCCGCAGGCGGCGGCTCCGAGAACGGCGGAGGCCGGTCGTAGCCGAACGCCTCGATGGTCGGTCTCGGCGGCGGACCGTCGCGCAGGAACGGCTCCGCTCCCGTCCAGATGCCGAGCGACGGCGGCACGAGGAACGCGAGCGCCAGCGCATCCGCCTTGTCCGGCGACGGCATGCCGCGCTTGCGCATCTCCCGCTTGCCCTCCAGCCGCACCTGGCCGGAACTGGAGAGGTCGTACCGCAGCCCGAGCAGCTGACCCGCCAGCTCCTCGTCGCGCGGGACCGCGATCGCTTCCAGGTCGAACAGCCTCCGCAGCTCCCAGAAGATCTCCGACCGCCGGTTGAAGAAACGCTTCGGACGCTGCGCCGAGCCGCCGAAGTGCACCCCGTAGACTGGCGCGCCGAGCTCCCGCAGCCGGTCGACGACGCCTCCGCCGACGCCGCCCTCGTCGACGAACACGGCGGTCGCGCCCGTGTCCGCCACCGTTCCCAGCACCTCGTACACCAGCCGCATCGTGTCCATCCGCTCGAACGACCGCACCGACAGCACGCGCTCGCCCTGCCGTACGCAGATGGCCGACTTGTCGAAACCGAACCGCGCCACGTCCACCCCGATGTAGACGGGTTCGTTGGGGTCTGTCATGTTGAGCGAAGCCGGAGGCGGAGTCGAAACATCTCTCGGGGAGCGTTCGTCCGCCGCTTCACCCTCCGTCGTTCCTGCGCAGGGAGGAACCTCGTCCGGTGTAGGGGCGGTTTTGAAAACCGCCCCTACGTCCCGCTCCGCAGGAACGACGACGACGCCCTCCTCCCACCGCGCCATCGCCGACTCCACGGCGCCCCGGCCGATGAGTGAGTCCTCCAGCATGTCCGGGAACTCCGCAAGCACCGACGCCGCGTACAACGGGTGGTCCTCGCCCCAGTCCATCGCGAGCTCCTCCACGTCCTCGGGCGTGATCATGCCGCGACGGCCGCCGTCCTCGCCGGTGAAGTTGGGCGTATCGAGCGCCGAGATGGCGATGCGGTGGTAGAGGCGACGCTTCGCGTGGTGCGAATCGTAGAACTCGCCGTCCCGTGAGAGCGCGTTGCCGACCAGCAGGAGCCGGTTCGGTTGCAGCCGCTTGATGGCGTCCATCTGCGACTGCGGCATCGCGTGCGCCTCCGTCACGACCACCAACAGCTGGTCCGAGTGGAAACCCTGGATGTTGAGCGCGTTGTTCGTGGAGAAGCCGAGCGCGAACCGCTGCTCGTCGATGCGGTACGCCGACTTCAGCATCCTCCCGCTGAGCACGTCCGCTGCCGCCGCGTACGCCTCGCGCATCTCCTGCCAGACGACCTCATCGACCTGGCGCTGCGTCGGTCCGAGCGTGAGCGCCTTACTCTCCGGGCGCGTCTCCAGCCACCAGAGCACGGCGCGGCCCGCGGCCCAGTCCTTGCCGGAGCCGTTCGCCCCGACGACGCTGACGCGCCGGTGATGCACCAGCGCATCGAGCATCTCCGCCTGCTTCGAGTACGGCGCCCCGGCGTCGCCGAGCACGTCCGTCAAGAACCCGACGGGGTCGTTCGCATATCGCGTGAGGTCTTCTGCCACGGGTCCACCTTCTCCACCCGTTACCCGATGGCGCCTCCGCCACCCGGTTAACACAGAAAGCCCCCTCGCTCTCGCTGAGGGGGCAGCGTTCTTCCTGCGGCTCGTCCGCCAGGGTCGATGTGCGCGTTCTCGGTCGCGCCCTACCATCGTGCGGCAAGGGCGTCACACCGCGCAAGGGGCGCGTGTCACGCCGATATCAACATCGATGGACAGGGTGGGAGTTGTCTCCTGAGACTCACCCCGCAGACCCACGCCGCTGGACGTGCTCGCGGAGTGCCCGGTTGATGTCCGTCTGGTAGCCACGGCCATCGCGCGCATGCACCTTGAACCAGGTCAACACGTCCGCGTCCAGCCGCAGCGTGACCTGCCGCTTCACAGGCCGGTAGAACAGCCCTCGCCTCGCATTCGACCAGTCGAGCACTTCGGGGATATCTGTCGTGTCGATCCGGTCGTCCGGCAGCTTCTCCAACGCCTCGATCTCCGCCCTTTGTTCGCCGGTCAACTCAGCACGTTCCTTCTTCATACGCGTTCCTTTCACGACTGGTCGCTCTCCGTGCGCTGATGATGCGTCCGACCTCGTTCCCCGTGTCCACATTGCGCTCAGGCCAGGTGTGGACAACCATCAGCACCACCGCGCCGACCATTCCTACCGTCCGCCACCGCTGCTCGTAGGGATACGGGTCCTCGACCGTGGCTGCGAGCGGGTCATCGAACACCAGCATGGCGGTCTCGAAGCCGAGGCCGTGGTCGCGCAGGTTCGCTGCATCTTTGGCAGGGTCCCATACCCAGAACGGTGCGCTGTCTGTCATTACAGGATTGTAGTTACAGAATATGGTTTCGGCAACCCTCACTCCCTCCGCGTGGCCTGCGCCCCGCGCGTGAGGGTGGGCTCCGACGCGACGTACGGGAGGGCGGCTGCCTGGCGAGGCGAAAGGACGATCGTTCGCTCAGGTGGGACATTGTGGGACATTTCGGGACATACCTCCTGTGGGAATCGGCCTCAGGTCCGGCGGTGGGGGGGCGAGGCGACGGTGGGGCCGTGCAGGACAGGGTAAGGAGGGGTGGTTTGTCGGCGCAACGGGCGGATGTCACACATCAGACACCAACATGGGATACGGCTGTGACATCCGCCCATTGCCCGTTCGGGGCGGTGCTCTCTACCGTGAGGCGTAACGCCCTCCGCCCCGCTTGACCGGGCGTGCTAGAATTCGAAGGAGTGACGCCATGACCACCCAGACGCCGGCCCCGGAAGAACGCATCAGCCGCCTCGAAGGCGCCTACGAGCAGGTCAACGAACGCCTCGGCGACCTCACGCAAGGCCAGACCTCCCTCCGTGAGGAGATACGCCAGGTCGACGCCAACCTCCACGCTGAGGTCGGCGCCCTCCGGTTGGACATGAACGCCCGCTTCAACATACTGCTGGTGCTCATCGGGGGCGTCTGGGCAACCATGGCCGGCGGCTTCATCGCCCTCTTCACGCAACTCTGACCTCTGTCAAGCTTCCCCTCGCCCGCCTGGCGCTCACAGCTCCATGGGAGTGCGCTTTCGCGACATTCTCCCGTTGACCCGCCGCGTCCGGCACACCTACACTAACTCCGCTCTCGGGGGTGCTCATGGCCCGTGCGATATGGAAAGGCGCGATAAGTTTCGGGATGGTCGCCATCCCTATGAAGCTCTATATCGCCACCGAGAGCAAGGACATCGGCTTCGTCCAGCTCCACGACTCCTGCCACACCCGCCTCAAGCAGAAGCGCTGGTGCCCCTCCTGTGAGGTGGAGGCCGAGTACAGCGAGGTCGTCCGTGGCTTCGAGTTCGCCCGCGACGAGTACCTCGTGATGGAGGCGGAGGACTTCGATAACCTCCCGCTCAAGACCACCCACACCATCGACATCCTCCGGTTCGTGGACATCGCCACCATCGACCCCGTCCACTACGAGAAGAGCTACTACATCGAGCCCGAGAGCGTGGGCGTGAAGCCTTTCGCGCTCCTGAAGAAGGCGCTGGAGGCCACGGACCGCGTCGCCATCGCCAAGGTCGCGCTCCGCAACAAGGAGCACCTCTGCCTCATCCGCCCGTACGTCGACGGCCTCATCATGGAGACGATGTACTACCCGGACGAGATACGCGGCACGGCCGAGCTCGACCTGCCGGGCGAGGTCGAAGTGAGCGAGGCCGAGCTGCAGATGGCGGTGATGCTCATCGACCAGCTCACCGGCGAGTTCCAGCCCGGCGAGTACCGGGACGAGTACCGGGACGCGCTCCAGCAGGTGATCGAGGCCAAGCTCGGCTCCGGCGCGCCCATCTCCGCAGCCCCGGAGGCGCCGCAGGGCAAGGTGCGCGACCTCATGGAGGCCCTGCGCGCGTCCATCGAAGCAGCCCGCGCCCCCACGCCTGACGCCGAAAACGAGGAACCTGTCGCCGCCGCTCGCAAGGCGCGGAAGGCCTCCTGACGCCATGACGACGACCTCGCAGACCGGCTCCGAACGCGCTGCACTCGCCTTCGGTCTGGTCGAGCCCATGATCCCCACCCCCTCGCCTGAGCCGACCGACGCGCCCGACCGCCTCTACGAGATCAAGTGGGAGGGCATCCGCGCCATCTCCGTCGTCAGCAAGGGCGACGTGCGCATGCACACGCGCGGCGGGGCCGACATCACCGCCGCGTTCCCCGAAGTCGCCGACGCGCTCCGCAACGCCGCCGGGGACGCGAGCGTCGTGCTCGACGGCGAGCTGGTCGCGCTCAGCGACGAGGGCATCCCCCAGCGCTACGCCGTCGTCGAGCGCTGGCTCGCCGGCGCCGAAGCCAGGCGCAGGACGCCCGTCAACTACGAGGTGTTCGACATCCTCCACCTGGACGGCAAGCCGCTCCTGAACCACCCGCTCTACGAGCGCAAGGCCCGCCTCCACGACGCGCTGCGGCCCAACGCCACCGTCCACGTCTGCCACTTCGAGGAGGGCGAGGGCGTTGCGATGTACGCCGCCGCGCGTGAGCTCGGCCTCCACGGCATCGTCGCCAAGGACAAGCACAGCCTCTACGAGCCGGGCAAGCGCTCCCGCCACTGGCTCTCCACCAAGCACTCCCGCACCATGAACCTCGTGGTCGGCGGCTACACGTTCGGCGGCAGCAGGCAGCACTTCGACTCGCTCCTGCTCGGGGTCTTCGAGGACGGGCTGCTCCGGTTCACCGGCGCGGCGGGCGCGGGCACGGCGCGCGGCGACCAGCGCCTCCTCCACCGGATGCTCTCCCAGCGGCACACCGATCAGTGCCCCTTCGCACGCGAGCCCGGCGTCAGCCTCTTCTCCCACTGGTGCGAACCGTCCCTCGCGGTCGAGGTCGAATACGGCGAGCGCTCACCGGACGGCACGCTGCGCTTCCTCGTCTTCAACTCGCTACGCCCGGACATCAACCCGCGCGACTGCGACGTGCTCTCACTCGCCTCCTGAAGGCGCGGCGTAGGGGGCGGTTTGAAACCTCCCCCTACGGCTACAACCCGCCCAGCCACTCGACGAGCACGCCCGCCGCCTCCGCCCAGACGTCTTCCCGCGAGCGCCCGCTCGACTTGAGCGTCGCGAAGCCGTGGTCCGCGCCGTCGAGCAGGTGAACGCGCGCGTCCGGCACGAGCGCGGCGGCGGCGGCAAGCTCGTCCGGCGAGGCGTATGAGTCGCGCGTGCCGGAGCAGAAGAGCGTGGGGCACGCGATGGCCGGCAGGTGCACGGTGCGCAGACGCTCCGGCCTGCCCGGCGGGTGCACCGGGTACGCGAACAGCGCGAGCGCGTCTACCGACGCTCCTTCCGACGCCAGCATCGACGCGATGCGTCCGCCCAGCGACCTCCCGCCTATGGCAATAGGCGTGCCGGGAGTGCGCGACGACTCCAGCACGGCGCGCCACGTCGCCAGCAGTATCCTGGGGCTGTCCGGCCTGCGGAGCCCCGCCTCCTGGTAGGGGAACTGGAAGCGTACGAGCGATATGCCCGCCTCCGGCAGCCGCTCAGCGAGCCGTTGGCCGAACGGGTCGCGAAGGTTGGAGCCGGCGCCCGGCGCGTAGACGAACGTCCACGCGGCGCCGTCCACGGCATTCCGCAGGACGCTCACCCCACCGGCGCTGTCCGGCATCTCAGCCACCGGACTCCCCGTCACCCTGGCCGCCGCCGGCGCCACCGCGTTGACGACCGCCCTGGCCGCCTCCGAACAGCCCGCGCCCGAAGCCTCCGCCTCCTTCGCCAACGTTCACGCTCGCCGCCGACAGGCTGCCGTCCGCCTCGCGCTGGACGAACGCCGTCACGGTCACACCCGCCGTCAACTCGCCAGCCGCCTCGGCCGCCGTCGTGGTGATGCGCACCGGCACATCGTCCGCCACGGTGAACTCCGCCGGGCCATCCGGTGTCTCAAGCGTCAGCACGCCGTCCGAGAACGACGCGACCGTTCCCAAGACCACAGCCGCAAGGCCACCGAAGCCGCGACCGCCGCTCGCGCCCTGTCCCGCGCCGCCCACGATGATCGCCGCCGCAGCGAGGCTGCCCGAGTCGTCCGGGCGCGCGATCACCGACACCTCCGCTCCCACCTCCAGGTAAGACGTCGCGTCGGCCACGGCCTTCGTCACGTTCACCGGCGCATCGTCCGGCACGGCGATCGCAGCCTCGCCGTCCGGCGTCTCCAAGCGGAGCGTCCCTCCGCCGAATGACGCCACCGTACCGGTCAGCGGCTCGGCGTTCCGCGCGCCCTCCGCTCCCGCCGCGTCGGGTGCATCTTCCACCACGCCTCCGCCTGCAAGCTCCTGCAGGGCCTCCGGCGGAATCATGCCGGAGTCGATAGCCATCTGTATCTGGGCGCGCGCCATCGCTGCGGCTTCAGGGTTGTTCTCCAACTCCCGGCGCACCTCCTCCGGCATCGCCACGATGATGTCGTCCACCGAGGGCTGCCCGCCGGTCTGCCGAGCGCGTCCTGTCCCAGCGCCGGCGCCTGCACCCGCACCTGCGCCGCCAGCGCCCGGCGCGACGAGGTCCGCCGTCGCGGGCGCGGCCTCCTCTTCCTCCATCGGAACGAGTTGCGCCGCGCCGTAGCCCGCGCCCGCCCCAACGAGGGCGAACAGCAGCAGCATCAGGATGAACCCCTTCGCACCCATCAGCGTGAACCTCCGTTACTCATGCCGCAGCGCCTCTATGGGATGCAGCTGTGCCGCCCGCGCCGCCGGATAGATGCCGAAGAAGAGCCCTATCGCCGCCGACACGACCAGCGCCAGCGCCGCGATGTCGCCGCTGAACACCGTCATCAGCTCCGACCCCGCAAGCGTGAACCCGTCCATCAGCCGGGATGCCACGACGCCTGCGCCGACGCCCAGCAGACCGCCGCCGATGCTCAGCATGACCGCCTCGGTCACGAACTGCGCGAGGATGTCGCGCCGCTTCGCGCCCAGCGCCTTGCGGATGCCGATCTCCCGAGTCCGCTCCGTCACCGACACCAGCATGATGTTCATGATGCCGATGCCCCCGACGACGAGCGAGATACCCGCGACCGCGCCCAGGAACACGGTCAGCGTCCCCGTCGTCTCGCTCAGCGCGTCGATGACCGACTGCTGCGTGTCGACCCGGAAGTCGTCCGTGTCCGTGATCTCGTGCCGCAGGCGGAGCACCGTCGCCGCCTCCTGCGCCTCCTCGATCCGTTCGCCGTCCGCCTGCACGTTGATGAGCGAGACGGTGAGGTCGCCCGCCGCGGTGCGCTGGCCGCTCAACCGGAAGAACGCCGTCGTCAGCGGGACGAGCACGCGGTTGTCCTCGTTCCCGAAGGCGGTAGCCCCCTTGCTCTCCAGCACCCCGATGACCGTGAAGCGGATGCCGGAGATGGCGATGTCCACGCCTACCGGGTCGCGCTCCTCGAACAGGTCCTCCGCGGTCTGCGAACCGAGCACCGCCACGTTCTTCCGGTTCAGCACGTGCGCCGGTGAGATGAACTCGCCCGACGCGACCTCGAAGTTCCGCACGTCCGCGAACTCCGCCGTGACCCCGGCCACCTGCGTGAACGTGTCGGTGGACCGGTACGTCACCGAACCGCTCACGGACACCTCCGGCGCGACGCTCACGATGGAAGGCGCGAACACGGGGTCCACCAGCGCGAGCGCGTCGTCCAGCGTCAGATCGCCGTCCAGCGGACGCACGTAGAGCAGGTTCGAGCCGAGCGATTCGATACGGTTGGTTATGTCCTCCTGCGCCCCGCGACCGATGGACATGAGCGCGATAACCGCCGCCACGCCGATGATGATGCCGAGCAGCGTCAGGCCCGTCCGCAGACGGTTCCCGCCGATGGACGACCATGCCGTGCCGATGAGCGCGATCGGCGTCATGCCGGCGCCCCTTCCGCGGCCTCCGCATGCAACGGCTCCGCAACGGGCTCGTCGCCCACCACCAGCCCGTCGCGCAGCGAGACGATGCGCCGCGTGTGGCGTGCTACGTCGGCCTCGTGCGTCACCAGCGCGACCGTCAGCCCCTGGTCGCGGTTCAGCCGCTGCAGGATCGCCATGATCTCGGCGCTGGAGCGGGAGTCGAGCGCGCCCGTCGGCTCGTCCGCGAGCATGATCGCGGGGTCCTTTACCAGCGCCCGCGCTATCGCGACCCGCTGCTGCTCGCCGCCGGAGAGCTCCAGCGGGCGGTGCCTGTAGCGGTGCCCCAGCCCCACCGATTCCAGTGCCTGCAGCGAACGGGCGCGCGCGTTCCGCCGCTCGCCGTACTGCAGCGCCAGCTCCACGTTGGCCAGCGCGGAGAGGCGGGGCAGCAGGTTGTAGGTCTGGAACACGAACCCGATCTTCCGGTTGCGGGCCGCCGCCAGCCGGGCGTCGCCCCAGCGGCTCACCTCTTCGCCCTCCAGCAGGTAACTGCCGGAGGTTGGCGCATCGAGGCAGCCGATGATGTTCATCAGCGTGGACTTCCCAGAGCCGGACGGCCCCATGATGGAGACCATCTCCCCGTGCTCCACCGCCAGGCTCACGCCGTTCAGCACCGGAACAGCCAGCGGGCCCAGGCGGTACGTCTTCCGCAGGTCAGTCACCTCTATGAGGGTGGTCATGGCTACCCGCCTCCACCACCGCCACCGCCGCCGCGCAAGCGCCTCGCTCCACCGCCGAACACGGCCCCGAACGCCCCGCCGCCGCCCTGCGCCGCCGCCGCGGGCTCCGGCATCACCACGTGCTCGCCCTCCGACAGCCCATCGATCACCACCACCCAGAAGTCATCGCTCGGGCCGAGCGTGACCTGCCGCTCCTCGACGACGCCGTCGACGGACACGCGCACCACCGGCGCGATGATGCTGCCGCTCACCGACGACGTCGGTATCAGCAGCTCGTCGGGGTACTGGGCCAGCACGATCTCCGAGACCGCACTCAGCCCGTCGCGCAGCGCCAGCCCCGCCGGAACGTCCAGCCGTATCGTCACGGGGAACGTCACCACGCCCGTCTGCCCGGCCGACGCCGCGCCGATCTCGACGATCTCGCCCGTCAAGGTCTGACCCTCCAGCGCGCTCAGACTCACCGCCACGGGCATCCCCACCGATACCGCCAGCACGTCTATCTCGTCCACGGAGCCGTCGACCTCCACCACGGACGGGTCCAGGATGGTGATCGACGGCGTCTGCTGACCGCCCTGCTCGCCCAAGCGGTCGCCCGCCTCCATCGAAACGTCCTCCACGATGCCGGACACCGGAGCGGTCAGCGCCGCGTTCTCCACGGCCTCCAGCGCACCGGCGAGCGCGTGCTCCGCCACGGTGATCTCGGACTGCAGCAACGCCACGTCCAGCGACTCCGTCTCGACGACGAGCTCCGCCGCCGACTCCTCGTCGGCAACCAGCGCGTTCTCCGCCTTCTCCACCGCCTCCTCAGCCGAGAGTATCTCGCGCGCCGTCTTCGCCTGCGTGTTCTCCAGATCGGCACGAGCGTCGTCCACCACGGCACGCTTGTCCTCGACCACGGCACGGGCGTCTTCCAGCGCTGTCCACGCCTCCTCCATCTCGTGCTCCGCGCACCGCCCCTCGTACGGCGGGCCGTCCGGGCACGTCCCCGCCAGCCTGCCGACGTACAGCGTCTTCCACGAGAAGACGACCAGCTCGTCCCACAGCGTCGCCGGGTCGTCGTCGGGCGGGTCCATCCAGGAGAGATCGTGGTTCAGCACCTGCCGGTCGTCGAACAGCGCGTCGAGGTCCAGCTGCCATCCGTCGAGCACCTCCGAGGGGCTCTGCGCTGTGTTCACGCTCGATGCCGGAACGCCCAGCCACTGCACGAACGCATCCGCGTACTCCTCCGCGTACTCGTCCACCACGTCGAGCGCGTCATCCACCGCGTCCATCGCGTCCTGTATCGCATCGCGCGCGTCCTGCTCGTCCCTGGCCGTGTTCCTCATCGTGAGTTCGAGGTCGGCCTGCGCGTTCTCCAACGCCCGGCGGCTGAGCGTTACCGCGTCGCTTGCCGCCGAGATCTCGGACGCGTCCGGCAGGCCGAGCGCGTCGGCCAACGCCTCGCGGGCGTCGCGCAGGTCCACCTCCGCCTTTGCGACGTTGCGCTCCAGCGACGCCATCGTCGCCGCGTCCAGCCGCGCGAGCACGTCCCCCTCCCGCACAAGGCTGCCCACGCTCACCAGCACCTCGCCCACCTCGCCTGCGACCGTGAACGAGGCCTCCTCCCGCATCGGGAATACCACTGTTCCGCTCGTAGCGATGGCGTCGGTCAGCGTCCCGCGTTGCACCGGCACCAGCTGTTCGCCCTCGGCGAGCCCTCCGGTGGGAGCGGTCGACGGCATCGGCGCGTAGTAGTAGGCGGCGAGCCCGGCGCCGACGAGAACGGCGAGCAGTACCGGGACCTGCCAGACGTAGAACGGGCCCGCCTTTGCGGACAAGAAACGCATACTCAGCCTCTTACGCCGGGATGGGAGGCGCTTGGGCGCGTCAACTATAGGGCGTTACGCGGCGCGCAGGCGGCATCCTCTCACACTAGTACGCAGAATGCTTGCCTGTGGATTCATGCAGGGGGCTGCATGAGCAAGCGCTCCCTAGTACTCCGCGTCCGGGAGCAGGCGGGGCGTCCCTTCATCCGGGACAACCGCACCCGCGTTCAGCACGCACGCCAGCATCGAGTAGTAGCCCGCCGTCGCCGTCAGGTCCGTGACCGTCCGCGTCCCGAACCGCTCCTGCGCTTGCCGGAACACGTCGTCCGGCACACGCCCCTTCTCCAGGAGCGAGCTTACGTACCGGAACACCAGCTCCTCATCGCCGGAGAGCCCGTCCGGCGCGGTGCGGTCGCGCACTGCTGCGATCGTCCCGGCGCTCAGCCCTTCGCTCTCTCCTATCGGCTGGTGGGCGGTCCATTCGAACTGGCAGTTCCACTCGCGCGCGACCGTGAGGATCGCCAGTTCGCGCAGCACGCCCGGAAGCGTGTTCTCGAAGCGGATGTACGTCCCTACGTGCGCGATACGCTGGGCGACGTCGGGGCTGTTCAGCAGCACCGTGAACGGCCCGATCACGTGTCCGCGGCTTCCCGCTATGTAGTCGTAGTGCTGCTGGTGCTCGGGGGACACCTGTTCGCGGGTCGTGACCCGTGGAAATCGCGCCATGGCGTGCTCCTTTTGTCCGGAATTACAGGTAGCCCAGCTCCATCGCGCGCTCCTCGTCCAGCAGGGCCTCGGACACCTGCCGACCGGAGCGCTCGTCGTGGAAGGGCTGCCGGTACAGCACGCCCTCGTCGCACAACTCGCCGATGGCGTCGCGCTTCTCTTTCGCCGTCCCGGGGATGGCCTGCCGGGGGTCCTGGCACCAGGAGTCGATGATGCGCAGGCTCCAGTAATGCAGCGGCGCGGGCCCGCGCTGCACCATCGCCACGATCGCCGCCTTCAGCGTGTCCGGGTCGACGCTCTCTACTTCCGGCGTTTCGTAGTAGTCCGTCTCGTTGCCCGCCGCGGCTACCAGGTCGTTGCTCACACTCTCCGGCACACTGCAGATGATGACGCGCTGGCCGAAGCGGTTCTTCACCTGCGTCACCAGCCGCATGTAGTCTGCGTCGCCGGAGACCATCAGGAAGACCTTCTCCTTCCCGCTGTTGTCCGCGTCGAACGCCTCGACCATCATGTCGAGCGACAGGGCCATGTCGGCCGCATTCTTGACGCGCTCTATCTGCTGCCCGCCCTTCGTCACCAGCGACCGTTTCACCGGGATGTTGATCGCCTCGATGCCGCACATGGACAGTTGCCGCGTTATCTCGGACGGGTGCTCGCTGAAATCGGCATAGGCCCGCATCATCGTGGGCCGCCCATACTTCTGCGCCTTGTCCACTATCTGCCGGAAGTCCGGCTCCATGCCGTAGTGGTTCAAGAGCCCGTAGCGCAGGTTCTCCAGATCGATGAAAACAGCTACTTCCCCAACCATAGAATCAACTCCCTTCGTCCAGATGTCTGTACTGGAAATGCGAGCTTGTTCACAAAACCGGCGCGCATTGTACGCCACTTCCGCACGCTGTCCAGTTAAGCCCCCCTGCCCCGCCCTCGCGCTATAATGCCCCCGCCGCGCCCGACAGGCGCGGCCACGCGCGTCCGGGCGCAGGAGCAACCCCATGCCAGAGATGACCGGCGGACAAGCGCTCATACGCTCCATGCGCCGCGAAGGCGCGGAGGTCGTCTTCGGCCTTCCCGGCGTCCAGATGTACCACGCGATCGACCCCATCCTGGACGAGCCCGGGATGCGCTTCATCACCGTCCGGCACGAGCAGGCCACCGCCTACATGGCGGACGGCTTCACCCGCGCGGGAGGCGGCACGGGCACCGCGATGGTCGTTCCCGGCCCCGGCCTCCTCAACGCCTCCGCCGCCATCGGCACCGCGTACGCGGCGTCCTCGCCCATCCTCGTCGTCTCCGGGCAGGTGCAGAAGGACCTCATCGGCAAGGACGTGGGCATACTCCACGAGGTCAACGACCAGATGGACGCGATACGCCCCGTGACCAAGGCGGCCTACCGCGTCCTCGACGCCGTCGACGTGCCCGGCGCCGTCCACGAAGCGTTCCGCCAGCTTCGCACCGGACGCCCGCGTCCGGTCGAGATCGAGATACCGCCGGAGACGCTCTCGGAGGTGGCGGACATCGACCTGCTGGAGCCCGGCGACTACCGCCGCGACGCCGCGTCCGACTCAGACATCGAGCGTGCGGCGCGCGCGCTGGCGGAAGCGAAGAACCCCATCATCTGGGCGGGCGGCGGCGTCATCTCCTCCGGCGCGTCCGACGCGCTGCTGCGCGTCGCCGAGCACCTGCAGGCCCCGGTGATGACGACGCACGAGGGCAAGGGCGCGGTCCCCGACTCCCACTACCTCAGCATGGGCACGCTGAAGTCGCGCGCCGACGATTTCCGCAACCACCTCCGGCACCACGACGTCTTCCTCGCGGTCGGCACCCGCTTCGCCAGCGCGATGCTCACCCACGACGCGCAGATCGTGCAGATAGACATCGACCCCGACGAGATCGGGCGCAACTACCCCGGCAACACGCTCGGCATAGTCGGCGACGCCAAGGGCTCGCTGGAGAAACTCGGCGACGCCCTTGCGGACGCCATGCCCCCGGCCGAGAGCAAGCGCGAACTGCTGGAGAAGCTGCGCGCGGCGCGCTTCGGCCCCCTCCGCGTCGAACCGCTTGACTCCTACATGAACGCTGTCCGCGCCGCCATCCCGCCGGACGGCATCTTCGTCGCCGGCATGACCCAGCTCGGCTACTACAGCAGGCTCTTCTACCCTGTCGAGCAGCCCGGCACGTACCTCAACTCCTCCTATTTCGGCAACCTCGGCTTCGCCTGGCCCACTGCGCTCGGCGCGAAGACCGCACAGCCGGACAGGCCCGTCGTCTGCGTCTCCGGCGACGGCGGCTTCCTCTTCAACTCGCAGGAGCTCGCTACCGCCGTCCAGTACGGCATCAACGCCGTCTGCGTCGTCTTCAACGACCACGCCTTCGGCAACGTCATGCGCGACCAGGAGGACCGCTTCGACGGCCGTGTCATCGGCTCCCAACTGCACAACCCGGACTTCGTGAAGCTCGCCGAGGCGTACGGCGCGCGCGGACTCCGCGCCGAAACGCCCGCCGCCCTGGAAGAAGCGCTCCGCAACTCCATCGCCTCAGACGACGCCCCAACCCTCATCGAGGTGCCATTCGGCCCCGTCCCCTCGCCGCTCTAGCCTCATGCCGCCAACCCCGATCACCATCGACCTCCCGAACGTCAGCGTCGCAGCCCTCCGCGCCGGAGACGGCCCGCGCGTGCTCTTCATCCACGACGAGCTCTCGTCCGCATGGACGCCGTTCCTCGACCGCCTCGCCGAGCGCTTCGAGGTCACCGCGCCGGAGCTGCCCGGCTTCGGGTGCAGCGAACGCCCCGAGTGGGCGGATACGCTCGACGACCTCGCGTTCACCGTCGCCGACCTCGCAGACGCCCTCGCTCCTGCCGCCATCGCCGGCGCGAGCCTCGGTGGGTGGCTCGCGGTCGAGGCCGCTTTGCGCGGCGCGCCCGCTTCCGCGCTCGTCGCCATCGGCGCGCCCGGCATCGACCTCCCCGGAGACCCGCCCGCCGACTACTTCGTGCTGCGGCAGGACGAGCGGCCCGCCTTCTTCTTCGACAATCCTGAGTGCACGCCGGAGGTGGACGAGGACTCCGCCATCCGCAACGAGAGCATGACCGCGCGCCTCGTCTGGCAGCCCCGTTACGTCAACCCCGCGCTCGCCGGACGCCTCCACCGCCTGCGCCCCCCGGTGCTCGTGGTCTGGGGCGCGAACGACCGCTTCCTCTCACGCGCCCACGGTGAGGCGCTCGCGAACGGCGCACCGGACGGGCGGCTCGCCGTCGTGGACAACGCGGGCCACTTCCCCGCACGGGAGCAGCCCGATGCCACTGCCGCACTCGTGGCCGGGTTCGTCGGAGCGTAAACCCCATGCAGTTCGTCTACTTCCACCTCATGCCCTGGCCGCACCTCGACGAGTCGTTCGAGAGCGAGCGCTCCGCGTGGGTCACCTACTCCAACGCCCACTTCGACCCGGAGCGCGGCGCCGAGGTGTACGAGCAGTACCTCTCGCAACTCGTCTACGCCGAGGAGTTGGGGTTCGACGCCATCGCCGTCAACGAGCACCACCAGACCGCCTACGGCCTCATGCCGTCGCCGGACGTCATCGCCTCCTACCTCGTCGCCCGGACGCAGCGTGCCAAGATCGCCATCCTCGGCAACGCGACGCCGCTGCGCGACCACCCGCTGCGCGTCGCGGAGGAGGTCGCGATGATGGACGTCATCAGCGGCGGCAGGGTCATCTGCGGCTTCGTGCGCGGCATCGGGCCTGAATACCACAACTTCACGATCAACCCGGCCACCAGCCTCGAGCGCTTCCGCGAGGCGCACGACCTCATCGTCGAGTCGTGGACGCGCCCAGGCCCGTTCCGCTGGGAGGGAAAGCACTACCGCTTCGAGTACGTGAACCCGTGGCCGCGCCCCCTGCAGCAGCCGCACCCCCCCATCTGGATACCGTCGCAGGGCAGCGGCGAGACGATCGGCTGGGCGGCGGAGCGCCATTACACCTTCATCGTCACCTTCACGCCGTTCCGCAACGTCGCCCGCTTCATGGGGCAGTACCGCGACGCGGCGCGCGAGAACGGCTACGACGCCGCCCCCGAGCAGATGGGGTGGGCGTTGCCGGTCTACGTCGGCGCGACCGACGAGTCCGCCATCGACGAGGCGAGGCCGCACGCCGAGTACCTCTTCAACCAGCTGGTGCGCCGTCCGCTTCCCGTCTTCTTCCCGCCCGGCTACCTCTCCGAGGACTCGGCGAAGAACGTCCTGCGCGCCTTCTCCGCCATCGGGACCCAGCGCACCACCATCGAGCAGCTGGACGGCAACTCGCAGATCATCATCGGCTCCGCCGAGACCGTGACGCGCCGCCTGCGCGAGTGCATCGACGAGTCCGGCATCGGCACGCTCGTCCTGCTGCCGCAGTTCGGCTCGATGCCCCACGAGCAGGCGGTCGGCAACATGGAGCGCATCGCGGAGCAGGTCATGCCCGCCCTGCGGGACCACGTCAGCGCCGTCTACCGCTGAAGAAAGCCGGCATTGCACGTCATGCCGGCCCTACGCTTGGTCGAACTCCTGCCTACCGATGCCCAGGTCTCTCCGGATCCCGTGGACCGTCCCTGTGGCCAGGTCTCGATTGCCATGTCTTGGGATGGTGGTTTCCTGGTTGTTGGCCGGGTTGATCCAGATTTCGTGCGAACCACCCGCTTGGCGGTCAAAGGCGCAACCCAGCCTTCTGAGCTTCCTCGTCAACTCCCTGTAGGTCATACAGCGACGGAGATGCTGCCTTGTCCTGTCCGCAACCGGGCTATCCGCGCAGGCAGAGGTTTGCCACGGTCCTGGTAGGAGAGAATGAATTGCTCAGCTACCGTGCACAGCTCAGCCAGAGTCTCTTTCGGTGTCTCAGCCCAGGCTCGGCATCCGGGAAGTTCGGGTATCTCAGCCATGTAGAACCACCCCTGCTCCTCGCAGGGTTCGTGCAGCACGTAGTCCAACTGGTACAATTCCATGCTCACCGCTCCACGATGGCCTCAGCCCGCATTGTACGCCTTCCCGCAACCGGCCCGACGTCAGCGTACATCCACCAGCCAGCCAGCGGTCAGCCTCGGGAGCCCTCGGGCCGCACCCGCGAACGCCGTCCGTTGAGCAGCGTCCCCACCGGCGTGTAGCGCACGCCCCACTCGTAGACGACCAGCAGCACACCCGTCGTCACGGCGATCAGCAACACCAGCTTGACCGCCGACGGCAGCGCCCACTCGAAGGACAAGCCCTGCAGCGCGATGATCAGCGGCAGGTGCGCAAGGTAGAGCCAGTACGAGGCGTCCGACAGGTAGCGTACCCGTGCGTTCCCCGCGCCCAGCACCGCGTGGAAGAGCCCCATCAGCCCCAGCGCCATCATCCAGGCGTAAGCGGCCTGGAAGAACAGCGAGCCCCAGCGCGCGCCGCCCTGCGCCGTGCCGCCGTCCTCGGGGAACGTCAGCACGAGGCCCGCCAGCAACACGACCACCGCGAGCGGCAGCGTCGCCTGCCACCAGCGTCCGATGCGCGCTCCTCCCTCGTTGCGGCCGAAGTAGACGGCCCCGAACGCGAAGAAGACGCCGTAGTAGACCAGCACGTGCGGCGCGGGGAGGAGCCCCGTGAAGGTGTCCGCCCCGAACTCGGGGTATGCGCCCTCGACGCCCATGAAGTACTGCGTCGCCATCGTCACCGGCACCGCCCACAGGTACAGCGCCGGGGTCACGATCAGCCGCTCCGGCACCCGGGACAGCCGCAGGCCCAGCCGTGACGCCGCCCACGCGACCAGGGCGAACGCTCCCACCAGCCAGACGAGATACCAGAGGAACCAGAGGTGGCTGAAGACGTCGTAGGTGAACAGCCCGCCCCATTGCTGCAGGTACAGCGCCTCCCAGTACCACGGCACGAGCAGACCCTGCCCCTCGTCTACGTCCGCATGCGGGTCGTCCCGGTACGGCGCCACGCCGCTTGCCGCGTCCGTTCGCTCCCCCGCGGCGTCGGTCTCCTCGTCTGTTCCTGCCCCGGCAGCGCCGGCTGCCTCCTTCGGCCGCTCCATCGCTTCGGTCAGGAGCTGCGCGACCGCCGCGCGCCCCGCGTCCAGCGCCGCCTGCTCGTACGACAGCCCCAGCAGGCCCACGTAGTACGCGGTCGTCGCGGCGTCCGCCTGGCTGCTGTGGAGCGGAAGCGCGCCGTTCGGGTGTCTCGCATGGGGGTCCGCGCCGCGCTCCAGCATCAGCCGCACGACCTCCGCCCGGCCCATGAACGCCGCCGAGTGGAGCGCCGTGCTCCCGTCGCCGTTGAGCGTGTGGACCGTCGCGCCGTTGTCGAGCAGCCACTCCGCCGCGTCCACGTGACCGTGCAACGCCGTCCAGCCCAGCGGCGTCGTGCCCAGGGCCGGGTCGGGAACGTCCAGCGGCGCGCCCGCTTCCGCGTGGCGCTCCAGCGCGGCGACGTCGCCCCGCGCGGCAGCCTTCCACACGTCGTCCTCCGGCACGGTCTCCGATTCTTCGACGACAGCGCCGTCGTCGACCGCGTCGGACGCGCTCTCCGCGTAGCCCCACGCCGCCCACGTCAGCGGGATGACGACGATCATCGCGAGCACCAGCGGCAAGAGGATCCGCCGCGCCCGGTGGCGCACCAGCGCCTGCAGCCCGCGCTGCCGCCACAGCATCGCCGTGAAGAAGCCGCTCATCAGGAAGAAGACCGGCATCCGGAACCCGTGGATCGCCGTCACCAAAATGGCGTACGGCGTCCCGTCACCCTCGACCGACGCGTCGCTGACCGCCCATGCGCCGGGGACGAACGCAAGCGCCGCGTGCAGCACGATGCCGAGCAGCATCGCGAACGCCCGCAGCGCGTCGAGGTCGTGCCGCCGCTCGATGCTCCTCGTTGCCTGTTCAGCGTTGGTCATGTCCCGTCACCGGATGGCCTGCGGATTCTAGTGGAACGGGACCCCGTTGTGGCGCGCGAAACTGTCGATTCGCGGCGAATCTGGTGATTCACCCAGCAGGACTGCCCGAATGTCATTGAAACGTCATGCAACTCGGCAAGAACGTCACCCTCATGCCTGCCGAACCACCACCACTTGCCACTCCACCCGCCCCTCCATACACTTGCGCCGCTACCCGTACACGCAGGGCCCTCACCCTAACCCTCCAGGAGAGGGGATCAAAACGAGAAGAGGCGCGACATGACGATGCAACGCCACGAGACCATCACCAAACCCTCCACCACGCGGGACGACCCCAATCTCGCCGACTACGACGCCACCCGCGCCTCGTTCGACTGGGACGACGTCGAGAAGGAGATCGACTTCCTCCCCGGCGGCGGGCTCAACCTCGCCTACGAGGCCATCGACCGCCACGTCGCCCGCGGCAACGGCGCCAAGCCCGCCATGCTCTGGGAGGGCAAGAACGGCGAGAAGGAGACCTACACCTACGACGACATGCGCCGCGAGACCAACAAGTTCGCAAACGCCCTCGGGGCGCTCGGCGTCGAGCAGGGCACCCGCGTCTTCACGTTCATGGAGCGCGTGCCGGAGATCTACTTCACCGTCTTCGGGACGCTCAAGGCCGGCTGCGTCATCGGCCCGCTCTTCTCCGCCTTCGGCCCCGACCCCGTCCGCGACCGGATGGAGGACAGCGGCGCGAAGGTGCTCGTCACCCAGCCCGACCTGCGGAAGAAGGTCGCGGAGATCATCCCGCAGCTCCCCGACCTCCAGCACGTCATCGTCGTCAACAAGAACGGACGCTCCACCGAGCCGCTCGCCGAGGGCGACCTCGACTACTACGCCCTGATGAACGAGGCCTCGGACGACTTCGGCCCCATCGCCACCACGCGCGACGACTACTCCATCATGCACTACACCTCCGGCACCACCGGCAAGCCCAAGGGCGCCGTCCATCGCCACAACGCCGTCATCCAGCACTACCTCACCGGCAAGTGGTGCTTGGACCTCCACCCGGACGACATCTACTGGTGCACGGCCGACCCCGGCTGGGTCACAGGCACGTCTTACGGCATGTCGGCCCCGTGGACGAACGGCGTCACGCAGGTCATCTACGAAGGCGGCTTCAGCGCCCGCAAGTGGTACCAGATACTGGAGGAGTACAACGTCACCGTCTGGTACACCGCCCCGACGGCCATCCGCATGCTGATGAAGTCCGGCGTCGAGCTCCCGAAGACGTTCGACCTCTCCAACCTCCGCTTCGCCGCGTCGGTCGGCGAGCCGCTCAACCCGGAGGCCGTCGAGTGGGGCGTCGAGGCGATCGGCATGCCCTTCCACGACAACTGGTGGCAGACCGAGACCGGCGGCATCATGATCGCCAACTACGCCTGCATGGACATCCGCCCCGGCTCCATGGGCAGGCCGCTCCCCGGCATCAACCCCGGCATCATCGACGCCGAGGGCAACGAGAAGCCGGACGGGACGGAGGGCAACCTCGCCGTCCGCACGCCCTGGCCCTCCATGTTCCAGACGTACTGGCAGCAGCAGGAGCGCTACGACTCCCGCTTCGTCAACGGCTGGTACATCACCGGCGACGAGGCCGTGCGCGACTCCGACGGCTACTACTGGTTCATCGGACGCTCCGACGACGTCATCAACACCGCCGGGCACCTCGTCGGCCCGTTCGAGGTCGAGTCCGCCCTCATCGAGCACCCCGCCGTCGCGGAGGCCGGCGTCATCGGCAAGCCGGACCCCATCGCGATGGAGGTCGTCAAGGCGTTCGTCTCCCTCAAGGACGGCTACGAGCCGAGCGACGAGCTGCGCCGCGAGCTGATGGGCTTCGCGCGCCAGAAGCTCGCCGCCGCCGTCGCCCCGCGCGAGATCGAGATCATCCCCGGTCTGCCCAAGACGCGCAGCGGCAAGATCATGCGCCGCCTCCTCAAGGCCCGCGAACTCGGCCTCGACGAGGGCGACACCTCCACGCTCGAAGAGGACTAGGGGCAGCCGCGCCCGTTAACAGTCCGTCCCTTGCGCTTGCCGCGGCGGCTGGGTAGCGTCCGCCCGGGGTCCCCCGTGCAGCAGTTCACTCCGCAACCGCCCAGGCCCAGGCGAGGGTGCTCGCCATTCGGCCTCCTCGCCGTTCCGATCTGGGGCCTCCCCTCCGTCTACCTCATCGACATCGCCTTCCACCTGAGAGAGCACGGCGCGAACGGCGCGCCGCTCGCCATCGGTGCGGCCGGCGCGGTTGCCGCGCTGGCCCTGCCCTTGCTCATGAGCAATCTCCCCGGGCGCCTGCTTGCACAGGCCATCGGGAGCGAGCACCGGCAGACGGAGGACGGGACCATCATCGTGGGCGACGACACCATGTCCGCCATGCTCCGGCGCATCTACTTCATCGTTGGGCTGGTCCTCGCCGTCGCCGTGCTGAACATGGTCACCTACACCTTCCTGGACGTACGGCCACGCGTCTACGTCTGGATATTCGTGCAGGCAGGCCTGATACCGCCGGAGTTCGCCGACTAGAGGACATCCGAGTCCGGTTCGCTCGTCCGGTCGTCCTTCGACGACGCCAGCCCCCGCCCGAGCAGCACCATGTAGACGAGTCCGGCCAGGGACATCGCCGCGAACACCGGCGCGAATGCCAGCTCCAGTCGGTCCGAGTGCCACGCGATGACGAACACCGCGAGCGACGCCACGGCCAGCACCGCAACGATGCCGTTCAGCACGGGGGGCAGACGGAGGGGCTCAGGCCGGAAAGCGAGTCCCAGCGCCAGGACTGCCACCCCGGCAAGGCCGGCCACGTTGGAAGTGAAGAGCAACCCCCACGCCACCCGTTGCAGATGCACCGCCCGTTGGAGCCACTCCTCCGACTCCATCCCGCTGCTCTCCAGCGACGCCACGCCGATGCCGGTGATCATGTAGTCGAAACCCCGCATCACCATCTGCAGCACCAGGGCGATCGCCATCGCCATGAGGCCGATCCGCGGCACGGGGGCCGCGTAGCGCCACAGGGTCACGATGCCGTTGAGCATGAGCAGCGCCCCGAAGATGATCACGATGGGCACGGTGTAGGAGAGCGCCTCGTTGCGCGCCATCGCCAGCGTAAGGTCACTGAGGCTGGTGGAGGGCACGGTGTCCACCGCGCCGCGGCCCGGCGAGAGCGCATAGCCCACCGCCACTGCCGCGGCCCCGGCCAGCAGGGACCAGCCGCCCAGCTGCTTCTCCGTCCAACGCATCATGTGTCCCACGACGGCTACCTTATCCGGACCCCGGCGCTTCCGACGCGCGGCGTCCTTCCATGTTCTCTCGCGGTCGCCGGGAACCCCGGCGGGCTACCGCACTCAGCAACCCGGTTGCCCGGGGTTGCCGCAGCACTCCTGCTCTCCTCCCTTGAACTTCCGCCCGTAGTTGGCGGCTGCGACCAGGAGCCTCCTGTGCCACGGCAGGTCGCTCTCCCGGAAGTTGGCGAGGGTCATCGACCAGGCCTCGGGCGAGAAGGCGTCTCTCCACCCCCGCCGCCGCCGGTGCTCATGCCCGCCGTGGTGGTCGTGGTGGTGGTGATCGTGGTTATGGTCGTGGTCGTGATCGCCGCTCATCGCGGGACTCCTGACTGGGCTGGGCCGCCGCCTACTCCCGGGAGCCGTTGTCCAGCAGGCCGCTGCGCACCGCCCAGACCACCATCTCCTGCTTCGTTTTGGTCCCCAGCTTGTTCTGGATGCCGTAGATGGCATTGCGGATGGTCAATGGCCGGCTGCCCCGGACTTCCCCGATCTCCGCGTACGACAGCCCCTTCGCAAAGAGCGTGAGTATCTCCCGCTCCCGGGCGGTCAGCTTCTCGAGGTCCGGCGGGTCGACCCGGCGGGCTGTCGTACGTATCCCGGCGAACACGCGTTTTATGACGTCGCCGGGTATGCGGTATTCGCCGCCGGCAACGTCGCGGACCGCGCTGAGGAACTCGTCTTTCCCGGTGTGCTTCTGGAGGAATCCTGCCGCTCCGGCGGCGACCGATTCGATGACCGCGTCCTCTTCGGTCGCGACGGTCAGGATGAGCACGTGCGTATCGGGCAGCATGTCCGTGATCTCCCTGCACGCCTCGATGCCGTTCTTCACCGGCATCAGGACGTCCATGACGACCACGTCGGGTTTGAGGTCCCGGGCTACCTTGACCGCTGTCGCGCCGTTCTCGGCCTGGCCGACCACTTCGAAGTCGCCCGCATTCTCCAGTAACTCTCGAAGGCCGTCCCGCATGATCCCGTGATCATCCACGATCATGACCCTGACAGGTGTCGACGGTTGATGCACTCTTTCCCCTTTCAGCAGTGAACGATGGCACTATAAACCCCGACAGCGCCCTTGTGTAGAATCGCCCGCATGACGAATCCCCCAACCCCCTTGAACCTCCTCCTGTTCATGGACACCGAGAACGCCCCCATCGCCGAACTGGAGGCCGTCGCGCCCGGACGTCTCAGCGTCACCGCCGTGCCCGCGCAGGCGTTCGTGGACGACGCAGGGATGCTCCCCGCGACCACCGGCCTCTGGAAGCCGCGTCCCTGGAGCACCGGCCTGACGCCGGAGCAGTGCGAGCAGATCCTCCACGATACCCACGTCCTCGTGCTCACCCTGCCCTACCCGAAGCGGCTCCTTCCCCGCATGCCCAACCTGCTCTGGGCACAGTACCTCTGGGCCGGCATATCCGACCTCCAGCACTCCGACCTCTGGGGCGGGCGCGTCCGCCTCACCTCGTCGCGCGGCTACGTCGACACCACCCCCATCGCGGAGATGGTCGTCGCCGCCGCGCTCCACTTCGCGAAGGACCTCCGCGTCGCGGTCGACCAGGCCGTGGCAGGCGGGATGGACGCCTCCGGGTACGACCTCCGCATGCTCGCGGGCAGGACGATGGGCGTCGTCGGTCTCGGCGGCATCGGGCTGGAGGTCGCGCGGCTCGCGAACGCGATGGGCATGCGCGTCGTCGCATCCCGCCTCTCCATCGCGGAGCGGCAGCCCGGCGGGAACGGCGTCGAGACCCTCTACCCCGCGCACGAGTTGCACGACATGCTCGCCGAGTGCGACTACGTCGCGCTCACGACCGCCCTCACGGACGAGACGCGCGGCATGATCGACGATGCCTCCGTCGCCGCGATGAAGGACGGCGCCGTGCTCCTGAACGTCGGGCGCGGCGAGCTGATCGACGAGCGCGCCCTGAAGGACGGCCTGCGCTCCGGCAAGGTCGGCGGCGCCTACCTCGACGTCTACGTCGACGAGTGGTTCCGCCCGCCGGACCCCGAACTGCTCGCGCACCCGCGCGTCCTGATGACGCCGCACAACTCCGGCCACGTCGACGTGGCGACCTCGTTCGCGATGGACGTGCTCAAGCGGAACATCGCCAGCTTCCTCGCCGGAGAGCCCCTCATCAACGAGGTCGACTGGCAACGCGGCTACTGAGGCGTCTGATCCCTTCCCCCTTGATGGGGGAAGGCCAGGATGGGGGTAAATCGGCGGGCTCTCGGGACGCTATACTCAGCATTCCACCCGTCTCCAAAGGAGGACCCAGTGCGCGTTGCGGTGAAAGACGGTGAGGTCGAAGTTATCGAGCGAGGCAGCGGCGACCTCGTGGTCTGCGTCTCCTCGCTGGGGCGCGGCATCGAAGACTTCGACGCGCTTGCGCAGGACCTCGAAGCAGCCGGGTACCGGGTCGCCGGAGTTAACCATCGCGGCGTGGGCGACAGCTCTCCCGCCGTCGACGGGCTGACCCTCCGCGACTTCGCCGACGACGTGGCGCGCGCCATCGAGCACATCGGCGGCGCGCCTGCCCACCTCATCGGCCACGCGTTCGGCAACCGCATCGTGCGCTGCCTCGCCTCCGATCGCCCTGACCTCACCCGCACCGTCACGCTGATCGCCCCCGGTGGCCAGGCGCCTCCCGCGCCCGACATCCCTCCCACGCTCATGCGCATCTTCGAGCTCGACCGCCCCGCCGCCGACCGCCTCGCCGACGTGCAGCGCGTCTTCTTCGCGCCCGGCCGCGACGCCTCCATCTGGCTCGACGGCTGGTTCCCGGCGACCCGGAAGATGCAGTGGGACGCACGCGACTCGGTGCCGTATGCCGAGTGGGGACACGCCGGTTCCGCGCCGGTGCTCGCCATCCAGGGCCTCGACGACCCGATGGCCACTCCGGAGAACGGCTACGTCCTGCGCGACCAGTTGGGCGCAGACCGCGTCGAGGTCGTCGACCTGCCTGACGCCAGCCACGCGCTGCTCCCCGAGCAGCCGGAAGCCATCACGCGCGAAGTGCTCGCCTTCCTCGGCAAGCACTAGGCCGCATGCAGCTCACGCTCAGCGTCACCGACCAGTCGCCGATGCGCCGCGGCGAGTCACCCGCGAGCGCGCTGCGCGACACCGTCCTGCTGGCGCAGGCCGCCGAGCGCCTCGGCTACGAACGCTACTGGGTCGCCGAGCACCACAACACGGGCACGTACGCGGGCACCAGCCCCGAGATACTCGCCGGCCAGCTCCTCGCGAACACCTCCCGCATCCGCGTCGGCAGCGGCGGCGTCATGCTCTCCCACTACTCCGCGCTCAAGGTCGCCGAGCAGTTCTCCGTGCTGGAAGCGCTCTACCCCGGACGCGTCGACCTCGGCATCGGGCGGGCGCCCGGCAGCGACCACACCACGATGTTCGCGCTCGCCTACCCGAAGCGCCCGGCGGACATCGAGACGTTCCCGCAGCAGGTCGTCGACCTCATCGGCTACCTGCACGACGGCCTGCAGCCGGACCACCCCTTCGCGGCAGTCAAGGCACGGCCCGCCCCGCCCGAGTCGGCGCCGGAGGTCTGGCTGCTCGGCTCCAGCGACTACTCCGCGAACCTCGCCGCCTACGTCGGACTGCCGTTCGCGTTCGCCGACTTCTTCGGCCACACCGGCAAGCACGGGCCCGCCGTCGCCGAGATCTACCGCCGCAACTTCCGCCCGTCCCCGCTCTGCCCGGAGCCGCGCGTCAACGTCACCGCACAGGTCGTCTGCGCCCCGACGGAGGAGGAGGCCCGCTTCCTCGCGTCGAGCCGCAACCTCAACCGCGCGCGGCGCGCCATCCAAGCGCAGGGCGGCGAGCAGATGCAGGGCCTCGCCCCGCCCGAGGAGGCGTCGCAGGTCGACCTCAGCGCGGCGGCGGAAGCCTACGTCGAGCAGTTCACCGCCGGTTACATCGACGGCGACCCCGCGCAGGTGAAGGAGGCGCTGCTCGCGATGGCGGAGCGCTACGAGACGGACGACGTCGGCGTCGTCACCATCACCTACCGCCTGGAAGACCGCATCCGCTCCTACGAGCTCGTCGCCCGCGAGTTCGGGCTGCAGGGCGGGTAGCGCACGCCGCGGCGCGCTGTCGTACCATCCCCCGCGACAACCAACGCCGCACCGGCGGCAGGAGACGAGGCCATGGGCAGACGGCAGACCATCCACATCCCCGGCGTGCAGCACAACGCCCCCATCCCCTACGGAGCGCGCGTGGGCAACGTCGTCTACAGCTCCGCGATCCAGGGCATCAACGCCGACACCGGCGAGCTCCCGGAGGACGTCTACGAGCAGGCGCGGCAGTGCTTCCGCAACATGCACACCTTCCTGCAGCACGCGGGTGCGACGCCTGACGACATAGTCCGCCTCACCTGCTTCCTCGCCGACCTCGGCGACCGGCAGGCGCTCAACGAGCCCTGGCTCGAGCTCTTCCCCGACGAGAACGACCGCCCCTCGCGCCACACGTCAAAGTACGAGCCACCCCCAGGTGGGATGAAGATCCAGATCGAGGTCGTCGCCGTCGTCGAATAGTTCCCACCTCTCCTCCTGGGAGAGGTCGACGCGCGGTAGCGTGGCGGGTGAGGGTGGACCCGGCCCCTAGTAGATATCCAGCGTGAAGCGCGGGCTCGGTACACCGCTCGTCTTGTAGTCGAGCACCGCATTGGCGAGCCCGTCCGCAACGATCTGCTCGATGACGAGCACCGTCGCACCGTCGTGGGCGTAGGCGACGTCCGCCGCGCCGCGCTGGTCGATCACGATGCCCCAGTCGCCGTCGCCCGTCCACACCGGCGGCACCGCGAGACGCAGCAGCCTGCCCGGCTCCAGCGCCCGCGCGTCCCCCACTCGCCGAAGCTCGGCAAGCGCCGATTCCGTCACCGTCAGCATCGCTACTGCAGCACCACCAGCTCGCCGTCCTTGTAGTCGAGCAGGTGGCCGGAGAGCTCCATCGACGCCTCGGCGGCGAGCAGGAAGCGCGGCCCGGCGTAGTCCGGCCCCGGCATCCGGTTGCGCGCCTCCTCCGGCGCGTCCTCCGTCGCGATAGCAGCGCCCGGCGAGATGATGACCACGCTGATGTTGGAGTCGCGCACCTCTTCCGCGTGGAACTTCGTGAACGTGATGAGCGAGTCTTTCGCCGTCGCGTAGGCGAGAGCGCCGGGCGGAGTGAGGCCGCCGCCGCCGTGCAGGTTCACGATGTTCCCGCCGCCGCCTGCCTCCATGTACGGCACCGCGTGCTTGGACGCGAGGAACGAGCCGAGCAGCGCCACGCCCATCACCGTGTCCCAGAACCACGTCTTCTCCATGTCCTGGATCTTCGGCCAGCGCGGCTTGTCGTTCCAGTTGAAGTGCGGCACGATCGCGGCGTCGTTGATGAGCACGTCGATCCCGCCGAAGCGCTCGTTCACCTGCGCCATGAGCGCCGCGACCGTCTCCTCGTTCGTGACGTCGGTGGGGACGGCCATCGCCTCCGCGCCGAGCTCGCCCAGTTCCCCGAGCGTCTGCTGCAGGCGGGTCTCGTCGACGTCGGCGATCGCCACCTTCGCGCCTTCCCTGGCGAACCCGTGGGCGATGTAGCGTCCTATCCCCTTCGCGGAACCCGTGATGACCACGGACTTGTCCTTCAGCATCTTCGCGCCTCCTTTGTGCTCTCCTCCCCTTACCCCGCAACCTATGGGATACGGCGCGGAGGGTCAAGAGACTGACACCCGCCCCTTACGCAGTCGCCCCTGCCCGCCCTACCATGGTTCTGGTGGAGGACCTCCCCCGCCTCAGGAGTGCCATGTCCCACAATGTCCCGGAATGTCCCACCCTACTCAGCACGAGGAAGGCGTCGCCAGTTGACGAAGGCGCCGGGCAGAGGTGGAGTGTTGCCGAATGTTGCGGAATGTTACAGGTCTCTCTGCAAGGGCCCGCAAGTTGACACGCCACCCCACCCGTCATAGTGTCGCGGGCGTGGGGAGGGGCAGGAAGACACCTCAAGGAGGGCGCACATGCTGGAAGGAAAGGTTGCCATCGTATCGGGCGCGGGCCCGAACATCGGACGCGAGATCGCGGGAACACTCGCCCAGAACGGCGCGAGCGTCGTCTGCCTGGACATACGCAGGGACGCGGCTGAGGCCACCGCGCGCGAGGTCGTCGACCGCGGCTACGAGGCCATCGCCGTAGACGGCGACATCACGAAGCCGGAGGACATGGAGAACCTCGTCTCCCAGTCGCTCGCGGCCTTCGGCCATATAGACATCCTCGTGAACAACGCGGCCATCACCAGCACCCCCGGCCTGCTCGACGAGGACCTCGGCACGTTCCGCAAGATCGTGGACGTCATCCTCGCCGGAACGTTCAACTGCACGCAGCACGTCGCGCGGCAGATGGTGGCGCAGGGCACCGGCGGCGCCATCGTCAACGTCGCCTCGACGTCCGGTCACCGCGGCAAGAGCGGCGCGATCGCGTACCAGTCGGCCAAGGCGGGCATCCTCAACTTCACGCGCGCCTGCGCGATGGAGCTCGCCCCGCACAACATCCGCGTCAACTCGCTGACGCCGACCCAGACCGGCATGCCGGTGGGCGGCAAGCCCGCACGCCCCGACGACGAGGTGCCCGCGAGCGTGCCGCGCGGACGCTGGGGCAGGCCCCGCGACCAGGCGCAGGCGGTGCTCTTCCTCGTCTCCGACAACGCGGACTTCATCACCGGCGCGGACCTGCCCGTCGACGGCGGCAACCTCGCCATGCGCCAGTCCGGGTGAGGTGAGAACACCATGACGACGCACCAGCACGAACATCGAGGTCACGGCGAGCACGAAGGACTCAGGTGGGGCCACTCCTGGAAGGAGGAGGACCGCGTCACCGACTACGTCGAGCGCATGGACGAGCAGCAGGACGAGCGCCAGCCCGTCTTCGATCTCCTGACGCGGCTCGTGCAGGCCGAGGCGGACGCGCCGATCCGCATCCTCGACATCGGCACGGGCTACGGCCCCGTCGCGACGGCATGCCTCGACGCGTTCCCGAACGCCACGGCGATCGGCCTCGACGTGTCAGAGGCGATGATGGAGGCGGGCAGGCCGCGCATGGCCCGGTTCGGCGAGCGCTTCGCCTACATGTTCGGCGACTTCGCGGACGGCGTCCTACCGCAGGACGTCATCGACGCCGGGCCGTACGACCTCGTCGTTTCGGCGCGCGCCATCCACCACCTGCCCGCAGAGCTGATGGCGAGCCTCTACGCCAGCGTCCACAGCGCGCTCAACCCGGGCGGCGTGTTCTTCAACCTCGACACCGCGTCGCCGGAGACGGACTTCCTGCGCAATGCCATGCGGGGCGCACGACGGCGCAACGAGAACCGGCCACTGCGCGAGGAGCGCCGCACGCCGGAGCAGATGGCCCACGACGCGATGCACCACCACCGGAACGCCACGCTCGCGCGCCACCTGGAGTGGCTGCGCGCGGCAGGCTTCACCCACGTGGAGTGCTTCTGGAAGAACCTCTCGCTCGCCCTCGTGGGCGGCTACAAGGTGTAAGAGTGGCAACCGCGGAACAGCACCGGACGTTGGCGCAGCTGGAAGCGGGGCTCGATGACGTTCGCCGGTCCCCGAAGGACGAGGGCACGCTGGAACTCATCGTGCGGCGTCCCGAGAGGCTTGAACGCGAGTTGGTCGACGAGGGCACGCTCGACGTAGCCGCCGGACTGGTAGGCGACAACTGGAGCACTCGCGGCAGCACCGGCACGCCGGACGGTTCGGCTGATCCCGAGATGCAGGTGACGCTCATGAACAGCCGAGTTGCCGACCTCGTAGCGGGCGGTCGGGAGCGATGGCATATCGCAGGCGACCAGCTGTTCGTCGACCTGGACATCAGCAAGACAAACCTCCCTGCGGGCACGCAGCTCGCCATCGGCACGGCGGTGCTGGAGGTCTCGGCCAAGCCACACAATGGCTGCGCCAAGTTCAGCGGGCGGTTCGGCTCGGACGCGCTGCGCCTCGTCGTTTCGGAAGTCGGCAAGGAGCTCTGCCTGCGCGGCATCAACGCGAAGGTCGTGCAGTCCGGCGTCGTGCGGGTGGGAGACACCGTGCGCAAGCTCGGCGCGGCATAGCGCCCATGACCACCTCGGGAGAGCGGGACGTCGTCATCATCGGCGGGGGCATCGCCGGCATCGGCACGGCGTACTACCTCGCGGCGATGGGCGTCCGGAGCACCGTCATCGAGCGCGACGGCATCGCGAGCCACGCCTCCGGGTTCGCCTACGGCGGTCTCTCCGGCGGGGTCACGAACGGCCTGCACGTCAACACGCCGCTCATCGAGTACAGCATGTCGCTCTACCCCGCGCTCGCCGGCGAACTCACCGCCGAGACGAACGTCGACATCCAGTACCAGCCGCGCCCGCTGCTCCGCCTCGCCCTCTCCGACGACGAGGCCGACGCGCTGACGCGACACCTCGACTGGCAGCAGGCGCTGCCGGGCTACGCGGTGCAGTGGCTCACGCCGGACGAGGCGCGCACATTGGAGCCGCGCATCTCGCCTGAGACCGTCGGCGCGCTCCACGTCGAGGGCTCGTCGGACGTCGAGCCGTACCGGCTGACGCTTGCGCTCGGACAGGCGGCGGAGCAGCGCGGCGTCACGCTCCGGACCGGCGAGGTCACCGCCGTCCACCGCAACGGCGGGCGCGTCGACGGCATCAGCATCGCGACCGGCGCCGGGAATGCGGAGCGCATCGCCTGCGACACGGTCGTCGTCGCGATGGGCCCGTGGACCGCGCGGGCGTCGGAGTGGTTCGGCGTGCCCCTGCCCGTGCATCCGCTCAAGGGACAGATCATCCGCCTGCAGGCACCCGGTGCGCCGTACGCGCTGAGCGTCGGCCACCTCGGCAACTACGCCATGACCAAACCGTCGGACGGCCTCGTCTGGTGCGGCACCACGGAGGAGCACGCCGACTTCGACGAGTCCCGTACGACCGAGGCGCGCGACGCCATCATCGAGTCCACGCTGCGGATGCTGCCGTCGCTCGAGGACGCGGAACTCGTGCTGCAGACCGCCTGCCTGCGCCCCGTGACGCCGGACGGCGCGGTTACGCTCGGCCCGGTCCCCGGCACCGAAGGCGCGTACGTCGCCACAGGCGGCGGCCGGCAGGGAATCATGATGGGGCCGGGCATGGGGAAGGCGATGGCCTATCTCATCGCCGGAGGCGCCGCTGCGATCGACCTCGCGCCTCACGATCCGGGCCGCTTCGCCGCATGAGCGCACAACCGCAGGGGCAGCTGGACCAGCACACCGAGTCCCGCGCCATCCTGCTCATCTACGGCGCGGCGTTCTCCTACCAGATCACGCTCGGCCTCATCCAGGTGCTCGTGCCGCTCTACGCGCTGCACCTCGGCTACGACCTCACGACGCTCGGCATCATCGTGGCGTCGCAGGCCGTGTTCGGGCTGATGCTGCGGCTGTTCGCAGGCGCGATAGCCGACCAGTTCGGCGAGCGGTGGGTGCTCTGGGCGAGCTTCGTGACGATGGTCTCCGGCATGGTGTTCTTCATCGCGTCCGGCTACTTCTGGATGCTCATCCTCGGCCAGTCGTTCGTCGGCTATTCGCGGGCGACGTACTGGACGGCGACGCAGTCGTACGCGAGCCGCATCAACCCGGACCGCTCCGGCGAGATCTATGGGCGCGTCAACGGCGCAGGCAACGCGGGCGGGCTCATCGGCGCGTTCCTCAGCGGGGTGCTGGTGACGGCGCTGGGCTACGGCGCGGCGTTCGGCATCACCGGGGCGGTAGCGCTCGCCGGGTTCCTGGGCAGTCTCGCGCTGCCGTCGCTCACGGCGCGTTCGACGCGGCGCGGGTTCCGCGCTCCGCTCGGCCAACTGCGGGGCATCGCGGGGCACCGCGGCATGGGACTCGGAGGGTTCGCGGCGTTCACCGCCTCCACGTCTATCATCATGTCCAGCGTCCTCTTCATCCCCTATCTCCGCGAGCTCGGGTACAGCGAGGCGGTGAACGGCGGTATGCAGGCCCTCAGCGTCGGCGGCAGCGTCGTGGTCGGCATGGTGTTCGGCCATCTCCTCGGACGACTGGGGCGGCGCTGGACGTACACGAGCGCCCTGATCATGGTCGGCCTGGTGATGGTCGGCATGTCCGGGGGCGCGGGAGTGTACGCAACGCTCGTGCCGCTCATGCTGCTCTACGGACTCTTCAGGGCCTTGCTCGGCATCCTCTATCCCATCGCAGCGGCGGACCACAGCGCGCCGGACCAGCGCGGTATGGCGATGGCGTACGTAGGGCTCTACTGGGGCACGGCACAGATCCTCGTGCCGATAGGATTCGGCGCGTTTGCGGGAGCGTTCGGGCTGGCGACGAGCTTCTGGGTCGCCGGGATCCTGTTCCTCGCCGCGGGCCTGCTGTTCCCCCTGCTCTATCGCTGGTTCGTCCCCGGCGCGGAGCGGACATTCGGAGAGCGTCAGTGACCGCCAGGTCGATGCATCAACTTGACGCGTCCTGCCCACTGTTACACGATGGCCCTGACATCCGCCCGGCGCACGGAGCAAGAGCATCGCAATGACCGAGTACGACTACGACGCGGTGGTCATCGGTTCGGGACCGGCGGGTCACAGGGCCGCCGTCCAGACCGCGAAGATCGGGAAACGGGTGGCTGTCGTCGAACGCCTGCCGCACATCGGCGGCCTCAACGTCACCACCGGCACCGCGAGCAAGGCGCTGCGCGAGGCCGCGCTGCACCTGAGCGGCTTCCGCGAGCGCACCCTCTACGGCGAGTCGTACACCGTCAAGCAGAACATCACGATGAGCGACCTGATGGTCAGCACGAACCACGTGATGCACCAGCAGGCGGAGATGCTCCGGAGTCAACTCGCCCGGAACCGGACGGACATGTTCCACGCGCAGGCGTCCTTCGTCGACCGGCACACCATCAACATCGCCACCGAGGACGACCCCAACACCACCATCACCACGGACAAGGTGATCATCGCCGTCGGGTCGCACTCGACCCAGCCCCCGACCATCCACACGGACGGGAGGCTCATCTTCCTCAGCGACGACGTCATGGACCTGCCGGAGCTGCCGCGCGTGCTCACGGTTGTGGGCGGCGGCGCCATCGGCCTCGAGTACGCAAGCACGTTCGCGGCGCTTGGCGTGCGGGTGACGCTCGTGGACAGGACCCCCCGGCTGCTGCCGTTCGCGGACGACGAGATCGTGGACGCGCTCGTCTACCACCTGAGAGAGAACGGGGTGACGTTCCGCCTGAACGAGGACGTCTTCGATATCGAGTACCTCCCCGGCGAACGGGGCCACCACGTGCGTGTGCTGCTGAGGAGCGGCAAGCAGATCATGAGCGATGCGGTGATGTACTGCGTGGGGCGCACCGGCGCGACGGAGGGGCTGAACCTGGAGGCTGCGGGGCTGGAAACCGACGAACGCGGGCGCATCAGCGTCGACGAGAACTACCAGACGAGCGTGGAAGGCATCTACGCGGTAGGAGGCGTCATCGGCTTCCCCGACCTGGTGTCGACCTCACAGATGCAGGGACGGCTGGCCGCGTGTCATGCGTTCGACATCCCCACCAACAGCGTCCCCGGCCTCTTCCCGTATGCGGTCAAGACGACTCCGGAGGTCGCGATGGTCGGCAAGACGGAGTCCCGGTTGACGGATGAGGGCATCCCCTACGAGGTAGGCAGGGCCCAGTACCGGGAGATCGCGAAGAGCGTCATAGAGGGCGACGAGTCCGGCATCCTGAAGCTGCTGTTCCACATCGAGACGCGGGAGCTGCTCGGCGTCCATATCGCGGGCGAGGGCGCCGCGGAGATGATCCAGATAGGACAGGCGGTCATCGCCCACGGCGGAAAGCTCGACTATTTCGTGGAGTCCGTCACCAGCTTCCCGACGCTGGCGGAGGCCTACGTGTCGGCTGCCCTGGATGGGTTCAGCCGCCTCGAAGAGTGACCGCTCAACCGAGCGCCGCGACGACCTCCTCCGTCGATACGACCTGCGCGAACGTGCCCATGTTCAGGAGCGACGCCTCGTGATTCTCGGTGCGCCCGTCGCAAGCGTCGCCGACGACGATGCTGTCGAAGTCCCGCTCGCGGGCGTCCCGCACCGTGCTCTCGACCCCTGCCTGCGTGGCGATGCCCGCCACGATGAGCGTCGAGACGCCGAGGCGCCGCAGCCA
Organism: Dehalococcoidia bacterium; assembly: GCA_034422595.1. Taxonomy (GTDB): domain Bacteria; phylum Chloroflexota; class Dehalococcoidia; order Lucifugimonadales; family Australimonadaceae; genus Bin16. The sequence continues at coordinate 53,649 of DAOUJO010000015.1, read as the reverse complement.
CTTCTCCAGCGCCGTACCCGTGAACGCGCTCATGCCGCCGCCCTTGCGGATGAGGAACTCGCCCGGCAGCGGCGCGAGTTCGTCGATGACCTCCGCGCCCCACGTGCCGTCGCGCAACGAGCCCAGCGAGCGGGCGCGTCCGTGCCGCGCGGCGTCCAGGTAGTCCTCGCGCAGGAAGTGGCCGGTGAAGAAGACCGGCAGGCCGGCCGCGCGGGCCGCAGCAAGCAGGCGAACGTGGTTCTCGATGAGTTGCGGCGTGCGCGGATTGCGCCCCGCCTCGGGCGTCCGTCCACCCTCCTTCAGGTAGTCGTTCTGCATGTCGTGGCAGACGTACGCAAGCGTGTCACGAGCGGGCAGTTCGAGCATGGCGCAGCCTCCGATTCGGTTGGTCGGTGCATTGTAGGCCGCAGCGCCCGCGCGCAGGCGCACATCCTTTGACACCCAGTCCGTGCGGTGCTAGTTTCCCACTTGTCGAAGTGTGTATATCCGCTCCAGGGCGGATGCAGGAGACAGGAACGGCAAGGAGGGCTGCCATGCCGGTTATCGACTCTGACGCGCATGTCGTTGAGACGGAGCAGACCTGGGACTACATGGACCCCGGGGACGAGAAGTACCGCCCGCAGGTCGTGGACGACGGCAGCGGCGGGAAGTTCTGGAAGATAGACGGCGAGATACGCGGCCGCGCAAGAGGCCCTGTCGCCGCGTTCGGGCTCTCCGACAAAGTGAAGCGCAACATGGTGACGGACGACGCCAAGCGCTACATGGAGGACATCCCCGGCCGCGTCGCCCACATGGACGAGTTGGGCATCGACGTGCAGGTGCTCTACCCCACCATGTACATCGGGCGCATGTGCGAGAACCCGGACACGGAGGTCGCGCTGTCGAAGAGCTACAACCGCTGGCTCGCCGACATCTGGGAGCAGAGCAAGGGGCGTCTCCGCTGGACGTCCATCCTTCCCCTCGCCACGATGGACGAGGCGCTGGACCAGTTACGCTGGTCAGCAGGGCACGGCGCCTGCGGCGTTACGATGCGCACCATCGAGGACGAGCGGCTGCTCATCGACGAGTACTTCTACCCGCTCTACGAAGAGGCCGCACGGCTGAACCAGCCCATCGCCATCCACATCGGCAACTCCAACGCCTACATCCGGAACCTCATGGCCAAGGACGGCATCGGCGGCACGTTCGGCGGCCTGCGCCTCATGTCCGTCGCCAGCTTCCACCAGCTCATCACCACGGGCACCCCGAAGAAGTTCCCTGACCTGCGCTGGGGCTACATCGAGGCGAGCAGCCAGTGGCTCCCCTACGCCATCCACGACCTGCGCCGCAGGCTGGAGACGCGGGGCCGCGAGCTGGAGGAGGACGTGCTCGGCGCGTACCACATCTGGGTCACCGCCCAGACCGACGACAACCTCGTGGACGTGCTGAAGTACGTGAACCACCGCCACATCCTCATCGGCACCGACTACGGCCACCAGGACCAGTCGAGCGAGATCGAGGCGATGCGCATCATCAAGGAGGAGGGCGGCCTTGCTCCGGGTGTCATCGACGACATCATGGGGCAGAACGCGCTCGACTTCTACGGCATCACCGTGGAGTCCCCGGTGCTCGCCGGGACCGCCGGATAGGAATGGAAACGAAGCAACCTCAACCCAGGGAGGAACACCGATGCTGACTGCTGAGCAGAACGACCGCTTGACCCGGGTCGGCCCGGGCACCCCGACCGGCGAACTGATGCGCCGCTACTGGCACCCCATCGCCGCTGTCGCCATGATGAACGACCGCTCCACGAAGCCCATCCGGCTCCTTGGCGAGGACCTCATCCTCTACAAGAGCAAGCAGGGCGTCTTCGGCCTCGTGGACAACTACTGTCCCCACCGCCGCATGGGCATGGTCTACGGCATCCCGACCGACGAGGGCATCCGCTGCCCCTACCACGGCTGGATGTTCGACGAGACCGGGCGATGCCTGGAGCAGCCGTACGAGGAGACCGAGGCTCCGGACAACCGCTTCAAGGACAAGGTGCGCATCAAGGCGTACCCGCTGGAGGTCAAGGCGGGCCTCATCTTCGCCTACCTCGGCCCGGCCCCCGTGCCGCTCCTCCCCAACTGGGACGTGTTCGCGCTCGACAACGTCGTGCGGGACATCGGCTACACGGAGCTGCCGAGCAACTGGCTGCAGTGCCAGGAGAACTCGCTCGACCCCGTTCACTCCGAGTGGCTGCACGGCGAGTGGGCGAACTACATCCTGGAGATGCGCGGCGAGGGCGACAAGGTGCGCAAGCGCTACGAGAACGAGCGCATCGGCTTCGACAAGTTCCAGTACGGCATCTACAAGCGCAGGCTCGTCAAGGGCGGAAGCTACGAAGACGGCGAGTGGGCGCAGGGCCACCCCATCGTGTTCCCCTACTTCCTGCGCCAGGGCGGCAGCGGCACCGCCATCGACACGTGGGGCGGCAGGCGCGGCGCCGGCATGAGCGTCGGCGTCGGCCCATCGTTCCAGATCCGCGTGCCGCTGGACGACACGCACACCGGCCACTGGTGGGTGATGTGCCACCCGAAGCTGTCGCCGGACGACCCCGAGCAGCGCGACGAAGACGTGCCGCTGTTCTTCCCGCCCCTCATCCAGCTCGCCGAGGACGGCCGGGTGCGCTTCGAGATACTCGACTCCAACTCGGCGCAAGACGTCGCAGCGTGGATCACGCAGGGCGCCATAGCCGACCGCAGCAAGGAGTCGCTCGGACGCTCCGACAAGGGCATCATCATGTTCCGGCGCATGCTGGAGGAGAACATCCGCATCGTCGAGGACGGCGGCGACCCCATCAACACGTTCCGCGACCCGGCGTCCAACGTCTATCTCGGCATGGACACGGAGCACAAGTCCCGGCGGAACGAGCAGTACGAGGAGCGCGGCGAGGGGCAGAAGGGCATCAGGCGCCAGGGCATGGCGAGCAAGTACAGCCCCATCCTGAACCAGCGCGGCGTCGAGGGCGGCGAGGACTCCATCGAGCGCCGCAAGATGGTGGGACAGAGCGTCTAGCCGAACGCAGGGAGGAGAGCGTCATGCTGACGAAAGCGGACAACGAGAAGCTCACGCGAGTCGGCCCGGGCACGCCCGCGGGCGAGCTGCTGCGCCGCTACTGGCATCCCATCGCCATCGCGTCCGAGGTCACCGACGAACGCCCGACGAAGGCCGTCCGCATCCTCGGCGAGGACCTCGTCATCTTCAAGGACAAGTCCGGGCGCTGGGGACTGCTCGCCGACCACTGCGCGCACCGCAGCGCGTCGCTCGTCTACGGGCGCGTCGAAGAGCGCGGCATCGCCTGCGCGTACCACGGCTGGCTCTACGACACGGAGGGCAACATCCTGGAGACCCCGCCCGAGAAGAACGAGGCGATCATGCGCTCCGTGAAGCAGCCCGCCTACGACTGCATGGCCTACCTCGGCGTCGTCTGGGCGTACATGGGGCCGAAGCCTGCGCCCGTCTTCACCCCGTTCGACACCCTCGTGCGGGAGGACGGACGCCGCAAGATCAACCTCCACCCCGTGCTGGACTGCAACTGGTTCCAGGCCATGGAGAACTCCATGGACCCGGCGCACCTGCAGATACTCCACCAGGAGTACTACGCACGCGGCCTGCGGGCGCCCGTCAACACGACGCGCGGCTTCACCGACGACGTGGAAACATTCGAGTTCTACACCACCAGCTACGGCATGATGAAGAAGCGCACCTACACCAACGGCGTCGTGGACGAGCACCCCGTCCTCTTCCCTTCCATCCTCCGCCAGGGGCCGAGCACCCAGTTCCGCACGCCGATCGACGACGAGCACACCTGGCACGTCCACATCAACTTCTGGCTCACCGAGGACGGCCAGCCCGACGAGACGACGTGGGACCCGCCCGTCGAGTACATCGAGCCGTACAAGGAGCCCGCGGACAAGAGCCACCCGCACGCGTGGTACGACCGCCGCTCCGTGCTCTCCCAGGACCACATGGCGTGGGAGACGCAGGGCCCCATCACCGACCGCACGGTCGAGCACCTCTCGTACTCGGACCGGGGCGTCGTCCTGCTGCGCCGGACGATGTTCGAGCAGATGGAGCGCGTCGCACGCGGCGAGGACCCGATGGGCGTCATCCGCGACCCGGACCACCCCATCGTCGACACCAACATCGACGAGGACGTCTGGCAGAAGCAGCCGACGCATCGCTGGGGGGCTGTCCGAGCGTAGCCGCGAAGCCAGGAGGAGGCCGGCATGCTCACGGCGGAAACCAACGAGCGGTTGGCTCGGGTAGGCCCGGGGACGCCGGGCGGTGAGTTGCTGCGCCGTTACTGGCTGCCGCTCAGGCCATACGCCCAGCTCCTGTCCGAGCCGGTGATGAAGGTGCGCCTGCTGGGCGAAGACCTGGTCCTCTTCCGCACGCTGGGCGGGGACATCGGGCTCATCGGGGACAGGTGCGCCCACCGCTCGATGGGTTTGGAGTGGGGCATCCCGGACGAAGACGGGTTGCGCTGCTCGTACCACGGCTGGCTCTACGGCACCGACGGACGATGCCTCGATACCCCACTGGAGGCTCGCGACAGCGCGTTCACGGGCCGCATCAAGCTCAAGGGCTACCCGACCCGGGAGATGGGCGGGCTCATCTGGGCCTACCTCGGACCCGAACCCGCGCCGCTGCTGCCACCCTGGCCCGTCTTCGTATGGCCCAACGCCATCCGCCAGATCGCCTGCACGGTACTGCCTTGCAACTGGCTGCAGAGCTGGGAGAACACCGGAGACCCCGCTCACAACCCGTGGCTGCACGGCGAACTCTTCAAGTACGCGCTGGAGAAAGACGGACTGCTGGAGGACCGGGTGCCGCATGAACAGACGCACCGGGCCTTCACCTCCATCCGCTCCGGCGTCGGCATAGAAGGGCTCTACGCCCGGCCCACCCCGTACGGCATGGAGAAGGGGATCACCTACTCCAGGGCACTCGGCGCCGACTTCGACGGCGAGGCCGGGCACTCGACCGTCATCTTCCCGGTCATGACCGGCGGTGAGATCGGCAACACCATGTACAACAGGACCCAGGTGCGCGTCCCCATCGACGACACCAGCACCTACTACATCCACTACGAGATAGCCGCCGCACCGAAGGGCGTCGATACCCCCACGCAGGACATCGTCCCCTTCTATGAGGTCCCTCTGTGGGACAGGCAGGGGAAGGCGATCCTCGACCACACCTTTACCCAGGACATGATCGCGTGGTGGTCGCAGGGCGCCATAACCGACCGCACCGCCGAGAACCTCGGCCGCACCGACATACCCATCGTCTTTCTCCGGCGTCAGTTGGAGGAGAACATGCGCATCGTCGAGGACGGCGGCGACCCGCTCAACGTGTTCCGCGACCCGGACCGCATGGAGGAGGTCGTCTCCCAGGTCCGCTACCGGGACGAAGAGGAGGCCCTCCGGCGCATCGGCAGCAGGATCGGCGGCTACCGCGAGCAGTACCATCGCGGATACTGGCGCGACGATGTGGGCCGCTACGCTCCCGCCAACGAACTCGTGCAAGAACTGCACCGGCGGGTCGAAGAAGCCTACGGCGCGGTACGCTGATCGGCGGACGGGAACGCGCGCTCATGAGGGATCCAGCCACTTCGACGGGACCCCGACCGGTCATCGCCTACGCATGTCCTCGCTGCGCGAACACGACCGTAACCCAGCGCGAAACCGAGCCCCGGCAGCTCCTGGACTGGGAGGACACCGTCTGGGTGGAGCTGGTGTTCGAGTGCACCGGTTGCGAATGGTCTCAGGTCGTTGCCAGATACCCCGCCGGTATCAGGCCCACCGCGTCACGGTAACGGGTATAAGGACGTACCCGACGACTCACCCCTACCGCCACTCCTCGTACAGCGGGTCCTCGTCCACGAACGCCCGCACGATACCGTCGTAGACCAGCCAGAAGATGTCGAGCGTCGCGTTCAGCGACTCGCGCACGGACTGCTGCTCGAGGTCGCTCACCGCGTACTTCTCGATGACGTACGGGCCCACCTTCATGTGCTCCTCGTCGACCGACATGTGCAGCGTCCAGTACAGGATGTCGTCGCTGTCACGCTCGAAGCCGTAGTGATCGACGAGACCGTTGACCACGCGGTGCATCCTCCCGCTGGCCGTGCCCTCCAGCGCGAGCCCCTGCGATGCGTACAGCTCCAGCCACGAGCGCTGGCCGATGAGCAGCTCGCGCCAGTTCAGCAGGCCGCGCGTCTCGGGCAGCGGCTGGGTCGCGTTGAGCTCGTCGCGCGGGATGCCGGCGGCCTCGGCGAAGCGGATGTACAGCTCCTTGTGGCCCGCAGTGCCGGTCTCGCCGCCCTCGGCCTCCTCCGACAGGTTCTCGAACCACATCCGCTCGAGCTCCGTGTCCTGCGGAGCGCGGGCGAACATCGCCGCGATCGGCTTCGGGAACGGCTTGGGGAAGAGCAGGTAGAACTGCTTGATGAAACCGTTGAGCTGGGGGCGCGTCAGTTGCCCCTCCTCGATCATCTCGAACAGCGGATGCTTGCGGCTGTGCTTCAGCTCCTGCAGCTGCTGCATCTCGGCGAGAAACTCCCTGGTATCGAGCGCCATCGATATGCCTCCGTGTGTGATGGGGGATGCGGGCGAGAGTATACGCGCCTCCCGCCTTCTCCTGTACCATGCACCGCATGATCGAGTTCGGCGTGTCGCTTCCCACCATCGGCATGGACGACCCCTCAGCCGTGCGGCTCGTCGCCGAGCAGGCGGAGGCGTCCGGCCTCGACTCCGTCTGGGCCGCCGACCACATCGTGCTGCCGACCAGCCACACCTCGACCTATCCCTACAGCGCCGACGGCGAGTTCCTCATCGCGCCCGGCCTGCCTTTCCTCGACCAGTTCACGACGCTCGCCTGGGTCGCGGGGTTCACGGCGCGCGTGAAGCTCGGCACGGCAGTGACGCTGCTGCCGCTGCGCCACCCGCTCGCCGCGGCCAAGACGACGGCAACGCTGGACGTGCTCTCCGGTGGGCGCAGCATCCTCGGCGTCGCGGCCGGCTGGCTGCGCGAGGAGTTCGAGGCACTCGGCCTGGATTTCGAGAGCCGCGGCGCCGTGCTCGACGAGAGCCTGCGGCTGGTGCGCGCAGCGTGGACGGAGCAGGAGATAGGGTTCGAGGGACGATTCTTCAACGCGAGCGGTGTCCAGTCGTACCCCCACCCGGCCCAGACGCCGCACCCGCCCATCTGGGTGGGCGGCCACACGAAGCCGGTCATGCGCCGTGCCGCGAAGTACGGCGACGCGTGGTTCCCGCCGCTGTTCGCGACGACACCGCAGGCGATCGCGGAGGCGCACCGAACGATGAACGAGGAGGCGGCAGCCCACGGACGCGGCGACGGTGCGGTCGCGCTCTCGCTCCGCGTGCTGGTCGACCTGCGGAGCGAGCCGGACCTGCCGGGCGCGGAGAAGCGCGGCGCGCTCACCGGCGAGCCGCAGCGGATCACGGCGACGCTCGCGGAGTACGCGGAAGCGGGCGTGAGCCACTTCGTCTTCCTGCCGCAGGCGCGAAGCCTCGCCGACGTACAGCGAACCATCGACCTCCTCAGCGCGAAGGTCGTACCGGAGTTGCGCCCATGACGCAAAGCGACTACCAGACCGGCGCCATCGAGGTCGCTCCCGGCGCGTACGCCTTCATCCAGGCGGGCGGCGCGACGGACGCCGGCTTCCTCGTCGAGGAGGAGGGCGTCGTCATCATCGACACGCTCATGACTCCGGCACTCGCGGAGCGGCTGCTGGCCGAGGCGCGCCGCGTCACCGACAAGCCGGTGCGCTACGTCGTGAACACGCACTGGCACGGCGACCACCTGTTCGGCAACGCGCTCATGCCGCAGGCGCCCATCGTCGCGCATGACACCTGCCGCGAAGACCTCGCCACGGAATGGGACACGCACCGCGCGTTCCTGCGCGACCTCTACCCCGCGATCTACGAGGAGTGGCGCGACCTTCCGCAGACGCCGCCCAACCTGACGTTCAGCGACACGCTCACGCTCCACCTCGGGGAGCGGCCCGTCGAGCTGCGGTTCTTCGGCAGGGCGCACACGCGCGGCGACATCGCCGTCTACCTGCCGACGGAGGGCGTGCTGTTCGCGGGCGACCTCTCGTTCCACCAGTACATCCCGAACGCGCGCGACGGCTTCCCGCTCGCGTGGGCGGACACCGCCGACCGCGCAGCGCAGGTCGAGTGCGACGTCGTGGTGCCGGGGCACGGGCCGCTGGGGACGCGGGCAGACATGGCCGAGATGCGCGAGTGCCTGCAGCGCATAACCGCGCATGGCGAGCGCAGTTTCGCTCAGGGACGCTCCGAGGAGGAGGCGCTGGCGTCGCTCGACCTCGGCCCGTTCTCAGGCTGGGGGCGGCAGGAGGACCGCCTCCCGCCGCTCATGTCCCGCCTCTACCGCGAGTTGCGCGGCGAGTTCGAGGAGTAGGGCCCTAGTCCCAGCGGGTGTTCGGCTTCGGCTCCAGTTCGCCGTCCACGTAGACGTCCGCCTTGCCCTGCGGGAAGCAGACGTACCCCGCGATCTTCGCGGACTCCGCCGTCGGGTCGCGGTACGTCCACGCGATGTCCTCGAACGTCTCGCCGCCCACGTCCGCGTGGAAGTAGCTCGCCAGCCCCTTGTAGGTGGAGCCCAGCACGCGCTCGCTCGAACGCAGCAGCTCCTTCCGCACGTCCTTGCCGGGGATGTAGTAGCGGTGCGGCAGTCCGGTCTCCAGCAGCATCACGGGCTGGTCCGTCTCCGCGACGGTGACGCCGTTCAGCTCGACCCGCACGTGGCGCGAGCTCTGCAGGCAGTCCACACGGGTGTACGGGTCCTTCGGGCCGATGAAGACCTCTTCCTCCTCCTCGAACCAGCCGTCCATCCGGTTCCAGTAGAACGCCAGGTAGTCGCGTGCATCCAAACAGCCTTCCAACGGCTCCTGGTACGCCCAAACCGCGTTCTCCTCCACCCTGTCGCCGACCTTGACGCTCCAGTACTGAGCGTCTCCCTTGATCGGTCAGAAGGTGCTCTTATCGGTCTCCTCCAGCAGGTCCATCCGCACGTCCGCCATCGGGAAGTAGTAGACCGGCTGGTGCCTCGTCTCGTACATGAGGACCGCGTGCCTGCTGTCGACGATCGTCTCGCCGCCGAACGTCACGCGGATCCGCTTGGGCGTCGGCTCCAGGAAAGCGAGGTGCTCCCCGATGCCTTTCGCCGTGCCCAGCCCGTACGCTCCGAACGCCTGTGTCATGCCGCCCTCCTTTCGCCGTTCACGCTTCTAGTTCCACAGCGTGATGCCCATGAGCACGTTGCCGTGGTGCACGTCCTCGATAGCCTCGTTGATCTGCTCGTAGCCGTAGCGCTTGGTGATGAACGAGCCGAGCTCGATGCGCCCCTGCGACACGAGGTCGAGCACCTCGGTCACGTCGCTCGTCCGGCGCATCGCCACGCCCGTCACCTTGATCTCCTTGAACGGGAAGCGCGAGTCGTTGATGGTGATGGGGCCCGGCGGCATCGCGCCGACGATGGTGGCCGTGCCCGTGGGGCGCGTCGCCCGCACGATCTGGTCGGCGGTCACCGGGTTGCCGATCGCCTCGAACGTCTTGCGCGCGCCGCCCTTCGTGATCTCCTTCGTCGCCTCGACCGGGTCGTCGGAACTCGCGTTCACGATGTGGGACGCGCCGTAGGAGATCGCCGCCTCCAGTTTGCTGCCGACCACGTCCACCGCAACGATGGGGTACGCGCCGAACAGCCGCAGCATCTGGATGATGTTCAGCCCCACGCCGCCGCAGCCGATGACCATCGCGGACTCGCCGGGGGCGAGGTGCGCGCCGTTCTTCACCGCGTTGTAGGCGGTGGTTACCCGGCAGCCGACGATGCACGACTCCTCCAGCCCGACGCCGTCCGGCAGGTGGAAGACCATGTACGCCGGGACCGACAGCAGCTGCGTGAAGCCGCCCACGTTCCAGCGTGTCACGGAGTCCCCGCCCCTGCGGTACGGCGAGCCGAGCGGCATCTGCTGGCAGAGGTTGGACAGGCCCGTCATGCAGTACTCGCAGCGGCCGCAGCGGAAGCGCATGCCCACGGTGACGTTGTCGCCATCCCTGAAGTGCTCGCGCTGGTTCTTGCCCGCGCCCACGACGACGCCGGAGACCTCGTGCCCCAGCACTGCGGGCAGCGCCGTGGGTATGGAGCCGTCCTGCACCTTCAGGTCCGTGTGACAGACGCCGCACGCCGTCACCTCGAGCAGTACGTCGTCGTCCTCAACAACGGGCGAGTCGAAGTCCTCGATGACGAGGTCCTGGTCGACGCCCTGCAATACCGCTGCCTTCATACGTGTCCTCCCGTACTCCGGATGGCGGGATTCTAGCGCACGCTGCTCAAGGCCGCATGACGAGTCCACGTCGTTCCCGCGCAAGCAGGAAACTCGCATCCGATCATTCTAGGTGCGCCAAAGTGCGCCATCGTGGGCCATCTCACCTCTGCGACCCCGCTGGCGTTCCGGAATGTGCTTGCCGCTCCACTCGTGTCGGCGGGACTGTCAGAGGCGCACGGCGGAACGTGCCGCCTGAAGCTGTAACATTCAGCAACATTCAGCAACATCCACTCCTGCGGCACGCCTTGGCCGGGAAGGCCAACTCCGGCGCTCCGCCGTCACCGACCAGCGTACGCGGCCACTGGGCGATGGCGTAAGGGGCGCGTGTCAGCGGAGCGGGAGTGTGCGCGGGCTACGCACTCCGCCATTCAGACGGGGAGCTGGTCGGCGTCCGGGGCGGCAACGACGCCGAACGCGGTGTTGATCGCCGAGATGTACTGGTACTGGCCAACGGTGGCAGCGAGCTCGACAAGCCATCGGACGCCCTTGCGGCCCTCCAGCGCGTCGAAGAGGTCCTGCTCGACCTTGTTGTTCTGCAGGAGCTGCCGTACGAACTCGATGATGTCGCGCTCGTCCTCTTCGAGCCCGCTAGTGTCCTGCCTATGTCTGACGGCTTCGATGGCCTCTTCCCGCATGCCGGCGGCGCGTCCGGCTCTCACGTGCGCGGCCCACTCGTAGGTCGCGTCCTTCTCCCTGGCAACGGCGATGATGGCCAGTTCGCGCTCGACCGGGGTGAGGGTCGAGCCCAGCCTGACCTGCGCACCGGCCTCCATGACTTTCCGGGCGAGGCCGGGGCTGTGCATCAGGACGGCGAAGGGCCCGCGCACCCCGTGAAGCGTTTCGACGATAGCGTCGAACTCGGCGTGCTGGTCCTCGGGGATCTGGGCCTTGTCGGTGATCATCTCGATGCGTGGCATGGCTTCTCCTGACGCCTATTGTGTACCACGGATGTCCCGATGGGAAGCGATGGCGCGCGGCGGCGCGAGATGGCACACTTTAACCAGCGCGACCTCCGCTCCTGAGCCGGACGCGTCGATCACAGACAGGAGAACCCCATGTCCGTCCCGCTCGACTCGAAAGTCTTCCCCACCACCACCGCCATCAACGACGACGGCCACCTGGAGATCGGCGGCTGCGACGTCACGTCACTCGCCCGCGAGTTCGGCACGCCGCTCTACGTCTTCGACGAGGCGACGCTCCGCAACCAGGCGCAGGGCTTCCTGGACTCCTTCCGCTCCCGCTACCCCGAAAGCCGCGTCGTCTACGCCTGCAAGGCGTTCATCAACGTCCCGCTCGCGCGCTATCTCGCGGGCCTCGGCCTCGGGTTTGACGTGGTCTCGGGGGGAGAGGTTGCCGTGCTGCGCGCCGCGGGCGTCGACCTCGCCACGGTGGACTTCCACGGCAACAACAAGACGCCCGAGGAGATCGCACAGGGAGTCGCCTGGGGCGTCGGGACCTTCGTGATAGACAGCTTCCACGAACTGCGCCTGCTGGATGAAGCGGCCGGCGCGGTCGGACGCAGGCAGCCCGTCCTCATCCGCGTCTCGCCCTCCATAGACCCGCACACCCACCGCCTCACCACCACGGGTGTGCTCGACAGCAAGTTCGGCTTCCCCATCGAGACCGGCGACGCCGAGGAGGCAGTCCGGCAGGTGATGGCCGCGCCCAACCTGGACATGCAGGGCATCCACTTCCACCTCGGCTCACCTATCTTCGAGCTGGAGCCGTACACCGAGGCTATCGAGCGCGTGCTGCGGTTCGCGGCGCGCATGGGCGAATACGGCCTGGACATGCGCCGATTCAGCCCCGGCGGCGGCTTCGCCATCGCCTACACCGAGGACGACGATCCCCCCGCGATAGACGAGTACGCCGAGGCCATCGTCGGCGCGCTCACGGACGGCTGCACAGCCAACGGGCTGGCCCGGCCCGAACTGACCATCGAGCCCGGACGCTCGCTCGCCGGTCCGGCAGGCGTCGCCGTCTACACTGTCGGCGCCATCAAGGAGGTGCCGGGGGTCCGCACCTACGTCTCCGTGGACGGCGGCATGGGCGACAACATCCGCCCCGCGCTCTACGGCTCGCGCTACATCGCCAACGTCGCCAACCGCGCCGGCGACGAAGCCACGGAGACCGTCACCATCGCCGGGAAGTACTGCGAGTCCGGCGACGTACTGATCCACGACGCGTCCCTCGCTCCCGTGCGCGCGAACGACATCATCGCTATCCCCGCGTCCGGCGCGTACGCCCCCTCCATGGCCAGCGTCTACAACATGAACGGCCGCCCCGCCATCGTCATGGCGTCGGAGGGTGCGGCGACCCTCATGCGGCGCCGCGAATCGTACGAGGACCTCATCGCGCAGGACGTCGTCTGACCCATGCTCCGTCTGCACGGCCAGCAACTTCCCGTTCAGACCCTGGAGCGCTCACTGGCAGAGGGCCGCCTCCACCACGCCTACCTCTTCACCGGCCCGGCGCACCTGGGCAAGGCGACCCTCGCCGTCCAGTTCGCGCAGGCCCTGAACTGCGACTCGGACACGCCTCCGTGCGGCGTCTGCCCGAGTTGCACGCGCATCGCCGAGGGCAACCACGCCGACGTGCGCCTCATCGAACTCGGCGGGAACGCAGGGTCCATCGGCATCGACGCGGTGCGCGACATCATCAACTCCGCCCACCTGCGCCCCTACGAAGGACGCACCCGCGTGTTCGTCATCACCGAGGCCGACCTCCTCACCCGCGACGCCGCCAACGCCCTCCTCAAGGTGCTGGAAGAGCCCCCGGACGACGTGGTGCTCATCCTCGTCGGCACGAGCGCGGACAACCAGCTGCCGACGGTCCGCTCCCGCTGTCAGACCCTCTACTTCCGCCCCTTGCCGGTGGATGAAGTCTCGCGCGTCCTGCAGCAGGAGCACGGCGTGAGCGCGGAGCAGGCGCAGGTGCTCGCCCGCCTCTCGCGCGGCTGCATCGGCTGGGCCATCGCCGCAACAGGAGACGACACGCTCTACGCGTCGGTGCACCAGCGGATGGAGCAGATCGTGGACGCCATCGATGGCGGGCTGGAGGAGCGGTTCACTTACGCGGGCGAACTCGCACGGCGCATCGACCGCGACCGCGGCGCGGGCCGGGAGGAGCTCTTCCTCTGGCTGCGATGGCTGCGGGACGTCATGCTCATCCAGCAGGGGCACGGCGCGAGCATCACCAACCTCTCCTGGCGGGAGGTGCTGGAGCGGCACGCGGGCGCCCTGCAACCGGCCGACGTCGTCCGGTGGGCGCAGAACGTGACCCGCACCATCGAGGCGCTGGAGCGCAACGCGAACGTCCGCCTCGCGCTGGACGTGTTCATGCTGGAAGCGCCGCTACTGACAGCGCGGGTATGACGGAGAGGGCAGCGCCGCGCGGAAGCGCGCTTACACCTGGACGAGCCCGCTCTCCACGCGCTGGCGCGGCTGCGCCATCCACGGGAGGTACATGCTCCACTCGTCGGGCAGGCTGCGGTGCATCAGGTGGTAGTACGGGTTCGCCCTCGGCGGCGATGGCTCGCGCAACAGACGCATGTTCGCCTGCGCGGGCGTGCGCCCTGCCTTGCGATGGTTGCACGGGACGCAGGCCGCCACGACGTTCTCCCACGTGTGCGGGCCGTTCAGCACGCGGGGCACGACGTGATCGAGCGTCAACTCCCGCGTCTGTCTGCCACAGTACTGGCACGAGAACTGGTCCCGCCAGAACACCTCGCGGCGGGAGAGGCGGCGCGTGAAGAGCGGCCGCTTCACCATATACAGCAGACGTATGACCGAGGGGATGGGGAAGTTCTGCGACACGGAGTGGTACTCGCCGGTTCCCAACTCGAGGGGCTGCGCCTTCTGCCCCAGGACAAGGAGCAGCGCCCGCCTCACGCCGCAGACGTTCAACGGCTCGTAGTTCTGGTTCAGGATGAGAACAGCCTCGCTCAGAGCGTCCACCCCAGCGGGCCCACCGTCCGTTCAGAGGCCCGCACCCTCAAATCATAAGAGCGCGGCGGAGCATACGGCAACCTCTGTCCGTTAACCGGCCACGGGGGCTATGCACGGCCCGCACTGCCGAATAACGAATTCACGTCGAACTCGGACGGCATGAGCCCACGCAGGAGCGTCGTCGCATCCAGGAGCGTGTCCGCCAGGAGCGACTCCTCGACCGCCTGCCGCACCCCATCGGACGGCACGGTGCTCGCGGCCAGGGCGACGGCAGACCCGGCAAGCAGGCCCACGAGCAGGCCCATGACCATCCCCACGCCTCTGTCGACCCACCCCATCAGCAGGATGCTCAACGCCGTCTTGACCGCGCGTCCCAGCATCCACCCCCCTATCGAGGCGGCGGCCACGATGAGGATGAATATGACGAACTGCCGCACGCCATCGCTATCGACCAGCGGGATGGCCCAATCGAGCGTCTCATAGAGCCTGCTGGCGACGAAGACGCCCACGATGAACCCGAGGAAGGTGAACAGCCACTTGACGAGCCCGTTCACCCAGCCGAGGAAACCTCCGCCTATCACCAGCACGAGGATGAGCAGATCTATCGGGTTCATGGACGTCAACTATGCACCCGCGGCACTGCGCCTTCAACGACGTAGCGCTGCGCGCTTCGGGGAACCCGCTCGATGCGATGAATCCGCACGGCGACACAGGGCGTAGTGTCCTGTAGCGCGTTCGGAACCAGGAACACCGATCGCAGTCGAGGAGGCAGCATCGATGCGCAGAAAATGGCTGATCATCCCGGCCCTCGCGGCCCTGCTCCTGACCGGAGCCATCGCAGGAACAGCGTTCGCCCAGAGCGAGTCGGACGACGACTCTCCTTCGGTGTCACGCTTCGTTGAGATACTCGCGGGTAAGCTCGGCATCGACGAGGAGCAGGTCCAGACGGCGGTCGAGGAAACGAAGGCGGAGTTGCAGGCAGAGCGGAAGGCAGCCTGGGAGCAGCGGCTGCGCGACAAGCTCGCAGCGATGGTCGAGGAAGGCAAGATCACGCAGGAGCAGGCGGACGAGTACCTCGACTGGTACCTGAACCCTCCCGAACTGGCCCAAGGCAGGTCCGGCAAGAAGTTCGCTTCCGGACGCGACCACCACCGCGGCAAGCGGGGCAGGTCCTGGGGGCACGGCTGGAAGTCCTGAGAACCCTGCGTAACCTATCGCACACCCCGCTTCCCCACCGTGTGCGCTGCCCGCGCACTCTGGATTCCCGCCGGTGCGGGAATGACGGGACTTGCCCATCGGCCTTATGCCAAAGTCTCTAAACGGCGTAGATGGGGTTGTCACGCGTGATGATGCGCGTCTCCGTCGCGACCGCCTCACGCACGTACTTCGGCAGACCGAACATCCCCCGGTGTGCCGCGCCGTCGTAGAAGCGCAGCGGCGATGCAACGCGCTCGCGCACGCGCGCGTCCACCTCGGTATCGCCCATCGCGCCGACGTCCGGCGCGTCCGTGCCGCCGCAGGCGATGAACCCCCATGTCATCCCGAAACTGGGGATGTGCGCGTGATAGCCGGACGTGTGGTCGAACACGCGCTGCATCGTCCGGGCGATGGCCGTGAAGACCTCGCGCACGTTCGTGGGCCCCGTGGGGCCGGACTGCGCGACCATCAGCCCGTCCGGCGCGAGCCGCGCCCGCACGAGTTCGTAGAACTCCACCGTGAAGAGCAGGTACGCAGGGCCGCCCTCCAACGGGTCCGGCACGTCGATGATGATGACGTCGAACGGCGTCTCCCGCTGCTCGAGGTACGCCAGCGCGTCCTCGTGCAGCAGCGTCACCCGAGGGTCATCGAACGCCCCGCGATGGTGCTCAGGGAGATGCTCCTTGCAGAGGTCGACCACGGCCTCGTCGAGGTCGACCATGACGACCTCCTCGACCGAGTCGTGCCGCAGCACCTCCCGGATGGTCGCGCCCTCGCCCCCGCCTGCGACCATGACGCGGCGGGGGTCCGCGTGCGCAAGCATCACCGGCTGGACGAGCGCCTCGTGGTAGACCCATTCGTCAGACTCGGAGGACTGCGTCTTGCCGTCCAGCACCAGCATCCTGCCGAAGGAGCCGGTTTCGAGCACCTGCACGTGCTGATAGGGAGTGTCGCCTTCGTAGATGACCTGCCGGACGCTGGATGCCTGCACGAGGTCAGGCGTCAGGTACTCCATGTACCAGAGCGTCCGGGGGGAGGGTCCGTTCATGTCAGGCGGGGGCGGCGACGGAGAGGATATCGACACCGCGATCGATCTCCGTGATCTCCGAGTCAGCCGATTCGAGGCCGACGATGATGAGCCTGGCCGCCTCGGTGGGGTCGAAGTTCTCGCCGCAGGTGAAGATGTCTACCGCGGCGTAGGAGAACTCAGGCCAGGTATGGATGCACAGATGGGATTCCGCGATCGCGATAACGCCGGTAACGCCCTGGGGACTGAACTGGTGGAAGATCTTGTCTATAACGGTCGCGCCGGTTTCCTCCGCGGCGCGCAGCATCATGCCTTCCAGCAGAGGAAGGTCATCGAGTGATGCGGGATTACAGGAGCGGAGCTCCAGCAGAACGTGGCGACCCAGTGCTTCCAATCAAGCAGCCCCCCTTTCCGGAAAGTACCGCTTGCGGAGTTCCCTGCGGAACAAGCGGACACAATAGCGCATGCTAGCACCTGCCGAGTACACGGTGCAAGAGACAGGCATCAAGACCGCACTCCAGCGTCTCCCTGCTTGACGCCTGCGTCCCGGCGTCCATAGCATGAGGCCATGGAAGACTACCTCCGGCAGTACGGGCTCGTTCTCATGCTCTCCGCCGTTGCGGTCGTCATACCCGCCAGCGTGCTCGTGCTCTCCCAGGTTGCCACCCGGATCAAGGCCCGACCGTTCCGGCCCAACCCCATCAAGTACACCCCGTACGAGTGCGGCATGGAGCCGGAGCGCGGACGCTGGGAGCGCTTCAACGTGCGCTACTACCGCTTCGCGCTCCTCTTCCTCCTGTTCGACGTGGAGGTCGTCTTCCTCTTCCCGTGGGCGTCCCAGGCAGGCGTCATGGGCTGGTCCGCGTTCGGGGCCATCCTGTTCTTCACCGCCGTGATGGTCGCGGGCTGGGCCTACGAGTGGAAGCGCGGAGGCATGGAGTGGGACGAGACTCTCCCCTCTGCATCGGCCTCCGACGCGGTTGCCGGGTCAACCGAGCCAGTGGCGGCGTAGTCCGCTCGCGGACAACGGACGTCAGACGGCTGCCTCCGCCTCCTCCAGCAACCGGGCCTGCTCGTCCCGGAGCAACGCATCGACCACCGCGTCTATCTGTCCGGCCATGATCTCCTGCAGGCCGTGGACCGACATGCCGATGCGATGGTCCGTGAGGCGGTCCTGCGGGAAGTTGTAGGTGCGTACCTTCTCCGAGCGATCGCCCGCGCCCACCTGGGAGCGCCGAGTCGCCGACGTCGCAGCCTGCTGCTCGCGCAACTGCTGCTCGTAGAGGCGTGAGCGGAGCACGGCCATCGCCTTCGTCTTGTTCCGCAACTGCGATCGTTCGTCCTGCGAGACGACCATGATGCCCGTGGGGTTATGCACGACGCGCACGGCGGTGGCGACCTTGTTCACGTTCTGCCCGCCGGGGCCGCCGGAGTGGAAGATGTCTACCCGCAGGTCCTCGGGCTTGATATCCACGTCCACTTCGTCCGCCTCCGGCAACACGGCGACAGTAGCGGTCGAGGTGTGTATGCGCCCCTGCGCCTCGGTGACAGGCACGCGTTGCACGCGATGCACGCCGCTCTCATGCTTCAGGAGACGGTAGGCGTCCGCTCCCTCGATCTCGCAGACCACCTCTTTCAACCCGCCCTGTTCAGTCTCGCTCGTGTTGACGATGTCCACACGCAACCCGTGACGTTGCGCGTACCGCTGGTACATGCGGAAGAGGTCGCCCGCAAAGAGCGCAGCCTCGTCTCCCCCGGCCCCGCCGCGGATCTCCATGATCACGTTCTTGCTGTCGTTCGGGTCCTTGGGCAGCAGCGCCTCGCGCAGCTCCCCGTTCAGCCGCTCCACTTCGGCATCGAGGCTCTCAGCCTCCTCCACGGCCAGCGCGGCGACCTCCGGGTCGGCATCCGAAGCGAGCTCTTTCGCTTCCTCGAGCTCGTTCCGGGCGGTCTGGAGCCGCTCCCACGCGGTCACCACCGGCAGCAGGGCGGCACGCTCCCTGCCCAGCCTCGTGAGCTGGGCCGGATCGGCAACGACTTCCGGCGAAGCGAGGAGCGTGTCTATCTCCTCACGGCGCTTCAGCAGATTATCGAGCCGTTCGAACATGGCAGGTGCTCTCAGGATGGAACCCCGGGAGGCCCGGGAACGTAGTAGTCAGCATAGCATAGCGTCCGCTCCCGACCGGAGCCCGCACCCGGCACACCGTACCAAACAGGCAAACCTAACTCATTGGAGATAGTCCCCCGGCAGCATACAATCGCTCCATTGTCCCCGCAGTGGACGACATAACTTGTTACCCCAAATGAGGCTTATGCGGATATCTCCGACTGCCCCTGTGACTGCCATCCTCGCCATCGCACTTGCGATGACGGTCGCCGTCGCCTGCGAGGACCCTCAGCCCGTGGTCGTGCCCGTCGTTGCGACGCCGACCCCGCTGCCCACTGCCACGCCTACACCCACGGCAACGCCTACCGCCACGCCTACCGTAACGCCTACGCCTACAGCAACCCTCACACCGACGCCGACGCCCACCGCGACACACACACCCACGCCGACCGCAACGCCTACGCCGACCGCAACACCCACCGCAACGGCCACTCCCACGGCCGGAGAAGTCGTTGATTTCTCCAGCCGGGCGATGGTCAGGCTGATGGCGAACGAGACTGTCTGGACAGGCGCCGTCATCAACGACAGCGGGGAGATATTGACGACCTCCGCCGCACTGGGGAATGCTCCGGTTGCCGACTTCGTCCTGAGTAACGGCAACCAGGGGCAGGCATGGGTAACCGGCAGGGATGACCAGCTGGGGCTTGCCTTGCTCAGCCCCATCACCCCCGCGCCCCCGTACGACACCATCGCGCTCTCGGCCGACCCGCCCACGATAGGAGACCAACTCGGGCTGCTCCAACACTCCGGCTTCTCGCCGGCGCTGGACCAGCGCATCACCCGCGTGACCGGATACAACTCCTCTCCCATCGGGTACAGCTACATCAAGATACAGGCCACCGATTCCACGGCGGACGGTGCGATGCTGATCAACGCTGTCGGGAAGATCCAGGGCATCCGCATGCCCACCCTGTGGCTGCTGCAGCAACAGGTATGCGCCCCGGGCGAGGTCTGCGCCGTCGACGCGGCGCAGGTCGGGACCGCCGCTATCCCCGCCCTGCGGACGGGACGCATAGTCATCAGGGACGTCACGACCTCAACGGAAGGGCCTGGCGATAGTCCACCTGCCCTCCCCATCATCTTCAAGGGTCACATCACCATAGGCGGCGTGGACGCGCCGGTTGGAACGCAGATGTACGCCCGGTTGAAGAAGGCCGGCCAACCCGACTACTGGGAGTCGGACCCCATCGGGCGTGACGCAGGTCTCTACGTCCTCAACGTATCCGCTCCCAACAACAACTACTCCGGGGCTATCGTGGAGTTCTGGGTGGACGGCAAACTCGCCGCGGCAACGGGATCCTACGACCGGCCTGCAGGGTCAGTCGTCGAGCTGAACCTCGCGTTCAACTGATGCCTGCCTGAAGTGGGACGAGCATCTCCGCCGTCCCTGCGATGAACGGAACCGGACCTGCGGCGCTGGAGAGCGGGCGAGACCCCTATAAGCTATGCGGAAATCCCTGCGCATCCCAACCCTGATCATCCTTGCAGCCATCTTCGCGCTGGCGCTGGTCGTCGCGTACGACGCTTCGCAGGAAGAAGAGCCCGCGCCGACGCCCACTCCCACGCCGACCCGGACCCCGCCGACGGCAACGCCTACACCCACCCCGGAGCCCACAGCCACGCCGACGCCAACGGCTACCGCCACACCCACGCCAACGGCTACGCACACCCCCACACCAACGCCAACGGCCACCGCGACGCCGGCGCCGACGGCAACCCCGACGCCGACAGCAACGGCGACTCCCGTCCCGAAGCTCACGCTGGAGGAGGCTGCGGCCCAGGCAAGCAGCGCGGTCGCGAAGCTCACGCTCGGCGAGACCATCTGGACAGGGACGGTCATCAGCGAGAGCGGCGAGATACTGACCGTATCCGGTCCGCTGGGAAGCGCGCCGCAGGTGATGTTCACGCTGGCCGACGGCACGGAAGGGACCGCATGGGTGACAGGGCGGAACGACGAGCAGGGGCTCGCGCTGCTCACGCCGCTCGCCGAGCCGCGCACCTACGAGTTCCTTCCGCTCTCCTCCAGGATCCCGGCCATCGGGGAGCGGATGGTGCTGGTGCAGTACGACCCGTTCAACGGCTCGCTGGACCCGCGCCCGGTGAACGTGAGGGGATACCAAACAACCTTCATCGGGTACGGCTACGTCCACCTCCACATCGGCGAGAGCTCCGCGTTCGACGGCGGGGCGCTGGTCAACGACGAGGCGAAGCTGCAGGGCATCCGGATGCCTGCGTCGTGGCTGCTCGAGAAGGACATCGGCGAGCCGAGGGAAGTCTACGCAGGGTCAGCCGCCGACATCGGAGGCGTTCTCATCCCGCAGCTGCGCACCGGCTACACGCAGATCAGCCCGCCGGTGGTGGACACCTCCGGCCCGACCGGCGCGCCGCCCCAGATCCCCATCGTGTTCCTCGGCGACGTCACGGTGGGCGGCCAGCCTCCCCCCGACGGGACCTGGTTGTACGCGAAGGTGAGCAAGGAAGGGAAGGAGACCCTCTGGTTCGCCCGGCAGATCCGGGTCGCGGGTGAGTACGACTTGCCGATATCGCTGAACGTCTCAACGTACCTGGGAGCGACCATCCAGTTCTGGGTGAACGGGGCACCCTCGCTCATGACCGCCGAGGTCACGCGCGCAAGCAACAACGTGCACTCTCTCGACCTGAGGTTCTAGCCCGGCGTTTTAACGCCCTGCTGCGTCCGCCGCCTGCGCCATCGCCACTTCCCGTTGCTCGCTCGTTGCCATGTCGCGGTACGTCACCGTGCCGTTCTCGAGCTCCGCGTCGCCCAGGATGAAGACCCCGCGCGCCCCGAGCGCCGACGCGTACCGCAACTGCGCCTTGAGGCTGCGCGGAGGCGCGACGACGACCGCCGCATCCGAGGCGGAGCGGAGCGTCGCGGCGAGGCGGACCGCCTCCGCCTTGGCGCGCTCCCCGCGATAGGCCATCACCAGCGGCGCCGAGGCCGTGCCGGGCGGCTCCGTCCCCTGCTCTCTCAGGTTCAGGATGAGGCGTTCGATACCAGCCGCGAAGCCGATGCCCGGTGTGGGGCGGCCGCCCAACTGCTCGATGAGGCCGTCGTAGCGTCCGCCGGCGCAGACCGCGCTCTGGGCTCCCTCGCGCGACGGATGCACCTCGAAGACGGTGCGGGTGTAGTAGTCCAGCCCGCGCACGAGCGTGTGGTCGAGCCGGTACGGTATGCCGAGCGCCTCGAGATAGCCGAGCAGCTCCTGCCAGTGCTCGCGGGCCTCGTCGCCGAGGTAGTCGACGCTGCGCGGGGCTGTCGCCATGAACGACTCGCCCGCAAGCTCCTTGGAGTCGAGCAGGCGCAACGGGTTGGTGTCGAGTCGGCGGCGGTCATCCTTCCCCATGTGGGCGGCGTGCGGGCTGAAGTGCTCGCGGAGCGCCTCGACGTAGCGCGGCCTGTCGGCGGCGTCGCCGATATTGTTGAGCACGAGCGTCATGCCGCCGAGGCCGAGCCGCTCCATGCTCTCCATCGCGAGTTGCAGCACCTCGAGGTCGACCGTCGCGTCCGGGTCGCCGATGGCCTCGATGCCGAACTGGTGGAACTGGCGATAGCGTCCGGCCTGCGGGCGGTCGTAGCGGAACATCGGGCAGAGGTAGTAGAGCCGCACCGGCAGCGGCTGGTTGTGCAGCCCGTGCTCCAGGTACGCGCGGCAGACGGCGGCCGTCCCCTCGGGCCGGAGCGTGATCTCCTGCCCGCCCCGGTCCTGGAAGCTGTACATCTCCTTCTGGACGATGTCCGTCTCCTCGCCGACGGTTCGGGCGAAGAGCGCCGTGTCCTCGAAGATGGGCGTGTCGATGCGCTCGTAGCCGAACGCCCCTGCGGCCCCGGCGACCGTGCCGTACACGAACGACCAGTACCGCTGCTGCTCGGGCAGGACGTCGGCTGTTCCTCTCGGGGCCTGGTGCATCGGACCTCTCGTGAGAGACGGGGTGCGGTTCATTATAGGCGCTCCGAATGACACGGCATCGCAGACAGGTCTCAATTAACGGAGGCAGCACGTATAATGCGGGCGTGCATAGCCTTCTCGACAAAGTGCGCGGCTACCTGCCCGGCGACCGAGCCGAGATGATTGAACGGGCGCTCGATTTCGCCGCCGCCGCGCACGAGGGGCAGAAGCGCAAGTCCGGCGAGGACTACGTCGAGCACCCCATCTCCGTCGCCGAGTACCTGGCCGACCTCAGCCTCGATGCGCCGACGGTGGCCGCGGCGCTCCTCCACGACGTTCTCGAAGACTGCGACGTCTGCCTGGACGACCTCCGCAAGGAGTTCGGCGAGGACGTGGCGAAACTGGCCGACGGCGTCACCAAGCTCACGCGCATGGACACCATCACCGGCGGCGCGATGCCGCTCATCGCCAAGAGCGACAGCGAGGCGGAGAGCCTGCGCAAGATGCTCGTCGCGATGGCGAACGACATCCGCGTCGTGCTCATCAAGCTGGCGGACCGGCTGCACAACATGCAGACGCTCCGCGCGCTGCCGCCGGACCGGCGCGTCGCAATCGCGCAGGAGACGCTGGACATCTACGCACCGCTCGCGCACCGCCTCGGCATGGGCGAGATCAAGTGGCAGCTGGAGGACCTCGCCTTCCGCTACATCCAGCCGAACCAGTACCGGAGCATCTCCACCCTGCTCTCCACCAAGCGCACGGAGCGGGAGGCGTACATCAAGCAGGTGACCGACCTGCTGCGGGACGAGCTCGCCAACGCGGGCTTCGACGCCGAGGTGACGGGACGCCCCAAGCACATCTACAGCATCTTCCGGAAGACGCAGTCGTACGCCGCGCAGGGGAAGCAGATGAGCGACATCTACGACCTCTTCGCGGTGCGCGTCCTCGTCCCCACGGTGCAGGACTGCTACGGCGTGCTCGGCCTCGTGCACTCGCTCTGGCGCCCCGTTCCCGGACAGTTCGACGACTACATCGCCAGCCCCAAGGAGAACATGTACCAGTCGCTGCACACGACGGTGCGCTCCATCGACGGGCTGCCGGTTGAGGTGCAGGTGCGCACGCACGAGATGCACCGCATCTCCGAGTACGGCGTCGCGTCCCACTGGAGCTACAAGGAAGGCGGCGCGCGCAGCAGCCAGTTCGAGGAGCGGATGACGTGGCTGCGCCAGCTGTTGGAGTGGCAGCGCGACGTGAGCGTGACCGACGAGTTCCTGGAGAACGTGACCGGCGACCTCTTCCGCGACCAGGTGTTCGTCTACACCCCGAAGAACGAGATACGCGAGCTTCCCGCGGGCGCGACGCCCATCGACTTCGCCTACCGCATCCACACCGAGATCGGCCACAAGTGCATCGGCGCGAAGGTGAACGGGCGGCTCGTCGCGCTCAACACGCCGCTGAAGAACGGCGACACCGTCGAGGTGCTGACCAGCAAGGTGGCGCGCGGGCCGAGCCTGGACTGGCTGAACCCGCACCTGGACTACGTGAAGACGGCGAGCGCGCGGCAGGCGATACGCTCGTGGTTCCGGCACCAGGAGCGCGGCACGAACATCGAGCGCGGCCGCGCCATCCTGAAGAAGGAGCTGAAGCGGCTCTCCGCGCAGGTGGACGAGGCCGAGGTCGCCCGCTGGTTCCACTACGAGCACACGGACGACCTGTACGCAGCGATCGGCTCCGGTCTCGTGACGATAGCGCAGATCGCCGGGCGGCTCTCCGCGGCGCAGGCGGCGGCGGAGCGCGCGCTGCCCCGGGAAGCGCCGGACACGCCCGAGGCCCCCGTGCTCGGCAGCGTCAGCGTGCTGGGCGTCGGCGACCTCCTCACCCGCATGGGCGAGTGCTGCAACCCGCTGCCGGGTGACGAGATCGAGGGCTTCATCACCCGCACGCGGGGAGTCACCGTCCATAAGGTGGACTGCCCCAACGTCCGCAGCGTGACGGAGACGGACCGCATCGTGCCGGTGACGTGGGGCCAGAGCCGCAACGTCTTCCCCGCCCGCATCGTCATCGAGTGCTTCGACCGCGTAGGGCTGCTGCACGACATCACCGGCGCGACCTCCGCAGAGCACGTGAACATCGCCGGTTCCACGACGGAGCCGACCGAGGGCGGGATGGTGGTCATCCACCTGAACACGCAGGTGACGAGCATCGAGCAGCTCTCGCGGCTGTTCACGCGGATCGAGGGCGTGCGCGGCGTGCGCAGCGTGAACCGCACGGCGCACAAGCCGCCCCCGAAGTCCGCGCCACGTAATGGGGTCGCTGCCCGCAATGGGGCTTCCAGCCGCAATGGCAAGGCCTCGTCCCGGCGGGGCGCCCGCTCCCAGCGCCGCTAGGGACACCCTCACCCCAACCCTCTCCCGGAGGGCGAGGGAGCCACGCTGAGTGCCGTTAACTTCTTCGGCTGTGGCAGAGTGTCGCATTCCGTCCTTTTCACTCGTGGGCCCGGCTGTCCATCTGCGACGCGTTCGCGGTGTTCCACGCCCGCCATGCGCCTCCATGCGTCCGCCGCGCGGCGCGAACGCGACAAGTGCACGAGAGGCGGGTCAGAGGTACGAGTTGGCAAGCGTATGCCGTCATGCAGGACAGCGTACGCGGAGGTCGGGCGACCGCGTAAGGGGCGCGTGTCACTTGTGGTGGGAGAGGAAGCGAGCGCGCGGCACGTGCCCTGAGGTCTATAGAACACTGAGAGACAACTTCTCTTAGGTAAGCATTTTGCATCGAGGGTCATTTAGCATGCAGACACTAACCACGATTTGGAGGAAAGAGCGTGCTCACGAATCGAGAAGACCGGTTGAAGCGGGTCGAACGAATCACCGAAACACCGATGACGTTGCTCGCCGTTTTCACGATACCGCTGCTGCTAGGCCCCTATCTCTGGGGCGACGAGCCTCACTTGGGATGGGACTTCGCAGTCTGGAGCGTCTTTGCGACAGAGCTCCTCGTGCGTGTCTTCCTTGCACCTGACAGACGTTCTTATCTCAGGTCCCATTGGATTGACGTTCTCCTAGTAGTAGTGCCCTTCTTCCGTCCTCTGCGGCTGTTGCGCATAGCGGTCGTTGCGATGCGGATCGGCGTTGGTGTTGGTCATGCGCTGTCGATAGAGCGGATGCTCATCTATGCGACGACACTCGCGGTGGTTTGCGCATGCGCTGTGCGGATAGTCGAACCAGAGACGTTCCCGGCACTGACAGATGCACTGTGGTGGGCACTGGTTACGATGTCCACGGTGGGCTACGGCGACATCTCACCAGCCACGGATACGGGAAAGGCCGTGGCTGTCCCACTCCTGATAGGAGGGATAACAGTTTTCGGCGTGCTGACTGCCAATCTTGCGACGGTGATGGTCAGAGAGCAGGTCCAGGCCAAGGAGCAGGAGTAGAGGGACAGGGTGCCGTTTCAAGGCCGCCGAGCGACACTCCGACAGATGCTTCGACTCCTCTGCGTTACGCTCAACGTGACACGGCTTCGCTCCGCGACACGTACCCCTTTCGCGGTCGCGACGCGATTACGTACGCTGGTTACATGACCGTCGTGCGGACAGCAGCCATAGAGAGCGTCTATAGCTCGGGGCAGCCGTAGCGGCTTGCACCTGTCCGGCGAAATCCGGCAAACTGGTGCGGGCTGTTGCGCTGAATCGGGAGGTGCACCGTGTCGGTGAACAAGGGAGAGGCAGTCATCATAGCGCTGCTATCTCAACTGCCCCATGGCGTGGGCAGGACCAAGCTGGTCAAGTTGGTCTACCTGGTCGACAACATGAGAGCGGAGCACATCGGACGCCCGCTCACTGGGTTCAACTACTTCTGGGACAACTACGGCCCCAACGCGAAAGGGAATCGCATCGTCGCCACGCTCGACGACATGGGACGACGCGGCCTGACCTACCAGAAGCAAGGGACGACTCCCCATGGCAGCCCTCGGTATCACTACACCCTTTCCCCTGATGTCGCAGCCGCGGACCTCCCGCTCGAACCCGATGAGTGGATGTTCATTAGGTCCATCGTCAACGCCTACGGGGAGTTGAATACCGAGGCCGTGGTCAAGGCATCGAAGAAGACGGCGCCGATGCAGAACGTTGTCCAAGGCGATGCGCTCAGGCTGGAGAAAGACCCTGCCATCGAGGAGCGTCAGGCGAAGATTCTCTCCAACGTTGCACTCATGGAGCAGATCGACCGGTCGCTGCAATCGCCGCAAGGCGGCATTACCCTGGAGGAACTCCAGTCTCACTATGCCCAATAGCCTCATCGTCGAGCCGCTCCCCCAGCACCATATCGACCACGCCGGCGGCGATGGCAAAGAAGAAATCCTCTCCTGTCTCGAATACATCAAGGAACATCCTGAGCCGGATGGCGACCGCATCATCGCCATCCAGCGTCCGCCTGCCGTGTTCTTCACTTACCGCTGCGGCATCTACGAGATCACTTTCTACGTATCGTGGGCGGTTCCCAGCGGCGATGCCCGCATCACGGTGATGGCTATCGCCGGGGGATAGGAGCAGGCGTTATGGAGAGGGGGCTTCTGGATTCCCGCCTGCGCGGGAATCACGGCAGGGGGCTACCGCCGCTCCCCACTGTAGCCGCTGAGGCGGTCCTCGAGGCGGCGGAGTGTCTCCTGCGTCGTGCGGAGCTCGCGCAGCAGCTCCTCCCGCGAGGGTGGCGTCTCCAGTGTCATCAGCTGGTCGACCTTCGCCTTGTCCAGATTGTTGATGACGACCGCGATGAAGAGGTTCGCCACGACGAACGTGCCGCCGACCACGAAGCTGAGGAAGTAGAGCCACGCGAGGCCGTTGTGCTCCATGGCGGCGTACATGATGTCCGTCCAGTCCTCCAGCGTGATGACGCGGAAGAGCGACAGCAGCGATATGCCAAGCGTGCGCCAGTGGGTGGGGTCGGCCTCGTGGAAGAGGTGGTAGCCGACGATGGCGTAGATGTACACGACGATGCTCATGAGCATCATGATGTTGGCAACGCTGGGGATGGAGCGCACGAGCGCCCCCACGATGAGCCGCAACTCCTTGATCGCGGAGATGAGGCGCAGCACGCGCAGCAGCCGTCCGAGCCGGGCGACCATCGCGAACGAGCCGGTGGCGGGCACGAGCGCGAAGACGATGATGGCGAAGTCGAAGACGTTCCAGCCGTCGCGGAAGTAGCGCTGGGAGGTGGGGGCGAGCGCCAGCATCTTGAGCGCGGCCTCTACGATGAACACGCCGAGGATGACCCGGTTGCCCATCGCGATCGCGTCGCCGTACTGGTCGACGATGGCGGGTGAGGTGGCGAGTCCGAGCAGCGCGCCGCTCGCGAGGATGAGCGCGATGATGCCGTACTCGAATATGCGCGCGCCAACGATGCGCTGCGCGATGCGGGCTGTGCGGTCCATCGGGTGTCGGCCTCCGTCGGGGGGTTCCAGGGGATGATAGCAGTGGCCCTTGCTATAATCGCCGCGCACGGAGGAGTTGCATGAGTTCACCTGAGCGGATGGAGATGCACGCGAGGGCCATAGCCAACCTCGTCCAGGCGATGGACCGGATGGAGGCGGAGCAGCAGGTGCAGATCGGGCGCCTGCAGACGCTTGAGGAACGGTACCAGGCGATCGAGGCGCGAGCGCGAGCACACGAGGAGTGGATGCGGGCGCACGAAGAATGGATACGGGAGCATGCGGCCCGGGTACAAGCACACGAGGAGTGGATGCAGGCGCAACAGGATTGGGCGCAGGGTGCCCAGGCAGACAGCCGGGAGAACCGAGCCCGCATCAGGGAGATCATCACCGAGCTCACGAGTATGCAGGCCGACATCGCGCGGCTGGACGCGGCGTCGTGAAATTCGGCCTCTCGCTCTCAGGCCTCCTCCAGCACTCCGGCGACGGCGACATGGTGCAGCGGTTCGCGGATGTGCTCCACCTCGTACGCGTCGGCCGCGAGTTGGGCTTCGACTACATCTACGCCGGGCAGCACTACCTCTCGCACCCGTTCCAGATGCTGCAGCCGCTCATCGCGCTCGCCCGCATCAGCGCCGAGACCGGCGACATGGACATGCTGTCGACCGTTCTCATCCCGCTGCAGAACCCCGTGCAGATGGCCGAGGACGTCGCGACGCTCGACGTGCTCACGAACGGGCGCGTCATCATCAACGCCGCGCTTGGCTACCGCGACGAGGAGTACGAGGCATTCGGCGTCACGCACGAGGACCGCATCGCGCGGATGTTCGAGAACCTGCGCCTCGCGCGGGAGCTCTGGGCAGGCGGCGAGGTGACGTTCGAGGGCCGCTTCACGAAGGTCACCGGCGTGCACCTCGGCATACGCCCCATCCAGCAGCCGCATCCGCGCATCTGGATCGCCGCGAACGGCGACGGCATGGTGCGCCGCATCGCCCGCACCGGCGAGACGTGGTACCTGAACCCGCACGCGCCGTTCGACACGCTGGCGCGGCAGGTGGAGCTGTACAAGACGGTGCGCGCGGAGCACGGCCACCCGCCCGTCGACACGCTGCCGATGTCGCGCGAGACGTTCGTCGCGCCGACGCGGGAGGAGGCGATCGCGACCGCGCGCCCGTTCCTGGAGGGGAAGTACAAGGCGTACGCCGCGTGGGGACAGGACAAGGCGCTGCCCGGCGAGGAGGACTTCACCGCGCCGTTCGAGGAGCTGGCCGCCGGACGCTTCATCGTCGGCAGCCCTGACGACGTCACCGCCGACCTGCAGCATTTCGCCGACGTCGGCGTCACGCACGCGTCGCTGCGCTTCGGGTGGCCGGGCACGCCGCGCGAGGTCGTCGAGGGCGCGATACGCCTCGCGGCAGCAGAGGTGCTGCCCGCGCTGCGGTAGCGCCCTACCCTGCCCGCGCGTCCAGCTCCTTCACGAGCGTCTTCGGCGCGACGGCGCGGTAGCTCTCCTCGACGCACTCCAGCAGCAGATCGAGCGGGGGTGCGCCGGCGTCGTCCTCTGCGAACGTCATCTCCACCCATCCGCTCCTGCCGAGGTTGTAGCCCGCCGGACGCGCGAACGGCATCGAGATGAGTGCACCCGCGGAGTCGGGCAGCTTCACGCCCATGCCGAACCCGGCGCCCGGCACGCCGAGGAACGCGAACACCTTCTTGCCTACCTTGATGGCGCTCTCGCCCCAGGGGTGGTCCTCCCACGCTCCGGGCAGCCCGAGCGCGTACTCGCGCACCGCATCCTTCAACGAGCCTTCCACGTCCACGCCTCTGTTCGTTCGTGAGCACCGAGCATAGCACCCGGCGCCGCGCGCTCCGGTATCCTATGACGACACCCGCCCGAGGAGTTACGCATGGCGCTCGTCTACGATGGCCCGCATCTCGTGTTCAAGGTCGCCGGCATGGGGCCGTACGACAACAACGGCTACGTCATCGCCGACCCCGCCACGAAAGAGGCCTACCTCGTCGACGCGCCGGCGGAGATCGAGCGGCTGCTGAGCGAGGCGGACGGCTTCCAGGTGAAGGGCGTCATCGTCACGCACACGCACCCGGACCACGTCGCGGGCTACGCCGACCTCAAGCGGCTCACCGACCTCCCCGTCTCGGTGCACGAGAGCGACGCCCGCAGGCTGCCCGGCGAGCCGGACGCGCTGCTCGCCCACAACGACGAACTCCACGTCGGCGCGACGCGCATACGCATCCTGCACACGCCGGGGCACACGCCCGGCGCGGTGTGCCTCTTCGCCGACGGCACGCTCGTCTCCGGCGACACGCTCTTCCCCGGCGGCCCCGGCCGCACGAACACGCCCGACGACCTGCGGCAGGTCGTGCAGAGCATCGAGGAGCGGTTGCTCACGCTGCCCGACGGCTCGCTCGTGCTGCCCGGTCATGGCGCGGACACGACGATCGCGACCTCGAAGGCGGAGTTCGCTGTCTTCAAGAGCAAGCCGCAGCCCGACGATCTGCACGGCAACGTGCAGTGGACAGCGTAAGTCGCTCCGCTCCTGTCACGCGTCCGGTATCCTGTTAGGACTATGCTCACCAAGCGCATCATCCCGTGCCTGGACGTCACCGGCGGGCGCGTCGTCAAGGGCGCGTCGTTCGTCAACCTGCGCGACGCGGGAGACCCGGTCGAGCTCGCGGCCTTCTACGACCGCGAGGGCGCCGACGAGCTCGTTTTTCTCGACATCACCGCCAGCTCGGACGGACGAGACACGATCATCGACGTGGTCGAGCACGTATCGGAGCAGGTGTTCATCCCGCTGACGGTCGGCGGGGGCGTGCGGACGGTCGAGGACGTGCGGAAACTGCTGAACGCGGGCGCGGACAAGGTGTCGATGAACACGGCGGCGGTGCAGAACCCTGAGGCGTTCGCGGCGGCGACGGCGGCGTTCGGCAACCAGTGCCTCGTCATCGCCATCGACGCTCGGCGCATCGGGCCGGACAGCCCTGCGGCGGACCCGTCGCTGCTGCCGGACGGCCACCCTGGCAAGGGCGCGCTCGCCATCGACGCCGACTCGCGGTGGGAGGTGTACGTGCACGGCGGGCGCACGCCGACGGGCATCGACGCGGTGCGCTGGGCCGTCTACGCGGCGGATCTCGGCGCGGGCGAGGTGCTGCTCACGAGCATGGACGCCGACGGCCACCAGGATGGCTACGACCTCGAGCTCACGCGCGCGGTGGCGGACGCTGTCCCCGTCCCCGTCATCGCGAGCGGCGGCGCGGGCTGCATCGAGCACCTCGCGCAGGCCGTGACGGACGGCCACGCCGACGCGGCGCTCGCGGCCTCGATCTTCCACTACGGCCAGCACGTCATCGCGGACGTGAAGCGTTCGCTGGCGGCGCAGGGCATCCCCACGCGCGAGGTCCATTGAGACGATGACCGACCTCCGCAACATCGAAGTCGTCGCGTTCGACATGTTCAGCACGCTCGTGAAGAACGACACGGCGGAATGGCAGATGGCGCACAAGGCGATCGTTGACGGGCAACGCCTGCCTGTGGACGCCCTCGCGTTCTGGAAGGAGTGGGCCATCCACGACGTGCAGTTCCGCAAGACGCGCACGAACATGGCCGACCCCGAGTCGAGCCCGCCGTTCAGGACGTACTGGGAGGCGTGGCGCGACGCCTTCATCACAACCTTCGACGTGATGGGGCTGACCGGCGACGCGGAGCAGGCGGCTTCCGACAGCGTGACGGCGCTCGCCGCCAGGGACGCCTTCCCCGAGACGAACGACGCGCTCGATGCGCTGGGGAGGACGCGGACGCTCGCCGTGCTCTCCAACGCGGACGACCGCTTCCTGTACGGGACGATCGCGCACAACGGCTGGGACTGCTTCTCCTACGTCCTCTCGTCGGAGGAGGCGTGCGCCTACAAGCCGGACCCGCGCATCTTCGCCCGACTCGTGGACGAGATGGGCGTCGCGCCGGAGGCTGTGCTCTACGTGGGCGACTCACCGTACGACGATGCGCACGGGGCGAAGCTCGCCGGCATGCGGACCGTGCTCGTGCAACGAACGCAGGACACGCCGGGGCGGACGCCGCCGCCGGAGAACGGCGCGCTGCTGCCGCCGGACCACATCGTGAGCGATCTGTCCGAGATCCCGGCGCTGCTGGACTGACGCGCCGCGAACGCGGGAGGGACCCGATGACGACCGCAGAGAACCCACGGATACAGCTGGACGCCCAGGGGCTCGTGCCGGCGATATGCCAGGACGAGGCCACCGGCGAAGTGCTGATGGTCGCGTACATGAACCCGGACGCGGTCGCGCGCACGCTGGAGTCGGGCGAGATGCACTTCTACAGCCGCTCGCGACAGACGCCCTGGCACAAGGGCGAGACGTCCGGCGCGTTCCTGCACGTCTCCTCCGCGCAGGTCGACTGCGACGGCGACGTGCTGCTGTTCCAGGTGCGCGCGGACGGCCCGGCCTGCCACACGGGCAAGCGCTCGTGCTTCTTCACGCCGCTGCCGGAGCAGCCGGAGTACGAGCGCAGCGACGCGGGCCCGGACGTGCTCTCGGAGGTCTTCCAGGTCATCCGCCAGCGACAGCTGGAGCGCCCGGAGGGCAGCTACACGACGTCGCTGTTCGAGAGCGGCACGCCGCGCATGGCGCAGAAGGTGGGCGAGGAGGGCGTCGAAGTCGCGCTCTCTGCGGCGACGCAGGACACCGGGAGCCTCCCCGGCGAGGTCGCCGACCTCTTCTACCACACGCTCGTCCTGCTCGCGGACGCGGGGCTGTCGCCGGACGACGTCTGGGCGGAGCTGCGCAAGCGCCGCGGGTAGTCCCGCCCCCTCCCCACGGTGGCGCGGCGCTCCCCTGCCGATTACACTCCCCCCGCACCCCGGTAGAGGAGGAGGACGCATGGCGCTGAACGCGACCGCAGACCGCCCCTACGGCTGGCGCGCACGCTGCGGGTTCATCACCCCGTCGCCCGCGCACGAGAACAACTCGTACGAGTTCTACCTTATCGCGCCGGAGGGCGTGACCATCGTCATGACCTCGCTCGGCGTCGTCCTCTCGGAGGGCGAGCGGTCGTACGCGGCGGGCATCGAGCGCCTGCCGGCGGCGACCGAGGAGATCATGACCCGCCGGCCGCAGTCAATCATGCAGGCGGGCGTGCCGATCATCGCCGGGCGCGGCTGGAAGTTCGAGGACGAGATCCTGGCCCGCATCGGGAGCGTGACGGACACGCCCGCGGCGACCGACCTCGGCTCGTGCATCAAGGCGATGAACGCGCTCGGCATGACGCGCGTGGCGATGCTGACGCCGTTCGACGACAAGACGCACGCGCAGCTCGCGGAGTACGTGGCGAACGCGGACATCGAGGTCGCGAACGCGGGCTCGGTCGTCGGCGAGGTGGCAGGCGGCGAGCTGCGAGCGTACGAAGTCTCGACGATGGACCTCGGCATCGTACGGCGGATGGCGGCGGACCTGTTCCGCGCGACGCCGAACGCCGACGGGGTGTGGATCACGGGCGCGCTCATGCCGAGCGTCGCCGTCGTCGAGACGCTGGAGCAGGAGCTCGGCGTGCCGGTCGTGAGCAGCATGCAGGCGATGGCGTGGCAGTCGCTGCGCCTCGCCGGAGTGGACGACAAGATACCCGGCTTCGGCCGGCTGCTGCGGGAGATGTAAAGCCATGTTCGAGACGAAGAGCATCGGCCTCGAGGAGGCCCTGAAAGCGAAGGAGGCGATATTCGCCGAGTTCGCCGACGGCACGGACAATCCCGGCGCGCTCTGCATCACCGACGCCCACGGCGCGGAGGTGCTGTGCGCCCGCGTGGACGGCGCTCCGGCGCGGATGCTGGGGCGCGCCCGGGCGAAGGCGTACACCGCCGCGCGCATCGGCATGAACACCGTCGACTTCCGCGACCACGTCGTGAAGGCGAACCGGCGGACGCTGAACGATTGGGGCGACCCGAAGCTGACGACGCTCCAGGGCGGGCTCGCCATCGTCTCCGGCGGGCAGGTCGTCGGCGGGATAGCGATGAGCGGCAACTCGACGATACGGGACGAGGCGCTGGCGCGCATCGGGCTCGAAGCGATGGGGGTGGCGTGATGCCCGCATACCTGATAGCCGACGTCGACGTACACGACCCCGACTCGTACGCGGGGTACGGCGCGCAGGTGCCCGGGACGCTGGAGCCGTTCGGCGGGCGGTTCGTCGTCCGCGGCGGCGCGAGCGAGGTGCTCGAGGGCGAGTGGCAGCCGAAGCGCGTCGTCGTGCTGGAGTTCCCGGACATGGAGACGCTGCAGGCCTGGTACAACTCCGGCGCGTACCAGGGCATCGTGGGGATCCGCTGGGAGGCCGCGACAGCCTCCGTGATCGCGGTGGAAGGAGTCTGAGGCATGCCCGCACGAGAGACGATCAGCCTGGAGGATGCCGAGCGCGCGATAGGAGCGGCGATGGCCGCGGCGCGGCCCAACGAGCGCCCGTTCGCCCTGGCGGTCGTGGACGAGAGCGGCGCGCTCGTCTACTCCGTGCGCCGCGACGGCGCGTCCGCGACCGACGTGCGGAACGCCGAGCGGAAGGCGTACACCGCCGCATTCATCGGGCGCGACACGCTCATCTACCGGCAGCAGATATCGCACGACGGCCGCACCGTCGCCGACTGGTCGAACGACGGCGTCACGACGCTGCACGGCGGGCTGACGCTGCACCGGGCGAGCGAGGTCATCGGCGGCATCGGCGTGAGCGGCACCGGCGACGAGGACCGCGACGAGCGGCTGGCGCTCGCGGGCGCCGAGGCGATGGTCAAGCCCGCGGGCGACGCACGGCTGGCCGATGCCTCGCTCCGTCCGAAGTTCCGCAGCGCGCCCGGCCCCGCGCTGAGCGACAAGGGCGCGCCCGGCAGGCCGAACAAGCGCACGACGACGCGCCTGCCCGGCCTCAGCGCGACGGACGCCGTCGCCCCGGACCTCGTGCAGGTCGGCGGGATGTTCTTCACCTCCGGCATACGCGGCATCGACCTCGATACCGGCGTGATGCCGGACGATCCCGCGGAGCAGTTCCTGAACGCGTGGCGGAACCTCCGGACGCTCGTGGAGTCCGCCGGGCTCTCGACCGACGACATCGGCATCGTGACGAACTTCATCGACAGCCAGGACTTCCGGCCGCACATCAACACCGGCTGGCTGGAGCTGTTCCCGGACCCGGACAACCGGCCCGCGCGCAAGACGACCTCCTACCCGCTGCCGCCCGGCGAGGGCGTCGAGCTGCACGCGATAGGCGTGGCCGGACAGAAGCGGCAGCGCATCGAGGTGCCCGGTCTCACGCACCGCGACCCGCTCCCGAACGGCGTGCGGATGGGCGACTACGTCTTCTCGTCCGTCATCGTGCCGTGGGACCTCTCGACCTCGCTGCCGGTCACCGGCGAGGACGCGCAGACCGACCAGTGCTTCGACAACATGCGGGTGTTCATGGAGCACGCGGGCGGGACGGTGGACGACGTGGTGCTGCAGTGGGTGTACCTGAACGACTTCGCCTACCAGCCGTACATGGTGGACGTGTACCTGGAGGCGTGGCCCATCGGCCAGTACCAGGCGGCGCGCAAGACGTACCGCTACCCCATGGGCGGGCAGATCCAGATGCAGGTGATCGGCAGGATAGGCGGCGAGCGGACGAACCACGAGATAGAGGGGCACGGCCACCACGACCCGATCCCGATGGGCGCGCGCATCGGCGACCTCTTCTGCTCGGGCGGCGTCTCCGGCGTCGACACGGCGGGGCCGGACAAGCTGGAGCCGGTGAAGGGCATCGAGGGGCAGGCGCACCACGGCATCCGCAACATCCGCTCGCTCGTGGAGTCGGGCGGCGGCACGATGGACAACGTGGGCCTCATCACGCTGCTCATCCAGGACTACGCCGACCTGGCCGCCATCGACGCGGCGTGGAGCGCGATGTTCCCGGACCCGGACGACCGCCCGGCGCGGCAGGTGATGAAGATGGGCGTGCAGCGCGGCAACCGCGTACAGCACCACATGATGGCGGTGCTGTAGGGGGCACTCCGAGCAAGGTGCGCAAGGCGTCATTTTGACGCCTTTATCGACAAGGCCGTGGCCTGCTTCCGGGGGTAAGGCGTCAAGGCGCGCGCAGAAGTGTGTATAGTCGCGGAGCCATAGATCCTGTCTATAGCTGGGCGCAAGCTATAGACGCGGTCTATAGGCGCTGTGCGTACGACGGTCATCCAACCAGCGTACGGGGGGAGGGGTCGACCTCGGTAGGGGTGGGTGTCACACTGGGAGGGGGGGAGGGGGAGGTTATAGCCTACCTAGGTACAGATTGCTATGGTACAGTGCCATCACCTAGCCGTAGGATAACGATAACTGACAGCAAGCCATGATTGACCCTGAGAACCACACACAATCCCGGCTAGATGTCAACAGTCGCCGCCAACGTCAGGCGAACTATGTCAAGTAAGGCCGCTCCGTTTGCTAGCACGCCGCCTCCCTTGAGGTGGATGGACTACGCCCGCCGCTCCTGGCAACGCCTTGGCCATTTGCGAGTCTTATGTTGCCTGACAGATGCAACCAACGGAATCAGCCTTCAGGGATTGACGGCCCGCTTCGAGGACACAGTCACCACCCTTCATACAATACCTGACGCTTTGGATGAACGAGTAATGCAGTACCTTGGCATCCATCGCACCAATAGGTACCCTCGGAAACATGGCACGGCCACTCGAATAGAGTTACAGGATCTTTATCTCTCTGATCCAAGGTTACTATCGCAGTCTGGAGCCATCACCGGGGACAGCGAGGCTGCCGGTTACCGACATGCAGTATACGTCGAGATTCCAACTTGGGCAGAAAGACTCCGCTTGGTTCGCAAGGAAAATTATACGTTGACAGACCGCGGCAAAGTCCTTCTCTGCCTCCGGCATACCAATGGCGCAAATGTTAAGGCATTCAATCCGGCATCAAATCCCTATTTACTCACACCAGGAGAACGATATTTCTATCTTTATGCGCTTCTAGACGTAGACGGAGACCTTCTTGAGAGCATTCTTCAAGTCTTGTCGAAAACAGGTGTTCCTTTTCAAAGAGGGCAAGTTGGCAGTATAGCAGCCGACGCTCTCCAAGTTCTCTCTAAAGACCGACTATCGCGAATTGTCAGTGGACCCAACAAGATTCTCAAAGACAAGATTGCTACCACGGTCAGTTCGGTGAGAAATCAGAAGGGCTCTGGCATGGGACCCCGTGAATCGCTTGCTACACCGAGGACTGAACCTCTCGTCGACTGTGGAGTCTTCCTCCGTGTAGACAAAGCCATATACACCTATGAGATGACTGAAGCAGGTCAATCCCTCAGTTGCGATCTTGTTCAGTCAGCCTCAATCGACGATTTCCTTCGCAGTCACCTCGCTAAGTGCGCCATACAGCTCTCTTCCTCTCCTTTACCGCCTCCAGCTACTCCACAACAAATCGCTCGGTACATGGTGGAAAGCTATTCACTATTAAAGTCCGGAATCGGGTACTGTTCTATCAGAGAAGTCGCTCTCCTCGCAGTCGCATTGGGGATTGAGGACGGCTACTGGTATTTTGAAGTCTCCGATGTTGAGGAAGCTCTAGCCCATGCGGCGAGGATATACGGGAAAGCAGTCAGATTCACGAAATCCCGCCGGGGCAACTTGGCGCAAGTAAGGCTCACATCGAGATTTCTAAGCGAGTTCACTGATGCGTAGGCCGTCTGAAATAGGCCTTGCTCGCACCGTCAAGGCCGCCGTCGTAAGGAACAATCTCTCGAGCGTATTTGCCACACGCCTTAAACGCGCACAAAAAAGCGCCCGTGCGCTTGTCATAGCTTCGCCTTGGATCACAGGTAGTGCAGCCGGGCTTCAACCTCTCAATACAATAGCCAAGGCCATCCAGACTCACAGGATTCCTACTTATGTGTTCACTAGATCCCCGCAAACGCAATCTCATCAAGATGCCTTGCAGACTCTCGCTGCATGTCCTTCCACCGAGATTGTGTTGAACGAGCAACTGCACGCGAAAATCTATGCATGCCTTGCTCCTTATCCATATGGCTTCGCTTTGCTGGGTTCAGCTAACTTGACTGATGGCTCAAAGTCTATGCACGAGATTGGACTTATGATAATGTCTGGCGGTAGTGGAGAAACCACAATCAAGGAACTTGCGGCTTTCGGTATAGATTACCTACGCACGCGGCCCGAATCAGCGGTTCTAAAGCGGATGTCACTGAGGAGGTAGACTTCGATGCCCTACGAAAACATGACCATGAGGGAGTATTTCTTCCTCAAGCGAAGTGATTCGTTCTCAATCGACCCATGGAATGACAACAGAATCTATTTCGGAGATACTCAGCTCTTCCAGCGTATCACACGCCGTCTTGAAACTGATTTTGTCCAGCCGAGAGGTGTGCCGAAATTCTTTGTTTTCGGCGCATATGGCTCCGGCAAGACCCACACGCTAGCCCACATCTGCTACGAGCTCGAGCGATACACTATGCATCGCGCAGAGCCGATCTACGTAGATATAGCACCATTGGGAAGTCGCGAACGTTTCCAGAGAATCTATGCAAGATTGCTGGATGCCGTGGGTCTCGAGCGAGTATACGAAGCGGTGGAAGTAGTAGCTGACCAGATTTCAGGAATCGACAAAGTCAGCGGAATGCTTGACAATAACGTCCTGCCGTTTGGCGACAGTACACTGAAAGTCTCTCAGGCCAATGTATTCCGCAATGTTCTTTTTGGTGGTAGGCAAACGCAGCTGTCATGGGAATGGATGAAGGGACGAAGAAACACACCAGACCAAGCTACCATGCTCGGTGTGCAAAAAGATATTGTTGAACCATCAGACCTCGTAAATTGCTTACTCAATATTGGTGCGCTATATTACCGCGGCACAGGTAAGAAACTAGTATTCCTTGTCGATGAAGCCGAGGCGATTAGATCGGTGACCAACCCTGATTCACTTGATGAGATCGTCCACATGATTAGGCTCCTCCTAGAGAACGCCAATAACTACATAGGGGTTATTTTCGCAGTGCAGGCTGAAGGAGGTATGGAGGCAATACCCGAAGTATTCTCGCGCGAAGACATCCGCCGACGAGTAGACTATGATTTAGGCTACATCGACCTTGTCATTATGGTTAGCCAAGTCGCAAGCGCCAAGGACTTCATGATTCGAGTTCTGGAATATCTGGTTGACCAAGAAGAAGCTTCCCGCACAATACAAGCGGAGTCCCTGGAAACCACATCCGCCCTGTTCCCTTTTACTGAATCGGCCATAGAAGCCATCTCTCAGCATGTAGCCGACAATCCACACTTAGCCTCGCCTGCGTTCATTATATCGGCAATGAGTAATGCCGCAGTAGAGGCATGGAGGCGGCGTGCTGAAAGAGACATGCACTTCCTCGTCGACCAAGAGATAGTCGAAGAAACACTGTTCCCGGAGGAGTAGTGGCCATGCGACGATTCCGCGTAACACCATCTGCTGAGCGCGGTCGCTCCATTGTCGTCGGCCAGCCAGACAGCCAAAGCATCTCGCTTGGGCGCCTATCGGAAGTGGGGCCGGAAAAGGATTTCCGTCTGGACATAGAACGTGAACACGTGGTTGCGGTGGTTGGGAAACGTGGGTCAGGAAAGACTCATACCTTGGGTGTTCTTATTGAATCACTAGGCGTGTTAGATTCAACTGGAGTCATCGGCAGCAATACTTCAGATCGCGCTATTCTGGTTTTTGACACTCTGAATCTCTTTCAATGGATCGGCGTACCGCTTACCTCGACTGAAGGCAGCATGTCCAAGGCTCAGTTGGAGAAGGCTCGCTCTTGGAATCTGCCGGAAATGAGTGTCTCTCCTTCTTTCTGGCACTTGGCTGGTTCTGAAGCTCCTCAGGCCAGTTCCGCACCATATCGTATAAAGGTAAGCGACATGACTCCCCAAGACTGGGGAATCTTAATGGATGTCGACACTATCGGAGACCCAATGGGCCAACTCCTGGCAGCAGCTCACGATAAGGTAACTAGGACGGGGTGGTCCGTACTTGGAAGGCACAGCAGGCCACTCACCAATCACTCGGTATCAGACCTTATGAAATGTATCTCTGAAGACTCTGATATCAATGCCGATTTTGCACCAGAGACAAGGCGGGCGGTTCGACAAAGGCTACAGGGCTATGACCGCACTGGGTTATTCTCGACCGAGGGGACTTCTCTAGCCGACCTACTGAAGCCCGGCGAGATTTCGGTCTTACTTCTAGCTCGCGCGAGTGACGACCTTAGAACTCTCGTAGTATTTCTGTTGATTCGCCAGATACTAGATCAGCGTTCATTGGCATCGGAAGCGACGAAGGATTCCTTGATTCGTGGCACGACACCGGATATACCACTGATACCCAAGACTTGGACATTCATTGACGAAGCCCAGAACATTATGCCAGCCAACACCGCTTCCTTTGCGAACAGAGCACTAACGAGATTCGTAAGGGAAGGCCGCAACTTTGGGCTCTCTATGGGCATTAGCACTCAACAGCCCAATGCCATTGACACTCGTGTAATGGCACAGGTCGATGTTCTCATCGCTCACACACTCACCGCAAGACAAGACTCAAACTATATTCAGTCCAATCTCAAAGCCCCTTGGCCAGACTCCGTTCTAACCGGCCGAAGGCCCGTTATGTTCCAGGAAGCGCTTAGGGATTTGGAGGTTGGTCAGTGCCTGGTGTCTGCTGTCGACGCAACCCGATCATACTTCGTAGAGGTGCGTCCACGCATTACACACCACGGGGGGTTCGAAGCGTAGCCACCATGGGCGACAGTACAAGCAAACTACAAGCTCTGGAAGCTCGGGTTGCCGCATTAGAGGCAAACTTGGCCAGAATCTCATTGGCCGTGGCTTCAACTTCGACCTCTACTCAGCTTCCTGAACCAATAGCGACGGCTTTGGCTAGGGAGGGAACAGCACAGAATCAGCACGAAAAATTCTTTAGCCTCCTCGATGCCGGCGAAGCGTGCATAAAGTACACCGCAGCCATATTGATCGCACTGAGCAAGGCTAACGGATATAACTTCGACATACAGCAAGAGTTCCGGCAACCCCCAACCTTGGGAAGACAAGCTGAAATCATCCGGCAACTCCTCATCCGGCCCGGTTTTCCCGACGATGCCATTTCCCAGTCGATCCAATCATCTTTACTTAGGACCAATGGGAAATTCACTCCCCCTGCTCGCTATCTGTTCAATGACTTCATAGCATTGCGTAACGACCATAGAGGTCACGGTGCATCTTTGCCTGCAGACGCATACAGGCGTCTACACCTCCAGAACAATACTCTGGTTCACGATGCATTAAAGTCCTTTGAATATCTTAGCTATTCATTAGTACGAATTGAATCAGTCGATGTCGCTACTGATCCGTTCACCTTCGACGTACGAATCATAATTGGCCCTTCAATTTACAACCCCAGTGAACGCATTCAATCGATGTCAAGAGTAGGGCTCGACCGTACATGCCTTTGGGACCAGGAAGAGTCGCTCGTGGACTTAAATGACCTTATCGTGTACCGAACTTGCGATACTTGCAGCATCGAGCATACTTTCTTCTTGGACCGCTGGACTCCGAATTACAAAGAATATCATGCATATATGGGTAATCATCGTATCAAGGAACCTATAGGAAGGACGCCATGAGCACCCAAAAGTCTTCACCGTTTCACATCCTAGGCTTGGCCACCTGGCCCTTTCGTGTTGTTCCTGACCCTGGCGAGCTTTTATTCTGGGCAGGCCGACCAATACTTCTCCGTCAGATTCGCCGCCTCCTACGCCAACTGGAGGGCCACCGTTCTTCCTCTCTCCACCTTCTATGGGCAGACTTTGGCGCAGGCAAGACTCACACGTTACTCTACCTGAGACAACTAGCGATCCGCGACTCTTCCTCTGCTGTTGTACCGATTTATACAGTACTTCCAAGGGCTTGCAATTCATTTGTCGACATCTATCGGGCCATCATAGGTGGAATTGGCATAGAAACCCTCCAATCTGCCCACGATAGGGCCAGGATCGACAGGAGAACCAATCCCCGCGATTCAATGGCGGTTTACACTATCCCGGGACTCCACACCGCACTGGAATCTCTACGCATAGGTAATGAGTTGATGAAGCAGACAGCTACACGCTGGCTTTTGGCCGACCCCTCCCTGACACGCAAGGAGCTGTATGATGCATCTCTTCCCAACAAAATAAGAAGCACTGACGACGCGCTTGCCATACTAAGTTCTCTAACTCAGCTAATGTTGAAAGGGGAATCAAGACTCTTGCTCATGATTGACGAATTCCAGCGAGCCGGAATGTTGAGGCGTGCCTCATTGGAAGACATAAACGCTGGACTACACACATATTTCAACAGCTGTCCCAATAACCTAAGCATCATACTTTCGTTCTCATTTGGTTCCGCTCGCAACATTCAATACCACCTCAACGAAGAACTCCGAAGCCGAGCAGACCCGACCGTACTCACCATTCCCCAGTTGGACCTACAATCAGGAGAGGAATTTCTTGGCGCTCTCTTACAAGCCTCCACAATTCCTAACAGTAAACCCGTTATAGATCAGCAAGTCCTTCACGCTATAACAGGGCATGTCCACCAGCAAGGTGGCATTACGCCGCGCAAGTTGATGCAAGCCGCCAATACAGTATTCTCCGAAGCACGTATGGATCTAGAAGATGGAACCATAGAAGTCGTAGAACCACAATACGCCCTCGATATTCTCAGGGGTGTCCCTGAAGATAGTGCAGAGGAAGAGGAGTAGGTGCATGGCATACCTCGAATTTCCCAAGAATCGCTCGGAAACGATCCGGGTCAGGGCAGAACGCTACCTCGGTGACGACTATATAGACATACGCATATTCTACCGGAACAGGGAAGGCATAGTTTCTCCGACAAAAAGGGGAATAAAGATAAACATTGACCAGGTATCGACGCTATTGGAAGCGATATACTGGGCCCTTCAACAACCATGCAACGACGACCCAGATGCTCAAGAAAGTCCTATGCTAACCCATGAAGAGCTAGAACCTCTAGCGGCAGAACTCCACTGGGCTTTGTCACAACACGGAATTGCAGTCCATTGGGACATCGCAGAAAGCATGGTGTTTAGCAATCCCGCGATGTCACAGTTCAATAAATGGCAAATGCATTTTGTGTTGACGACTCGACATGACCTGTTCGCAAGAGAGGATATCGGGTGCTTTAGGGCGATTACTCAACGCAGGTAATTTCTATCATGAAACATGCCTTCGATCTTCAGCTACTATACGCTTGGGCCGCAATCAAGGGACGGCACTTCCCTTGGCGACAGACCACACAGGCTTTCCACCTAGCCATGGCGGAGATACTTCTACAGCGGACACAGGCTGCAGCCATAGAAGAAACCTGGTACCAGCTTATTGCATGGTTTCCAACTCCTGTTTCCTTATGGGAAGCGCCTGATTATCGAGTCTACGAACTTGTTCGACATCTTGGCCTTGGTTCTCAACGGACAGTGCGGCTGAAAGCCATCGCAGCCAATTGGCAATCCTTCGTCGAATCCGAGAAGAAGATACCAGGATTAGGTGACTATGGGACCACTATTGTGAGGCTTAAAGCAGGGTTGCAGGAACGACATGTGCCGATCGATGGCAACATCGCTCGAATACTTGTAAGGTATTACGGATTTCAATTCAAGAAAGGTGAGGCACGTAAGAAACCACACCTAAAGAACGCGATGCGTCAACTACTCACGCAGGCTAGGAGCTCTAGCTGCAAGCTCAAGCTACTTTACAGCCTAGTGGACCTCGGCGCACTCTTATGCAAACCCATCAACCCATCTTGTAGCGAATGCCCGCTGCGGTCTGGTTGTTCCGTTGGAATGCACTCGGGGTCATTGGTGCTAACTAAAGCACTCACGGAGAACGCTAGCGCCCGCGCCAAAGGAGGAGGTACAGCGTCTGAGATCTGTTGAATCTGTTCACTGAGCGTGCCGGATAGTTGGTACGATGAAGGAAACCCTTGAATCAGCATAGCCTCGTAGACGCTAAGCCGTCTGTGTCCGCTAGGATGTACATGGACTTCTCTATGTCCATAGGACACTGTCCAACTGGGCGAGTCCCAAGCTAACTTTCTGAATGAACGACTCTTCGTTTCTCCAGAATGCCAAGCCGGGTCATTGAATTTTGGGGACCTAGGCACCATACACCAGTGGTTAGGATGTAGACCCAGATCCTCTGGGTGCTTGCCACGAGAAAAGAACATTGGCTCAGGTAGTCCTTCAATGGTTTGCCTAACGGTCACTTGATGACCGCTGCCTTTCGGTCTTATGAACCTCTTGAGACTGTAACGACTTCTGTTCAAGCCCACCAAGAACAATCTGCGCCGATATTGAGGAACACCAAAGTGTACTGCATCCAAGGTAAGGCACTCCACGTCAAAGCCGAGACTATCAGCCCGCTTCAGCAGGCTAGTCATTCTATTATTATGTGGTTTACGCGCGAGGCCAACAACGTTTT
The DNA here is from genome assembly GCA_034422595.1 of Dehalococcoidia bacterium. Lineage (GTDB taxonomy): Bacteria > Chloroflexota > Dehalococcoidia > Lucifugimonadales > Australimonadaceae > Bin16. The sequence goes on along the minus strand of DAOUJO010000015.1, from coordinate 9,022 downwards.
CCAGCACAAAGAAATCAACTTCACGTTTACGGTGGAATGCTTCTAGTATTCTGAGATAATCGGAGATTAGCTTTGACCTCGGGTCGTCATCACGCCGGTGGACATTGGCTACAGAGAACGCTTGACACGGTGGCCCACCCAAGATACCTATGGGATGCTCTTTCTCAGTAGCACGCTCTTGCCACCATTCCATTATGACCTCAGGGGGCTGCTCTGCTAGACTGGCCAGCATCGCAGACTGCCTGCCCTCTGCCCGATTGCGATTATAGGATTCAACGGCCGCACTCGAATTATCAAGAGCGAGTACCGTTCTGAATCCTTCCTCCTCAAAGCCTAGGTCTAGGCCCCCAGCTCCGCAAAAGAGGCTAAGTAACGGGATACCCGAACTCACCATCCATCACTCCAGTCGTCCTTGCCTGCACTCCAGCATTAGCTGTTCGCTCTTTTTATCCCCGTACAGGCCACCATGTTACATGATGCCCCATCCTAGGGAAACGACCAAACTGGTGAGTATTCCTTGAACAGGTATTGTCACCCCCCGACCTGTGACACGCGCCCCTTTCGCGGTCGCGGCAGGGGCGCGTACGCTGGTCGGTGACGGCGCACCGCTCTGGCGGACGGCGTCGGGGGGGCTGCCCCGGTGAGCGGGGACGGGTCGCAGGAGTGGAATGTCCCTAAATGTCCCCAAATGTCCCACCTGGAACGACCGGGGCGCGGGGTTCACGCCTGCGTTGGGGGAATGGTAGAGGAAGCGCGAGAAGGACGACCCAGGACACGGATGCCCGAGAGATGTTTCGACTCCGCCTGCGGCTGCGCTCAACATGACAATCCTCACCACGCCACGCCGCCTCCTGGATTCCCGCTTTCGCGGGAATGACGAAAGAGGGTAGGAATCGGATGGCCGCCCCTCGAACGATCCTGGTCACCGGAGCTACGGGGTACATCGGCGGGAGGCTGGTGCCCCGTCTGCTGGCGGATGAGCGCCGCGTTCGCGTCCTCGTCCGCAACCGGGACCGCGTGCGCTCCCGTCCGTGGTCCGAGCAGGTCGAGGCGGCAGTCGGCGACGTCCTCGACCCCGGATCGCTCGCCGAGGCGCTCGCGGGCGTCGACACCGCCTACTACCTCGTCCACAGCATGGGGAGCGGCCCCGGGTTCCACGAGCTGGACGTCGAGGCGGCCCACACCTTCGGCCAGGCTGCCGCGGAGGCGGGCGTCGGACACGTCATCTATCTCGGCGGTCTGGGGTCGGGCGCCAACCTCTCGCCACACCTGCGCTCGCGGCAGGAGTGCGGACAGGCGCTCCGCGCGGGCGGGGTCGCGGTCACGGAGTTCCGCGCCGCCGTGGTCGTCGGGGCGGGCAGCATCTCGTTCGAGATGATCCGGTACCTCGTCGAGCGTCTGCCGGTCATGGTCTGCCCGCGGTGGCTCTACTCGCACGTGCAGCCGATAGCGGTCGACGACCTGCTGGACTACCTCGTCGCGGCGCTCGACACGCCGTCGTGCAGAGGGCGGACGATCGAGGTGGGCGGGAAGGACGTCACGACGTACGAGGGGCTGATGCTCGACTACGCGAGGGCGCGGGGGCTCCGCCGGCTGCTGCTTCCCGTCCCGGTGCTGACGCCGCGCCTCTCGTCGTACTGGGTGCACTGGTTCACGCCGATCCCCACCGCCATCACGCGGGCGCTCGTGGAGGGGCTGCGCAACGACGTGGTGGTGACCGACGACCTGGCGCGGTCGCTCTTCCCGCACATCGAGCCTCGCGACTACGCGTCGGCGCTCGGGAACGTGCTGCGGGAGGTGGGGTGAGGGAGGGGAGCAAGACACACGCCCGAGAGATGTTTCGACTCCGCCTGCGGCTCCGCTCAACATGACAGTTCACCCTCACCCGCCGCTGCGTTACACTAATCTCCCATGTTCGACACCGTGCTCATCGCCAATCGCGGCGAGATCGCCTGCCGCGTCATCCGCACCTGCCAGCGTCTCGGCATCGAGGCCGTCGCGGTGTACTCGTCCGCCGACGCCAAGGCGAAGCACGTCGGTATGGCCGACCGCGCCGTCCAGATAGGCGGGGCGCCCGCGTCGGAGTCGTACCTGAACGGCGAGAACATCATCAAGGCCGCAAAGAAGGTCAAGGCGCAGGCCATCCACCCCGGCTACGGCTTCCTCTCGGAGAACCCGTCGTTCGTCGAGGCGGTCGAGAAGGAAGGGCTCACGTTCATCGGGCCGTCGTCGAAGGTCATCGCGCAGATGGGCGACAAGATCATGGCGCGCAGGCTCGCCCGCGAGGCCGGGGTGCCCATCAGCCCCGGCGCGGAGGGCGAGATAGACGACGCGCAGGCCGTGGCGATCGCGCGGGGCATCGGCTTCCCGCTGATGATCAAGGCGGCGGACGGCGGCGGCGGCATGGGCATCCGCGTCGTGAACAGCATCGAGGAAGTGCCGGAGGCGGTGACGCGCGCGCGGTCGCAGGCGCTGAACGCGTTCGGGAGCAGCCGCGTCTACATGGAGCGCCGCATCCAGAACGCGTCGCACGTCGAGGTGCAGGTCATCGCGGACCACTTCGGCAAGGCGCTGCACCTGTTCGAGCGCGACTGCTCGGTGCAGCGGCGCAACCAGAAGGTGGTCGAGGAGACGCCGTGCGCCAAGCTGACGCCGGAGATCCGGAGCGCGCTGCTCGAGTCGGCGGTGCGGCTCGTGAAGAGCATCGGCTACACGAACGCGGGCACCATCGAGTACCTGTACGACGCGAAGGAGGAGCGCTTCTACTTCCTGGAGATGAACACGCGGCTGCAGGTGGAACACCCCGTCACGGAGATGGTCACTGGACTGGACCTCGTCGAGCTGCAGCTGCGGGTCGCGGCGGGTGAGCGTCTGCCGTTCTCGCAGAGCGACGTCCATCAGCACGGTGCGGCCATCGAGGCGCGCATCTACCCGGAGGACCCGGTGATGCTGCTGCCGACCGCGGGCACGGTCTCGGTGCTCGTCGAGCCGGAGGGGCCGAACGTGCGCGTCGACAGCGCGCTGTACCAGGGCTACGAGGTGTCGCCGCACTACGAGTCGATGATGGCGAAGCTCATCGTCCACGGCGAGACGCGGGAGGAGGCGATCGCCCGCATGCAGGCCGCGCTCGACCAGTACGTCGTCGAGGGGCCGGTCGTGAACATCCCGCTCGTGCAGCGCGTGCTGGAGCACAAGGACTTCAGGAGCGGCGCGTTCGACAACGCGTTCCTGGAGCGGATGCTGAACGAGCCGGCGCGCAACAGCGCGCTCGCCGCCGCGATAGCGGTCGCGATGGCGCTGGAACAGGAGTCCCCTCAGGAGATACAGTTCAGCAGGTGGCGGATGCACGGCCGGCGCATGGCCATGGTGAACCGCCTCAGCAACGGAGTGTCGTAGTGAAACGGATGCGCGTACGAGTGAACGACGATTGGTACGACGTCGAGATCGCCGACCTCTTCCAGAACCCGGTGGAGGTCGTCGTGGACGGCGAGAGCTACATCGTGGAGGTCGGGAACCCGGGAGACGCCGGCGTTCCGGTGCGGCGTTCCGCGCCCCGCAAGGCGGAGCTTCCCGGTCTGCGCGGCATGACGCAGGGCGACGAGCGCGTCATCCGCTGTCCGCTGCCGGGGAAGATCGTCTCCGTCACGGTCACGAAGGGGCAGGAGCTGGAGGCGGGCGACGAGATCTGCCTGCTGGAGTCGATGAAGATGGAGCAGAGCGTGCGCATGGCGCGCAGCGGGGTGGTGAAGGGCGTGAAGATCAAGAAGGACCAAGCCGTGGAGGCGGGTCAGCCGCTGCTGGAGATCCAGTAGCCCATGTTCAGCCAGGCCCCCACAACCCTGAACGAGTACTACCTCTGCCCGCTGAGCGAGTTGCAGGAGAAGGGCGTGCTCGCCATCGAGATCGAGCACCCGAAGTACCGCGGGTGGGAGATCGCGGTCTTCTGGGACGGGGAGCGCATCGGCACGCTGGAGAACTTCTGCCCGCACCAGGGCGCGATGCTCTCGTGGGGCACGATCGAGCCGGGGCAGGTCATCTGTCCGCTGCACTCGGCGATCTTCGACATCGTCACCGGCGAGTGCCTCGACCGTTACACGTACGACGCCACGGCGTTCGAGACGTTCGTTCGCGGCGACGAGGTGTGGGCTCGCCTGCCGGGGCGCCCCATCGCACAGCGGTAGGGTTCACCCTCACCCGCCGCCCTCCGCAGGTGATACCATCTAACCCCATGGCCCTCGAAAGCATCGTCGTTCGCGGCGCCCGCGAGCACAACCTCAAGAACATAGACGTCACCATTCCCCGCGACCGGCTCGTCGTCATCACCGGCCCGTCCGGCTCCGGCAAGTCCACGCTCGCCTTCGACACGATCTACGCCGAGGGCCAGCGGCGCTACGTCGAGTCGCTCTCGGCGTACGCACGCCAGTTCCTCGGGCGCATGGACAAGCCGGATGTCGAGTACATCGAGGGGCTGTCGCCCGCCATCTCCATCGACCAGAAGGGCGTGTCGAACAACCCGCGCTCCACCGTTGGCACCGTCACCGAGGTATACGACTACCTCCGCCTGCTCTTCGCCCGGGTTGGACGCCCGCACTGCTACCGCTGCGGCAGGCCCGTGCAGCACCAGACGGCGCAGCAGGTCACCGAGGCCGTGCTCTCCCGCAGGGGCGCGCGGCTCATGCTGCTCGCGCCCCGCGTCGTCCACAAGAAGGGCGAGCACAAGGACGTGTTCGACGACGCCCGCGCCGCAGGTTTCGTCCGCGTCCGCGTCAACGGCGAGGTGCGCAGCCTCGACGAGACCATCGAGCTGAACAAGCAGCAGTGGCACACCATCGAGATCGTCGTCGACCGGCTCGTCCTCGACGGCGAAACCGAGCGCAGCCGCGTCCTCGACTCGGTCGAGACGTCGCTCCGCTACGGCGACGGCCGGATGCTCGCGGTCGACGCCGACTCGGGCGAGGAGCAGGTGTTCTCGGAGCAGTTCGCGTGCCCGTACTGCGGCATCAGCTTCGCGGAGATCGAGCCTCGCACGTTCTCGTTCAACAGCCCGCACGGCGCGTGCCCCGCCTGCTCCGGGCTCGGCCAGAAGTTGGTGGTCGACCCCGAGCTCATCGTGCCGGACGTCTCGCGCTGCCTGGACGACGGCGCGATACACCCGTGGGCGCGCGCGGGGTCCAGCACGGCGTGGTACTACAGCATCCTGCGCGGCGTCGCCGAAGCGGAGGGCGTCGGCATGGAGATGCCCTGGCGCAAGATGCCGGAGCAGGTGCGGAAGGTACTCCTCTACGGCTACCCGGACCGGCGCAAGGTGAAGGTGCGCCACCGCACCCACCACGGGCGCGTGTTCGAGTGGGAGTCGCGCTACGAGGGCATCATCCCCAACCTGGAGCGGCGCTACCGCGACACGCAGTCCGACTACATGCGCAACGAGATCGAGCGGTACATGACCGCCCTGCCCTGCGAGGCGTGCGGGGGCGAACGGCTGCGGCCAGAGGCGCTCGCGGTCACCATCGCGAACCGCTCCATCATGCAGGTGACGTCGCTCTCCGTCGCCGAGGCGAGCGAGTGGGCGCTGTCGGTGCAGGGGCTCGCGCCGGAGTTGCCCGTCGAGCCGCGCTGGCCGGAGCACGCCGACGCGCCGGTGTTCAACGAGCGCGAGTTGACCATCGGGAACCAGATACTGAAGGAGATCGGCTCACGCCTCTCCTTCCTGCTGAACGTGGGGCTGGAGTACCTCTCGCTCTCACGCGCCGCGGGCACACTCAGCGGCGGCGAGGGCCAGCGGATACGCCTCGCGACGCAGATCGGCTCCGGCCTCATGGGCGTGCTGTACGTCTGCGACGAGCCGTCCGTCGGCCTGCACCCCACCGACAACGCGCGCCTCATCGAGACGCTCAAGGGCCTGCGCGACCTCGGCAACACGGTGCTCATCGTCGAGCACGACGAGGCGATGATGCGCTCCGCCGACCACCTCGTGGACCTCGGCCCCGGCGCCGGCGAGCACGGCGGCTGGGTCGTCGCCGAGGGCACCATCGACGACGTCGAGGAGAGCGAAGGGTCGCTCACGGGCGCGTACCTCTCCGGTCGGCGCGAGATCTCGATGCCGCTCGCGAGGCGGAAGGGCAACGGTAGGCGGCTGCGTGTGAAGAACGCGCGGGAGAACAACCTGCGCGGCCTCGACGTGGACTTTCCGCTCGGCAAGCTCGTCTGCGTCACCGGCGTCTCCGGCTCCGGCAAGTCCACGCTGGTCTACGAGGTGCTCTACAAGTGGCTGGCGCAGCGCCTCTACCGCGCCAAGGACCGCCCGGGCGCGAGCGACGGCGTCGACGGCCTCGACCACGTGGACAAGGTCGTCAACATCGACCAGTCGCCCATCGGGAGGACGCCGCGCAGCAACCCGGCCACGTACACCGGCGCGTTCACGCCCATCCGGGAGCTGTTCGCCGCCCTGCCGGAGTCGAAGGCGCGCGGCTACATGCCGGGCCGCTTCTCGTTCAACGTGAAGGGCGGACGCTGCGAGGCGTGCCAGGGCGACGGCTACGTGCAGATACAGATGCAGTTCCTGCCGGACGTGACGGTCTCGTGCGAGGTGTGCAACGGCAGGCGCTACAACGAGGACGCACTGGAGATAGCGTTCCGGGGCAAGAGCATCGCCGACGTGCTGGAGATGACCGTCACGGAGGCGCATGAGCTGTTCGCCAACATCCCGCGCATCAAGTCGAAGCTCGAAACACTGGAGGCGGTCGGTCTCGGCTACATCCGGCTCGGCCAGCCGGCGACGACCATCAGCGGCGGCGAGGCGCAGCGGGTGAAGCTCGCCACCGAGCTCTCCAAGCGCGCGACCGGCAAGACGCTCTACATCCTGGACGAGCCGACCACGGGGCTGTCGTTCGAGGACGCGGCGCACCTGCTGCGCGTGCTGCACCGGCTGGTGGACGGCGGCAACACGGTGCTGCTCATCGAGCACCACCTGGACCTCATCAAGAACGCGGACTGGATCATCGACATGGGCCCCGGCCCCGGTATCCACGGCGGCGACGTCGTCATCGAGGGGACGCCGGAGCGTGTCGCCGCGCACCCGGAGTCGCGCACCGCGTCGTTCCTCCGCGACGCGCTCTCCAAGCACGGCGTCGCACCGGAGGAGCCATCGACGCCCGCACCGGCTCCCAAGCCGCGCAAGCGCGCCAAGGTAGGGGTGTAGCCCCTCCCACGCCATCCACGCGTAGCCGCATAGCCGTTGATGCATTAGAATGCATGCATCACACGATTGAATCGTGTGATGCATCGGTTTAATCGTCGCTATGCTCTACCTGCGCTTCACCCCTTCACTCGACGCCAGACGCCTGCTGGAAGAACTGCAGCGCGCCCGCGAAACCCTCGACGAGTACCGGGATGATCCCGACGGCTACGTGGGCGAGTTGCGGCGGCACGCCATCGCCCTCAGCGTCCACTACTCCACCCGCATCGAGGGCAACACGCTCACGCTGGAACAGGTCGAGAGCCTCCTGCGGGGCCGGCAGATCGCCGCGCCGGTCAGCCAGCAGCAGGAAGCGCTCAACTACCGGGAGGCGATGCAGTACGCCCAGGTCGTCGCCAACGCGGCCTCGCCGCGCATCACCGAGGAGACCGTCAAGACCATCCATTTCCTCGTCACCAAGTCCTTGCCCGGCGGCTACAACCCCGGTCAGTACCGGTTCGTGCAGAACTTCGTCATCAACAGCGCAACGCAACGCCCGCTGTTCCGGCCTCCGCCGCCCGACCGGGTCCAGCCGCTCATGGAGGAGTACGTGCAGTGGCTCAACACGCCGCGCGAGGGACTGCCCCCCTACTACCGCGCCGCACTCGCCCACCTCAACTTCGTGGCCATCCATCCGTTCGACGACGGCAACGGGCGCACGGCGCGCATCCTCGAGGCGCTCGTTCTCTATCTGGCGGGTTACAGGTCGCAGGAGCTCGTCTCGCTGGAGGCGTACTTCGGACGCGACACGCAAGGCTACTACCGCGCGATAGCCGACTCGCTCGGTCCGGCCTACGACCCCCACGACCGCGACGTGACGCCATGGACGGACTACTACCTCCGCGCGCACGCGGCACAGGCCGAAGCAGCCGCCGCTGAGACGCGATTGCACAGGATACAGATCGACAGGCTGGAAGAAGCGTTCACAGCGCAGCTGCGCGGCAACCTCGACTGGCTGCTCGGGCTATGGATCGCCTGTCAGAGCGGGTCCATCACGAACAGCGAATACCGCCACTTCGCGAGCGTCGGCAACCAGACTGCGGCCAGGCACCTGCGCGAGATGCTGACGGCAGGGCTTCTCACCCGGCACGGCACCGGCCGCGGCATACACTACGTCCCCACGGAGGCCGTGTTCCGCGTCTACCGGTCGGCGGGGGAGGAGGCCAGGGAAGGGAGTAGCTAGCCCGAAGGCTCGTCCAAGCTGCGCACGTGAATTGTCAGAGCCTACCCTGATTCGCCAGCGTGACGAACTGCTCCATTGAGACGATGTTCACCATGTCCGCGTTTGCGAGATAGGGCCTCAGACCACCACTCAAGTAAAACTCCTTGTACCTCCACCCCTCGCCGCCCAGCACAAGGTATGCCTTGAAGAATCGTTCGTCTCTCAGCATGGTATCTACAAGACATATGACTTCGAACGGTATCTTCTGCTCTGCAGTGCCCTGCACCTGTTGCCACTTCAGCGAAATGAGGTGCAGCCTGCCATTTGCATCGCCTGCAAGCGTATCTACGATGTGACGGGAAACCCCAAACCGCGACCCGACGTTTACACTGCGCGTGACCTCGTACCCTCCCATCTCCAACGCGGGCAGTACCATCCGCTCCATAACGTCGCCTGTCCGAGTATTGCGCCCAGCCATATCTCAGTGCTCTCTTTTTTCGAACAATCTCGGCCTGTGATGAGAGATTTCCACCGAGTACTCTGAGTGAGTATTTTCGAGATTCGTAGCATTTCCTGAATAATTGGGGGGGGGGGGGGGGGGGGGGGGGGAAAAAACAGTTATCACA
>DAOUJO010000014.1:0-8518 GCA_034422595.1 Dehalococcoidia bacterium | reverse complement strand
CGACGACTACATCCTCAAGCCCTTCTCGCCGATGGAGCTGGTGACCAGGATCAGGGCGGCGCTGCGCAGGCAATCGGCGTCGGAGCGGGAACGGGCGCGCGAACCCTACCGGGTGGGAGACCTCCGAATCGACTATGCGGAACGCCGGGTGACCGTTGCCGGGCGTCCGGTGCAGCTGACCTCCACCGAGTACAGGCTGCTTTTCGACCTGTCCGTCAACGCCGGAAAGGTGTTGAGCCACGACCAGCTGCTGAGAAGGGTCTGGGGGCCGGGCTACGAGGGCGACACCCAGCCGGTGCGCACCTTCGTGAAGAGTCTCCGTCGCAAGCTGGGAGACGATGCCAGGAGCCCCGCCTACATCTTCACGGAGCCTCGCGTGGGCTACCGCATGGTCAAGCCCGAGGGTGGAACGGTGCGCCGGATGCTATAGCAGGAGATCACTCATGGCGATCAGAGTAGTTACCGACAGCTGTTCCGACCTGCCGCCCGAGGTGGCCCTGGACAACAGCGTCGCCGTCGTGCCCCTCTACGTCAACATCGGCGGCGACGCGTACCGGGATGGGGTGGACATCGGCGCCGACCGGTTCTACTCCATCCTGGAGCGGAGCCCCGTCCTGCCCACGACCTCCCAGCCCTCCGTCGGCGACTTCGCGAGCGTCTACCGGGGGTTGCTGGACGAGGGCCACCAGGTGGTGTCCATTCACGTCAGCGGCAAGCTGAGCGGCACCGTCAACTCCGCAGCCCAGGCCAGGGCGTCGTTGGGCGACCCGCCTCAGATTGCAATCGTGGACTCCAGGCTGGCGGGAGGCGCCCAGGGCCTGCTGGCGCTCAACGCCGCCGAATGGGCCCGCGAGACGACCGACGTAAACGAAGTGGCCGAGAAGACGGTCCGTTCGATAGAAAGACACCACAGCTTTGTCGTGGTGGACACCCTGAAGTACCTGCAGCGGGGCGGGCGCATCGGCAAGGCCCAGGCATTCCTCGGAGGCGCGCTCCAGTTCAAGCCCATCATCGGCATCCGCGACGGCGAGCCCCATCCCTTGGAGCGTCCCCGCACCCGCCGGAAGGCTATTGCCACGGTCATCGGCCTTGCGCGGGAACTGGCCCCCTTCACCAGGCTGCACGTGAGCTACAGCACCGGCCCGGAGCTGGCCCAAGCAGTCATCGAAGGTCTGGCTGATCTGGTGAAGCCGGAGGACATCATAGAGTCCCGGTTCGGACCTGTGCTGGGCACGCATCTCGGACCCAATACCATAGGGGTCGCGTTGAGCCAACCCGACCCGAGCGACGTAACGACATGAGCGCTATCGTATAGTCAGGGAAGGAGGAAAGCCATGCCACGCCGCTTCTATGCTGCTCACCTATGGGTCGCCGCGATGATGCTGTTCGCTGCTGTTGCCGTGGCCTGTGAGCGAGAGGAATCGACGCCTACCCCAATTCCTACCCAGGCTCCCACGGCGACGCCAACCCCGACACCCACGGCTACTCCGACCCCGGTTCCCACCGTCACGCCCTCTCCCACGCCCGATTCCCCCGTTCCATTGGGGTTTGAGTTCTGGGAGCTGGACAGGTCATCCACAGGCAGTGACCTAGTTGCCCTTCTGACCGACGAGGAGGTCTCCTGCCTGCGCAACGAGCTCGGCGCCAGCTACCAAGCCATGTTGGAGGCTCCACTAACCGAGGTTACACTAATCGGAGAAGACGGCGATTTCGATCCTCCTCTGCAGGTCCCATGTCTCACGCCGGAGCATCAGACATCTGCGAGTCTCTCAATGCTCTCCGTTGCCGCAGGCGGTCTCAGTGCAGGGTCGCGGGACTGCATATTGCAGCTGCTCAGTGACGACCCGGTCCTCGCGGAGGCCGTAGGATCGGGGGACGCCTTCATGGGCCCGGCGATGCTGGAGTTCATCGCATGTCTGACGCCGGAGGAGGCCGCTGCCCTGTCTCCCGGCGGTGAACCCGCGCCCAATCCGAAGGACATAGCGTGTCTGATGCAGGAGCTTGAAGGAACATCCTCCGGTGAACGCATCATCGCCGTCCTATCGGGGGCCGACGCCTCCGGCGAGGGCCTGACCATGAAGGAAAGCGCCGAGCTCGGCCAGGCTGTGGAAGCCTGCGGCATCGAAACGGAATTTGGCTTCCCGAGCCGGTGATGGGTGGACGGCGCAACCAGTGCGCAAGTTCAGAGCAGGAGATGAGTTGATGCTGCACAAATACAGACTGGCGCTGATTGCAACGGCTGTTGTCGCGATCCTTGCGTGTTCCACCGCATCCGATGACTCCAGGGACCCCATCGTTTTCAATGAACTCGGCTGGGACAGCGCACTATCACAGAACCGCATCGCTCAATACATCGTGGAGAAGGGCTACGGGTATCCCACTGACGTGATAGAAGGAGGTACGACAGTAGCCATACCCGCCCTGAGACGGGGCGACAGCGATGTGATGATGGAGCTCTGGCTGCCCAACGCGAGGGAAGCCTGGGAGGAGGCCACCGTAGCCGGGGAAGTGGTCTCCCTGGGCGAAAGCTTGAGCAAACTCTCCCAATCGGCATTCATGATTCCCGCTTACATGCAGGAGGCGCACCCGGAGCTGGACAGCGTCGAAGACCTGAAAGAGGAGCAATACCGAAAGCTGTTCGCAACCGCCGAAAGTGGAGGCAAGGCCAGGTTGGTTTCCTGCCCCGACGGGTGGGCCTGCAACGTGGTGAACGAAGTCCAGGTCAATGGCTATGGCCTTTCCGACTATGTCCACATCGTCGTCCCTGAGTCCGAAGCGGCGTTGCACAGCGAGCTTTTCGACCTCTACGAGAAGGGAGAGCCCTGGCTGGGTTACCTGGACAGCAGCATGGCCCCCGCGTTGAAGCTGGACATGGTCCGGTTGGCAGAACCCCCCTATAGCCACGCGTGCTGGGCCACGACCAAAGCCTGCGCTTACGACGAGACGACTCTCCTGATCGCAGCGCGCCCCGAGTTGCTGATGCGGGCGCCCGAAGTGGCGGGCATGTTGCGCAAGTGGGACTTGTCTACCGCCGACTACACATCCATGTCTATATGGCGGATCGACAACGACGCCAGCCATGCCGATACCGCAGTCTGGTGGTTGAATAACAGCTCAAGTATCTGGCGTCAGTGGGTGACGGATGAGGCTGCCAACGCCATACAGGGAGCCCTCGACCGCGAAGAGCACGCTGAAGGCTGGCCTGACCAATAGAACCGCGTGGTCGCCTACGGACCGGACTGCTCTCGTAACGGGCCTAACGCCGTGGGCGCCTACTCCCGGACCGTCCCTCCTTCGGATACTCGGCGGCCCTGGGGGTGGAGTGGCCGCCCTTCACTCGCACACATCGGCTGGAATGCTGGCTCCACTCCGGGTAGTTGCCGCCGATGAAGGAGCGCACGGATGTGGAGTCCGGCTTGGCCACGTAGCGGCATCACGATTGGGAACATATTCCCCGTCGGAAACGTCCGATGGGGTAACAGGCTCTCTCGAATGCGCGGAAACCCGAAAACGAGGTCTGGTGAAAGGGAGATGAAAGATGAGTAAGAGCGACAACAGCCTCTATGGGCCGAGACGGCCGGGGTGGTTCATCCTGGCTGCCGTGGCCCTGTGCGTGACAGCCTCCGCCCTGCTGGCGGTGTGCGGCGGGTTGCAGGATTCCGCTGCGGCAGCGGAGATGCGCTCGGACAGGGAGCGGGCCTCCCCGGCGACGGGGAGCGCGGACATGGCGGCCCTGGCCGACAGCAACAGCACCTTCGCCTTCGACCTGTACCATGCGCTGAGAGGGCAGGACGGGAACCTGTTCTACTCGCCCCACAGCATCTCGCTGGCCCTGGCCATGACCTACGCCGGGGCCGGGGGCCAGACGGAAAGCCAGATGGCGGACGCGCTCCGCTTCTCCCTGCCCCCCGACCGGCTTCACCTCGCGTTCAACGCCCTGGACCAGAAGCTAGCATCCCGCGGCGAGGGCCTGCAGGACGAGGACGGCGAGGGGTTCAGGCTGAACATCGTCAACGCGGTCTGGGGACAGCGGGAGCACCCGTTCCGGGAACCGTTCCTGGACGTCCTGGCCGAGAGCTACGGAGCGGGCGTGAGGCAGGCGGATTTTCGTGAGACGCCGGAGGAGTCGAGGCTCGCCATCAACGACTGGGTCGCCGAGAACACCGAGGACAGAATTAGGGACCTGATACCTCCGGGCGTTATAAACTCGCTGACCCGGATGGTGCTGACCAACGCCATCTATTTCAACGCCTCCTGGACCTACCCCTTCCATGAAGCGGACACCCGCCAGTACCCCTTCCATCTGCCGGACGGCGGCAGCGTCGACGTCCCGATGATGAGAACGTCGGAGGACTTCGGCTACGCGGCGGGAGACGGATACCAGGCCGTGGACCTGCCCTATGCCGGGAATGAGCTGTCCATGACCGTCCTGCTGCCCGATGAGGGGCGGTTCCGGGAGTTCGAGGAGTCCCTGGACGCGGCCCTGGCGGAGCGGATCATCGAGGGTCTCGGCTCCAGGTACGTCACGCTCGACCTGCCGAGGTTCGAGTTCGAGTCCGAGTTCCGGCTCGGCGAGACTCTCAAGTTCATGGGGATGTCCGACGCCTTCGACAGCGCCGCCTCCGACTTCTCCGGCATGGACGGGCGGTCGTGTCTGGCGGGTGATCCCGAGTGCCTCTTCATCCGGGAGGTGGTACACAAGGCATTCGTGTCGGTGGACGAGGCGGGCACCGAGGCGGCCGCGGCCACCGCCGTCATGATGCAGGCCGAATCCGCTCCCCCGGACCCGGTCAGCGTCACGGTGGACAGGCCCTTCATCTTCCTGATCCGGGACCGGGAGACCGGGGCCGTCCTGTTCGTCGGTCGGGTGGAGGAGCCGTAGGGTGGCCGTGGGAGCGCCGGGCCGGGCCAACGGCGGACGGGGGATGACGCTTCCGTCCAGGGTTCGCGTCGGCCTCGCGACGGCGGCGGCCCTGGCGCTTCTGTCTCTTGCGGCGGCGGGCTGCACCGACCCGCCGACGCCGGCAGACCTCGCTCCAACGGCGACGTCCGCTCCTACAGGAACTCCCACTCTCCCGCCTGCTCCTACGCCAACAGCGATGCTCACTCCCATGCCAACGGCAACACCGGCCCTCGCGCCGACTGCGACGCCCACTCCGGCTCCAACAGTGACGCTCGCTCCCAGGCCAACGGCAATGCCCACTCCTACATCGACAGCAACTCCCACTCTCCCGTCCGCTCCTACGCCAGCGGCGACATCCGCTCCCCCGCCTACTCATGCCCCAACAGTGACGCCCGCTCCCATGCCAACGGCAACGCCAACTCCTGCACCAAAGGCAATGCCCACTCTTACAGCAACTCCCACCCTCACGCCCGCTCCTACGTCAACGGCGACACCGACGCCCTCGCCGACTCCGGCTCCAACGGCGACACCGACTCCCACTCCGAAGCCAGCGCCGACGCTCACGCCCGAAGAGGCGGCCCGCTCCGCGCTGTCGCAGCTGCTCCCGTGGTACGACGATCCACCTTATCCGCTTGCCGTAGTGCCCATCCTGGAGGTATGGCTCAGAGACCCGGAGCTCGGGCGCGACCTGGCGCAGTCCCTGTGGATCACCGACGGCATCGAGCGTCTGGAGAATGACGCGGTCTACGGGCTGGGCCTGCTGTACGACCGCGACCCTGCTCTGGCGCGCCGGCTGCTCGCTTACGCCTCGGAAGAGCCGGTGCGGTCCCGGAACACCATGTTCCTGGGCGGCCTGTACGCAATGCTCCTGGACCACGGGGACAAGTTCGAGCGGCTCATCGCCCAGCCCTGGTTCACGGACGGGCTCGACGCCGGGGAGCGCGCATTCATCACGACCCTCGGCAACACGACCGGCATCGACGCGCTGTACGGGGACCTGCTCGCCTCGCCGCCCGCCGCCCGGTCGAAGACGATTTCCCTGCCCCTGGTCGGCGACGTCACCCTCTGGACGTTCCACAACGCTGAGCCGCCGCCGGACGAGGACCTTCTGGGGATGATGGAGCGGGGCGTGCGGGGCGCCGAGGGGTTCATGGGCGCACCCTTCCCCCTGACGGACCTCATCGTCCTGTCCCTCAACGTCGACGACTACGATATCGGATACGGCGCGGTCAACTTCGTCGATTCGGTGACGCTGCTGTGGGGTACGGAGCGGACGATTGAAGAGACCGTCGTCTACCATGAGATAGCGCACTTCTACCTGACGGCCGAGTTCGGCCCGCTCTGGCTCTACGAGGGCGGGGCGAGCTTCATCGCCGAGTACGTCAGCGCGGGGGTCGGCGAGGTGGCGCTGAACGACCACGCTCCCGAATACTGCCGCGAGCACGGGGTGGAGAACATGCACGCACTGGGCGACCCCGACCACCCCGACCCCGTTGCGGACGTCACCTGCGCCTACCTGATAGGCCAGTACTTCCTGACCCATCTCTACGACATCATGGGCGAGGCCGCGTTCTCATCGGCGATGCATGATCTGTACGAGCGGTACCTGGACTACCGGTACTACCCGACCGATGAGGAGGTCTATCGCGTGTTCCTCAAGCACACTCCGCCGGACCGGGAGGAGGCCTTCCTGGACGTGTACCGGCGGCTCCACGGCGGACCATTCATCGACGAGAGTTGACGCGCATGAAGGAGATGCCGGAACCCGCAAAGTTTCCTAAAGATTTGTCGTTAGTCTGTTACCCAAGCGGGGTCACGAGGCCCGGCAAATCTGGAGAACAGAGGAGGCAACGGCATGAAGAACAAGTGGATACCGGCAGGACTGGTAGTGGGGCTGCTGGCCGCGGCCATCACCGGCGGCGCCGTCATGGCGTCGGGCGGCGGCGAGCCCGAGGGGGATGAGGCGCCGGAAGAGGTCATCGTGAGGGACGCAGACGTGTCGACCGCGAGCATCGTCAACGACGACGTCGAAGCCGCGGGGGAGCCGGACGATCTGTCCGTCAGGGTCGCGGAGATCCTGGGCACGGACCCCCAGGCCACCCACGACGCCATGGTCGAAGGGGACCGGCTAGACCTCGGCCCGCTCCCTGTGGACGGCAACGCGGACGCGGGGGATGCGGACTCGGGGTCCGAGCACGCCGAGGGGATGTCCTACGCTGACTACGGGAACCGGGTCGGCGCAATCCTTGGCGTGGACGGCCTTCGGGTCGCTAAAGCCATCGCCCAGGCGTACGAGGAGCTCTACGGCGTGGAGCGGGACATCCGGGATACCGGAAGCGGACGGGACGCGGAAGGCAAGGAGGACCCCGCCAAAGACCTTGCCCAGCCCGACAGCGACGGCTGATTCCTTCCCTATGAAGAGGGGCCGGGGGGACGCCGCCCCCGGCCCCGATGATCACGTCACCGGTCGCAGGACCGGAAAGCGCAGGTCGATATGGTCTCCGGGAAGATGAACGACAAAGAGAGGGAGGAGAAGCCCCTGGTGCTGGTGGTCGACGACGACCCCAACGTCGTCGCGCTGGCGCGCGGCTACCTGGAGCGGGACGGCTACCGGGTGATCGAGGCCAGCGACGGTCTCCGGGCGTTGGAGCTGGCCCGGAAGGAGCAACCCTGCCTGGTGGTGCTGGACCTCATGCTCCCCGGCCTGGACGGGCTGGAGGTCTGCCGGAGATTGCAGGTGGACTCGATGGCGCCCGTCATCATGCTGACGGCGCGGGTGGAAGAGGCCGACCGGCTGGAGGGACTCAACCTGGGAGCCGATGACTACATCACCAAGCCATTCAGCCCCAGGGAGCTGGCGGCCAGGGTCCGCGCCGTCCTGCGCCGCTCAGACCGGGAGAGCGCCGTGTCCGCCTACCCGGAGCTGTCCTTCGACAACATCAGGATCAACCTGCGCACCCGCAAGGCGACGGTGGACGGCGCTGAGCTCGGCCTGACGCCAACGGAGTTCCGGCTGCTGACCCTTCTGCTCCAGGAACCCGGCAGAGTGTTCTCCCGCAACGACATCATTGACAGGGCGCTCGGTGATGATTTCGACGGCTTCGACCGCGCCGTCGACACCCACGTGTCCGGTCTCCGCCGAAAGCTCGCAACCGAAAGCCCGGGGAGCGCCGGGCATATCGAGACCGTGTACGGCGGCGGCTACCGGCTGCGTCATGTCGGGAGCGCCTGACGTGCTCAGAGGGATGCTGCGCGACCTCCTTTCCAGCCTGCAATTCCGGCTGGTCGCGGGATTCGCGCTGACCATCGTCCTGACCCTTGCCGGGGCGGGAATCTTCATCAGTCTCGCCACGGAGACGCAGGTGGAACGATTCGAGACCGACCAGGCCACGGCGCAGGCCGGGCGGGTCAGCGAGTTCATTGCCAACTACAGCATCGAGAACAACGACCCCGCCGAGCCTGGCGCGGATCTGCAATCAATCATCCAGCAGGCCGCCGACATCTCCGGCCTTCGCATAACCACGTTCGATACCGAGGGCAACGTCGTCGCCGACTCCAACCCTCCCTACATATCGAACACTCCGGAACGTGAAGGGCGGCTGAAGGAGGCCGAGG
>DAOUJO010000013.1:0-281192 GCA_034422595.1 Dehalococcoidia bacterium | reverse complement strand
AGGCCATCCGGGTACTGGACGTCGGGGCGGGCTACGGACTGCTCTCCGGCCAGCTGCTTGCGAAGTATCCCAACGCAAGGGTGACCCTGCAGGATGTCTCCGAGCCGATGTTCGGCCACGCCAGGCAGCGCCTCGCCGCGTATGGGGACCGCACCGCCTACGTCAGGAGCGACTTCTCCCAGCGCGACTGGGCATCCGGGCTCGGCGGCCCGTTCGACTTCGTCATGTCGGCCATCGCCATTCACAACATGTACGACGACGGTCTCATCGCAGGCATCTACAAGGACATCCACGACCTCATCGCGGATGGCGGCATGTTCGCCAACCTCGACTATGCCGCACAGGCGGGCGGCGTGGACATGCATGTCCAGTGGCT
This sequence comes from Dehalococcoidia bacterium, assembly GCA_034422595.1. Lineage (GTDB taxonomy): Bacteria > Chloroflexota > Dehalococcoidia > Lucifugimonadales > Australimonadaceae > Bin16. The sequence continues at coordinate 280,816 of DAOUJO010000013.1, read as the reverse complement.
GAAGGAAGCCGGCTTCTCCACCGTGGAGGCGGACGAGATCAACGAGCGCACTGTCCTCCTGAAGGCGTCCCGCTAGCACTCAACCCGTCATTCCAGCACCGCCCTTCGTCATTCCCGCACCGGCGGGAATCCAGGGTGCGCGGGCAGCGCACGCGGTGGGGTTGGTGGGAGGGGTGTGCCCTGCTGGCGGCATCCTACCACCAACTCCATGCCATCTGCCCCTTATGTCGCCACTGTGTCACTCGTTATCATTAACGAATGACAGACATCCCGCTCACCCCTCAACAGCAAGCCTACCTCGACGCCATCGGACGGGCCCTCCGCTGCGGCGACCCGGACTGTGGATGCGCCTCCGTCCCCACCAACCGCCTCCACTGTCCCGTCCACCCCAGCCCCCATGTCCCCACGCTACGCGTCGACTACGACCCTGATGTCGGGTTGCTCTCCTTCTCCTGCACTTCCGGCTGTCCCCCGCACGAGATCGAAGAAGCGCTGGCCAGGCGCGGACTGCCGCCGGAGACCCTCTTCCACACCGCCGCTGGCGCGCTCGAATCCGGGCTAACCTCTTACGAACTCCTTATCCCGCAGCCTGCCGACTGGCTCTGGCCCAACCGCATTCCCATGGGCGAACTCACCCTCGTCGCCGGGTACCCCGCCTCCGGCAAGACCGCCGTCGCCCTCGATGTCGCAGCCCGTGTCTCCCTCGGCGCCCAAACGCCCGACCAGCCCGGCGTCCCCTTCGTCCGTGCCCCTGTCGTCATCGCGGCCCCCCTCAAGAACCCCCGTGCCTCTCTCCTTCCCCGCCTCAAGGCCCTCGGCGCGGACCTCAACCTCATCTTCCACGCCGACGTCCTCTCCCCCGTCCACCTCGTCGACTTCTCGGAGGACGACCACGTCGAGAGCCTCGAAGACCTCGCCGAAGCCGCTCGCGAGTACGCCCGCTACGACGAGCCTCCCACCATTATCGACCCCTACGCGCCCCCGCCCCCGCCGCCCAGACCCCAGGAACCCGCGCGAGGCCCCTCGCTCCCCGTCGTCATGAACCGCCTTGCCAACTTCGTAACCCGCGGGAGCGCCGCACTCCTAGTCGTCGACCAGATCGAGCACCTCGCCCTCGTCCACAACGCCAGGGTCCCCCGCGTCGCCGGGATGCTGAACGCCCTTGCCGCGCGCACCGGCGCAGCCGTCCTCGCCCTCATGCACAACCCCGCCCACTCCCTTCACGCCGCTGCCCGGCACATGCAGCCCCGTCTCGGCATGGCCGGGACCGTCTACACCATCGCCATCGTTGGCGAGGACCGCGCCCGCTTCCTCGTTCCCCTCAGCCCGCCCATGCACGACGCCCTCCCGCCCATCCCCTTCAACTTCCACGACACCCCGCCTATCGCCTGGCGCGAGCCCATCTCCCACGAACGCCTCTTTGCCATCGACGCCGCGAGGACCTCGCGTCCGCAACTCCCGGACATGACCGCCTATGCCCGCCGCTTCCTCACCGAGATCCTCAGCGGCGGACCCAGGCCCGCCGCCGAGATCACGCGCCGCGCTGCCCAGCTTGGCATCTCGAAATATCAGATCTACCGTGCCCGTGCCATTTGCAATGTAGCCACGACCCGCGTCTACCCGAAGGATGGGCCGCGCGGCAGTGGTTACTGGCTCTGTTCCCTCCCGCAGCACGATACACCCGTCTCCAGGACCGGATCTTGAAATCTGGAACCCGGAACAAGGCCGTGGCCTGCTCGATATAGATTCGCAAGATTCGGAAACTCCCTTGCCTACGAGTGAGGACCGGATGAAGAACCGGATGAAGAACGAAATCTGCCCGCAATCCGGCGTTTTTCTTGACACAGGCGCGGGAATTCCAAGTATGATTCGCGCGCATGCGCCCACTCTTATGGGCGCATCGACATTACGGAGGCATAGCGAGGGAGGCAGAGCTATGGCGAACTTAGAGATCGTTATCGACGGCGACGGGCACATCTTCGAAGACGCGGCCGGGCTGCGAAAGCACCTCCGGAGTCCGCTGGCGGATGCAAATATCGCCAAGCTGTTCAGCATCTTTCCTCAACTGGACCACCTGCACCACAGCGTCGTGCGCAACCCCGAGGACTCGTTCGGCATCAGCAACGGTGTCTTCAAGGACCCGGGTGTTGAGGGCTGGGGTGAGTTCATGAACAAGGCCGGCGTCGAGTCCGCCGTGCTGTACCCCACCGCCGGCCTCTCCTACGGCAAGATCATCGACCTGGACTTCGCCATCCAGGCATGCCAGGCGTACAACGACTGGGTGACTGACTCGTATTCCTACAAGGACAGCCGCCTGCACCCCGTAGCGCTCATCCCCATGCAGGAGCCGGACGCCGCGGTCGAGGAGCTGCGCCGGGCAGTCACCGAGCTCGGCATGTGCGGGGCGATGCTCCCCTCCACCGGACTGATGACGCACCTGGGCGCAAAGACCTACTGGCCTATCTACGCGGAGGCGGAGCGTCTCGGGGTGCCGCTCGCGGTGCACGGGGGCGCACACCACGACCTGGGCATGAACACGATGAACGTGTTCGCGGCCACGCACGCCATCGGCCACCCCGTCGGCATCATGATCGGGCTCGCGGGGATGCTCTTCAACGGAGTGTTCGAGCGCTTCCCCGGCCTGAAGGTCGGCTTCCTGGAGGGCGGGGTCGGCTGGTTCCTGATGGCGCTGGAGCGGTTCAACGGCTCCTATGAGGCGTTCACACCGTTCGACCCGCGCGAGGAGCTGCTGCAACTGCCCGAGGGCATGAGCGTGCGCGAGTACATGGTCAGCCTCTGCCGCCAGGGCCGCATCCGCGTCGGCGTCGAGGGCGACGAGCCCGCGCTCGCCTACGCCGTGCACGTCGCCGGGCCTGACGCGTTCATCTTCTCGTCCGACTTCCCGCACGAGGTGAACCTCGGCAGCATCCGGCACGAGATAGAGGAGTTGATCGAGATAGAAGAGCTCTCACCGGAGGAGAAGGAAGCCATCCTCTGGAAGAACTCGCTGGACTTCTATGGACTCAGCTCCGCGGCGGCGTAAGCCGGCCGGGAGCACGCCAGAACAAAACGTCCCTTGATGAGGGTTAGGGAGGAACCATGAGAGTCAGCAGATACCTGTTCACAATCGCACTGATCGCCGCTCTCGGCGTCTTTGCCATCGCATGTGGCGACGACGAGCCGGAACCGACGGCCACGCCCGTCCCGGCGGCCGCCGAGCCGACGCCAACGGCGATGATGGAAGAGAAGGACGAGGCGATCACGATCGACCTGATCGACGCCTTCCCGGAGGTGCTCGACGTCTCCAAGGCCACGGCCTTCTTCATCGAAGAGGTGAGCAAGCTCTCCGACGGCACGGTGACCATCAACCGCGTCGGCGGCCCGGAAGTCACCCACTCGCTTGAGCAGTTCGCTCCGACTCGCGACGGCGTATACGACGCCATCGCAACAGTGGGCGCGTACCACACCGACCACACCAAGCTCGGCCTGGGCGAGAACGTCGCCGCCAACTACACCCGCGTCGCGGACAACTATGGCCCGCGCGTGGAGTGCGGCCTCTACGACGCGCTTGAGGACATCTACGCGCCGCTCGGCATCCAGTACGTCGGCTCTATCGCCGGCGGATGGGGCGCCCGCCTCTGGACGATAGAACCGGTCCGCGACGTGTCCGACCTGGACGGCGTGCACCTGCGCGCGGCAACCATCTACCAGCCGTTCCTGCACGCCTACGGCGCAACCACCACACCGCTGCAGTTCTCCGAGATCTACCCGGCCCTCGAGAAGGGCGTCATCCAGGGTCTCTACTGGGGCGGCGTCGGGGCGCTGAACGGCAAATGGGACGAAGTCATCAAGTACCAGTACCCCGACTCCCTCGCGGGCGGCGGCGGTGTCTCCATCATGTTCAACCAGGACGCCTGGGACCAGCTCTCCGAGAAGCAGCAGCAGGCCGTCCGGGACGCTATAGCAGCAGCGTCGGTCTTCTACACCGAGTTCATCGACGGCGTTGAGCGGAACGAGGTTACGGTGCTCGGAGAGCGCGGCATCGAGAGCATTCCGTGGCCCGAGGACCTGAAGAACCGCTGGACGAACGACCACTACGACAAGATCATCGATGACTTCATCATCGCGCCGGACCCGGTGCTCGGTCAGCCGCTGGCCGACGCCATCCGCTGCGTGAATGACATCGTGCTGCCCGACCGCGAGGAAGTGGACGAGCCGGTGACGATCGACCTGATCGACGCATTCCCGACGGTACTGGACGTCGCGCGTTCCACGGCCTTCTTCATCGAAGAGGTCAATCGGATCTCCAACGGCACGGTCACCATCAACCGTGTCGGCGGCCCGGAGGTCACCCACTCCCTGGAGCAGTTCGCTCCGACGCGTGACGGCGTGTACGACGCCATCGCGACCGTGGGCGCGTACCACACCGACCACACCAAGCTCGGCCTAGGCGAGAACGTCGCGGCCAACTACACCCGCATCGCTGACAACCACACGCCGCGCATCCAGTGCGGCATGTACGAGGCGCTCGAAGACATCTACGAGCCGCTCGGCATCCAGTACGTCGGCTCGATCACCGGCGGCTGGGGCGCGCGCCTGTGGACGGTAGACCCGATCCGCGACATCAGTGACCTGGACGGCGTGCACCTGCGTGCTGCCACCATCTACCAGCCGTTCCTGCACGCGTACGGCGCAACCACCACCCCGTTGCAGTTCTCCGAGATCTACCCCGCGCTCGAGAAGGGCGTCATCAAGGGTCTCTACTGGGGCGGCGCCGGCGCGCTGGCCGGTAAGTGGAACGAGGTCATCAAGTACCAGTACCCCGACTCGCTCGCGGGTGGCGGCGGTATCGGCATCATGTTCAACCAGGAATCCTGGGACAACATGTCTCCCCGCCAGCAGGAGGCTGTCCGCGCAGCCACCAAGTCCGCCTCGAAGTTCTACACCGAGTACATCGATGAGGTAGAGCGGACCGAGGTCGCGACGCTGGCGGAGCAGGGCATCGAGAGCATCGAGTGGTCGGACGAGATGAAGGCAACCTTCACCAACGACCACTACGACAAGATCATCGAGGACTTCATCATCGCGCCGGACCCGGTGCTCGGTCAGCCCTTGGCCGACGCCATCCGCTGCGTGAACGACATCATCCTGCCCGACCGGCAGTAGGAAGGACTCGTACACGCGGGCCGGGCTTCCACGAGAGGCCCGGCCCGCGCGAACACCCGCACCGCAGGGACGCGATGGCCGAGAGCACTGGCACGACACAGGACGGACGGCAGGAAGAGCGGAAGATCCTTCCCGGGCGTCTGGCCGCGGCGCTGCTGGACGTCACCGACCAGCAGCGGGAGCAACGCTCGTACAACCCGCTGGCCTCACGCATCTTCGACTGGGTCATAGACATCTCGGCCTTCGCGGGCGCGCTCATCGTGCTCTACGTGGCGCTGACCATCGGCGCGAACGTGCTGGGACGCTACGTCTTCGACAATCCGCTGAAGTGGGCGCTGCCCACAACCGAGTACAGCCTGCTGTATCTCACGTTCCTTGCCGCGCCCGTCGTGCTGCGGCGCGAGGGCCACGTGCGCATGAGCGCCATCACCGAACGGCTGGGCAATACCGGCCGGCTCTGGTTCTACATCATCGGCTCGTTCATCTCCTCGGCGGTCTGCGGCGTCATGGCCTGGAAGTCGTTCGAGAAGACCGTGGAGGAGTTCCAGTCCGGCGCGATCCTCCTCTCCGGCATCGAGGTCCAACGGGCTTTGGTCACGTGGGTCATCCCCTACGGGTTCATCCTGCTCGGCCTGCAGTTCCTCCGCATGGGCGTCAACGCCGTCCGCCTGGGCCGCTACAGGGAAAGAGCCGAGGAGGCAGGCATCTAGGCCGGCTTATGGAACTGTTCGGTTTCGAATTCTCATGGTGGGCCACCCTCATCATCTTCTTCGCGCTCCTGCTGGCGCTCATGTCGACGGGGATGCCGGTGGCGATGGCGTTCGCGCTGCTGAACATCGCCGGCCTCCTGCTGGTCGTTGACGGCTTCAAGGGCCTGGAACTGCTGGCGGGAAGCGTCTACAGATCGGTGGCGACGTTCAACCTGCTCGCCATACCGATGTTCTTCCTGCTCGGCGAGGTGCTCTTCCAGTCGCGCGTCATCGGACTGACGATCGACGTGATGGACCGGTGGATAGGCAAGGTGCGCGCGCGCCTGCTGTTCACCTCTCTCGGCGCGGGGACGATCCTGGCGACGCTGAGCGGCGCAGGCATGGCGGACACCGCCCTCCTCGGCACGACGCTCCACCCGGAGATGGAGAAGCGGGGCTACGACCGCCGCCTCTCACTCGGCACCATCATGTCGTCCGGGCTGCTCGCCGCCATCATCCCCCCCAGCGCGCTGGCCGTGCTGGTTGGCAGCCTGGCGGAGGTCTCCATCGCGCGGCTGCTCATCGCCGGGTTCATGCCCGGCCTGCTGATGGTGGGCGTCTACTCCGTCTACATCTGGGTCCGCGTACGGATGAACCCGAGCCTCGCGCCGCCGTATACGGGTGAGGTCGTTACCTGGCGCTACCGCTTCCTGGGCCTCGCGCAGATGAGCCCGCTCGGCATCATCGTCATCATGGTCATGGGCTTCATCCTCTTCGGTGTTACGACCCCGAGCGAGGCAGCGGCCACGGGCGCGATCGGCGCGTTCATCGTCGCAGCGCTGTACCGCCGCCTCACCTTCAGGGTGGTCAAGGACTCGCTGTACGGCACGCTGTACATCGGCGGCATGATCTTCCTCATCATCACCGGCGCCGTCGCGCTGGGGCAACTGCTGGCGTTCACCGGGGCGACGCGCGAGTTCCTCGCGTTCATCGTCGAGCTTGGACTCTCCGCCGTTATGCTCGTCATCATCGTGCAGTTGGCGGTCCTCATCCTCGGCTTCTTCATCGACCAGCTCTCCATCATGCTGGTGGCGATCCCGGTGCTGGTGCCGATCCTGGAACCATTGGGCATAGACCCGGTCTGGTTCTGGGTGCTGTTCCTCATGAACATCTCCATCGGCGCGATCACGCCGCCCTTCGGCATGATGCTGTTCGCACTCAAGGGCGTCGTCCCGCAGGCGTCCATGTCCGACCTGTACCGCGCGAGCATCCCGTTCGTGATCCTGGACGCCATCGCGGTCGGTTTGGTCATCGCCTTCCCGCAGATCGCCACCTGGCTGCCGAACCTGGTGGTCTGATGGCGCATGTCGCCTGAGCTCACCGGCGGGCTGATAGCGCTCCTCGTACCGCTCTGCTTCGGCACCGGCACCGTGCTTGCGCGCGTCGGACTCGTGCACATCCCCGCGGGGGCAGGCAACTTCGTCTCGCTCGTGGTCGGCTGGGCGCTCATCGCGAGCGTCACGGCCGTGCTCTACCCGGACGCACTCTTCGGCATATCCCTCGCCACGTTCGGCTGGCTCGCGATGATCGGCGTCGTCAACTTCCCCGGCGGACGGTTCCTGAACTTCGTCAGCATCAAGTACCTCGGCATCCTCAGGGCCAATCCCATCCTTGCGATGTCGCCCATCGTCTCGGCGTTCGAGGGCGTCTTCTTCCTCGGCGAACAGCTCAACTGGGCGATAGCGACAGGGACGCTGCTGGCGGTCGCGGGCATCATCATCGTCGTCTACGGCGAGGTCAGCGCGCGCGGCGGTGGAGCGCCTCAGCCTGCCACACCCGCACCAACGCCAGACGCGAAACCCACCGGGCTCATCGAACGCCACCCTCGCCTGTTCGGCTACCTCGCGGCGGCGGGGGCTGCCTGCGCCTACGGGACGGTCCCTGCGCTCGGCCGGATCGCAGTAACCGACTTCGCCATCCCGCTCGTCTCCGCGACGTACACGATGCTCGTCGGCTTCATCGTCATGGGGCTGTTCTCATCGCGATCGATACCGGGAATGCTGCGGAACGCCCCACGCCGCTCGCTGTTGCTCGTAGCGCTTGGCGGCGCGGCGATGTCCACGGGCGTCTCGTTCCTCTACCTTGCACTGAGCAAGGCGCCTGTCATCGTCGTCTCGCCGGTGTTCTCGCTCACGGCGGTCGTGTCGCTCGTGCTGGCGCACCTCTTCCTTCAGCGGCTGGAACGGATCACCCTTCCGCTCGTCGTCGGCACCTTCTTCGCCGTCTCCGGAGTCATTGCCGTTATCATCGGGACGCAGCTATGAGCACCCGAACGGATACCGGACCGGGTCGGCCGGCGGCGCATGTCGCCTGAACTCACCGGGGCGCTGACAGCGCTCCTCGTGCCGCTCTGCTTCGGCACCGGCATGCTGCTCGCACGCGTCGGGCTCGTCCACATCCCGCCGGGTGCAGGCAACTTCGTATCGCTCATCGTCGGTTGGGTGCTCATCGCAAGCATCACAGCGGTGCTCTATCCGGACGCGCTCTTCGGGATCACGCTGGGCGCGTTCGCCTGGCTCGCGATGATCGGCATCATCAACTTCCCCGCCGGCCGCTTCCTGAATTTCGTCAGCATGAAGAACCTCGGGATCCTCAGGGCGAACCCCGTCCTCGCGATGGCCCCCATCATCTCCGCGTTCGAGGGCGTCGTCTTCCTGGGCGAGCGCCTGAACTGGGCGATAGCCGGAGGAACGCTGCTGACGGTCACCGGCGTCATCGTCGCGGTCTACGGTGAGGTGAAGGCGCGCGGAGGGGAAGCGCAGCGCCCGGCGGCTCCCACACCCTCAACGGATGGCAAACAGCTCGGGCTTATCGAGCGCCGACCGCGCCTCTTCGGTTACCTCGCGGCGTTCGGAGCGGCGTGGGCCTACGGCACCATCACGGTGCTGGGACGCGTTGCCGTAACCGACCTCACCGTTCCGCTCGTCACCGCGACGTATACGATGCTCGTCGGTTTCATCGTCATGGGGCTGTTCTCCTCCAGGTCCATACCCGTGATGTTGCGGGACGCGCCGCGGCGGGCACTCCTGTCCGTGGCGGTGGGCGGCCTGTTCATGTCCTCGGGTGTCGCGTTCCTCTACCTGGCGCTGAGCAAGGCGCCGGTGATCGTCGTCTCGCCGGTATTCGCGCTCAACCCGGTCGTGGCGCTCGTGCTGGCGCACTTCTTCCTGCAGAGGCTGGAGCGCATCACCCTGCCGCTCGTCCTCGGCACCCTGTTCGCTGTCGGCGGGGTCGTCACCGTGATCATCGGGACGCAGATATAGGCCGCCCGCCTTCTCCTGATGCCTCCCGCGTGATACGCTCCGCCACGCCACGGACGGCGCGGCGCGCGATGCGTCCGATGGGCGGAGGAGACGCGGCATGACGATGCGCGTAGTCGGCAAGCGCACCCCGCGCATAGAGGGCCCGGACAAGGTGAGCGGACACCTCCGCTTTGCCGCAGACCTGGCCCCGGAGAGCTGCCTGTGGGGCAGGGTGCTCCGAAGCCCGTACGCCCATGCACGCATCGTACGCATCGACACGTCGGCGGCCGAACGCGTGCCCGGCGTCCTTGCCGTCCTCACCGGCGCGGACCACCCGCACTGGATCGGGCGCTTCATGCGTGACCTCCCCGTCCTCGCCGTCGATAAGGTGCGCTTCATAGGCGAGCGCGTCGTGGCAGTCGCCGCGGAGTCGGCTGACGCCGCGAACGAGGCGGTGGCGCTCATCGAGGTTGAGTACGAGGAGCTGCCCGCTGTGTTCGACGTCCCCGAGGCGCTCACTCCCGGCGCGCCGCTCGTCCACGACGACCCCACGCAGTACGCGGGCGCGTTCGTGCACCCGGAGCGGCCCGACCTGCCCAACCTCTGCTCCTACGGACGCTGGACGCACGGCGCTATCGAGGCCGCGCTCGCAGGCTCGCATCGCGTGTTCGAGAACACGTTCGTCACGCAGAAGGAGCACCACGTCTACATGGAGACGCACGCGTGCGCCGTCTCCGTCCACCCGGACGGCACGTCGGACGTCTGGGCGTCGAACAAGAGCCCCCACATGCTGCGCGGCCAGATCGCCGCCGCGATGGGCGTGGAGGCGCCGTCCATCCGCGTGCACCCGATGCCCGTGGGCGGCGATTTCGGCGGCAAGGGCTCACCGATGGACACTCCGGTCGCCTACCTCCTCTCGCAGGCGACGGGTCGGCCGGTGAAGATCGTGATGTCGTACCAGGAGGAGCTGCTCGCCGCGAACACCCGCCACCCCGGCACGATCACGGTCCGCACAGGGGTTACGGAGGACGGCCGAGTCACCGGCATGCAGATGGAGGCGTACTTCGACAGCGGTGCGTACGGCGCGTTCAAGCCCGCCCCGAACGTCAACCTCCACGGCCTCGAGCAGAGCGGCAGCTGCTACAGGTTCACCGCGCTCGACGTGACGAGCCACATCGTCTACACGAACACGCTGCCCTCGGGCCACATGCGCTCGCCGGGCGGGCCGCAGGTCAACTTCGCGGTAGAGTCGCAGCTGAACATCATCGCGGCTGAGCTGGGGCTGGACGCTGCCGAGTTCCGCAGGCGGAACCTGCTGCGTCCCGGCGACACCGCCCCGAACGGCGAGCAGTGGGGCGCGATCAAGGCGGTCGAGGCGCTCGACGCCGCGGTCGAGGCGATCGGCTGGAGCCGACCCAAGGCCCCTTACGTCGGGAGGGGCGTCTCCTTGTACGAGCGCGGCCCCATCGGCGGCGACTCCAGCTGCCGCCTCGTGCTGCACCCGGACGCATCGCTCACGCTGTTCGTGCCCATCTCCGACCCCGGCCAGGGCGCGTACACCGCGATGCAGCAGGTCATCGCGGAAGATCTGGGCGTCGAGCCGGAGACCATCAAGGTGCTCACCGCCCCGACCGACGAGCTGGCGTTCGACTTTGGCGTCTCCGGCAGCCGCGTCACGTTTGCGCTCGGCGTAACGGTGCAGGAGTCCATCAACACGCTGCGCGCACAGTTGCGCGAGGCCGCGGGCGACGCCCCGTTCGCGGAAGCGGCTGCGGAGCTGTGCCGCGCCAACGGCGGCGATGTGTCGGTGAACACCTACAAGAAGGTGCCGCTCTTCCCTGACCCGCCCACGACCGAGTTCACGGCGCAGGCCGCCGAGGTCGAGGTGGACCCGGAGACGGGGAACGTCACCGTGCGCAGGATCGTGAGCGCGCACGACGTGGGCACCATCATCAACCCGGAGGGACACCGCGGCCAGATACTCGGCGGGGCGATACAGGGCCTTGGCATGGCCACGGTAGAAGAGCACATCATCGAGGACGGACGCCCCGTCGCGCTCAACCTCGCGGACTACAAGATTCCGAACATCGCCGACATACCGGCTTTCGAGACCGTGCTCATCCCCAGCGGCGAGGGGCCGGGGCCGTTCAACGCGGGCGCGATAGCCGAGTCCGCCAACGTGCCGACCGCCTCCGCCATCGCGAACGCGGTGCACGACGCCATCGGCATGCCGGTGCGGTCGCTGCCGCTGACCGCGGAGCGGGTCTACAACATGCTGCACGAGGGATGACCCTCACCCCAGCCCTCTCCCAGAGGGAGAGGGAGAATCCGAGGCACAGAACAAGGAGAACGACATGGCAGAGGGAGTGCTGAACGGCAAGACGATCATCGTAACGGGCGCGGGCTCGCCCATCGGCATGGGACGCCATATGTCCATCGCCCTCGCGTCCGCCGGCGCGAACGTGGTGATGATGGACATCGACGGCGCAACGCTGGAAGCGAGCGCGAACGATGCCCGCGAGGCCAGCAGCGACGAGCAGATCCTGACCGTGGTCGCCGACGTAACGAGCTACGCCGACGCGCAGCGCACCGTGCAATCGGCGCTGGACCACTTCGGCGGGCTGCACGTGCTCGTGAACAATGCGGGCACGAACCAGCGGAACGTCGGCATGAGCAACACGCTCATGGAGCCGTGGTGGGAGGTGTCGCCGGAGGCGTGGGCCCGCGTCATCGCGGTCAACTTCAGCGGTCCGTTCCACATGGCGCACGCCGCGGTCGGCCACATGCTGGAGCAGGGCTGGGGCCGCATCATCGGCGTCACGACGAGCCTGGACACGATGATCCGTATCAACATGTCCCCCTACGGCCCGTCCAAGGCCGGGCACGAGGCGCTCGTCGCCACGATGGCCACGGAACTGGAGGGCACCGGCGTCACCGCGAATGTGCTCGTCCCCGGCGGGCCAGTGAACACGAACCTTCTCCCGCCCGACTCGCCGTTCGACCGGGCGAAGCTCATCCAGCCGGACGTCATGCGAGTGCCGGTGGTCTGGCTCGCGTCCGATGCCGCCGACGGCGTCAACGGCCGCCGGTTCATCGCCTACGACTGGGATGAGTCGCTCCCCGTAGAGGAGCGTCTCGAAAAGGCCGGCGCACCTGCTGCCTGGCCGCAGATACCGAGCAAGGCGATCTACCCGGTCTAGTCTCCCCTTACCTGCCCGCAGCCCGCGCGAAGATCTCCTCAGCGGTGCGGGCGATGGGGCCGTACTTGCCGGTAGGGCTGCGCACGAGCTTGCCTGTGTCGGGGTCCTTCTCGCCGGACATAGGCAGGGCCTGGAACGCCCCGCCTATCCGGCGGCGTCCCTTCAGCCGCCGCTCGCCGGGAGCGCGGTGCTCGTCGAAGGTGAAGATGATCTCGTTCTCCGCCGGGTCGCGGAACGTGTTCATCGGGTCGATGCCGTCCTCAACCAGCCGCATCTGCTCCTCCAGCAGCTTGCGGTACATGATGATGCCGATGTCCGACTGCCCCAGCTTCTCGAGCTCGCGCCTGGCGATGGGCCCCTGCGTCCACCACGCCGCCGTGTCCTGTCCGATGACGAAGTTCACCGCGGCGCGCCCTTCTTCGTCGACGTACGGCACGTCGTAGCCGGGTATCTCCTCCTGCGGCTCCAGCTCGACGCCCTCCGGCGGCACGTAGACGTTGTAGAGGATGTGCCAAGTGTGGGTGTCGTCTATCGGCACCCGCATCTGGAAGCCGGTGGTGCCGCCGAGCCAGTTCGGGAAGATGATGGGGTGGCCGATCGTCCACTCCGGGTCGTCCTCCGACGTGCCCTCGACGACACGCTTCTTCACGAGGCCGTTCGCATAGCGGTCGAACCCGATCTTCTGGTGCGTGCGCCGGGCGATCTCGCTGCGGTCGGCTATCGCGCCCTCGCGCTCGAGCACCGCGCTCGTCAGGTAGACGTGCAGCCACTCCGTGTGGACGGGGTCGAGCGAGTTCTCCATGCACTGGAGCCAGTTGCACGGCAGGACGGTGGTCCCGATGTCGCGCAGCACGTTGTCCCACGCGAGCAGGTCCCAGCGGGGCAGCAGCGGCGCAGGCGCGGGGCCCATGTACGCCCAGAGCAGACCGCCAAGCTCCTCCACGGGGTAGGCGGTGACGCGCACCTTCTCCTTGAACCTGCCGTCCGGATGCACGGTCTCCTCGAACGGCTGCTCGATGCACTGGCCGGTCTCGTCCATCATCCAGCCGTGATACATGCAGCGCAGGCCGTGATCTTCCGGTATGCCGTAGGAGAGGTCGACGCGGCGATGCGGGCAGAAGCGGTCGATCAGCCCGTACTCACCCGAGCGGTCGCGGTAGAGGACGAGGTCTTCGCCCAGGATGCGGACGGGACGTGTGGGCCTGCTGTTCAGTTCGGACGTGACAGCAACGGGTTGCCAGTAGCGCCGCATCAGCTCGCCCATCGGCGTGCCCGGCCCTACCCGCGTGAGCCGCTCGTTCTCAGCCGTCGACAACATGACCGCACCCCCAGCCGGTGAACGTCGGGCGCATCATACGCCGGGGCATGCGGAGCGTCTACGCGGACGGCGCTACCCTCACCCTGACCCTCTCCCAGGGAGAGAGGGGATAGCGGCAGCCCGCGCGAACGTCTCCTCCGCCGTAAAGGCGATTGGGCTGTACCTGCCCGTGAGGCTGCGGACGTGCCTGCCCGTCTCCGGGTCGCGCTCGCCGGACATGGCAACGGACATGAACGCTCCGCCGAGCTGCAGGATGCCTTTCTCCGGCCGCTCGCCCGGAGCGCGGTACTCGTCGAACGTGTAGAGGACCTCGTTCTCTGCAGGGTCGCGGAACGTGTTCATCGGGTCCGCGCCGTCCTCCACCAGCCGCATCTGCTCCTCCAGCAGCCTGCGGTACATGATGACGCCGACGTCGGACTGCCCCAGCTTCTCCCTCGTCCGGTCCGCTATCGGCCCCTGCGTAACCCAGGCGGACGAGTCCTGCGCGACGATGAAGTTCTGCAGGTAGCGCCCATCCTCGCCGACGTACGGCACGTCGTAGCAGGGTATCTCGTCCTGCGGCTCCAGCTCGACGCCCTCCGGCGGCACGTAGACGTGGTAGAAGAAGTTCAACGTGTGGGTGTCGTCTACCGGCACACGCATCTGGAAGCCGTTGATGATGCTCACCCACGCCGGGAAGATGATGGGATGGCCGACCGTCCACTCGCGGTCCTGCTCGGTCGTGCCTTCGACTACCCGCCTCTTGATGACGCCGTTCTCATAGCGGTCCAGACCGATCTTCCGGTGCGGGCGACGCGGCATCTCAGTGCGGTCGGCTATCACGCCCTCGCGCTCGAGCACCGCGCTCGTGAGGTTGATGTGCAACCACTCCGTGTGGACGGGATCGACAGCGTTCTCCACGCACTGGAGCCAGTTGCACGGCAGCACCACGACGCCGATGTCTCGCAGCACATTGTCCCACACCAGCAGGTCCCACCTCGGCAGCAGCGGTGCGGGCGCTGGGCCCATGTACGCCCAGAGCAGCCCGCCGAGCTCCTGCACCGGGTAGGCAGCGACACGCACCTTCTCCTTGAAGCGCCCGTCCGGGTGGACGGTCTCCTCGAAGGGCTGCTCGATGCACTGGCCTTCGGTGTCGAACATCCAGCCGTGATACATGCAGCGGAGGCCGTGCTCCTCGGGTATGCCATAGGAGAGGTCGACGCGGCGGTGCGGGCAGAAGCGGTCAATCAGGCCGTACGCACCGGAGCGATCGCGATAGAGAACGAGGTCCTCGCCGAGGATGCGGACGGACTTGGTAGGCCTGGTGGTCAGTTCCGACGTGACAGCTACGGGCTGCCAGTAGCGCCGCATCAACTCGCCCATAGGCGTGCCCGGCCCTACCCGCGTGAGTCGCTCGTTCTCAGCCGCCGACAACATAGGCCCATGATACGCAGGGGAGTGGCCCATCGCTACTGACTGCCCTTGCCCTGCGACTCGTATCGGCGTACTCTCGCACGAAACGAACGGCTGGGAGCGCACCATGTACGACCTGCTGATCAAGAATGGGAGAGTCGCCGACGGATCGGGCATGCCATCGTTCATCGCCGACGTGGGCATCGTGGACGGTCGCATCGCCGATGTAGGCCGCCTCTCAGGCCCGGCACAGCGCACCATCGACGCCGAGGGACGCGTTGTCGCGCCGGGGTTCATCGACAATCACTGTCACTTCGACGCCCAGGTGACGTGGGACCCGCTCTGCACGTTCTCGCCGCAGCACGGCGTCACCAGCGTCATCTTTGGCAACTGCTCACTGACGCTCGCGCCGGTGAAGCCGGAGGACCACGGCGCCCTCGCGATGATGCTCTCACGCGTCGAGGCTATCCCCATGGAGAGCCTTCAGGAAGGCATCCCCTGGGAGTGGACGACGTTCGGCAGCTACCTCGACTACCTGGACCAGCGCCTTGGCGTCAACGCGGGTGCGCTCGTCGGCCACTCCGCCGTGCGCCGCTGGGTCATGGGTGACGAGTCGTTCCAGCGGGCCGAGGCCACTCCGACCGAGATGGAAGAGATGAAGCAGCTCGTCCGCGACTCCATCCGGCAGGGCGCGCTCGGCCTCTCGTTCAACCGTAACAGCGGCCACATGGACCTGCTCGGACGTCCCATCCCCGGCATCGTTCCGCCGGTCGAGGAGCTGTACGAACTCGCGACCGCACTCCGCGACGTGGGCGCCGGCGTCATCCAGTGTGGCGCGGCATACCCGTTGGAGATACGCGACGGCTTCGCCACGAAACTCGGCGAGCACGCGCAGCGCCCCGTGGTCTACAACCAGATCGTCTATCACCCCAGCGAGCCGGACCGGTGGCAGCGCCACCTCGACATCGTCGAGCGCGGCATCGCCGAAGGGAAGCAGGTCTACCCCGTCATCAACCCGCGCCCCCAGGCGCAGCGCTTCACCATGCGCAACGCCCAGATATTCGACCGGATGCCCACCTGGCGCGAGGTGATGCTCGGCTCCGTCGAGGAGAAGGCTGCCGCCTTCCGCGACCCCGCGGTGCGCGAGAAACTCCGCGCCGAGGCCGTCGACGGCAAGGACCTGCCTTCAGGCGCACTGCCCGTCACGTGGGAGCGCATCTTCATCACCCGCACGCTCAAGGAGCGCAACAGCGCATATAAGGGAATGAGCATCGCGGAGATGGCGGAGGCCCAAGGCAAGGACGTCATCGATGGCTTCCTCGACCTCGTGCTGGACGAGGACCTCGGCACCGGCCTGCAGAACAGCCAGTCCGGCGCGGACGGTGGCGTGATGGGGCGGCTCATCGCCAGCCCCTACACCGTCATCGGCCTCTCGGACGCCGGGGCGCACGTCGTGTTCGAGGCAGGCTACGGCTACAGCACGCTCGTCCTGGGACGCTGGGTCCGCGAGGAGGGCGCGCTCTCGTTGGAGGAGGCGGTGCGCAAGCTCAGCTTCATGCAGGCGTCGCTCTTCGGGCTGCACGATCGCGGCCTGCTGCGCCCCGGTTTCGCCGCCGACGTGGTGGTGTTCGACCCGGACACCGTCGGCGCGGAGGAGCCGGACGAGGTGAACGACCTCCCCGGCGGGCTGATGCGCCTGCGCCAGAAGGCGAACGGCGTGGACTACACCATCGTCAACGGCGAGGTCCTGCTGGAGGACGGCGAGCACACCGGCGCTTACCCGGGCCGCACCCTTCGCAGCCGCGCCCCCGTCCCCGCGTAGTACAACCATGGACTACCGGGCGTTGACCAAACAGGAGAAGCCGCCCAAGGGTCAGGGCGGCGTGGTGGGCGACGAGTACGTCACCTACGAGATAGAGCGTGACAAGGCGCCGAAGCTCGCCGAGTGGCTGAACCAGATGGACGCGAACGGTTATGAACTCGCGGCGCTGGAAGGCTACGGCGGGGGAGGTTCGGTCTACCTGATGGCTGTCGTGCGCCGGAAGCAACGGTAACCGGGAGGTTCGGAGTTATGACGACGGAGACGGCAACGCTGGCCGGGGGCTGCTTCTGGTGCCTGGAGGCCGTGTACGAGCAGGTGCGCGGCGTCGAGAAGGTAGTCAACGGCTACACCGGCGGAACGACCGTCGACCCCACCTACTACGAGGTCTGCTCCGGCAACACCGGCCACGCGGAGGCTGTGCAGCTCACCTACGACCCCGATGTGGTGTCATACCGGCAGTTGGTCGAACTGTTCTTCACGATGCACGACCCGACGACGCTCAACCGCCAGGGGCCGGACACTGGCACGCAGTACCGCTCCGCCATCTACTACCACGACGAGGAGCAGCGCCGGATAGCGGAGGAGGTTATCGCCGACTTCGCGGAGCGCCGCGTCTGGCGGGACCCCATAGTCACCGAGTTGCAGCCGCTCGATGTCTTCTACGACGCCGAGGACTACCACCAGCAGTACTTCCGCAACAATCCGTGGGCGGGCTACTGCCAGATCATCATCGCGCCGAAGGTCGCCAAGCTCCGCAAAGAGCATCTGGAAGCGCTCAAGGCGTGAGCCGGCCCTGCGCCAATCCCTTAACCGGAACGGCGTTGACCCGCCGACGCAACCCCGCTGATACTTGACGCAGGCCGCCGAACGAGCGGTCACATCTTCGGAACGATTCCCCAAGGAGGAGTTATGGCAATCACCAGATCCGCGCACGCCGTCTGGAGCGGCGACCTGTTCTCCGGCACCGGCACGGTGACCGCGTCGTCGTCCGGCGCGTACAACGGGCTTCCCGTCTCGTGGAAGGCGCGCAGCGACGAGACCGCAGGCCCCAGCACGAGCCCCGAGGAGCTGGTTGCGGCGGCGCACGCGAGCTGCTTCTGCATGGCGCTCTCCGCCCGCCTTGGACGCGACGGCAAGGTTGCGACCCGGTTGGAGGCCGACGCCACGGTAACGTTCGAGCTGTTCGAGGGCGGCGCGAAGGTTGCGTCCAGCGCGCTCAAGGTCGTCGGCGAGGTGCCGGACATGAGCGAGGACGACTTCCGGCAAGCTGCGGAAGACGCCAAGAACGGCTGCCCCATCTCGACCGCGATGGCGGGCAACGTCGAGCTCAGCGTCGAGGCTTCGCTGGCATAAGCCACCGCCGGCAGCAGAGTTAAACCAGGAGCCCTCCCGGAATCGGGAGGGCTCCTTCGTGTCAAGCGTGACCGCCGCCGGGGCTAGTCCACACCGCCCGCGAGTGTGATGAAGCCCTCGCGGAGTACGGGGTCTTCCAGCGCCTTCAAGCCATCCTGCAGCACCTGCACGATCTCATCAGGCCCTGCGTAGCCGACCTCGCGGTTGAGGAGTGACATCGCCTCCAGGAATTCGGGGTCATGCGCCGTGGCGCGGAACGCGTCCACCCAGACCTGGTAGATGTGATCCGGCGTGTCGGGGTGCATGATGAACAAGCGGGACATCTTGTCGTTGATCGTCTCGGTAACGCTGAACAGCGTCTTCTGCTCCTCCGTCAGGTCGACGATGTCGAACACGTGCGGAGGCAGCTCGGCCCCGAGGTCGTTGACGACATAGTTCGTGAACGCCTGGTCCGTAGAGGGGTCAGCACCCCAGTAGAAGAGCGGGACGATCTGCTGCTTCTCCACCCATTCAGGGAAGAGGCTCTTTGCCGTAGCCTCACTCCCACGAGTGGTGATGTCGATCTCGCGCCGGTCGAACGCCGCGGCGATGTCGGACGAGCCGGGATAGCCGTAGACGTTCTTGATGGGCCCACCAACCAGTTCGATGAACGTCGTAGCGAGTCCACCACTGTCGCCCGGCTCGGTTGCGCCAACCGTGAGTTCGCCGCCTGCATTCGCCACGGCCTCATCCCACGTTGTACCCAGGTCACGGAAAGCGAACTGTGCGCTCACCGTCGATACTGCTGAAGCCGTGCCTATGATCCTGACCTCGTTCATGTCGAAGTCGGGCACGTCAATGCCAACCAGTTCGCGCTTGAAGAAGCGCGGGTGCACGACAGCGGCTGCATAGCCCTCAGGCTCGATATCGACCAGCGTCGGCCGGAAGATCCGTTCTCCTCCACCGCCGGTCAGGTTCCTGACAAGGACACGCGGATTGCCGGGCAGGTGCTTGGGCAGGAACTTCGCCACCACTCGCCCGAACGTGTCATAGCCGCCGCCCGGTGAGAAGCCGACGTTGATGGAGATGCGCTTGTTCTTGAAATGTTCCTCGGGGTCGAAGCCCGGGATGGGCGTTGCCGTCGGGGGCGGAGGCGACGTCGGCGTGGGCGTCGCCGGAGGTGGGGTTACGCCCGGAGGAAGCGGCGTCGGCGTGGCCACCGGGTCCGCAGGCGTCATCGTGTCCGCAGGCGTCGGCGTAGCGGTCGCCGCCGGGGCAGGTTGAGGTGTAGGCGTTGCTGTGGGATCGGGCTCAGGATCGTCGCCTCCACAGGCGACGGCCAGGAGCGCCGCCATGAGCAGTGCCAGGGTCAGGGCCAACAATCGCGTCAAGCGCATAACGTTCCTCCCGTCCTTTGACTAGTCCACGCCGCCCGCGAGTTCGATGAAGCCTTCGCGGAGCACCGGGTCCTGCAGCGCCTCGGCGCCGTCCAGGAGCACCTGCACGATCTCATCAGGCCCGGAGTAGCCGACGTCGCGCCCGAGGAGTGTCGCTGCCTCGATGAACGCGGGGTCATGGGCCGTCGCGCGGAACGCGTCTACCCAGACCTGATATATGTGCTCCGGCGTGTCCGGGTGCATGATGAACAGACGTGACATGTCCTGGTTGATCGTCAGCGTGATGTTGAACAGTGTCTTCTGTTCTTCCGTCAGATCGATGATGTCGAACAGGTGCGGGGGTAGCTCCGCTCCCAGGTCGTTGACGACGTAGTTGGTGAAACCCGGATCGTCGGCGGGATGCGCACCCCAGTAGAAGAGCGGCACGATCTGCTGTCCCTCTATCCACTCGGGGAAGAGGGTCTTGGCTGTGGCCTCTCCACCACGGGTGGTGATGTCGATCTCGCGCCGATCGAATGCTGCCGCGATGTCGGACGAACCCGGGTAGCCGTAGATGGTCTTGGTCGGTCCACCGACCAACTCAATGAACGCGGTGGCGAGGCCACTGCCGTCACCCCTCTCGGTGGCGCCGACCTTGAGCACACCCTTATTCGCTACTGCCTCTTCCCACGTCAGGCCCACATCGCGGAAGGTGAACTGCGCACTGGTCGACTTCACTGCCGAGGCCGTTCCGATGATCTTGACGGTCGTCGGGTCGAAATCAGGTACATCTATGCCGACCAGTTCCCGCTTGAAGAAGCGCGGGTGGACGACCGCGGCTGCATAGCCCTCCGGCTCGATGTCCACCAGCGTCGGGCGGAAGATGCGCTCTCCACCGCCGCCGGTGAGGTTCCGCACCACGAAACGCGGGTTGCCCGGCAGGTGGTTCGGCAGGAACTTGGCCATGAGCCGGGCGAACGTGTCGTAGCCGCCACCCGGCGAGAAGCCGACGTTGAGGGAGATGCGCTTGTTCTTGAAGTGCTCAGCCGGATCGAAACCGGGGATGGGGGTCGCCGTGGGACGCGGGGCCGAGGTCGGGGTTGCGGTTGGCGGGGGCGGTGTAACGCCCGGCGGGAGCGGTGTGGGCGTGGCCGTAGGCTCCTTGGGTTCCATTGCGTCCGCAGGCGTCGGTGTAGCGGTAGCCGCCGCTGGCGCAGGCTGAGGTGTAGGCGTTGCCGTGGGATCAGGCTCTTCGTCGCCCCCACAAGCAACGGCCAGGAGTGCCGCCATGAGCAGCACTACGGTAAGAGCGAAGAGTCGCGTCACACGCATGACTTTCCTCCCGTCCTGCGAGTGGGCTCGCAGACGCGGTGGGAACGATAACAGGCGTGGACTGTCAATGCCAAGCATTGCGCGCGATATCACGACTGAAGTCCGGCAGTTTGATTCAGTCGTCTCCTACGTGATAATCTTTCTGCAAATCTTCGCAAGAGCGATTCGATGCAACACCAGAGCGACACAGCCGAAGCGCTACGCGCCACAGGGCATCGCGTCACCATACAGCGCGTCGCCGTGCTGGAGGCCATCCGCGAGATGGAAGGGCACGTCCCCGTCGACCAGGTCGCCACAAAGGTGCGTGAGAAGCATCCCCAGATGGACCTGGCGACGGTCTACCGTACTGCGGGGCTGCTCAGTCGCCTGCACCTGCTGAACGAGGTCTCCGTCGGGGGCGTGAGCCACTACGAGTACGCCGTTCCCGGCCAGCGGCACGGCCACATGGTGTGCGAGCACTGCGGCAGGACCGCCCACGCATCGACCACGCACCTAGACGAACTGCGTGAGGAGCTGCTGCGCGACACCGGCTTCGAACTGCACCTGGAGCATCTCACGATGAGCGGGCTCTGCCGTGAGTGCCGGCAGGACAAGGGGCACTCACACAGCGGCCATACGCATGCCCAGACTCAACACCACGAGCATCCCTCGGCACCCAGCGCCGGCGTCGCCGAAGAGCACAAGTCCACCCGCAGCGGAAGAGGAGAGAGGCAGCAATGATAGAAGCCGGTACCGGCGTATGGGCCATCCTGGCCATCGGGATGCTCCTGGGCCTGAAGCACGCGACCGACGCCGACCACGTCGTGGCCGTCGCGACCTTCGCGACTGAACACGGCAACGTCTGGCGCGGGATGTGGGTCGGCGCGTCATGGGGCCTCGGGCACACGACGCCGCTACTCGCCCTCGGCATCGTCATCCTGCTGGTGAAGGAGGCGCTGCTTGACCGCTACGAGGCCGTCGCGCCGGTGCTGGAGTTCGGCGTCGGTATCATGCTGGTATTCCTGGGAGCGCAGGTGTTCTACAACCTCCGCCGGGGAACGTTACACGCGCACGCGCACCAGCACGGGGGACACGCGCACGTGCACGTCCACGCCACGCACCGTGAAGGCAGTGAGCCCGGCAACGGCAATGGTCTCCATGAGGTCCTCCGCCCGCAGTTCCGCCTCAAGTCATACGCCATAGGCATCGTGCACGGGCTGGCCGGAAGCGCCGCGGTGATGCTGGTGCTCCTGCCCCAGATCGAGGTGTTCTGGGTGGGGCTGGGCTACCTCTTGGTGTTCGGCGTCGGGACGATAGCCTCCATGGCCCTCATCACGATCGCCCTCGGCGTACCGTTCGCACTCACCACAGGGGCGCGGCAGTGGCAGCGCGGCATCGCAGGAGTCGCAGGCGCGGCGAGCCTGCTCTTCGGGCTCGCCCTCATGGCGGAAATCGCGACAGGGATGACGCTCATCCCGTTCTAGCGCTCAGCCACAACCCGCGGAGCTTCTACCGGCTGTAAACGCAGGGTCAGCCGCTCAAACCGGCAACCCGAGCTCCGGCGCCAGTGGTGACTATGTCGAACAACGCCTCGACGAAGTCCGGCGAGTCGTTCGGCATCTCGATACGCGAGAGGCGGACGCCGAGGTCTTCCGCTGCCCGCTTCGCCGTGACGTCGACGTCGAACAGTATCTCGAGGTGGTCGCAGACGAAGCCGGAAGGGACGACGAGCACGTTCTTCCCTCCCTCGCGTGCGATCTCTTCGATGCTTTCCAGGATGTCCGGCCCCAGCCACGGCGTGCCGGTCTTCGCCGCGCTCTGGTAGGCGAAGCGCCACGACGCGATGCCCGCTGCCTGCGCCACCGCCGCGGCGCTCTCCGCCAGCTCCTCCGGGTACGGGTCTCCCTCATCGACTATCCGCGCGGGCAGGCTGTGTGCGGTGAACAGGACTTCCACGTCCGACGGGTCAGCGTCGGGCCGCGCCAGCGCGTCCCTGATCCGCTGTGCGATGAGCGCTGTGAACCGCGGGTTCGCCTGCCAGCTCTCCATGAACCGCGTTGGCGGGGACGACGAAGCCTGCGCCATGCTGCGCGTCACGGCATCGCGGTATCCGCCGGTGCTCATCCGTGAGTAGTGCGGCGCCAGCGGAAGCGCAACCAGTTCGTCCACCCCGTCAGCCACGATGCTCTCGATGGCTTCCGCGATGTACGGATGCCAGTGCTTCATGCCGACGTAGACGTGCCAGGAGGCGTCTCCGCCACCGCGGTTCAGGCGCTGCTCCAACAGGTCCGCGACGCTTCGGGTGATCTCCAGCAGCGGCGTCCTGCCGCCCACCGCGCGGTACCGCTCCGTGAGCGTGGCTACCGCTTCCGGGCTGGGTTCCCGCCCGCCGAGTATGTCGCGGTAGTACGGCTCGACGTCGCTCAGGTGCTCCGGCGTCCCGTACGCCATCAGCAGAACGCCCTTCAACCCTGACACGCCTTCTCTCCGTGCCTCTCCACTCAGACGCTCGTGGTCTGCGCCGCGCCCCGACACGAGAACGCATGGACGCGCTCCGCGGCGTCGCGACCCTGCCGGATGCAGTCGGGAACGCCAACACCCCGGTAGGACGCGCCGCACAGGAACAGACCGGGGTGTGCGTCGAGTTCCCTGTCCACGTTCTCCAGCCACTCCGTGTGGTCGATCTTGTACTGGGGCAAGCCGTCCGCCCACCGGTGCACCCATGTACGTTCAGGTGCGCCCGTTATGCCGAGAAGCGGGCGCAGCGCCTCGGTAGCGGCATCGATCAACTCCGCGTCGCTGTCACCGGTGGACGCATCGACTTCCGTCCGCATGAACGCGCGCAACAGCACGTAATCCTCCGGACTGCGGCCCGGCCACTTGGACGACATCCAGGTACACCCTGCGACCGGCCCTTGCTCGGAGCGCGGCGACAGGAAGCCGGAACCGTCCAGCGGATGGGCGACGTTCTCGCGCCGGAACGCAAGGTAGACGCTGACGGCTGATGCGCTCTGCATCCGCCCCAGCAGCCCGGCCAGTCCCGGCGCGAACGAGCAAACGAGGTTTCCCGCATCCTGCGCAGGCGCCGCGAGCACAACCGCGTCCCCCTCGAATGATCGCTCGTCGTCCAGCGTGACGCGGTACAGAGGGGCCGCGTTTCCGATGCGGTCGACCGCAACGGCCGTGCGCCCGCTGACGACCTCAGTCCGCTCGAGTCCTTCCGCAACCGCCTGCACGAGCCGGTACGTCCCTCCTTTCAGCGAGAAGAATGCGCTCGGCGCCTGTTCCGCGCCGCGTGCCGCTTTTCTGGCCTCCCGCATCCCGCGCGTGATGCTGCCGTAGCGCTGCTCCCACTCCTCCAACATCGGGAAAAGCGCGTCGAGGCTCATGTCGTAGGAGTCGCTCCCGTATATCCCGGCGGTGAGCGGTTCCAGCAGCGTATCAGTGAATTCTGCGCCCATACGCCTGCGCAGGAACGCGCCCAGCGACTCACGGCCCCCAGCCGTGCGCTTTCGCACCAACGGTTCGAGGCTGGCGCGCAGCTTGCCGCGCCACGACAGGAACGACGCGTCCCACACGTCTTTCCGGCTGGCAGGCGCAGGCCCCATAAGGCCTGCCGGTATGCGGTGCAGTTCCCCGTTGCGGAGGAGCGATGCGCCGGTCGCCTGCATGTAGACGACGTCGTCCGCGATGCCGAGTTCGTTCGCGAGTTCGAACGCCCACGGTTTCCTCGTGAGGAAGCCGTCCGGCCCTCCCTCCACGATGAAGCCGTCCTCGTTCAGAGTGCTGATCTTGCCGCCGAGGCTGTTCTCCCGCTCCACCAGGACGATGGAGAGGTCGGTCCCGCTCTGCCGTGAGGCCTTTTCGAGATACCACGCTGTGGCGAGCCCGGTGATGCCGCCTCCGACGATGACTACCGAGAGACGATGCCCGCCTGATATGCCATGGTCAGGAGGCATGGGAGGCGTCCCACTCCCGTACGCAATCGATCATGTGCATGATGTTGTCGATCGGGGTCTGGGGCAGGAAGCCGTGGCCCAGGTTGAAGATATGGCCGGGCCGTCCCCCGGCGCGCCTCAGCACGTCACGCGTCTGCTCCCGCACCACGTCGGGGGGGCCGAGCAGAACGGCGGGGTCGAGGTTCCCCTGCACAGCGACGTCTCCCAGCGATACCCACGCCTCGTCCAGCGGAACGCGCCAGTCCACCCCGATCACGTCCGCGCCGCTGTCCCTGATGACTTCGTTGAGCCCGCCGGAACCGGTTGCGAAATGGATGACCGGAACGCCGGTCGCCTTGACCGCGGCGATGATCTCGCGGGTGTAGGGGTAGACGTATTCGCGGTAGTCCCGCCTGCTCAGCCAGCCGACCCAGCTATCGAACAGCTGCAGCATCTGCGCCCCTGCGCCCGCCTGCGCGCGCAGGTAGGCGACGATCATGTCGCTGAGCCTGCTCATCAGACCGCGCCACAGGTCCGGCTGGCCGTACATCATCGCCTTGGTCGTGGCGTAGTTCCGGGACGGGCCGCCCTCGATGAGGTAGGTAGCGAGTGTGAACGGAGCGCCGGAGAAGCCTATGAGCGCCTTCTCTTCAGGCAATGCGTTCCGCACGAGCCTGAGCGCCTCCAGCATGTACGGTACGTCCTCTCCGGGCTCGAGCGGACGCAGGCGTTCGAGGTCGCTCTCCGAGCGGATCGGCGGGTCGATGACAGGCCCGACCTTCTCGACCAACTGCACGTCGATACCGACGCCCACCAGCGGCGTGACAATGTCGGCGAAGATGATGGCGGCGTCCACGTCGAAGCGCTCGACAGGCTGCATCGTTACTGTCGCAGCGAGCTCCGGATTCCGGCAGATGTCCAACAGGCTGTGCTTGCCGCGCACCTTGCGGTACTCGGGCAGCACCCGCCCTGCCTGCCGCATGAACCAGAGGGGCGTGCCCCTCGCCTTCTCCATCCGGGCGGCTTTCAGGAGCGCAGGCTCACGCTCGGTCTGTATCGTAGAGGTGTTCATGGAAGATGCGCCCGGCTACCCGAGGATGTCCAGGATGCGTTCAGGCTCTCTCTTCACGCACGTGAAGATGGGGGTATCGCGCAGGGTGTGACGCCTCGCCTCGGTGGAGCGGAGTTCGACGACGAGGTCCTGAAACTCGGCGAGCGAATCGGTCTCGTACCCCACGATGAACTCTTGGTCGCCCAGACCTGTCGAGTAGAGCAGTATCTGGCTGATGTCCGGATGCGTCCGCCCTACGCGGATGTGCTCGTTCATCATCCCCTGCCTCGCCTCGCGGGATGTGAGATACCACTCTATCGTCTTGGTGAAGGGGTAGAGGACGAAGTACCTACCCTTGTCCTGCGACTCCTCCGCGTGGTCCTGCTCCGTACGAGCCTTGCCATACGTGGAGCGCCTGAGCAATCCGAAGAACGAATGACTGACCGTCAGGAACGACCCCAGTTCGGTCGAGAGCAGGTCGCCGAGCGTCTCCTCCAGACATTCCAGTCCGGTGGATGCCCGCCAGAGCATGAAGTCGGTGTCGGCGCGCAGCCCGAACGTGCTGTAGGAGTGTGACGGGACCTGTTCCTCCGTCGCTCGCAGCGTGGAGAGGAACTCTTCCTTCTGCTCCACCCTCGTCCCTGCGGGCTGTCTCCGCCACGAGGCATCCAGCTTGAAGAACACGAACTGGACGCAGTTGTCGTCTGTTCCTGTCGAGTTGCTCGTCAACTCACTCCATCCTTCTCGCAGGCAGGGCGCCGGTCTGGCTGCCCCGCCTGGATTCGAACCAGGGTCAACAGATCCAAAGTCTGCTGTGCTACCACTGCACCACGGGGCACCGAGCGGCGTTCCCTCATTCTACCGCACCTCCGCGAACGCCCCGGGTCACGCAGGGAGCTGCGGGGAGAAGGACGTCGCCTCCCAGATCGAGTTCTCGATCCTCGCGACGATGAGGCCGTCCTTCTCGGACTCGGCGAACGCGCGTATGCGCTCCGGGTCGTCCCGGAACTCTGCCCACTTCGCGCGGCGCTCGGCATCGTCCTCCCACGCCAGCATGTAGTGGAACTTCGTGTTGTCGCCCATCGACTCCGTCCAGTACCCCACGGGGCGGAACCCGTATTTCAGGAAGAGTTCGTGTGTGACGTCCGCGAACCGCTGCACGATCGCGCGCAGCTTGCCCGGCATGGCATAGTAGGTGCGCATCTCGTAGATCATGGGACCCTCCTCATCCGCGCGAGGATACCCCATCGCGCCGGTTCATGGTTGCGGCGTAAAAGTAACGACCGACCCTTCGCCGATGCCAAGCTCCTCGGCGAGCCCGGCGTTGATCTCGAGCACGTACCGGATGGGCACACCGGACGAGTAGAGCGGCAGCGCGGAGTCCGGCGTCCCCGGCTCGGGGAACGGCAACCGCTCCGCCACGCCCGTCACCACGAGGTCGTCCGAGACCCAGACGATGTCTATCGGGAAGCGCATCCCGCGCATCCAGAACGTCGCACCCCCCGTGCCGCCCATGTCGAACCACATACCGACCTCACGAGCCATCTCGTCGCGTCCGCCAAGGCCGAGGCCGCGCCGCTCCCACGTGTCTGCCACGTCCACCAAGAACGTGAATCCCTCGACCGTCACCTCGGCCTGCGGGTAACCGGACGGCGTTGCGGTCGGCGCAGGGGTAGGCGTCGATGTCGGTGCTGGGGTGGGTGTCGGGGTAAGCGTTGGCGTGGGCGTTTGGATGGGGGTCGCCGTCGGAATTGGGGTGGGCGTTAGCGTGGGAGTCGCCGTGGGCGTCGGGGTGGGAGCAGGCGTGGGGGTCGACGTAGGGTCGGGAGCGCACGCGAGCGCCGTCAGCAAGAGCGCAGCGCACAGCGATAGCACAACAGCGCGAGGTATCGTGAACGAGGGCACGGTGTCGGTCGTCAGGTCCCTTGCGCCTGTCGCTGCTGCAACTCCTCGGTCTCGCGGTAGAGCTGCACGATGGTGTCGCGGTCGGGACAGTACCTGTCCACGTCGTCGTCGATGTAGAGCCAGCCGCCCTTGGACACCTTGTGGAAGTTGGCGCGGTAGTAGATCGTCCCCCGTGCTCCGCGGCTGGCCAGCACCCTGGCAGCTGTCTCGCTGTCCTGTTCCAGCACACGTTCGGGGCGCTCTATCGTGGACGGGTCGCGGAACACGTTCATCGGCTCTCCGCCGTCCTGCACCACCTTGATCTGCTCCTTCAGCAGGTTCCGGTACGCGATGACGCACGCGTCCGAGACGCCAAGATGCTCCTGCGTCCTGTCCGCTATCTCGCCCTGCGACCACCACGCAATCATGTCCTGTGAGAGCACGTTGTCCAGGATCGGCTCACCGTTCTCGTAGTCCAACGGCACCTCGGCGTAGGGCACGCCGTCCTGCTCCGGCACGTCCACGCCTGGTGGAAAGTCGTAGTAGAAGTACTGGAAGTGCCAGGTGCTCGTGTCATCCAGCGGCACGCCTATCTGGTACGACTTGCGTATGGTCCCCGGCTGATACGGCGCGAACGTGAGGATGTACGGGAAGAGGAACGAGTTCGCGCCGATGTTCCAGGACGGTGAGTCCTCGCCCTTGTCCGATTCCAGGTTGCCCTTGCTGAACCCGAACTGGTTCCACACGGGCTGGTATCTCGTATAGACGCCCCGGTCCAGCCTGTCCTGCTGCTGGCGCATCGTTGCGTTGTAACGCGCGCGGGAGTCGTCGGTCAGCCTGCCCTGTCGTTCGAGTGCGTACTGCGCGAGCCGACCGTGGAGATAGGTCGCGTGTCCCAAGTCGCCCCGGTTCTCCATCACCTGCAGCCAGTTGCACGGCAGGTGATGCGCAACGATCTGGCGGAAGCCGCCCGGGCGCACGAAGAGGTCCCAGCGCGGGAGCAGCGGCGCAGGCTCAGGACCGAGGTACGCCCACACGAGCCCGCCCATCTCCTGCACCGGGTAGTGCAGCGTCTGCACCTTCTCCTTGAACGTACTGTCCGGGGGCTCCAGCGGCGTCTCGATGCAGCGGCCCTCCTCGTCGAACAGCCAGCCGTGGTAGCCGCAGCGCAGGCCGTGCTCCTCCGGAATGCCGTACTCCAAGCTCATCAGCCGGTGGGGGCAGCGCAGGCCGAGCAGCCCCAGCGTACCGGAGCGATCGCGGTAGAGCGCCAGCTCCTCGCCAAGGATCTTCACCTTGCGGACGGGATTCCGGTCCAGCTGCTGCGTCGCCAGGATGGGATGCCAGTACCTGCGCTGCAGTTCGCCTCCGGGTGTGCCCGGCCCTACCCGCGTCAACAGTTCGTTGTCCTGCGCAGTCAGCATCGCGTCTCCCTCCCGTTACTGACCTGTGCTGTCCCACAGCTGCGGCTGCCCGACCGCGAGGCGCGGTGGCGGAATGAGGCCCAGGTGTTCGTACGCCGCGCGCGTGAGCATACGGCCTCGCGGCGTGCGGTTCAGGAAGCCCAGCTGCATCAGGTACGGCTCGTAGACGTCCATGATGGTGTCCGCCTCCTCGCCGGTGGACGCCGCGAGCGTGTCCAGCCCCACCGGACCGCCGCCGTACTTCTCCGCGATCATCCGCACGAGGCGGTGATCGACCTCGTCGAGCCCGAGCGCGTCCACCTCCATGAGTCCGAGCGCCTGCGACGCCACGTCCTGCGTGACCCGCCCGTCGGCGCGCACCTGCGCGAAGTCGCGCACCCGGCGCAGCAGCCGGTTCGCCACGCGGGGCGTTCCCCGCGCACGCTTGGCGACCTCCTCCACGCCGCCCTCCTCCGTCTCCAGCTCCATGATGCGCGCCGAGCGCCGCACGATGGCCTGCATCGCGGCCTCGTCGTAGAAGTCGAGGCGGTACACCGAGCCGAACCGGTCGCGCAGCGGCGCGCTCAGCATCGAGTAGCGCGTCGTCGCGCCAACGAGCGTGAACGGCTCCACCTTCAGGTTGATGCTCTGCGCCTGCAGCCCCTTCCCCATCACCCACGAAAGCGAGTAGTCCTCCATCGCCGGGTAGAGAATCTCTTCCACCAGCTTGCTCAGCCGGTGTATCTCATCGATGAACAGCACGTCGCCGGGTTTGAGCTGTGTGAGGAGCGACGCCATGTCGCCGGGGCGCTCGATGGCCGGGCCTGCCGTCGTGCGCAGGTTCGCGCTCATCTCCGCCGCGATGATGCTGGCGAGCGTCGTCTTGCCGAGGCCGGGCGGGCCGTAGAGCAGCACGTGGTCCAGCGGCTCGCCGCGCTGCAACGCGGCGTCCATGGAGATGGTGAGCGTCTCCTTGACGCGCTCCTGGCCGATGTACTCGGCAAGGCGCCGGGGGCGCAGCCCGCCCTCCGAGCCCCGGTCTTCCTCGCGCGCTGCCCCTGAGACGATGCGTTCGTTGGCCATCCCGCCGCGATTCTAGCGCATGGGGCGCGGGACTAGCCTACGAGAGCTTCAGGTACACCTGAGAGGGATCTTGGCCCAAGTGCGCGAGCAGCCGTCGAGTGCTCCTTACGCTCAAGTAAGAACTGATATTGCCCTCTACAATGATGCCCGTATCGCCCAAAGCAATCGGCTGTTTGAATCTCCCACCGTTCGGATGTCTCCCGTCCGAATTGAACAGATAACGCTTAGGCCCACTTCTGAACTGGCGTTCCTCATGGGTGAGAACTCCTCTTTGGTGTAGCCAAGTGACAGTTTCGCTTACGATGCCACGCCAATTCCGGATCTCCCGCTCTTCACCACTCGGAAACCGTATCGCGGTGGGTGCAGGTCTACCTGTAGTTTCAAAGTCTCCTGTGAGAGGAGTCCACCCGATTTCGACCGATGCAGAAGGCTGCGTAGCAGCCGGCGTAGGCTCTCGCTGAAGCGGTGAGGGCTCCTCAAGCCGTGCAATCCGCACAGAGCCAACGTCCATGTCGCTCTCAACCAGCGGCTCGACGGCGCTATCGAAACTCCCATCTTGCAGGCTGCGTCGCCAGAGGCCTAGCAACTGCAGCGCACACTTCGCCGCGTCATCGCGAGTGAGGGCCAAGCGCATGACCGATTCCTGCGCGATGATGTCATAGACCTCCCAAACGTCGCCATTGGTCGAGGCGCAGTAGCGCACATTGGTCCGATTCTCGATATTCTCACTAACCGCGTAGCCGACTGTTTGCCTGATGGGGGAGTCTTGGTCAGCTAGCTTCTTGGCCTCCACGAAGATGACCGGTCTCCTATTGCTGCCCAGCAAGGCATAGTCTGCCCAGCCATTCACCGTACGCGGCTCTATCTGAACGGCGTCGGGGTCGGATACATCCCATCCGAGAGCACACAGCATCGGGTCTATCAGAGCAACGCGAGTGCGCGACTCGTAATTGCCAAGGTATTCTCGATGTTCCCGAATCCGCCTCTGCAGCGTTTCAATCGTCTGTACCAAATCATCCAGCACAGCAGCAGCCCTCCGAACCGGGGTGTTCGCGCCATCCTACCACCATCCTCAGTGCCCCACCCTGTACACTTACGCCATGACCCACGACGCCCACGAGCGCTGGCAGCGCGAGACGTACGAGCCCGCCGTGCGGCGCGTGCCGGAGCGGAAGCCCGCCTTCCCCACCGAGTCCGGCATAGAGGCCGAGCCGCTCTACGGCCCCGACGGCCAGCAGACGGAAGAGGAGCGCCTCGGCTATCCGGGCGAGTACCCGTTCACGCGCGGCGTGCAGCCGACCATGTACCGCGGTCGGCTCTGGACGATGCGCCAGTACGCGGGCTACTCGACCCCGGAGGACTCAAACGCACGCTACCGCTTCCTTCTCTCGCAGGGACAGACCGGCCTCTCCGTCGCGTTCGACCTCCCGACCCAGACCGGCTACGACGCCGACCACGACATGGCCCGCGCCGAGATCGGCAAGGTCGGCGTGCCCATATCGAGCCTCGCCGACATGGAGGCGCTCTTCGACGGCATCCCGCTCGCCGACGTCACCACGTCCATGACCATCAACGCCACCGCGCCGATGCTGCTCGCGCTCTACCTCGCCGTCGCGCGCAAGCAGGGCGCGCCGTTCGCCGAGATCGGCGGCACGACGCAGAACGACGTGCTGAAAGAGTACATCGCACGCGGCACGCACATCTTCCCGCCCGTGCCGTCGCTGCGGCTGGCAACGGACATGTTCGCCTACTGCGCCGCCGAGGTCCCCCGCTGGAACACGATCAGCATCAGCGGCTACCACATGCGCGAAGCAGGTGCCACGGCCCCGCAGGAACTCGCGTTCACGCTGGCGAACGGTGTCGCCTACGTCCAGGCCGCGGTCGACGCCGGGCTGAACGTGGACGACTTCGCGGGGCGGCTCTCCTTCTTCTTCGCGTCGCACAACAACCTGTTCGAAGAGGCGGCGAAGTTCCGCGCGGCGCGGCGCATGTGGGCGAGCATCATGCGCCACCGCTTCGGCGCGAAGGACCCGCGCTCCTGGATGCTCCGTTTCCACACCCAGACCGCCGGCGTCACACTCCAGGCGCAGCAGCCGGACGTGAACGTCGTCCGCACGACGGTGCAGGCGCTCGCCGCGGTGCTCGGCGGCACGCAGTCGCTCCACGTGAACTCGAAAGACGAAGCGCTCGGGCTGCCGACCGAGGACTCGGCGGCGCTCGCGCTCCGCACCCAGCAGGTGCTCGCGAACGAGTCCGGCGTCGCCGAGACGATCGACCCGCTCGGCGGCTCGTACTACGTCGAGCACCTGACGAACGCCATCGAGCGCGAGGCCTCGGCCTACATCGAGCGCATCGACGCGATGGGCGGCGCGGTCGCGGCGATCGAGGCGGGCTTCCAGCGTGGCGAGATCGAGGAGGCCGCGTACCGCCACTTCCAACTCGTGGAGAGCGGCGAGCGCGTCATCGTGGGCGTCAACGCATTCACCGCCGAAGAGGACGAACGCATCGAGCTCCAGACGATCCCCCCGCACGCGGCAGAGCGCCAGCTCGACCGCCTCGCCCGCGTCCGCAACGAGCGCGATACCGCCGCCAGCGAGGCATCGCTGCAGCGGCTCGGCGAGGCCGCGCGTTCGCCCTCGGTCAACCTTATGCCGCCCATCCTCGAGTGCGTCGAGTCCTACGCCACGCTCGGCGAGATCTGCTCGACATTGCGGGACGTCTTCGGCACGTTCGAGCCGCCAGCCTAGAGGTGCATCCCGCGCCTCCCGTGCTACAATCCCGCCAATCTGCCTGCATCGGGAGGATGATGCGATGCTCTCCGCACAGGACAACGAACGTCTAACGCAGGTCGGGCCCGGCACGCCGATGGGCGAACTGATGCGCCGCTACTGGCACCCTTTCGCCGCCGCGACTGAACTCGACGAACGCCCCACCAAGTCGGTGCGCCTCCTCGGCGAGGACCTTGTCCTCTACAGGGACAAGTCAGGCACCACCGGGCTCATCGAGCGCTTCTGCCCGCACCGCCGCGTCGACCTCTCCTACGGCATACCCGAGGAGCACGGCCTCCGATGCATGTACCACGGCTGGATGATGGACGAGACCGGCCAGTGCATCGAGCAGCCCTTTGAGGAGACCGTCCACCCGGACGGACGCTTCAAGGAGAAGGTCAAGGTCGCCGGTTACCCCGTGCAGGAGATGGCGGGGATGCTCTGGGCGTACATGGGCCCTGCCCCTGCGCCGCTCATCCCCATGTGGGAGCCTTACACGTACGAGAACGGCTACTCCGACATCGGCATCGCTGAACTCCCCTGCAACTGGCTGCAGTGCCAGGAGAACTCCCACGACCCCGTACACCTCGAGTGGCTGCACGGCTACTGGGGCGTCGTGCAGCAGCGCGAGAAGGCCATCGCCCTCGGCGGCGAGCCGGACCTCAGCCCCATCATCCCGCGCAACCACAAGGAGATCGGCTTCACCGAGTTCGAGCACGGCATCATCAAGCGCCGTGTCGTCGAGGGCACCTCGAAGGAGGACCACGACTGGAAGGTCGGCCACCCTGCCCTCTTCCCGAACATCCTCTTCGTCGGCGACGGCGTGAAGTGCAACTTCCAGTACCGCACGCCGGTGGACGACACTACGACGCTCCACGTCACCTGGTTCTTCTACAAGGCCGCGCCAGGCACGACGCTGCCGAAGCAGGAGAAGGTGCCGCACTTCATCGTCCCGATCTATGACGAGTCCGGCAAACTCATCCCCGACCTCGTGAACCACCAGGACTTCGTCGCGTGGATCACCCAGGGTCCGAACGCCGACCGCGTCCAGGAGAAGCTCGGCGAGTCCGACCGCGGCATCATCCTGCTCCGCAAGCAGCTGACCGAGCAGATGAAGATCGTGGAGGACGGCGGCGACCCGATGAACGTCATCCGCGACGCGGAGAAGAACCGCAGCATCGAACTGCCGCTGGAGCGCTGGCCGTCGCTGCAGGAGGTAAGCAGGCTCTCCGTCTACTTCACCGCGCAGGCCGGCGAGAGCGAGCAGGTAAAGAGCGACATCCAAGGCGTGCTCGACACCTGGGCGAACCACGCCGACGAGGTGGTCGCGAGCAACCGCAGCTAGTGCAGGCAGGCCCGGCGCGGAGTACGATGCGCCGTAGAACAGAACAGCAAGGGAGGAGCAGCGATGGCTAAGGACGGCTTCCTCATCTTCGACAGCGACATGCACATCATGGAGCCGCCGGACCTCTGGCAGCGCTACATCGACGAGCGCTACAAGAGCGCCGCGCCGGTCGGCATCACCTCGGAGAACGTGCGCGACCTCCGCATCAGCTGGCCCGACCTCGAACGCATCGCCGACGGCACCGGCGCGGGCGCAACGACCATCAACCGCAGAGGGCACAACTACGAGAAGAACCAGGTCCTCTACAAGGACCACTCCTCGCGCGGCTGGGACTCCTACTGCCAACTGGAGGCGATGGAGGCCGAGGGCATCGACGTCGCCGTCATGTTCCCCAGCCGCGGCCTCAGCGTCCTAACCCGGCCCGACATCGACCCCGGCCTCGGCGCCGCGATCGCCCGCGCCTACAACGACTGGATGTACGACTTCTGCTCCGTCGACCCCAACCGCATGTTCGGCGCGGGCATGATCTCCGTCTACGACATCAACGACGCCGTGGCCGAGACGCGCCGCGCGGTGCAGGAGCTCGGCTTCAAGGCCGTCTTCGTCCGCTCCAACGTCGTCAACGGCAGGAACTGGCACGACACTTGGTACGACCCCCTGTGGGAAACGCTACAGGAACTGGACGTGCCCATCGGCTTCCACGAGGCCTCCGGCTCCATGTCCAAGCAGGCCGGCGAGCACTTCGACAACTTCATGCTGCGCCGCGTCTACGCCCAGCCGTTCGAGCAGATGATGGGCCTCGGCAGCTTCGTTGGCGGCGGCGTTCTCGAGCGTCACCCCAAGCTCCGTGCCGCGTTCCTGGAAGCCAACTGCGCCTGGCTGCCCTGGCTCCTCTGGCGCATCGAAGAGATGCACGAGCTCGAACTCGACGCCTACATGCCGGAGCTCCAGGAGAACCCCATCGAGCTCTTCAAGCGCCAGTGCTGGGTCTCCATCGAGCCGGACGAGGCGCCCGCCAAGTACGCCATCGACTACATCGGCAACGACCAGCTCGTCTTCTCGACCGACTACCCCCACGGCGACTCGCGCTACCCGAACGCGGTCAACGCCTTCCTCGAGCTCGATATCACCGACGAGGACAAGCGCAAGATCCTCTGGGACAACTGCGCCCGCTTCTACAAGGTGGAAGCGCCGGTTCCGGTCTAGGCCGACGGCCTCGTCGTTCCTGCGAAGGCAGGGATCCCGCAGCAGGAGTAGAGGGGCAGGCGCCTGTTGCCTGCCCCTTCCATTTGTGCGCAGCGCGCCTTTGCGGTACGCTTGCGCCACATTCAAAAGGAGTGAGGTGACGCCTGATGGTTATGCAAGGCACCGACATGAAGGTGGCGGAGACGCCAACCGGCGAGCTCGAGGACTTCCGCATTCCCGACGCCTACGAGAACTGGCTCGAGAAGGAAGGGGTGATGGTCCATAAGACCTACTACGTCCCCAACTGGCACGAGGTCGAGGTCGGCCCCTGGGAGCGCAAGGGCGGCGAAGGCGCGGTCATCCACATCGACAACCCCCATATGCCGAACGACCTGCACGTGGTCGACATCGCGCCCGGCGGCCGCTCCGAGCCCGAGCACCACATGTACGAGATCAACTTCTACATCGTCCAGGGCCGCGGCGCGACGACCGTCTGGATGGACGAGTCGAGCAAGCAGACCTTCGAGTGGAGGGCCGGAAGCCTCTTCACTATCCCCCTGAACTCCTGGTACCAGCACTTCAACGGCTCCGGCGACGAGAAGGTGCGCTACATGGCCACCACCAACGCCCCGCCCATGATGCGCCTCTTCCGGGACACGGACTTCATCTTCAACAACGACTTCATGTTCCGCTCACGCTACTCCGACGACGAGTCCTGGTTCAGCGGCAACGGCAAGCTCTACAACAAGCGCATCTGGGAGACCAACTTCATCCCCAACGCGCCGGACATGGCGCTCTACGGCTGGAAGGAGCGCGGAGCGGGCGGCATCAATGCCATGCTCCAGATGGGCCAGAACGACATGGGCAACCACATCTCCGAGTTCCCCATCGGCACGTACAAGAAGGCCCACCGCCACGGCCCCGGCGCGCACCTCTTCCTCCTCAGCGGCGACGCCGGCTACTCCCTCCTCTGGACGAAGGAAGACCGTTCGGACATGGTGAAGTGCGACTGGCAGATCGGCTCCATCGTCATCGTTCCCGGCGACGGCACCTACCACCAGCACTTCAACTCCGGCACGAAGCGTGCCCGCTACATGGCGCTGCGCGGCGGCAACGGAGGCTTCATCGCACCCAACCAGCGCGCAACCGCCGACGTCAGCATCAAGGAGGGCGGCATCCAGGTCGAGTACGAGGACCAGGCCCCCGAGATCCACGAGATATTCCTCGCCGAACTCGCCAAGTCCGGCGGGGAGTGCAAGATGAAACCATTCCTCTCTTACTGCTCGACCTGCGATTGCCCCGCCCGCGAGGAAGTGAAGCTGGCATAGGCGAGCGCGACGAGTGAGGGTGAACCACGCAAGGACAAAGGGCGGGGGCTGGTGCTCCCGCCCTTCCGTTTTCAGAGCGGAAGGAGCAACGCCATGACCACCGGCGCAGGCACGCAGGACGGCAGGATGCTCCGGGCTGAGGAGCCCGCCGAGCCCCTCGGTGACTTCGAGGTCGATGACCCGTACATGGCCTGGGTGCGCGAGCAGGGCGTCCCGCTCATCGTCGAATACGCCTTCGAGGACCTGAACGCGCTCGAACTCTCGCCGTGGGAGCCGAAGGGCGGCAGCGGCGCGATCATCAACATCCCCAACCGCCTGCTCCCGAACGACGCCCACGTCGTCGAGATCGCGCCCGGCGGCAAGTCGGAGCCCGTCCACCACATGTACGAGACGCAGATGTACGTCCTCTCCGGCAGAGGCGCGACGAGCATCTGGGTGGACGAGAGCCGCAAGCAGACGTTCGAGTGGAAGGCGGGCAGCGTCTTCGCCATCCCGCTGAACGCCTGGTACCAGCTCTTCAACGGCTCCGGCGCCGAGCCCGCGCGCTACATCGCCGTCACCAGCGCGCCGCCCATCATGCGCCTCTACCGCGACAACCACTTCATCTTCAACCTGCCCTACGTCTTCTCCAACCGCTACGCGGACGACTCCTACAACGGCAGCGGCAGGCTCTACAACGGTCGTGTCTGGGAGTCCAACTTCATCCCCAACGCCGACAACATGCCGCTCTACGGCATGCCCTTGCGCGGCGCCGGCGGCATCAACGCTCAGTTGGAGATGGCGAAGAACAGCATCACCGCGCATATCTCGGAGTTCCCGGTCGGCACCTACAAGAAGGCGCATCACCACGGCCCCGGCGCGCACCTCATCATCCTCAGCGGCGACGCCGGCTTCTCGCTCCTCTGGAACGAGGACGACCGCTCCGACATGCGGAAAGTCGACTGGAAGAAGGGCTCCATGGTCGTCGTCCCCAGCGAGCGGACGTTCCACCAGCACTTCAACGTCGGCACGAAGCGGGCACGCTACCTCGCCCTGCGCCAGGGCGAGCACGGCATGGTCCCGCCCTACGGCGGCTCCCGCCCCGGCGCGGACGTCAGCATGAAGTCAGGCGGCAGGCAGATCGAGTACGAGGACGAGGCCCCCGAGATACACGACCTCTTCGAGGCCGAACTCGCCAGTACCGGTGCGACCTGCCACATGAAGAACTTCATCCTCTACTGCACCGGCGACGCCGCCGTCACCAACGAACGCGAGACGTAACCG
Organism: Dehalococcoidia bacterium; assembly: GCA_034422595.1. Taxonomy (GTDB): domain Bacteria; phylum Chloroflexota; class Dehalococcoidia; order Lucifugimonadales; family Australimonadaceae; genus Bin16. The sequence continues at coordinate 242,660 of DAOUJO010000013.1, read as the reverse complement.
GGCCCCCGTCGTTTCCCTCCCCCGCGCGACACGATTTCAACGCCAAGCGACGCCCGGTCAACACGGGGCAACGTGATCGCGGCAGAACTCGACGGGAATGCGACACCCCTCCACTCCTGATGGCCTCCTCTGCAGGAGTGAAGGGATGGAATACTCTCTGAAAAGTGTCGCATCCCGTCGCTTTCGCCCGGCCAAGCCATAGTGCAGGCGGGACTCCCCGTCTCATCACCAGCGTATCGCGCGGACGGGGGACCGCGTAAGAGGCGGATGTCACGAATCCGGGGAATCAGCATCGATGCACAGGACGGGGATGGGACACCCAGTCGATACGCGAACACCCACGCTCACTTCACGGCACGCCGCCCCGTCGCACAGAGGTCGGCGAGGACACAGGACGTGCACCGAGGCTCCCGCTTGGTGCACACGTCCTTGGCATGCGCATCCAGCAGCGCGTGGTACTCGTTGAAGAGCGCCGCGTCGGGCGGCAGGTGCCGCTCGAACAGCGCCTGGTACGCGTCGTAGCCCCGCAGGCCGTGACGCGGCAGCATCCGGTCGACGATCCGCTGAGTGTAGACATCCATCACGAACGACGGCAGGCCGGCGACGTAGAGCACGATGTCGTCCGCGGTCTCCGGCCCGATGCCGTGCACTCCAAGCAGCTCGGCGCGCAGCGTCTTCGGCTGCATCGTGCGCCACGGCTCTACGCTGTCGCCGTAGCGGCCAAGGAAGTCGGCCATCGCCTTCAGCTTCCGCGCCTTGGCGTTGAAGTACCCACTGGGGCGGACGACCTCGGCGAGGCCAGACTCGGGCATCGCGCGCAGCGCGGCGGGCGACATCGCGTCTGCCGCCTTCAGGTTGTCGATAGCACGCGCGGCGTTCGTCCACGCCGTGTTCTGCGTGAGGATCGCGCCGACGATCGTCTCGAACGGGCCGTCGCCCGGCCACCAGCCCTGTGGCCCGTGATGCGCGAGCAGGCGGTCGTACGTCGTGGTGAGCAAGCGCGCGACACGCGGGGAGCGGCGCATCGCGGGGGGAGCAGGTCGTGCCATGCGCCCGATGCTATCAGCCGTCCATGCTTGGTACACTGACAACCATGAGCACCTTCATCGAACAGCTGGACGCCGCCGCCGCACGGAACCGGAGCCTGCTGTGCGTCGGCCTCGACCCTTCGCTCTCAGCGATGCCCATCGACGACATAGCCGAGTTCAACCGCGCCATCATCGCCGCCACGAGCGACCTCGTCTGCGCGTACAAGCCGCAGTGGGCGTTCTACGAGGCCGAGGGTATCCCCGGCATCGAGGCGCTGCAGGCCACCATCGAGGCCGTGCCGGACGACGTGCCCGTCCTGCTCGACGCCAAGCGCGGCGACATGGACAACACCTCGAGGGCCTACGCGAAGGCGGCTTTCGAGAAGTGGGGCGTGGATGCCCTCACCGTGAACCCGTACCAGGGGCACGACGCCGTGCAGCCGTTCCTCGACTACGCGGACAGGGGCGTGTTCGTGCTCACACGCACCTCCAACCCCGGCAGCGCCGAGTTCCAGGACCTCACCGTGCGCGGCAACGGAGTCGAGGGCCCGCTCTACGAGGAGGTCGCGCGGCAGGCGGTCGCGTGGAACGACAACGGCAACATCGGGCTCGTCGTCGGCGCAACCGTGCCGGACGAGCTCGCGCGGGTGCGGAGCATCGTCGGCTCGATGCCGATCCTCATCCCCGGCATCGGCGCGCAGGGCGGCGACCTCGAAGCCTCCGTTCGCAACGGCACCGACGCCAACGGACGACGCGCGCTCATCGCCGCGTCCCGCAGCGTCATCTACGCATCCAAGGGCGCTGATTTCGCAGAGGCCGCCCGCGCCGAAGCCGAGCGCCTTCGCACGGCCATCAACGCCGAACTGGAACGGATGGGCAAGTCGTGGCCGTAGAGTTCCACCTCGGCGAGCGGCTAACGCTCCGCAAGCCGCACCCGTGCGGCGGCGTGGAGTGGCGCGTGGAGCGTCTCGGCGCGGACGTCGGCATCCGCTGCCTCACCTGCGGCCACTACCTGCTCACGCCCCGCCGCAAGCTGGAACGCGCCACCAGGTCCCACCAGCCCCCGCTGTCAGTGGAATTGTCATGTTGAGCGGAGCATCCCACGTTCAGCGAGGCGCCCTGCTCTCGCTCTCGCCCCTGGATGCGGCGTAGAGCAGCGGCGTCAGCAGCGCGGTCACAGTCATCAGCGCCCCGGCGGCGATGAAGGAGAAGGTTAGGCTCGTGACCGCGGCGAGCGGCCCGAACAGCAGCGGCCCCAGCATCTGCCCGGACGCCCAGTAGATGCCCACCACCGCCATGAACACGCCCCGCTGCTCCGGGTTGCTCACTATCGCCGTGATGCTCACGTTCAACACGCGGCCCGCGTTGAACGACAACCCCAGCACGAACATCAGCGCGACCGCCATCGGATAGCTGCCGCCCCACAGCACGATCCCGATGAGCGGCAGGCCGTGCAGCGCCATCGTCACCGCGAAGGTCGGCCGCTGCCCCACCCGCTGCAGGAACCGCGCGAACAGGAAACCGGCTACGATCGCGCCGCCTGCATGGATCGCCATGAGCACGCCGAACGCGTCGTCGTCGAACCCGAACTCCTTGTAGACCGCCGCTCCTACCGAGGAGAGCACCGAGACGTGCAGCGAGGTCCCGAGCGCCATGACCGCAGGGAGCAGCGTGGCGCGCTTGCGGAAGACGCCCGGCACCGGGCCGAGTATCTGGCGCAGCGTCATCGCCGCCCGCCTCGGCAGCTGCGGCATCACCGCGACGACGAGCATCGCCCCTGCCGAGATGCCAGCGGCGATGAAGAACCCTTCCTGGTAGCCGAGGACGACCGCCACGAACCCGCCGCCCGCGTTGCCCGCAAGCCCGCCGACCGCCGCGAACCCGAAGAAGCGCCCCATCAGCGTCGTCGGACGGGACTCGTCGATGCGGCTGCCGTACGACTGGGAGGACGTCCAGTAGATGGCGCGGGAGCCGCCGTACAGCACCTGGGCCGACAGCAGCGCGAACAATGACGAGGAGAACGCGAGGCCGAGCGAGCCCACCACCAGCGCCGCGAAGCTGACCTGGATCACCCATCGCTCGCCGATACGGTCGGAGAGGACGCCGCCGAAGAGCCGCAGCGCCACCTGGAACAGCCCCTGCCCCGCGATGATGAGGCCAAGCCACCCTGGGTGGTAGCCGAGCGAGATGATGTAGAGCGGCACTAGGACGATGATGCCGCCAAGCACGACGCTGTACGCGGTGGTGTGTACGTAGAGGCCTGTCTCAGCGACGAGTGCGCGGGGTGCGGCGGACATCGCCCCGCATGGTACCGCACCTGAGCACGGCATGCGGGAGAGGGGGGTCGCGTCTGATGCTGTGCGCCTAGCCCTTCGCCTTCAGCGCGTCCATCTCACTGCGCAGGGAAGCGACCTCGGCGCGGAGCGACGCCAGCTCGACCCGCACCTGCTTGAGTTCGACTTCCACGACCGTCAGTTCCGATTTGCTGACCATGCTTCTTACTCCCGGGATGTTGCGTTAGTCCTGGTTGGTGGACCCGGCGCGGAAGGCTGCGGCGCGAGGGACCCGCAGGGTGTAGCCGTCCTTGGACGCAAAGACGGACGGCAGTCTCGCCGCCTCCTTGCCGCACACCGGACACACCGCCGGGCTGTCCGCCTCGCTCATCGGCCTGCGCTGCTCGAATTCCGTTCCACAGTTCGTGCAGCGGTACTCGTAAAGCGCCATCAGGTCCGCTCCTTCAGTGTCGTTGAGCAGCGGTAGTTTATCGCGTCAGCCGGTATGCTGTGGATATGCAGTTGAGCGCGGTCTTCTTCACGCTGGACAGCATCGTGGTAGACGGTACGGCGAAGCCGGGCGCCTCCGGCTTGTTCGACGCTCTGGACGCACGCGGCGTCGTCTCCGCCGTGCTGGCGAACGGCCCCTCCGAACCCGCTAGGACACTCCTCGAAACGCTGGAACTCATCCCGCACGCGCTGGTGGGGACGAACGGCGAGCGGAAGCCGATCCCGGCGCCGGACCTGCTCTTCCGCGCCTGTGAGGTACTGGCCGTGCCGCCGTGGGAAGTGCTGCTGGTGGACTCTTCGGATACCGGACGGCAGGCCGCAGCGTCCGCCGGATGCCTCTTCGCGGGCATGAACACGTCCGGAGCTTTCACGATAGGCGGACTCGAGGAGGTGGTCGGCATCGTGGACGGCGCGGGGCCGTCGCGTTAAGCCGCGCGAGCGATGTCGTGAGCGGACGGCGGGGGGAAGGCCGCGACGAAACTGTTGACCCCCACCTTTACCGTCTCCCCCACCTCGGCGGGGATGTGCACGCCCATCACGCAGCGCACCGGCCTGCCGGAGCGGAGCCGCAGGTTCACCGCCTTGGAGGTGCCGTGGAACTCGACGGAGGTCACAACCCCCTCGACCGACGCGTCCGATTCCGTGTGCAGGCGCACCGTCTCGGGGCGTACGCACACGATCACCAGCCCCTTCGGAGGGTCGGGATTGCCCACCGGAAGCACGCCCAGTTCGCACCGGACGTAGCCGCCTGAGCACTCCCCGGGCAGGATGTTTGCGACTCCCATGAACCGCGCAACGCCGAGTGAGGCCGGGTAGAGGTACACGTCCTCCGGCGCGCCCGTCTGCTCGAGCCGGTTGTCCAGCATGACGCACAGCTTGTCGGCGATGCTGAACGCCTCATCCTGGTCGTGCGTCACGAAGACCGCGGTGGCCTCCGCATCCCGCAGGATCTGGCGGATGTGACCCCGCACGTGCCGTCGGAGGTTCGCATCCAGGTTCGAGAACGGCTCGTCGAGCAGCACCACGCTCGGTTTGGGAGCGAGCGCACGCGCGAGCGCGACGCGCTGCTGCTGTCCGCCGGAGAGCTGGTCCGGCATCCGCTCTGCTTCCGCGCTCATGCCCACGAGTTCCAACGCCTGTTGCGCAGCACGGTCCCGGTCAGGGCCATGCGGCACCCCGAACGCGACGTTCTTGCGGACCGTGAGATGGGGAAAGAGGGCGTAGTCCTGGAACACCATGCCTACCCGGCGGCGCTCCGGCGGCACGAACCGTCCGGGCGCAGCAACGGTCTGGCCGGCAATGGTGACAGTTCCGGTGTCGGGCGTCTCGAAACCGGCTACGAGCCGCAGCGTCGTTGTCTTTCCGCATCCGCTCGGGCCAAGGAGGGCGACCATGCTGCCGCGCTCGGCATCGAACGTGGCCTCGCGGAGGGCGGTTGTGCCGTTGAACGACTTGGCCAGTCCCTCGATCCGGACGGCAGGCCCGTCGCAGGGAGAGGCTTCCTCGTGCGTTCTGCGACGCGGGAGAGATACGCGCATACGCCAACGATACGTCCAACCGATGCACAGCGCAATGGGCGCACGTAGTCAGTCTCTGGTGTTGGCTTCCCCGTTTGCTTCGGTGAGCCGGTCGCGCACCTCCGCCTGCACGAGTGCGTCCCGTATCACGCGCGACCTGCCTTCGTACGCCGCCGTGCCGATAGTGTGCCGGTCGTATGCATCACGCAGCACCTGCACCTCGGCAAGCAGCTGCTCCCTGCTGGCGCCGCCCATGGCCACGGCACGTCGACGGCGCAACGACAGCAGCAGAAGGGCTGCAACCGTCAGGCCAACGACAGCGGGAACGACATACCGGACGTACCACTCACCGGCAGACTCGCGGGCCATATCGAACGCCGACTCACGCGGCAGGTCGGCGACAGCGAGCGGCAACACCTCGGCAGGAGCGATGTCCTGCCCTTCCAGCAGCCGCAGCAGACGCCCGTCGAGTTCGGTTGCTCCGAGGTCCGTCAGACGGGCCGACGACGGTGTGGCAACGTCCACCGGCACCACGAACCGCACCGACTCCGCGCCGAACCGCATCGTGCGCGAGAGGTCCAGCGCTGGGCCGTCGTAGTCGAGGCGGTAGACGAACTCGAACTGGTGCGGCAATCCCGGAGCGGTCGGCGGGACGGGCGAGTTGAGCGCGAATCCCCGGTCGACCTCCAGCACCTGCCCCCCGGTGATGTTCGACCGCACGTCCAAGTTGTACGCGCCGGGCGGGAGAGCGAAGCGCAGGAAACTCAGCATCGCCGGACCCTGAGCGTTCAGGTCAGGGGTGAGCGTGAGGTTGCTGTCGTTGCGCACCATGACACGTTCGAGGATCTCCACGAACCCGTCGTCCGGCACGGCACCGGTGACGATGACGGTGTGACTCTGCACCGTGAGAACGGAGGTGTCGTTCGTGGCGTCGAAGACAGTAACGACCACGGGTTCACTCAACTCGCTCGCACCGCGCACGGCGGAGTAGTTCGCGCCCTGATACTCGACGGAGAAGAAATAGGTGCGCCCTTCGACAGCGGCAGCCGTGAAGTTGAACGCGCCGGACTCGTCGGGCAGCGCGGAGTCCTGCGAGACGAGCGTGATCCCTTCCAGCACGTTGAGCGTTACCCGCGCCTGTGTGGGATCGAACGAGGCAGCATCCGCTCCGTGTTCCACACGCCCCGCTATCTCGACCTCACCCGCTTCCTGCGCGAGCGCCTGAGCAGGCATCAGCAGCGCCGCCAGCAGGACAGCGACCGATACGGCAGCGCGCTTCACGCCTCCTCCTTCCCTTCGTCATCGCGCGGAAGGAGCTCACGCAACTCCGTATCCACGCGATCTTCGATGGCTGCAGCAGTCTCATTCACCTGCTGTTGCTCGCGGATCAGCTCCGCAGCTCGCTGGCGCGCAGCCTGTAGCTGAGCACGGTACTCGGCTTCGGTCATGTTCCCCAGGAAGTACTCCTGCTGCAGCGCGCGTATCTCCTCGTAGACACGATCGCGGGCACGGCGAATGCCAGCCTCGAGGTCGCGCGCGGGGTTGTCGAAGAGCACGCCCCCGTACCGTGCCGCCCAGAACGGATAGACGAGGACGACTATCGCCACGAGCACGAGCAGCGTTAGGACGAGGATGGTCATGACTATCCTGCCAGGGCCGACGACACAGCCCGCCTACGGTGCGCCGCCGCTCGGCGCAGTACCCGGCACCTGGGGGATCGCATAAGCAGCCGCGCGTTGGCGAGCGGGCCAGAGGGCGACGACAGTGCCGAGGATGACGAACGGCCCGGCGAGCCACATCCACCAGACCATGGGGTTCACCAGCAGGCGGAATGCCGCGGTCTGGCCGTCCGGCTGCAGTTCGCTGAATATCACATAGAGGTCTTCCTGGGGCGTAGAACGTATGCCCGCCCGGGTCGAGATCATCGAGAACGACGGGTAGACCCCCTGCCACGCGTTGAGCGTGCCGAGGCTCTCGCCTCCTCTCGTAACGTTCAGGACCGCAGTGCGCTCGGTGCGGTCGGCGAACGTCCTAGCGCTGACGTCCATGAACTCGACGGTGTACTCGCCTATCGCGGCCTGGTCCCCGACGGACATGAACACATCGCGCTCCTCGTCGTAGAACGAAGAGCCCACGATGCCGAAGGCAAGCATGACCACGGCAAGGTGTACGACGTAGCCGCCGTAGCGCGGACGGTTCGAGGCGATCAGCCGCCCGAACGCCACTGGCCACAGCGCGCCGGTGGAGCGGCTGCGCGCCAGCGTCCCTCGTACCCATTCCTGCAGGATGCTGATGCCCGCGAACGTGCTGACCGCGATGCCGAGCACCACAACGGGCACCGTCACCCGGAAGAGGAGCGTGGCTGCCGCGGTGATGACGAGCGTGATGACCCCGGGAACGAACAGCGCGCGGCGGACGCTCTGCCATGTCGCCGTGCGCCAGGGGAGCAACGGGCCTATGCCCATCAGCAGGATGAGTGCGAGCATGAGCGGGCCGTTCACGCTATTGAAGAACGGCTCCCCCACGGTGATGGTGCGCCCGGTTGCCAGCTCCGAGATGAGCGGAAAGACGACGCCCCACAGTGTAACGAACGCGATGCCGAGCAGGAGCAGGTTGTTCACGAGGAAGGCGGCCTCTCGCGAGAGCGCCGATTCGAGAGAGGACGGGCTGCGCAGAACGGCCATCCGGTAGAAGAAGAGGGCGAAAGACGCAACCGTTACCACGCCAAGGAACGTGAGGAATACCCAGCCGAGCGTGGACGCGCCGAACGAGTGCACCGACGGCACCGGCCCGCCCCGGTTGATGAAGATACCGAACGCGCCCAGGGTGAAGCTGATGTTGATGAGCGCGATGTTCCACATGCGGAACATGCCCCGGCGCTTCTGGACCATGATGGAGTGGATGAAGGCGGTGAGCGCCAGCCAGGGCATGAACGCAGCGTTCTCAACGGGGTCCCACGCCCAGTAGCCGCCCCAGCCGAGGATCGTGTACGCCCACCAGGAGCCGAGCAGCAGACCGATAGCGAGCAGCACCCACGCGGCGAGTCCCCAGACGCGGCCGGCGTCCACCCAGTCGTCGTCGATGCGTCCGCGCAGGAGCGCTGCGACAGCCAGCGAGAACGGCACCGCTATCGCGACGAGGCCCGTCATGATGAGCGGCGGGTGCGCGAACATGCCGGGGTGCGTGAGCAGCGGATTGATGCCCTGCCCGTCCGCCGGAGCCCGTTCCAGCGTGTCGAACGGGTTGGCGAGGAAGAAGAGCACGACCAGGAAGAACAGCAGGATGAGCATGAGCACGCCGTTCGCATACGGGCGAAGCGCGCCGAGCCGCTGGGGAGCGAGCGCCATGGAGAGCGCCGCCATGCCGCTCAACGCGAAGGCGACGTAGAGGAGCGACCCCGCGTTGCCCGCGTAGAAAGCGACCCAGGTGTAGATGCGCGGCATCGCGAGGTTACTGTTTTCCGCCACGTACCGGATGCTGAAGTCGTTCTCCAGGAACGCGTAGACGAGCGCCCCCATCGATACCGCCAGCGTGAGCGTGGTCAGATAGTTCGCACGCTGGGCGCTGACGATGGCAGGGGCATCGCCCCGCTTCGCGCCTACGAATGACGTCAGCACACTGTAGGCAGTCAGGAGCAGTGCGATGAGTATGGTTGCCGTGCCGAGGTTTGCCATCCGTTCAGCGTTCCTCCACCGCGTGTGTGTCCTCGCCCAACTCTCTGTCCACAAGGTCGAACGGTAACGGCGCACCGCTTGGCGCGGCCACGGCGATCCCGGCGTCCCCGGCGACAGCAGGTCCGGTCACCGATCGCCCACGCATGTTTCGTATCGCAAAGAACACAGCGGCCGCGCCAAGCAGGAGCGCAAGCGGCGGGACGAGCCAGGCCAGGAGGGAGAAGCCGCGCGTCGGTGGTGACGCCAGGATGCCCTCTCCATACGATTGTACGAGGCTGTCCATGATGACGTCGTCCGATGCGCCGTTGCGCAGTTGCGCCTGGATCGCCGTGCGCATGGCCTCGGCGATGGGGGCGTTCGATTCGTCGATGGTCTGTCCCGCGCATTGAGGACACATGACGCCGGAGTAGATGCGCTGCGCGCGTTCCTCCAGATCGGGAGGGAGTTCCTCATACGTCTGAGCGCTCGCAGAGGCGATCGACATAACGGAGAGAACGGCACACGCCAGGAGAAGCGTCGTAGCGCGACGGAGGCGCAGATTGGTGCGAGTGCTTCTCACGGCAGCCGTCGCCGAGCGGCTCCAGGCCGCACGCGCTAGAGCTGCCCCCGCAGCCGGAGAAGGTCGAGGGTGCGCTGCTCTTCCGGGATGTCGTTGATCGACTCGAGCACGGCCTGCCTCTCAGCAACGGTAGCGTCGATGAGCGTGACGAGCGCCCAGCGGTCCTCTACTGAGAGCAGAGGCTCGAACGCGGGCATGAACCCCTTGCCGCCGGAGATGTTGCCGAATGTCTCACCCGGGCTTACTTCGGTCGTGCCGGTATCGCGGACCACCACCACGCCCTCGCCGTCGCCGAACGAGGGAGGTCGGGTAACCCCGTACTCGTTCAGCAAGCCGCCCACGTAGCCGTCGCCGGCTCCAGTGAGGCCGTGACACACCGAGCAGTTCTGCTTGTAGAGCAGAGCGCCGCGGTGCATCGCGAGCGGGTCACCCGCGAGCGGGTTCTCCAACTCCGCGATGTTCTCGATATCGCTAACCGATATGTAGCCGCCCTCTATCGGATAAGAGCCCTCTGGCGGCAGGAAGCGCGGAGGCTCCTGCGACTTCACGGTCTGGTTGTAGTGCATCTCCTGGAAGACATCTATGGGATAAGAACCGGTGGAGCGGAAGGGGTCTCCCGGCGAGCATGCTGCAGCGACCGATGCCATCAGCACGGCGGCGGTCAGCAGCAGAAGGGTATTGCGGCGGCGGGTCTGCACGGGTTACCTAGCCCTCTTCCCTCTTGATCTCTTCAGCGCCCGCGCCCTGGAGCGCAGTCTCGGCGGCGGAGGCGCGCTCCTCGGGGCAGTCGACGATGATGCCGATGTAGCCCTCAGTGATGCGCTCGTCGTAGAGGCCCAGCTTGCGGCGCGGCAGGCGGGACTCGAACAGTACGCCGAGCACCGTGAAGATGATCGCTCCGAGCATCGTGTTCTCGTACATGATGATGGTCATGGGCGGGATGCTGAGCAGGGGCTTGCCGCCGGTAACCAGCGGGTAGGAGATCTGCGTGCCGGCCGTCCACAGCAGGCCGATGGCGAAGCCGACAAGCGCGCCCACGAGAGGGAACATGAACAGCCGCATCTCCGGCTCGTGTTCGCCGAAGGAGCCCTCGGGGAACGGGCTGCCGGAGTAGACATCCAGGTCTTCGACGGGGAAGCCGTCCTCCTTGAGCTTGGTCATGGCCCCAGCGGCTTGTTCAGGGTCCTGGAACAGCCCCATCAGTTTCGTGTTTGCCATCGAACTCTCCTCACTCCGCCTGCTAGTGCTCTTTCACCAAAGCAGGGACCACGCGGTCGCCGACCTTGACCTCGTCTATCAATTTCTGGCCTTCCTTCTCCTCCCAGATGGGGATGAGCGGGAAGAACTTGCTGAACAGCATCAGGAGTAACGCCACCAGCGCGATGGAGCCGACGATCAGCGTCACCTCCACGGCACTCGGGCGGTACGTGTCGTACGTGAACACCCACGGCCCCTTCCGCATGAGCGCGGGCACGATGATGATGAGACGTTCCAGGAACATGCCGACGTTCACCATCAGGCTCGTCCAGAGCATCCAGGTGAAGCTCCGTCTAACGCGCCGGAACATCCATAACGGCACCGGGATGATGTACGAGAAGACGATGAACGCCAGGAACAGCCAGCTCCACGGCGGCTCGAAGAGGCGGAGGTGCCATACAGTCATCTCCTGCTCTTCTTTCAACCACAGGGCGAAGACGAGGTCCAGCCAGAAGAAGAAGAGCCATGCGGTGGCGACCACGATGAGCAGCCTCGCGACGGCGTCGATGTGCTCTTCCCAGATGAAGTTCTCGAGTTTGTACAGCTTGCGCATCAGGATCATGAGCGTGACGACCGCCGACACGCCCGAGTGCACCGCTCCGATAACGAAGTACGGCGCGAAGACGGTTACGTGCCACGACGGGACGAGGCTCACACCGAAGTCCCATGACACGATACTGTGCACGGAGACGAACACCGGCAGGATGAGGGCCGAGAGCAGGATGCCCGCGATGCCCTGCAGCTTCCACTGCCTCGGGTTGCCGTGCCAGCCGAGCGCCAAGATGCCGTAGACCGTGCGGCGCCAGCCGGTGCTGCGGTCACGGATGATGGCGAGGTCGGGGATCAGCGCGGTGTAGACGAACAACGAGCTGGACGTGAGGTAGGTGATGATGGCGGTGGGGTCCCACACCAGCGGCGACCGCACGTCCGGCCAGATGCCGCGCGCCCAGTCGTAGGGGAATACCCAGTAGAAGATGCGCCACGGCCTGCCCGCGTGGATGAGCGGTTGCAACAGGGAAGTCATCAGCGCGAAGACCGTCATGGTCTCCGCCGCGCGCACCATCGGCCTGCGCCACTCTGCCTGGCTCAGCCGCAGGATGGCGGAGATCATCACACCCGCGTGGCTGATGCCGACCCAGAAGATGAAGTTGGTGATGAAGAAGCCCCAGAAGATGGGCTGCTGCAAGCCGGTGACGCCAAGGCCCTGGTTCATCATGAAGCCGAACGCGCTCGCCGCGCCCGCCACGATGAGCCCCAGGATGGAGACGATAACGACCCACCACATGGGCGTCCTGAGAACGACGTCCAAGAGCTCCCTGTTTATCTGTGCGTCGGTTAGCGTTCTGCGGTAGTACATCCGGCTGTTGTCCGTGCCTGTGCGGCTAGTGCGACTTGGCTATCACTCTTGCGTAGCGGTTCAGGTAACGCCTCACCTTCACGAGTCTGAGTCCTTCGCCGACCTCCCAGATGGAGACCACCGGGATGATCTTGCTGACGAGCATGAAGAGCAGCACGCATCCGGAGATGGCGCCGACCATGATGAGCAGGTCCGGCGCGTCGGGCCACTGCGTTGCGGGGCGCGGGTGCATCACGTGCTGGCTCGGGTCTGCAACCGAGAAGGCCGAGACGTAGAGCCGCACCTGGTTCACAAGCGCTCCGATGACCACCCCCGTGCCAACGAGCGCGGGGCCCCATACGCTGCGGCGCACGGGGTTCCAGACCAGTGCGATGAGCGGGCCGATGAAGTTGAGGAAGAAGGAGATCATCAGCGCGCCCCGGTACTCGTCCAGCACCAGCAGGCGGATAACCTCGCTCTCGCCGGGCTGGCGTCCATACCAGAAGGTGATGAAGCTCGCCCACCAGAAGTAGAACCAGAGCAGGGAGAACGCCAGCAATGGCTTGGAGAGCGCCCAGAACTGCTCCACGCTGAAGTACCTCTCGTAGTTCCCCAACCGGCGCATCAGGTACATGGTGAGCAGGGTCATGCCCACCGCACCCTGCAGGCCGTTGACCACCACCGTCGCGGGGATGATGGCGTCCTTCAACCCCGGTATCAGGCCGTGGTGGAAGTCCGAGATCATGAGCGTCTGCACGAGCGGGTACGTGAGCAGGTACATCGCACCGGCGAGCAGCGAGCCCTGGTAGAGCACGCGCCACTGGCGCACACCGCCGACCCAGCCAAGCGACAGCCAACCGATAACGCGTTGGCGTGTCGAAGCGGGAAGATGGTCTCGGGCCGCCGCCATGTCCGGCAGAGCGACACCCCAGAGCAGGGCGAGGCCGATGAATACCAGCGTGCCGTAGCCGATGACGTCCCATACGCCGGGGGCGCCCAGCGGGAACTCGAACCAGATGCTGAGCCTGCCGTTTATGGAAGGCAGGGCGATGAGCGCGGGGATGAGCATAAGTACAATGAGCAGGCCTGTGATGGCCATGTTCTCCGTCACGCGCGTTAGAGGCCGCCTCCAGTTCGCCTTCGCGAGACGCAGCCCCGCCGAGATAACCGGCATGGCCGTGAAGGTGGTGACGATGAACGCAAGCGTCGCGACGAAGTAGCCCCAGTTCGCACGGTTCTCGTCGCTGAAGCCTTCCGACAGGCGGATCACGAACCCAACGATCCCGAGGACGAACAGGAACGCGAGCACTGTTACCCAGCCCCAGTACCGGTGTCCCAGGTCCTGGAAGCGGCCGAGCACGTCCCTCGCGACGTCCTGATGCGTCGGGAGAGGGCCGGCCGTGAGTTCGTGTTCGCCGTTATGCATGAGCGTCTACCTGCTTCAGGTACTTCACGCTGGGATTGGTGCCGAGTGCTTCCAGCACACGGAAGGCACGTTCGTCCTCCCACTTGTGCGAGACGCGGGAGTCGGGGTCGTTGAGGTTGCCGAACGTCATGGCGTCGGTCGGGCACGCCTGGACGCACGCAGGGTTGAACGCCTGGTCCTCCACCTGCTTGCCGCCCCGGGTGCTGCGGCGGATGCGCTGGATGCAGAAGGTGCACTTCTCCATGATGCCGCGCGTCCGCACCGTAACGTCCGGGTTCAGCTGGTTCCGGAGGTCTTCCGGCCAGACCGGCTCCCAGTAGTTGAACAACCGGGCATGGTATGGGCAGTTGTTGCCGCAGAAGCGTGTGCCCACGCAGCGGTTGTACACCTGCACGTTCAGTCCTTCGTTGTTGTGGTAGGTCGCGTACACCGGGCAGACAGACTCGCACGGGGCGTTGTCACAGTGCTGGCAGAGCACCGGCAGGAAGCGCGCCTTGATGTCCGGGTAGTCGCCTTCCCAGTAGCGCTCTACGCGTATCCACTCGATGGCCCGACCATCCAGGAAGGAGGCCTGATCGTTGAGCGGGATGTTGTTCTCAGACTGACAGGCGATAACGCATGCCTGGCAGCCGGTGCAACGGTCCAGGTCTATGACCATCCCCCATTTGTGATCTGCCCGTGTGCTCTGTGTACGCGTCGCCATGACAAGTCCTGCTTTGCTATGCCTTGTGCACGAATATGAGTTCTTCGCCGTGGAGCTGGCGGGCGGGCTCGATGCCCTCCAACTTCGGAACTACCCTCGTCCGGGTGGTGCCGGAGATGCGGACCCGGGTGGCGCCCCAGGCGAATGCCCCGGTCTCTGCATCTTCCGTGGGTTCCAGTATGTCCAGCACGTTCGCACCGCGCCGCGCCGCGTAACTCGTGAAGGCGCGGTGGCCCTGTCCCATGGGCACGGCAGCCACGGCGGGAGGCGTGGCCGGGTTGATGTACACCGGCACGCGGATGGTACGGCCCGTCGTCGACTCCACGATGACGACGTCGTTGTTCTTGAGCCCCATCTCATCGGCGGTGTGCGGGTTGAGTTCCACCCACGTGTCCCACGCTGCGCTGGTGATGGGGTCCGGCGTCGACTGCGCCCATGGCAGGTGCGCATACTGCCCTGCGCCCACCCCGATGCCCTCGAACGGCACGAGGTGGAGCGGGTAGCGGTTCGGATCAGCCGATGAAACCGCTGGTGCGCTCCTCGCAAGTTCGGGCAGATCAGGCCGTGAGCCGTCTGCCGTTGCACCCGTGTCCCACCAGCCGCCGCGCTCCAGCGTTCGCTTCCAGAACTCCGCGAACGTAGGCTGCACGACAGAGCCGCGTCCCCGCTCGTGAAGGTCCTGCGCGAGCGAGCGGACTGCCTCACGCATGTTCTCCCATGGCAGACCGGGCAGGCCGAGTTGACTCCCTGTCTGCAGCAGAACGTCGCCGAAGCTCAGCGTGTCGTGGAAGCGGTTCACCGCAGGCTGCTGGAAGCCGATGGTCGTGTAACCGGGGCCGGGGTTCGGCTCGTCCGTGCCCCACTCTTCCAACGGGGTGTGGCACGGCAGAATGAGGTCTGCAAGTTCGCTCGTTTCATCAAGGAAGCTGGAGAAGCTGACGATAGTGTCCACACTGCGCAGCGCGCTACGGGCATCGAGTACTCCGGGCAGGCCGTAAGCCAGGTCCGACTCGCGCACGAGCACGGCGGTGATGTCGCCGGAGCGCATGTCGGCGAGCGTCTGCTTCCATTCGCGCAGTGAGGCAGAACTGACCCGCCCGCTGATCGGTTCAGGGTTGAAGACGAGTCCGCCGGGCCGGTTCACCGACCCCACGAGCGCATTGAGCGCGTAGACCGCAAGCATGTTGAACAGGCCGTTCGCCTGGGCTGCTGCCGGGCCGCCCCCGATAACGAGCGCGGGGTGATGCTTCTTGTCCGCCAGTTCGTGGGCCAACTCGGTGATGACGTGGGCGTCGATGCCCACACGGGCCGCCACACGCTCAGGAGCGAACGCCTGCAACGCCCTCGCGCCGTGTCCGCCGGTAAGCGCAGATGCGGCATCCGAGTCGGCCGTGCCTTCATCGATCATCGTGTACGCGACCGACATCGCCAGCAGCCCCTCTGAGCCGGGGGTTGCGTACACCCAGTGGTCGGCGGCTGCCGCTGTAGTGGAGTACCGCGCGCCGACATGCACCAGGCGTCCGCGCGAGCGGACATCGCCCTGGCGGAACTCGCCGTAGCCACGTGAGAAGTGGGTGGGGTTGATCCAGGTGCCGAGGAAGTCGGCGCCGAAGTTGAGTATGTAGCTCGCGTGCGCGATGTCGAGATCGGGCTGCGCGTTCTGGCCGTAGAGCTGGCGCAGCGCCTCCCGGGCAACGCTCTCGCAGCCCAGCGCATCGAACCCCTGGAGCCGTATGCGGGAGCCGTCAGCGAACGCCTGCACAACATCGGCTGCACGCCCGCGCAGCAACGGGGTCGCTAGCAGCACCTCGCTTGGGTCGCGATCGCTGATGATGGCTGTGAGCCGCTCGATGCCCTCAGCCCAATCGATCTTGCGGAACGGCCCGCCTTTGGCGATGCGGAGCAGCGGGTGCTTGATCCTGTCCGGGTGATAGAGCGCCTGCAGAAGAGCCTCGGCACGGATGCCATGCTTGCCGGTGTTTACCGGGTGGTCCGGGTTGCCTTCTATCTTCTTGGCACGGCCTTCCATCACGCGGACGAGCAGTCCCTCGCTCGCCAGACCGAGTTGGGCAGCGGTGGCATAGTAGTTGTCTCTGCCGGTGACGAGGTCTTCCGGCATCTCGACGGGGCTCTGAACCTGGATCTCGTGGTCCGGTACCCGGCAGCCGTTGAAGACGACAGCGCCGATGCCGGTCACGCCCGCCCATTTCAGAAACTGTCTGCGAGTCAGCGCCATTCGGTTCTTCCTAGTAGTGGCACGTTGTGCAATCGGTCGGCGCGCTGTTTTCACGGTGGCAGTCGACGCAATCGCGCATCTTCAAGTTACGGACCTGCTCGACGACCTCCATGCTCGCGATGTCTCCGTGGCATGTGGAGCAGGGGAAGCCTTGCTGGATATGGGGGGCATGCACGAATTGCACGTGGTCGGGAAGACGGTGGACACGCACCCAGTTGACGGGATCAGGCCCTTCCAGCGGGTCTCCTATGAGTTTGGCTATCTCAGTCTCCGCCGTGGGTGAGGAGGACTGCTCGCCCGTGATACGGGTGAAGTCATGGCAGAACTGGCACTGCGCCACGGCAGGGACAGTCGCCGCCTCCTCCGTGGAGACGGTGCGATGGCAGAACTGGCAGTCCAATCCGGCAGTGGTCACGTGCACCGTGTGGGGAAACGCTATCGGCTGTGTCGGACCGTCTCCGAAACCGAGAACGGCGGGAGGCTGCGCCCACCAGGCCTGTACGAAGAAGTAGGCCACAAAGGCGAGAACCAGAGCTGCAACGAGACCGATGACCGGAACAGCTATCTTGATCAGGGAGTTGCTCATCGCCTGCAAGCCGGGACCCCGGCCCTACTGCGCCCCCCTGTAGAACAGATCGGATATGAGGTCCAGCCTCTCGATGAAGAGCGAGATGGCGTAGAACCCAAGCAGCAGGAAGAGGACCGCCCCAGCGTAGAGCGGGATGCGGATACGGCGAGCCACGTGCGCGGGGATGTCTCGCGAGACGGCAAGGGACGGAATCATGCCGTGAGCAAGGAGCATGCATGCTCCGAAGCCAAGGGCCGATCCGAGAAGGAACCAGAGCGCTGCGAGGAGATCAGCAGCAGCAGCCCAGTCAGATGCCGTCATGAACGTGGGGTCTGGGCCGGTCATTCACATCGTCCGAGGGCCTGCGTTTCAAACAGCGTCACCGGAAGCCCTGCCTGCTTCTGGATTGGGCGGAGAGACGCTGCGCGAACGTACCATCGGCGATGCTCCCGCCAAGAAGAGCACGTTAAACCACCTCTAGGGCAGGTGTCAACAGTTTGTGATGAATTTCGCATTCGGGTTGGACACCGCTTGCAATCCCCCGCCGTCCGTCTACAATTATGCGCCGTGGCCGGCTTGGCCACAGGAGTGCAACACACGATGGCAGGCCAGAACGAAGCGAGCACCCGGAACACCGTAACGCGGCGCGGCTTCCTCAAGCGCGCAGCGTTGGTAGGCGCCGCGGCATCCGCGCTGGGCATCCTCTCCAGGGGACGCATCGGCGGTATCGGGCAGCAAGGGCGCTCCACACCTGCCGACCTCCCGGGCGCAGGTTCCATCTTCCAGCCCCGGGGCGACACGCGGATCCAGCGCTGAGCGCCACTAATCGCGCGTATTCCTACTGATTCGTAAGGAACGCGTCGCAGATATCCCCTCTTGCGGCGATTAACATTCCTCTAATCGTTGACGGTGCATGAATCCTCTTATACGATGCATCCGCATCCCTGACGATGCGCCATAGCATGCTCAGCGCTCGTGTGCGGAGGACGTCTTGGACAACATCGACCGACGGATCATCGAAACCCTTCAGCAGGACGGCCGTGCCTCGCACGCGCAGATGGCCCGCGAGTTGGGGCTGAGTGAGGGAACAGCCCGCCGTCGCCTTGCCAAGCTGCTGCAGGACAAGGTCATCAAAGTCGCCGCGATCCCGGACCCGGAACGTCTCGGCTACCACACGTCCGCGTTCATCGGGCTGCAGGTGGACCCATCACGGGTTGAAGCCGTGGCAGACGAACTGTCCGAGCTGGCGGAGGCGGAGCACGTCTCCATCACCACCGGCAGTTACGACATCTTCATCTGGGTAAACCTGACGAGCTCCGAGGCTCTCGCCTCGTTCCTGCACAACAAGGTAGGCATCGTGCAGGGTATCCGCCATACGGAGACGTTCGTGAGCCTGGAGACGCGCAAGCGCGCCCTGGGCGCAGGGCTCTTGTAGCGCTCCACGCCGGTTGACACGCTCCAGGCCGCTCCGTAGCATGAAATGACCGGGCCGAGGTAGCTCAGTTGGTAGAGCACAGCACTGAAAATGCTGGTGTCCCCAGTTCAAGTCTGGGCCTCGGCACCAGGCTGTAAGGGCCCGGTACTGGCACGAGCGGAAGTGGCTCAGGGGTAGAGCGTCTCCTTGCCAAGGAGAAGGTCGCGGGTTCAAATCCCGTCTTCCGCTCCAGTTCCAAATCTCCAGGAGCGTGAGACTGTCCACCTTGGCGTATCGAGCAAGCAGCTCGCAGCGCAGCGCCGAGGGCGGAGTCAGCGCAACCTGCTTCGCTATAATCCGAACCGATGCCGAAGTGGCGGAATGGTAGACGCGACGGTCTCAAAAACCGTTGAGGGCAACCTCATGCCGGTTCGAATCCGGCCTTCGGCACCACTTCAGCCACTACCCCGCGCCGTGGCTTCAGCGGGACGGCCTGGGGTCGCCACGGGCGCGCCTTACGAGAACCGCTGGCCGTACACGCTCCGGGCGTTGCCTTCGAAGATGGCGCCCCGGTCCTCGTCCGACAGGAAGTCGATGTCGTCGATGTAGGGCTTCGTGTTGTCGTACCACTCGCCGGTCCGAGGGTTGTCCGCGGAGCCCGCGCCCGGACGCTCGGTGCCGAACAGGCAGCGGTCCGTCCCGACTATCTTGAACAGAAGCTCCAGCGACTCCTGGTTGTAAAGGCAGGTGTCGTAGTAAAGGTTCTTCACGTGGCGGTCGAACGTCTCCTCCCCGTTCGGGCCGCGCATCCGCGCCCGCCAGCGTCCTATCTGATACGGGATGGAGCCGCCACCGTGGCTCATGATGATTTTGAGGTTCGGGAAGTCGTCGAACACCGTCGACTTGGCGAGCGACAGGATGGCGATGCTCTCCTCCGTGATGAAGTGGTTGTGGAACGACTCGCGCAGGTCCTTGCAGCTCGCCGGGTGGATGAGCGCGGGGATGTCCTCCTTCTCCATCTTCTCGTAGAGCGGATACCAGTACTCCTCCCCCATCGTCGGTGTGGTGTGCTGGCCCTCGCTCGGGTCCGGGTTGATCATGATGCCGATGAACCCGAGGTCGTTGATGCAGCGGTCGACCTCCTCGAACGTGTCGGTCACAGGCGCCCCGTCGCACTGCGGCAGGCCTGCGACGCCCCTGAACCGGTCAGGCTCGTTCTGCACGGCCAGCGCGATCGCGTTGTTGTTCGCCTCGCAGAACCAGTGCACGATCTTGTCCGGTTTCTCCGAATGCATCAGCGAGTATGGGCGCGGAGAGATGAAGGCCATATCCGTCCCCACGTCGTCCAACAACTGGGAGTGCGTCTTCCCCGCCGTCTTCCAGCTCGCCACGGTCTCCGCCGTAACGCCCGCGTGCCCCTTGCCGTGAAACCCGCGCCCATTGATGAGGAACGCCTGATACTGACCGATCTGCGACCCTGTAACCAGATGCTGGTGCGCGTCGATGATCATCCCTCACCTCCTCTGCTGCTGGTGGCCGCATTATCCCTCATACACACCACGGCGCAACCTGCCCGCGTGCCTTCCGGGTGGAACCTGCTCCTCATGCAGACTAGACTCGATCCGGCGGTGAGTCTCGGAGGAGGTACGCAACCATGACCGACCCAGTCGTTGAACGTCTCGCCAGTTACGCGGCCAGCATCAGGTACGACGACCTGCCCGACGAGGTCGTGCACCAGGTCAAGCGGCTCGTGATCGATTCGATGGGTTGTGGACTGGCGGCCAGCGACGCCGATCCGGTGCGCGCGGCCCGAGACCTGGCTCGCGGGGTACATGGTTCGTCACCGGCCACACTGCTGGGGACAACCGAAGCGACCACGCCGGACATGGCCGCTTTCGTGAACGGCACGATGGTGCGCTACCTGGACTTCAACGACTCCTACAATGGCAAGGACATCGCCCACCCCTCCGACAACATACCCGCGGTACTTGCTACCGCGGAGGCGCACGGAGCGTCGGGCCGAGAACTCATCGCGGCTATCGCACTCGCCTACGAGGTGCAGGCTGCATGGGCGGACAGCTTCCACCTCGCGTCAGGGGGCGCATGGGACCAGGCCGCGTATGCCGCCATCTCCGCGCCGCTCGGGGCGGGCAGCGTGATCGGTCTCCCGGCGGAGCAGCTCGCGGAGGCGCTTCGCATCTCCGTGGTCAGCAGCATGACGCTTGGCGAGGCCCGGCGCGGGACAATCTCCCACTGGAAGGCGGCGGCCGTCCCCAATGCGGGCCGCAACGGCGTCTTCGCAGCCATGCTCGCCCGGCGTGGGATGACGGGGCCGCCGGAGGTGTTCTCCGGTTCGCACGGGTTCTTCGCAGGGGTGACCAGCACCCCTGTCGAGCTGGAACCGCTCGCTCAAGAGGATGGCAACGATCGCGCGTTCCGGCTCATGGAGTCGCGCTTCAAGCGGTTCCCCGCGGGCTTCGTCTCCCAGACCGCTATCGAAGGCGCGATAGAGGCGCGGGACGCGCTGGGCATCGCCGACGCGGACGACATCGCCAACGTCCACATCCGGACATTCGAGAGCGGCAAACGCATCATGGCCGGCGACCCCACTCGCTGGCGCCCCGAAACGCGGGAGACCGCCGACCACAGCATCCCCTTCGTCGTTGCCTGCGCCCTTCGGTTCGGCACGGTCGAGCCCGCGCACTTCGAAGATGATGTCCTGCGCGACCCGGGGCTGCTGGGCCTCATGCAGCGCATCGAGGTCGTGCAGGACCCGGAATGTGACGCGGCCTGGCCGGAGGCCATCCTCAACATCCTGACGGTTCGTACCTCCGACGGCCGCCAGCACACGGCGTCCGTTCCCTACTACACCGGGCACTTCAAGAAGCCCATGAGCGACACCGACATCGAAGACAAGTTCCGGCGGCTCACGACCGGCCTGCTCGATGAGTCCCGCCAGCAGGCAGCCTTGGACCGCCTCTGGCATCTCAACGAGCAGACCGACCTCGGTCAAGTCATGGCGTCGATGGCTGTCACCTAGGCATCACCTTGCACGGCACTCGTCGTGCCGAGCGTCTATAATCACCGCATGCAGCAGCAAGAAGTACGCCTCACCAGTCTGGCCACCTGCGCGGGTTGAGCCGGTAAGTTCAGCCCCGAGGACCTCGGCGAGGTCCTGAGCCACCTCCCCCACGTGCAGCACGACGACCTGCTCGTGGGGTTCGACACGAGTGACGACGCAGCCGTCTACCGCCTCACGGACGACCTGGCCGTTGTGCAGACGATCGACTTCTTCCCACCGATCGTCGACGACCCCTACGACTTCGGCGCTATCGCGGCGGTGAACGCCCTGAGCGACGTCTACGCGATGGGCGGGACGCCGCTCCTTGCGCTCAACATCGTCTGCTTCCCCGAGGACCTGCCGAAGGAGGTGCTCGGGCGCATGCTGCTCGGTGGTATGGACGTCGCCAAGGAGGCGGGCATCGTCATCGCTGGCGGCCACACGGTAAAGGACCGCGAGCCGAAGTACGGGCTGTCGGTCACCGGCATCGTTCGACCCGACCGCATCGTCACGAACACCGCAGCAGCGGTTGGCGACGTCCTCGTGCTGACGAAACCGCTCGGCTCGGGAATCATCACGACCGCGGCCAAGGCAGGCGTCACCGACGACGCGACGCTTGCGGGCGCCGTCGCCACGATGCGCCAACTGAACCGCGCGGGCAGTGAGGCGATGGTGGAGACGGGAGTGAAGTCCGCGACGGACATCACCGGCTTCGGGCTGGCGGGCCACCTGCTCGGCATGCTGAAAGCGAGCGGGACCGTCGCGAAGCTCCGCTTCTCCGACATACCACTGCTGCCGGGCGTGCGTGAACTCGCCGAGCGCGGTATCGTGCCGGGCGGAACGCGGAACAATCTGGATGCGTTCGATCCCGACATCGCCTGGGCCGATGGCATCACCGACGAGGAGAAGCTCATCTTCTGTGACGCGCAGACCTCGGGCGGTCTGCTCATCGCAGTGCCGCCGGGGTCGACCCAGGGGGTGCTGCACGGCCTCGCCCGACGCGGCGTGACGGGAGCGGTGATCGGGCGGGTCGTTGCCGCAGAGGACGCCGCCAACACGATCGAGGTCGCAGCCTAGCGGTGGGGAGATCATCACCGTGAACGCCTACAACCTGCCGCCTGCACCGCCGCGCAGAACGGACGATCTCGTGGCTGAGGCGTTGGACTCGGTGGAGACGGTGCTCACGCTGACTGCCGACTTCGACGCCAGCCAGCAGCAGGGCCCCATGATCCCCATCGTGAACCCGGCGCTGTGGGAGGTCGGTCACGTGGGGTGGTTCTTCGAGAAGTGGACGCTGCGCAACCTCTACGAGGCGCAGAGCATGGTGCCCCACTCGGACGCTCTCTACGATTCGGCGGCCATCGCGCACGACACGCGCTGGCGGCTGAGTTTTCCGTCATGGGAGGAGACGCGGACCTTCGCACAGAAGGTTGCACGCGAAGCGACGGGCCGACTGGGCCAGGGCAAACCGGATGCGCTGGAGCAGTACTTCATCCAACTTGCCACCCTCCACACCGACATGCACGCCGAAGCGTTCACCTACACGCGGCAGACGCTGGGCTTCTCTGAGCCCGGGCTCCCATCGACGGCGCCGCCCGCGTCGCAGCCCGGTTTCGAGCCGCACGACGTGGCGGTTCCGGGCGGAACGTTCACGCTGGGTGCGGTCGAGGGCGAACTGCCGTTCGTGTTCGACAACGAGAAGTGGGGACACGAGGTCAGCGTCGGGCCGTTCGCGATAGCGGCCACCGCAGTGAGCAACGGCGAGTTCCTGCGTTTCGTCGAGGCCGGCGGCTACCGGGATCGCTCGTGCTGGACGGACGAGGGCTGGTGGTGGAAGCAGGCGCTCGGGGCGGAGCACCCTGTCTACTGGCGCAGGGAGAGCGACGGCGGCTGGCTGGTCAGGCGCTACGACGCCTGGGTGCCGATCGACCCGCACGCCGCGATCATCCACGTCAACTGGCACGAGGCGAACGCGTACTGCGCCTGGGCCGGAAGGCGGCTACCGACGGAAGCGGAGTGGGAGCTGGCCGCAGGCGGCGGCGCGGACGGCGCCCCGAAGCGCCGCTACCCGTGGGGCGATGAGCCGCCGACACCCGAGCGCGCGAACCTTGACTTCCGAGGTCGGGGCACCGTCGATGTGCGCGCCTTCCCCGCAGGGGACACGCCGCTGGGTTGCCGCCAGATGGTGGGCAACGCCTGGGAGTGGACCGCGACGGAGTTCGGGCCGTACCCGGGGTTCGTCGCAGACCCGTACAAGGAGTACTCAGAGCCGTGGTTCAGCGGGCATAAAGTGCTTCGCGGAGGGGC
This sequence comes from Dehalococcoidia bacterium, assembly GCA_034422595.1. Lineage (GTDB taxonomy): Bacteria > Chloroflexota > Dehalococcoidia > Lucifugimonadales > Australimonadaceae > Bin16. The sequence continues at coordinate 218,791 of DAOUJO010000013.1, read as the reverse complement.
GTGGAGCACGCGGAGCCGCCTGATCCGCAACACCTGGCGCAACTTCTACACGCCCGACCGCCGCGACGTGATGTGCGGTTTCCGCACCTGCGCGGCCTGAGCCACCGGAGGCAACGCCGTGTACATCGGCCTCGTGACGCCCGCCCCGCCGTACAGCCGGAACGGCAACCGCGTCACCGCGAACCGCTGGGCCGGGATACTGCGCAGTCTGGGCCACCGGGTCACGATCAGCCAAAAGTATGACGGACAGGACTTCGACCTGTTGGTGGCCATCCACGCGCTGCGGAGCGCGGAAGCAGTCGCGGCGTTCAAGGCCCGCCGACCGGACAGGCCCGTCGTCGTGCTCCTCGCGGGAACGGACGTCTATGGGCCGCTCTACGAGGAAGGAGGCGGCCCTGTCCTCGATGCGGCAGAGCGGCTGGTCACGCTCCAACGTCTAGCCGTCGACGAGCTCAGGCCTGAGCACAAGGGCAAGGTGCGCACCATCGTCCAGTCCGCCAGACCCACGCCCACGTCCGGCCCGTCGCCGAACGCGCGTCACTTCGACGTCAGCGTCGTGGGGCACCTGAGGCCGGTCAAGGACCCGTTCCTCACAGCCGACGCAACACGCCGCCTCCCGCAGGAGTCGCGCATCCGCGTGCTGCAACTCGGCGATTCGATGGGCCCCGCGATGACCCGCCGGGCCAACGCGCTCTCGGCGAACCATCCGCGGTACGCGTGGATGCGTGGTATGCCTTCGTGGCGCGCCCGTCGGCTGCTCAAACGATCGCGGGTGATGGTGATCTCGTCGCTCTCGGAAGGCGGGGCCAACGTGGTCTCGGAGGCGGCGATCGACGGCGTCGCGATACTGGCGTCGCGGATGCCCGGGAACGTGGGGCTGCTGGGCGACGACTATCCGGGATACTTCCCCGTGGGCGACAGCGGCGAGTTGCGGCGCCTGCTGCTCTGCTGCGAGAGCGACCCCGCCTTCCTTGCCTGGCTCCGGGAAGCCGGGGAGCCACTCCGTTCGCTCCTCGATCCCCGGCGCGAGTGCGCCGACTGGGCAGCGCTCCTCGACGAGGTCGCGCCTCGCTAGCGCGCGAAGCGGCGCATCACCGCCGACACGAGATCGACGCCCAGCACCAGGAGCAGGTACCAGATGAGGAGCAGGGTCACGGTCGTGTAGTGGAAGTGGCTCAGGGCGATCCGGAACTCCATGCCGAGGCCGCCCGCCGCAACGAGCCCGACGACGATGGTCGTGCGGATGATGACCTCCCAGCGGTAGAAGAGATACGTGATGAAGCGCGGCAAGGCCGCGGGGAGGATGGCGTAGGCGATGACCTGGAACCAGCCTGCGCCGGACGTCCTGAGGGCGCGTGCCGGGCGGGTGTCGAGGCCTTCGACTACTTCCGCTGAGAGCTTGCCGAGGATGCCGAAGTTGTGGATGGCGAGCGCCAGCGCTCCGGGAATGATGCCGGGCGCGAAGATGAAAACGAGGAGCATCGCCCATATCAGCTCGGGTACCGAGCGGCTCAGCGCGTAGAAAAGGCGAACTATCCCGAGCCAAGCCGTCCAGAACGGGCTCCGGTATGGGGCCAGCTCGCCCGCCATGACGTTGCGCGCCGCGAACATGAACGTCAGCAGCGCCCCAACCGCGGCCAGCCCCGCCGCGAGGACGCTCATGGCGAGGGTCGACAGCGCCAGCCGCCCGGCCTCGGCCCACGCTTCGCCCTCCAGATAGGCCGGCGTGGTCTCGCGGCCCACGCCGGCGAGGTCGCCAAGGAACGACGACGCCCGTGAAGCCGTCTCCCCGGAGAAGAAGCCGTGGCTCGGCCACGACTGCCCGAAGATGAGGTACGTCCATGAGGTGAGGATGAGGACGACCATCACAAGGACGGAGCCTGAGAGGAAGGTCAGCCTCGGAGGCGTGCGCCCGGTGGTGTAAGCGCTGGTCGGTGTCGAGCTCATGGCGCGAGCCTCCGTCGCACCTGGGAGCTCCAGAGGTCCACGAGCACAACCATGGCCACCAGGACCCAGAGGAACGTCCAGACGCGGGAGTAGGCGAGGTCTGCGAGGGCGATCTGCACCTGGAAGCCCAGCCCCCCGAGCCCGACCCAGCCGAGCACGGCTGCCGACCGGATGCCGCATTCCAGCCTGTAGAACGTGTAGGAGACCATGTCAGGGAGCGCCATCGGCAGGCGTCCGAACAGGAACACCCTCCACTCGGACGCTCCGGAGCGCCGGAGTGCGTCGAGCGGGGCCTGTGGCACGTCCTGCAGCAGTTCAGAGTAGATGCGGCCCAGGATGCCTCCGTAGGGGATGCCGAGCGCCAGCACGGCGGCCATCGGCGAGAGGCCAATCGCGGCAACGAGCAGGAGCGCCCAGACGAGCTCATGGATGGCACGAAAGAAGGCGAGGATGCCTCGCGCGACGCCCACCTGCGTGACGGTCCCTGCTCGCGATCGGGCCAGCGTCCCGGAAGCGATCACGCCCAACGGGATGCCGATGAGCAGGGCGACCGTCAGCCCCGCGACCGCATAGACCCCCGTCTGCCACGCGGCAGCCGCCGCTTTGCCAAGCAGGTCCGGCGAGAGGTCGGGCCGGACGAACGCACCGAGCGTTTCGGCGATCGCGCTCACTCCGCGCGGCTTGAAGACGCCGTCGGTCCAGTCGATCCCGAGGAGGCTCAGCGCGAAGGCGCCGATGAGGATGAGCGTGATGGCCCGCCGGCTCTCGATCGCGCGAGGACGCGCCACGGATGCGGGCGGCTCAGATCTCACTCCGCAGCCCCTCAATCTCGTACAGCTCCTCGAGCACGTGGTCACGGATGCTGAACGCGGGCACATCGAACTGCACGAGCCCGTTCCGCAGTCCCACGATGCGGTCGAAGAACTCGCGTGCGAGGTCGATCGAGTGGATGCTGGCGACGAGCGTTTCGCCCTGCTCCTCGGTGACGTCAGTGAGCAGGCGCACCACTTCCCTTGCCCGGGCGGGATCGAGGGACGCCACGGGTTCGTCCGCGAGGACGACCGTGGGGCGCTGGACGAGCAACCGCGCGATCGCGACCCGTTGCTGCTCGCCGCCGGAGAGCCGTCCGGCGCGCTGGTGCGCGAGGTGCGTGACGCCAACGCGCTCGAGCGCGTCGAACGCCAGCCGCTGCTCGCGGGGCCAGACCAGCGAGAGCAACGACCTGCCGAAACTCCATTCGCCGAGCCTTCCGGCCAGCACGTTGTGCAGCACCGACAGGTTCGGGACGAGGTCGAACTGCTGCGCGATCATGCCGACGAGCCGGGCGAGCTCGCGGCCGGGCCGGAGCCCGGCTACGTCCCTTCCCCACAGCTCGACGAGCCCCGTGGATGGCGCGGTTGCTCCCGCTATGAGGCGCAGGAGCGTCGTCTTGCCCGCGCCGCTCGGCCCGATGATCGCCACCCGGGTGCCGCGCTCGACGGCGAATTCCAGCGGCGCCAGCACGGTCGTTTGGCCGTAGCGCATCGAGGCGCCATCGAAACGGACGGCGGGGACCGCCGCCGCTGCGACGGACGTCTCGCTACTCGATAATGCCGAATTGGCGCGCAGCATCCTCAATCGGTTGGTACCTGTCGTTGCTCGTGCGAACGAACCGTTCGCCGTTGAAGGACTCGGCGATCTCCTTCGCCTGCCCGCCCCGATCAACGTCGACGGTGAGCAGCGCGTCGGTGATGTTATCCAACGCGTCCTCGCCGAACTCGTCGCCGATCACGGGGTGCGCCACCCAGTGGTAGTTGACGTACGCCGGCGTTCGGTAGAACACGTCGACCTTGGACAGGTCGACCTCGCCGTTCGCGACGCGTCTCTCCCACACGGCCTCGCTGAGCGCGCCGGCGTCAAACGAGCCAGCCTCCACGAGCTTCCACGTCGTGTCGTGTGAACCGCTGAAGCTGAGGGCGGCGAGCTCCGTCTCCGTGTCGACTCCCGCCTCGCTCAGGTAGTAGCGGGGCATCAGGTGCCCGGAGGTGGAGCTTTCGGAGCCGAACGTCACCGTCTTGCCGCGCAGGTCCTCCAGGCTTGTGATGCCCGAGCCGGGCGCCGCGACGAAGACGGAATGGAACTCGCCGTCGCGCGGGCGGTGCGCGATCGCGTTGGCCTCGGGGACAGCGATCCGTGCCTGCACGCCGGTGACTGCGCCGTACCACACGAGATGGACGTCGCCCTGCTTGAAGGAGGTGACGACGGCGGCGTAGTCCGCCTGCGGCACGTAGCGGACCTTCAGGCCTGTCTCCTCGGAGAGGTACTCGGCGAGGTTATTGAAGCGCGCTTCCAACAGGCTGACATCCTGATCGGGGATGCCTGCGATGAGCAACTCCGGCTCTTCTTCACTCGAACATGCAACCAGCGCTGCAAGCATCAGGGCAATCAGGGCAATCAGTATCTTTCGCATGGCTCTCCGTAGGTTGGGACTGGGATGCAAGGGATGATACCGTCTCGTGATGGTTGGCGGCGATGTCGATTACGAATTATCATCGAACAATGGACGTAGGCGCCCTCAAGAGCTTCGTGGCGGTATGCCGCTCCGGGAGTTTCCGGGAAGCTGCACGTGAGCGGCACGTCAGCCAGCCGGGCGTGAGCAGGCACGTGCAGCGGCTCGAAACGGAGCTTGGCGTGGCCCTGCTGGTACGCAACCGGAAGCGTGTCGTGCCGACCGCCGCCGGCAGCAGGCTGTTCGCCTATGCGATGGACGCGGTCGCCGCGCACGACCGCGTTATCGAGTCGCTTGCTCGCGACGATGCTGCGGTGGAGGGGGAACTCAGGATCGCGGCGAGCACCGCCCCGGGGGAGTACCTGCTGCCAGGCCTGTTGTCGCAATTCACGGAGATCTACCCCAGAGTGCGGCCACACGTCGTCGTTACCGACTCAGGGTCGGCGATCGCGCAGGTCGCGGACAGTCACGCCGACCTGGGGTTCACGGGGATGCGCGTGGCGCACCCATCGCTCGAATGGACGGTGGTCGCCGAGGACGAGTTGGTGCTCGTGGTGCCGGGGAGGCACCCGTTCGCTGGCAGAGCGTCGGTCGACGTTTCCGAACTGAAGGGGCTGCCGTTCATCGAACGGGAGCCCGGCTCCGGTACATGGACCGGTCTCCGCCGCGCGTTGGAGAGGGCGGGGATCAAGGAGCCGGGCTACACGCTGGTGATGGTCGTCAACTCGACCCATGCGACCCTGGCAGCCGTCAACAACGGCTTCGGGTTCAGCATCGTCTCGTCTCTCGCGACCCACGAGCACGAGTTCGACCAGGTCTACCCGGCGCGGCTGACCGGTCTCGACACAGCACGCAGCCTGTACATGGTCAGGCGGGACTCGCTTGACTCATCCGTTGCCCAAGCCTTCGGGGACTGGGTGCTGGCCCGCCTCGCAAAGGGGCGCGAAACGATAGAACAGAGGTTTTCGTGATGACGGGGCTGCTCAACGTTACGGTCCATACGTCTGCGGAGGAAGAGCGTGTCTCAGCAGTGGAGGAGATCATCCGGGGCCTGACGGCTGAACCGAAGACCCTCAGCCCCAAGTTCCTCTATCACGAGGAGGGCTCCGGCCTGTTCGATGAGATCACGCGGTTGGAGGAGTACTACCCCACCCGTATCGAGCGTTCGCTGCTCGACGGCTTCGGGGCCGAGATCGTCCGCGAAGTCCGGCCTCACGAGATAGTGGAGCTGGGGCCCGGCAACAGCGCCAAGAGCGGGACGCTCGTCGGGCCCGCCCTGGAAGCCGGAGTTCTGAAGCGCTACATCCCGTTCGATATCAGCGAGTCGGCAGTCCGCGAGGGCGCGCAAGCGTTGTTCGAGGCGTACCCGGACCTCGGCGAGATCGCCGCGGTCGTGGGCGATTTCGAGCGGCACCTCTCCGCCATCCCCGAACCGCAGGGGACGCGGCTCATCGCGTTCCTGGGATCGACGATCGGGAACCTTCATCCCGAGGAGCGGAGCCGCTTCCTCAGGGAGGTCCGAGCGTTGATGCCCCGGAGCGAGGACGCACTGCTCCTGGGCGCAGACCTCATCAAGGACACACGCGTCATCGAGGCGGCCTACAACGACGCAGGGGGCGTGACCGCACTGTTCAACCTCAACTCCCTGAAGGCGGTGAACGATCTGCTGGACGTTGACATCGACACCAGCCTGTTCAGACATTGCGCCGTGTTCGACGATGAACACTCGCGGATCGAGATGCACTTGGAGGCGACGGCTGATGTCGCCTTCACGCTGCCCGGGAGCAGCGACATTGTCCGCGTCCGCGCTGGGGAGACGATCTGGACCGAGAGCTCCTACAAGTTTACGAAGGACGGCTTCGCCGAGACGCTACATGACGCGGGCTTCGCCAGCGTCCGCTGGTTCACCGATCCCGAGGAGATGTTCGGACTGGTACTGGCCCGCCCGTAAGCCGGCGTCATCCGCCCGCGGACGCTGTCTTGAGACGACGGTACGCCGCCACCACCGTCTCCCACGCCACCTGCGCCTGCTCCGAGCGGATCGCCGTCATCTGTTCGCCCGCTCGATAGCACCACGTCGAGACGTTGGCTATCCCGGCTGCGACCATCGCCTCCGCGGCCTGAGCGATCTCGTCCTCCCGGCCCGCCGGGATCGAGAACGCCTGCAGCCAGGCCATGGGCTCCTGCCCGGAGTCACGGCATGCAGCGGCGACAGCCGCGCACGCGCCGTGCACGTACGGCGAGACGGGTTGGCCGTGCGCCCGCCACAACGGCGACACCGCGACAACGTCAGCAGGGCGGGCAGCCGTCACCTGCTCCGGGAAGCTTGACCCCGGGAGCACGCCGACTGCAGTGCGCAGTCCAAGTTCGCGGGCGCTTCCACACGCGTCCTCCATCAAACCGATAAGACCCAACTGCAGGACTGTCCGCCCGTCCGCCAGGCCAGCACCCCCCGGCTCATCCGCTTCAGAGAGAACTGCTAGCGCTTCCTGGCAGCTATCGCAGATGCACGTCACCTCCGCGGGAGCCAACGGGTCGTCGAAGAACACGGCGTCGGCGTTGGCCCGGGCTGCCGCCTCGATCCACGTCTGGAGCAGTTCGCGAAACGCAGGTGCGTTGGGGCAGGCTACGGGGACCCGTTCACCGTCAGGTCTTACCTGCCATGACGCAGGATGCCGCAGCAGGAAGTCGCTGAACGCCTCGCCCGCGAAGAGTCCCCCCAGCCCCCAGCAGTCCACCCAGGCTTCGAGGCCGGCTGCGTGCGTGGCGTCTACCAGAGCGCTTATCTCGCCGGAATGAAAGGCCAGGTCATATTCGCTGAAAGTATGAACGACGTAGTCGCACCCGGCCTCGACGATCTCGGGAAGGTCGCGTTCCGTGTAGTGCCGGACGAACCGGTTGCCGAGGTACGTGACACCGAGTTTCATACGCGCCTGCGAGTACTACTCGACGGTGACGCTCTTCGCGAGGTTGCGCGGCTGGTCGACGTCGTTCTCCAGCAGGTCCGCCGTTCGGTAGGCGAACAACTGCAACGGCACGACGGCCACCATCGGCTGCAACAGGGGCGGGCACTCCGGTATCCAGAGTGCGTCGTCCGCGTATGCCGCGACTTCCGCGCTGCCCGCCGTCGCAACGGCGATGACCTTCCCGTCGCGAGCGCGCACCTCCGACATGCTGATGAGCATCTTCTCGTACAGCGCATTGCGCGGCGCCACCGCGACGACCGGCGTCTCGTGGTCGATGAGCGCTATGGGGCCGTGCTTGATCTCCGCTGCTGACATGCCCTCCGCGTGGATGTAGCTGGTCTCCTTCATCTTGTACGCGCCTTCGCGCGCAACCGGCTCCATCAGCCCCCGCCCCAGGAAGAGGAAGCGCCGAGCGTTCATGTAACGCCGCGCGGTCTCCTCTGCATCGCGCTCCGTCATCTCGATCGTGGCGCCGATCAAAGCAGGCAGGCGCGTGATCTCCTCGACGCAGCGCGTGGCGCTCTCTGTGCTCAGGATGTCGCGCTGCAACCCTAGAGCGCAGGCCGCGAGGTACATCACGACCATCGAGTTGACCATCGTCTTCGTGGACGCGACGCCGACCTCGTGGCCCGCGTGCATGAGCAGGGGATACTCCACGGCGCGCGTGGCTTCGCTCTCTGGCACGTTGGTAATGACGGCGGTACGCGCACCGCGTATCCGCGCCTCGTGCAACGCCTGCAGTGTGTCTGCCGTTTCGCCGGACTGGGTAACGCCCACAACCAGCGTGTGCCTGTCCAGCACCGGATCGCGGTGGAGGAACTCGGCGGCGTTCTCGGCCGACGCCGGGATGCGGGCGAGTGTTTCCACGTAGCGAGCGCCCACCAGCCCCGCGTGGACGCTCGTGCCCATGCCCAGGAACACTACACGTGTCAGCGCAGCCACCTCCGAGTCGGTCAACGGCAGCAGCATCTCATCCAGTTGCGCTTTGCCTTGTGAGAACGCGATACGCCCGTGCAGCGCGCTCATCGCCGATTCCGGCTGCTCGTGTATCTCCTTCAGCGTGAAGTGCTTGTAGCCGCCCTTCGCGGCGGCTCCGCCGCTCACACCCACGGGATGGAGCGCCCGTGTGGACGGTCGCCCGTCCATCGTGCGGAGCTCGAACCCCTCCGGCTTCACCACTGCGGACTCACCCGGCTCCAGGAAGATCGCTGTCGACGTATACGGCGTCAGCGCCGGCAGATCGCTTGCGATGAGCATCTCGCACTCACCTGTCCCCACGGCGATGCCGCCCGCGTTGCCGATGCGCGCGACGACAAGCACCTCCGGCGTACGCGTGTGCATGCAGGCTATCGCGTGTGCGCCCCGCAGCCGTCCCGCGGCGACGCGCACCGCCTCCTCGAACGGCAGGCCATCCGCCAGCAGCTCCTCGATCATGTGGGGGATGATCTCTGTGTCCGTCTGCGAGAGGAACTGGTGACCGTTCGCGGTCAGCCGCGCCTTGAGCACGGCGTAGTTTTCGACGATGCCGTTATGAACAACCACCACCTCGCCGGTGCCGTCCGTGTGCGGGTGTGCGTTTACGTTGGAGGCGGGGCCATGTGTGGCCCAGCGTGTGTGGCCGATGCCCTGCCGCCCGCTGACCGGTTCGTTCTCCACGAGCCGCCGCAGATTGTCCAACTTGCCCGCCGCCCGGCGGACGGAGAGGTGCCCGAAATCGTCCACGACGGCGAGCCCGGCGCTGTCGTACCCGCGGTAGGAGAGACGCGTGAGCCCGTCCAACAGGGTGCTGGAGGCGTCACGAGGGCCGGTGTATCCGAATATCCCGCACATGTGCTGGAGGGAGTGTAGCACTCCATAACGGCTTGCTGTTTGCGATGCTGTCCGCTCGGCAGTCCTACGTCCCGGAGTTGGCGGGTGAGGCCGCCGGGGATAATATCCTGGACGACACGCCATATTGAGATGTCCGCTTACGACACAGACGTGAGGTCCGACTGATGGAAGCAGGCCGGCACGAGTGGCCTTGAGGAGGGCGACATGGTACGAGGTCCAGTGATCGACGCGGACGGGCACATCCTGGAGCGGTCCCAGGATGTGTGGCGGTACATCGAGCCCCCGTTCGACAAGCGTGGCGGCGGCCTCTGGCAGGGAGGTCATCCGTGGGATGCCGAGCTGGCCGGGACGCTGACCAACCGCGACTACAAGGACGGAGGTCTGGAGCCCGAGCGCCAGGTGGACACTTGGCTGCGCATCGCTGACCGGGAGAACATCGAGACGGCGGTCCTCTTCCCCACCGGCTCCGGACACGTCGCCTACATCCCAGAGCCTGCGTGGGCAGTCGCGGTCTCGCGCGCTACCAACACCCACTTCGCGACTGATTACGGCGCAGCATCGCCGCGCCTCCGTCCTGTGGGCGTCCTGCCCATGCGCGACCCGCAGGCAGCAGCGGAAGAGCTCCGCCGGGCGGTTACGGAGCTGGGGCTGGTCAGCTTCGAGATCCTCTCGCAGGGGCTTACGATGGGATTCGGCGACCCCTTCTATGACCCGATCTTCGCGGAGGCCGAGCGCCTTGGCGTGCCGCTCTGCATACACGGCACTCGCTCCAAGCCGGAGGAGGTAGGCGGCGAACGGTTCAAGACCTTCGCCGAGGTACACACCTACGTGTTCCCGGCGTCCGTTACGCTGCACTTCGTCAGCACCATCGCGAACGGAGTGCTCGAGCGCTTCCCGAAGCTGAAGCTCGCCTTCCTCGAGATCGGTGCGACATGGTTGCCCTACTGGCTGGACCGGCTGGACGAGCACTGGGAACTCCGCGGCGCGCAAGAGATGCCGTACGTCACGAAACGACCAACGGACGTCTTCCGCGAGCACGAGGTCTACGTGAGCGTGGAGCCTGAGGAGACCTTGCTCCCCCAAGTGATCGAACACCTCGGAGACGGCCACTTCCTGTTCGCATCCGACGTTCCACACTGGGATGCGCGGTTCCCCGAGAACCTCGAGTACCTCGAGTCCCGACAGGACATCCCTGCAGCGAGCCTCCGGAAGATCACATACGACAACGGGAAGCGTCTCTTCGGGCTCTAGGCTGTGTGATCTGCGTGCCTCGCGGTGACGACGAGGCCGGTCACCGCTGGGGCACGGCCTTCGGCTCCGCGGGTTGCAGCACCCCGACGTACGGCAGGTTCCGGTACCGGCCGCCGTAGTCCAGCCCGTAGCCGATGACGAACTCGTCCGGCACCTCGAAGCCCACGTAGTCTATGGGGATGTCCGCCATGCGGCGCACGGACTTGTCGAGCATAGTGCAGACGCGCAGGCTCGCAGGGCCCTTGGCCTGCAAGTGCTCCAGCAGGTACCGCAGCGTAAGCCCCGTGTCCACGATGTCCTCGACGATGACCACGTGGCGTCCCTTGAGCTCAGTCATCACGTCGCGGATGATGTCGATGCTCTTCTCCCGCTCCTCGCCGTAGTGAGTGATCTCCATGAACTCCACCTGCAGCGGCAGGTTTATCGCCCGCATGAGGTCCGCCATGAAGACCACCACGCCCCGGAGGATGCCGATGAGCACCGGCTCTTCACCCGCGTAGTCCTGCGACAGCTGCTCACCGAGCTCCTTCACGCGTTTCTGGACGGTCGCCTCATCGAAAAGCACGCGCTCCGTGCCCTCGACCGAGACCTCCGAAAGTGGACCGAACCCGTACTTGCCCATCAGCCGCATCAGGTCGCGGCGGTAGAGCAGTTGGACGTTCACTTCCGGATACAGCTCCCGCACGTGCCGCAGCTTCCGGTTCTTCTGGGTGACCAGGTTCTGCTTCATGGTGGTCAGCTCGAAGTACTGGTCGTACTCCGGTAGGTAGAAGTCCGGCGTGAACATCTCTACGACACGGCTCCCGTCCCACCGCAGGGGGAAGGAACGGGGCTCGTACAGATAGTTGATGTGGTAGTAGTCGAGGAGGTCCGCGAACTCCTTTTCGCTCGGGTGCATGAACGCTTTGGTCGGAGCCACATCGTCCGCGTCGCGTCGGCGTCCCCGGCGCCCACGCCTGGGTCCGGCCGCATCCCTGTCCCGTTCCACAGCCGGCGGCTCGCTCGACGGCGGGGGCATACCCAGCGCGGCGCGTTCCGCGGTCTGCCTGCCTCGCCCCCGACGCCGCGACGGCGTTGCTCGCTGAGATCCCTCTCGGGCTGACTCCTGCACGGGTGCTTCGCTCGTTTCCTCGGAGGCAGGTGCAGCGGCTACGCTGGGCGAACGGCGACCGCGACGCCGCGGCGTCGTGCGCTGCGGCTCCTCCGATGCAGCATCCTGCGTAGTGGGTTCGCTCACTTCCTCGGAAGCAGGTGCGGCGGCTACGCTGGGTGAACGACGCCCGCGGCGCCGCGTTGTCGCGGGCTGCGGCTCCTCCGGGGCAGCGTCCTGCGCAGTCGGTTCTCTGGTTTCCTCGGAAGCAGGCGCGGCAGCCACCCCGGGTGAACGACGACCGCGACGCCGCGTCGGCGTGCGCTCCGATTCCTCCCGTGCATCCGGTGATTCGTTCACTGCGTCAGCAGACGGCACGGCTTCGGGTGCGGCGTCCGCCGTACGGCGGCGTGTGGTCCTGCGCCGTCGAGGCCGAGGTTCCGAGTCTTCGGACGGGTCTGCCTGCTGGGGATCCTGCACCATCTCGTCAGACCTCTCGTCTCAGTGTTGTCGTCGTCATCGCGCGGAGTGCTGTTCCTCTACCTGTACGGCGCCGCGCACGTACTCCGAGGTGGTTGCGACGTTGTAGTCGGAGCCGCCCAGCACCAGCGCCTCGACTGCCGCCCTGGCCGTGTCCATGGAGGTGTAGCACGGTATCCTGCGCTCCGTTGCTGCGCGGCGTATCTCGAACCCGTCGCGCAGCGCCTGTGCGACCTCCTCAACGGTGTTCAGCACAGCGTCCACCGTTCCGTCCGCCACGACGGAGTAGGCATTGGGGTAAGGCTCGGCCGCCTTGTTCACTTCGGTGACCGTCAGCCCCAGCCCGCGCATCAGCTCCGCTGTGCCGTGGGTGGCATACAGTTCATAGTCCAATCCCCCAAGCATCTTCAACCATGCAACGGCGTCAGATTTGTCCCTGTCTGCGATGGTGATGAGGATGCGGCCGGAAGGCGGCAGCATGAGCCCCGCCGCCATCAGCGCTTTCGCGACCGCTGGCCGGGTGCTTACGTCTATGCCCATTACCTCGCCGGTTGACTTCATCTCGGGGCCAAGATACGTGTCCACTCCCGCCAGTTTGGACATGGAGAAGACCGGCGCTTTCACGCTGGCCATGGGCGGGTCCGGCTGCAGACCGCCGGTGTACCCCTGCTCTGCGATCGAGTGTCCAAGCATCACGTTCGTCGCCATCTGCACCATCGGGATGCCGGTGACCTTCGAGATGAACGGCACCGTGCGGCTCGATCGCGGGTTGACCTCGATGACGTACACAGACGACAGACCGCTGTCGGCGGCAACCGTGAGGCCGAACGGTCTGCTCTCGTTCACGATGACGTACTGGATGTTCATCAGGCCGCGTACGCCTATGGCCAGACCGATGCGCGCGGTGTAGTCGACGAGTACGTCGCGCTCGTGCTCCGATATCCCCTCCGCGGGGTAGACCGCCATCGAGTCCCCGGAGTGGACGCCTGCTCGTTCGATATGCTCCATGATGCCGGGGATCAACACCTGATCACCGTCCACGACTGCATCCACTTCCACCTCACGCCCCTGGAGGTACTTGTCGATGAGGATGGGGCGGCCCGGCGCGGCCTCGAAGGCGCGAATCAGGTAGCGCCGGAATTCCGTCATGTTGTCCACGATCTCCATCGCCCGCCCGCCGAGCACGTAGCTCGGCCTCACCACCAGCGGGAAGCCGAGGCGCTCCGCTATCGCCGTGCCCTGATCGAGTGACGTTGCCGTGTCGCCCGGCGGCTGGGGGATGCCAAGGCTCTCCATGAGGCTGCCGAACCGCTCACGGTCCGATGCGATGTCTATCGCGTCCGCCGACGAGCCGAGGATCGGCAACCCCGCCGCGCCTATCGACTGGCTCAGGTTGATGGCGGTCTGTCCCCCGAACTGCACGACGGCAGGCGGGTACACGCCGTCCAGTCCCTCGTTCTCGATGATGTCACGGACGCTCTCCTCGTCGAGCGGCTCGAAGTACAGGCGGTCGCTCGTATCGAAGTCGGTCGAGACCGTTTCGGGGTTGGAGTTGACCATGATGGAGTTGACGCCCGCGTCGTCCAGCGCCCACGCCGCGTGGACGGAGCAGTAGTCGAACTCGATGCCCTGCCCGATACGGATCGGCCCGCTGCCGATGACGACGGCCTTGTCGCCCTGCAACGGCTCCGCCTCGTTCTCCTGCTCGTAGGTGCTGTAGAAGTACGGCGTCACGGCCTCGAACTCGGCGGCGCAGGTGTCCACCATCTTGTAGACCGGCCGCAGGCCGAACCCCTGCCGGAGCGAGCGCACTTCCTCGTGCGTACGGCCCGTGAGCGTGGCGATGACCTCGTCCGGCATGCCGAGGCGCTTGGCGTCCCACAGCAGATCGCGGGAGAGCGTCTCGGAGCGCAGGCGCTCTTCCATGTCGACGATGCGCAAGAGGCCGTGCAGGAACCAGGGGTCGACGTGTGTTGCCCGCGCCAGCGCGTCGGGGGTCATGCCTCTCCTGAGCGCCGCAGCCATCGCCCACAACCGCTCATCCGTCGGCTCGAGCGGAAGTTCCTCGGCTGCGAGCCCGTCCCACTCCGGCGACTCCCACAGCAGCGTGCGTCCGCCAAGCTCTATCGAGCGCACCGCCTTCTGCAGCGCAGCCTCGAATCCCCGGTCTATCGACATCACCTCGCCCGTCGCCTTCATCTGCGTGCCGATGGCGCGGTCGCCCCGTGCGAACTTGTCGAACGGCCAGCGCGGCGACTTGATGACGCAGTAGTCGAGAGCGGGCTCGAACGCGGCTCTCGTGCGCTGCGTCACCGCGTTCGGTATCTCGTCCAGTCTGCGCCCGACCGCGATCTTCGCCGCGACCCTGGCGATGGGGTAACCCGTCGCCTTCGACGCGAGCGCGGAAGAGCGGCTCACGCGCGGGTTCACCTCGATGACGAAGTACTGCATCGGGTCTGGGACGCCGCCCGGCAGCACCTCGCCGATGACCGGGTGCGGCGACAGTCCGAACTGGATGTTGCACCCGCCCTCGATGCCGAGCGCACGGATGATGCGGATGCTCGCGGAGCGGAGCAACTGGTACTCCTTGTCCGAGAGCGTCTGGCTCGGCGCGATGACGATGCTGTCTCCGGTGTGGACGCCCATCGCATCCAGGTTCTCCATGTTGCATATCGTGATGCAGGTGTCGGCGGCGTCGCGCATCACCTCGTACTCGACCTCGCGCCAGCCGCGCATCGATCGCTCCACCAGCACCTGGTGGATGGGGCTGGCAGCAAGCCCGCTGGTGACAACCGTCTCCAACTCCTCCATCGTCGTGGCGAACCCGCCGCCCGTGCCGCCCAGCGTGTAGGCAGGCCGTACCACCAGCGGCAGGCCCAGCTCACGGCCCACCCGCATCCCCTCCTCGATGGAGTTCGCTATCTCGCTCGGCGGCGTGGGTTCGCCCAGCCGGTTCAGCAGCGCCCGGAAGAGCTCACGGTCCTCCGCCGTCTTGATCGTTTCGATGGAGGTCCCCAGCAGCCGGACGTCGTACCGGTCGAGCACTCCCGCCTCGTGCAGGGCGACCGCGAGGTTCAGCCCCGTCTGGCCTCCGAGCGTCGGCAGGAGACCGTCAGGGCGTTCCCGTGCGATGATGCGCTCTATCACCTCGACCGTCAGCGGCTCGATGTAGACCGCATCTGCAACGCCGTCGTCCGTCATGATGGTCGCGGGGTTGGAGTTCACGAGGACCACGGAGATGCCCTCCTCGCGCAGCGCCTTGCACGCCTGCGTTCCCGCATAGTCGAACTCGGCGGCCTGCCCGATGACGATGGGCCCGCTGCCGATGACGAGCACCTTGCGAAGGTCGGATGTCGTTTCGTGTGTCTGCACGCTAGCCGTTCACCATGTCCAGGAAGCGGTCGAAGATGTACTCGTTGTCGAGCGGCCCCGGCGACGCCTCCGAGTGGTACTGGATGGTGAGCACCGGCAACTCGCGGTGCCGGATGCCCTCGATCGTCCCGTCGTTCAGGTTCCGGTGCGTCACCTCGATAGCGCCCGGCAACCCATCGTCGGAGACGGCGAACCCGTGGTTCTGCGCGGTGATGTAGACGCGCCCGGTGGCGATGTCCTGCACCGGATGGTTGCCTCCGCGGTGGCCGAACTTCAGCTTGTACGTCTCTGCGCCGAGCGCGCGGGCGATGATCTGGTGCCCCAGGCAGATGCCGAGGGCAGGGACCCGCTCGATGACCTCGCGCGCCGTCTCGACGGTTGGCGCATTGTGTACAGGGTCGCCCGGCCCCGGCGAGAAGACGACGCCGTCCGGGTTGTCGCGCAGGATCTCGTTAGCCGTGGCAGCCGCGGGATGCACGCGCACCCGGCAACCGCGCTGCGTCAACAGCCGCAGGATGTTGTACTTCACGCCGCAGTCCACCACCGCGATGCGCCTGCTGCCCTCCCCGTTCCACTCGTACGCCTCGTCCACTGTCACGCGGTCGACGAAGTTCACGGTGTCGTACGAAGGCAACGAGGCCAGTTCGCGGAGCGCCGTCTGCGGGTCGCGCGTGGTCAGTACGCCCATCATCACGCCATGGGAGCGGATACGCCGTGTTATCGCCCGCGTGTCTACGTCCCGGATGCCTGGGATGCCCTCGTCGGCGAGGTACGTGTGGAGCGTGCGTGTCGAGTCGTAGTGGCTCGGCGTGGACGAGTACTCACGCACCACGAACGCCGTCACCTTGATGTCCTTCGACTCCACGTCCGCTGTGTTGATGCCGTAGTTCCCCTGCATCGGGTACGTGGGCACGAGGATCTGCCCGGCGTAGGAAGGGTCGGTGAGCATCTCCTGGTAACCGGACATGCTCGTGTTGAAGACGACCTCCCCGAAAGCATCGCGCTCGGCCCCGAACGCGTGGCCCTCATAGACCGTTCCGTCGCTCAATACCAGGTACGCTGTTGTCACTGTCCCGCCATTCCGAACGCGATATGCCCCCCTGCGATGGTCATACGCACTCTGCCCTGCAGCGTCTGCCCGGCCAGCGGCGTGTTCTTCCCCTTGGACGCGAACTTGCTCACGTCCACCGTCCAACTCTCCTCCGGGTCGAACAGCACGACGTCCGCAGGCGTGCCGACCGCCAGCGAGGCCAGCTCCGCGAAGCGCTCGCCCAGCACCGACGCAGGCCCCGTCGTGAGCCGCGCAACGAGCGTCGGCAGATCTATCGCGCCCGAACGGACGAGGCCCATCAGCGACCCGAGCGCCGTCTCCAGCGTCGAGATGCCGACTGCCGCCTCGTCGAACGGCGTCGCCTTGTCCCCGAACGTATGCGGCGCATGGTCGGTCGCTACGGCGTCTATCGTACCGTCGCGCAGCCCCTCCACGAGCGCGTCGCGGTCGATGGGTGAGCGCAGCGGCGGGCTGACCTTGGCCCGCGTGTCGTACGCGGCGAGCGAGAGCGGTCCTGTTATGCCGCGCGTCGAGCAGCCACAGCCGAGCACCCATCCGTCCGTCATCGTCAGGTGATTGGGCGTCACCTCTGCCGTGACCCGCAGCCCGCGACGTTTGGCCATGCGCACCATCTCCACCCCGCCAGCGGTGCTGACGTGCGCGACGTGGAAGTGCCCGCCGGTCAGGCCGAGCAGCGCGATGTCCCGCGCGATGATCGACTCCTCCCCCGCGGACGGGTACCCCGCCAGTCCGAGCCGTGACGCCACCGGCCCCTCGTGCATGCCCAGCCCCGCCGTGATGGAGTGGTCCTCGCAGTGGTCCATCACCGGCAGGCCGAGTTCGCCCGCGTACAGCAGCGCGTGCTCCATGAGCAGCCCCGTCGCGACCGGGCTGCCGTCGTCCGTGAAGCCAACGACCCCTGCTCGCGCGAGCTCCTCCATGTCCGTCAGCTCGACGCCCTTGCGTCCTTTGGAAACCGCGCCGAACGCCAGCACCCGAACGGGCCCGGCCTCCCGGGCGCGGTGTTTGATGAAATCGACCACTGCCGCCGTGTCTATCGCCGGCGACGTGTTCGGCATCGCACAGACGGTCGTGAACCCTCCGGCTGCGGCTGCGGCGGTGCCCGTCTCGATGGACTCCTTGTCCTCGAAACCCGGCTCCCGCAGGTGCGCGTGCAGGTCGATGAACCCCGGTGCGGCAACCAGCCCCTTCCCGTCTACGACCAGCGTGTCCTCCGGAGCCGTCTCCGGCGCGTTGGCGATGACGCCGTCCCGCATGAACAGGTCGCCCGTACGGTCCGATCCTGAGACCGGGTCGATGATCCGCGCGCCGGTGATGAGAACGGGCCTGCTCACTCCGCCGCCTCTTCCTGCCCGCCGGTGAGCAGTTGGTAGAGCAGCGCCATCCGCACGGCGACGCCGTTCGTCACCTGCTCCTCTATCTGCGAGCCCGGCCCGTGTGCGAGCGAGGACGCGATCTCCACGCCCTCGTTCATCGGCCCGGGGTGCATGAGCAGCGCGCCGGGCTTCGCTCTGCGGTAGCGCGCCTCGGTGACCTGCCAGCGGCGCGTGTACTCGCGCATGCTCGGCAGCATTCCGGCGCCCTGGCGCTCCTGCTGGATGCGCAGCGCTATCACCGCGTCCGCGTCCTCTATCGCACGGTCGAGGTCGTGCTCGACACTCACGTCGGGCAGGCTCTCGTCTCCCCCGTGAAGCAGGTCGAGCGGTATGAGCGTCGGCGGACCGCACAGCACTACCGACACGCCGAGCGCCTGCAGGCCGAACACGTCCGATCGCGCAACGCGGCTGTGCAGCACGTCGCCCACGACGACGACCCGCTTGCCCTCGAGTCCGCCGATGTGGTGGCGCATCGTCAGCAGGTCGAGCAACGCCTGCGTGGGGTGCGCGTGGCGTCCGTCGCCCGCGTTCACCACACCCATGCGTTGAAGGTTGCGCGCCAGGAAGTATGGGGCGCCGGAGTGCGGGGTGCGTATCACCATGAGGTCCGCGTGCATAGCCTGGAGCGTGAGCGCAGTGTTCAGCAGCGATTCGCCCTTCTCCGCGCTGCTGCCGGAGCCGCTGATGTTGATGACGTCCGCGCTCAACATCTTCCCGGCCTGCTCGAACGAAACGCGTGTCCGTGTGCTCGGCTCCAGGAAGAGCGTCAGCACCACCTTGCCCCGAAGCGATGGCGCCTTCTTGATGCTCCTGCTCAGCAGTTCGCGCATCGCGTCCGCCGAGTCCAGCAGCGCCGTTATCTCATCCCGCGAGAAGTCGTCGAGGTCCAGCACGTGCCTGCGGCGTGGCGGCGTCTCCGTCTGAGCTGCAGCCGTGCGCTGCTCCGTTGCGTGCGCCATCATGCCGGCACCGCCTTCACGCGCTGCACGAGCGCAACTTCCTCCACGCCGTCTATCTCAGTGACCCGCACCTCCACTATCTCGTTGAGCGAGGTGGGAACGTTCTTCCCAACGTAGTCGGCCCGGATAGGAAGTTCGTGGTGCCCGCGGTCCACGAGCACGGCGAGCTGCACGATGCGCGGCCGCCCGAGGTCCATCAGTGCATTCAGTGCGGCACGGATGGTGCGGCCGGTGAACAGCACGTCGTCGACCAGCACCACCGCCTTTCCTTCGATGCCGGAGGGCAACTCCGTGGGACGCACGAGAGGCTGCGGGCGGCTCGTCAGGTCGTCGCGGTACAGGTTGATGTCGAGAGCGCCGACCGGAACGCTCGCGTCCTCGAACGAGGCGACGGCATCGGCGATACGCCGCGCGAGGGGCACGCCCCTGCGCCGGATCCCCACCAGTGTCAGTCCATCGAGTCCCTTGTTCGACTCAACGACTTCGTGCGCGATGCGCGTCAGCGCTCGCCGCATCTCCTCGCCGGTGAGGATGAGCCGTCCTTCTGCCAAGAAAAAACCTCTTGCCCGCTGGCAAGAGGTCTCGTCACACACGGGGACTGACTCGCCCCGGGGTTCACGGTCCCTGACCTTGCCAGCCTCACGGGACTGGATTTAAAGGTCGGTCGCGGTGTTGTACCGCACAGAGAGTATAGGCAGCACGCCGCGAGGTTGCAACCGCCGCCTGGGCGTCCCTAGTTCTCCGAGAACCCGTGCGAGGGACGGCGGCGACTGCGCCGCTCCAACTGCTTGCGGGCATCCTTCAGCAGTTCCAGCTCGTCCCAGAGACGGTCGAAAGCGGGCTGCTCCAGCAGTTTCTGCTGCACGGACAGGTTGCCCTGGAATATCTGCGCCACCTGGTAGGAGAGCACCTCCGGATCGTCAGGGAAGTTGACCTCCCGCACGTAACCTCCGCGCGAGGCGACCAGCTGCCGCACGAACGAGGCCGCGTCGAAGCGAACGTTCTCCACCAGCGACGGGTCCACCATCTCGTGGCTGTCGTCCTCCAGGTACTCCACCTCGGCTGCGAGGTAAGCGTTGTCGTGCAGGAACTCCCGCACCTTGAAGCGGCGACCGCCGACCGCAACGACGCTCAGCCGACCGCCCCCTGCTTCGCTCGTCGTCATGATGTGGGCCGTCGTGCCGGTCTCGAAGGGAGTCACCTCGCTCGTTCCCACCTCACCGCCCTCCTTGAGCAGCAGCACGCCGAACGGCTCGTCGTTCGCAAGGCACTCGTCCGTCAACTGCAGGTAGCGCGGCTCGAACACGATGAGCGGCAGCTCCATCCCCGGGTACAGGACGACGGCCTGCAGGGGAAAGAGGCGGAGGTAACCGGTCTCAGAGTTCTCGGCCATGCGCAGAGTGTACAGACGCAGCCCCGTGCGTCAACCGCCCTCTCCCCGGATCATGCGTCTCCCACCGTGCGGATGTTGATGTCGTTCGGTATGCCCCCTGCGCCGATGCGCGTCGCTCCGAACACCACGACACGGTCGCCGGGTGCGACTGCGCCGCGCTCGCGGAGAGTGGAGAACGCCTGCAGCACGCGGGTCTCGGTTCGGTCGGAGAGGTCGGCATGGATGGGGCGCACGCCGTAGCAGAGCGCCAGGCCGTTGCAGACCGTGGGGTCAGGCGTGAATGCATAAACGGGGGCTTTTGGCCGCAGGTGCGAGATCGTCTTCGCCGTGTGGCCGGACTGCGTGAACACCACCAGCGCCTCCGCCTGCAGCCGCTCCGCGACGAAACGTGCGGCCTCCGCCATCGCGTGGGATTCGTCGTGTGGATGCTTGACGTGGAACGGCGTCTCGGCCATCTCTGCCTGCAGCGCGATGCGGCCCATCGTCGCTATGGCTTCCACGGGGTACTGCCCGACAGCCGTCTCCTCGGAGAGCATCACCGCGTCCGTGCCGTCGAGGATCGCGTTGGCGATGTCGCTCGCCTCTGCCCTCGTCGGGATGGGGCTGTCCATCATCGAGCCCAGCATCTGCGTGGCCGTGATGACCGGCTTCCCTGCCTCGTTCGCCTTGCTGATGATGAGTTTCTGCAGCAGTGGCACCCGCTCCGGCGAGACTTCCACACCGAGGTCGCCCCGCGCGACCATGATGCCGTCCGATTCTTCGATGATCTCATCGAGGAACTCGATCGCCATCGGGTGCTCGATCTTCGAGATGATGGGCGACGCCGACCGCATCTTCTGTAGCAGCTCCCGGCAGGAGCGCACGTCGTCGCCGCTGCGGACGAAACTCATCGCGACGTAGTCCACGCCGATGAACACGCCGTAGGCCAGGTCCTTCCGGTCCTTCTCCGTGAGCGGGTCCGCCGTGACCCTGGAGTCCGGCAGGTTGACCCCCTTGTGCGACGTCAGCACACCGCCCGCAACGACGGACGCGCGGAGATTGCCGCCGTTCACCTCGGCGACGCGCAACACCAGGTTTCCGTCCGCGATGAGGATGCGGTCGCCCTCGCTGACGTCGCTCGCGAGCCGGGGGTACGGGATCGAGACCGCGCCCTGCGTGGTCGGCACGTCGTCGGACACGACCCGCACTGTTTCTCCCGGTGTGAGCCGGACGCCGTCGGGGTCCTCCACGACGCTTGTGCGCAGACGTGGCCCCTGGATGTCCTGCATCAGGGCGACGGTGCGGCCGATCTCGGCGCTGACCGCCCGGATGCGCGGGACGGTCTGCTCTAGCTCCTCGTGCGTGGCGTGCGAGAAGTTGAGACGGAAGACGTCCACTCCTGCGGCGATGGCCTGCCGCAGGTGCTCATCCGAGGCGAGCGCAGGTCCGAGCGTGGCGACGATCTTGGTGTGGCGCGGAAATCCGTTCATACGCACAGATGATAGCCCCCGCCGGTTCCCATCAGGAACCACCTACCGTGACATCCGCTCCTTCCCCGGTTGCCCTTGCCTCCGCTACGCTGGGTGGTATGACCCGCACGCTGGCACAACCTATAGACTGCGTCTATACCCCAGGCCCCGGGCTATAGACGGATCCTATGGGTGGCGGCAAACTTTCTGTTTTCGATGAGATTGTTACTTCCTTAATGGCGGGAAGCAGGCCACGGCCACGGAAACTGGCTGGACAAAGAGATTAAGGATGTCAAACGGCATGGCCGTTTTACTCCTGAGGCGGGGAATAAGAATGTCAGAATCCGGGGACGTTGACATCCTTAATCGCGTCGGTCCTGCCCCTGCCTCCGCTACGCTGGGTCTGCACAGGGTACGGACAGGCCGCAGAACGACGTATGGCCGAACACCGTTAATGGGATTAGGCGACGGATGTGGTACAGTTGCGCGAGGACGGCGCGCCCCGATTGAGCATCCGCTCCGAGTGCGGGTGCGCCATGATTCGGGTAAGGCCGCGATGGGCGCGCTTCCCGCATCATCAAGATATACACGGAGGGAGAGCACATGTATGACGTGCTCGTCGTTGGCGGCGGGATCGCCGGGCTCCGCGCCGCGGTAGCGGCGAAGGGAGCAGGTGCATCGGTCGCACTGGTCACCCAGTCGCACCCCACCCGCAGCTACTCGGTTGCCGTACAGGACGGCATCAACGCGCCGGAGAGCGCCGAAGGGCGCGACAGCCACATGAGCGAGACACTTGCTGCGGGCGCGGGGCTGAACGTCGCATCGGTGGTCGCCAGCGTCTGTAACGAGGCAGCGGGCCTCGTCGAGGAGCTCGACCGGATGGGCGTGCCCTTCAACCGCGTCGGCTCCGTCATAGACCGGGCCGGCGTCTCCGGCGCGGGTGACTCCCGGACCGCCTACGTCAACGACATCACCGGCCTCGCCGTCACGCAGACCCTCTGGGAGCAGGCCATCGGCAAGGGCGTGGACATCTACGAAGAGTGGATCGTCCTCTCGCTGGTCATAGAGAACGGGGAATGTGCGGGTGTCGTCGCGCTCCAACTCGCCACTGGTGAGGTTGAGCCGTTCCGCGCGAAGGGCATCGTGCTCGCGACAGGTGGACCCCGCCGTGCGTTCGAGCCCAGCACCGCATCCCTGCTCTGCAGCGGTTCCGGCATCGCGGTCGCGTACAGGGCTGGCGCAGCGCTGGCGGACATGGAGTTCGTCCAGTACTACCCCGCAGTGCTGAGCGGCAGCCGCCTTGCCCTCTCCCCGCTGCTGCTCGGTGCAGGCGCTGTGCTGGAGGATGGCAACGTCCGGCTCAACGGCGCGTTGGACGAGTCGCAGGTTGAAGCTCGCTTCCCCGACACGCTGCAACGAGTGGAAGCGCTCTCCGGCGTGAACATGCTCGAGGAGCCCGTGCCGGTGCATTCCGCGATGTCCCGGCTGCTCGGCGGCATCGACGTAACGGTGCAGGGAGAATCGTCCTTGGCAGGACTCTTCGCGGCCGGGGAGTGCGCGGGCAACGGTTTCCACGGCGCGCGGGGGCTGGACGGCAATTTCATCCTCGCGTCGATCGCCTCCGGCAAGAGCGCCGGGCTGGCGGCAGCGGCGCAGGTACGCCCGTTCGGCGACAGTGCGGTTGGCGAGCAGGCCGCGGGCGCTGTACGCTCGGAGCTGGACGCTGCCTTGGGCCGTCCCGGCGGCGCGCCCGTCGCCGCACTGCGGAGCGAGCTTGCTTCGCTCATGCATGAGAAGGTCGGCGAGAGCCGGAACGCCGATGGCCTGAACGAGGCCATCCAGCGCATCCGGGCGATGCGCGAGGAGCACGCCCAGCTCGGCGCAGGCTCCGATGCCCGCGACTACAATTTCGGTCTCGTCCAGTACCTCGAAATGGGATCGCTGCTGGACGTCGCGGAAGCCATCGCCGTCAGCGCCTCGGAACGCACCGAGAGCCGCGGCGTACACCAACGGACCGACCACCCGGAACAGGACGACGCTCAGAGCGCCCGCCTCCAGGTCACGAAGGGCGAGAGTGGAGCGCAGGTGAGCAGGGAAACCACGCCCGCCTCGTAGGGGCGCAGCGAGCGGAGATCCGCAGAGAGGAGACGCGCAGATGGAGATCACCTTCAAGTTCCAGCGCGGAGGCACGCGGGCACAGCCCGAGTACGTCGACTACCAGATTGACGTGCCGCCTGAGATGACTGTCTTCGATGCGCTCGTGGCCGTGCGCGAGACCCAGGATGGCACGCTCGCGTTCCGGGGCAGCTGTTCCGTCGGCTTCTGCGGCGACTGCACCCTGAGCGTCAACGGCGCGCAGAAGGTCACCTGCCTCGTCACTGTCGGCAAGACGCAGAAGGACGGCGTCATCACCGTTCAGCCCATCCGGTACGCGCCGGTGGAGAAGGACGTGATGCACGACATGCGGAAGTTCCTCTGGGACAAGGTGGACGTCTTCGCGCGGGGCGTCGTTCCGAACGGCGGCCATCCCGTCACGGACGAGGAACTGCGCCCTGTCCGCAAGGCGATGCGCTGTACCACCTGTGGCCTCTGTGACGAGGGGTGCACAGTCATAGACGTGAACCTCGACTTCTACGGCCCTGCCGCTCTCACCAAGCTGTACCGCTTTGCGTTCGACCCCCGCGACGGCATCACCGCCGAGCGGCTGCGAGAGGGCAGCGAGGTCCACGGCATCTGGGACTGCGTGCACTGCTGGGAGGCGACCGAGCACTGCCCGTTCGGCCTCGAGCCCACACACCTCATCATGGACACGCGGGACCGCGCCATCGCGCACGGTATCAAGTCCGGCTACGGCAACAAGATGCTGGAGCGCCACTACGACGCGTTCGAGGAGTCCATCTCCCGCAAGGGCTGGCTCGACGAGCGCTCCGTTGCGCTCCAGACGTACGGCGGCCTCATCAAGGGCGGCATCAAGACGCTTCCCCTCGGCCTCCGCGCTCTCCGGAAGGGCAAGGCAACCCTGAAACCCCACTACAAGCGACCGGGGGCTGAGCACATCAGGAAGATATTCGACAGGTACAACCGCTCCAACGCGGGGCTGCGAAAGGAGAAGCAGCGATGAGCCACCGGTTCGCCTTCTACCCCGGATGCGTTTCCAAGGGCTTCTGCCCTGAGCTCTACGATTCGTTCGTGCGGGTCGCAGCCGAGTTCGATATCGAAGTGGAAGAGTTGAAGGACGTCGGCTGCAGCGGCGCGGGGCTGATCCCGGCTGAGATTTGCGACCCCATCAACGCTCGCACGCTCGCCAAGGCAGAGGCGATGGGTCTGCCCCTGCTCACAATCTGCAGCACCTGCCAGGGCGTCATCGGTGGCAGCGCGCTCCGGCTGACGGACCCGGCCTACCGTGCCCGCATCAACCGCGAGCACCTGGCCGATCAAGGGCTCGAATACCAGGGCACGACCGACGTGAAGCACTTCCTCTGGGCGCTCGTCGAGGACGTCGGACTGGACGTCGTCCAGAGCAAGATCAAGCGCCCGCTGGACGGCCTCGGCTTCTCGCCGTTCTACGGCTGCTACCTCCGCCGCCCCATAGACGTCATCCAGCGCCCGGAGCGCAAGCTCTACCTGGAGCAGGTGACCGAGGCGCTGGGCGGTACGAACGTGGACATCAGCGGCAAGGGCAAGTGCTGCGGCTTCCCGTCGCTCACCGCCAACGAGGAGAACGCCTTCGCGATGACCGCGAAGCACCTCGGCGAAGCGGTCAGCAAGGGCGCAGACGCCATGGTGCTGCCCTGCCCGCTCTGCCACCTCGAGATGGACGGCGAGCAGAGCGCGGTGGAGAAGGCGACAGGCCGCCGCTTCGACCTGCCCATCCTCCACCTGCCGCAGGTCGTTGGCCTCGCCATAGGCCTCGACCCCAAGGAGTTGGGCCTCTCACGGCACATGGTTTCGACCAAGAGGTTCGTCGCGCAGCTCCAGCCTGTCGGATCGCTCGTCGGAGCCGCAAGCTGACCACACGCGCCACCCTATCTCGGTTAACATACCCCCATGGCTGGCGCTAACCGCTTCTCGGTCAACAACACGCGTATACGCAGGCTCACCGTCGACGGCGAATCGCTCGTCGAGAAGACCATCAGCCGCAACGCGCCGCTGGCCGTAACCTCCGCCGAACTCAAGGCGGAGATGGACACGTACCGCGAGCAGCTGACCGCTGCGGGCGTCCCGATGCCGCGTGTCGCCGAAAGTCACGTCACGGACGGCGCCATCGTCTACCTCTGCGAGGACGGTGGCCCCAACCTGGTCGAGCGGTACGAGCAACCCGACCTGCTCACCGATGGCCACGCGGACGTGCTGACGAGCGCCATCGGCATCATCAAACGCGCCATCGACGCCGGGCTCGCCATCGACCCGCACATCAAGAACTTCGTGGGGGAGGATATCGACCTCGCCTACGTGGACTTCTCGCCGCCGCTGACCATGGCCTACGTCGAGGCGCGTTGCGCGGTCGCCAAAGACACCGAACGGGACATCCTCCGGGAGAACTTCGCCTACTTCACGCCGTATTTCCTCCCCTACCACTTCGCCGGGGACTTCCTGAACGTCGACTCGTCGGCGGACCGGCTCTTCCCTGCTCTCCACTCGCTGCTGACGGATACCGGACTCCTCTCCGGCGTCCCGCTAGCAGAGTTCGTCTCTCAAGCCCGCGCCATCCGCGCACTGGAAGACCGCCGCCTGCAAGAGCGCATCTACCTGATCTAAGCCGCGGAACGGTCTGCTGGTGAGGGCCCTCCGGGTATCCCTGAACGCAGCGCCCGCTCGGAGGAGACTCACATCGACCCACTGCACGGCATCTTCTGGGGCAGCCTCGGCCTTCTCTCCTGGGGCTTCGCAGACTATCTCGCACGTTCAGTCTCGGTACGCGTCGGGAGCCTGAGCACGGCGATCCTGGTCCAGGTACTGGGACTCGCGCTGCCGCTGCCATTCGTCATCGCCGAGCTCGCCGCCAATGGTCTCGACGCGGACTGGGGGGCCGTAGCGATATGGGCGCCGCTGTGCGGGGCCTGCCTTGGGGCGGGCTACCTCTGCTACTACACGGGCCTCCAACGAGGCTCCGTCTCCGTCGTCTCGAGCGCGGCATCCGCATGGCTCGCCGTGACAGTCACCGTCACAGTCTTTGTCTTTGGGGTACACATCTCTCTGCCGCAGGCTCTTCTGATGGGCGTCGTGCTGGCGGGCATCCTCATGCTCTCGGCGCAACCGTCCACCCGCTCCGGCGGCAGCACAGGACTGCTCTGGGGGGTTGGCGCGATGTTCGCACTCGGGCTAGCGCTCGCCCTGCTGGACCGCGTCACCGAAGCGTCCAGCCCGATGGTCGCGGTGCTCATCGTCAGGGTGCTCTCCGTGATCCCTGCGTATCTCTTTACCCGGTCCCGCGGTGAGGTCATCCGCTTGCCGCAGGGATGGGACGGGAAACGCCTGCTGCTCGGAGCGGCGCTGCTGGACGCCGGAGGTTACGTCACCTACAACCTGGGCATCGACGCCGCACCGGTTCCCGTCGTCGCGCCCATCGTGGCGGCACACCCTGTGGTGACGGTTGCACTGGCTGTAATGCTGCTACGGGAGCGGCCGCGCTCGCTGCAGTGGGCCGGCGCCGGCGTTACCGTAGCGGCGGTGATCGCGTTGAGCGCGGTCGCCGCATAGCCATCCGCACCAGACCTGCTCTGCAGTCCGGGGCAAGGTACAATCTCCGCCTACTATCTATCCGGAGGCAGAGCGATGCTCGTTCTCGTAGTGAGTGTGAAGGTGAAGCCGGGGCGCGCGGACGATTACATAGCCGCGGTTCAGGCGGACGGAGAAGGAACGCACGCGAACGAGGAAGGCAACTTCCAGTTCAGCTGCGTCCGCGACCAGAACGATCCCGACCGCTTCTTCCTGTTCGAGGTGTACAAAGACGAGGCGGCGCTGGAGGTGCATCGCGGGATGCCGCACTTCCTGAAGTACCGCGAGGCGACGGCGGACATCTACGCCGAGGAGACCGTGCGTCACATGTGCACCAACGTCTTCCCTCCCGACTCCTGGTGGACGTCCTGAATCGCTCGTGAGGCCTGAGCGCTGGCCGTTCTTCTACGGCTGGGTCATAGTCGGGGTTGCATTCGTCTCCTCCGGCATCGGTTCCGGAGCGGCGATCTGGGGACCGAGTGTCCTGCTCCTCCCGATGACCGGAGAACTCGGATGGTCTCGGGCTGAGTTCTTCTCGGCGTTCCTGGTTCGAGAACTGATCATCGGCCTGGCCGCGCCGCTCGTCGGGCCGCTGTACGACACCAAACACGGGCCGCGCGTGCTCGCGCTGGTGGGCGCAGTGCTCCTCGGTCTCTCGATGGCGCTCATCCGGAACGTCACGGAACTGTGGCAGTTCATCGCGCTGTTCGGCGCATTAGGTGGGATAGCGGAACTGGGGGGCGGCTTCTTCATCTCCCAGGCGCTGGTGCCCAAGTGGTTCATACGGAAACGAGGGCGCGCGCTCGGCATCTCGATCATGGGCGTCGGACTGGGAGCCCTCGTCTTCCCCACCGCCATCTCCATGCTCATTGAGGCCGTGGGCTGGCGCGGTGCGTGGCTGTGGTTCGGCGTGAGCATCGGCAGCATTGCGTTTGTGCTCGCGCTGCTCCTCCGCACGACGCCGGAAGATTCGGGGCTGCTGCCCGACGGGAGTACTGTCCGCAGAGGCGGGCACGGCGAAGCCCCGATAGCCGCCGAAGAGCGTTCGTTGACGCGGCGAGAGGCAGTGCGGACACCGGCGTTCTGGCTGCTGCTTGCGGCATTCAGCCTCGTCGGACTCGGTATCACCGGTTTCCAGAGCAACTGGCACCCCTTCCTCGTGGAGACAGGGTTCGGGCCAGCAGAGGCATCGTTCGGTATCGCCATCTACGGACTCGTGTCAGGGCTGGTGCGGCCCGGCTGGGGACTCCTCGGCGAGCGCTACCCAGCCCGCTATCTCCTGGGAGGCGTCTCTGTCGCAACCGCCGTGCTCATCATGGTTTTTCTGAACGTGCGGGGGATGACTGCGCTGATACCCATCATGTTCATGGCCGGTTTCATCATGGGGGGCTACCTCATCCTGCGTGCTCTGCTGACCGCCAACTACTTCGGCAGAGCACACCTCGGTGCGGTGAACAGCCTCTTCAGGCCGATCGTCATGGGCACGGGCGCGGCGGGGCCGATCCTGTTCGGCGCGCTTTACGATCTGCAGGGCGGCTATA
The DNA here is from genome assembly GCA_034422595.1 of Dehalococcoidia bacterium. GTDB lineage: Bacteria > Chloroflexota > Dehalococcoidia > Lucifugimonadales > Australimonadaceae > Bin16. The sequence goes on along the minus strand of DAOUJO010000013.1, from coordinate 189,860 downwards.
CGCTCGCGTTCCTTACCGCTGCTCTGGCATGGGGGACATCGGGCGTTATCGTGCTGCTGGCGAAGCCTCCACGCGCTCGATAATAACCGCACGTGTAGACCGGGAACGTGCTGAAGAACCCTGTATCATATACATGGGATGAAGGAGAGCACTTCAGCACCGATCGATATCTTGTGTAATTTACATAGAACATGCTATTGTTAACCGACGTATAAATCAGGCGGTTATGCCTGCCGGCACGAAAGGTGGTCCATGCGCCCTGGACTCGTTTTCATAGGCCTCTTCGCTCTGCTCATGGTCGTGTACTTCAGCTTCCAGAGCATGCTTGGCGTCGTAACGACCATCGTGCTCCAGGCAGCTATCGTGCTCGCGCTCCTGGGCTCCGCGCTCTGGCTGCGGAAGCGGTTCTCGCCTCCCGAGAGCTAACGCTCAAGCACGGCTGGCGATAGCCCGTTTCACTTCCATGAGTTTTCCGCCTGTCTAGAAATCGACGGGCAGCGTCGAGACAGTCCCGCTGGCAACGTCGAGTACGCGCAGCGCATGGTTGTTCGTGTCTGCCACGTATATCTTTCCGCCCCAGATGCTCAATCCGCCCGGTTCATGGAACCGTGACGATGCGAACACTCCGTCCTCATAACCCGGCTCCCCGGTGCCTACCATCGTTGCGACCGTGAACGTCTCCGTTCCCACACGCTTGATCTTGTTGTTGTACGTATCCGCGACGTAGACGACTCCCCCCTCAACCGCAACGCCGAGCGGATGCTGCATCCGCGCCGATGACGTGGCCCCATCCACGTCCCCGAAGTCGAACAGACCCGCGCCGACCAGTGTAGTGACCTGGTGTGCAGTGATGAGGTCGGCCTGGCGTATCGCGCTCGTCTCGCTGTCCGCGAAGAAGAGCACGCCATCCTCATCGGCCGCGATGCCGCTGGGCTGTGCAAGCAGCGCGTCTTCGGGTGGCCCATCAACGATGCCTTCGCCACCGGTGCCGGCGATTGCCTGCACCAGGCCGTTCTCCAGGTCGTACATCCACAGCTGGTGGCTTCCCGCCATCGCGATGAACAGCCGTCTCCCGACGAGTGCCACGTCCCACGGCGAGCGCAACGGGACCGTTGGCCCGGGCCCGCCATCGACCCTCCCGGTCCCGCGTTCGCCCGTCCCCGCCACCGTCTCGACCACCGCCATCTCGAGATCTACCGCACGGATGGCGTGGTTGCCCGTATCGGCGACGTACAGCACTTCACCCGACAGCGCCATGCCCTGCGGGTTGCTGAAGCGCGCGCCTTCCGGCACGCCGTCCGCGAAGCCCTCGTCTCCGCTGCCGATGATCGTCTGTATCTCGCCTTCCGGATCAGTGACCAGCACACGGTGATGGCCGGAGTCCGCGATGAACAGCCGCTCTCCGGCAGAGTCGCCGAGCACCTTGCCGGGGTAACAGAGCACGCCGGAGCGAGGGGCCTCCACGTCGTACGCCTGCGGCCCGGGCCTGAGCGTTCCCTCGGCGCGAAAGACCTCCAGCATCTTGCGGATCAACTCCGCGCCCTGCTCGAATCCCAGCTCGCCTTCCACCTTCCCGATGACTCTTCCAGCCGGGTCCACGAACATCAGCGTCGGCCAGGCGCGCACGGCGTACTGGCGCCACGTCTCCATCGAAGCGTCGTTGAGCACGGGGTGGCGTATCCCGTAGCGCATCACGGCCTGGCGCACGTTCTCCGTGGCACGTTCCTCGTCGAACTTCGCGGTGTGCACGCCCACCACGGCGAGCTCCTCAGGGAACTCGCGCTCCAGCCGCTGGAGCGTCGGCAAGAGGTGCATGCAATTGATGCAGCAGTACGTCCAGAAATCGAGCAGGAGCAGTTTCCCGGCGAAGTCGGTCAGCCGCATCCGGCGGGCCGTGTTCAGCCAGTCTGCATCCGCGGGGAAGTCGGGCGCGTTCACCCTGCCGTAGTCACTGGTCATGGGGGAATTATACCGCGCCGTTTTCGGTGCGCCGCCCGCGCTGCACGGCCTGCGCTATAATCGAAGCCCCATGACCGAGTACGAACCAGTCATCGGCCTCGAAGTGCACGCGCAGCTGCGAACCGACAGCAAGATGTACTGCGCATGCCCCGCCGACTACCAGGACGCCGAGCCCAACACCCGCGTATGTCCGGTGTGTCTCGGGCTGCCCGGCTCGCTGCCCGTCATCAACCGCGAGGCCATACGCTCCATCATCATGATCGGGCTGGCGCTGCACTGCAGCATCGCGCCTCACAGCAAGTTCGACCGCAAGAACTACCCCTACCCTGACCTGATGAAGGGGTACCAGATATCCCAGTACGACCTCCCTCTCTGCTCCAGCGGCTATCTCGATGTGAGTGTGGACGGCGAGCGCCGCCGCGTGGGCATCGAGCGTGTCCACATGGAGGAGGACGTCGCCAAGCTGAGCCACCTGACCGACCCTGCCACCGGCGAGGGCTATTCGCTCGTGGACGTGAACCGCTCCGGCGTGCCGCTCGTAGAGATGGTCAGCCGGCCGGACATCCGCTCTGCGGAAGAGGCCCGGCAGTACCTCATGTCCTACCAGTCCATCCTCCGTTACCTCGGCGTCTCGACCGCCAACATGGACGAGGGCTCTTTCCGATGCGACGCCAACGTCAGCATCCGCCCGAAAGGCAGCGACACGTTCGGCACCAAGGTCGAGGTCAAGAACATGAACTCGTTCCGCTCGGTCTTCCGTGCCATCGAGCACGAGGTCGAGCGCCAGGCGAAGGTGCTGGAGTCCGGCGGACGCGTCGTACAGGAGACGCGCGGTTGGCTGGAGGACAGGGGCGTCACGACCTCGCTCCGCAGCAAGGAAGAAGCGAACGACTACCGCTACTTCCCGGAGCCGGACCTGCCGCCGCTCAACGTGGACCCCGCATGGGTTGCGGAGATAGCGGAACTGCTGCCGGAACTGCCGGAGGAGCGCAGGCAGCGATTCGTCGACGAGTACGGTCTTCCGGCCTACGACGCCACGCTCCTTACCGCAACGCCCGGCCTGGCCGACTACTATGAGGCCACTGTCCGGCACGCCAGAGCGAACGGCAGCTCGGACGCGACTGCCAAGGCCGCAGCGAACTGGACGCTCACTGAACTGGGACGCCTCGCCAACGAGACGCACACCGACATCCACGATTCGCCCGTGACGCCGGAGCGGCTCGCGGAGCTGCTGGGCATGCTGGAGAGCGGAGCGCTCGGCACGCCTCAGGGAAAGCGTGCCATCGAGGAGATGTTCCGCACGGGCAGGACCGCGAAGGCGGTCGTGGCCGACCTTGGACTCGTCCAGATCTCGGACTCGAGCGCACTCGCCGATGCGGTCGCTCAGGCCATAGACGGGAACCCCCAGGCGGTTGCAGACTATCTGGCGGGGAAGGAGACCGCGGCCAAGTTCCTCGTGGGACAGGTGATGAAGGCGACGCGCGGCAACGCCAACCCATCGGTCGTGGCCGGGCTCATCGTCGAGCAGTTGGACACGATGAAAAGCTAGGGGGAGCACTTGGGAACCTACATCAGTTTCGCAGTAATCATCGTGGTAGTACTGCTCGTGGCGAGCATCCTCATGCAGGTGCGCGGCGCGGGGGGCGGTCTCTTCGGCGCGGGCTCCATCCAGTCCTACCGGACGCGGCGCGGGGTTGAGCGCACGCTCTTCCAGTTCACCATCGGACTGGGCGTCATCTTCGTCATCCTCGCAGTCCTGAACCTGACTATCACCTAGCCTCCAGCGACGCGAAGTAGTCCTCCAGCCGCCGCTCACCGACTACAGGCGCGACCATGTCGACCGCCGACTCCGCGATCCGGTAGACCGCCGAGTCGTACCCGTGCCGTCCCGTGAACCGCCTAAACGCGGCCCGCAGCTGCGCCCGCCACAGGTAGGAGAAGCGCACGTCCGCATCTCCGGCAGCGGCCGCAACCATCCCGGCTATCTCCTCCCAGGTCAGCACTTCCGGCCCGCCGACGTCCACCTCCTCTTCCCGGCCTTCCAGACCGTCGACGAGCGCCTTCGCCACGTCCGCCTCGTGAACGGGGTTCGTCTGCGCCTGCCCCGTGCCGACCATCGACAGCTTCCCGCGCCTGCGTGCGCGCTCCACGAGCGGGGCGAGCCGCGCGAACGTCACAGTGGGCCGCACGATGAGGTGGTCGATGGAGGACAGGCGCATCGCGGCGGCGAACGACTCGTGCGCCCGGACATACTCCATCATGCCCAGGAAGCGCCCACCGTACACGGAGACGTACCCGAACCGCCGCACGCCCGCTTCCTCAGCCTCACGCAGCAGGCTTCGGTTGCCTCCGTCGTCCACTGCAAAGAACGCCTCAGCCTTGTAAGTGAACAACCTCGACGCGAAGCTGGCGCCCGCGCACGAGACGACGGCGTCCGCGCCTGCGCACGACCCTTCCAGTGTCCGCGGGTTGAGCAGGTTGCCGACGAATATCTCCTCCGGCTCCGTGGTCAGGCGTGCGGGCTCGCGGACCAGCGCACGGACGCGGGTGCCGCGGGACTGCAGTTCGCGCACGACCTCTGCGCCGATGGCGCCGGTTGCCCCCGCGACCACGACGAGCGGAAGACTCACAGCCCCAGCTTCTCCGGGTTCAGGATGCCATTGGGATCGACCGCACGCTTGAGCCGACGGGCAAGCAACAGCGCGTCGCCCCACTCCCGCTCGGCCCAGCCGCCGAGCTTCACGCCAAGGCCGTGGCAGTACTCGACTCCCCCACCGAGGTGCAGCGCCTCTTCGAGCATGGCGTCGACCGCCTGCCGCAACGCGGTTGCTGCCGCATCGCCGTCGCCCTCGCCCTGGGCGGCGCGCACGAAGACGGAGAAGAGTTCCGGATGCGTCCAGACGGCGGACTCCCGTATGTCCAGGCCGTACCGGGCGGCGATCTGCTCGCAGGCGCGCTTGTAGGCGAGCACGCGCGACACCGGCATGGCAACGTGCAGATAGTCGGCGTAGCGCCACCGCTGCTCCCTCCAGCGTTCGGTCGGACGCAGCGGGCGGATGTGGTCGCGCCAGCGCTCGGCGACAGCGTGCCGCGTCTCCCAGTACTCCCGCGTCGGGCCGGGGCCGAGGTCGCGCCCACCTGCCGCCAGCGCCTCCGCCATCGTGCGAATGCGCTGCGCCTCGACCTGCTCGCGGTACCCCTCGAAGCCGAGGTAGAGGATGCACGGCGCGGCGTTCTCCGGAGTCCCGGGCTCCTCGGTGAGGTCTATCAACGCGGGCACGAGGCCGATGTCGAACAGCCGCGCAACGACCGGGTAGCCCTGCTCGAACGTGGCGAACCCGACCGACGCGAACTCGCGCGCCTCCGGCAGGGCGCGCAGGTCGATCGTGGCCTCGGTGATGACGCCCATCGTGCCCTCGGCGCCGGCGAACAACCCTTTCAGCATCGGGCCGCTGCTCTGCCGTTCGATGGCCCGCGTCCGCACGACCTCGCCGCTGCCCAGCACCACCTCCAGCGCGCGCACCTGCTGCCCCATCGAGCCATACCTGCTGGCGCGGTAGCCGACGCTGTCCGTCGAGATCGCGCCGCCGACCGTGGCGATCGGCACGCTCCACGGGTCGTGCCCCAGCATCATGCCGTGGTCACGAGCAGCGGCGTCGAGGTCGGCGAGGTAGACGCCGGGCTGCACGCGGGCCGCCCTGTCCTCGCGGCGCACTTCGACGATACGGTCCATGCGCCGGAGGTCGAGAGCGATGCCCCCGCGAACCGGTACGACCGCGCCCATGACGCCGGTGCCGCCGCCGTAGGGCACAACCGGTATGCCGCGCTCCGATGCGAACGACACCACCGCCGCGACCTCTGCCGTAGTCGCTGGCCGCACAACCGCGTCGACCCGCGCTGCCGCTAATTCCGAGCGTCCGCCGAGACGATGGGCGGTCACCGCATCGAACGACAGCCGTTCGCGGGACTCGTCGTCGGTCAGCACGTGCTCCGCGCCCACGATGGCGACAAGGGCGTCGCGAAGGTCGGTACCAGACGTGGTGCTCATGCCCGCAGGCCAGCCTACCCGGAGACGCGCCAGGTGGTGCCGGAGGGGGAGTCCGTGAGCTCGATGCCCATCGCGGTGAGCTGATCGCGGACGGCGTCGGCGCCGGCGAAGTCGCGGGCGGCGCGGAGGGCAGCGCGCTGCTCGACGAGCGTCTCGACCCGCGCGGCGAGGTCCGCATCGACCGAGGCTTCGCGCTCCTCAAGCGTCAGGCCCAGCACACCGGTCAGTTCACGGAGCGTCTCCTGCGCCGAAGCGACGTCCCGACCATCCGTGGAGCCCCGGTTGATGTCGCGCGCCAGGTCGAAGAGAGCGGCGACCGCCTGCGGGCTGTTGAGGTCGTCGTCCATCGCCTCGATGAAGCGCGACCGCGTCTCCGACGCATCGAGAGCGGCGCCCGCGCCCGCGTTCGGTGCCGCCGACGCCGCCTGCCGGAGCCGCCCGGCTGCGCGCTCGGAGCCGGCGAGCGCCTCGTCCGAGTAGTAGCCGGGACTTCGGTAGTGCGCGTTGAGCACCGAGAGGCGGATGGCGTCCGCCGAGTAGCGCTCGAGCGCGTCGCCGATGGTGACGAGGTTGCCGAGAGACTTGCTCATCTTCTGCGCGTCCATGTTGAGCAGGCCGTTGTGCAACCAGAAGCGGGCGAACGGGCGGGTGCCGGTGAACGCCTCGCTCTGGGCAATCTCGTTCTCGTGGTGTGGGAAGATGAGGTCCTGCCCGCCGCCGTGGATGTCGATGCTCTCACCGAGGTAGCGCAGCGCCATCGCGGAGCACTCGATGTGCCAGCCGGGGCGTCCGCCGCCCCAAGGGCTCTCCCACGACGGCTCGCCGGGCTTGGCGGACTTCCAGAGCGCGAAGTCCATCGGGTGCTCCTTCTGCACGCCCGGCTCGATGCGCGCACCCGCCCGCATCGCATCCAGCGAGCGATGGCTGAGCTTGCCGTACTGCTCGTCGCTGCGGACGCGGAAGTAGACGTCGCCGTTGGACTCGTAGGCGTGGCCGCTGTCGATGAGGCCGGAGATGAGCTCGATAATCTTGGGCACCTCCTGCGTGGCGCGGGGGTACTCGTCGGCCTCGCGGACGTTGAGCGCGGCCATGTTCACGAAGTACTCGCCGATGTGGCGCTCGGCAAGCGCCTCGACGGTCGTGCCCTCCTGGACGGCGCGGTCGATGAGCTTGTCGTCGATGTCGGTGAAGTTCTGGACGCGGCGCACTTTATAGCCCCGGAACTCCAGGTAGCGGTGGAGCACGTCGAAGACGATGTAGCTCATCGCATGGCCGACGTGCGCGGAGGAGTACGGGGTGACGCCGCAGACGTAGATGCGGACCTCGTCGCCGGCGGGTTTGAAATCGCGCTTCTCGCCGGTGAGGGTGTCGGAGAGTTTCATGGACTGCCGTCTGTGATGGATGCCACGGCCATTGCCGCCACGCCCATCTCGGATCCGGTGTACCCGAGGCCGTCCTCGGTGGTGGCCTTGATGCTCACCGCGGAGAGCCCCATTCCAAGCGAGGCGGCGATAGCCCATCGCATGGCCGGGACGTACTCCGAGAGACGGGGACGCTGGAGAACGATTGTAGCATCGACGTTGACCACACTCCATCCGGACCGGCGGAGCATGGCGACGGTGCGCTCCAGGAGCGACGTGCTGGTCACGCCTTTAGGAACAGATGGGTCGTCTTCCTTGAAGTGTGTACCGATATCGCCGAGAGCGGCCGCCCCCAGCAGCGCGTCGATGATGGCATGCGCTACAACGTCGCCGTCGCTGTGGCCGGCGAGCCCACGCTCCGACGGGATGCGCACCCCGCCGAGCGTGAGTGGCACCCCCTCCTCCAGCGCGTGCGCGTCGTAGCCTATGCCGAAACGCGTGGTCATCGCGTCATCCTCCGTCGCGGTGTGCCCGCGAGTTTAGCAGCGGACGCAGGATTGCGTGTTAGGTGTGCCAAAGTGCGCCATTGTGGGCCACTGCACTCCTGAGCGCGCCGAGCGGTCCGTGGCTGACGCATGCCCTCGCAGCGGCAACCATCGTAGGACATGGAGGGGCGACGGCGTAAGGGGCGCGTGTCACTGAACTGAAGACACCAACGCCTGCGCCAGCCCCAGGTCCTCAGGTGTCGTGATCTTCATGTTGCTCCGCGCCCCGGCGAACGTGCGTACCTCGATATCGATGCGCTCGACCATCGCCGCGTCGTCGGTTACGTCGTCCGTCACCTCGGCGTGGGCGCGCTGGAGCAAGGAGCGGCGGAACACCTGCGGCGTCTGCACCATCGCCAATTGGCTGCGGTCGAGCGTTTCGACGACGCTTCCGCCCTCCCCGACACGCTTCACGGTGTCGAAGGCCGGGACGACGGCGATGGCTGCGCCGGTATCGGCGGCAGCGGCGAGCCCTTCCTCGATCATGCGGGACGTGACGAACGGGCGCGCGCCGTCGTGCACGAGCACCCACTCGCACTCCGGCGGGAGCGCGTCGAGCCCGGCGCGGACGCTGTCCTGCCGCCGCGCGCCGCCGATCAGCGGGGGCATCGTCTTGCGCCATCCCTTCTCATCGCGCAGGGCGGCGACAGCGTCCATGTTGCGCTCGGACACGACGAGCGCGACGGCTGCTATGGCATCGCACCCTTCGAAGACGTCCACAGTGCGAGCGATGAGCGGCTCGCCTCCGATGTCGGCGAGCGTCTTGTCCCCCGCGTCGCCCATGCGGGTGCTCGCGCCCGCGGCGACGATGATCGCGCCTGCGTTGGGGGTGCCCGGACCAGCGGTCATATCGGGGGATGCTACTACACGGAACGCAACGCCACGAACAAGCGTAGTACCCTGTGAACAGTTCGAGCAGGAGATACACGATGAGAAAACGGTTGCAGGTTGCCATCGGGGCGATGGCGTTCGCAGCGGCGCTGGCCGCGTGCAGTTCACCCACGCCGACCCCAACCCCGACGGCGACGCCTGAACCGACGCCCACGCCTGGACCCGGGCCGGCGCCGAGCGACCCCAGCCTGTCAGACGGGACGGCCTCCAACCCCAACGACGGAACGGACACGGACACGCCGCCCTCGCCCGAGGAACGGGCCGCCTTCATTGCCGGGTTCGCCGAGGTGCGCGGGGTGGACGAGGAAGCCGCCGCCTGCGTCGCGGACGGGCTGACCGCCATCGGGGTCTCGCTGAACGTCGAGCGCTTCCTTGCTGCCGTGGTCACCGAGGGGCCGATAGCCGTCGTCCTTGCGGAGTGCGGAGTACCGGCGGCGATGCCGCTGGATGGCGGATAGGGGCGCTCACCGCCACCAGTAGGAGGAGCGGGTCGTCCCTGCGGCGTCGGTCAGCGCGTGCCACTGGGCGTCGGTCAGCCGCCAGCCGGACGCGGCGCAGTTCTCGTCGACGCGCGAGAGGGTGTTCGTCCTGGGGATGGTGATGACGACGGGCGAGCGGAGCGTCCAGTTCAGCAGCAGCTGCGCCGCAGTCATTCCCGTCTCGGCGCAGACGCTCTCCATCACCTCGACGAGACGCGGGTTGCTCCGTATCGCGCTCTGGAACGCTCCCTGCTCCAGCGAACTGTACGCCAGCACCATGATGCCGCGCTCCTCGCACCAGGGGATCACCGTGTCGGCGAACTCGTGGTCGAACAGGCTGTACTTGATCTGGTTCTCGACGATCCGGTCCGTGCCGAGCGCCGCCTCCGCAGCCTCCATCTCGCGCACGGAGAAGTTGCTGACGCCGACGTGTCGTACCTTGCCCGCGTCGACGAGGTCGGCCATCGCGCCCATCGTCTCCTCGATGGGGACGTCGGCGGAAGGCGCATGGAGCTGGTAGAGGTCGATGGTGTCGATGTCCAGCGCCTTCAGGCTGCGGTCGCACGCTTCGAGCACGTCCGCGTGGCGGAAGTGCCACGGCGAGACCTTGGTGGCGATGAATACCTCATCCCGCCGACCGGCGATCGCTCTGCCGACGAGCCCCTCGGTCCCGTAGGACTCGGCTGTGTCGATGAGGAATGCGCCGAGTTCGATAGCGCGGTGGATGACCGCCGGATCGCCGTTGGACTCCCACGTGCCGAGTCCGATCTCCGGGAGGTCAACTCCGCTTTTGCCTAGTGGTTTCTTGTCCATGCCGCGAGGTTACCACGGCTTACGTGTCCCGAACGCGGGTGGGGCCGACCTCGCCGGTGCACCAGGGGATGAACGCCTTCATGCGGCAGGGCGCGCCGTTCTTCGCCAGCTCCGCCTCGAATATCTCGTGGACGCGGGGCGATTCGTCTTCGTACTCGATCTGGCCGCCGCCCTCGTTCACGCTCAGGTCGGAGGAACGCGGCCCGTTGACGAGCCCGGTGCCCGGCCGGAGCGCGAGGTAGCGCGCCCGCGTCGGGCCGCCGTTGAAGTGCTGGTGGAACGTGCGGTCAGCCGGAACGATAACCATACCGCGGGTCTTCCAATCAGCCTTCCGGAGGTCGGACTGTTCGTCGTCGTTCCAGAGCAGGGAGAAGCCCTCGCCGCTGAGGATGACGAGGTGCGCGCCGGGGCCGTGGCGGTGCGCCTTCTTGTACGTACCGACGGGGAACTCGGAGATGTGGGCCTTGGTGACGTTGCCCGCCATCTCCAGGCTGGCGTTCACGCCGCCCGCGCCGCGCGTCAGGTAGTCGTAGAGCTGCATGTCGGGCGCGTTGGGGATGAAATTGCTCGCCCACTTGCGGCGCTGGTAGAGGGTGCCCCCGCCGCTGAAGTAGTCGCCGTCCCCGCCGAAGCGGTCGGTGAACCGGAAGTCGTTGTTGAAGACAAAGTCGCGGTTGCGCCACCAGCGGAGCACCGGCGGGGCGTTCGTCACGCCGAGGTAGCGCGCGGACTCCGTGCCGCTGGCGTTGAAGTGGCGGTACCACGCGTTGAGCGGGATGGAGAAGAGGCTGCCGGCATGCCACTCGAACGTCTGCTCCGCGCCGTCCTCCAGCCAGACGCTCGTCGCGCCGCGTCCGGAGACGATGTAGACCATCTCCTCGTAGAGGTGATGCTCCGGTTCCGAGCTGCCGCCGGGGTTGATCTCGACGAGGTGGGAATCGTTGAGGAGAAGCGGGTTGGGGATGTTGATGATGGCGCCCTTCCCGCCCTTGCGCTGCCAGTCGCCGAGTTCGATACGCGCCAGGTCCTCGAACGCGAAGTCGACGATGACCTTCACGCCCTCGTCGCGCTGCCAGTCCAGGTAGGCGTCCGGCTCCGGAAAGACCTCCAGATCGTCCGGCGTCTCCGCACGTCTGATCTCGGCGTCGGTCGTCATGGCGCCTCCTTGGGTTACGCGTACTGTTACGGGCGCGACGGCGCTGATGCGCCTGCCTGGCTCTGGCTCTCTTCGACCTGCCGCGCGTTGGCCTGCTGCTCATGCCGCACGCCGAGTCGCAGGCCGAACGCCCGGGCGACCGACGCCAACCCCACTGTGAGGATGATGATGAACAGGCCAACGATGCTGGCCTCCTCCCGATGTCCGATGGCAGGCGAGGCGAACTCCAGCGCAAGGAGCGAGAGCGTGATGGTGTCGCGGGAGGCGAGCAGGACGATGCTGCTGGTGGTGCCCGCGGCGATGACGAAGTTGAGCGTCGCGAGCAGGATGAGCGTCGGCATCAGCAGCGGGATCCAGATGCGGAAGTAGGTGCGTATCCATCCCGCGCCGGCGACGCGCGCAGCCTCCTCCATGTCTGCGCCGATCTGCACGAATACGCCCTTCGCGATGTTCGTCCCGGTGGTGTTGCCCTGGATGATGACGACGAGCAGCAGCGCGTAGATGGTGCCGAAGAGCACGCTGAGCAACGGCGTGCCCAGGAAGAGCCAGAGCAGCCCAAGGCCTGAGAGGATGCCAGGTATAGCCCCAGAACCCCAGATGATGAGGTCGAGCGCCCACCTGCCCGCCCAGCGCGTCCGCACGAGGATGTAAGCGATGAGGGAGAAGAGGAGTGGACTGAGTATCGCGGCGGTGATCGAGAGGATGAGTGTCGTGCGCAGCGCTTTGAGGAAGAGGTTATCTGTGAGGACGAGCTGCCAGTGGTCCAGCGTGTAGGTGGGGGTGAGGTAGAAGTAGCCCGCCCGCGTCATGAAACTGCCGAACAGGAGCGATATCGCCGGACCTATGGTCAGCATGAAGATGAGGACGCCGATGATGCCGAAGAGCGGAAGCCTCCACGGACCCAGGTCTATGAGACCAGGCTTGAAGCTGCCGGTGATGGTGGTGTAGCGGCGACGCTGGATGATCCAGCGCTGCACGGGGATGATTATCGCGATAACGAGCAGCGTGAGGCTGGCAAGGACGGTCGCGAGGCCGTAGTTGGGAACGTCCTGCCGCACGAGCTCCCATATCTTGGTGGAGTAGACGTAGAAGTCGAACGGGAGGCCCAGAAGCAGCTCGGTCTCGAACGATTGGAAGATGCGGAGCAGTTGTAGCGCGAACACGAGCGCCATGGGCGAGACCATGAGCGGCAACGTCACGCGCATCATCGTAAGGACGTTGGATGCGCCGCTCACCCGTGCGGCCTCCTCCATGCTGGCGTCCATGTTGCGGAACGCCGGCGTGAGGAGCATCACCTTTATGGAGATGCCGTTCGCCATGAGGTGCGCCCAGACGATGCCCGGCACACTGAAGATGTTGAATGGGGAATCATCGATGAAAGGCAGCTTCTCCAGGCCGATATTGATGAGCCCGATGTACGGGTCGAGCAGCGTGATCCAGGCGAGCGTGGTGGCGATGCCCGGCATCATGAACGAGATCCAGAACAGGAATTCTATGGAGTGGCTGAACGGGATGTTCGTCCGGGCCAGCACCCACGAGATGAGCACAGCGATCGGGAAGCTGATCCCCACGACGAACGCCCAGATCATGATGCTGTTGCCAAGCGAACTGACCAAGCCGGGCGTAGACCACGCGTCGCGCCAGTGCTTCAGGCCCCATTCACGCTCGCCCACGAACCAGTCAGCCCGGGCGTCGAAGCTGTTGATGACCAGCAGGAGCACGGGCCATATCAGGTAGAAGCCCAGCAGGAGGAGGACGACCGCCATGATATAGGCGCTCGTGGGGGGCATCCTGAAACCGCGGACCCGTGGTCGCGGTCTTGCCACCTGCATGCCCTGCCTCCTCGAACCGAAACCGGGGCGCCCCGTTACCGAAGCGCCCCGGTTCATCTATGCGTTATCCGCCGCGCGCCGCGCGGTGGATCTCCCTGGAACGCTCCAGGGCCTCTTCGGTGCGCAGTGCGTACTCCGGGTCGCCGGTCAGGTAGATGTAGCTCGCACCGGCCTGCCTGCACTCGCGCGGGTCCACCTTACCCGTGCAGGGAATGTCGTCACGCAGGCTTGGGTTCGGCGAGCCCTCGCTCAACTCGTGCCTGGCAGTCTGCCCTTCGACGGAGAGGAACCAGTTGGTCAGGAGTTTGGCTGCATTGGGATGAGGCCGGTTCTTCAGAAGCTGCAGGTTGTCGCCCGCGCCCGCGCCGCTCAGGGTGTCCGCTTCCGAGAACGGCTTGAACATGCGGTCCACAGGGCCGCCCTGCTCAGCGAGCCTGTCCAGGTCCCGTCCGGCAGAACCGATGGCGATACCCATCGCGAACCTGCCGCCGGCGACGCTGTCCGTGATAAACCGGAAGTCCGTCGAGAAGGTGACGTCAAAGGCCGGGTCCACGAACCGCTGCAGCCACTCCTCGCCAACGTCCGGGTGAAGGATGATGCCCGAGTAGGTGCCGCCCGCGCCTTCAGCGATCGCCGGAATCGCGACGATCCTGCCTGCCCACTTCGGGTCGAGGTAGTCGTACACGGAGTTCATCGCATCGAGGTCGGCCTGGGTGACCTCATTCGTGTTGTACCGCATGCTCATGTTGTAAGGAGACGCCGCTGCGCCGTGGTTCAGGATGAACTGTTCGGTATCGGCATCCGCGTACCAGAGCCTGCCCTGGAACCAGCCGCTCCCGTCGATCACTTCAGGGTGGATCAGTTCGGGCGGTATCGGGTCCAGCCCGCCTGCGCGCATGATCCGCGCCGCTGACGTGCCGCCCACCATCATGACGTCGGCGTCGTAGCGTCCGGCGGACTGCTCCGCGAGGATGCGGTCCGTCTGTGCGCCGCCGCCGCCCGTCGAGACCGTGGCGGTGATGCCGAACTTGTCCTGGAAGGCCTGCATGACGGGCCGGTAGTTGCGGCTCGCGGAGCCGCCCATCACAACGACGATCTCGCCTTCTTCCTGCGCCGCCGCGATCAGGTCCGCCCACTCCGACTCGAACACCATCATGGCGTCAGGCGTGGCAGTCGGGGTAGCCGTGGGGTCAGGCTGCGACGGCTGTTCCGGAACCGGCGTGGCCGTTGGCGGAACCGGTGTGGGTGTCGGCTGGGGAGTAGGAGTGGCAGTGGGGTCTGCGCCACACGCCACGCCGACCAATGCGACGAGCACACCCGTCAGGAGTAAGGCGGTCAACCGCCCGATCATCGTTCTGCTCAGGTCCCTCATCGCCGACCTCCCTCTGCATCAACAGGATTCCTGCGCATCGCCAGACTCCAGCATGCTCTGCTGCGGATTCCGTCTCACCTCGCGAGCGAGACGCAGGAACCGGCGATATGCACCGGCAAGCCATACCAGATGCGACCCTCACAGTCAATCTCGGAGGCGGGATGAGGCTGCGCGCTAGACACCCGCTGTCGCGGGTTCGGCGGCGGGCTCCCTGGCGAAGGTCAGCCCGCCGCTGTTGGCCGCGTCGACGGTGATGGCGTCGCCGTCCACGTATTCGCCGGCGAGGATGCCCCGCGCGATGACGTTCTCCACGTGGCGCTCCACCGCACGCCGCAGCGGGCGCGCGCCGTAGACCGGGTCGAACCCCTCGTCCTCCAGCCAGTCCTTCGCGGCTGCGGTGAGGTGTATCGCTATCGAGCGCTCAGCGAGACGCTCCTGCACGTGGCGCACCATCAGGTCGATGATCTCGTGCAGCTCCTCCCGGGTCAGCGGGTGGAAGACGATGTACTCGTCCACCCGGTTGAGGAACTCCGGCGTGAAGTGCTTCTTGAGCGCCTCCATCACCGCCAGGCGGTGCCGCTCCTCCTCGGTCGTGGGCTGCCCCGCGCGGAAGCCGATGCCTCCCTTGCTGAACTCCGCCGTTCCGATGTTGCTGGTCATGATGATGATGGTGTGGCTGAAGTCCACCTTCCGCCCGTGGCCGTCCGTCAGCCGCCCGTCCTCCAGTATCTGGAGCATGACGTTGAACACGTCCGGGTGCCCCTTCTCGATCTCGTCGAAGAGCACAACCCTGAACGGCCTGCGGCGTACCGCCTCGGTCAACTGCCCCGCCTCGTCGTAGCCGACGTAGCCGGGCGGCGCCCCGATGAGGCGGGAGACGGTGTGGCGCTCCGCGTATTCGGACATGTCCACCCGCACCATGTTCTCCTCGTCGTCGAACAGGGACTCCGCGAGCGCACGGGCGAGTTCCGTCTTCCCGACGCCTGTCGGCCCGAGGAACATGAACGAGCCTACTGGACGCTTCTCGTCGCGCAGACCGGCGCGCGCCCGGCGTATGGCGTCCGCCACGGCGACGACGGCGTCGTGCTGCCCTACGACCCGCTCATGCAGACGGTCCTCCAGGTGCAGCAAGCGCTCCGCTTCCTCCTCCATCAGACGCGTCGCAGGGATGCCCGTCCACGTCGCGATGAGTGTGGCGATGTCCTCAGCGCGCACCACGAGGTCAGCGTGGTCGCGCCCCAGGAACTCGCTGCGGTCGCGATTGAACTCTTCCTCCAGCCGGACACGCTCCACCTTCAGGCTGGCCGCTCCTTCGTAGTCGCTCCGCTGCGCGGCCGACTCCTCCTGCTCCAGCAGGTCGCGTATGTGCTGGTCCTGCGCGGTGAGGTCCGGCGGCAGGCTCTCCACGTCCAGCCGCAGCCTGGCGGCAGCCTCGTCTATCAGGTCCACCGCCTTGTCCGGCATGTTCCTGCCGGAGATATAGCGCGCGCTCAGGCGCGCCGCCGCGACGAGCGCGGCGTCATCCAGCTGCACATTGTGATGCGCTTCGAAGCGCGGGCGCAGTCCGCGGAGTATCTCGATGGTCTGATCGACCGTAGGCTCTTCCAGCCATATCGTCTGGAACCGGCGCTCGAGTGCAGCGTCCCTCTCGATGTGCTTGCGGTACTCATCGGGCGTCGTGGCGCCGATCACCTGCAGCTCGCCGCGCGCGAGGGCCGGCTTCATGATGTTCGCGGCGTCCAGTCCGCCCTCACCGGCACCCGCGCCCACCACGGTGTGCAGCTCGTCGATGAAGAGCACCACCTCGCGGCGCGCCTCCTTCATCTCGTCGATCACCGACTTCAGCCGCTCCTCGAACTCGCCGCGGAACTTCGCACCGGCGACCAGCCCCGCCATGTCCAGCGCGAGCACGCGCTTGTCCCGCAGCGACTCCGGAACATCGCCCGCGACGATGCGCTGCGCGAGTCCTTCGGCGATCGCCGTCTTGCCCACGCCCGCCCCGCCGATGATGACCGGGTTGTCCTTGGTGCGGCGGATGAGCGTCTGCATCACGCGGCGTATCTCGTCCATGCGTCCTATGACCGGGTCCAGCTTCCCCTCGCGGGCAAGCTGAGTCAGGTCTATCGTGTAGCGTTCGAGCGTCTGGTAGCGGTGCTCGGCGCGCGGGTCGGTGACACGGTGCCCGCCGCGAACGTTCACGAGCGCCTGGTAGACGCGCTCCTTCGTGACGCCGTGCTCCGCCAGGATGCGCGCCGCTTCGCCCCGTTCGTCGGAGAGGATGGCGAGGAAGAGGTGCTCGGTTGCGATGTGCTCGTCGTGCAGTCGCTCGGCTTCGTCCTTCGCCGCCTGCAGCATGGCCATGGCCCGGGGCGTGGGGTGCAACTGGTTGGACTCGTAGGCGAGTTGGGGCGTCTTCTTGAGCACAATCTCCAGTTCTCCGCGCGTACGGTCCACGTTGACGCCCATACCGGTCAGTATGCGCGCGGGCACGGACTCGGCGCTTTCGAGCAGCGCGAGCATCACGTGCTCCACGTCCCACTGCGAGTGGCGGAACCTCCGAACAACCTCGTAGCTCGCCCCGATGACGGCTTGCGCCTGTTCCGTGAAATCTTCCTGTTTGAAAACCATGACGATACTCCGATCAGCCTCCGGCAAGCCGTGTCAGCGGCTGCCCAGGCGTTCCTCCAGACGGCGTACCTGGCGCTCCAGCTCGACCATCCGCGCCTGCATACGCATCAGCACCTCCACTCCCGCGAGGTTGATACCCAGGTCCTCCATGAGCGATTTGATCCAGCGCGCCCGTGAGACGTCCGCCGGGGAGAACATACGGATGTTCCCTCGCGAGCGCGCCGGGGTCAGCAGCCCGATGCGCTCGTACGTGCGGAGCGTCTGCGCGTGCACGCCCACCATGCGGGAAGCGACGCTGATGACGTAGCACGGCTCGTCGTCGTTCACACCATCCGCATAGGAAGGCCTGCTCCATGCCTCTGTAACGATCGTCCGCTGCATCATGCCCTCTCTCTCCTACACTCCGGCCTGCTCCGCGGCGTGTTCGGCATCGCGCAGCCGCTCGAACAGCTCGCGCTGCTCTTCGGTCAACTCCACCGGCAGCACGGCCATCACCGTCACGAGCATGTCCCCGTGGCCGCCGCCGCTCCGCTTCGGCATCCCCTTCCCCCGCAGGCGGATCACGCGCCCGTTCTGCGTCCCCGGCGGGATGCGCACTGCGACGCTCTTTCCTCCGAGCGTCGGCGCCTGCGTTTCGCCGCCGAGCACTGCGTCCAGCAGCGGTACGCGCGCGGTGAAGCGCACGTCGTCGCCCGCGCGCTCGAACACGGCGTGCGGCGCAACGGTCACGACGAGGTTGAACTCATCCACACCGTCGCGCTTCGGGTTCACGTGTATGCGCGCGCCGCTTTCGACGCCCGCGGGTATCCGCACCTCCAGCCGCTTGCCGCCGGGGTGCTGCGCGGTGCGCGTCGAGCCCGCATACGCCTCTTCCAACGTGATGGTCACCGGCACATCGAGCCGGCGGGGAGCCGCAGCCTGCCGGCGCGGGCCGCCGCCCCAGCGCGCGTCGGCGAAGCCGTCGAAGAGATTGCTGAAGTCGCCGAGGCCGTTCACGTCCGTGAATGCGCTGAACCCCGGAGAGCCGCCCCGGCGCGTGCGCGCGTTCGTGAAGAACGTGAACGGCGACGCTCCCGACCTCTGCCCGCCGCCGTGCATCTGGTCGGCGTGCCGCCAGTTCTCTCCGAAGCGGTCGTACTTCTTCCGGGAGTCGGTGTCCGAGAGCACCTGGTACGCCTCGTTGATCTCCTTGAACTTCGCCTCGGCGCTGCTGTCGCCGGGGTTCACGTCCGGGTGATGCTTGCGTGCGAGACGGCGGTACGCGGAGCGTATCTCCTTCTCGGTGGCGTTCTTCGCCACCTCCAGCGTCTCGTAGTAATTCTTTGCCATGACACCGCTCGATACGAGTAGTCTGCCTTATTCATAGTATAGCAAACTTGAGTGCGGTGCTATCAACTTTGGGGTATCGACGCCTCGCGTGGAGGGCGCGGGCAGTCACCGGTGGGTTGCCCAGCCCAGGAGCGACAGGAAGACGCCCTCCGGCAGCACACGAGCACCCAGGGAGCCGAAACGCGAGTCCATGCCCACCGGATAGCGCAGGCGTGGACGCCGGGAGCGGACTATGCCGTGGATAGCCTTCGCGACGAGAACCGGGTCTCCGCCCCGGTTGAACGCTCCGCGGACCCTGCTCCGGTAGGCCCGGACGTACCGGTCGTAGGGGGCGCCGTCATCCGACTCGATGTCCGCAGCCATGAGCTGGTTCTCCGGGAACGCGGTGCGGAACAGTCCCGGCTCTACCAGCACGACGCGCACGCCGAGCGGCCACACCTCCGTCCTGAGCGACTCCGTCAGCCCTTCGAGCGCGAACTTGGAGGACGCATAGGCCCCGTGGAAGGGCGCGCCGATCCGTCCCAGGATCGAGCTCACGTTCACGATCGTCCCGCCGCCCTGCTCGATCATGCCCGGCAGCACCGCGCGGATGAGACGCGCAACGGCGAAGACGTTGGTCTCGAACAGCGAGCGCAGTTCGTCCGTGGTGAGCGTCTGCACTGGCCCGAACAGGCCGTATCCGGCGTTGTTGACGAGCGCACCGACAGGACCGTGTTCCTCCACGATAGCCGCAAGCGCCTCCGTGAGACCTGCCTCACTGTTGATGTCGAGCTCGACGCCCGCGACGGACAGGCCGCGACCGGCGGCCTCCGCTTCCAGCTCGGCCAGCCGCCCCTTCGCCCGGCTCGTCCCGACCACGCGGTACCCTCGCTCCGCCATGTAGATCGCCGTGGCCATGCCGATTCCGCTCGACGCTCCGGTTATCAGCACAACGCCGCGCCCGTCTCTCATCGTCAGCCTCCTTCGTCCAGCCTATACTGAGGCCTGTCTGACGCGCATCACTCGAACGCAGGGAGCAGGTGTCATGGCGATGGCTTTGCGATCGGTCGGCGGGCTGATGATGGCGTACGCGGCGCTGTACCTGGCGCAGTTCCTCTTCAGCTCCCTCTACGACAACCCGCAGCCGGTCTGGGACGTGATGAACTACGTCTCCGGGCTGGGCATCCTCGTAGCGCTCATCGTCAACTTCGGGCACATGCGCTCGCAGTCCGGCAGCGACGAACCGACCCTCTCCCGGCTGGGCGCACACGTGCTGTTCTACGCCAACGCGGCGCTCGCCATCTGGTTCTTCCGCAACTGGATATACCTGCTGGCATTGGACGCGGGTGGATCTGCCAGCGTACCCGTCGACGTTATCTGGGATTTCGTCGCCGTCATGATCCCGATCGTCCTTGTCATCACGGGCCGCAGGCTCTGGCAAACGAATGCCTGACGCCTCTCCGCCGCACCGTTACGCCTTTGACGCTCAGCTCCTGCGAGTGCTACGCTGTTACGAAGTGTGCAAGATGCGCTCCCACGCCTTGAACGGCAAACCAAACGGGGACAGCCCGCGCGGAGTAGGCGAACCGCCGCGCGCGTGATGCATCGCACGCAGGAGGTTGCCACATGGTGAACGTCGCCGCTCTGCGCTGTAAGGAATGCTCCCGCGAATACCCCATCGGCGCTTTCAACGTCTGTGATTTCTGCTTCGGACCGCTTGAAGTCGTCTACGACATGGACGCCATCGCGGACATCGCCAGCAGAGAGCGCATCATGTCCGGCCCCAACAGCCTCTGGCGCTACGCCGACTTCCTCCCCGCCGAGTACAACCCGCTCGTGGACATCAACGCCGGGTTCACTCCGCTCATCCGCTCGCGCGGGCTCGCGGAGCGTCTCGGGCTCGAGGAACTCTGGATCAAGAACGACAGCGTCAACCCCTCGTACTCGTTCAAGGACCGCGTCGTCGCCGTCGCAGCAGCCAAGGCGCTGGAGTTCGGCTTCGAGACGCTGGCCTGCGCCTCGACCGGCAACCTCGCCTGCGCCGTCGCCGCACACGCGGCGCGGGCCGGCATGAAGGCATACGTCTTCATCCCGTCCGACCTCGAGTCCGGCAAGGTGCTGGGCGCGGCCATCTACGACCCGACCATGGTCGCCGTCAACGGCAGCTACGACGACGTCAACCGCCTCTGCAGCGAACTGGCCGACCAGTACCAGTGGGCGTTCGTGAACATCAACGTCCGCCCCTTCTACGCCGACGGCAGCAAGACGCTCGGCTACGAGGTCGCGGAGCAGTTGGGGTGGCGCGCTCCCGCGCATGCGGTGGCACCGTCTGCTTCCGGCGCGATGTTCACGAAGATCTACCAGGGGCTCAAGGAGTTCGAGCACACCGGCATCATCGACAAGGTGGAGACGCGGATGCACTGCGCCCAGGCCCGCGGCTGCTCGCCCATCGCGACCGCCTACGAGGAGGGACGCTTCGTGATACGTCCCGTGAAGCCGGCCACCATCGCCAAGTCGCTCGGCATCGGCAACCCCGCCGACGGCTACTACGCGCTGAAGACTATCGAGGCGTCCGGCGGCTCCGCCGTCATCGCTGAGGAGCACGAGGTCGCGGAGGGCATCAAGCTCCTCGCACAGACCGAGGGCATCTTCACGGAGGGCGCGGGCGGCGTCGCGATAGCCGGGCTGAAGCGTCTCGTCGAGCGCGGCGAGATCCAGCCGGACGAGCCGACCGTTGTCTATATCACCGGCAACGGACTCAAGACGACGGAGATCGTGAGCGACGTCGTGAACCCCATCCTCATCGAGGGCACCGTTTCCGCTTTCGAGCAGAGCGTAGGAGTGAAAGCCTGAACGCCATGGCCACGACGATGCAGCGGGTGCGCTTCACCTTCCTTGACCATATGATCAAGCAGCCCGTCATCTACCGGATGGGACACGACTTCGACGTAATCACGAACATCCGTCGCGCAGACGTGCAGGAAGGCGTCGGGTGGGTGATACTTGAGGTCGAAGGCGAGTTGGAAGAGATCGAGCGCGGCCTGGACTGGGTCCGCTCGCTTGGCGTCAGGGTCGACCACGCGCTGGGAGACCTGATAGAACCGTAACCCGGAGGAACCAGGCAGGATGAGCGTAACCGTACGCATACCCGGTCCGCTGCGGCGGATCACCAATGGGACCGACAAGGCAGCAGTGACCGCCGAGACGCTCGGCGGCGTCATCGCGGAACTCGAGGCGCAGTTCCCCGGCATCCAGGAGCGCATCCTGGACGAGAACGGCGCGCTGCGCTACTTCGTCAACCTCTACCTGAACAACGAGGACGTGCGCTTCCTGGAAGGACTCGGCACACCGGTCAAGGCCGGTGACGAGGTCAGCATCGTCCCCGCCGTCGCGGGGGGATAGGCCCGAGCCGTTTCCATGCCTCGCCCCAGGAACAACGACGAATACACCGACAGGGAACTCGAGGAGATCGAGGAGTTGAACCGCCTGCCGGCGGACCACCGCTCGCTCTTCCAGAACCCTTGGTGGCAACGCATCGCCATCGGGTTCTCCGCGCTCATCGTCCTCTCGCTGCTCTTCCCGGTCGTCGCTCTGTCGTGTAACGGCAACTCCGAACCCGGCCCGGAGCCCACGAACGGCCTCCCCGTGCCGGACTTCGAGCTCGCCGCCGCGCAGGGCGGCCTCGTCAGCCTCTCCGACACGCTCGCGGCCAACGAGGCCGTCGTGGTGGTCTTCTATCGGGGCAACTTCTGAGGGACCTGCATCAACCAGCTCGGCGAGCTGGAGCAGGCCTACGACGAGATACGCTCCCTGGATGCTGAACTCATCGCCCTGAGCACGGACGACATCCCTCGCGCCAAGAACATGCAGGAGCGCACGGGCGCCAGTTATCCCGTCCTAGCTGACCCGGACCAGGCGGTCGCCAAGGCGTACGGCGTGTTCGACCTGCTGGGCGACGGCGTGGCGGCGCCCACGACCATCATCCTGACCTCGGAGCGCATCGTCGCGATGCAGGTGGGCCAAGCCATCGGCGACCGCCCAACCACCGCCTCCATCCTCCACACCCTCCGCCAGCTCAAGGCCGGGGAACTGGAGCCCGCCGCACAGAGCTAAGGGTCTATGCCCCCAGCTCTCTCACGACACTTGCGACACGCTCCGGAGCGATGCCGCGATGCGTACGCGACGAGCCGACGCCGTCCAGGAGCACCCACGAGATCTGACCTGCCGTCGTCTTCTTGTCGCGGCTCATCGCTTCGAGGATCGCCTCCGGCTCGACGCCCGTGTACGCGGACGGCAGCCCGAACCGGGCGATGAGCGACGCCTGCCGCTCCACCAGCTCCGGCGGCGTCACGCCCTCCAGCATCCCGAGGCGGGCCGCGCCTGTCATGCCGATGGCGACCGCCTCGCCGTGCAGGTAGGCGTCGTACCCCGCAGCCGCCTCCAGGCCGTGCCCGATCGTGTGGCCGTAGTTCAGCAGTTGACGCAGCCCGCTCATCTCGCGTTCGTCCGCGCTGACCATGCGCGCCTTCACTGCCGCGTTCCACGCGACCGCGCGCGTCGTCAGTTCCGGGTCCAGCGATTGCAGCGCGTCGGCGTGCTCCTCGTACAGGTCGACCAGTCCCGCTTCGAGCGCGAGTCCGTGCTTCAGCGCCTCCGCCCACCCCTCGCGCAGCGCCCGCTCCGGCAGCGTCCGCAGCGCCGACACGTCCGTCAGCACCATCGCCGGATGGTGGAACGCGCCAACCATGTTCTTCGCAACCGGCAGGTCGACCCCCGTCTTGCCGCCGATGCTCGAATCGACCATCGCCGTCAGCGACGTCGGCGCCTGCACGACTCGTATCCCGCGCAGGAACGTCGCCGCGACGTAGCCCGCGAGGTCGCCGACGACGCCTCCGCCGACCGCAACGATGGCGTCGCGGCGCTCCGCTCGCCGCTCGGCCAGCCACTCGTAGAGGACGGTGGCCGTCGCCAGGTTCTTGCTCGCTTCGCCCGCCGGGAACGTGAACAGTCCCATCTCGATGCCTGCCGCGTGCAGCGACCGCTGCGCCGCACGCCCGTACGGGTGGACGACGTTGCTGTCGCACACGATGAACGCCCGGCCGGACAACCCCATCTGCGCGAGGCGGCGTCCCAGCTGGTCCTCCAGCGTGTCCCACCCTACGAACACGGGGTATGCGCCCTGCTCCAGGCGCACGGTCGCCGCGAGTTCCGGGTCGTCCTCCCACGCCGACGGCGCGCCGAGCCGGCGCCACGCCCGCACGACCTCGAGCGCAGCCTGCTCGATCGTCAGGTCGTCCGTGTGCACCGTCCAGTGCGCATGCGCGTAGGCCCACTGGCGCTCGCGCTTCAGCGACTCGATGCGCCCCAGCGGGTCGTCGGACTGCAGCATCGGGCGGGTCATCGCCTCGGCGCCGTCCAGCTCCGCGATGTGCGAGAGCCTCCGGTAGACCGTCTCCGGACGCGCCTCCAGCGCCACGACAAGCCCGGAACTCAGCATCCCGCCGAGCGACTGGTCGTGCATGACCGACCCCGCTCCCGTCGAAACGACGACGTGCTCCTCGCGCGCGAACTCCGCGATGGTGGCGCGCTCCAGTTCGCGGAACGCGGGCTCGCCGTCCTCCGCGAAAACGCGCTCGACCGGCTTGCCTGCGCGTTCGACGATGCGCTCGTCGGCGTCCTCGAACCGCCAGCCGAGCAGGCGCGCCGTGCTGCGCCCGACAGCGCTCTTCCCCGCGCCAGAGAAACCGATGAGATAGATGCGGTTGCGGGTGGTCATTGCTCCCACATGCCTCACAACGACTGCACGGATTCGATGACCGCGCTGATCAGGAACGCCAGCGCAACGCCTGCAAGGACGGTGCCGCCTGCTACCAGGATGATCTTCGTCGCGCCGGAGATGTTCCTGCTGTGCCTGAACATCCAACCCGCAGCGAGCAGCAACACGCCGGCGGCGAGCAGCAGCCCCAGGACTCTCATGCCCCCATTCCGATCATGCGCCTATGACCCGTCTCGCGGCCCGACCGTCGCAAGGTAGCTGTCGTAGTTGCGGTGCGTCTCGGAGACGTGGTCGCCGCCGAACTTCTCCATGAACGCGTCGGCGAGCGTTACGAGCACCATCGCCTCCGCGATCACGCCGCACGTCGGGACGAACGTGATATCGCTCCGCTCGTAGTGAGCCTGCTCCAGCTCGCCGGTCGTCAGGTCGACGGACGGCAGCGGGTTCATCATCGTGGCGATGGGCTTGACGACCGCGCGGATGATGAGCGGTTCGCCGGTCGTCATGCCGCCTTCCAGCCCGCCCGAGTTGTTCGTGCGGCGGGGCCACGGCTTCGCCCATCCGCCGTTCCCGTTCCGCTCCCACTCCTCGATGGGCTTGATGACGTCGTGCACCTTCGAGCCGCGCAGGTCGGCCAGTTCGAACCCCTTGCCAACCTCAACGCCCTTCACCGCGTTCACGCTCCCCACCGACGCCATCAGCCGCGTGCTCAGTTTCGTGTCCCACTGGATGTGCGAACCCAGCCCGATGGGCAGCCCGGTCGCGACGACCTCCACGACGCCGCCGAGGCTGTCGCCTGCCTCCTTCGCTGCGTCTATCTCGCGCACCATCAGCGCGCTCGCGTCCGGGTCGGCGCAGCGCACCGGCGAGTCCTCCGCCGCATCCCAGTCCACCGGCTCAGGTGGGTGCGCCTGCACCCCGCCGATATTCGTGACGTGGCTGTGCACCTCGACCCCGAACCCGGCGAGGAATGCGCGGCAGATCGCCCCCACGGCGACCCGCGACGTGGACTCCCGCGCCGATGAGCGCTCCAGGATGTTCCTGGCGTCGTCCTGCAGGTACTTGCTGATGCCGGGGGTGTCCGCATGGCCGGGGCGCAGGCGGTGGATCGGCGTCACCTCGCCTTCGACAGGCTCCTTCGCCATCGTGTGCGTCCACGGCTTGCCGTCCGGCCCGTTGCCGGTCGAGTGGTCCCGGTTCTCGATGAGCATCGCGATGGGCGCGCCGGTCGTGTGGCCGTGGCGCACGCCGGACTGCAGCACGGCGTAGTCCGTCTCTATCTGCATGCGTCCGCCCCGCCCGTAGCCCATCTGGCGGCGCGCCAGGTCGGCGCGTATGGCGGCCTCGGATATGGCGATACCCGCGGGCAGCCCTTCGAGCAACGCAACGAGTCCGGGGCCGTGGGACTCGCCGGCAGTCAGGAATCGAACCAAGGTGACAACCTCCCGTGCAGCGTGCCTTCATTCTACCCCACGCTCATTCCCATCGACGTAGACCCGCGCAGGCGCGCAGATGTACACTCGCGCACGAGTATGCCGAGCGTAGGAGGAGCCATGCTTTCAGCGACCGACAACGAACTGCTGACGCAGGTGAGCGCAGGTACCACGATGGGCGATCTCATGCGCCGTTACTGGATCCCTGCCGTCTTCTCCAGCGAGGTCGAGGCCGACGGCGTGCCGCACCGCACGCGGCTCCTCGGCGAAGACCTCCTCGTTGTGCGCCTCACCAGCGGCGCGGTCGCCACCATGACGCCCCGTTGCCCGCATCGCACCGCATCGCTCTACTTCGGACGCAACGAGGAAGAGGGCCTGCGCTGCGGCTACCACGGCTGGAAGTTCGCCGCGGACGGCACCTGCGTGGACATGCCGAGCGAGCCCCCGGAGAGCAACTTCAAGGACAAGGTGCTCCTGAAGACCTACCGCACGCTCGAACGCAATGGCGTCATCTGGACCTACATGGGACCGGACCAGGACTCCCCGCCGCCGCTCCCGAACCTTGAGTGGAACCTCGTGCCCGAGTCCCACTGCTACCTCACCAAGCGCATCGCCCAGAACAACTTCTTCCAGACCATCGAGGGCGAGATCGACTCCAGCCACAGCGGCTTCCTCCACTCCAATTTCGTCGACCCCTTCCGGCTCACTTCGAAGCAGGAGCAGGGGATGATCTACAAGATGCGCGACCGCCACCCCCGCTTCCAGGTCAAGGACACGGACTACGGGGTGCTCATCGGCGCACGCCGCAACGCGGAGGAAGACTCGTACTACTGGCGCATCACACAGTTCATGTTCCCCTTCCACACCATGATCCCTCCCTACGGCGCCGACCCGCTCTTCAGCGGACACGCCTACATCCCCATGGACGACCACCACGTCCTCGCCCTCTGCTTCACCTACAATCCCGTGCGACCGCTCTCCGAGAAGGAGCTCGACTTCCTCAAGTTCGGCCCCGGCAACGGCCAGCAGGGGCTTCACCCCACCGTGGACGGCTTCCTTCCACCCATCCCCAACCGTCCCGAGAACGCGTGGTGGCCGAAGCACCACATAGACAACGATTTCAACGTGGACTGGGAGCGCCAGAAGACCGTCCAGTTCTCCGGTCTCCCCGGCACCTGGCCGCAGGACTCCGGCATGCAGGAGACGATGGGCCGGGTCGTCAACCGGACGATCGAGCACCTCGGCATCAGCGACACCGGCATCATCCGCACGCGCAGAGCGCTGCTCAGGGCTGCCAAGCTCCTGCGGGACTACGGTATCGAGCCCGAGTCCGTGTGGGACCCGGACGTCTACCACCTCAGGTCAGCCGCCATCGTCCTGCCGCGCGAAGCCGAGTGGGTCGAGGCTTCCGCCGAGTACCGCACCGCGAAAGAGAACGTGAACTTCGCCGCCGTCTGAGGACGCGCCTCCCCCTGCCTTGTCATGTTGAGCGCAGCCGGAGGCGGAGTCGAAACATCTCTCGGGTGCCTGGCTCCCTCTCCCGGAGGAGAGGGCTGGGGCGGAGGCCCTTACGCAGCCATCTCCTCGGCCTCCGGCGCAGGCGCGGGCTGGACGACGTACCCTTCGCGGATGACTCCCGTTTCGATGTCCCAGCGCGGCCCCTCGCCTTCGATGACCGCCTCGCCCACCCACAACTTGTACGCCGTCCATGCGGCCATGGCTGCGTCCAACTGGTCGTCCGTGGGCGTGTTGTCGGATGGCAATTGCACGCCCAGCCCGGTCAGCAGTTCGGTGCGGGCCTGGCGTCCCTCCAACGTGCGTTTCGTAGGAAGCTTCGTTCCGTTCGACGCTACCTTCCACGCCCCGCCCGGAAACACTTCGATCAGCGTTGCGTTGGAGGCGGGTGTGCCGTCCAGCCCCAGCAGGCGGAACCGGCTCCCGCTCTCGACCAGCCGGTGGAAGAGCCGCACTGACCCCACGATCAGGCCCGAGTATGGCTTGCCGTCCGCGGGCAGCGTGTAGGGCGTGCGCCCCGGTGCGTTCACGCGCCGCTCCGACTCCCTCATCGTCGCTTCCGGCGAACCGGCCAGCCCCTGCGGGCCGTCTATGGCAAGGATGAAGGAGCGCCCGATGGCACGGTCCGGGATGATGTGCGAAGCGTCCTCGCGGTAGTCCCACTGCCCGAATGAGCACGTCAGGTCGGTATCGAGCACTGCGTAGTCGCAGGGACGCTTCTGCGCTGCGGTCGGATCCGTGAGGTCGAGCCCGATGAAGCAGCGCCCGCCGCCGAGTTCGCGCCCGCCGCCGCCGCGCCCCGTCGTGCGGCGCTGCCGCCACTTGGCGATGTAGCGCGCCGTAACGGCAGCCGCCAGCACCGAAGCGCCTGCGGCTCCATACACACGGGGGTTCCCTCGCATCCGCATGCGGGACATTCTACCAAGCCGCGACCGGGCGCTGCTCTATACCCTTCTCCCGTCCAGCCACGCCTGCAGGATCACGACCGCCGCCGCCGCGTCCACCGCGCCCTTCGCCGGTCTGCGCCGACCCCGCCCTCGTGTCCGGCCTGCCGCCAGAGCACGCTCCGCTTCCGCGGACGAGAGCCGTTCGTCCACCGTCTCGACCGCGAGCCCTGCTTCCTGCAGTCCGCGCACGAACTCCTGCACGACCAGTGCCTGCGGCCCCACGCGCCCGGACATCGAGTACGGCATCCCCACGACGACAACCCCCGCATCCCGCGCGTGCGCCTCCCGCACCACGTCTTGAGTTGCTTCCGGGGTGTTCTCGATCACTCCCGCCGGCACCGCAACGCCTGAATCCGTGTCGCCCGACGCAACGCCGATGCGGCGTTCGCCAACGTCGAGTCCCAGCGCGCGCATCAGCCCGTCTGCCGCGTGACGATGTCCGTTACCGCCGCAAGCGCGTCGTCCAGCTTCGAAGCGTCCCTGCCGCCTGCCTGCGCCAGCCGCGGCTGGCCGCCGCCGCCGCCGCCCATCACCCGCGCCGCCTCGTTGACGATGGCTCCCGCGTCGAAGCCGCGCTCCACCAGGTCGGGCGTCACCATCGCCAGCAGACCGGGGCGCCCGTTGAACACGCTGCCGAGCACCACCACGCCGGAGCCGAGCTTGTCCCGGAGGCGGTCGCCCATCTCGCGGAGCGACTGCGCGTCCGGCGCGTCGCTCCGTACCGCCAGCACCTGCACCCCGCTTACGTCGCGCGCCTCGTCGAGGAGCGTCTCCGCCTCCTGGCGCGACGCCTCACGCT
Organism: Dehalococcoidia bacterium; assembly: GCA_034422595.1. Taxonomy (GTDB): domain Bacteria; phylum Chloroflexota; class Dehalococcoidia; order Lucifugimonadales; family Australimonadaceae; genus Bin16. Next base: position 160,998 of record DAOUJO010000013.1, on the reverse strand, counting down.
GGCCTGCCCGCAGCGAGCGCCGCGCCTCCTCCGCCTGCGCCAGCAACCCCTCGATCCGTTGCGGCAGTTCGGCGGGCGCCGAGCGCAGCAGCAGCGCCGCCTCGTCCAGCTGCCGCAGCCGCTGGCTGACCCACTCCTCACCGCCGCGACCGGTCACCGCCTCGATGCGTCGTACGCCCGTTCCCACGCTGCTCTCGCCCACGACGCGGAACGTTCCTATCTGCCCCGTGCGCTCCAGGTGCGTGCCGCCGCATACCTCGAAACTCACCGGCTGCGTCTCGCCTATCTGCACCGTACGTACGCGGTCGCCGTACCGCTCGCCGAAGAATGCGAGCGCGCCGTTGGCGGTCGCCTCGCGGTAGGAGCGCTCGTCCTTCACGAGCGGCAGGTCGCCGCGCACCGACTCGTTGATGCGCCGCTCGATCTCACCGAGCTCGTCGCGGTTCACCGCCGAGACGTGGGTGAAGTCGAACCGCAGCCGGTCAGGAGCAACGAGCGAGCCTGCCTGCCGCACGTGCGAGCCGAGCACGTCCCGCAGCGCGGCGTGCAGCAGGTGCGTTGCGGTGTGGTTCCGCGCTACGTCCAACCTGCGGTCGCCATCGACCGACGCATGCACCGCTTCGCCAACGGCGACCGAGCCCTCCGCGACCTCCGCCGCGTGGACGATGAGCTCGCCTATCGGCTTCTGCGTGTCGCTCACGCGGGCCGAGCCGCCGGATGCCGCGATGAGGCCCGTATCACCGACCTGACCGCCGCCCTCCGCGTAGAAGGGCGTCTCGCGCAACACGATCTCGACGCGCTCTCCGGCGTCGGCGCGCTGCACCGGCTCGCCGTCCTTGAGGATGGCCGCAACCACGGTGTCCGTCTCGACGCGGTCGTAGCCGAGGAACGCTGTCTCGCGGACGTCCAGCGCCTCGTAGGCGCGTATCTCCTCGCGCCCGCCGCCGAAGCGGGCCGCGGCCCGCCCGCGCTCGCGCTGCTCCTCCATCGCCCGCTCGAACCCCTCGACGTCCACCTCCAGCCCCTGCTCGCGCGCGATCTCCTGCGTGAGTTCCAGTGGGAAGCCGAAGGTGTCGTACAGGCGGAACGCATCAGCGCCGTCTATCGTCCCTCCTCGCGCGATGCACTCCTCCAGCACGGGCATCCCCAGCGCGATGGCCTCGTAGAAACGCTCCTCCTCCGACTCCAGCGTCTTGAGCACGAACCGCTCGTGCTCGCGCAGTTCGGGATAGAGCGCGCCGAACCGATCGACCACGGTCGTAGCCACGTCAGGCAGGAACCCGGCCTCGATGCCGAGCTTCCGCGCGAAGCGGATGCCGCGCCGTATCACGCGGCGCAGCACGTAGCCGCGCCCTTCGTTCGCGGGCACGACGCCGTCGGCGATGAGGAACGCCGCGCTCCGCGCATGCTCCGTCACGACGTGGATGGCGAAGTCGTCGTCGGGGTCCTGTCGATACGTCCTGCCCGCCAACTGCTCCACGCGCCGGCGTACCGGCGCTAGCAGGTCGGTCTCGTAGGCGGAGGCCACCCCTTGCATGATGGCGGTCATGCGCTCCAGCCCCATGCCGGTGTCGATGCCCGGCGCGGGCAGGTCCGTCCGCGTGCCGTCCGCCGCCTGGTAGAACTGCGGGAAGACGAGGTTCCAGTACTCGAGGAACCGGCTCGTGTCGTCGCCCGGCTTCGTGCCGGGGCCGTGCTCCTCGCCGAAGTCGTAGTAGAGCTCGCTGGACGGACCGCACGCGCCCTCGTCGCCCGCCGGGCCCCAGAAGTTGTCCTTGTCCCCCAGCGTGACGATGCGCTCGTCCGGCACGCCGACCTCGTCGCGCCATATCGCCCGGGCCTCGTCGTCTGTGGTGTGCACCGTGACCCAGATCCGTTCCGGGGGCAGCAGCAGCACGCCGGTGGTGAACTCCCACGCCCAGGAGATCGCCTCGCGCTTGAAGTAGTCGCCGATGCTGAAGTTGCCCAGCATCTCGAACATCGTGTGGTGCGTGAAGTCGCCCACCTCGTCTATGTCGGTGGTGCGGAAGCACTTCTGCACGGATGCGAGGCGAGGGTTCGGCGGCGTCTCGTCCCCGGCGTAGTACGGTTTGAAAGGCGCCATGCCCGCGGACGTCAGGAGCAGCGTGGGGTCGCCTGCGGGGATCAGCGATGCGCTCGGCATCACCAAGTGGCCGCGCTCCTCAAAGAATCGCAGATATGCGGCGCGGATCTCGTCGCTGGTCGTCGGGGGCATGTCAGGCAAGGGCGTACGGTCCTCTGCGAAAAGCGCTCCCGATCGGGAGCGCAAGAAGTAAAAAGAGTCTACGAACGCCTCCGCGAGCATGTCAACGCAGCGCAGGTTCGGCCTGATCCCTTCCCCCTCGATGGGGGAAGGCCAGGATGGGGGTGACCCGGCGGGACGTGGGCGTGCCGCCGATTGACGACACGCCCATGCGGGCGTAGGTTGCGCGAGTGAACGCGCTCCCCAACCTCGCGCTCCTCGGGGCTTTCGCCCGTCATCCGCGCCGCCACCCCACCTACCTCGGCTACGTGAACGGCCTCATCTACGGGTTCGGGATGGGCGCGTCGACCATCCTCTTCCCCCTCTACGCCATCGATCAGGGCTTCTCCCTCTCCAGCCAGGGCTTCATCGTCGCCGCGCCCGGCATCGTCATGATCATGTTGCGGCTCGTGGGTGGCGCGCTCTCGGACCGTTTCGGCGAGAAGTTCATACTCTGGTTCAGCTTCAGCACCGTCACCATCGCCTCGATGGTCCCCGTGTTCGCGGCCTCCTTCATCTCGCTCACCGTGGCGCAACTCTTCAACGGCGCGTCCCGCTCGGTCTACTGGTCGGCGGCGCAGTCGTACATCAGCCGCAGCGCCGAGGGCGAGGCCGGGAAGGTGATGGGGCGACAACTGGCCTTCGAGTCGAGCGGCGGCATCATCGGCGGTGTCGTCGCCGGGTTCATCGCCGAGGGCGTCGGCTACCCGGAAGCCTTCCTGATGACCGCGATAGCGACGTTCATCGGCTTCATCGTCACGTCGTCGCTGCCGAGGCTCCCCCGCAAGGACCAGGTGCGCAGCTTCGCCGCCAGTCTCGCTCCTGCGAAGACGATGCTCGTGAAGCGCACGCTGCTGCACGCCCACATGGTGGCGTTCACGAGCGCGGCCTACATCGGCCTCGTCATGGGGCTGTTCGTCGCCTTCTTCCGCGAGGTCGACTACAGCGAGAGCGAGACCGCGCTGGTCATCCGCCTCAACAGCATCGGCGTCAGCGTGCTCGCCTACTTCTTCGGCATGATCCTCGGACGACTCGGCAGCCGCCGTACCGCCGCGCTCGGCATCACCATCACCGGCGTACTCGCTGCGGGCGTTGGCCTGACCGGCCACGTGCCGATCGTTCCCGTGGTCTTCATGGCCATCACGGGCATGACGTTCGGCAGCCTGCGCTCGCTCTACCCGACGCTTGCGGCGGAGAACAGCGAACCGAACCAGCGCGCGATGGCCCTCTCCGTCGTGGGCCTCTACTGGGCTATCGGCATCTTCCTCTCGCCGTTGCTGTTCGGGTTCCTCGCGGAAGAGACGAGCATCGCGACGTCCATCTACATCTTCAGCGGCTTCGCCGTCGCCGCGGGGCTGCTCTCGCCGCTGCTCTACGACTTCGGCCGGCGCGGACTGCCGCCCGAGGGCGAGGAAGAAGAAGCCGCGAAGAGCACGGCTTAGGCCGAAGCATCCGCCATCTCCTCGAAGTAGCGGAGCGAGTCCGGGTTCGCGAGCGCGTCCCTGCTCACGGCCTGCTCCAGCGGAACGCCGTTCAGCATCTTCTTCACCGGCACTTCCAGCTTCTTGCCGTTGAGCGTGCGCGGCACCTCCGCGATCTGACGCACCTCATCCGGCACGTGGCGCGGCGAGAGGGTCGTGCGTATGGCCCCGGCGATGCGCTGCCGCATAGCGTCGTCCAGATCATGGCCATCGCGCATCACGAGGAAGAGGTACAGCTTGCCCTCGACCCCCAGCTGCGTCGTGTCGATGACGAGGCTGTCCAGCACCTCCGGTATCTCCTCGACGACGCGGTAGAACTCGCTCGTGCCCATGCGGACGCCACTGCGGTTCAGCGTCGAGTCGGAGCGCCCGTAGATGACGCACGCGCCCTCCTCCGTCACCTTCAGCCAGTCGCCGTGCCGCCACACGTCCGGGTAGACGTCGAAGTAGCTCTCGTGCAGGCGCGCGTTGTCCGGGTCGTTCAGGAAGCGCACCGGCATCGACGGCATCGGCTCGGTGACGACGAGCTCGCCGACCTCGCCGACGACCGGCTCCCCGTTCTCGTCGAAGCTCTCCACCTTGCAGCCGAGGCACCGGCACTGTATCTCTCCCGCGCGTACCGGCAGGCCGGCGCCGCCGCCAACGAACGCGGTGAAGATGTCCGTGCCGCCGCTGATCGACGCGAGGAGCAGGTCGCTCTTGACGTGCTCGTACACCCACGCGAACCCCTCCGGCGGCAGCGGCGCGCCCGTCGAGCCGATGGAGCGCAGCGCGCTCAGGTCGAGCGACGCCCCCGGCTCGATCTCTGCCTTCATGCAGCCGAGGATGTACGGCGCGCTCACGCCGAACGAGGTGATGCGCGTCCGCTCCGCTACCCGCCACAGCGCGTTCATGTCCGGGTGGCCGGGGCTGCCGTCGTACACGACAATCGACGAGCCCAGCAGCAGCCCGCTCATCAGGATGTTCCACATGATCCAGCCCGTCGTGCTGAACCAGAAGAAGCGGTCGCCCTCGCCGATGTCCATCTGCAGCGAGAGGAACTTCGCGTGCTCCAGCAGCGCGCCGCCGTGACCGTGCACGATCGCTTTCGGCGCTCCCGTGGTGCCGGACGAGTACGCCACGCAGAGCGGATGGTCGAACGGCACCGGCTCGAACGACAGCTCGCCGCCGGGAACGGCGAAGTCCGCCCAGCACGACGCCGCTCCGCCCAGCGGGCCGAGGTCGGGCTGCGGCTCCAGGTAGGGCAGCACGACCGTCCGCTCGAGCGTCGGCAGCGCGGCCTTGATGCCCGCCACGGCTTCGCGCGAGTCGAACCGCCTGCCGTTGTACGTGTAGCCGTCGACGGCGAACAGCACCTTCGGGTCCATCTGCCGGAACCGCTCGATGACGCTCTGCGTGCCGAACTCCGGCGGGCAGCTGGACCATGACGCTCCCAGCGATGCCGCCGCGAGCGCCGCCGCGATGGCCTCCGGCACGTTCGGCATGTACGCGACCACGCCGTCGCCGCGGCCGACGCCCAGCGCCCGCAGCCCCGCGGCGACCTCTGCCGTCCGCGCGCGGAGGTCGTCCCACGTCCACTCCGTCGTCGCGCCGGACTCGTGTACGCCGACGACGGCGACCTCGCTGCCGCTGCGGGCGAGGACGTGCTCCGCGTAGTTGAGCGTCGCGCCGGTGAACCACCGCGCGCCTTCGACGCGCGTCCCGTTCGGGCCGGGCGCGAGCACCTCGGTGTACGGCGTGTGCGCCTTCACCCCGAAGTAGTCCCAGCACGACGCCCAGAAGCGCCCGACGTCCTCCACCGACCAGCGCCACAGCTCCTCGTAGTTCTCGAAGCGGAGCCCGTGCGTCTCCGCGAGCCATCGCTCGTAGTCGGCGAGCCGCGTCCCCGTCCGCCGCTCCTCGGACGGCGTCCAGAGCAGTGCGCCTTCGGTGACGGGGCTCCCTGCTTGCGGTTCGTTCATCCTGCCTGTCCTGCCTGGTCCTGTTGATCCCTGCTCCGCGCCTGGTCCGCCAGCGTACGCAGCATCTCCCGCAGCTCCGGGTCGGGGTCGCGCGACGTCTGGTCCGCGAGGCTCGTCTCCCCGGTGAGGCGGAACATGTCCGCTGCGCCGAGCAGGATGCGCGGCGTCAGGCCCAGGTGCTCGAACGTCGCCGCTATCTCCTCCATCTCCCCCACCCACCGGCGGGCGCGGCGCGGCATCTGCGTCGCTGCCTTGATATGACGCGCGGGGGTGGGTGCGTCGCCGAACTCGGCCAGCAGCGCCTCGGTCAGTCCCATCGCCTCCGCAGCCGTCAGCAGCTCCGTCCACACCGCCGTCGTGCCCTTGGTGGATGCGGCGTACACCATCTTCAGGCCGGACGCCTGCCCGAAGCGCGGGCCGACGCGGCGGATGTCCAGCCCGCACTCCCGCAACGACTCCAGCGCCGACGTGTCCGGGCCGGAGCAGTAGATGCGCGTGTCGGAGCCGGGCGACGGCGGGCTGCCGATGATGCCTGCGTCGATGAACGGCGCGCCCGTATCCAGCATGAGCGTGGCGATGCGCACGACCGTCTGCGGTGCGATGGCGTTGCACTCCGCGAACGCGGGCCGCGCGCCGGTGCTCGCCATCGCACCCGCGACCTCCTCCGCGATGCTCACCGCATCCGCCGGCGGGAGTACGGAGAGCAGCAGGTCGCACTCCTCCACGAGCGCCTCCGTGCTGCCCGCGTCCCGCATGCCCGCCTCGGCGGCGCGGGTCCTCGTCAGGTCGCTCCGGCCGGTGAGGTCCGTGGCGACGTTGACGCCGCCGGACGTGAGCATCGCGCCGATGGCCGCGCCCATGTCGCCCGCGCTGATGATGCCGACGGGGCCGGTCATGCTACGCCGGGGCCGTGCCCGCTTCCGCCAGGCGCCGCTTCGCCTCTTCGTACACGTCGTCCGGCAGGTTTCCCTTCATCGACGCTTCCAGGTTCTGCCGCAGGTGCTCCGGGTTGATCGTGCCCACGATGTTGGTGTGCATCCCGGGGTGCGTCTGCGTGAAGCGGATAACGAACTCCATGCGGGACTGCCCCTCTTCCAGCAACTCGTCCATCTGTGCCTGCTCCCACACGTCCAGCAGTTCCGGGTTGCGGCCGGCTGTGCGCTCCTCGCCGCTCGGCGCTCCTCTCGCGGCGCCGCCCCGGATGATCGTGCCCGATCCCGCCGCTGCGGCAGCGGCGACGAGGTCCTCGTGCTCACGCTGCGACGCCGAGTACGGGATCTGGAACGCGTCGAAGACCCCCATGTCGATGTGGTCCGCCAGGTTCGGGATCGTGCCGGACATGCCGATGAAGCGCACCTTCCCCTGCGCCTGCAGCTCCTGCATCGCCTCGACGGTACCGCTCTCCTCCAGCACCTGGCGGGAGGGCGTCATGTGCACCTGCAGCAGGTCCATGTAGTCCGTGTTCATCCGCCGCAGGCTCTGCTCGACCCCCGCGACGATGTTCTCTTTCGTGTAGACGTGCGGCCCGCCCCGGTCCCGGCTCGGATCGGGCTCCCAGCCCACCAGGCAGCCGCACTTGCTGGCGAGGAAGTACTCGCCGCGCCGGTGGGCGATGTGCCGCCCGATGCGCTCCTCGCTCACGCCGTAGTCGATCGACGTGTCGATGTAGTTGATGCCCAGATCCAGCACCGTATTCAGGATCCTGCCCGCGTCCTCCTCGGGCACCTCCCTGCCGCGCGGGACGCCCCGCAGCTCCATCGCGCCGTAACCCAGCACGGTAACGTCCATGCCGGTGCGCCCCAGCGTTCGCTTCTCGAGGTCGGTCATCGCTCCTCCGCACCTAGTCTTGGGATGCGCGGAGTATACCAACCTGATGAGACAGGCCTGCTCAGATCACTCCGGGGAGCCCGCCAGTATCTCCCTGGCCGCCTCGCGCGCCTCGTCGACGTTGTCGACGAAGCGGTGCTCAGGGACGCGGCGCAGCACGTTGAGCGCCTGGAGGGTGATGGCAGGCCGACCTTTCAGACCCATGACGATGCACGCCGTATCCTGGTCGTAGGCGACGTCGATCAGCTGCTCGATCACGAGCGCCGCGCTGTCGTCCATGTGCACCGTGTCGGAGAAGTTCAGGATCACGACCTCGTGGTCGCGGATGTCCGCCGTTATCACGGTGGTCAGCTTGCCGGACGACGCCACGGAGAAACTCCCGCGCATCGATACGAGACCCACCCGCGCTGAGAAGATGTCCGCGTCGTCGGACTCGTCATCCGGGGTGAGGAAGACGCTGTCCAGGAGCGGAATGGACATCACGCTGTCCAGCTCCAGCCGCTCCCAGTGCCGTGCACTCGCCATGCCGGCAACGATCAGGCCTATGGCGACGGCGGTGACCAGGTCCAGGAACACCGTCAGCCCCATGGTGAGCACCATCACCAGCAGGTGCTCCCGCTGGACGCGGTGCAGGCGAGTGACGAAACGCCAGTCGACGATGTCCCAGCCCACCTTTATCAGGATGCCCGCGAGCACCGCGTGGGGGATCACCTTGACGTACTCGGCGAGCCCCAGCACGAGCAACAGCACCACTCCCGCGCGTATGGCCCCCGATACCTGGGTCCGCCCGCCGGAACGGATGTTGACCACGGAGCCCGGCGTGGAACCGGCGCCGGGCAGCGCGCCGATGAAGCCCGCTATCGTGTTGCCGATGCCCTGCCCTATCAGCTCCCTGTCTGAGTCGTGGCGCGTCCGGGTCATCGAATCGGCAACCAGCGAGGTCAGCAGGCTGTCTATCGAGCCGAGCAGCGCGAGGATCAGCGCCGGCTGTATGGCGCCGGCCAGCACGCTCGGGGAGAGGGCCAGCTGTTGCAGCCCCGGCAGCGTGGCCGACACGTCCCCGATCACGGGAACGTCGGTCAACCACAGAACGCTCAGCAGCGTCCCCGCGAGCAGCGCCACCAGGGTCGCCGGGAAGAACCTCGAGAACCGGCCCGGCCAGCCCACCATCACCACCAGCGTGGTCGCCCCGACCGCCAACGCAGCGTAGTTGACGTTGGTCACCGCATCCGGCCACCCGTTCACCGCGTCCGCGGGGCCGCCGGTAACGACGGCCGCCCCCATGAACGGCAACGTCTGGATGAGGATGATGAGGATGCCGATCCCGGACATGAAGCCGGACACCACGGAGTAAGGGGTGTAGGAGACGTACCGCCCCACCCGCATGAGGCCGAGCGCGATCTGTATCATGCCCGCCATCACGACGATGGTGAACGCCTCGGCGAAGGTCTCGGCGTGGGCGGTCACGATGACCGCCATCGCCACGGTCATCGACCCTGTCGGGCCCGATATCTGCGACTTCGTCCCTCCGAACACCGCCGCGAAGAAACCGACCGCGACCGCCCCGTAGATGCCCGCGGTCGCCCCGAGGCCGGACGCCACGCCGAAAGCCAGCGCCAGCGGAAGCCCGACCACACCCGCCGTAACGCCGCCCAGGACGTCGCCCCGGAGCGTCGTCAGGCTGTAGCTGATCTTCATGCGAGTACCCGCTTCGCGACTTCCCGCGCCTCGTCGATATCGGCGACGAAGTGGTCCCGGGGGACGCGCCGCAGCACGTTCAGCGCCTGCATCGTCACGGCGGGCCTGCCCTTCAGGCCCATGATGATGCACGCCGTGTCCTGGTCGTACGCCACGTCGATCAGCTGCTCGATCACGAGCGCGGCGCTGTCGTCCATGTGCACCGTGTCCGAGAAGTCCATGATCACGACCTCGTGGTCGCGGATGTCCGCGCTTATCGCGGTGGTTATCTTACCGGACGATGCAACCGAGAAGCTCCCGCGCATCGATACGAGGCCGGCCCGCGCGGAGAAGAGGTCCGCATCGTCGGACGTGTCGTCGGGGGTGAGGAACGTGCTGTCCAGGAGCGGCACGGAGACCACGCTGTCCAGCTCCAGCCGCTCCCACTGCCGTGCGCTCGCCATGCCGGCAACGATCAGGCCTATGGCGACGGCGGTGACCAGGTCCAGGAACACCGTGAGGAACAGCGTGAGCGCCATCACCAGCAGGTGCTCCCGCTGGACGCGGTGGACGCGGGTGATGAACCGCCAGTCGATGATGTCCCAGCCCACTTTCATCAGGATGCCTGCGAGCACCGCGTGCGGCACCTCCTCCACGTACTGGCCGAGTTCCAGCACCATCGCCAGCAGGATCCCCGCGCACAGCACGCCGGACACCGGCGTTCGTCCGCCTGCCCGCAGGTTCACCACCGTGCCCATCGTCGTCCCGGCGCCCGGCAGTCCGCCGATGAGCCCCGTGACGGTGTTGCCGATGCCCTGCCCCAGCAGTTCCCGGTTGGGGTTGTGGCGCGTGCGCGTCATCGCATCGGCCACCAGCGAGGTCAGCAGGCTGTCTATGGAGCCGAGCAGGGCGAGGATCAGCGCAGGCTGTATCGCGCCCACGAGGAAGCCGGGCGATACGTCCGGCACCCGCAGCTCCGGCAGACCGCTCGGCACCTCGCCGATAACCGGGGTGTTCGTCAACCACAATATGCCCAGCAGCGACCCCGCGATCAGCGCCGCCAGCGTGGACGGGAGGAACCTCCGCAAGCGCGCGGGCCAGAGCACCCCCACCAGCAGCGTCGTCCCGGCGATGGCGACCGCGCTCGGGTTCAGGTCGGTCACCGCATCCGGCCACGCGCGGATCGCTCCCACCGGCCCCCCCGTCGCGGTTCCGACGCCGATGAACGGCAACGTCTGGATGAGAATGATGATGACGCCGATGCCGGACATGAACCCGGATATGACCGAGTACGGCGTGTACGCGACGAAACGCCCGACCCGCATCACGCCGAGCAGCACCTGCAGCAGCCCCGCCATGATGACGATGGTGAACGCCTCGGCCAGGGTTTCCGCGTGGCTCGTTACGATGACCGCCATCGCGACGGCCATCGGACCGGTGGGGCCGGATATCTGGGGCTTCGTGCCGCCGAACACCGCCGCGAAGAAGCCCACCGCGACCGCGCCGTACATCCCCGCGACCGCCCCGAGTCCCGACGCCACGCCGAAGGCCAGCGACACCGGCAGCACCACCACCGCCGCAGTGATACCGCCGAAGAGGTCCCCACGAAACGCTCGGATGTTGTAGATCATGCGGCACCGCCACCTGCAACGTGTAACGTCCTGGCGGGAAGGACTTTCTCACAGAAACGGTGACTTGTGGGTGACTTTTTATGACGATTTTTATGACGGCACGGTGACGAATCCATTCGAGGGAGAGGTGGGCAACCCTCACCCCCAGCCCCTCTCCCAGAGGGCGGAGGGGGGCCATACAGGGCGCCCACAAGGGACGCCCCTACACCAGGCGAGGTTCCTGCCTGCGCAGGAACGACGAAAGAGGTGGGCTGCTAGAATGGACACGGAGGCCGTTCATAACATGCTGGGCAAACTGCTCAACGTCTTCGGCGATTCGAACGAGAAGCAGCTCCAACGCTACGAGCGGGTGAAGCGCGACGTTGCAGACCTCGAGAGCAGCCTCGCCGCGCTCGACGACGAGGCCCTCGCCGCCCGCACAGGCGACTTCCGGGAACGCCTGGCCCGCGGCGAAACGCTCGACGCTCTCCTCTCCGAGGCGTTCGCCGTCGTGCGGGAGGCGGCGCGGCGCACCATCGGCCTCCGCCACTTCGACGTCCAGATCATCGGCGGCACGGCGCTCCACGAGGGCAAGGTCGCCGAGATGAAGACCGGCGAGGGCAAGACGCTCGTCGCCACCCTCCCCGTCTACCTCAACGCGCTCGAAGGCAAGGGCGTCCACGTCGTGACCGTCAACGACTACCTGGCGCGTCGCGACGCGCTCTGGATGGGGAAGGTCTACTCGTTCCTCGGCCTCTCCACCGGCTGCCTCCAGCACGAGTCCGCCTTCATCCTCGACCCCGGCTACCGGCCCGGCGGCGGACAGGCGGAGCTGCGCCCCGTCCCCCGCAAGGAGTCCTACGAGGCCGACGTCACCTACGGCACCAACAACGAGTTCGGCTTCGACTACCTGCGCGACAACATGGCCTCCGCGCTCGCTCAGAAGGTGCAGCGCGACCTGCACTACGCCATCGTCGACGAGGTGGACAACATCCTCATCGACGAGGCGCGCACGCCGCTCATCATCAGCGGTCCGTCGCAGGAGTCGACGACGCTCTACAACACGGTCGCCCGCGTCGTCCCCCGCCTGCGCGCGGAGGAGGACTTCACCATCGCCGAGAAGGAGCGCCAGGCGCTGCTCACCGACGCGGGCATATCGAAGATCGAATCGCTCCTGAACGTCGGCAACCTCTACGACCCGTCCAACTACGTTCTCACCCACTTCGTGGAGAACGCGCTGCGGGCGCAGTTCGTCTACCAGCGCGACCGGGACTACGTGGTGACGGACGGCGAGGTCGTCATCGTCGACGAGTTCACGGGACGCCTCATGCCCGGCCGCCGCTACGGCGAGGGGCTGCACCAGGCGATCGAGGCGAAGGAGAACGTCAAGGTCCAGCGGGAGACGATCACCTACGCAACCGTGACGCTCCAGAACTACTTCCGCATGTACGCCAAGCTCGCGGGCATGACCGGCACCGCCCTCACCGAGGCCGAGGAGTTCTTCAAGGTCTACGGGCGGGAGGTGCTCGAGGTCCCCACCAACAAGCCGATGGTCCGGGACGACCACCCGGACTTCGTGTTCAAGACGCACGCCGCGAAGTTCCGGGCCATCGCCGACCATATCGAGGAGCTGAACGCGGAGGGCAGGCCCGTGCTCGTCGGCACGACCTCGATCGAGCGCTCCGAACAGCTCAGCGCCCTGCTCCGCAGGCGCGGCATCAAGCACGAGGTGCTGAACGCCAAGAACCACGAGCGCGAGGCGCAGATCGTCGCGGAGGCAGGGAAGCCCGGCGCAGTCACCGTCTCCACCAACATGGCGGGGCGTGGCACGGACATCATCCTCGGCGGCGACCCGTCGTCGCAGACGGAGCCCGGCGCATGGCAACAGGCGCACGAGGAGGTCGTCGACAAGGGCGGCCTCTACGTCATCGGCGCCGAGCGCTACGAATCGCGCCGCATCGACAACCAGCTGCGCGGGCGCTCCGGACGCCAGGGCGACCCGGGCGAAACGCGCTTCTACGGCTCGCTGGAGGACGACATCCTCACCCGGTTCTCCGGCGGCATGGTGGGCCGTCTCGTGGGCAAGGCGTTCACGGAAGACGCCCCGCTGGAGAGCGGCATGCTCACCAAGAGCCTGGAGATGACGCAGGGCAAGGCCGAGTCGTACTTCTTCGACATCCGCAAGCACCTCGTCGAGTACGACGAAGTGGTCAACCACCAGCGTGCGGTCATCTACGCGGAACGGAACAAGGTGCTGGGGGGAGCCGACCTCCGGGCCAACATCCAGGAGATGATCGGCAACGAGGTCTCGTCTCTCGTGAACACCTACCTCGCCGGAGAGCCGGAGCAGTGGGAGATCGAACCGCTGCTCGCAAGCGTCGGCGTCATCATGCCCTTGCCCGACGGGTTCGACGCCGAATGGATGCTCCGCGAGGGCGCGGCGCAGACCGAGGACGAGCTCCTCACCGCCGCCCAGTCCCTCTACGAGCAGCGGGAAGAGGAGTACGGCGCAGAGACGATGCGCGCCATCGAACGCGCCGTCATGCTGCAGACCATCGACCGGCTCTGGGTGCAACACCTCACCATGATGTCCAACCTGCGCCAAGGCATAGGCCTGTACGCGTACGGCCAGCGCGACCCTCTCGTCATGTACAAGAAGCAGGGCCACGAAGCCTTCGACGGGCTGCTGGAGCGCCTGCGGCACGACATCGTCCACACCATCTTCCACGTCGCGCCGGTCGGCCAGGCAGCGCCGAAGGCAGGCGGGGCCAACGGCCGGGCCGCCGCCGTGGACACCAGCCGGACCGAGACGGTGATGGCGAAGGCCATCGGCCAGCGGCGCTCCACGGCTGCCCCCGCGGCGCCCGTGGACGTTCCGCCGGACGCGCCGCGATGGATGCGGCGGCAGGCCGAACGCGCGGCGGGCGGCGGCAAGAAGGCCCGCAAGCGGAAGGGCAGGTAGCCGCCATGGAAGCGACCGTCGCGCTGCGCCCCACGCCGGTGTCCGCTCCTCCCAACGGCGAGACGGCCAACGGGACGGTCGAGCATTTCCGCAGCGCGCTGAAGGGCGGCACACCCTGGCCGGAAGCGCTGCTGGCTGCCATAGGCGAATGGACCGCTCCGTCCGAGGTCGTCGACGGCGTGCGGCTCGACTACCTCATCGAGGGGGAGGCGTTCGACTGGCTGCTGCTGGCGGAGCGCCTGCTGCGCGAGGCGCCGGCAGGCTGCATCCCCGCCGAGGAGACGGAGGCGCTGCTCTTCACCGGCATGCTTCCGGACGGGATAACCGAGGCACACTTCAAGAGCCTTCTGGGCCCCGACAAATACCGGGCGCACCTCAACCACTTCTACGGCGTCGTGGTGGAGGAAGCCCTCTGGCATGCCGTGGAGCGCGAGGTGGAGAAGGAGCGCAGCGTGCGCGGACTGCAGCATCCGTTCGGCGTGCAGAACCTCATCGCCGAGCGCCTCTACCGCGCCGAGCTCCTGCCTCTCCTGCGGCGGTTCCAGCGCGAGCACGGGCGCGGACGCCGCGTGCGTCTGACCCTTGCTGAGTCCCGCGCGTTCACCTACTGGCTCTTCAAGCGGCGCATCGCCAACTCGGAGCAGGCCCGCATCGCGAGCGACACCCGCAAGGGGCTGCGCATGCTCAACGAGCTGCGCGAGCGCGCCGCAACGCGCTAGGCGAACGAACGCCGTCAGGTCTGCGCCTGCGTTCGCTCCGGATGCGCCTCCGGCGGCAGCGCGACCGGGCCACGCTTGCGGTGCTTCCCTCCCGTCTCCACCGCCACGTAGGCGAACACGACGACAGTCACCGTCCAGAGCACCGCGTTGAACCCGAACGCCGCGTGGTAGGAGTGGATCGAGAGGAGGGTCATGGAGACCACCGGGCCGATCATCCCCGCCGCGTCGCCGAACGTCCTGTACAGCCCTATCGCCATGCCCCGCATCCCTGCCGGGGCGAGGTCGGCGACGTAGGCAACCGGTGCCTGGCCGCTCCATCCCTGGGCGACGTGCAGCAGGATGAACGCCGCGATGAACGGCCCCAGCGTCTCCGCGAACGGCAGCCAGGCGATGGAGACGCCGATCAGGATCCCAGCCGGAATGATGATGATCTTGCGCCCGTACTTGTCGGCCATCGCTCCCGCCGGATAGATGAGTACCCCGTGCATGAGCGATGAGAACGTGAAGAGCAGTCCGATGGCCCCCGGCCCCATCTCGAGGACGTCGTGTACGAACTCCGGGATGAGCGTCGTGGACATGCCCCCGCGCAGGAAGAACGTGGAGAAGCCGAGGATGCACACCATGAGGAAGCTCGTGTCCCGCAGCAGGAATAGCGCACCGCGCGGCGAGTTGCTGTGCCGAATGGGTGCGCCTGCGCCTTCGCTCCCCGGTTCAGGACGCGTCTCCGGGAGCCGCACGATACCCCAGAGCGCGAACACGAGCACCATGATGCCGGAGACGTAGAACGGCGCACGCGTTCCGAACAGCTCGCCTATCAGCCCGCCCAACGCGGGGCTGCCCGTCCCCACAACGAGTTGCAGTCCGTGCATCAGCCCGAGGACGCGCCCACGGTTCTCCACCGTGCTCAGGTCCGCGGCGACGACGTTCGCCATCACGATGGTCATGGAGCTCGCCACGCCGCTCAGGAAGCGTAGCGTGAGGAACGTCGGGACGTCCTGGGCGAAGCCGCCAAGCGTCGCGAACAGCGCGACGCCCAGCCCGCCGATGGTGATGATCCACTTCCGCCCCACCTTCTCCGAGATGACGCCCGCGGGGATGTTCGTGATGAAACGTCCGACGCCGTAGACGGAGAACGTGAGTCCGAGCGCGAAGACGCCGCCGCCGATCAGCTCGATGAACTTCGGCATCACAGGGGTGATGATCATCATGGAGGCATGCGCCGAAGCGATCAGCCCTCCAGTGATGACGACCAACTCGAGGCGGAGCCCGCCCATGATGCCGCGTTTCGAGGGTACGAGCCGCATGGCCTACGAATCGCTCACGGCGTACGTGTCGGTGAGCGATCCGCGGTCTTCCGCGCCGGGGTGCGTCCTCGTACCGATGCGGCTACCCTCCCAGGTCACGGAGCAACCCGGTGATGCGTTCCAGCCTGGCACGGCCACTTTCCAAGCGCTCGCGCTCGCGCTCCACCACCTCCGCAGGCGCCTTGTCCAGGAACTGCGCGTTGTTCAGGCGGCCCTCCAGCCCTGAGACGTGCTTCTCCACACTCGCCGCTTCCCCGCGCAGGCGCCCCCGCTCAGCATCGAGGTCCACCGACCCGCCAACGTCGAGCGCCACGGTCACGTCCCGCACCACAAGGCGTACGGTGTCCCGGCCCGCGTCAGCGTCGCTGAACCGCAGCGCGCCGACACGCGCGAGGCTGCGGATGGCGTCCGTCTCGGTCTCCAGCGTGGCCGCTGCCCGCGATGCGGCTACCGAAGCGTCCAGCAGCGTCTGCGGCTCTATCTTGAGTTCGGCGCGCACGTT
The DNA here is from genome assembly GCA_034422595.1 of Dehalococcoidia bacterium. Taxonomy (GTDB): domain Bacteria; phylum Chloroflexota; class Dehalococcoidia; order Lucifugimonadales; family Australimonadaceae; genus Bin16. Next base: position 144,692 of record DAOUJO010000013.1, on the reverse strand, counting down.
ACGGATGGCTCGCACGAGGTCGATCAACAGTTCCACTTCCTCGGAGGCGGGAGCATCGGCGTCCCGGCGCGCCTGCAACTCCTCCTCGGACAGACGAGCCTTCGGGTCAGGATACGGAGCGATCATGATGGACTCGGGCAGGTTGCCCTCGGGCGGCAGCACCGCGGTCAGGCGCTGCCATATCTCCTCGGTGACGAACGGCATGAACGGGTGGAGCAGGCGCAGCACGCGCTCCAGCACGTGCGCCAGCACACGTCTGGGCTGGTCGTCGCCGCTGCGCATCCGCACCTTCGCCAGTTCGATGTACCAGTCGGCGAAGTCGCTCCAGATGAACTCGTGGAGGACGCGCTCCGCCTCGCCTATCTGGAACTCGGCGATGAGGTCGTTCACGCGGACGGCGGTCTGCTGCGCCCTGGAGAGCATCCACCTGTCCTGCCGGTGCTCGCGGGGGGGGGTGGCGTACCACCCCTCCATGCCTTCCCGTCCCTCCGTCTGGCCGATAACGAACCTGCCAACGTTCCACAGTTTGTTCGCGAAGTTGCGCGCCGCCTCCAAGCGGTCGTCGCTGAAGCGGGAGTCGTTGCCGGGCGTCGTGCCGGTCGTCAACGCGAAACGCAGCGCGTCGGTCCCGTACTGGTCGATGGCGTCCAACGGGTCGCGGACGTTCCCCCGCGTCTTGCTCATCTTCTGTCCGTGCTCGTCGCGCACGAGACCGTGCAGGTAGACGGTGCGGAAGGGAACGTCCCCCATGTTCCACATCCCCATCATGATCATGCGGGCCACCCAGAAGAAGAGGATGTCGTAGCCCGTCTCCATGACGGAGGTGGGGTAGAAGTAGTCCAGGTCGGCGTTGTCCCCGGGCCAGCCGAGCGTGGAGTGCGTCCACAGGCCGGACGAGAACCACGTATCGAGCACGTCCTCGTCCTGCGCTATGTCGGCGGAGCCGCACGCCTCGCAGACCTCTGGTTCGTCCACTGCAACAGTCATGTGCCCGCACGCGCTGCAGTACCAGACGGGGATGCGGTGCCCCCACCAGAGCTGGCGGGAGATGCACCAGTCCCGGATGTTCTCCATCCAATTCGCGTAGACGCGCGCGAAACGCTCGGGAACGATGCGGATGCGTCCGTCCTGCACAGCGGCGAGCGCGGGCTCGGCCAGCGGAGCGATCCTGACGAACCATTGCATCGAGACTATGGGTTCGACCGGGTCGCCGCTGCGCTGGCAGTGGCCCACCGAGTGGGTATACGGCTCCACTTTCTCCAGCAGTCCCTCTCGTTCCAACTGCGCGACGATCGCCTTGCGCGCGTCGAAGCGGTCGAATCCTTCGTAGGGCCCCGCCTCCTCGTTCAGCGTGCCGTCAGGATTCAACACGTTGACGATGGGCAGGCCGTGCCGCTCGCCTGTCTCGAAGTCGTTGGGGTCATGCCCCGGCGTAATCTTGAGCGCCCCCGTGCCGAAGTCGGTTGCGACCGCATCGTCGGCGATGACAGGGATGAGCCGTCCGAGCACCGGCAGCCGGACTCGCTTCCCAGCCGCTCCCGTGTACCGTTCGTCCGTGGGGTTCACCGCGACCGCCGTGTCGCCGAGCAGCGTCTCCGGGCGGGTCGTTGCGACGGTCAGGTGTCCGGAGCCGTCCTCGTAGAGGTAGCGTATGTGGTACAGGTTGCCCTGCACTTCCTGGTGCTCGACCTCCAGGTCGGACAGCGCGGTACGGCAGCTGACGCACCAGTTGATGATCCGCTCGCTGCGGTAGATGAACCCTTCGTCGTAGAGGTTCTTGAACGTCGTGCGAACGGCGCGGGCCGGGCCTTCGTCCAGCGTAAACGTCTTGCGCTCCCAGTCGCACGACGCGCCAAGCCTGCGGTGCTGGTTGTCTATCGTGTCGCCGGTCTTGTCCACCCACTCCCAGATGCGCTTGAGGAACGCCTCGCGTCCGATGTCGTGGCGCGTCAGCTCTTCCGCGGCGAGCTGGCGCTCAACGACGACCTGCGTGGCGATACCCGCGTGATCGGTGCCCGGCAGGTAGAGGGCCACATCGCCCTTCATGCGATGATAGCGGGTGAGCGCGTCCTCTATCGCGGCGGTCATCGCGTGGCCGAGGTGCAGCTCGCCCGTGACGTTGGGCGGCGGCATGATGATGGTGAACGGTTCCCGATCCGGGTCGGGCGCGGCCCTGAAGTAACCGGAGCGCTCCCACCATTCGTACAGTCTGCCCTCAACCTGGCGCGGGTCGTAGGCCTTCGAAAGCGGCTCTTCAGCCGGATCCGTCGTCATGCGCGGGGGCTCCAGAAGTGGGGTATCGTGTTTCATGTTAGCAGACGCGACGTTCAGCCCGCGCGGGAGACGCCTCGCGCTCCCCTCACGCAGCGGTGCTATCCTCACTCCCGTGTCGTCCACAACGCTCTCACGCCCCGTCTCCTGGAAGAAGAACCTCATCGCACTGTGGTTCGCACAGGTGGGAACGACCCTCGGCTTCTCCTTCACCTTCCCCTTCTACCCGCTGTTCTTCGAAGAGCTGGGCGGGTTCACCACGGAGCGCGCCGCGTTCTGGGCCGGGCTGGCCGGATGGGTATTCGGCCTCGGGATGGGGCTTTCCAGCCCCATCTGGGGTGTGCTGGGCGACCGCTTCGGGCGCAAGCTGAACGTTCTGCGCTCATTAATCCTCGGCGGTCTCTTTCTCACCATCTCCGGGTTCTCACAGACGCCGTTCCAGCTCATGGCTTCCCGGTTCGTCATCGGCGCGACCAGCGGGGTCGTGCCCACCATCATGGCTCTCGTGGCTGCACATACGCCGAGGGAGCGGCTCCCCTTCGCCGCCGGCATCGTCCAGTCCGGCCTTTTCGTAGGTGTCGCGCTCGGCCCCCTGCTGGGCGGCATCATCTATGACGCGTGGGGGATGCGGGCGGCCTTCATCGCCACCGGAGCAGGGCTCTGGAGCTCCGCACTCATCGTCATCTTCCTGGTACGTGAGGACTTCCACCCGGCGGAGTCTTCGCTCGGCCTGGTCCGGCCATTCATGGTCCTCTGGCGGCTGAGCACGTCCCGAGCGATGCTGCCGCTCTACGCTGTCGTGTTCCTCGTGCTGGCCGCACACCTCATGATCCAGCCTGCCGTTCCCGGGCTCGTCAGTATCGTCGAAGGCGGCTCGGACAGCGGCACTGCGTCCGGCATCGTGTTCGCACTGGGTGGAATCGGGTCCGCCATCTCTGCAGTGGTGATGGGCTGGCTCGCTCCCAAGGTCGGGCTACAACGTGTGCTCATGGCAGGAACGGTGCTCGCAGCACTCGCGGCGCTCGTCCCCTACTTCGCGATCGACTACCTCACGCTCGCGGTCGGTTTCACGGCTATCGCCCTCTTTTCCGGAGGCCTCTCAGGACTCGTGAACGGGCTCATCGCGCTGCGTTCCCCCAGCGGACAGCATGGAGCGGCGTTCGGATCGGCGCAACTCGCGCACGCATTCGGCGTGGCGTTGGGGCCGCTGGCCGGAGGCGCCATGGTCGTCACCTGGGGACTTCGGAGCGTCTTCCTCTTCGAGGTGGCCACTTTCGTCCTGATCCTGCTGGCCGTGGCCGCACTGCTCGGCGGCCGCAGCGCCCGGGAGGAGTGAGGGGAGCCACTCCCGAGGGGCGTATAATCTCCCCATGCTCCTCACGCTGGACATAGGCAACACAAACATCACCATCGGCGCGTTCGACGGTGACGACCTCACGGCAAGCTGGCGGCTCTCCACCGACTCCCGCCGACTCACCGACGAGTATGCCCTTCAACTACGCGAACTCCTCCCGCTGAAGGGCATCGCGCTGGCTGACGTCACCGACGCCGCACTCTGCAGCGTCGTCCCTCCGCTCACCGGCGTGTTCGAGGATGTCGCGCGCACCCTCTTCGCCTGCGACCCTGTGGTCGTCGGCGCGGGAACGCGCACCGGCATCCGCATCCTGTACCAGAGCCCGCATGACGTAGGCGCGGACCGCATCGTGGACGCCGCAGCCGCTCTCCACTACTACGGCGGGCCCGCCATCGTCGTCGACCTCGGCACTGCAACGGTCTTCGACGCCGTGACGGCAGACGGAGACTACCTCGGCGGGGCGATCTCCGTCGGCGTCGGGCTGGCGGGCGACGCGCTCGCCGCTAACACGTCCATGCTGCGCCGCGTCGATCTCACCGCGCCGGAGCATGCCATCGGCAAGAACACCACCGCCTCTATCAACTCTGGCCTCATCTTCGGCTTCACCGGGCTCGTCGAGGCGATGGTGCGCCGCTTCCGCGACGAGATGGACGCGCCGGATGCGACAGTCGTTGGCACCGGCGGTCTCGTCCCGGTCATCGCAGAGCAGACCCCGGTGTTCGACGTGGTCGACCCGGAACTGACCCTGCGCGGCCTGCGCCACATCTTCAACCTGAACCGTGAGCCCGCCCAGACCGGAGGCACGCGATGAGCGGCCCGTTCCATGAGAAGCGCGTACTCCTGGGCGTGAGCGGCAGCATCGCCGCATACAAGGCCGCCGACCTCGCCAGCAAACTCACCCAAGGCGGTGCGAAGGTCGACGTGCTCATGACGTACTCCGCAACCCGGTTCGTCACGCCGCTCACCTTCCGCAGCATCACCCATCGCCCGGTGCTGACCGACCTGTTCGACCCCGATTCGCCGGAGGCGATAGAGCACGTTGCGCTGGCACAGGCCGGGCACATCCTCGTCGTCGCCCCCGCGACGGCCCACATGCTCGCGAAGCTCGCGCTCGGCCTGGCGGACGACCCCATCAGCGTGACGGCGCTGGCGACCGGCGCACCGCTGCTCATCGCCCCCGCGATGGACGCGAACATGTGGGAGCACCCCGCCGTCCGGCAGAACGTGAACACGCTCCAAGAGCGTGGCGCGGTCATCGTGGGGCCTGGCGAGGGACGGCTCGCCTCCGGCCTCGTGGGCTGGGGACGGCTCGCCGAGACGCCCGAACTGCTCGGACGCATCGCGCAGACGCTCGGCGCGAACGGAGACCTGCGCGGGCGGAGCATCGTCGTCAGTGCGGGAGGCACCCAGGAGCCGCTCGACCCCGTGCGCGTGCTCACCAACCGCTCCTCCGGCAAGATGGGCTACGCCATCGCGGAGGCCGCGCGGGACCGCGGCGCAGACGTAACGCTGGTAACTGCGCCCGCTGCGCTCGACCTTCCCGTCGGCGTACGTGTCGAACGGGCCGACACCGCGGAACAGATGCGCACCGCTGTCCAGGAGGCCGCCTGCTCCGCTGACGCCCTCGTGATGGCCGCGGCCGTCGCCGACTACCGCCCCGCTGAGACCAGCAGCGAAAAGATGAAGAAGGAAGCGATGGCCGACCTGACGCTTGCGCTGGAACGCACCGAGGACATCATCGCTGCCGTGCCGGACGGCATCGTGAAGGTCGCCTTCGCTGCCGAGAGCAGCGATCTGTTGAAGAACGCCCAGGCCAAGCTACGCACCAAGGGAGCCGACCTCGTTGCGGCGAACGACATCACTCTACCTGACGCAGGGTTCGGCTCGGACAAGAACAAGGTCTGGCTCGTGGACGAGAGCGGAGACACCGAGCTGCCCCTCATGGCAAAATATGACGTAGCGATGGCAATCCTCGATCGTGTCACCGCACTGCTGGACGCCCGGCGTCCCATAGAGAACTAAGAGGAGTGATAACTTTGTTCGTCATCGCCGCCATCGGGGCTCTGATCGCAGGCGGCTTCCTCTACTACCGGGCGTACCGAGAGGCCCGCATGTGGCGAGAGGTGCACGTCGTGTGGGGAGCGGCCCAGAAAGAGAAGGCCGTGGCCATCCACCATGAACTGGTCCGGCAAGGGATCCAGGCGCAACTCAGGACCGCATCTTCATTCGACATCACCCGCTCGATGCCCCAGAGTCACGCCTCGATCCGGGTTCGCCGCGAGGACTTCACCCGTGCTGCACAGATCGTCCTCTCGCTGACGAGGGGATAGACCTACTCTCAGCGAACGCGCGTGTCCTCCGTAACGCGCGGGAGCAGCGCAAGCAGGTCGCTCGCAAGCATCCCCCCGCTTCCATTCGCCGCGCTCCAGCGCTCAGCCGCCGCTCCGTGCAGGTACACCCCTGCCACTGCGGCCTCGTAGCGCTCCATCCCTTGCGCCAACAGCCCGCCGATGATGCCGGCGAGCACGTCGCCCGAGCCTGCTGTGGAGAGCACGGGGTTCGCGAACGGACTGAGCGCAACGCGACCGTCCGGCGCCGCAACGACCGTATGCGCGCCCTTGAGCACCACCACCTGACCCCACTGCTCCGCCGACGCCATCGCCGCGCCCTTGCGGTCCACCTGCACCTCGTGCGCAGGCCGTCCGAGCAGCCGCCCCATCTCGCCCGGATGCGGCGTCAGCACAGTGGGTACGGCGAGCATCGACGGCCAGCCGTAGATGTTCGCGAGGATGTTCAGCGCGTCGGCATCCAGCACGACCGGCGTTGGCACCGCAGGCTCGGTGAGCAGCAGCGCGCGCAGGAACGCAGCCGACGAGTCGTCCGCTCCCATGCCTGGCCCGACCACGGCTGCGGAAGCAGCATTCAGCACCTCCCGGGCAGCCCCTGCTGCCTCGGCAGACGCTCCACCATCCGGCGTCTCCGCAAGCGGCGTGTGTACCTGTTCGATGAGTTGTACTGCCGCGATGCGGCTCACACCCCCGGGGGCGGCGAGGTTGACGAGCCCTGCTCCCACGCGGTACGCCGCCGACGCCGCGAGCACCGGCGCGCCAACATACCGCCGGTGCCCCCCCACAACGAGTACGTTCCCGAAACTCCCCTTATGGCCGTCCGAGGGGCGGGGCGGCAACAGGCCACCCGTGAGCGAGGCGTCCACAAGGTCGAGCGGCAGCCCGTAGTCGACGCTTTCCGGCAAGCCGATGGAGAGCGTTTCGAGCGCTCCCACACGTGCGGCTCCCGGGAACTGCAGCAGGCCTACTTTCGGGGCACCCAGCGCAAGCGTCACGTCTGCGGGGAAGCAGGCGTCGTCGCACTCGCCAGTGTCCGCATCGATGCCGGTGGGGAGATCGAGCGCAGCGAACACCGGCCGCTGGGAGTGCGCTTTCATCTCAGCCACCGATTCGAAGATCGCCCGCAGGACCGGGTCGAGGCCGGGGTGCGCGCCGATGCCGAGCACCGCGTCGAGTACGAGGTCGGCGAGCGAGACGTAGCTTCCCAACTGCCAGCATTCGAGGTCTTCCGACGCCTCGACCACACGGCAGCGGCGCTCGCGGCACTCCTCGAACTTGTCCTCCCGCCGCCGCGCCGTCGTCATGTAGAGCGTCACCACCGCTCCCCAGTCCGCCAGGTAACGCGCCGCGACCATTCCATCGCCGCCGTTGTTCCCAGGCCCCACCAACACGACGATACGCTTGCTCCGCACACCGTCCAGACGGTGTGCGATGCTGCGCGCAACCGCGAGTCCCGCACTCTCCATCAGTGACTCCGCCGGAACCCCCGCCTCCGCCGCTCGCGACTCCAGCAGCCGCATCTCCTCCGAGGTGACGACCTTCAAGACAGACGCCCCACTACCGACGCCACGGCATACGCGCGGGAATGCGACAGGCTCACCGCCAAGCGGTCTATCCCCAGCTTCTGAGCGCGAGCGTCCGCCCTGCCGTGGAGCGCTATCTCCGGCTCGCCGCTGCGCTTCCGCGTCACCTCCACCTCGCGCCACCCGACGCCGCGCGTGCCGGTACCCAACGCCTTCATCGCCGCCTCTTTCGCAGCGAACCGCGCAGCCAGTTGCGGCGCGCGTCCGCGACAGTACGCGATCTCGTTCTCCGTATAAACGCGCTCCAGGAACCGTGTCCCGAAACGCTCCAGAGTCGAGGCGATACGGTCAATCTCGATCATGTCCACGCCGACGGAGATGTCCTGCACCGTAGTTCTCCCATGCAGCCCGCGTCCCCAGCATCATATCAGCCTCTGCATTCACCGGCTGCTATCATCGACGTATCCCTGCAGGAGGCGAAGTACGTGACCGCGACCGTTATCGATGGCAAGCTGATGGCCGAGGAGATACGCGGCGAGGTCGCCGAAGAGACGCACGCGCTCAAGGAGCGCTCAGGGACCACGCCCGGCCTCGCTGCCGTGCTCGTAGGCAGCGATCCCGCCTCCGCCGTCTACGTGCGCAACAAGCGCCGCGCCTGCGACGAGGCGGAGATGTTCAGTGAAACGTTCGAGTTACCGGAGGAGACCCCGCAGGAAGAGCTGATCGCGCTCGTGCAGCAGCTCAACGCGGCCCCCCGCTTCCACGGCATCCTCGTTCAGCTTCCGCTGCCTCCTCACATCGCGGAGCGGGAGGTCATCCTCTCCATAGACCCGGACAAGGATGTCGACGGGATGCACCCCATCAACGGCGGTCGCCTCCTCGAGGGCAACCCGCGTTTCCTCCCGGCGACTCCTGCGGGTGTGCAGCAGATGCTCGTTCGCTCCGGCAACGACCCTGCGGGGAAGCACGTCGTCATCGTGGGGCGCAGCAATATCGTCGGGAAACCGCTCGCCACCCTGCTCATGCAGAAGGCTCCCGGCGCGAACGCCACCGTCACCGTCTGCCACACCGGCACGCGCGATCTCGCCGCTCTCACCCTGCAGGCCGACATCGTCGTCGCCGCGATAGGCAGGCCCCGTGCGCTCACAGCGGACATGGTTGCGGACGGCGCGGTCGTCATCGACGTGGGCATCAACCGCGTCGACGACGCGACGCGGAAGTCCGGCTACCGGCTCGTGGGGGACGTGGACTACGACGCGGTGGCCGAGAAGGCATCCGCCATCACGCCGGTGCCCGGCGGGGTGGGCCCCATGACCATCGCCATGCTGCTCACGAACACGCTCCGCGCTGCACGCTTCGCCGCCGGAGAGAGCGTCTGACCACCGGTCTGCCGGTGGCCTACCGCACCTCGAACAGCGACTCGACCTCCACTGCGGCGCCGCCCGGCAGCGAGCCCGCGCCGTAGGCCACGCGCGCGTGCCGTCCGGCCTCACCGAAGACCGCGACCATCAGGTCTGAGAAGCCGTTGATCACCTGCGGCTGCTGGGTGTAGTCCGGCGTCGCGTTCACGAGGCCCATCACCCTGACAACCCGCACGACGTTGTCGAGGTCGCCGAGCTCCCGCTTCGCCACCGCCAGCGCGGAGAGCCCGCAGATGCGCGCGGCGTTGTACGCATCGTCGGCGTCCATGTCCGCGCCCACCTTGCCGGTGATCATCGCCCCGTCCGCGCCGCGCGGCACCTGACCCGCCACGTACAGCAGGTTCCCTGTGCGAACGGCGGGAACATAGTTCGCCACCGGCGTCGACACCTGCGGCAACTCCAACCCCAACTCCTGCAGACGGTCCTCGGCAACTGACACGGCTACGACACCTCGATGGGAGATCGGGGCAGCACCTGCCCCACACGGCGATGATACCACCCGCCCCATGCGTCCCCACGACGCGCCTGCCATGCGTAGAATAGCGCCGCATCTCGCGACGGCGGAGGCTACGCATGGAGAACACCGTCTTCTATCAGAACCTGGAGCCGTTCTCGTTCCTGGAGCGGAGCGCGTTCGTCTACCCGGACAAACCCGCCGTCATCTACAAGGAGCGTGTCTACACCTACCGCGAACTGCGCGACCGGGTGAACCGGCTCGCCGGAGCGCTGAAGAGCGCAGGCATCGGCAGAGGCGACCGCGTCGCCTTCATCGTCCCGAACCTCCCGCCGCTGCTGGAGGCGCACTACGGCCCCATGAGCATCGGCGCGGCGCTCGTCGCCATCAACACCCGCCTCTCCCCGCGCGAGATCGCCTACATCCTCAACCACTCGAAGGCGAAGGTGCTCGTGTTCGACTCCGAGTTCGCGCCCACCGTCCGTCAGGTGCGCGACGAGGTCCCCGGCGTGTCGCTCTACGTACAGGTCGTCGACGAGGTCCCACGCGCCGACGACATCCCCGGCCCGGAGTACGAGGAGTTCCTCGCGTCGGCGCCGGATGGCGAGCACCGCGACCCCATCGCATCCGAGATGGAGATCATCACCGTCAACTACACCTCCGGCACCACCGGCATGCCCAAGGGGGTGCAGTACCACGCGCGGGGCGCGTACCTCAACGCGCTCGGCGAGGTCATCGAGACCGGGCTGAACTGGCGCAGCGTCTACCTCTGGACGCTCCCCATGTTCCACTGCAACGGCTGGTGCCACACATGGGCCGTCACCGCCGTCGGCGGCACCCACGTCTGCCTGCGCCGCGTCGACCCTGCCGAGGTCTACCGGCTCATCGAGCAGCACGGCGTCACCAACATGTGCGGCGCGCCAACAGTGCTCACAGGCATGTACTCCTCGCCCGCAGCCGAGGGGCAGGACCTCTCCGGCCTGACCATCGCGACCGGCGGCGCGCCGCCCGCCCCGCAGGTCGTCCGCACGATGGAGGGCATGGGCGCGAACATCATCCACCTGTACGGCCTCACCGAGACCTACGGACCCATCACGCTCTGCGTGCCCCAGCTCGAATGGGACGAAATGACCCCGGAGGAGCGCGCGTTCGCCAAGGCGAAGCAGGGCGTGCCCTATGTCCACGCGGGCACCGGCCTCCGCGTCGTCGACGAGCAGATGAACGACGTGCCCCGCGACGGCGAGACGATGGGCGAGGTCGTGATGCGCTCGAACGGCGTGATGTCCGGCTACCTGGACGACCCGGACGCCACAGCGCAGGCGTTCTCAGGCGGCTGGTTCCACTCCGGCGACCTCGGCGTCTGGCACCCGGACGGACAGATCGAGCTGAAGGACCGGGCGAAGGACGTCATCATCTCCGGCGGTGAGAACATCTCCAGCCAGGAGGTGGAGAAGGTCATCATGGAGCACCCCGGCGTGCTGGAGGTCTCCGTCATCGCGGTGCCGGACGACCGCTGGGGCGAGACGCCCAAGGCATTCATCACGCCGCGCGAGGGCGTCACGCTCACCGCCGAGGAGGTCATCGCCTTCTGCCGCGACCGCATCGCGCACTTCAAGGCGCCTCGCCACGTCGAGTTCGGCGACCTCCCCAAGACCGCGACGGGCAAGATCCAGAAGTATGTCCTCCGCGAGCGGGAGTGGGCCGGCCGCGAGTCCCGCGTTCAGGGCGCGCAGCGGTAGGCTTTACGCCTCAGGGAAAGCCTCGAGGTGCTCGGCGAGCTCGTCCAAGTGCATCACGTCGGCGTACTTGTGGTGCATGTCGAACAGGTTGACCTTGTGCGACAGCTGGGCACGGTCGTAGACGCACTCCTCGGCGATGACGACGTGGAAGCCGTTGGAGTAGGCGTCGGCCACCGAAGCCCGGACGCAGCCGCTCGTGCTCTCGCCGCAGACCAGCACCGTGTCGACGCCCATCTGCACGAGCTGCGCCACCAGCGGCGTCCCGTAGAAGCCGCTCGCGCGCTGCTTGTAGATGATGAGGTCCTCCGGCTCCGGCGCGAACGCCTCGTAGATGCCGAACGGGTTCTCCCCCTGGTTCGCCCGCCGGCGGTTGGTCGAGCGCAGGCGGTTGGGGCGCGCCTCAGGCCGGTCCTCGCCCGTCGTGTAGACGACGGGGAAGCCGCGGGCCCGCGCCATCGCGAACAGCTGCTTGGTCGGCTCGATGGCGTTCCATGCGTACTCGCCGCAGGCGCTCGGGAACTCCTTCGCGACCTCGTGCACCGGGAGTGGACCGCCCTGGTACGCCGAGTTGTACAGATCGATCGCCAGTATCGCCGGACGCCGTCCGACGTACAGTTCGCGCTGGTAGTGCTTGTAGAGCTCGATGTCCTCGGCGCTCACCACGTCCTGCCAGCAGTGGTCCTCGAACCCGTAAGTTGCCATCGCCCACCTCCTGTCGCCCCGTATTGAGGCGCATTATACGTCCGCTGCGCGTTGCCGTGGTGCGCTACAATCCCGGCGCAGCAGGAGGTGGCAGGATGCTCACGCAGCAGGAGAACGAACGGCTCACGCAGGTCGGGCCCGGCACACCGATGGGCGAACTGATGCGGCGCTACTGGCACCCCATCGCCGCCGCTGCGGAGATGGACGAGCGCCCCACCAAGGCGGTGCGGCTGCTCGGCGAGGACCTCGTGCTGTACAAGGACAGGTCCGGCACGTTGGGCCTCATCGACCGCTTCTGCCCCCATCGCCGCGTCGACCTCTCCTACGGCATCCCCGAGGAGCACGGCCTGCGCTGCATGTACCACGGCTGGATGATGGACGAGAGCGGCCAGTGCATCGAGCAGCCGTTCGAGGAGACGGTGCACCCGGACGGGCGCTTCAAGGAGAAGGTGAAGGTTACGGCATACCCGGTCGAGGAGCTCAGCGGGCTGTTGTTCGCGTACATGGGCCCGCTGCCCGCGCCGCTCGTCCCGCGCTGGGACCTGTTCGTGACGGACCACGCGTGGCGCGACATCGGTTTCACGATGCTGCCCTGCAACTGGCTGCAGTGCCAGGAGAACTCAGCCGACCCCGTCCACGCCGAGTGGCTGCACGGCGTCTACGGCTGGTACCTCGCGCAGAAGACCGGCGAGGAGGTGCCGCCGTGGCGCAAGGCGATGATGCGCCCCCACCAGCGCATCGGTTTCCAGCAGTTCGCCAACGGCGTCTTCAAGAAGCGCATCGTCGAGGGCAGCACCGAGGAGGACGACATCTGGAAGGTCGGCCACCCGTGGGTGTTCCCGAACATCCTCCGCTCCACCACCGGCACGACGAGCACCGAGTTCCAGATACGCGTGCCGGTCGACGATCACAACACGCTGCACGTCGTCTACACGCGGTACCAGTTCCCGCCGGAGGTGGAGGTGCCGCCGCAGGAGAAGGTGCCGTACTACGAGATACCGCTGTACGACGCGAACGGCGAATTGAACGTGGAGCTGCCGCTGGTGCAGGACTTCATGGCATGGGTGACGCAGACGCCCATCGCCGACCGCACGCGCGAGAAGCTCGGGGAGTCAGACACGGGCGTCATCCTGCTGCGCAAGATGCTGAACGAGGCGATGGAGACGGTCGCGGACGGCGGCGACCCGATGAACGTGTTCCGCGACCCGGCGACGAACCAGTGTATCGAGATGACGCAGGAGAAGGTGTACTACACGCCGGACCGGAACCAGGCGCGGATGATCTACTACGGCCACCAGGCCTACAACCCCAACATCGATGAGATCGTCGCGATGTTCCCGGAGTAGGGGGAGAGCTTCACGCCGACTGGTGTCCCGCGAAACAGCGCATCACTTGCGCCGAAGTATCCTGTAGCCTACAATCGGGGTGATGGTCGAGGTCCGCCAAACCGAGGTCTACGCGCGTTGGTTCAGGCGGCTGCGGGACAGGCAAGCGAGGGTTCGCATCGACAGCCGCATCCGACGGCTTTCCCTTGGCAATCCTAGCGACGTGAGACCGGTGGGCGAAGGGGTATCGGAGATCCGCATCGACTACGGCCCCGGCTATCGAGTGTACTTCGCGCAGCGAGGCCAGAGCCTGGTTGTCCTTCTGGCCGGAGGGGACAAGAACAGCCAGGAGCGGGACATTCAACGGGCGCTGGCGTTGGCCAGAGGACTATAGGAGACAGCAGACATGGCAAGGACAGAGACTCGTTCCTGGGACCCAGCGGAGCACCTGGAGACCGAGGAGGACATGGCCGCCTATCTGAATGTCGCCCTAGAGGAGGGTGACCTGAGCCTTATCATGGCTACCTTGGGCGACATAGCGCGTGCCCGGCGCATGGCGATGGTCGCGCAGGAGACAGGTCTAGGCAGGGAGAGCCTGTACAAGTCGCTGTCTGCGGACGGCAACCCGGAGTTTGGCACAGTGCTCAAGGTGGTGCATGCCCTGGGGCTCCAGCTTCAGGCCAGCGCTACGACCCGGACACCTACAGGAGCATAGAGAGGTTCCCGGAGTAGTAGAGCGAGGGCACCCCCACTCACCTAAACCCTACACGTCGTCGCAGTAGGCGAAGGCGTTGCCGACCGGCGAGGCGTAGACCTCGATGTAGTCGACAATGGTGGTCGGGCGGCCGTCGCTGACGGCGGCTGCCGCTATCCACGCGCACGTCTCGCGCGTGCCGAACGCCGGCCCGCCCGGCGACGGCATGCCGGTGCTGACACGTCCGCGGTAGGCGGCGTCCTGGCTCGTGTCGTCCTCCGGGATCACGTAGGAGTCGAAGTAGTCGGCCATGCCGCGCGCGTCGCCCTCTTCGAGGCGCGCGAGGATCGCGCGGTCGAACTCCTCGTTCAGCCACGCGCCCGGCATCCCCGGCGTGTGCCAGAGGCCGCCCGACGCCGCAACGGCGACACGCAGGTCGGACGGCGCGTCGTCCAGCGCCTCGCGCACCGCCTTGCCGAACTGGTAGCTGCGCAGGCCGGAGACCTGCGGCGCGAAGTAGAGGTTCATCATGATGGGCACGGACGGCAGCGAGAAATCGGTCAGCTCCTCGACCGACCGGATGACGCCGCCCGCGAGGCCGCGGTCCGGCTTGGGCATGTCCATACAGAAGGCGGGATCGAAGCCGCGCTGCATGACGCCGGAGAGCAGGTGCACGGCGAGCTCCGGGTGGCCGGGGAAGCGGTAGCCGGGCTCGGCGTGCCGCCCGATCTCCGCGGTGCGCGGCTCGCGCGGCGACTTCGCGTAGCTGTCACCGACGTAGAGGGCGAACGCGGGGTAGTTGTTGAAGTCGAAGCACTCCAGCTGGTCGTCGCTGAATATGACGAGCACGTCGGGTTCGAGCTCGGCGATACGCTCGCGCAGGACGCGGAAGCCCTCGTGCGTGCGGTTGGCCTTGGATATGTTGACCTCGAGCGACTCGTTGGGCACGTCGGCGCGGATCGGCCGCGCGTTCCGGCGCTCGACCCACAGCTCCGGCGGGAGCGACGTCGTGCCTCCGTGCGAGTGGAAGAACGTTCCAACGATGGTGGCCATGCCTCCCCCTTTGCGTCGAGCTGCGCGTTGCGCGCAGTATACGCGGCCGCGCTCAGCATGACAGAGCCGCGAAGCGGAGTGTGACACGAGGGCATTGCGGGGTACGGCCCTGCCTGCCATAGAGTGAGCATAGCCCGACAGGGGCAGGGAGGAGAACGAAATGGCAGTTGCGAACCCGAACATCAACCCGCTGGCGGAGCTGGGAGCGTTCCTCCCCGGCGACGCGCTGGAGAGGCTGGCCGTGCTACTGGCGGAGCCGGACGCGCGCCATACGTGCGGGCAGCTGGCGCGGCTGGGCGCGGCGTTCAGCAGCATCGGAGCAAGCCTGACGAATGCCGCGAGAGACGGTATGCACGAGCGACTCGCCGGAGGGGATGGGCGCGCCTTCGAGTCCGGCGTACTCTTCAAGTGGCGGAGGCCATTCGTCGTGACGGCGGTGGACACGCAGCGGGTGCGTACCGCTTTCCCGCCGACGATGCGGCCCGATCTCTACAAGACGCGGGAGACGCAAGGAGTGGTGGCCGTCACGGTGAAAGAGGCGGCGTAGCCGCGTGCGCACATTGTCATGTTGAGCGGAGCCGCGGGCGAAGTCGAGAACATCTCTCAGGAGGTGTTGGCGCACAATGAGGCGTCCGGCGAGAGATTCCTCGGCTCCGCTGCGCTTCGCTCGGAATGACAGCTGATCAGGCCGCCATGTTGGGGTTGACCATCACCCAGACAGCGTCGGCGCCGTCGCCCTCGCCGCCGGAGGCGAGGCAGGCCTCGCCGGTCAGCTCCAGCGGAAAGTTGTGCGTCACCATCTCCCTGAGCGGGTAGTCGCCCGACGCGATCAGTTCCAGGCCCATCGCCACGCTTGCGTAGCTGTGGCCCCGGCACGCCCGGAGCTGTCCGTACTTGCCCGTCAGCTTCTCCAGCGAGAAGGACTCGAGCTCGTAGGCCTGCGTGACGACGATGCCGCCGCGCCGCACGAGGACCTCGATGGCCTGGTTGAAGATGACGGGGATGCGGCCGGTGGTACAGTCGACCACGGCGTCAGCGCCGCGCCCGTTCGTGATGTCCATGATCGTTTCGACGAAGTCGTTGGTCTGCACGTCGACGGTATGGTCCGCGCCGAGCCGCCTCGCCGCTTCGAGCCGCGAACCATCCTTGGACAGGCCCGTCACGATGACCGTCGCGCCAGCCTTCTTGGCTGCGAGGGTGGCGCCGAGGCCCTTGGAGCCCGGCCCCTGCACGACGACCGTCTTGCCCGGGGCGGCCTCGCCCTCCTTGACCGCCCACTGCACGCCGTTGCCGACCGGCAGGGCCAGCGCGGCCTCGTCGGCCGTCATCGTCTGCGGCACCTTGTGCAGCACCACGTTCGGGGGCAGGTAGAGGTACTGCCGGAAGCCGCCGGCCAGTCTGCTGTGGTTCGGGTTGTTGTGCGTGTCGGTGAGCCAGCAGTGCCGGAACTCGCCCATGCGGCACCACTCGCAATGTCCGCAGGGGAGATATTCCTCCAGCGCGACGAGCTCACCTTCCTCGACGCCGTGACGGTCCAGGAACCCCTGCCCGGCTTTCACGATGACGCCGGCGTTCTCGTGGGCGTTCATGCCGGGGGCCGGGCTGCTGCCGCCTCCCTCGCGTGTGAAGTAGCCGTAGGAGCCGCACATGCCGGCCGCCTCGACTCTCATCAGAGCGCTGTTGTAGTCGATATCAGGAACGTCGATCTCCTGTATCTCCGCCGTGCGGGGCGCGACCTTGACTGCTGCGAGAGTCGTCTCCATGGCTTCCTCCTGTATTGTCGCTACGTCTTGCCTGCCTCGATCTTCTCGATGTACGGCTTCGCGCGCGGGTATACCTTCAGCACGTTGCCGTGGAACAGCTTGTACCGGTCCTCCTCCGTCAGCCAGTCGATGCCGTCGATATACGGCTTCGTGTCGTCGTACCAGCGTCCGGTGTCGGGGTCGATGGCCTGCACGCCGCCGATCATCTCGGAGGCGAAGAGCACGTTGTCGACGCCGATGGTCTTGAGCAGGAACTCCGTCGCGGCCTGGTTGTAGATGGCGGTATCGAAGTAGAGGCGGCCCAGGAAATCGTCGAACGGTTCGCGCTTCGCCATGATGCTCAGCCCCTTGAAGCGCGCGTACTGGTACGGGATCGCTCCGCCGCCGTGCGGGAGGATGAACCTGATGCCAGGGAAGTCCCGGAAGATGTTGGAGTCCATCAGCTGGACGAAGCCGGTGTTGTCGACGTTCATGTAGTGGGAGCCGGTGGTGGTGAACGCGGGGTTGCACGTGCCGGAGCCGTGGATCATGGCGGGCACGTCCAGCTCCACCATCTTCTCGTAGAGCGGGTACCAGTAGCGGTCGCCGAGCGGCGGGTCGGTCCAGTAGCCGCCGGACGGGTCGGGGTTGAGGTTGCAGCCGACGAACCCCAGGTCGTTGACGGCGCGCTCCAGCTCCTGCACGACGCCGCGCTCCGGCGGCACGCCGGGCGACTGCGGCAGCGAGCATGCGCCGATGAAGCGGTCCGGGTAGATGTCGCAGACGCGCTTGATGATGTCGTTGTTGATCTCGGTCCAGTAGCGGCTGACGAGCTCGCCGCCGAAGTGGTGGCCCATCCAGGAGGCGCGCGGCGAGAAGATGGCGACGTCCGTGCCGCGCTCGTTCTGCAGTTTGAGCTGGCCGTTCTCCAGCGACGCGCGTATCTCGTCGTCGGAGACGTTGACGGGGTGCTTCACGGGCGCGCCCATGAACGTGATCTGGGTGGCCCGGAATATCTGCACCCCGGCGGGCGCAGTGGTGTAGTGGCCGTGAGAGTCAATGATCATCTGGTCCGTTGCTCCTGTGCGATGCGGGAGGTGTCGCCGCGCGTCGTCCTGAGGGAACGTTTCGCGCGGTGAGCGCATACTACTCCATGAACACGGCAAGGTGTGAGCGTCCGTAACGAGAGTGGCCAGCACCGGTGCATGCGCCTATGATGCGCCAACAGTGCAGCGGGAGAAGGTGGCAGTTGACGAAGATCATCAGGATGTTCCTGGCAGCGCTGGTCCCGGTGGCGCTGCTGCTGACTGCAGCATGCGGTGGCGAAGACTCGCTCGTGCCCACCGGGGCCCAGGGGCCGGCCGGGGCCGCAGGCGGGGGACGGATGGATTTCTCTGTCGGCGATGAGGCTGCCTCCGACGGCGCGATGCTGGAGAAGGCGCAGCCGGCACAGCCTACGCCCGTGCCCGCCGCGATGATGGAGGAGGCTGAGGATTCAGCCGACGGCTCCGGCAACCCCCGCTCCTCCCCTCTCACGCAGAGCCGCATCATCGTGCACACGGCGCGGATGTCGCTCATCGTCGACGACGTCGCCGGTACGGTCGACCGCATCGCGGGCATCGCCGCATCGCTCGGCGGGTGGCTCGTCAGCTCCGACCGAGTGTCACGCCACACCGGCGCAGTCGCCATCCGCGTGCCCGCGGAGTCGCTCGACCGGGCCTTCGACATGATCGAGGCCACTGCGCGGGAAACGACCTCTCGCGCCGTCACGAGCGAGGACGTGACCGACCAGTACGTTGACACGCAGTCGCGCCTCTCCGGCCTGCAGGCGACCCAGGCCCGTCTCCTGGGCTTCCTCGAGCAGACGCAGAACGTGGAAGAGGCGCTCAAGGTCCAGAGCGAGCTCTCCTCCATCCAGTTGCAGATCGAGGAGATGCAGGGACGGCTCAACTACTTCGAGCAGGTCGCCGCCTTCTCGCTCATCGAGGTCAGTCTCACCGTCGCGCCGCTCGACATGGTCGTGGACGCCGGGCCGGATGAGGCGTTCAGGGTCGGGCAGCCGGCGCGCTTCCGCGCGACGTTCACGCCGCCGGGCGGCGTCGACGAATTCACGTTCACCTGGGACTTCGGCGACGGCTCCACAGTCGCAGGTCACACCACTGCGCCAACCACGGACGGACGCCGCGTCACCGCGACCGTGAACCACGTCTACCCGGACGGCGACGACTCGCCCTACATCGTGACCGTCGAGATCACCGGCAGGGGCGAGGGCGGCATCGCTGAGGGCACGGACTCGCTGCTCGCAACCGTCACCGAAGTGCCGTCCATCGAGGTCTTCGCGGGCGAGTGGCGCACGGTCGAAGAGGGAGAAGAGGTCCGGTACACCGCGTCGTTCACGGCGCCGGAGGAGCTCTGGGACTACGAGTACCAGTGGGACTTCGGCGACGGCTCGCCCAGTGTCAGCGGCGAGATAGATGAGGGCACCCGCGTCGAGGCCACCCACGCCTATATCGACTACCGGCCGGACCCCTACAACGTGCGGTTGACCGTTAGCGCGATGAGTGACGCAGGGCGTATATCGTCCTCCGGCTCCTTCGAGGTGTTCGTGACCGAATCGGAAGGCTTCCTCATCGGCGGATGGGAGGTCGAGAGTACGTTCAAGGATGCCGTTCGCGCGCTCTCGGCGGTCGGCATCGCGCTCTCCTACATCCTCATCTGGGTCGTCGTCTTCATCCCGCTCATCGTGCTCGGCTGGGTCGCCATCAGGCTGAGCAAACGCGTGAGCGCTCGCTACAACATCCGGCGCCCGCGCCGCTCCGGCGATCCCGCCACACCTGAGGAAGGGCAGCCGTAGCAGGGGCGGCCCCGCCTTCCGCTTGCCACGACGCGCGATACGCGCCAAGATTGCCTGTGAGCAATCCTTGGGCTGACGGGAGGTGAGCGCATGACGCAGGTGAACGACGCCAAGGCATTCGTCGAGCCATCGGGCGAGAAGGAGCGTGCGGGACTCGGCACGTGGAAGGTGGCGCGGACGCCCTACGACCACTTCATGGAGGCGCAGGGCCTCCCCATCTACCGCGGCCTCGGCATGTACGACATCCGCGAGATACCCAAATCGCCGTGGAAGCGCATGGGCGGGCTCGGCTCCTTCATCCAGCTCGACGGTACGGACGGCAAGCTCGGCATGTACGCCTGGGAGCTGCCGCCGCGCTCCGAGTCGACCGTCGAGCGCCACCTCTACGAGGAGGTCTACTACGTCTTCGAGGGCCGGGGCGCGACGGAGGTCTGGCGGGAAGGCAGCGACCGCAAGCACACGTTCGAGTGGCAGGCCGGCAGCCTTTTCGCGATACCGGTCAACACGAATCACCGCATCATCAACGCGAGCTCCGGCCCCGTCGTCCTCATCGGCGGCACGACCGCCCCGCCCATCTTCAACCTGTTCGACAACCAGCAGTTCATCTTCGACAGCGACTTCGCGTTCAACGACCGCTTCGACGACTCCGACGACTACTTCCGCCCGCAGGACAGCATCGTCGCGGACCCGCTGCACGAGCGCGCCATGCGCGTCACCAACCTCATCCCGGACATGGCAACGTGCGAGCTGCCGCTGGACAACCAGCGCTCGCCCGGCTACCGGCGCGTCATCCCGCAGATGGCGAACGGGCGCTTCTACACGTTCGTCGGCGAACACCACAGCGGACGCTACTCGATGGCGCACCACCCGCCCGGCCCCGGCTCCGTCGTGCTCATCTGCATCAACGGCTCCGGCTACACACTCGCGTGGCCGCAGTCGGCGACGATCCGCCCTTGGGAGACCGGCAACGGCGAGTCGGTCATGCGGCAGGACTACCGCCCCGGCGGCATGGTGGTGAACAACCCCGGCGGCACGGGCTGGTTCCACATGCACCACAGCACAGGCAGGCAACCGCTGCGGCTCCTCGTCTTCGGCGGCATCCCGCAGGGCGTCGGCATACAGTTGCGGCGACAGGGCGAGACCGAGGTCTCCGGCAACCTGCCCATCGAGATGGGCGGACGCAGCATCACCTACCAGGAAGAGGACCCCTACATCCGCGAGGAGTACAAGCGCATGCTCGCCGTCGAGGGGGTCGAGTTCGACATGCCGGACTGGGCGTACACCGGCGAGGTCCCCACCGGGCATACGCTGAAGATCAGCGGGCCGTAGGCGAAACGCGCCCTCGTCAGCCTGCTACGCCCGGGCGCGTTCGTAGTCCCGGACCACGCGGAACGCTTGCGCTCCCTGAGCACGCACGTTGTCCGGTGGAGGTTCGGGGACCACGCCGGGGCTGCTCAAGGGTGCACCCGAAGCGAGCTCCTGCTCAGTAACCCAGAGCCAGCCGTCCGGCACACCGGTCACGGGGGTGGCGGGGCGGCAGACGTAGATGAAGTCGATATGCTGGTGGAAGCCGTCCACCGGGTCGTCGATGTCCGCGATAAGGATGGTGATGGGAGGCGATATCTGAACGGGGATGGCCGGAGCGCCGTCGACTCCTCCGGTCGGGACCACCTCGGCCACGATGCCGGTCTCCTCCTCGACCTCGCGCAGCACGGCCTGAACCGGGTCCTCGTTCTCCTCGACGTGGCCGCCCGGAGGGAGCCACATGTCCAGCTTGGGGTGCCGGTGCAGCAGCGTCGCGCCGTCCTGAACGACGAACCCGGTGGAGGTGAAGTGCCTGACGAGGGACACGCGGGCTAGGGCGCGACCCACGTGGCGTCGTGGACGCTCGCTATCGCCTTCTCCACGATGTCGTAGATGTAGCGCGCCGCGGTCGGCGGCTCCTCTGTGCGGTCGATCGTGTCGGCGCGGTAGCCCGTCAGCGAGTAGCTCACATAGATGCGCCCGTCCGACTCCGGCCCCGTCTGTCCGCCGATGACCGGGATGCGCATCGCCTTCGCCACGTCGGCGTAGATGTCGAGCGTCACGTTCGTGAGGTCGATCATCACCGCACCGGCGTCCTGCACCGCGTTCGCCCACTTCATGATGTGCTCGTGCGCCTCCGGGCCGCCGTGACGCGGCTCGAACACCTGGAAGCCAATCTGCGGGTAGACCGGAAGCCCTGCTCCGATGACCGCGAGCACGTCGTCGAACAGCTCCTCCTCCTGGGTGCGGATGTCGACCTTCGTCATGTCCGCGCCCGTCTCCTCCTTGATGCGGCGTGTCGCCTCTTCCACCGCCTTCGGCCCTGCGTTGCAGACGACCGTCGGCATGTCCACGTTGATGACGGCCCGCTCCGCGACGCGGCTCACCGCTTTGCCGAACAGCAGCATCGCCTCGAGCGAGAACTCGTCGTCGCTCTCCATACCTAGGAATGTCCTGCTGACGCTGTCGCCCACCGAGAGCAGGTCGACGCCCGCGCGCTCCAGGATGCGCGTCATCTGCACGTCGTAGCAGACGCCCGCCGCGATCTTCTTCCCGTCGTTCTTCATCTGTTGCAGGTCAGCGATGGTCAGCCGCGCCATGTCGTCCCTCCTCGGTGATGTACGTACCCAACCAGCCTACGATGCCGCAGGAGCGCACAGGCGCTCGCGCGCTGCCGCGTCGAGCTCCTCGCCTTCCTCGACGAGCGTCTCCCCGAACCGTACGCGGTACACGGAGCCGTCGCGCGACGCCAGCGGAGCGTCCGCGCCGTCCGCGAGGGCGCGCGCCTGCCGGAGCAGCCTGCGCCGCATCGCTATGATCGCGGCGTCGCTCGTACCGAGGTGCTCCTCGAACCGCGCCACGATGGAGCCCATGCTCTCCTGCACCGCCATGTCCTGCGCCTGCGTGCCGGGGATGCCGGAGAACGTCCCGTTCGCCTGCAACTCCCGGTCCATCATGTAGTCGTTCTCCATGTTGCGTACGGGCAGGAACGAGCCGGGCAGAGCGGGGCCCGCGAACTCCTCCGCCGCCTCGATGTCCTCGCCGCTCAGCGGGCGCTCGTCGTTCCACGTCACCACGATCGTCCAGCAGCTGTGGTCGTCTATCGGCGTCCACGCGATGCCCTGGCTGTTGGCGCCCGGCTTCTTCGAGCCCTGCTTGAAGAGGTTGTAGAACGGCATCATCCAGTGGGTGAAGCGCCAGTAGTGCGTGCCCTCGCCGATGTCCCGCTGCGCCCCGACGCGCAGCCCGTAGTCGGTGTCCTCCGGCAGGAAGACGGGCGAGCGGTCGAGCGCGTGGTAGCGGGCGCGGAGGTCGGTCGCGGCCTGGGCGCGCTCCAGCCACGCGGGCGTCCGGCGGAACCCGTCCACCGTCGCGTGCAGGAAGTTGGAGTGCGCCGAGTCGATGCCGCCCTCGAGTCCCTGCACCCAGTTCGTGCGCTCCAGCCGCTTCGTGACGTGGACGTGCGACAGCGGCAGGTGCAGCCACGAGAAGTCCGGCATCGCGGGCGTCTGCTCCGCCGGGCCGAGGTACGCCCAGACGACGCCTCCTGCCTCGACCGTGGGGTAGGCGGTCTGGCGCACCTTGTCTCTGTAGTTGCTCGTCGCAGGCTCGGAGGGCATGTCCACGCACTGGCCGTCCACGTCGAACTTCCAGCCGTGGTAGATGCAGCGCAGGCCGTCCTCCTCGTTCCGTCCGAAGAAGAGGCTCGCGCGACGGTGCGGGCAGCGCTCCGCCAGCAGCCCCACGCGTCCCGACGTGTCGCGGAACGCGACGAGCGCCTCGTTCATCAGGCGCGTGCGCACCGGCGGGCAGTCAGGCTTCGGCAGTTCGTCGGAGAGGAGGAACGGCACCCAGAACCGGCGCAGCAGATCGCCCATCGCCGTCCCGCGCGACGTTGCGGTGAGCAGAGCGTTGTCCTCTGCGCTGAGCATGACCCATGCCTCCTGCCGCCGCTGGCCGACGGCACGGCTACGATAGCACGAAACCGGCGCGGCGGGCGCTACGCCGGGACCAGCATCCCCTCCCGCACGGCGAGTCCCAGACCCAGCGCGGCGGGGTCCCGTATCGTCAGCACGCCGCCGTCGCCGAACATGAGGCTCTCCACGGTCAGGTCCTCGCGCAGCAGGTGCGTCCCGAACGCGCCCTCCGACGCCGCGAGCACCGGACGCGCCGCCTGCATCACCGTCAGCCCCGCCCGCGTGAGGATGCTCGTCTCGCCGACCTGCGCCCCGACGATGACGCCCATCCCCAGGCTCGCGGCGCGCTCTACGACCTCCAGCGACCTGCCGATGCCGCCCATCTTGGAGACGCGCACGTTCACGATCCACCGCTCCGGGCTTCCCAACCCGTCCAGCTGCGAGGCGCGCAGCAGGCTCTCGTCCAGGATGATGCGGACGCCGCACTCCTCGCTCACGCGCTCGAAACCCGCGAGGTCGCCCGCCGTCAGCGGCTCCTCGACCGCGTACACGCTGCCGCCCAGCGCGTTGAGGTGCGCGATGCAATCGTCCGCATCAGCCCAGAGGTTGTTCGCGTCGAGCCGCACCCGCAGTCGCTTCTTCCCCAGCGCGCGCAGCTTGCGCCGGTCGCGTCCGGGGTCGCCGGAGACCTTCACCTTGAAGTCGGTGAAGCCCTTCCTGCGGTAGCGGAAGAGCTGCAGGCGGTACACGAGATACGGCGAATCGCCGAGCACGGCGGAGTACGTGAAGCCGCCGTCGAGGCGCGGCACGCCCACGACGTCCTCGACCGGCGCGCCCGCCGCCTTGCCAAGCAGGTCCAGCATTGCGAGCTCGATGGCGCAGAACGCCGCCGGATGCTCGTCGATCTCGCTCCGGTGCGCGTCCGCCCACGCCCGCAGGCTCACGCCGTCGGTCACCTCGTCCGCGATGGCCTGCGCGTGGCGACGGATGAACGCGGCCCCGCCTTCCACCGTCTCGCCCGTCACGTAGTCGCGAGGGCAGCCCTCGCCGTAGCCGATGATGCCATCGGAGGAGCGCGCAGCGACGATGAGGTTCTCGGCGCGGGAGCGGCTCGCCGACGCGTGGCGGAAAACGGCCTTGAACGGCACCGGGAAGCTGTAGACGTCCAGACGCTCGATGCGCAACGGCTCACTCCGCAACGGCGATGGCATCGAAATCGAAAGCGGAGTCGCGCGCATACTGCAGGTGCAGGTACTTGAACTGCGCGTCCCGCTGCCCAGACGCCACGCAACTCTCGCGGTACTGTCCGCCCGCGCCGTCCGGCAGCAGCCGCACGCGCAGTGGAGCGAGCCGTCCGCTCTTGCGCTTGGCCTCGTACTCGATGTTCGACACGCTGAGCAGCCGGTCGATCTCGTCGGCTGCCCCGCCACCGGCGAACGCGGACGCCGGAGTCTCCACGTAGAGCGTGTAGCCGGACGCCGCCTCGTCCGCGAGCATGATGAAGAACTCCGGCGGCGCTCCGGTGGGGGCGAACGCCGACGTGACCGCGTCCAGCACCTGCGCCTCCGTCACCTTCTCGCCCGTGATGTTCGTGACGCCCTTGCCCTTCTGCACGAAGCCCAGCGTGGGCGTGTTCCCTACCCGGCCGTTCACCCGCACGATGTCGTTGATGTCGTACCGGTAGAGGCCGTCGCCGGTCGTGACGAACACGTAGTACTCGCGCCCGTCTTCCAGCTCGTCCAGGCAGAGGAACTCGCCCGTGTCCGCCTCCCACGCGTCGCGCTCCGCGAACTCGAAGAAGGTGTTGAGGAACGTTGGCAGGCAGGCGTTCCGCCGCACGTTGATGTTCAGCGTCCCCCGGAACTCGCTCGACGAGTACCCCCACTCGATGATCTGCACGCCGTCCGGCAACAGCGGCGACAGGTTGCCGAGCGCGATGCCGCAGCTCCCGCCCGTCCACGTGACGATGCCGCGCAGGCCCGGCCAGATGTCGGCGTACGTCAGCCGTCCTGCCGCGCTGAGGCGCCGCTCCAGCTCCCGCGCGCGCTCCGGCCGGGGCGGCAGCGGCAGGCCGGACGCTTCGCCCGGCAGATGCCCCGAGGCGATGGAGCCGAGCACGGCGTCGGCGTTGTCGTGCACCACCGACAGCAGCCGGAGGAACGTCGATGGGTTCGCCGTCGCCGCGCCGGTCACGCCGGGTTCGGCGAGGCCGTATACCGCCATCGCGAGGTAGCGGGCGTCGTAGTCCTCGATGTCCGACACTTCGGCGGGCAGCACGTACCGCGACTGCACGAAGCGCGACTGGTGACGGTACAGCAGGCCGGACGCTGAGCCGAACGGCGTGCCGCCGTCCATGTGCCCTTCGACCGCCGCGCCGCTGATGGCGAACACCTTGCCCTCCAGCACGCCCGCGTCCCGCGCCCACACGTAGGCGGAGAGGCGCTGGTCGCGCTTCATCTGCGCGAGGCCGGACGCCGTCACCGGGATGTTCTTCGGCGCGCCGACCGTCCCGCTCGTGCGGTGGTAGTAGACCGGCTGCTCCTGCGTCAGGCAACGCTCGCCGGTCAGCTCCTGCCGCTCGATCGCCTCGCGCAGCTCCTCGTACGTGAGCACCGGCACCGCCTGCCGGTAGTCGCTCACGCTCGCAACGCTCCCCAGCCCGCGCTCCCTGCCGAACTCCGTATCCGCGTTCGCAGACAGGATGTGGCGCAACACCGCCTCCTGGGTAGCGCGGGGCGACTCCGCTGCACGCATCATCCGCTTGTAGCGCCGCGCCTGCGTCGCGCCCAGCGCCGTCTTGAACAGCTTGTAGGTCAGCCCGCTCATCGTTCGAGCCCCGCGATGAAGGGCGTCCGCATCTGTGCGATGAACCCCAGCGGGTACTCGCGGTTGTGCAGCCCCAGGATGCCTACCTCGCGGTCTGCAGGCAGGAACCGCGTGCCGAAGAGCACGTCCCAGACGATGAGGTTGTTGCCGAAGTTGTTGTCCGATTCCACCGTAACCTCCGAGTGGTGCCAGCGGTGCAGCTCCGGCCCGCTGACCAGGTAGTTGAGCGGCCCCAGACGCACGCGGCAGTTGGAGTGCTGGAAGAAGCCGTTGAGCGCGTAGAAGACGAAGTATGCCGCGAGCACTTCCGGTGGCACGCCGGCCAGCGCGAACGGCAGCGTGTCGACCGTGTACTGGACCGCCTTCTCGATCGGGTGGAAGCGCCCCACGTTCAGCCAGTAGAGCCGGTGCGGCGAGTGATGCACCGCGTGCAGTCGCCACATGGGCCTGAACCGGTGGAACGCCCGGTGCAGCCAGTACCGCGGGAAGTCCGCCGCCGCGATCATCAGCACGACCTGTGCCGCGATGGGGAGGCCGTGCGGCCACAGCCCCTCGACGGCCAGCCCGCGGGCATCGAACAGGTCCGCCAGCGCGACCACGAGCGTCACCGAGAACAGCAGCGGCAGCACGGCCTGCACTGCCGCGAGGAACATCGCGTCCGCGCGGACGTCGCTCCCGGTCGGATGCCACTCTCTGCGGTACGGCAGCCGCGCCTCGTGCAGCGTCACGAGCGCCGCGCCGGTGATGACCGCGACCCACGACGCAGCCGTGACCTGCCAGCCGATCCCCACGAGCGCCGCGTAGACCGCGAACCCGATCGCCAGCACTCCCGGGTACGAGCCCACGACGGCGAGACGGGCGAGCGTCGTGTCCGCGATCGCGTTGGTCACGCCGCGCCCCCGGCGTCCCTGCCCGCGCTGTAGACGTAGTGCCCGAACAGCAGGACGAACGTCGCGAGCACGAGGTGGAAGAGCGCGGGGAGGCTCTCCGCGAACCAACCGGTATCTGAGAGGAACGTGAGCCCCGCAACGAGCCGGAACGCCATCGCCGCGAAGTACGCCCCGCCGAGGACGAAGCACGCGCGGTGCTTCCACGTCGCCGGTGCGATCGACTGCGACCGCACCACTACGAGCGCCCGCGCCAGCAGCGCGATGATGACCGCCTGCGAGGCCAGCAGCGCGGGGTATGGCAGCCCCGAGCCCTGCCAGGTGTCGAACGGCGGGAGGAACGGCACGGGTCCCGCCCACTGCACCGCCTGCGCCAGCACGCGCAGCACGAACAGCGCCGCGAGCGCGAGCATCCACGGCAGATAGCGCTGGTGGAGAGGGGCGGTGTCGTTCATCGTCCTGGACAGCACGGAGCGTTCCGGCTGCCAGTGTACGGGGAGAGAAGAGTGGCGCGCTAGGCGGGACTCGAACCCACGGCCTCATCCTCCGCAGGGATGCGCTCTATCCTGACTGAGCTACTAGCGCACTCTCAAGGTGCCGCCGGTTGCGGGGCCGGAGGCGTCACAATCTTAGTGGTGCCGAGGGCGAGATTTGAACTCGCACGCCCGTAAGGACACTGCGCCCTGAACACAGCGCGTCTGCCGTTCCGCCACCTCGGCACGTCCACACAGTGGTGGGCGATACAGGACTTGAACCTGTGACCTCTTGCGTGTGAAGCAAGCGCTCTAACCAACTGAGCTAACCGCCCCACTGCGCGTCCCCTCATTGTCCGTCGACAGCGCCCCTCCTGTAAAGTATCGGGAGCGGCGTCACCCCGCCGGAGGAGCCCCATGGCGAACCCGAGAGCCGACTTCGTCCCACTGCCCGACAGGCCGGCGCTGCACCTGCCGCGCGGCGCACGCGTCGCCGTCATCCTCGTGATGAACGTCGAGCAGAACGAGTTCGACCAGCACGTCGGACGCCCCCTCAGCCCGCAGCCGCCGGGGCGCGAGCGCCTGCCGGACGTGCCCAACTTCTCGTGGTTCGAGTACGGCCTCCGCGCAGGCTTCTGGCGGACACTCGACGCCACGCGCAGCCGCCACGTCCCAATGACGATGGCGCTCAACGGCTCTGTCTGCGACGCCTACCCGCAGGTCGCCCGTGCCGCCTTCGACGCCGGATGGGACGCCGTCGCCCACGGCTACCACCAGCGCCCGATGCCCGCCGTGGACGACGAGGCAGCCGAGATCAAGCGCGCGCTCGACACCATCGAGGCGTTCAGCGGCAGGCGTCCTCTCGGCTGGCTCGGCCCCGGACTCGGCGAGTCCGCCGACACGCCGGAGCTGCTCGTCGACGCGGGCGTCGAGTTCGTTCTCGACTGGGTCAACGACGACCAGCCCTACGAGTTGAACGTCGCCAACGGCAGGCTCTTCTCCGTCCCCTACTCGCTCGAACTAAACGACATCGGCGTCTACATCCGGCTCGGCCACCCGGGGCCGTCGATGCTGGAGCGCGTCCACGACCACCTCACGACGCTCCTGAACGACGAGCCGGAGACCGCGCGCGTGATGTCCATCGGCCTGCACCCGTTCATCGTGGGCCAGCCGCACCGCTTCCCCTACTTCGTCAAGATGCTGGAGCTCATCATGAACACCCCCGGCGCGATACCGATGACGGCGACCGACGTCTACCGCTGGTACCGTGAACAGACCGGCTGACGCGCTCCGTACCGATGATCAGAGAGGGTTACGCCAACGAAGGCCGGGGAACCGGCCGAAGTCGGCGTCGTTGGAGTGGACCTCCGCTTGGTGCTCCATGGCCAGGGCAGCAACATGAGCGTCCGTCACCAGGTTGGCACCGACACCCGCAGCGTCCAAGGCCCGGCGGAACAGCCTGAGATGCTCCGTGCCGGGATTCAGCGGCACGACGTTGGGAAAGCGGAACCACTCTTCCACATAGTCCACTGCCTGCATAGGCGTTGCGGGCCGCTCACGAACGCTCGGGTGGGTCAGCAACCGCACGAAGCCCGCCGCCACCACCCACGGGACGCCTACCCGCTCCGCGCCGTTCACCAGACCTTCCCACCAGCGGCGGGCCTGCTCGTGGGAGGGCGCTGCCTCGTTGTATGCATAGACGAGCAGGTTCACGTCCGGGACGATCATCCGGCGTCCCGCCCGGCGAAAGACTGCGTCTCCAATTCGTCATTGAGCTGGTTGAGTTTGAGGAGGTCGATCCCCGGCCGGAACCCACCGGCGAGCGGCGTGACCCGGAACACCGGACGGTCCTCCTGGACTCCGGGCGACATTCCCCGGCGCAGCGCGTCGTTCACGATCCGCTTGAACGGCATGTTCAGCAGCCGCGCCTGCTCCTTGAGCGAGTCCGCTACATCATCATCCAGGGTAAGCGTCGTCCTCATGGAGACATCATGATGCCGATTCAGGATGCTGTCAAGATGCTCGAGCTCATCATGAACACTCCTGGCGCGATACCGAAGGGGGTGACGTTCGAGACTGCTTCCGTAACGGTTCGATGACGTTCAGGGTAGTACCAATAACAGTGCCTGAATTGAGACTGCACCGGCACCTACAACAGTCCCCTCTTCTTGTACATTGGCCCGCAGCGGGATAGCCAAGGAGGTGGCTCTCAAAATGCCTGTGCGATGGGAGTTTGCTATTTTCGTGGTGCCTGCGGTTATCGTAACCGTCATCGTCATCGGCATCTTCGTCTTGCTGACTGCCGGTTCAGGTGAAGCGGCCGAACCCGAAGTGGGATTGACTGCAGAGGCTGTACTGGAATCCCCGTCCGGTGATCCCATGGGGACCGTTACATTCCTGCAAGCAAGCTCCGGGGTCCTCATCATGGCCGATGTGAAGGGATTGGCCCCGGGCGGTCATGCGTTCATCATCCACGAGATCGGCGCGTGTTCGCCTGACTTTGGCGCCGCCGGAGACCACTTCAACCCCACCGATGCGGAACATGGTCTCGTCCACCCGGCCTGGAAGCGGGGCGAATCCGGGGGACACAGCGGCGACCTGCCCAATATCTACGCCGCCTCCGACGGCTCCGCACGCGCAGACTTCTTTACCGCTGGCATTACACTGGACACGGCCCTGAGTCATTCCATATTCGATGACGACGGCTCCGCCATCATCGTGCACGAAAACCCGGACGCCTATGGAGAGACGGAGTCGGACACCGGCAAGCGGGTAGCCTGCGGGGTGATTGAGCCGATGTAGGGGTGTAACCTCCCCGCGTGACGACGCAGCCGCCCTCCAGCCAGGCTCCGACGCCCGCAACGGATGCGGGCGCCTCTCCGCAGCGCCTCCTGCGGCTGCTCTTCCAGCTCCACCTGCCCGCGATCGCCCTCGGTTTCGGCATGGGGGCGACGGTCCCCGTCCTGCCGGAGTTCGCACTGTCGTTCGGCGTAGGGCCGGAGCAGGCCGCCCTCGTGTTCGCGGCGACCATGCTCGGCGGGCTCACCGCCAGCATCCCCATCGGCTACCTGCTCGACAAGATCGGGCGGCGTTGGATCCTCATCCTGGGTCCGGCGCTCACCGCCCTCTCCGCCTTCCTCACCGCCTGGGCGGGCTCCTTCGAGGCGCTGCTCGTCTACCGCTTCATCGGCGGATGGGGCACGCAGATGTGGACGCTCAGCCGGCTCACCATGATCGCCGACACCAGCGGCTCCGGCTCACGCGGGCGCATGATCACGAGCCTCCTCGGCGTCCAGCACGTCGGCACGCTGGCAGGGCCGCTGGCGGGCGGGCTGCTGGCCGTGACGTACGGTCTCGAGATCGCGTTCATCATCCAGGGCGCGTTCGCGGTCGTCGCCATGATCCCCGGTTTCTTCGCCAGGGAGACGATGCCTCAGGGCGGACGCCGAGGAGGCCGGAGCGAGGCGTCCTCCCCCACGGAGAGCTTCTCGTGGAAGGCGCTCCTCGCTCATCCGATACCGGTCATGTTCCTCGCCCAGTGGCTCGGCATGACGGCGCGCGGCGGCATCGTGGCGGGCAACACCGTGTTCCTCTACGCCGCCTACGCCTACCAGGAGGCCGACCCCGCGACGCTCGGCATCCTCAGCAGCCTGATGGCGGGCGCGGGGATACCGCTCACCTTCGCGGCCGGGTACCTGATGGACCGCTTCGGGCGGAAGATATCCATCGTGCCCGGCCTCTTCCTGCTAGGCGCCGGGATGGCCTTCCTGGGGGTAACGTCGTTCTTCGGGATGGGGTTCGGCTGGTTCATCGTCGGGTTCGTCGTCATGCAGACGATGAACAGCCTGCTCACCGGCTCGTGGCAGGTCGTCGGCTCCGACCTCGCGCCTCCCGGCGGCAGGGGACGGTTCTTCGCGGTGGGGCGTACGGTCACGCAGGCGGGGTTCACGACCAATCCCGTGGTCGTCTCGGTCTGCACGGCCCTCTCCGGCTTCACCCTGGCGCTGGGGGTCGTCGGCGCCGCCGGGATGCTCTCCTCGATCATCCTCGGGCTGTTCGTGCCGGAGACCCACCGCAGGTCGAAGTGACATCCGCCCCTTACGCCGTCGCCCCCCGCGCCGCTACGCTGGTTGCATGACCGTCACGCACACAGCACCCATAGACCGCGTCTATAGCTCACGCCTCAGCTATAGACAGGATCTATGGCAGGAAGAAGTTATACACGTTACGGCGACGCCTTGACGCCTTACCCCGGAAGCAGGCCACGGCCTTGTCGATAAAGGCGTCAAAATGTCATCTTGCGCAGGCAATCACTCGTAGGGTTGACGTCAAGAACGACATCTGGGAACACCTTGATGAGATGCAGAGCGCGTTGACAGCCCCGCGCCCCACCCCTATCTTCCGCGCCATCGCCCCTGAAGGAGGACCTGGTGCGTGAACGGTTCCACGAACGATGGCGCGACAAGACGCGCGACAACATCGCCAAGGCCCTGAACTCGCTCGGCCTGCGCGCCGAGATGGCCGAGCGCGGCCGCCCCGAGGAGGAGATCTGCAAACGAACGTTCACTCGCTCGATCGGCGTTATCGACGTCGCGGAGGGGCCCTTCCGGTGGGTCAACATCGTCAAGCAGGACGGCAACCAGTACAGCCCCACCCGGTGGTGGACCGTCTTCTGCCTGCCGGACGAGGGACGCGACGACCAACCGGACGACTTGCGCTACGTCGACAACCGGCAGGCGGTCGACATGAAGACGAGCCGGGAGAAGAGCTTTCCGCTGTTCGGCAGGGTGACCGCCGTCACATGGACGGGCGACGACCGCGGGACAGGGCTGTTCGACACGCTCTCCGGCGACCCGGCGGTCGTCAGGCTCGCGAAGAAGGTCGGTTGCCTAGAGATATCCGGGTACAACCAGGAGTTCCGGGGGTGGACGGTGCAGGTGGACACCGGCCTCCGCCCGAAGCGCCAGGACTGGGACGCGCTGCTCCGGATCGCGGCGCACCTGCTCCCGTCTCCTGATGAGGAAGATACATAGACCCGCACGCCCGACAGGAGTACAGTAACCTCACGAGAAGGACGCACGCACGAGAGAGGTGCAACGATGCTGACGCAGCAAGAGAACGACCTGCTTACGAGAGTCGGCCCCGGCACGCCGGGGGGCGAACTGCTCCGGCGCTACTGGCACCCCATCGCCATCGCCTCCGACCTCACGGACGAGCGCCCCACGAAGGCTGTCCGCGTCATGTGTGAGGACCTCGTCCTCTTCAAGGATAAGTCCGGGCGCATCGGCCTCCTCGCCGACCACTGCGCGCACCGCAGCGCGTCGCTCGTCTACGGGCGGGTCGAGGAGCGCGGCATCTCCTGCGCCTACCACGGCTGGCTGTACGACTGCGACGGCAACATCCTCGAGACCCCGCCGGAGAAGAACGAGGCGATCATGCGCTCCGTCAAGCAGACCGCCTACAAGGTGCAGGTGCACATCGGCCTCGTCTTCGCCTACATGGGGCCCCTGCCTGCCCCGCCGATGGCGCCCTACGACACGATGTTCCGCAAGGACGGCAAGCGCATGGTGCGCATCCACCCGCCGCTCAACTGCAACTGGTTCCAGGCGATGGAGAACTCGATGGACCCGGCCCACCTCCAGGTGCTGCACCAGGAGTTCACCGGAGGCGGCCGCCAGCCCGTCAACACGACGCGGGGTTTCACCGACGACGTCGAGCACTTCGAGTTCTACGTGACGGACTACGGCGGGATGATGAAGAAGCGCACCTACAAGAACGGCATGGTGGACGAGCACCCTGTCCTCATGCCGAACATCCTGCGCCAGGGCTCCAGCACGCAGTTCCGCACGCCCATAGACGACACCCACACCTGGCACCTTCGCATGCACTTCTACCCGAACGAGGACGGCAGCGAGGACCCGGACGCGTTCAATCCCGAGTTCAAGTTCGACCCGCCCATCAAGGAAGACCCGGAGAAGGACCACCCCTTCACGCGGTACGTCCTGCGCGACGTGAACGCTCAGGACCAGATGGCATGGGAGACGCAGGGCCCCATCACCGACCGCACCGTCGAACACCTCTCGTACTCGGACAGGGGCGTCGTGCTGATCCGGCGCGTGATGAAGGAGCAGATCGAGCGGGTGCAGCGCGGCGAGGACCCCATCGGCGTCTTCCGCGACCCGGACCACCCGATGATCGACACCAACGTCGACGAGGGCATCGCCCAGATCGGGGCCAATCGCTCGCCGGACGCGCAGGCAGTCGCGCGCTAGAGCGCGGGGCTAGAGCGCCGCAAGCAGCGCGCCCGCTCCCGCCGCCAGGGCGACGACCGCCCATGGCGGCACGCGCCAGAACGCCAGCAGGGTGAACGCGGCCACGGCCAGCGCGAAGTCCTCAGGCACACGTATCGCGCTCGTCCACACCGGGTCGTACAGCGCCGCGAGCAGCAGCCCGACGACCGCCGCGTTGACGCCCATCAGCGCCCGACGCACGCGAGCGACTCCGCGCAGCCGCTCCCAGAACGGCAGCACGCCGACCACGAGGAGGAACGACGGCAGGAATATCGCGCCCAGCGCCAGCAGGGCGCCCAGCCATCGCGGAGCGACCACCTCCATCGCCGCGCCGAGGTAGCCCGCGAACGTGAACAGCGGCCCGGGCACTGCCTGCGCCGCGCCGTACCCCGCTATGAACTCGTCCTTCGTCACCCAGCCCGGCGGGACGACCTCCGCCTCCAGCAGCGGCAGCACGACGTGGCCGCCGCCGAACACGAGCGACCCGGCGCGGTAGAAGCTGTCGGCGACAGCCAGCGCGCCCACATCCACCATCCGCGCGGCGACCGGCAGCGCGACGAGCAGGGCGAGGAACGCGGCGAGCGCGGCAACCGCGAGCCACGGCGTCCCGCGCCGCGCATCCGTCTGCGTGGGTGAGGAATCGTCGGCGCGCAAGAGTGCGAGGCCCAGCAGACCCCCGCCCGCGATAACCGCCAGCTGCGCCGCGATGCCCGGCGCGGCCAGCAGCGCGATGGCCGCCAGCGCCGCTATCGTCACGCGCGGCCTGTCCGGCGCGAGCGTCCGCGCCATGCCCCACAGCGCCAGCGCGACGATTGCCACGGCGACGACCTTCAGGCCATGCAGCCAGCTGGCGCCGGTCTGGTCGCCGAGCGACTGCACGCCGTAGGCGAACAGGATGAGCGCCGCGGCGGACGGCAGCGTGAAGGCGAGCCACGCCGCGAAGCCGCCGAGCAACCCCGCACGGCGGATACCGATGGCTATGCCCAGCTGGCTGCTCGCGGGGCCGGGCAGGAACTGGCAGAGCGCGACGAGCCCGGCGAACGTCTCCTCGTCCAGCCAGCGCTTACGGACGACGTACGCCTCGCGGAAGTAGCCGATGTGCGCAACGGGGCCGCCGAACGAGGTGAGGCCGAGCCACCCAGCCGTGAGCAGCACCTCTCCGACGCGCCGCATCGGCCCGGGCCTACATCGTCTCGGGCGCGCTCATGCCCATCAGCGCGAGCGTGCGGGCGAGCGCGACGCGCGCGGCCTCGGTCAGCTTGAGGCGCGCCTTCATCAGCGGCGCATCCTCGGGGTCGGACGAGAGCACGCGGCAGTGGTCGTAGAACCAGTGGAAGGCGGTGGCAAGGTCGACGGCGTAGTGCGGCAGCGAGTGCGGGGCGAGCGTCACGGCGATCGAGTCCACGATCTCCGGCAGTTGCAGCATCTTCCGCACCAGGGCGAGCTCGGCGGGGTCGGTCAGCAACGCCGTGTCGCCGTCGTCCCAGTCAACGCCGCGCTCTGCGGCCTGCCGGACGATGCCGGCGATGCGCGCGTGGGCGTACTGCACGTAGTAGACGGGGTTCTCGCTCGACTCCTTCTTCGCGAGCTCCAGGTCGAACTCCATCTGGCTCTCGGCGGCGCGCGCGAGGAAGAAGTAGCGGCAGGCATCAGCACCCACCTCGCTGACCAGGTCGCCGAGCGTCACGATGTTGCCGGAGCGCTTGGACGCGCGAACGATGTCGCCTCCGTGCTTCAGCGTCACGAGCTGGCCGATGAGGATGGTGAGACGGTCGGGGTCAAGGTCGAGCGCCTGCATCACCGCCTTCATGCGCGGCACGTGGCCCTGGTGGTCCGCGCCCCAGATGTCGATCACGCGGTCGAAACCGCGCCGTCCGAACTTGTCGCGGTGGTAGGCGATGTCGGACGCGAAGTAGGTGGGCGCGCCCGTGCTGCGCACGATGACGTTGTCCTTCTCGTCGCCGAGCGCGGTGGAGGTGAACCACTCCGCGCCATCGCGTACGGCGGTGTAGCCGCGCTCGCGGAGGAGGGCCATCGTCTCCTCGTACTGCCCGCCGGAATAGAGGTCGCGCTCGCGGAACCAGACGTCGAACCCGACGCCGATGCGGTCGAGGTCGGCGCGTATCACGTCCAGCATGCGATTGAGGGCTTCCTCGCCGAGTTCGGCTATCGCCTCAGCCTCGTTCATCTCCAGGTAGCGCGGACCGTGACGTCCGGCGAGCTCCGTCCCGAGTTCCACGAGGTATTCGCCCCGGTAGCCGTCGTCCGGCAGCGGGACGTCCGTCCTGCCGAGCGCCTCCGCGTACCTCGCGAACACGGAGCGGTAGAAGAGCTCCATCTGGTTGCCCGCGTCGTTCACGTAGTACTCACGCGTGACGTCGAAACCGGCAGCGGAGAGAGCGCGGGCGAGCCCGCTGCCGAGCACCGCGCCGCGCGCGTGACCGACATGCACGGGGCCGGTGGGGTTCACGCTCACGAATTCGATCTGCACGCGCCTGCCCGCGCCCACGTCCACGTTGCCGAACGTATCGCCTGCGGCGCGGACCGCCTCCACCTGGGCGCGGAGCCAGTCGTCGCTCAAGCGGAAGTTCACGAACCCCGGCGGCGCGGCGGAGACCTCACCGACGGGCCCGCCGTCTTCGGCCTTCGCAAGCGAGTCCGCGAGCGCCTGGGCTATCTCCAGTGGCGGGCGCTTCGCGGCCTTGGCCACGCGCAGCGGCAGGCCGGAGGCGAAGTCGCCGTGGTCGGCCTTCTGCGGACGTTCCACGAACCCGGACTGCGGCAGGTCGAACGGGGGGAGCGCGCCGGTGCGTTGCGCCTCGCCGACGGCGTCGCGCAGGCGTGCGGCGATGAGGTCTCGGACGAGCATAGGACGTTCATGATACCAGCGCTCCGCGGGAAACTGCCTACCCGCGACGTTGTCGCGCGCGACAGGGATGCGGTACGCTCGCGCCCAACCGGAGAGCGGAGGTTAAGTGCCGATGACCGTCCTGCGCATCCTGTCCTACCGGCGTCCCCCTCTGGTCCTTGCCGTATCCGGCCTTCTCGCACTGGCGCTCTTCGTGGCCCAGCCTGCCGTCGCGCGCGCCGCGGACGTTGCCTCGGAGACCGCGTTCGTCCTCAACACGTTCGCTTTCCTCGTCTGGGGCGCGCTGGTGATGTGGATGGCTGCCGGGTTCACGATGCTGGAGGCCGGTTCGGTCCGCACCAAGAACGCCTCCATGATCTGCATGAAGAATATCGGCCTCTACTCCATCGCGGGGCTGGCCTACTTCTTCGTCGGTTACAACCTCATGTACGTCGACATCGTCGGGGGCGTCATCGGCTCGTTCAACCTGCTCTACGGACCGTCGGCGGAAGAGGTGGCCCTGCTTGCGGGCGACGGCAGCGCGGCGGCGGTCGTCGATGAGAGCAGCTACTCCGTGATGTCGGACTGGTTCTTCCAGATGGTGTTCGTGGCAACCGCCGCCTCCATCGTATCCGGCGCGCTGGCCGAGCGGGTGAAGATGTGGTCGTTCTTCATCTTCACGCTCCTGTTGACAGGATTTATCTACCCTATCGTAGGCGCATGGACGTGGGGCGGCGGATGGCTCTACGAGATGGGCTTCCAGGACTTCGCGGGGTCGACGATCGTGCACAGCACCGGCGGCTGGGCTGCGCTGGCGGGCATCCTCGTCGTGGGGCCGAGGCTCGGCAAGTTCGGGCGCGACGGCAAGGCGAGGCCGACGCCGCCCTCCAACACCATCGCGGTAACGCTGGGCGTGTTCATCCTCTGGCTCGGCTGGTTCGGCTTCAACGGAGGTTCTCAACTCGCGCTGGCGAGCGCCGTGGACGCGGTGGCGATGAGCATCGTGATCGTGAACACGAACCTCGCTGCCGCCGCGGGCGTCGTCACGGCCATACTGGTCTCGCGCTGGATACTCGGACGCATAGACCTCTTCGCCGCGCTGAATGGCGCGATCGCCGGCCTCGTCTCCATCACCGCCGGACCCGATATCGTCGACCACTACTGGGCAATCATCATCGGGGCGATCGGCGGACTGATCGTTGTCGCCGGTCTCAAGCTGCTCGAGACGATCAAGCTGGACGACGTCGTCGGCGCGGTGCCCGCGCACCTGTTCGCGGGCATCTGGGGTACGCTCGCCGCATCGATCGCTGCGGGAGCACAGTTCCACGTGCAGCTCATCGGTGTGCTGGCGGTCGGCGCGTTCGTCTTTCCCGTCTCCTGGCTGCTCTGGATGGCGTTCAAGGCGACACTGGGCGCGCGCGTGTCGTCCAACATCGAACGCCTCGGGCAGGACATCGGCGAACTGGGCATCGAGGCGTACCCCGAGTTCGTGCTGATGCCGGAGCCGCACGACGAGGACTGACACACCGGGCAGGCGCGCGTGCGCTTATACTACCGGCAGCAGACTGCCCCCGGAGGCGCGAACCATGCTGGTTGACTTGGTGCACACCAAGACGAGTGACGGCGTTACCCTGAGCGGCATAATGCTGGAGCCCGAGCAGCCCCGGACGGACCTGCTCGTGGATGCGATGGTGATGGTGCACGGCTCCGCCGGCAACTTCTACCTCTCGCCCTCCAACCCGCGCGCGGCGAAGCTGCGCGACATGGGCATCCCCACTGCGCTCTTCAACACCCGCGGCCACGACGTGGTGGGCGGTCGCGCCGGCAAGGTGCGCACCGGCAACGTCTACGAGTTGCTCTCCGAGACCCACCTGGACCTGCAGGCGACGGTGGCGTTCATGGTGGAACGCGGGTACGAGCGCGTGGGCATCTGGGGCAGCAGCCTGGGGGCGGTGCGCGTCGTGCTCGCACAGGCGAAGAACCAGGACCCGAACGTCGCGGCGGTCATATCGCTCGCGCCGCTGCGCTTCTCCCACGAGTACTACTCGGCCTGCGAGATGGGCGAGGAGCACCTGCGGAACTACGAGAACGCCAAGGCGCTGGTCGCCGACGGGCGCGGCCACGAAATCATGTTCGTGGACTTCCCCAACCCCGGCGCGTACTTCTCCGCCGACGTCTACCTCGACCGCCACTGCTCCGAGCACTACGACATCACGAAGGCGCACACGAACGAGATCGAGTGCCCGCTGCTCATCCTCACCGGCACCGAGGAGACGCACCCCCGGATGCGCGACGCCGGCCGCGACATGGCCGCGCTCTGCGAGGGGCGGGAGAATGTGACGTGGGTGCACCTAGAGGGCGGCGACCATGGCTGGCACAACAAGGAAGACGACCTCTTCCGCGTGGTGCCGGAGTGGCTGGGGGTCAAGACGGCGGCTGGCGTGAGTTAGGCCGCTTACCCACTAACCCCGCGAGGTCAGGAGCCTCGATGCTTCCTGCCGGGTCCAGGCATCCGCTCGGGAGTTGGCGATGATGGTCAGCGCATCCCGGCCGCGTCCGGCCCTGATGATGCGCCGAGCGCCGCTCGTCCGGCTCCGGCAGGTTTTGGGGGAGTAACGTTCTGCCTCTTCAATCTGCGCCGCAACGTCCTCGTTCGAAAGCGACGGGTCGCAGAACTGCCTGAACCAGGTGATGAAGCACCTCATCCCCACCGAGTTCAGGGTCCGTAGCAGTTGCTGTTCGTTCATCGCTCCCGGCCTCCAGTCCTGCGCAAGCCGCGCCGATGCTCTATCCTACACGCCGATGACAGCCGACCCCACCCTCTACCGCCAGGCATGGCGCAGGTTCCCCACCGGCGTGAGCGTCGTCACCACGCGCTCGCCGGACGGCGCGCCGTATGCCACCACCGCGAACGCGCTCCTCTCCGTGTCGCTCGACCCGCCGCTGCTGCTGCTGAGCGTCGCGACGGGCGGGAACACATGCGACTACCTCCGCCGCGAGGGGTGCTTCGGAGTGAACTTTCTCCGTGGCGATCAGGCCGAAGTGGCGGACTTCTACGGTCGCGCCGCACCCGAGGAGCGCCGGACGCTGCCCGAGGCGCACACGATGCACGAGAGCGGCGTCGCGCTACTGGATGAGGCGCTCGTGGGCATGGTCTGCCACATCGAGCAGCACGTTGAGGCGGGGGACCACACGCTGTTCGTGGCAGCGGTCGAGCACGTAGAGGTCAGGGAGGGCGGCGCGCTCCTCTTCCACGAAGGGCAGTACGGCAGCACGGGGTAAGGTCCAACCGGTTCCCCGCTTGACAGCAGACCGTCGGGATGATTAGCTAAGCTTAGTCCGACTAAGGAGCGTTCGGCATGCAGGTCAACATGCACGAAGCGAAGTCCCAACTCTCGCGCCTCGGCGAACTCGCCTGCCAGGGCGAACGCGTCGTCATCGCCAAGGCCGGCAAGCCGTACCTAGAACTGCTCCCCTACAAGGAGAAGGAGCGCAAGCCCCGCAAACCAGGCATCTTGAAAGAGCAGGGCTGGCCTGAGCCGAACTGGGACCTGCTCGAGTGGACAGACGAGGAGATCGAAGAGCTGTTCTACAGCGACGACCCTGAGGACCCCCTCTTTCAATGAGACTGCTGCTCGATTCGCACGTCCTGCTCTGGTTCCTATGGCAGAGCCCCCTGCTTGGGGGGCGCGCCACTGTCGCTATCGCTGACCCTGGCAACGAGGTCTTCGTAAGCGCTGCAAGCATCTGGGAACTCGCGCTGAAGCGGGCCAAAGCCCTGCTGGATGCCCCGGAAAACCTGTCCAGTGTGGTGGAACAAGCCGGCTTTATGCCCCTTCCATTGACGCTGTTCCACGCGGAGCAGGCGGCGATGCTGCCGATGCACCATCGGGACCCGTTCGACCGGATGCTGATCGCGCAGGCGCAGGCGGAGGGCCTGGTCCTCGTGACACGCGACTCCTACATCCGGCGCTACGGCATACGCACGATGGCCCCGAACCAGTAGCGGCGCGCTACATCTCCCAGTAGGCGAAGCCCATGCCACACGGCGACGCGAAGACCGGCACGTAGTCGATCACGACGCCCGGCTTGCCATCCGCGACTCCCGCCGCAGCGACCCAGTTGCGCGACTCGCCCGTGCCGCTCCCGATGCCCGTGTACATGCCGGTGCCGCCATCGACCCAGCGGGCCGTCTTCGGGCCGTAGTCCGCGGGCGGTGTTGCGCCTTCCCTGTCGAACTCGTCCGCCATCCCCTTGCCGTCACCCTTCGGGATGTAAGAGAGGAGGCGCTCGTCGAACTCCGTGTTGAGCCACGAGGTGGGGCTGCCCGGCGTGTGCCACAGCCCGCCCGAGCCGAGGACGGCCACGCGCAGGTCCAGCGGCGACGCCTCGATCACCTCGCGCACCGCCCTGCCCAGGCGGTAGCAGCGGTTGGCCGATGGTTGCGGGCCGAAGTAGCAGTTCACGAAGAACGGGATCATCGGGACGTCGAAATCGGGGATGATGCGGGTGAAGGGGCGCATGAACGCATGCCCCATGCCGTGCTCTTTGTTCGGCACCTCGAAGCTGAACGAGATGTCGAAATCGCGGTGCGTCAGCCCGACCGCCAGCTCCTGGGCGAGTTGCGGGTTGCTCTGCACCGTCACCCACGTCTCGGACGTCTTCTCGCGCCAGCCCCGCTGCTCGCCGGGGATGAAGCCTGTCCGGGCGCTCGTGCGGTAGCCCTCGAACTCGTCACCGACGAAGATGCCGAAGGCAGGGAAGTTGTCGAGCCCGAAGAGCTCCTGCTGGTCGTCGCCGAAGACGAGGATGACATCGGGTTTCGCCTCCTCCATCTTCTGGCGCAGCACCTCGAATGCGTCCATGCAGCGCCTGTGCTGCGCGGCGTTCTCCTCCTCGGACATCACCGGGTTGTCCGGCAGCGGTGGACGGGCAGCCCGCACTTGGTTCCACAGGTGCGGCTCCATGAAGAGGAAGGGGGAGTGGGAGCAGGCCTCGACGAGCACGATCTCAGCCATGATGGCCTCCTTGCGCCGTCCTGACGGAAGACGGCGGATACGATGCGGTTACTTTACTCCAGCACGGCGCTTGGCGGAGGGAGTGGGATTCGAACCCACGGTACCGTCGCCGGCACAGCGGTTTTCAAGACCGCCGCAATCGTCCACTCTGCCATCCCTCCGTGCAGGTCAATGGTAGCACCGACCCGCCGCATCACGCTCCATGCAGCGTCGCTCCTGACACGTAGCCTGCTAAACTCCTGCGAGACTCCTCCCGAGGGTGTGCATTGCCGCCTGAACTGACCGGACGACTCGACTTCTGGAACATCGGCTATCCGCTGGGGGCGATCGTCTATCTCACCGCCCCCATCGCGCTGGCCGCGATCGCCTGGGCGCTCTGGCAGCGCTCGCGCTACTGGCGGCTCGGCAAGCCGAACCCGGACGCGGGGCCGTGGCGCGTGCGGCTCGCCGGCGGGCTCCGCACGCTGTTTATCGACTCCATAGGCCACCGGCGCTTCGTCCGCAACGAGCGCTACCCCGGCGCGATGCACTTCCTCATCTTCTGGGGCATCGTCATCCTGTTCATCGCCACGTCGCTCGACGCTGTCGAGTTCAACGCAGAGCGGTACCTCGGCTGGCACTTCCCGACCCGCAACATCGGGGTGCAGCTCGAGCTGATATGGGACATCGGCGGCGTCATGCTCATCGCGGGCATCGGCCTCGCCGCGTGGCGGCGGTACGTCGTGCGTCCGCCACGGCTGAACACCATGCTGGAGAACAACGTGCTGCTGGCACTGCTGCTGGCGAGCGCGCTCTCCGGCTTCGTCCTGCAGTCGCTCCGGATGGCGGCGACGGAGTTGGAGCCGGCGAGCGACCTGTACAGCGTAGCGTCGGCGTACTGGTCCCCGTTCTCCTGGGTCATAGCGGTGGCCATACGGGGCGTGGGGTTCACGGTCTACGCGATGGAGGTCTCGCACTTCGTACTCTGGTGGG
This sequence comes from Dehalococcoidia bacterium, assembly GCA_034422595.1. Lineage (GTDB taxonomy): Bacteria > Chloroflexota > Dehalococcoidia > Lucifugimonadales > Australimonadaceae > Bin16. The sequence goes on along the minus strand of DAOUJO010000013.1, from coordinate 101,957 downwards.
CGCACGCTGGGCTGATGTCCGCGACGTTCGTCTACGCGGCATGGCGGTTCGGGCCGCTCATGCACATCTTCGTCAGCCCGCTCAACCTCGTGATGCGCTCCTCCGTGACGCGGCCCAAGGGCGCGCTGCGGCCGATGGGCGACCTCGATACGCTGGAGGTGTTCGGGGCGCGGGAGCTCACGGATCTCACGTCGAAGCAGTTGCTCGATTATGACGCCTGCACGAACTGCGGGCGGTGCCAGGACCAGTGCCCCGCGTGGCGCAGCGGCAAGCCACTCTCGCCCCGGAAGCTGGTGCAGGACGCGAAGGCCTACATGGAGTCGCGCGCGCCGGTGCTGCTGGCCCAGGGGTCGGACGCTGAGCCGCCACCGCCGGAACTCGACCTCGTTCACGGCGCGATAACGACCGACGTGCTCTGGTCGTGCACCACCTGCCGGGCGTGCATGGAGGCGTGCCCCGTCTTCGTCGAGCACATCGACTCCATCGTGGACATGCGCCGTCTCCTCACGATGGAGGAGGCTGACGTGCCCGAGGGGGCGATGAACGCGCTCACCTCCATGGAGCAGCGCGGGCACCCGTGGCGCGGCACACAGGCGACGCGCACCGACTGGATGGAGGGCGCGGACGCAGTTGCGATGAGCGACGACCCGGAGCACGACGTGCTGCTGTGGGTCGGCTGTACGGCGGCGCTCGACGGGCGCGGGCAGCAGGTCGCGCGGGCGATGGCGTCGGTGCTGAAACTCGCCGGCGTGCGCTACCGCGTGCTCGGGAGCGAGGAGACGTGCACCGGCGACCCCGCCCGCCGCATGGGGAACGAGTACCTCTTCCAGATGATGGCGGAGCAGAACATCGAGACGCTGAACGCCTACGAGGTGCGGCGCATCGTGACGCTCTGCCCGCACTGCTTCAACACGCTGAAGAACGAGTACCCGCAGTTCGGCGGGCGCTTCGAGGTGACGCACTACACCGAGTTCGTCGCAGGGCTGATCCGCGACGGGCGCATCCGGCCCGCGAAGGCCGTGCCGCTATCGGTCGCCTACCACGACTCGTGCTACCTGGGACGCCACAACGACATCTACGAGGCACCGCGGGAGATCGCGCGGGCCATCCCCGGGCTGGAGCTCGTGGAGATGGGAGAGGACCGCTGCCGGGAGCGGGGCTTCTGCTGCGGCGCGGGCGGCGGGCGCATGTGGATGGAGGAGCAGGGCACCCGGGTCAACCACATCCGCACCGACCACTTCCTCGACACCGGCGCGGACGCGGTCGGGGTCTCCTGCCCGTTCTGCCTCCAGATGATGGAGGAGGGCATCGGCGCGAAGGGGCAGGAGGGCAGCAAGTCCGCGAAGGACCTGCTGGAGCTGCTCGCGGAGAGCCTCGGCGAGGCGTAGGCCCTACCGGGCGTTCCCCGAGAGATTCCTCGACTTCGCTGCGCTCCGCTCAGAATGACAGGCAGGAGCGAGGTCTCTGCCTGCGCAGGAACGACGGCGTACCCTACTCGTCGTCCTCGGGGAGGTCGGGGAGGAGGGCGTCGTCGAAGATGCCGATGCCCGCGCCGACGGCGGCGAGTTCCGGCGAGTCGTCGAGGAGCGACAGCGGCACCTCCGGCACGTTGACCGGCGTCGTGTCAGGCGCATCGAGGACGTCGAGCGCCGGGAGGAGCGGCTCCTCGACAGACCTGGGCTGCGCGGGGAACGAGACCCTGGAGCGCTGGCTCGGGTGCTGGTATGCCTCGCGCAGCACGACGCGCACCGCGCCGGACGCCGTGCCGGAGACCGCGCCCTCGTAGCGATTGCCGCCCGACATGAGGCAGAGCAGGCGGCGCGCCATGTTCGGGGGTACGAGGCCGAGGCAGTTGCCATCCGGGTCCATGACACCGAGGGTGGCGCCGTTCGCTTCCAGCGTCACGGGCGTGCCGGGCGAGGAGTTGCCCGCGCCAGTCGAGGCCAGCAGCGTTACGTCGGCGCTCTTGCCGTGGTCCGCGATGAACATCCGGGGCTTGAGCGTGCCACCGTTGCCGTTGCCGGATCGGCGGGCCGATACGCTCTCGGCCTCGGCCATCAACCGGTCGACGTTCTTGATAGCGATGGGGTTGTCGGGGCTGAACACGAGCGCGCGGCGGAAGGCGTCGAGCGCCGCGCCGAATTCGCCAAGCTCGGTGAGCGCCTTGCCAAGGCGGTTCATCGCCTCGACGTTATCGGGCGCGGCTTCCAGTATCTCGCGGTTGAGCCGGGCGGCCTCCGCCCAGTCCCCGTTCATCGCCAGGCGCACTGCTGTGCGGGACTGCTCCTTCAACAACCGGACATGCTCCTCTTCACGGTAGATCATGACGACGTCTCCCGTCGCCGGCGCACGCACCCCCTCTTGTGGCGGCGTCTCTCTGTTGCTTACGGACCTCTCATCAGGCGGTGCTCGATGGCCATGCACTTGTCCATGACGACGCGCAGGCCCGCGGCTTCCGCCCTTGCTCCGGCCTCGCCGTGGGATATCCCCAGTTGCATCCACACAGCGGAGGCTCCTATGCGGATGGCCCCGTCCACGACGGGCGGCACATCCACCGATCTCCTGAATATGTCCACCACGTCGACGTGCTCCGGCACGTCCTCCAACCTGGCGTACGGCTGCTCGCCGAGCACCGGCCCCGTGAGCTTCGGGTTCACCGGGATGATCCGGTAGCCGTGCTCCTGCATGTACCTCGCGACCCCGTGCGACGGACGGTCCGGCCTGTCCGACAGGCCGACGACAGCGATGACCTTGCTCTCGCGCAGTACCTGCTCCGCCGTGTCCACGGGGCACTTCCCTCCGTACCCTGAAATGATGAGACGCTAGATTGGCGTTCCGCGCGTCCAGCGTCAAGCGTATTCATGGGGAGATTACGCGGGTTTTCGGGGCGGGGCGTGAGCAAGGTGTTCAATGCGGGCTGGAATCTGCACATCTTGTTGGTCGGGTTACGAGTGAACCGCATGCCCGATCTGAGCACCTTGAGCACCTTGCGATGGCGTCAGGCAGGCCACGACCTGCTTCCCGCGTTCGTCGAACAAGGTGTGCATAGTTTTCAAAAGTCAGAGCCTGCGTGGGGTGTCTCATCCTGTTGCATAGTGTTACGCGCGGGAAGGGATGGGTAGTCATGCAGACATGGTAGGGAGGGAGTGCGTTGGGCGCGCAACAGGCGCGTGTCAGGGATTCAACCTGGATGTTCCCGCGCAGGCGGGACCGACGGTGCGACTCAGTGAGCCGCCCAAAGCAGGATAGGGGGGTGCGCCCGGGAGGACTCCGGCGCACCCCCCTTGCAAGAGGGGCCAGTTCAGTTACGAGCACACCATCGCGGGACGCCGACTGTTCACGTTGCCGCACATCAGGCCGAAGTGCAACTCCAGCCGGCGTCCGACGAGTTCACGCTACCGATGGCGCTACTCGGAAGCAGGCGGCTGTCACCGGGCGTTCCCGATCTCTTCCGCCTGCTTGTCACTCACTATCCTGATGACCTTGCTGGACGGATCCTCAGCCGCTACACCGCGGACTGCTTTCCGTCCGTTCTTCAGGGTCACCAACTCCGGGTCCTTGATGGCCACCATCTTCTTCAGCTTCACCGAATAGGCCGTCAGATCTACCATTCTTTCCTCCTTGCTATTTGGATCTCCAGCGAGAGCATCTTCCGAGCACCATCATAGCGGTACCATCCGTGGTTTTCCTACGGGTAGATGCTTCGTGTCTAAGCTGTGTCTGAAGCCTCGTCATAAGTCTTCCCCTCCTCATCAGACTCAGTCCGGTCGATCGGATCGCGTTGCTCAGCGACCCGCCCGGCCGGGGCTGGGGGGTGCGCCGGGGAGGACTTCGGCGCACCCCCCAAGAGGGGGCTGGTTGGTTGATAGAACATCAGGTCCACGAGGAAGCTGGCATCGTCCGCGTCCAGGTCGACGAGTACTGCATTGAACTCAGCGTCCGCCTCCTCGGGATCGAGCTGGTGCTCTGCCGCGTTGGCCGCGATAGTCGCGAAGTTGAGCAGCTCATCCAACTCGAACCCGCGTGACTCCGGGTAGAGCGGTTTCACGGAGCCGTCGTTGGCCGTCCGCTCCCTGCAGTCCGCGCACTTCTTGTCGCATACCCCGCAGTCCGGCATCCGGTCTGCGTCGATGCGCTCCGGTCCGCCGTGCCACTTCATCGCACACCTCCCCGTTCCCATACGGCGGCCGCATTCAGCATACGGCCGCCGTATCGCCGTCGCTGTCCAGCTTACGAGCACTCCATCGCGGCGCGCAGGCTCTTCAGGTTGTCGCGCATCAGGCCGAAGTAGTCCCCGTGCTCGTCCAGTTCAGCCTGGGTGGCGCTCTCTATCGCGTGGATCTGGTAGATGCCTGCCCCCGTCTCGCTGGCGAGCGCCTGCTCGTGCGCACCGGAGAGCACGGGCTCGAGCAGCACAGCCTTGATGCCGAGCTCCTTGATGCGGTCGGCGATGGCGGCGAGACGCTGCGGAGACGGCTCCGCTTCAGGGGAGAGGCCGGCGATCCCGACCTGTTCCAGGCCGTACGCTGCCGCGAGGTAGCCGTAAGCGGAGTGCGAGGTGACGAACTCGCGGTGGACGCACGAGCTGAGGCCCGCCTCGAACTCGGAGTGCAGCCCCCGGAGATCGGAGGAGAGCGTGGCGAGGTTCGCCCGGTAGATGTCGGCGCCCTCGGGGTCCGCCTCGATCAGCGCCTCGGCTATGCGCTCCGCCTGGCCGATGGCGCGCAGCGGGTCGAGCCAGAAGTGAGGATCAAATTCGCCGTGGCCGTGGTCGTCACCTTCCATGTGGCCGTGCTCATCCTCATGGCCGTGCTCATCCTCATCGTGGCCGTGCTCGTCCCCCTCCTCATGGCCGTGTTCGTCCTCATCGTGGCCGTGCTCATCTTCCTCGTGGCCGTGCTCGTCCTCGTGGTCCTCCCCTTCACCAAGGATGCCAACGAAGGCGATGCCGGAGGGCGAACCGCCGACGTCCCAGACTTCCTCCACCTCAAGGTGGTCGAGGTCGACCGAGATGATCTCGCCGTGGTTCGGGTTCGTGAGGAACATGGTCTCGCCGACGATGATGAGGCGGGGCCGCGCCTCCTCGCCCGGCTCCATGACGTGGAGGTGCGCAACCTCATCGCCATCGTGGGCGTCGAACACGTGGAGTTCGCCATCGGAGGTGAGCAGGTAGAGGCGCTCACCGTGCGTGCCGACAGCGCCGGCGGCGATGGGTTCAGAGAAGACCTGCCGGAACTCGCCGGACTCGGGGTCGATCAGCCAGATGCCGTCGTCGGCGAAGCCCTGACCGTCGAAGTAGGAGGCACGACCGAAGAAGTGGTGCAGGTGGTGGTGTCCGAAGAAGGAGCCGATGCGTGACTCCTCGCGCATCTCGGGTGGATTGTCGATGAATTCGTGGTGGTAGCTGGCGCCCTCCGGGTGCAGGAAGAGCACGCCGCCGACGCAGCCGAAGATGGCGCCCTCTTCATTGTGGGTCTCGCCGTGCATGCCGGGGCAGGAGCTGTTGCTGGCGTCATAGATGACTACGTCGTCGAGGGTGCGGACTTCAACGCCGACCGGGAGGGTGCTGTCCGTGTTCTCGGGATAGTCGGGGTTTACAGTGGTCACAATGAAGCGGTCGGGCGAGATCGCCAGGGCAGCGCCGTGCTGCGTGTCGCCGGTCTCGAACAAGATCGGCTGGTAGTCGCCCTGCGTGCCGGTGAGCTCCTCCTCGTTGTAGAGGTAGGCGTGGCCGTGAGCGTCAGCGAACACTGCCGTCCAGCCGTAGCTGTTGACGAAGTGGATCGGCCGTTCATCCGTCACCACAGAGGGGTGACGCGAGACGGGCTCACGTACGAGGTCGAAGTGGTCGCCGTGCTCGACGAGGTAGACGCCGCCGTCGAAGAGGTGGATGCCGTCATCGGCGTCTCCCGGGCCGCGAGCGAGCACGAAGGCGTAGCGGTGGGTCGGGCTGGGGTAGATCGCAGCGGGGGGCGCACCAATGTCGAAGGCGCCGACGTCCAGTTCCTCTGTCGACAGATCGAGCACCGAGAGGTGCTGCGCATCGAGGTCTGCGATCAGCAGACGCCCGTCAAAGGCATGTTCTTCGTGGCCGTGGTCGTCACCTTCCATGTGGCCGTGCTCGTCTTCCTCGTGGCCATGCTCGTCTTCATGCCCATGGTCGTCATCTTCCATGTGGCCGTGCTCGTCCTCATGGCCGTGCTCGTCTTCCACGAACGGCAGTGCCGCCTCGGCGTACGCAGCCTCGACCACGATACCGGAGACGTCATCGCCCAGGGACTCGAGCGCACGGTGCAGCCAGGGCAACAGACTGAGGCCGTTCATCACCACGACATCGGCCTCGGCGATCGCGAGCAGGTCGCTCGTCGTGAGTTCGAACTGGTGGGCCTCGACGCCGGGGGGCACGATGGTCTCGACTTCCACCCGGTCGCCGCCGATCCGTTCGGTGAAGTACTGCATCGGGTAGATGCTCGCCACCACACTCAGCGGTTCGGACGCAACGACCGGTGTGTTCGTGGGCGGAGCACTGACGGGCGTGTTCGTGGGCTCAGGGTCATCCGAGCAGGCAGTAACCGCTATCGCCAGGGCCAGGGCTGCGGCGATAAACAGCCTGTGCATTCTAGTGAGATGCAGTCTCGACATGTAAGCCTCCATAGCTATACCCAATGGACCCAGTTGCGAGTGCACGCGGGTCTTGAATATCCGTGGGTAATCAGGTGTTCTCTGCCGCCCTTACGTCAGGCGACGCCCCGCCATCCCTTCACGGCCTCGACGATAGCAGGGCATCTGCACACTGTCAATACTTGGTATCGATAGCATCGAGACGATATCCCTGCTCCAAAGGTCTTGCCGGTCTCGCATAGCCATCCGTTGAGTTCAGTGAGCGTGCACGTGGGTCCCGTGCATGTGGATGTCTTCGCCGCCCTGGCCCGTCTCCCGGCAGACAGTGCAGCGGTGGTACAGCTCCAGCCTGTGCCCGACAAGCTCGCTCCCGATATAGGCCTTCATGGCACGGAGCATCCGTTCGATAGAAGGATGGCGGAATTCGTCGATGCGTTCGCAGCCGACACAGACGAGGTGATGGTGATGATGACTTGTGTCATCCAGCGAGTAGCGCGGCGAACCGTCCGGCATGGTGGCTTTGCAGAGGACACCCGCCTCCCCGAGCAGGCGCAGCGTGCGGTAGACGGTCGCCCGGCCCAGAGTCGGCAGCGAGGCTACGATCTCCTCGGCGCTGAACGACTCAGTCCGCCGAGCGAGCATCTTCGCCAGTTGACGGCGCGGCCAGGTCATGCGGCTGCCGTGTTCCTCCAACGCCGCAAGGATGTTGGACTCGGTCTGCATGACCGCGCTGGCCGATTTCGTCGAGGCCGTCGCCATGGTTCGGAAGGTAGCGATTGCGTTTGCACACTGTCAATACTTAGTATCAATAATCGCCCAGAATGATACTGTCCCGCGGGGTCAGGCGACGGGGGTGGTGTCGGGGACGGGGGTGGGTTTGATGAGGTCGACGAGCTCTATGTCGAAGTTGAGCGCCTCGCCGGCGAGCGGGTGGTTGGCGTCGAGGGTGATGAAGGTGTCAGTGATGTTGGTGATCACCGGCGATATCCCGTTGGAGAGCGGGATGGCCATGCCGATGGCCAACTGGCCCACCATCTCCGGCGGGAACTCCTCGATCGGCACGTTGGCGATGAGTTCGGGGTTAGGCTCGCCGTAGGCCTCGGCGGGTTCCAGGCGCACGGTGACGCTGGCGCCGACAGCGAGACCGCGCACGGCGCTGTCGAAGCCGTCGATGAGCTGGCCGCTGCCGACGACGAAGTCGAGCGGGAAGCCGTCGCGCGAGGAGTCGAACTCGGTGCCGTCGTCGAGGGCGCCGGTATAGTGCACCATGGCACGGTCGCCTACCTCGGCGACGGGGACAGGCGTGGGAGTTGGGGTTGGGGACGCGCAGGCGACAGCGAGCGACAGCGCGACGATGAGGAGGACGGCGCCGGAGAGGCCGGGGCAGAGGACGTGGGCGATGCGGGGGTTAATCGGGCACGCCCGATCCTGCGCCACCTTCGACGGCGGCACGCATGGCAGCGACTGCTTCGGCAACGGTCATGCGGTCATTGTACACAGCGGAGCCCGCCACGATGACGTTCGCACCCGCAGCGACGACCCGCGCCACGTTGTCCGGCTTGATGCCGCCGTCGACCTCCAGCTCGGTGGCGAGGCCGCGCTCGTCTATCGCGGCGCGGAGGCGCTTCACCTTCGGAAGCACGCCCGGGATGAACGACTGCCCGCCGAAGCCGGGGTTGACCGACATGACGAGCACGAGGTCCAGCTCCGGCAGTATCTCGGTGAGCGTGGCGTCGGGCGTCGACGGGTTGAGCGAGACGCCGGCGGTCGCGCCGAGGTCGCGTATCTGGTGGACGGCGCGGTCGAGGTGCGTCACGGCCTCCTGGTGCACGGTTATCTTGTCGGCGCCCGCTGCGACGAAGTCCGGGATGAGGCGCTCCGGCTCGACGATCATCAGGTGTACGTCGAGCGGGAGGGTCGTGTGCGGGCGTATCGCCTCGACGACGAGCGGGCCGATGGTGAGGTTCGGGACGAAGCGCCCGTCCATCACGTCGACGTGGATGTAGTCGGCGCCCGCCTCCTCGGTCTCGCGGACGACCTCGCCGATGCGGGCGAAGTCCGCCGAGAGGATGGAGGGGGCAAGTCTGACGTCAGCCACGGGAAGCCTCCAGGCGCGCCTTTGCGGCGGCGAGGGCCTCCCGCACGCGGGCGGGCGACGCGCCGCCGGGCACGTCGCGCGCCGTTGCGCTGGCGAGTGCGGTCAGTTCGCGCACACCCTCGTCGAACGCCGGGCAGCGGGCCTGCATGTCGTCGAGCGGCAGCGCGGTAACGGCGACGCCGCGCTCAGCCGCGAGCTCGCAGAGCGCGCTCACGGCGGCGTGGGCCTCGCGGAACGGCACGCCCTTGCCGACGAGGTAGTCGGCCATGTCGGTGGCGAGCAGGGCGCTGTCCTCGGCGGCCTCGCGCATCCGCTCCGCGTTCACCGAGCAGTCGCTCAGCATGCCGCGCATGGCGTCGAGCGTCGCTTCGAGCGTGTCGACGGCGTCGAACAGCCCCTCCTTGTCCTCCTGCAGGTCACGGTTGTAGGTGAGCGGCAGCCCTTTGAGCGTGGTGAGCAGGCCGATGAGGCTGCCGTAGACGCGGCCCGTCTTGCCGCGCGCGATCTCCGCGAAGTCCGGGTTGCGCTTCTGCGGCATGATGGACGAGCCGGTGACCCACTGCCGCCCGAGCCGCAGGTAGCCGAACTCCTGCGACGTCCAGAGCACGATCTCCTCCGCGAGGCGCGAGCAGTGCATCATGCACGTCGCGGCGGCGGTGAGGAACTCGACGGCGTAGTCGCGGTCGGAGACGGCGTCCATCGAGTTCGCGGAGATGCCGTCGAAGCCGAGCTCGCGCGCAACCCACTCCCGGTCGAGGGGGTACGGCGCGCCTGCGAGCGCGCCGGAGCCGAGCGGGAGGACGTTGGCGCGTTTCCGCGCATCGGCGAGGCGGTCGGCGTCGCGGTCGAACATCTCGAAGTAGGCGAGCATGTGGTGCGCGAACGGCACGGGCTGCGCGCGCTGAAGGTGGGTGTACCCGGGGAGGAGCACATCCTGCTCGCGCTCGGCGAGCGCCACGAGCGCGCCCTGCAGGGCACGCAGGAGCAACGTTGCGCGGTCGATGGCATCGCGGACGTAGAGGCGGGTGGCGGTCGCGACCTGGTCGTTTCGGGAGCGCGCGGTGTGGAGGCGCGCGGCGGGCTCGCCGATGAGCTCATGGAGGCGCGTCTCGATGTTCATGTGGAGGTCTTCGAGCTCCTCGCGCCAGTTGAACGCGCCGTCCGCGATCTCGCGGCGCACGGCGTCCAGCCCCTCGACGATGGCGCCGGCATCGGCCTCGGAGATGATGCCCTGCCTGCCGAGCATACGGGCGTGCGCGACCGATCCCGCGATGTCGTGCTCGTAGAGCCGGCGGTCGTAGCCGACGGAGACGGTGTAGCGCGAGGCGGCCTCGAAGTGGTGGGTCGTGTAGTCGGTCATGGCGTCGCGTCTATTGTACGTCCTACCCTCCCAGCGTGACGCCGAGGCGCTGTTCGAGCGCAGTGAAGCCGTGCGAGGGGTCCTCCTCGCCGAGGCCGTACTCCTCCACGACGGCGTGCCAGAAGCGGCGGCCCGTCTCGAATATCTGCAGGTCCAGCCCGAACTCGACCGCCAGCTCGTGCGCGTGATCGAGGTCCTTCATCGTGAGCCAGGCGGAGCCGTCCTTGCCGAACTCGCGCTTGAGGATGCGCGGGACGTTCCGCTCCCACGCGCGGCTCGCGCCCGACGCCGTGCGGATGACGGCGAAGAGCCGCTCCAGGTCCAGCCCCGCCTTGTCCGCGAGCAGCAGTGACTCCATCGCTACGGCGAGGTTCGTCGCCATGAGGAAGTTGCTCACCACCTTGGTCGCCGCGCCGGAGCCGGACGCGCCCATCAGCTCGACGGTGCGCCCCATCGCCTCCATGACAGGCCGCGCCGCGGCGAACGCCTCTTCGTCGCCGCCGCACATGATGGTCAGCTCGCCGCGCTCGGCGACGGGGCCGGAGCCGGAGACCGGGGCGTCGATGAACGACGCTCCGCGTTCGCGGGCGGTCGCGGCGAGGGCGCGCGCGGCGTCCGGGTGGATCGTGCTGTGGTCGACGACGATCAGCCCCGGCTTCGGGCGTTCGAGCACGCCCCCACCGCCGGTGAGCACCTGCTCCACGACGGCGGTCTCCGGCAGGCAGGTGTGCACCTCGTCCAGCTCCGCGCCCATCGCGGCGAACGATTCGCCCACTGTCGCGCCCATCGCCGCGAGCTCGTGCACCTTGCCCTGGCTGCGGTTCTGCACCGTGACGTCGAACCCCTTGCGGACGAGGTTCTCCACCATGGGGCGTCCCATGCGGCCTATGCCGATCCATCCGATACGCATCGCGTGTCCTCCATTTTATCGTTGGGAGTTGTCAGAGTGTAATGGCGATAGCCCCCGCGGCGGCGAGCACGATGCCGAGCAGCACGAGCGGGTTGAATGCCTCCGTATCGCGGTTGAGCAGGAACGCGAACCCGACGCCGAAGAACGCCATCGTTTCGGTGAGCGGAGAGACGACAGCGGCGTCCGCCGATTCGAGCGCGGCGAACCGGAGCACCTGCGCCAGCGTCATGATGGCGGTCACGGCGACGAACAGCTTGAACGCGGTGCGGTCGACCTCGCGCAGGCCCCGCAGCCGCCCCGGCAGCGCGAGCGACGCGATGAGGACGAGCGCCGCAGCGCCATGCGCGACGAGCCCGCCGAGCATCGTGAGCCCGGAGTCGTCGAGCGCCCAGCGCAGGAGGACGGTCGAGCCGCCGTACGTCGCCGCCGCGCTGAGACCGAACACGATGCCCCGCGCGATCTGCAGCGAGCCAAGGCGGACGGTCGGGGGACGCGCGAACGCGACGAGCGGCGCGACGATGAGCAGGGCGATGCCGGTGCCGCGCAGCAGCCCCACCTGCTCGCCCAGCAGCGTTATGCCGAAGACGGCGCCAACGAGCGCTGAGAGGACTCGCACCGGCGCGGTGAGGTTCGCGCCCACGGCCTGTATCGCGAGGAACTGGGAGAAGCGTCCGCCGAGGAAGTTGAGGATGCCGCCCACGGCGAGGACGGCGTACTGCATGCCGGTGAAGCCGCCAAGTTGGACGAGCTGGCCGGAGACGAGCGCAAGGAGCCCGAACAGGGGCACCGAGAGCAGTATGGAGATGACGATGCCGTTGTAGGCGGACGCACGGAGCATGCTTCGCCGCACGACGGCCGTGTTGAGGCCGAGCATCGCGGCTGCGGCGAGCGCGAGGAGTGCGCCGCTCACGAGAGGTTACTCGGCCTCTCCCTGCACCCGCGCCTGCGTCCGCACCGGCAGTCCGAACACCGAGATGAAGCCGACCGACGCCTGGTGGTCGAACGTGTCGCCTGCGTCGTAGGTGGCGAGGTCGTGCCGGTAGAGCGCCTCCGCGCTCTCGCGCCCGGTGACCGTCGCGCTGCCCTTGTGCAGGCGCACGCGCACCGTGCCGTTCACGTGGCGCTGCGTGCTGAGGACGTAGGCGTCCAGGTCGCGGCGGTGCGCGGTGAACCAGAGCCCGTTGTAGACGAGGTCGGCGTACTCCTGAGCGAGCCGCTCCTTGAACCTCGACTGCTCCTTCGTGAGGCACATCTGCTCGAGTGCGCGGTGCGCCTGGTGGAGCACCGTCGCGGCGGGGGCCTCGTAGACCTCGCGTGACTTGATGCCGACCAGCCTGTTCTCGACGTGATCTATGCGTCCCACGCCGTGCGCCCCCGCCGCCTCGTTCAGCAGCTCGATGAGCGCGACGCCGCCCAGCTCCTCGCCATCGATGGCAACCGGCACGCCCTCCGCGAAGCGTATCTCCACGTAGCGCGGCTCGTCCGGCGCAGCGCCGACGGAGACCGTCCACGCGTACGCCTCCTCGGGCGGCTCCACCCACGGGTCTTCGAGGTCACCCGCCTCGATGCTGCGCCCCCAGAGGTTTTCGTCCGTCGAATAGGAGCTGCGCTTGTTCAGATCCAGCGGGATGTCGCGCTCCTTCGCATAGGCGATCTCATCGTCGCGGGTCATGCCCCACTCGCGGGCCGGCGCGACGACCTTGATCGCAGGGGCGAGCGCCGCGGCGCTCACGTCGAACCGCACCTGGTCGTTCCCCTTGCCGGTGCAGCCGTGCGCGATGCCGGACGCCCCTTCCTCCAGCGCGATGCGCACGAGGTGCCTGGCGATGAGCGGCCTGCCGAGCGCGGTCGCGAGCGGGTAGACGCCCTCGTAGATGGCGCCCGCCCGCAGCGCGGGCCAGACGAAATCGCGTACGAACTCATCGCGCGCGTCCATCACGTCGGCTCGTATCGCGCCGATGTCGAGCGCGCGCTGCCGCGCGGCCTCCAGGTCCACCTGTCCGCCCAGGTCCATCGTGAGCGTGGCGATGTCGGCGCCGTACTGCTCCTGCAGCCAGCGGATGGCAACGGAGGTGTCGAGTCCCCCGCTGTAAGCGAGAACGATCTTGTCAGCCATGAAGTAACAGGTTCCTTTCCGGTGTGGAGTCGCGCCGTCTACGCGGCCAGTGTCTTCGTGAGCGCGGCGTCGAGCTTCGTCAGGCATTCGTCGACGTCCGCCTCGGTGATGATGAGCGCGGGCATGAAGCGGATGGCGTTGGGGAGCACGGGGTTCAGCAGCACGCCCTCCGCGTTCGCGGCGGTGACGACGGCGCGCGCGATCGGTTCGGCGAAGACGAGCGCCTGCAGCAGCCCTGCGCCGCGCGTGCCCACGGTCGCGGGCGCGTGCGCGGCTACGAACTCCTCCAACTTCGTGTGGAGGTACGCGCCGACGCGCGCGGCGTGGCCGGGGATGTCGTTCTCAATCATGTAGCCGAGGGTCGCCCGTCCCGCAGCCGTCGCAAGGACGTTGCCGCCGAACGTGCTGCCGTGGTCGCCCGGCTCCAGCACGTTGCAGCGCTCCTTGCAGAGGAACGCGCCGACCGGCACGCCGTTGCCGAGCCCCTTCGCGACCGTCATCACGTCCGGCTCGACGCCGAAGTGCTCGTAGCCCCAGAGGGTGCCGAGGCGACCCATCCCGGTCTGTATCTCGTCGAAGATGAGCAGGATGTTCTGCTCGTCGCACCACTCCCGCAGCCCCTTCAGGTAGCCCTCCGTGGGGACGTTGACGCCGCCCTCGCCCTGCAGCACCTCGACCATGATGGCGCAGGTGTCGTCGGTCGTGGCCTCGCGGATGGCGTCGAGATCGTCGTAGGGGACGTTCGTGAAGCCCTCCGCCAGCGGGAGCCACGCCTGCTGGTAGGCGGGCTGGCCGGTCGCGGCGATCATGGCGAGCGTTCTGCCGTGGAAGGAGTTGAGGACGGTGATGATGCTCTGCGCGCCGTTGCGGTGGAGCCTGCCGTACTTGCGGGCGAGCTTCACCGCGCCCTCGTTCGCCTCGACGCCGCTGTTGGCGAAGAACACCTTGTCCATGCAGCTGTTCTCCACCAGCAACTGCGCCAGTTCCAGCTGCGGCACGGTGTAGTAGAGGTTGGACATCTGCATGATGGTCCCGGCCTGCTCCCGTATCGCCTCGGTGACGACAGGGTGGGAGTGCCCCAGGCAGGTCACCGCCAGCCCGGCGGTCATGTCCAGGTATTCGTTGCCCTCGACGTCCCAGACACGCGCGCCTTCGCCTCGCGCCACCACGATGGGCTGCCGGTTGAACGTGTGTACGTAGTACTCGGATTCCTGCGCCATCCAGTAGGCGGAGTCGTGTGCCGTCGCGTCGGTTGCCATCAGTTGCTCTCTCCTATGAGGTCTCGCAGGGCCTGCACGGAATCGTCCAACTCCTGTGCGCCGCCCTGCATAGATTCTAACGCCTGCGCGATTCCGTCGAGGATGCGCAGCAATTCGTCACGCGATATACCTTCCACCGGCTCGCCGGTATCCGGGGCCACAATTGCTTGCGCGTCGCCGAGCAGCGCAGCCACGGCATCGTCCAGCGTGGGCTCCATCACGACCTTCGTGTTCGTGGCCAGGATGACGCGCTTCAGCTCAGGGAACGCGAGCGACTCCGCGCGCAGGTAGATGGGCTCCGCGTAGAGCAGCGTCTCGCCGATGGGGATGACGAGCAGGTTGCCGCGGTACACCTGCGAGCCGGACTGGTTCCAGAGCGTGAACTGCTCCGATATGACCGGGTCGTTGTCGATACGGGCCTCGATCTGGCTGGGGCCGTTAAAGATGCGTTCGCGCGGGAACTCGAAGACGATGCTCTCCCCGTAGTTCGGGCCGTCCGAGCGCGCCGCCATCCACGCCACGAGGTTGGGCTTGTCCTTGGGCGTGAACGGCAGAATGAGAACGAACTCCGTCACGTCCTCGCCCGGCACCTTCATGATGACGTAGTACGGTGTGATGGTGCGGTTGCGCGGGCCCAGGGGCCTTCCGTCATCCCCGATCACGTCCGTCCCGACGACCTCCTGCGCGAACTCCCACTCGTCCTCCTTCAGGAAGAACTCCTTCACGTCCGTCATGTGGTACTGGAGGAACGTGTCGGCCTGGGCGCGCAGCAGCTCCTCCGGGTAGCGGATGTGCTCGCGCAGGCCCGGAGGCATCTTCTCGATGGGCGTGAACAGGTCAGGGAAGATGTTGCGGTAGGTCTGGAGCACCGGGTCCCGCCCGCCCGTCTCGATGGTGTAGAAGTCCATGGAGCCGTCGAAGGCGTCTATCACCACCTTCACGCTGTTGCGGATGTAGTTGAACGGGCGCTCGAAACCGGTGAAGTCGCCGTTGAAGCCCACCCTGCTGCTGTCGATGCGGCGGGAGTAGGGGAAGCGGTCGGTCGTGGTGAACGCGTCCTGTATCCAGTACAGGCGTCCGTCGTTGATCACGAGGTACGGGTCGTCGTCGAGTTCGAGGAACGGCGCGACTTCGCCGACGCGCTCCCTGATGTTGCGGCGGTAGAGCACCTTGCTCTCCGGCGTGAGCTGGCGGCTGAGCAGGATGTTGACGTCGAGCAGCTCCCACGCGTAGACGGCGCGTCTGAAGAAGCTGCTCAGCGGCACGCCGCCCTTCCCGTCGTAGCGGTCGAGGAACTCGGGGCTCCCGGTCTCCTCTCCGGCGGGGCGGTCGAACTGCGGCTCGTTGGTGTTCACGACGATGGCGTCGTTCGTGACGATGCCGGGCCGGACCTCGGCGGCTACGTCCGGGTCGAGGTTCAGGCGGTCGATGTACTCTCCCTCGTCGATGCCGTACGCCTCGCCGTAGTAGACGCGTGGCTGCGTGATCTCGAACGCGCCGGTAGGGGGAACGTCGCGGACGATGAAGTCGGGCTGGCCGGACTCGCTGAACGTCGTGGCGGTGCTCATCACCGCGCCATAGCCATGGGTATAGATGACGGAGCGGTTCACCCAGTTCTGCGCGGCGTCGTCCAGTCCACTCTGGAAGAGTTCGCGCGCGCCGAGAAGCACCTGCCGGTACTCCCCGTCCACGACGTAGCGGTCCACGTCCACGTCCAGGAAAGAGTAGTAGAGGCGCAGGTGTTGCAGCTGGTTCAGCACGGCCTCCAGCGGGCGCGGGTCCCACAGGCGTATGTTGCGGATCGTCTCCGGGCTCTGGGCTATCCCCTCCGCCAGCGTCTCCTCACGCACGTCGTGGAGCCGCGTGTCCACACGCCCGAGGTCGAAACCGCTGCGCGTCCACTCGATGTTGCGCTCGATGTAGGGGCGCTCACGCTGCAGCTCCGACGGCGCGACGGCGAGCCGCTGCGTCAGCGCGGGCCATCCGAGTCCCGCCACTATCCCCGCGATGAGCCACAGCCCGAACGCGGCGAAGATGAGCCGAAGCGACTGCCGCAGGTTCGCCACGCGGATCGCGTACAGCATGATGCCGGCGGAGAGCAAAGCGATGACGGCGAGCACCAGCAGTGCAGGCAGGCGCGCGTTGACGTCGGTGTAGGCCGTGCCGGTCACCGCACCCGCGGGCGAGAAGAGCGTCTCGTAGCGGTCGAGGAAGTGCGCGAACGCGATGGTCACCATGAGCCACGCGCCGGTGAGCGCCAGCTGCGTGCGCGCGCCGGTCCCGATGGCCGGGTTTATCCCGCGTGCGCTGAAGATGAGCATGTACAGCCCCGTCGTTGTGACGAGGGTGACGAGGGCGAGGCCCATCAACCATCCCTGGACGGTGTGCAGCACGGGCAGGACGAATGTGTAGAAGCCCACGTCGTTGTGGAACTGCGGGTCCTCGATACCGAAGTCCGCCGCGTTCATGAACAGCAGGAAGTTGCCGTACTGGTTCGACAGGCTGGACGCGAACGTGAACGCGATGAATCCGCCCATCGCGACCGAGCCCACGATGAGCGAGAGCCGTATCCACTGGATCGTCGCCAGCGAGAAGCGGAAGACGCTCTCGCCCCATGCGTACCGGAACGCGGCGTAGTAGCTCAGCCAGAGCGCGCCGCCGCTGATCAGCAGGCCGGCGATGAAGAGCCAGACGCGCGTGAACAGCACGGTGCTGTAGACGCTGCGGAGACCCAAATGAGAGAACCAGAGCCAGTTCGTGTACGCCCCGCGCAGCAGGTCCAGCAGCAGGTAGAGCGCGAACAGGCCCGCGAGCACGACGCCCGCCTGGAAGAAGAGGCTCTCACGGGAGAAGAGCGTCCTGAGCCACTCCGGCAGTTCGCCTTCTTCGTAGTCGTCCGGGGGGCGCGTGGTCATGGCATCCTGCTCTTCAAGCGACCGCCGTGCCGGAGAGCGATCCCTCCAGCCAGGAGGGCAGCGCTCCGGCATTCGTCCCGTTGATGATCCCCGCCTGCACGCCGGCGCGGGCAGCCAGGATGCACGCCTCCAGCTTCGGCAGCATCCCGCCCTTCACGATGCCGGAGTGCAGCAACTCCTCGCCTGTCGCCAGCGGAACGCGCTTGATGAGGCGTCCGTCCGCGTTCAGTATGCCGTCCACGTCCGTCAGGAAGACGAGGCGCTGCGCGCCCAGCGCAACGGCGAGCGCGCCCGCAGCCGAGTCTGCATTCACGTTGAGGAGCTGGCCCGCGTCGTCCGCGCTCGCAGCGATGGGCGATACGACCGGCACGTAGCCTGCATCCGTCAGGCGTTCGATGAGCGACGTGTCGACCTCCAACTCGCCCGCGACGAACCCCAGGTCGGGGTCCGTGACGCGCCCGCACAGCAGGCCGCCGTCCGCGCCGGAGACGCCGACGGCGTTCACGCCGAGGCTCCGCATCTCCGACACCAGCTGCTTGTTGATCAGGCCGGCGAGCACCGCCGTCGCGACTTCAAGGCTCGGGCCGTCCGTGACGCGCAGGCCGCGCACGAACTCTGCGCGGATGCCCATCGTCCCCATCCAGGACGTGATGGCGGGCCCGCCGCCGTGCACGATGACCACGCGCGCGCCCTGGCGCTGCAGCGCGGCCACGTCGGCGAAGGACGTGTCCTCCGAGCTCAGCGTGCTGCCGCCGATCTTGATGAGGATGATGGGGCTGTCTGCTTCCATGAGAGCCCTTCGGGCCGGATGCGCCGCCCTACGTGGTGTAGGCGCTGTTGAACACCACGTACTCTTCCGTGAGTTCGCAGCCCCACGCGGTCGCGGCGTGCTCGCCCATACCCAGCGTCACCGTGAGTGCGACCTCTTCCCTGCTCATGATGGCGATGACGCTCTCCCGGTGGAACGGAATCGGCGTCCCGCCCTCCATGATTGCGACGTCGTTGATGAAGAAGGAGACCTTGCTCACGTCCAGGTCCGCCCCGCTGTACCCCGCGGCGCAGACGACGCGCCCCCAGTTGGGGTCGTTGCCGTGTATCGCCGACTTCACCAGCAGGGAGGACGCGATGGCGCGCGCCGCGAGGCGGGCGTCGGTCTTGCTCGCCGCGCCAGTCACCCGCACGGAGAAGATCTTGGAGGAGCCCTCAGCGTCGCGCACGAGTTCGCGTGAGAGGTGGGAGCAGAGCGCGTAGAGCGCAGCGCTGAACGCTTCCGCGTCCGGCGAACCTTGGTTTATCTCCGCGTTCCCCGCAGCGCCGTTGGCAAGCAGCAGCACCATGTCGTTCGTGCTGGTGTCGCCGTCTATCGTCACCATGTTGAACGTATCGTCGGAGCAGTTGCGGAGCGCCGCGTCCAGGAACGCGCCGTCCACGGCGGCGTCCGTCGTGAGGAAGGCGAGCATCGTGGCCATGTTCGGGTGAATCATGCCGGAGCCCTTGACGCACCCGCCGATGGTCACCGTCTCGCCGCCGGCGCAGGTGAACGACACCGCGGCGGACTTGGGCACACGGTCGGTCGTCATGATGGCGCGGGCGAACGCGCCGCCGCCGTCGCCGTTGACGGTGATGCCGGACATGCCGCCCCGGATGAGCGCCATGGGCAGCTCCACCCCGATGACGCCGGTGGTGCCCGCTCCCAGTTCGTCCGCCCCGACGCCCAGGTGGTCAGCGGCGAGCTGCAGGCACTCCCTGACGTCGGTCATGCCCTGTTCGCCAACGCCTGCGTTGGCGATGCCGCTGGTCACGAATACGCCGCGCACCTTTCCTGCGTCGACGTTCTGCCGGGTGAGCGTCACCGACGGCGAAACGAACCTGTTGGTGGTGTAGACGCCCGCCGTTCGGCACGGCAGCTCGGAGAGGAGCAGTCCCACGTCCATCTTGTCCGGAGCATAGGTCTTGAGGCCAACGTACGAGCCGCCCGCGATGAACCGCTGAGGGCTGGTAACGAGGCCGTCTGCAAGGAACTGGTGAGCGTCGCCGGTCATCTCAACCTCTGCAGAGTTGTCAGGCGCTGGCGCGCCATTATGTGAGTGAGTCTAGCAGATAGAATGCCCGCAGCGGAGCCGCCATGACAGAGACAGGAAAGATCGTCGTAGCCACCACCCTGACGAAGGAGTACCGGGGCGACGTTTGCGTCGCGCAGATCCCGCAGCTGGGTCTCACGGGCTACGGAAAGACCATGGACGAGGCCGAGCAGAGCGTGAAGGAGCTGTTCAACAACCTCATCAGCGAGTACCGGCGACAGGGCGTGCTCGAAGAGCGGTTGACCAACCACTTCAAGGTAGCGTGGTGGCCGGCGGAGCAGTACGACGGCGACCTCGAGGTGGAGGAGACCGCCCCCGGGGAGTGTTGACCCACTTTGGCTACTCCTCCCGCTGCCGCTCGACGGAGCGCATCTCCTGCGGGGCTTTGACGTTCCTGAACATGAAGTAGAGCGACAGCGTATAGGTCACCTTCACGAGCGCGGAGCCGACGAGCGGCGCGCTGAGCGCTATCGCCGCCAGCACGCCCGTGGAGAGCGTCGGGCCGATGGTGCCGGAGATGGAGCGCCCCACGATGTGGATGCTCCCCATCGCCACTCGCTCGTGCGGCTGCACCACGGACATGATGTACGAATCCCGCGCGGGCACGTCGATCTGGTCGAACAGCGCCCGCACCAGCAGGAACGTCACCGCCAGCCACGCCCACGGCGAGAACGCCACTGCCAGGAGCAGCAGCCCCGACGGCAGGTGGGCCAGCGACATGGTGTTGATGAGGCCGATGCGGTTCGCGAGCTTCCCCGCCACCCAGAGCGACGCCACGCCGACGACCTGCGCGATGAAGAAGAGCACCCCCAGCGACGCGAGGTCGAGGTCGAAACGCTCTTTGAACCAGAGCACCAGCAGACCCCGCACGATGATGGCCCCAGCGAGTTGGTCCAGGCTGAACAACCCCGAGAGCGTGAATATCCTGCCGCTGGACGGCAGGCGCACCGGGTTCACCCACTCGCGCCGCTCGCGCTCACCCTCCACTTGATCGGAGAGCAGCGTGAACAGCAGCATGATGACGAGGCGCAGCCCCACCAACCCCCACAGCACGATGCGGAACGACGCCAACTCCCCAACGCCTGCGAACGATTCCAACGCGATGGGCAGTCCGGCTGCCAGCGCCCCCAACGCCCCCGCGGTCGACGCGGCGACGCGGTACAGGGCGAAGAGCTCCGTGCGGCGTGCGGGCGCGACCACCCCCGCGATCGACGCCTGCTCGAGCGACTGCGTCGGCCCCACGTTTCCTGCTGCGCCATTGAACGAGCCGATGAAGCCGAACGCCACCAGCGCCGCCGGGTTCGAGGTGACGGCGAGTCCGATGCTCCCGGCCAGCGTTATCAACGAGTAGGACACCATCAGCGTGCGCCGCCCGACGCGCTCGCTGACGAACGTGGAGAGGAACGAGAAGGCCGCCGTGCTCGCGAACCCCAGGCTGAAGAACAGCCCCACCAGCAATACGGCCAGCCCGATCTGCTCCCTCAGGTAGACGACCAGCATCACCGCCAGCAGGCCCTGCGAGAACGTGTGCAGCGCCCGCGCCGCGATGATGATGACGGCGTCCCGCGTGATCCACGCGGGGAGAAGTGTGGTCATGTCCGCCCCTTACCGGTCGAGCGCGTAGAGCCTGGCGCAGTTGTCCCAGAGGATGCTGCGCTTCACTTCTTCCGCCAGGTCCTCGTGGCTGAGGAACTCGTTGACGGACTCCGGGAACTCGGAGTCGTGGTGGGGGTAGTCGGACGAGAACACGATGTTGCTCCCGCCCACGGCGTCCACCGTGTAGCGCAGCTCGGCCTCGTCCGCCTCCGTGCCGACGTAGCAGTTGGTGGCGAAGTACTCGCTCGGCAGGCGTGTCAGGAACGGGGCGTCCCACTCGCGGTAGAGCGAGTAGTCGCGGTCCATCCGCCCCAGCCAGAAGGGCACCCAGCCCGCATTCGCCTCCAGGTACGCGGCGCGCAGGCCGGGGAAGCTCTCGAACACGCCCCCGCAGATCATGCTGATCATCGCCTTCATCATGCCGATGGGGTGGGAGCACGCGTGCAGCATCAGCCGGTTGTCGGCGAACTCGGAGCCGTCCTGGTGGTAGACGGAGCCGGTGCCCTCGTGGAAGCCGACCGGAACGTTCAGCTCCTCCAGCGTCGCCCACAGTTCTGCGTAGTCCGCGCTGTGGAACGTCACGCCGTTCACGAAGTTCGGACGCATGTAGATGCCGACCGCCCCCAGCTCGTTCACTGCGCGGCGCGCCTCCCGCACCGCCTCCTTCGGGTCGTGCTGCGGCACCATCGCGGCGACCTTCATCCGCGCCGGGTCGGTCTGGCAGAAGTCGTACAACCAGTTGTTGTACGCGCGGCAGACTGCCGCCGACAGCGGGCCGTCCACGTCGTCCAGCCCGTTCGGCACGTAGAGGCAGACCGTGGGGTACATCACCGCCACGTCTATACCCTCCATATCCATCGCCTCCAGCTGCGACGGGCCGTCGTAGCCGCGCTCGCGCATCGGGCGGGTCGCGGCGTCCGTGCGGTTGGTCATGCCCTGCATCCGGTGCGGGTTGTCCACGTCGCAGGTCGGCAGCCGCTCGCCGTCGAACAGGAACACGCCCACCCGCTTGCCCGGCGCACGGGAGATGCGCGGCGCCTGGTCGGCGAACCGCGCGTCCAGGTACCTGTCGAACAGGTCCGACGGTTCGACGATGTGCATATCCGAGTCCATGATCTTGTAGCCGTTCTGCGCCATGCGCGCTCCTCCCTTGTTCTGATGTGCGGCAGCAGCCCGGCTCAGACGAACCGCGTACGCTTGCTGCGCGCCTTCTGCGACGTCGGCGCGGGCATCCGCTCCGACGATACCGTCTCGTACAGCAGCCGCGCGAAGTACTCGCGGTCTGCGCCGTTGATGACTGCCTGCTCGTGCGCCTCCTGCAGCGCCAGCGGGTAGCCGTGCCCCTTCTCCGTCTGCGCGAGCAGTCCAGCGTGCGCCAGCCGGGCGCCCTCCTCGCTTGTCCACGAGGGCATCTCCATCCGCGCGATCTCCTCGCCCACGTTCACGTAGAAGAAGCACACCTGGTGGTCGCCGTAGTGCTCGGTGACGATGCTCGACGCGCTGTGGAAGAGCGCGGAGCGCTCCCCCGGCTCCAGCTCCCGCGCGAACAGCGCCGCGTCCGTCACGCCGCCGACCACGTCGCAGTTGCGCTCACCGCGGCGCAGCTGCCCGCAGTTCGCGTCGCAGTTCACCGTCTCGTGGCCGCACACCTCCCTAGAGATGCGTATGGCGCTCATCACTTCCGCGCTGCGCGGACGGCTGATGTGGCTCGCGATGGCGAGCGTGCGCCGCTGCGACTCCGCGTGCAGCCGGTCCATCGCATGCGTCAGGCGGCGGTCCACCAGCTCCTCGCGCACGAAGTCCATGCCGCCGGCCAGCCCCCACAGCACGAGCGTGCCGTCCAGCAGGCCGAGCACCGGCAGTCCTTCCGGCGCACGCTCCACCTCGTCCGCGAGCGCCTCGATCTCCATGACGGCGCGGTGCATCCCGAGCAGCGTGCCCTCGATGTTCGCCTCACGCACGCCGTGCGGATCGCGAAGGGTAAGCGACGCATCGTCAGCGCAGAGCAGCGGCTCGCTGCGGAGTTCCGCGTGCGGCACCTCGCCGTAACGCAGCGTCACGTAGCCGATGTTGATGAGGAAGCAGCGCGCCGCCGCGTGGCGGTCGACGTCGACGTGCGAACCGTCCACCGCGACGACGACGTGGTCGGGCGGCAATGGCGGCGGCGCGAAGCCGCCACGGAGCGCTCCGTCGAGCCGCGCTGCGAGCCACGTTGCCTTGCCCGCCGCGCGGCGCGCCTCCGTTTCGTACGGGTCGGCGGTCGCGAAGTATCCGGTGGCGCGCTCCAGCGCACGCAGATGCGAGCCCCACTGCTCGCGCATGGAGGGCATCGCGTCATACAGCTGTCCGGCGGTCCTGGTCAGGTCGAGGGCCATGGCGGCTCCGATGGTCTGTCATATCCCGCCCCCGCGCAAGCGGAGTGCCTACGACGACCGTGGCGCGCTAACAAGAGGTCAGCCCTCCCATACCGAATGAGACCAGCTACGCGAACTTACACTATTGGTTGATTCTGGGTTGACCAGAGCCCCGCCAGTGGTACCATTAAATCCTCGCGGACACTTCCGCGAGGGAAAGAGGTGAGACCGTGAGCGAGTTCATCTCGCACCTGGTCAAACCGTAGCCGTTCGGTCCGCGAGTTGGCCACGGGTGTGGAAGCCCGCACCGGCAGCGGAGAACCAGATACGCCAGTCTTTCGTGGAGAAATCCACGAGAGTGAACGACTGAACACGGCTGGGGAACCGATGAGCTGGGTCGTCCAAGCGTGCGGCTATGCCCTTCCTCTTGGAGGGGTTCACACGCAAGGGTTCGCCAACAGGGGACTCACAGAGAGGGTGGCGCCTCTTTGGGCTGTGTACGTTCACACAGTGAGGAAGCTAATCGGGAGCGTCTGAACATCCGGGCTTCCAACCCGATGGAAAGGCACTTCTGTAGCGAGGTAGGAGGGGAGCGGGGAAAGTCAGTTAGCTACTGGCGCCCGTCTCTACCTCCGCCTCGCTAACTGTTCACATGACTACGTACTCTAACTGCTAATGCGGCTGGTTGCCGCCTCCCACCACCCGGTTGCTCCGTCAGGTAGAATCGTTAGCGCATACCCCTTCGGGAGGACGCGGGGCATGAACGACATAGGCCGTCTCATCACAGCAATGGTGACGCCGTTCGACGCGGCGATGGAGATCGACTACGCCCAGGCGCGGCGGCTCGCTCAGGCGCTCGTGGCCTCCGGCAGCGACGGCCTCGTCGTCACTGGCACGACCGGCGAGAACCCCACGCTCGCCCACGAGGAGAACCTGCGCCTGTGGACGGAGGTCAAGGAGGCCGTGGGCGACTCCGCTACGGTCGTCGCGGGCTCCGGCACGAACGGCACCGGCGAGACGATCAAGCTCGCGCGGATGGCGGAGGAGGCGGGCGCAGACGCGCAGCTGCTTGTCGTGCCCTACTACAACAAGCCGACGCAGGAGGGGCTGTACCGCCACTTCAAGGCCGTCGCGGAGAGCACCTCCCTGCCCTGCATCCTCTACAACGTGCCCAGCCGCACCATCGTCAACATGACCGCGGAGACGACCCTCCGGCTCGCGAACGACGTGCCGAACATCGTCGGCACGAAGGAAGCGTCGGGCGACCTCGCGCAGATCGGGACCATCATCCGCGACGCGCCGGACGGCTTCCGCGTCTGGAGCGGCAACGACAGCGACACGTTCGGCGTCGTGAGTCTCGGCGGGTGGGGTGTCGTCAGCGTCGCTTCGCACCTCATCGGGCGCCAGATCGAGCGGCTCATCGAGCTCACGGCGGCGGGCGACCTCGCGGCGGCTGCCGAGGAGCACAAGCGGCAACTGCCGATGGCGTCGGGCCTCTTCGTCGTCTCGAACCCCATACCGGTCAAGTACTGCCTGAACAAGGCGGGCTTCAACGTCGGCGGGCTCCGGCTGCCGCTCGTAGAAGCGGACGACAGGACCGCCGCGTTCCTCGACGCGATGCTGGCGAAGTACGAGATAGACCTGCCCGTGGGCGCGGCAGCGTAGCCCTCAGGCCAGCGTCAGCAGCGCCAGCCCCACCGCCAGCAGTCCGAACACGATGATCCCGCCTGTGAGGCACTCCGACCCTCCCGCGCGGCGCAGCGGGTCGCGCGCGATGCGAGTGGTCGCTGCCGCCGACAGCGCGCCGATCAGTCCGAGCCAGAAGCCTGCGATCGCCCCGTTGAACCCGGCGGTCGCGCGGTCGATGTTCGAATCCTCGCCCCAGGTCAACGAGACGACTGCCCCGATGCCGATACCGAGGGGGACGGCGACGACCGTCCATACGATGAACCGCTTCAGGAAAGCCATGGCGCTATGGTAGCAACGGCGCAGGAACGGGTGCGTACGGTCTACCCGGCCGTCTTCGCCTCCGCAGCCGCCGATGCCGTCTCGTGCGCCTCTTCCTCGCTCTGGCCGTCGGCCCGCGCTGCTGAGTAGGCGCGCTCGTAGGCCCTCGCATACGCCGCGGCGTCCTCTTCCGATGCGCCGTCGAGCCTCTGCTCCGCATACGCAGTGGCGTAGGTGTGCGAGCGCTCCTCGTTCCAGCCCCGCTCCACGGACCGCTCGTAGTACGCCAGGTAGTACTCCCACGCGTAGTCGTAGTAGTCGCCGGCGCTGTACGGGTCGTAATCGAGCAGGAACGCCTGGTAGGAGCCGCGCATGTAGGCTTCCGCTCTGAGGAAAGCCTCCTGCTCGGAGTAGCCCCAGTCCATCTTCGCGTGGGCGTAGATATCCGCGAAGTCGAACGCCACGTTGTTGGCGTCCAGCCACTGACTGTTCGTGGCGCGAAGCCATCCCAGCACGTACCCGTCGGCGTGTGCATCCGCCCACAGGTGGTCCCTGTCGAGGTCGTCGAACTCGTGCGTCTGGTGTGCGTGCTGGTAGCCCAGCAGATAGGCCGACGCATACTTGATGCGCAACTGCGCGTCCCGCTGGTCCGACTCGCGGTACGCCCGGGCGGCGATGCTGCCTGCCTCGTGGGAGTGCTCCTCGGAGTAGCCGAAGTACCTGTTCCCCGCGTAGAACAAGGCGTACTGGTGGGCAGCCAGTCCGACCTCGTCCGTCCGTTCGAACGCCTTCGCGTAGTCCTCGGCGAGCATCCCCTCGTAGGGACTGCTGCGGGGAAGCCCCACGAGCGGCCACCACCTCCACCTGCCGCCCAGTCGGAACGCCTCGTCCGCCCGGCCGAGCGCTTCCACCGGAGTAGCCCCGTCGGCCAGGGCCTCCTCGAACGGTTCGACGTACAGCTCTTGCGCGTATGCGTCGTAGTCCTGTAGCAGTCCCCGGCCCAGCCATATGTCCTCCGCGATGATCGCGAAGTAGAGGACCCCGCTCGCGAAAGCAGCGGCATACTCGTCAGACAGCTCCAGCGACTTCCCGTGCACGAACGCCGCCGCGTACCTGGCGGCGTCCTCGCCTTCCAGTCCGTCGGCGCGTGCGTGCTCCAGCCCTGGTGCGTAGGCGGGCGAGGCCGACGGATCGGGGGTCGGCGTTGGCGTGGGCGCAGCGGTCGGCGTCGCCGTGGGGCGGGGCGTTAGCGTCGCGGTGGGGACAGGTGTGGCCGTGGGCACCGGAACGGGAGATGCAGTCGGCGTCGGCGTGGGTCTTGGAGTTGGGGTAGGTGTGGAGGTCGGGGTTGGCGTTGCGGTCGGGGCAGGCGGGACCGCAGTCAGGGTTGCCGTTGGCGTGGGCGTGGGAGAAGGCGTAGCGGTCGGGGCGGACGTTGGCGTCGGATCGGCGGTGCAGCCGACCGCGAGTACGCTCGCCACGACTGCTCCCGCAGCCAGCAGAGAGACTATGCCTTTCTTCACTGTTCGCTTCCTCATGTAGATATATATATACAAATGAGGACTATACACGCGGCTGCCCAGCGTTCAGGGCGATTTCGTTATCAGTATACCGGATTTTCTCTGATACCTGCGCGGCAGCCGTGCATATCCCTTGCCTGGTAACGAGAAACGGCGCTGCGGTTGACCACCGCAGCGCCGTGTTACTGCCGTATCTCCTTACCGGGCTACCGGCGTCCGAACTCGCGCGGGCGGCGCGGCCCACGGTCGCGGTCGCCCCCGCGGCGGTCGCCGCGGTCGCGCGGGCCCCGGTCGGAGCCGTTGCGTCCATTGGAGCGGCTGCCGACTTCCTCAGGGGAGAGGTTCTCGAGCACCGCGCGGCGGGAGAGGTTGACGCGTCCCATGCGGTCGATCTCGACGACCATCACTTCGAGTTCGTCGCCCACCTTCACGGCGGCCTCGACCGACTCGACGCGCGTGGTGTCGAGCTCGCTGATGTGCACCATGCCTTCCTTACCCGGGAGTATCTCCACGAACGCGCCGAAGTTCATCAGCCGCGTCACCTGCCCGGTGTACCGCTCGCCGACCTCGATCTCCTTCGTGAGCCCCTCGATCATGCGGATGGCGTGCTCCGCGGCGGCCTGGTCCGACGCGCCGATGGTGACGACGCCGTCGTTCTCCACGTCGACGGACGCGCCGGTGGCCTCGATGATGCTGCGTATCGTCTTGCCGCCGGGGCCGATGAGCGCGCCGATCTTGTCGACCGGGATGCTCACGCGGGTCATGCGCGGCGCGTTGGGGTTCAGCTCCGTCCTC
The DNA here is from genome assembly GCA_034422595.1 of Dehalococcoidia bacterium. Taxonomy (GTDB): domain Bacteria; phylum Chloroflexota; class Dehalococcoidia; order Lucifugimonadales; family Australimonadaceae; genus Bin16. The sequence continues at coordinate 74,385 of DAOUJO010000013.1, read as the reverse complement.
GGCTCCGCGAGCGTGCCGAGCATGTGGTTGAGGATGAAGGCGCGCCCGTCCTTCGCCTGGGCGAGCGCCTGCCGGAATATCTCCTGCGTGATGCCGGAGACCTTGATGTCCATCTGCAGGGCCGTGATGCCATCCCTGGTGCCCGCGACCTTGAAGTCCATGTCGCCGAAGAAGTCCTCGACGCCCTGGATGTCCGTGAGCACCTGGAAGTTGCCCTCGTCGTCCGTCATCAGGCCCATCGCAACGCCGGAGACGGGCCGCGTGATGGGCACGCCGGCGTCCATCAGCGCCATCGTGCTGCCGCAGACGCTCCCCATCGAGGTACTCCCGTTCGAGCCGAGCGCCTCGGAGACGACACGGAATGCATACGGGAAGTCGGCCTCGTCCGGGATGACCGGCGCGAGCGCCCGCTCGGCGAGCGCGCCGTGACCGATCTCCCGGCGGCCGGTGCCCATGCGGCGGGCTTCGCCGGTCGAGAACGGGGGGAAGTTGTAGTGGTGGATGTAGCGCTTCGTGTCGTCGGGGCTGAGGCCGTCCAGCTTCTGCGTCATGGACATCGAGCCGAGCGTGGCCACCGTGAGTATCTGCGTCTCTCCGCGCTGGAAGAGCGCGGAGCCGTGCGTGCGCGGCAGCAGTCCGACCTCGCTGGAGAGCGGACGCACCTCGGTGAGCGCGCGCCCGTCCGGGCGCTTGCCCTCCTTGATGACCTTGGCGCGCACGGTCTTCTTCAGCACGTCGTCGAACGCCTTGGCAACGGCCTTGGCGTCGTACTGCTCGCCGAGCTGCTCGATGGCCTCGTGCTCTGCCTGCTTGATGCCCTCGTTGCGCTCGCCGCGGCCCTCGCCACGGTCGATGATGCTCTCCAGCGCCGGGCGCGCGATGCGCTCGATGCTCGACAGCAGTTCGGGGTCGGAGCCCTCCGAGAACACGACCTCGGTCTTCGGCTTGCCGGCCTCGGCCACGATCCTGTCCTGCAGGTCGATGACCCTGACGTTGTTCTCCTGGCCGATGCGGAGCGCTTCGAGGATGACCTCCTCGCTCACCTCCTTCGCTCCGGCCTCGATCATGATGACGGCGTCGCGGCTGCCCGCGATGGTCAGGTCGAGCTTGCCCTCGGCAAGCTGGTCGTAGGTGGGGTTCACGACGAGTTCGCCGTCCACGTAGCCCATCCGCGTCGCGGCGACGGGGCCGTTGAACGGGATCTGGGAGACGGACAACGCGGCGGACGCCCCGATGATGCCGAGGATGTCCGGCTGGTTCTCGTGGTCGGCGGAGAGGACGGTCGTGATGATCTGCACCTCGTTCCGCATCCCCTTGGGGAAGCGCGGGCGCAGGGGTCGGTCGGTCAGCCGGGCGGCGAGCGTCGCCTCGGTGGTCGGGCGTCCCTCGCGGCGGAAGAAGCTGCCGGGGATGCGCCCGACGGCGTAGAGGCGCTCTTCGTACTCGATGGTCAGCGGGAAGAAGTCCAACCCTTCACGGACGCCTCCCATCACGGCGGTGACGAGCACGACGGCGTCGCCGTACCGCACGACGGCCGCGCCGTGCGCCTGCTGTGCCAGCTTGCCCGTCTCTATGGAGAGGGTCCGTCCGGCTATCTCTATCTCATGGTGCGTGGGCATGCGTAACAACTCCTGTTCTTTGACAGGCCATGCGCGGGGGAGTTCTGAAACGGGTCGGGAGTTGCCGGCTGGCTTATAGAGGAACAGCGCTCCTTCCGAAGCGCTGTTTCCGGGGCGCGTTATCTGCGGAGCCCAAGCCTGCTGATGACTGTCCGGTACCGTCCTACGTCCTCTCTTGCGAGATACCGCAGGAGACGGCGGCGTTGCCCGACCAACTTCAGGAGACCTCTGCGCGTGGCGTGGTCTTTGTGGTTCCGGCGGAGGTGATCGGTCAGGCCGCGTATACGCTCGGAGAGAAGCGCTACCTGCACTTCCGTAGAGCCGGTGTCTCCCGGCTTCGCCTGGTACTCTCCGATGATGCGTTGCTTGGTAGCTGTGTCCAGCATGTTCCGTCCCGCGGGACCTAAATCGTCTGTCCGCTCTTTCTTTGCTCGCGCTCCAGTATACACCATCCCGTTCGGCTGTGAAGTGGCGGAGGTCGCCGCCATGGCCGACAGCAATGAGACCGGCCCGCGCAGCGCCTCAGCACCTCAACCGGGTCTCTGACCTCTGCCTATGCGATGGATGGCTACGACGAGGTGGCCGCCCACGACAAAGACCATATAGGCCAGTACCCACACCGCGTGCCACGCGTATCCCAGGTTCAGGCGGTCCAGCGCCTCTTCGCGGGAGTGGCCCAACGCGGCGAAGTCGATCTCCCATGAGCGCAGCAGGTTATGGTCGGGCAGAACGCTCGGGAGGTCCGGCGATACGAATATCGTGAGGACAGTGATGGCTCCCAGGGCCGTCGCAACCATCCCCACGGCCGCCGTCGTCGAGAGCAGGAAACGCCGGTCCCGCTCGCTGAGGTTGAGGGCGGGGTCGCGCAGGGCCATCAACACGGTGAACACAGCGCCGAAAGCCGGCAGGAGGACCGCCAGTTGTATGGATACCCAGATGTTGGTGGTGACGAGCACGAACGTGTACACGAAGAGTATCGGCGGCATCGTCACCCAGGCTGCCCGCTGGAGAGCGTGGCTGCCGCCCCTGCCGCTGGCGTACTGCCACTTCCAGAGCAACTGGAACATCCGCGCGGCGATGGATGCGACCACGAGGTTCACGACAAGAGCCAGCATGTAGGGGAGCTGGGTGCCCATGAGACTCATGATGGCGTAGAAGTTGTAATGGTCGGTCCGTATCTGGGCGAACTGCAGCAAGGGAGTGGTCAGCAGGAAGAACAGTGAGACCCAGAAGAACTCCCTGAGCCCGGCGTCGCGGTCCGGGAGCAGGAACCCCTGCGCGAGCACGACCCCCACGACGAAAGCGATGTAGACGAACGGCATCCAGATCTCGGTCCGGCCGAAGTAAGACAGGGCATACCCACCGCCAACGATGCATATCCCGAGCGGCAGGCTCCTGAGCAACCAGAAACGGAGCGCGGCCCGGGGAGCTGTCGGCACGATCGCCGGTGCCGGCTCTCCTGGCCTCTCTCTGGCGGTTGGGACAGAGGTCGGCCCCGGCGTCCCTGGGTGACGGGTGGACTGGCCCCCGTTCCCTGTGACGCGACGCAAGGCCGTCTGGAAGTCGGGCGCGAGCCCGGCCAGCAGTATCAGGTTGGCTACCTCTGCCTGTGAGAGGTTGAGGGCTGCGCCGAAGACCCTCAGACGCCGCAGGGTGGGTCGAGTGCCGCCGGACTCCCACCGCGAGACCGTACCGTGGCTGTAACGCTCGGCGTAGTCACGGTCCACCGCCGCCATCCGCCCCAGCAGCGCTTCCTGCGTAAGCCCCCTCCGGCCATCGCCGGAAACGAAGGCTTCGCGGTAGGACCTCATCAAGGACCCTACCTGGGCCGCCCTGGCGCTCTGCACATCCCGTTCGGGCATGTCTACGTATCTCGTTACGTCCTACCTCAATTGTCGCACATCTCATGAAGAGGGCGTCAAAAACCGGCTCTGCACAGACTTATCGCGGAGCAACGTCTTACTGTCGCTGCCGGAGGCCATGAAAGAGACCTCTTAGAGCAGCTGTAGGAACAGACAGGAGGTTTGCCATGCGTTACATGAGTCTGCTTGCCTGGCGCCACCGTGCGCTGGTGCTGTCGATCGTCGCCACGGTCGCCGCCGTGGCTGCGCTATCGGCGATGTCGCCGCCCCTGGCGCAGGGGTCGCCCGCGGGCGTCAGCCACCAGAACAGCCCGGCAACCATGGAAGAGTGCAAGGAGGAGATAGCCGCCGGACTCGCGGTCAGATGCACGGCCAACCGCTTCTCGGTCAAGACCACCCGCCCCAACGGGGAGTACCACATCAACTGGAGCGCATGGGCCGACGGGCGTGACAACATCGATGGCTACAGCATCCAGCGGCTCCGGTTCCTGTACCGCTACAACTTCACGCGTGACGGGAACGCTGTTGATGAAGCCGATTACACCGTGCCCGACGTGAACAGTTGCAGGCCCTGGGGGGTGGAGAGGAACGCTGACCGCGAAGTGATCAGATGGGCCTGGTTCTGCAATGGCCTCGGCAACGCCAGGGAAGACCCTTCCGGCGAGCCGACGTCGGTAGAGCAGTTGGAAGACTCCGACGGCAGCTGGACGTCGGGGCACTTGACCGGCTCCTTGCTGGCGCCGGGGCGGAAGCATGATGTCCCCGTGCAGGCGTTGTTGATCCCCGGCAACACGGAAGAGCCACACCCGGACAACCCTCAGAACTGGACGGACCGGCTGACGGCGCAGCAGGTGGCGGACGGCACATACGACCTGCTTGCTTCCGAGGTCGAGATGCACCTCTACCTGATCACCGTCCACTACGATGACGGAAGTGTCTCACGACACTACGACCTCGTGGACGGTGGCTCCTCCGACGACAGGTAATCGACGATTGAGGGGGAACGGGTTGGACATGGGCAGTCCTCGGCGCGGCCGGGGGCTGCCCCGTTCGCGTCCCGCCCCGCTGCAGCGCCATAGTATGCTTGCCCCACAGTCGCGACCGGCGAGTGGAGGCCAGCCATGACGGACCTGCCCACCCAGGATGAAGTCCTGTCCTACTTCGACTCGCTGAGCAACTGGGGACGGTGGGGCGACGACGACGAGCTCGGCACCATGAATCACATCACGCCGGAGACGCGACGGCGCGCGGTGTCGCTGGTGCGGGAGGGCGAGACGGTATCGTGTGCTCGGACGCTCAGCAACGCCACCGGGCCCGACGTGACGTTCCAGCCGATGCACTTCATGATCGAGTCGGGCGAGGGCTACGCCCACGAGGAGAAGGCCGGGCCGCCCCGTCCGGCGCAGACCTCGTCCGATTTCATCGGCGTCGCGTTCCACGGGCACGTCATCACCCACGTCGACAGCCTCTCGCACTTCTTCTTCGGCGGGCAGATGTACAACGGCAAGCCGTCGAGCCTCGTATCCGCGCGCTACGGTGCGCTGAGGGAGTCGATAGAGGTGCTGCAGGGAGGCGTGCTCGCCCGCGGCGTGCTGCTCGACATCCCCCGGCTGCGCGGCGTGCCGTGGTTCAACCCCGGCGAGGGCATCCTGCGCGAGGACCTCGAAGCCGCGGAAGCCGCCGAGGGCGTCCGCGTCGAGCCGGGAGACGTCCTACTCGTACGGACGGGGCAGCTGCGGCGTCGCGCCGAGCTCGGCCCGTGGAACATCTCACTTGAGGGCGGCACGGGCACGCACGCCAACTGCCTGCCCTTCTACCAGGAGCGCTCCATCGCCATGCTGGGGTCGGACACCGGCAACAGCCTCATCCATCCGGGCTTCGACCGGCTCACCAACCCGGTGCACCAGGTGGGCATCGTCGCCATGGGCCTCTGGATACTCGACAACGCCGACCTGGAACGGCTCGCGGAGGCGTGCGCGGAGCGGAACCGCTGGGAGTTCATGCTCACCGTCAACCCGCTCCGCATCGAGGGCGGCACTGGTTCGCCGGTGAATCCCGTGGCGGTGTTCTAGACCACACTACCCCGTTAGTGACATCCGTCCATTGCCCGGTCGACGCGCCGCCGTCTACGCTGGTCCTTGCAGGAAGTGGACTCAGGCTCTGTCGTCCAGCCCGCTTGGGAGTGAAATGGCGCTTAATGGCGCACAATGGCACACCTTGGAGGATCGACCACGCCTGCAGACGCCCTCGCAGGCGTGCGCAGGTTTGCCATTCCCGCGCCGCGCCGCTATCGTCCGTGTCCATTCCGAACCGTGAGGCGCACTCGTGAAGATCACCAACGTCCAGGCCACCACCCATAACGTGCCGGTGCCCGTCCCCCTGATGGACGAGCCCGTCATGCGTCCGTTCGTCTTCTGCCAGGTCGACACCGACGCCGGTGTCACCGGCTACGGCATCTCCGGCCCCATCCAGCGGAAGGCCGTGCGCGAGCACATCAACGCCGAGCTCGGCCCGCTCGTCACCGGCATGGACCCGATGGACACGGAGCGCATCTGGCACCTCTGCTACGTCGAGCACAACCCCCGCTCCCAGACCGGCGTCTGGTCGAGCGCCGTGAGCGCCATCGACATCGCGCTCTGGGACATCAAGGGCAAGGCGCTCGGCGTGCCGGTCTGGCGTCTGCTCGGCGGCGCGCAGCCGGTCGTCCCCGCCTACATCACGTTCGGGCTGCCGGAGTACACGCAGGAGCAGCTCGTGCAGGTGGCGCGCGACTTCGTCGCGCAGGGCGAGGACAAGCTGAAGATGGTGGTGGGCGTCGCGGGCGACCACCAGGCCTGGCGCGAGGACTCCGACCGCGTTCACGCGGTGCGGGACGCCATCGGCCCCGGCGTGCAGCTCTCCATGGACGCCAACTACATGTTCCAGTTCAACAACGCCCTCAACCTCGCGAAGGCCGTCGAGGAGTGCAACGTCGAGTGGTTCGAGGAGCCGGTCTGGGGGAACGACGCCCCGCTGCTCCACGAGCTGCGGATGCGCACCAGCATCCCGCTCTCCGCCGGGCAGAACGAGGGGCACCGCTTCCGCGCCCGCGAGCTGCTCGTACACCAGTCGATCGACATCCTCCAGCCGAACGTCGTCTACTGCGGCGGCTACACGGAGGGGATGAAGTTCGCGGCGCTCGCGCAGGCGTTCAACCTGCCGATAGCGAACGGCGGCGGCTGGCCGCACCACAACATGCAGTTGCAGGCGGCCGTTCCCAACGGCTGGCGCATCGAGTACCACTACGTGATGTGGAAGTGCGGCGAGATGGTGTTCGACGGCTGCGTCGGCCCGCAGCAGGGCTGGGCGACGATGCCGGAGACGCCCGGCCTCGGCCTCGAACCGAAGCGGGACGCCCTCGCCGAGTGGCGCGAATAGCAGAAGGGCTCAGCCCCATCCGGAGCCGAGCCCTCCAACGGACCCTCTATCAGGCGCAGGACTAGATGGCTGCGTCTCCCCGCTCACCCGTGCGTACCCGCACGACTTCGCTGACCGGCGAGACGAATATCTTGCCGTCGCCGATCTCGCCCTCGTCGGGCGTGCGGGCCGCCTCGATGATGGCGGCGATCACCGCCTCCTGCATGTCGTCGGTGACGACGGTGCGGACGAGCGTCTTCGGCACCGATGCACGGCTCGCCATCGTGCCGCCGCGTCCGACGAAGACCTCGACGCCGCGCTGGCGCCCCTCACCCGTCACGTTGACGTAGTAGAAGCCCTGGCATCCCGCGTCCTGCAACGCTTCCGTCACCCGGTGGATACGCTCCGGCCGGACTATCGCTTCAATGCTTATCATGGCTGTTATCCCCTCTCCTCGTTCCCTGGGGGTATGCCGCCTCAGCATACCCCCAGGCCGTTCCTCGTTGTTAGTCGGCTCCGTCACTCACGTAGGCACGCTCACCGTGAGCAGCCACGTCCAGGCCGGTGCCTTCGTCACGCTCACTGACGCGCAGGCCGAGACCCGGGATCAGGTCGAGCACCTTCAGGATGATGAGCGATGCAACGAAGGAGTACACGATGGTCGCGACGACTCCCACAGCCTGGATACCCAGCTGTTCAACGTTGCCTTCGATCAGTCCCTCTACTCCGGCGAACGCCGAGACCGTGAAGATACCGGTCGCCAGCGCGCCCCAGATACCGCCGATACCGTGGACCGCGAACACGTCCAGCGAGTCGTCGATCCCCAGCTTCGGACGGATCAGCACTGCGAGGTAGCAGAACACGCCGGCGCCGAGACCGATGGCCAGCGCGCCCATGACGCCAACGGCGCCTGCGGCAGGCGTGATGGCGACGAGACCGCCGACCGCGCCCGTCGCGACTCCGGCCGCGCTCATGCGCTTGTTCTGGATCTGCGACAGGATGCCCCACGTGAGCGCGGCCGTTGCGGCAGCCGTGTTCGTCACGAGGAAGGCGTTGATGGCGACTCCGTCCGCTGCGAGGCCGGAGCCCGCGTTGAACCCGAACCACCCGAACCAGAGGAGCGCTGCACCGATAACGACGTACGGCACGTTGCCGGGCTCCAGGCCGGGGTCACGCCGCTTGCCGAGCAGCAGAGCTGCGGCCACGGCTGCCACGGCTGCGTTGATGTGGACGACGGTGCCGCCCGCAAAGTCCAGCGCGCCGAGTTCGAACAGCCAGCCGTTGCCGGCCCACACCCAGTGGGCGATGGGCGCGTAGACCAGCGTTACCCAGGCGACCAGGAAGACGAGGTAGGTGGTGAACTTGAACCGCTCCACCATCGCTCCTGTGATAAGGGCCGGTGTGATAATGGCGAACATCATCTGGAACACAGCGAACAGCATGTCGTCGCCCGGTTCGATACCGGACAGGCCGAGGTAGGAGAGGTCTCCCACGATGGCGATGCCCTCGCCGAACGCGATGCTGTAGCCCCAGAGGACCCAGACGACGCTGACCACTGCCATGCTCATGAAGCTCAGCATGATAGTGCTGATGACGTTGCGGCTGCGGACTAAGCCTCCGTAGAAGAAGGCAAGCCCTGGCGTCATGAGCAACACCAGAGCCGATGCGGTCAGCAACCAGGCTATCGAACCACTGTCCATGGCGGCACTCCTCCCGAATAGGTGATGAGAGCAGTATCCCGAAGAGGTTTTGCGCCGATGTTTCTGTCGTATTACGAATCTGTAACAAAGTTAACGAACGGGCCCTGGAGCGCTGTTGGCCTCGTGAATCGGGAGAGATACACTGCCCCCGCTCCCTTCTTCAGGCGCTGCCTTGCTCAACATCTTCCTCACCGTCGTACTGCCCATCTTCATCGTCGCCGGCTCCGGCGCCGTGCTGCAGCGGATCCGGCCGGGTTCCCTCGGGCTGCTGGGTCCTGCCGCGCTCTACATCTTCGGCCCGGCGCTCGTGCTGAACGGCCTGCTGGAAACGCAACTACCCCTGGACGTATCCCTGCGCATCGTCGCGGCGGCAGCCGCCACCATGTTGGCGATGGTCGTTGTCGCCTGGGTGGTGTCACGACTGCTGCGGCTCGACAGGACAACGGAGAGCGGCTTCATGCTCGCCGGGGCATTCGGCAACTCAGGCAACATGGGCATCCCGCTCGCGTTCCTCGCGTTCGGGGACGACGGGCTCTCCGTAGCCATCATCGTGTTCGTTGCACACACGTCTATCAACTGGCCAGTCGGCATCTACATCGCCGCGCGCGGGCGGGCGCGAGGGTGGGGCCCGCTGCTCCAATCTCTCAGAGCCCCGACGCTCTACGCCGTCCCCATCGCGTTGGTCATACGAGGCTTCGACTGGACGCTCCCCACGACGCTCGACAGGCCGATCGGCATGCTGGCGGACGCGGCTATCCCCGCCATGCTGCTCGTGCTGGGCTACCAGTTGGCGCAGGGCATCGAGTTCCGCCAGCCGGGCAACATGGCGACGGTACTCGCCACACGTTTGATCGCCGGGGCTATGGTCGGCGCTGGGGTGACGACGCTCCTGGGCCTCGAAGGCGTCGTCCGCAACACCGTGGTGCTCATCGCGGCGATGCCTGCCGCCGTGTTCGTCTCCATCCTCGCGGCGGAGTACCGCACGGTGCCGCGCTTCGTTGCGAGCACCGTCATCATCGGTACGTTCGCCAGCCTCGTTACGCTGACGGTGGTGATCAACCTGCTGCAGCGGTGGGACTGACCTCCGACAACGCCTCGCCGTTGAGCGTGAACACGGACGTCACTTCCATGTTCTGCACCAGCGACTGCAGCGCGTAACAACTCGCCTCCGCCATGTCGACGAGACGGCGTATGCGTTCAGGCGGCTCGTCCGACTCCACGTTGACGGTGGTTTCGAGCCCGGCGGGACCGCCGACGATGGTGCCCGCGAGCGCGGAGCCGTCGCGGTAGAAGCGGGTGGTCTGCTGCAACCGTACCTTGCTGTAGGCGATGTGGGTCATCTCGCTCAGCCGAGCGAGTTGGGTGAGCAGTCAGAACGCCACGCCCGCCGAGAAGTAGGCGAGCGGTGAAGGCGCGGTGTCGTCACCGCCGATGCGGCTCCCCTCGTCGCAGATCATCTCGAACGTGCTGCCGGCGCCGCCTCCGGAGCGGACGCGGGCCAGCTTGCGCTGGCGCTCCAGCGTCTCCGCCTCGACCTCGATGACGATCTCCCGCCGGACGCCGTCCTGGCGTGCGGCGTTCGGGACAGCTTCTCCCGTCCGGACCTTCCTGACGATCTCTTCCATGAGCCGCTCCTTCCGATGAGGTTGCGTGCTGTGGTGAGTGAGGTTGGAGGCGACGGGCGGAATCGAACCGCCGAATAGAGGTTTTGCAGACCTCCGCCTTAACCACTTGGCTACGTCGCCGTGACGTACCAGATTAGCCAGAAACACACCCCTTCGTCAACGATAGCGCGGCGTCGCTGGGAGTGGCAGGGCGGTTGATAGAATATTCCTATGCCGTTACCTGCACTGCTCATTCCGTTGGCCATCGCCGGCGGCTCAGCCGTTGCCCAGGCGGCCGCGAGGCTGAGAAGCCACGAGCGGCTCAACGCGCTACGCGCCGAACTGCAGGAACTGGAGTCGCACCACCGGGAAGAGATCCTCCCGCTGTACGAGCAACAGGTGGGGCTCTGTCACCGGCTGGGTCTGCCGGAGCCGGAGTACCCGGCTTCCCTCCAAGAGAGTGCGACGCTCCCTGATCCGCCACCGCTGTGGCGGCGACTCCTCAGGCGTCAGAAGCGCACCGTCGCCGATGGCTCTCCTCATTCCAGAGCCAGCATCATCGGACGCCAGGGGGCCGGCTTCGCCGCCGGCACCGCCTGGAAGGTGTGGTCCGCAACGGTCCTCAACCTCGTGCGCCCGGTGGGAGCAAAACTGCTGACCCTCTTCCCAGGTGCAGCACCGGCGGTCGGAACAACCAGTTCACTGGTGTTCGGCATAAGTTTGCGGTTCGCCGTGGGCATCGTCAGCGTGGCCGCCTTCGTTGTGGGGCCGCTCCTGCTGGCATGGGCGGTCGTCCGGGAAGTCAGGAAGGTGCGGAAGGCCCGCCACGAGTTGGAGACCATCCGGACGCGGCGGCACGAGGAGCTGACCGCTTACACGGCGCGCACGCGGCTGCTGCAGAGGAATGTGCGCATGCGGGCGTACACCAGCTGCCGGGTCAGGCACCGGATACGGCAAGCGAGTGGGTACACCTCGCGAAGACGACGCGGTAAACGTGCGGTTGCCCATCCGGGGCGCGCGGCCCCTACAGCTCCAGCTCCGCGCTGACGCCGTACTCCTCCGCGAGCGCCTCGAGTCTGCCCCACGTCGCATCCTCCACGAAGATGCCCTCCTGCAGGCGGCGCTGCGTGTTCCGGTGCTCGATCTCGCCGGGGTAGAGGATCTCGTCGAACCCCACGGCACGCCTGGACGCCTTCAGGTAGCCCGCAAGTTCCGTAACCTGCTGTTTGAACTCCTCCAGCGGGCGGAACGCGGCGACGTCGAATACGGCCATGAAACAGCCGTCGTTGTGGAACCCACGCGGGTCGTGGCCGAAACCGAGGCCTGTCAGCAGGCCGGAGAGTATCTCCACGATGACGGAGAGGCCGTAACCCTTGTACCCCTCGGAGCCGCCCAGCGGCAGCAGCGCGCCGCCCTGCTCGCGCATGACTCTCGGGTCCGTCACAGGGTTGCCGCTGCTGTCGACGACCCACCCTTCCGGGATCGGGACGCCGCGTGCCGCGGCAAGGTCCACCTTTCCTGCGGCGACCGCGCTCGTGGCCATATCTATGAACAGTGGCCCTTCCAGGTTGCTCGGTACCGCGACGCAGATCGGGTTCGTGCCGAGCCGGGGCTCGCTTCCGCCGAACGGGGCGACGTTCTTGGTCGTCCTGCCTGAGTCGGCGGTCATCAGGCCTATCATGCCCTCGCGCATGGCCATCAGCGGGTAGTCGGCGACTCGCCCCACGTGGCTCTGGCGGTACACCGTCGCGGCGGCGGAGCCTTGCTGCTTCCCTTTCTCGATGAGTAGGCTCATCGCCCGCTCCGAGACGACGTACCCGAACCCCCAGTGGCCGTCCGCCACGAGCGTCGAGGGAGTCTCGTTGACGATGTCGAACGGCGCGCCCGGGACGATGTGTCCGCGCTTGACGCGGTCGATGTAGGTGGGAACCTGGATGATGCCGTGGGAGTCGTGTCCCGCGAGGTTCGCACCGATGACGTGGCGGGCGATGACGCTGGCCTCCTCATCGCTTGCCCCGGCACACTGGAGCAGGCGGTCGGCGATGGTCTGCAGTCTGTCGTGGGAAACGGTTGGCATGGCTCCTCCGTAGTGTGGGCGTGCGGAGCGGATTGTATCGCCAACGTGGAGGGCCCGCGTTGCATGCCGGAGTCGGAGCGCGGGATGCTAAGAAGCCCCGGCGGATTGCCGGGGCTTCTCGTCAGATGCCGTGGTTGGTGCGCAGGAAGAGATTTGAACTCTTACGGGACTGCTCCCACTGCCCCCTCAAGACAGCGTGTCTACCTATTCCACCACCTGCGCCCGAGCCTGTCAGTGGCAGGAGTGGAAGGATTCGAACCCTCGGCCGGCGGTTTTGGAGACCGCTGCTCTACCAGGCTGAGCTACACTCCTGCGCTAACTCAAGCGTAGCACTCGCCGTCTCGGAGGGTCAATCGCGCACGGGCGACAGCCCGCCCCTTAAAAGTCAGAGCCCCTCCGCTCTGGAGGGGCTGTTGACGGGCGGTAGGCCTTGCTGGAACTGGATGGCCCGGCAACCCATACCGTCATCAATCACGATGTTACACGACGAATGCCGTGTGAGCACGAGACATTAACGCCTGCGCTACGCATTGTCAATACGTGTCCGTTGCGAATCTCTGACCAGAATATCCAGAGAGTTCCTCAGAGAAGTCTGCCCGCGAGAGGTTGACACTCCCGACGCTCGCCACTAGCCTGCCGCCGACCCCAGCACCGGAGCAACGAACGTGTCCATACTGACCCCCGCGATGCAGGCCGCCGTCGGACGCGACGGCGAACCGCGCACCACCATCGTCGAACGGGGCGCCATCGAGCGCTTCGCCGCCGCCATCGGCGACGACAACCCCGGCTACCCGGACGTCGCTCCGCCGACATTCCTGCGCTCCGTCGGTCTCGCCATCCCCGCCCTTCCCGACAGCGAGGCGGTCCCGCGCGTGCTGGACGGCGGCAGCGAGTGGACGTACGGCGAGCCGGTGCGTCCGGGCGACGCCATCACGTTCGTCACACAGATGGAGACGCTCATCGAGCGCGAAGGACGCATGGGGTCGATGCTCATCGCCACCTACGTCACCCGCTACACGAACCAGCGCGGCGAACTCGCCGCAACGCAACGCAACACCCTCATAAGGATGCCCGCAGCATGAGCACGCAACCGTATCTGGACGACGCCGCAGTCGGCACGGAACTCCCCGCGCTGGTGAAGGAGCCTACGACCCGCCAGCTGGTGATGTACGCAGGCGCGTCCGGCGACTTCTACGAGATCCACTACGACAAGGACTTCGCCGCGGAGCAGGGCCTGCCCGGCGTCATCCTGCACGGCGCGCTGAAGAGCGCCTACCTCGGCCAGCTCGTCACGGGCTGGATAGGCGCCGAAGGGCGGCTGCTGTCGCTCTCGGTGCGCTACCGCGAGATGGACGTTCCCGGCGACGTGCTCACGTGCAAGGGAACGGTGGTGGAGCGGGATGATGCGGCTGGCTCCGTGCGCTGCGATATCTGGATAGAGAACGGAGCCGGTGTTCGCACGACCACCGGCGAGGCGGTCGTCGCGCTGCCGTCGCGCTAGCCTGCTCCGCCCTGCCGGGCCTCCCACTCATCGCGGGTCAATTCCATCAGGATGAAGTTGTACCCCGCGCGGCGCACGGGCTTCACCTCGCGGAACCCGCACATCGCGAAGGCGCGCCGGGCGCGGGCGTTCCACTCCAGCGTGTGGAGGTAGAGCCGGTTCATCGCCGCGTTCTTGAAGCACTGGGTGACCAGCAACTGCACCGCCTCGCGCCCATAGCCCCTGCCCCAGTAGTCCCGGTTCCCGACCAGGATGCCGACCTCGCACTGCCCCTTGAAGTTGTCGATGTCGTAGACCATGCAGTTGCCGATATGCAGGCCGTCCAACGTGTCTATGCCGTAGCGGCGCACCCATGGCGTGGGGTACTTCAGTTCGTTCGCGTAGTCGCGGAGGAAGTCGTCGAGCGGTTGCCGGAGGCGCGGCGCGGCGTCGAGTTCGGCGAGCTCCTGGTCCGAACGCCAGCGGTGGTCGTCTTCGCCGTCCTCGATGCGCTTATCGCGGATCACGACCTTCTGTCCGCGGATGCTGGTCCCGGTCATCGGACGGGCTCCCCTGCGTCGAGCGCCGACATCGCCCGCTGCAGCACCTCGCGCTCCGACGGGTAGGTCAACGTATCGAGGGCTTCCATCGCGGACGCCCAGCGCACGACGTCGAACTCCGGATCGTGATCGTCGAACGAGCCGCCGCATGGACGCATCAAGTAGAAGTAGACACGCTTGTGGATACGCTCGCCGTCACGGGTGAACCAGTACTCGATGTGTCCCAGTGGAGCCGTTATCTCCACCGACAGCCCCGTCTCCTCCCGCACCTCGCGCAGTGCGGTCTCTTCCAGCGACTCGCTCCCGTCCGGAGTGCCCTTGGGCAGCGCCCACAGGCCGGTCTTCAGGCGGCCGCACATCGCCACCATCACGTCTCCGTCACGCTGGTTGCAGACCACACCGCCCGCAGACACAGCCTGCGTAACCCTCTTCCCACGCGCCATACCTACGGCTCCTGCAGCGTGAGCATCGAGAAGTCGCCCTCGTCGGCTTCGAGCACGCGCAACGCCTCCTGCGCTGCCTCACTCAACGCCGGGTCGCCCTGCTCCACATAGTGCTTGAGCAACTTGCGCGCCGCCGTACCGCCGATGCCGCCGATGGCCTGCACCGCCGCGAGCGCCACCTGCGGGTCGTCGTCGCTCGTCAGCTCGTGCAGGTACGGCAGCGTCTTCGCATCCGCGAGCTCGCGCGACGCATTGGCCGCCTCGAAGCGCATCGCGGGTATGCTGCTCCCGAACTCCGCCACGATGACGGGCAGCCATACCGGGTCGCATGTGCGCCCCATCGCGTAGACGGCACTCTGCCGCAGCAGCGCCTCGCCGCTCTGGTAGGCCCACCGTATCCAGCCGGGAACGTCCGGGTGACGCATCGGCGCTATCGCCTCCAGTGCGCGACGGCGCACAGCGGTCTCCTCAGCCTCATCTTCCACCGCGCCGAGAAGCGCGCTCCGCACCATCATTGCGTCGCGTTCGATGAGCTTCCCCGCCTCGGCCAGCTCCGCGAAGTGGCCGAGCGCGCTGGCTGCGGCAGCGCGCGCCTCGTGGGACTCGTCGTTCTCCAGCATCCCCGCGAGCAGCGGGATGACCGTGCGGTCGCCGGTCTCCCATAGTCCGGCTGCGGCGCTGGCACGCACGGGAGCGTCGTCATCCGCGAGGGCGGCGCACAGCAAGCCGGTGAACTCCATCTCGATGTTGTCCTCGGCCATACCTGTCACCGCGCGGATGATCATGAGCCTGCGCGACGTGGGGATGTCTCCCCACGCCTCCAGCAACTCGCGTTGTTCGTCGGGCGTCAGGCCGCTGAGGCGTCCAAGGAGCGACGGCTTCAGTTCGGAACCCGCGTCGAGCAGTCGGGGGATGACGTCGCCGAGCGCCATGGCTAACCCGTGCTGGAGACAGAGATGCCGCCCACGGCGATGGCAGGTGCGTACAGGCTTCCCATCCAACGTCCCTCGCTGCCCAGCGCCAGCACGTCGTTCAGGGCTCGGTACGCGTTGCCTGATATCATCGTGTTCTTGACGCGGCCGGCCACGCGGCCGTTCTCCACCTTATACCCCAGTAGCACGTTCGCGTTGAAGTCCCCGCCCAGCACGTTGCTCTGGCCCGCACCGAGCAGCCGCTCTACGATGAGCGCCTCGTCCATGCCCGTGATGATGTCGTCGAGTGCCGTGTCGCCCTCGTCCACGAGCAGCACGCTCGTCGACGGCCCCGGCAGCGAGCCGAGCCCGCGCTCGCCCGCGCCGGTGCTCGGTACGCCCGCCTGGCCCGCGGTCTGGAGATCGTAGAAGAACGCCGACGCGAAGCCGGACTCGATGAGCGACAGGCGGCGGCTCGCCACGCACTCGTCGTCGGCAGGGCGGGAGCCCGCAGCATCCGTGAGCGTGGGGTCGTCGGTGAGGCTGAACCGCTCGTCCACGATGCGCTCGCCCAAGCGCCCCACGAGCGGCGACGTGCCCTGCAGCACAGACTTGCCGTTCAGCCCGGCGAGCAGCGGTGAGAGCAGCACACTCCGCACCGCGGTCGGCATCAGGACCACTGGCATGGTCTTCGTTTCCACCGTCGCAGTCTCTTTGGCCCAGCCAAGTTGCCGTTTGATGGACTCGACAACGCTGGAGGGGTCGTTCAGTGCGGCGATGCTGCTCTCGCTATCCATCGTGAAGAGCATGTCCTCGCCGCGTATGACCGTGCCCTCGAACCCGATCTGGAAGCGTGAACGCCCGTAGGCGACGCTGCCGCCCCGGCTGTTGACCAGCGCGATGGTGGACGTGCCTTTGCCGACGCCGCCCTCTATCTGCGCCTCCGTGGAGTACGCCCGAAGGTCGGCGATGGCGCGTTCGCCCAGCGCCACCAACTCTTCGAGCGTCGCCTCCTCGACCGACGAGTCGTAGGGGCGGACATCCGGGTAGGTCTGCGCGCCGGGGAACTCGAAGTGCGCCTCGGCGCCGAACGGGGCGGTCTCGACCGCGGCGTCCACCAGCGCCTGCGTATCGTCCAGGTTCGACGTGGAACTGAACCCGACACGCCCGTTCTTGATGATGCGGAGCGCCGCGCCCATCGCGTCGTTCGCGTCGACGCCCTTGATGACGTTCGCCTCGAACCGCACGGGCGTACTGGACGACGCGGCGTAGAACACCTCCGCCTCGTCGGCGGAACGGAGCGCCTGCTCCAGTATCCGTTCCGCCGCAGCCCTGGCCTGCTCCGGGGAGACGATGGCTACGCTCCCCCGATGAGGCACTGGCGGATGCGGATGTGCGGGCTGCCGTTGGAGACCGGCAGGGGACTCTGCCCCGCCTTGCCGCAGCCGCCCCCCTCGTTCATCTCAAGGTCGCCCGCGATGGCGTCCAGGTTGTGCAGCGTCGTGAACACGTTGCCGGAGAGCATCACCGGCCTGCACAGCTCCGCGAGCTTCCCGTTGCGGATGCGGTACGTCTCTCCGGCGGAGAAGGTGAACATCTCCATGGAGGTCATCCCGCCGTACCAGTTCTTCACGTACAGCCCGTCCTCGACGTCCGCGAACAGGTCGTCGACGCTCGCCTCGCCGGGAACGATGAACGTGTTGGTCATGCGCACGATGGGCGCGAAGCGGTAGTTCAGCGCACGCGCGTTTCCGGTGGGACGTTCGCCGAGCTTCGCCGCCGTCTCCCGCGAGTGCAGCCGCCCCACGAGTACACCGTCGCGGATGAGGTCGGTCTCCTGTCCCTGCACGCCCTCGTCGTCGTACAGGTAGGAGCCGCGCAGCGTCGGGCGCGGGATGGTGGCGCCGTCCTTCACGTTCAGGTGCGCGCCGCCGAACCGCTTGCCGGGCTTCATCAGCTCCTGCAGGCGCGGCTCGGCGTAGATGTGGTCAGCCTCCGAGAGGTGGCCGAACGCCTCGTGGATGAAGACGCCCGCGAGGATGGGATCGAGGATGACCGTGTACTCGCCGCCCTTCACCTCGGGCGCGTCGAGCAGCGCAACGGCCTTCTCCGCCGCCTCGGTCGCGCTCTCCTGCAGGTTCATCACGAACTCGAAATCGCCCAGACTGCCCAGGCTTATGCCGTACTGCTGCACGTCCGCGCCGTTGCGCGCCTGCGCGTTGAGCCTGAGATTAACGTCGACGCGCTCCTGGTCGATGTACGAGCCCTCCGAGTTCGCGTACACCATCCGCCGCCGGGCGTCGGTGTAGCCGACGCTGGCGGACTGCACGCCCGGCGTGCCCATCATGACGTCCGCGTACTCGTCCAGCACTCCCTTCTTGTCTGCGAGCGACATCGCACTCGGGTCCCGCCCGAGCACCGGCGGGACGTGGTCCACGACCGGGGCCGTCTCCGCGAGTTCGACCCGCTCGCCGCCGATGACGCGCGCCTGCTCGACCGCCTGGCGCACCTTGGCTTCGAGGCTGTCCAGGTCGTTGAACGACGCGAACCCCCAGCCGCCGCCCGCAAGCGCGCGGACGTTGCCGCCGATCGCGCTGCCGCGCCCGATCTCCTCCAGGTCGCGGGCCCGGTAGCGGATGGTGGAGGAAGACGCCTCTTCGACGTGCACCTCCACGTACTGCCCGCCCGCGTCCTTCAGCGCGGCATCGATCCGGTCTCGGATACGTTCGTCCATGGCATGCCTCTCGCGCGGCGTTCCACGCGTTCGCAGTCTACCCAAGCGCGAGGATTGCGGGCAATGCCATACCGCGCCGGCTCACGCTCCCCGCACACCCTCCGGTACCGTCGTTCCGCGTATCACGCCGATGAGCAGCAGCGACCCCGCGAGCACCACGCCGGTAACCGCAAGCGTGCCCGGCGCGCCGAAGGCGTCCACCAGCGCACCGAACGGCAGGATGGCCATGGTGATGAAGGAGCGCAGCATCAGGTTGATGCTCATGACGCGCCCGTACAACACAGGGTCCGTCCGCGTGATGATCAGCGTCTGGTTGATCGTCGTGTACGCCTGGTGTGCGAATCCCGTGCAGAACAGCAGCGCGATGCTGAGCGCATAGAACGGCGACAGCGCGAATGCGGCGAGCGCCAGCCCGAAGCCGATCCCCACGATCAGCTGCGGCAGCCCGCTCGCGAGCCGTGAGAACGACGCGACCGTCAGCGATCCGCAGAACCCGCCCAGTCCGATCGCCGCGAACATGAACCCCAGCAGCTCCGGCCCAACACTCAGCACCTCTTGGAACACCGGCAGCAGGTGGACGTACGGCATACCCAGCACCAGCATGAGCAGCAGCATCCCGAACAGCAGCCGCAGCAGCGGCGTCGAGTAGACGTACCGGAACCCCAGCAGCAGTTCGCCGCGCATCCCCCGGCCCCGCTGCTGCTCGGGGCGGCCCGCCGGGAACGTCAGCGACATCCCCATCGAGATGACGTGGAACGACGCGACGGTGCCGAACGCGATGAGCGGGTCGATCCCCAGCAGGATGCCGGCGACTCCCGGCGCGGCGACCTGGTTGACGTTGCGCCCCGCCGCCTGCAGCGCAACGCCGTTGGGGATGAGCCGCCTCGGCAGCAGCAGCGGCACGTACGACTGGCGCACCGGCATGTTGAACGGCATCGCCGAGCCATGCACCAGGGAAAACAGGACGAGGTGCCACACCTCCACGATCTCGAGGTACAGCACGACGACCATGATGAGGGCCATCGCCAGCAGCGCGGACTGCGACACGAGCAGCACGGTGCGCTTGGAGAGCCGGTCCGCAGCGACGCCGCCGAACGGCGACATGAAGAACATGGGGATGCCCTGCGCGAGCGCCACGACGCCCAGCCAGAACGCGGAGCCCGTCAACTCGTAGGCGAGCCACGGACGCGCGATCATCGTCATCTGCCCGGCCGCGAACGTGAAGAACGTGCCGCCCCACAACTGCCGGTACTGCGCGTAGCCCAGTGCAGAGAACGTGCGCATGCGGCGTCCTCCCGCGTCCCTCTCCTCATCGGGAGGCGCGTCTCCGCGCTCCGGCTGCCGCATCACTCAGCGTGCAGCGCCCGGTAGACCTTCTCTGCGGTCACGGGAAGGTCGCGTATCCGCACGCCGACGGCGTTCGCGACAGCGTTCGCTATCGCGGGCGCGGCCTGCGAGTTCGACTGCTCGCCGATGCCCTTGATCCGGTACGGTCCCCAGCCGCCGCCCTGCTCCTCGTCCAGCAGCACCGTGCGCAGCTCCGGCAGGTCGGCCGCCGTCGGGATCTTGTAGTCCGCGAACGACGCCGTGGTGACACGGCCGTCCTCCACCGCCAACTCCTCCTGCAGCCCGAAACCGATGCCCTGCACCACCCCGCCGTTGACCTGGCCCTGGTGGCCGATGGGGTTCAGTATCTTGCCGGTGTCGTGTGCCGTCGTGATGGTGAGCAGCCTCACCTGCCCGGTCTCGCGGTCGACGGCCACCTCGGCGACCTGCGCCGTGAACGCGGTGTACGGATTGCGGGCCGTGTCCTGTACGTCGCCGAGCCCCACGATGGGCGCGCCCGTGCGCTCCGCGAGCGACGCCCACCCGGTGCTCTCGCCGGTGTCGGTCCGCCGCAGTGCAGGGCCGTCCACCTCCAGCGCGTCCTCCGGCCAGCCAAGGATATCCGCCGCCAGTTTGAACAGCTCGACCTTGGCCGCCTGCGCCGCGTCCCACACTGCCGCGCTCGCCATCCGCGTCACCCGGGCGCCGCCGATGCCGGAGTCGAACGACGTGCTCGCCGTGTCCCACACCGCGACGCGTACCTGCTCGATGGGCATCCGCAGTTCGTCCGCCACGATCTGCTGCATCACGGTGTAGGAGCCCGTACCCTGCTCGAACACCGAGGTGTTGACCGTGACCGATCCGTCCGGGTGCAGCGTCACGCCCGCGTGCGTCTCGCCGCCTGCCTGCACGCGCTCGCCGATGGCGACACCCTTTCCGTAGGCGATCCGTCCGTCGGACGGCCTGGGCTCGGCGTAACCCGCCGCGTCCAGCGCCGCGTTCAGCGTCTCGATGGAGCGCACCTGCTCGAACACCGTGCCGAGCGAGTCCTCCTCCCCTTCCGTGACGAGGTTCTTCCGCCGCAGCTCCGCAGGCTCCATCCCCAGCGCCGCGGCGAGGCAGTCGATCTGCGACTCCGCCGCGAACATCGCCTGCGGCTCTCCTGGGCCGCGCATGTACCCACACGGCACGTTGTTCGTGTAGACCTGGTGCTCGACGATGCGGGTGTTCGCGGCCTTGTACGGCCCCGCCGCCGCGCTCGCGCCGCCGAGGTGCCCGCCCGGCTTGAACCCCGCGTACGCGCCGCTGTCGTACTCCACCAGCGCCTCGTGGGCAACGATGACGCCGTCGCGCCTCGCGCCCGTGCGCACCGTCACGCGGGAGGCGTGGCGCGGGTTCGCGGACGTGAGGTCCTCCGAGTAGTCGAACACGATCTTCACCGGCCTGCCGGTGCGCGTCGAGAGCATCCACGCGGCGGGTATCGCCATCGCGGAGCCCTTCCCGCCGAAGTCCCCGCCGATCGTGACCGGATTGAACACCACGTCGGCCGCGTCCTGCCCTATCGCCATCGCCACCATCCGCTTGCCCGGGTGCGGCGACTTGTTCCCGGCCCATACGTCCACTTTGCCGGACGGGTGCGCCACCACGAGGCAGGTGTGCGGCTCCAGGTACGCCTGGTGCTGGCGCGGCGTCGTGAACGTGTTCTCAACGATTACGTCGGCCTCCGCCATGCCCGCCTCCACGTCGCCCTTCGCCCACTCCCACACGGTGTAGACGTTGCTCGGCTCCGTGACCTCTTTCGGATAGCCCTTCACCTGCAGCATGTCCTCGTGCACGAGCGGCGCGCCGTCGGCCTTCGCCTCGTCCATCGTCAGCACGGCGGGCAGTTCTTCGTACTCGACCTCGATGAGGTCGAGCGCACGCTGCGCGATGTCCTCGTCGTCCGCGGCCACGGCAGCGACCTGCTCGCCGATGAAGCGCACGACGCCCTGTGCGAGCACCGGGATGTCCAGCACGGCGCGCCCGTGGCGTGCGCCTTCGTAGATGTCAGCGCCGGTGACGACGGCGTGCACGCCGGAAACCTGTTCGGCGGCGGACGTGTCTATCGAGAGGATGCGGGCGTGAGGGAACGGCGAGCGGAGTGTCTTGCCGAAGAGCGCTCCGTCCAGCTGCACGTCGGCGGTGTAGGTGGCGCGGCCCGTCGTTTTGTCGACGCCGTCCACTCGCGGGGTAGGCACGCCGATAGCGCGCCCGGTGGGTTGAGCAACCATCGCAACTCCGGCAGGGATCAGGGATGCGGCAAGGATAGCACGCCCGCCCCGCAGAGCCGTCTGATACCCTCTCCTACCCCTCCATCCTCGCGTACGTCTCCAACGCGGTCATGAGCTGGGCTGCCGTTGTGTTCGCGCCGCTGACCGTGATGGACACCTTCCTGCCCACCAGCGACTCCCGCTGCTTGTACGCCCCCGCCGCGGCTGCGGCCCCCGCGCCCTCCGACAGCGTATGCGCCTCTTGGACGAGCATACCCATCGCGTGGCGTATCTCGGCGTCGCTCACGAGCACGAAATCGTCCAGTGCGTCGCGCATGATCTGCTGCGGGAGTTCGTACCCGGACATGGTCGCGATGCCCTCGGCGAACGTGGCCATCGGGGCCTGCACGAGCTCGCCCTGCTTCCACGACAGGTAACCGGCGGGCGCTGCTTCTGACTGCACGGCCCGCACCCTGACGTCGGGGGCTATCGCACCGGTGACCACACAAGCGCCGGAGACGCCGCTGCCGCCTCCGAGCGGCAGGTACAGCACTTCCACGTCCGGCAGGTCCTCGATGATCTCCAGCGCTTGCGTTGCCACGCCCGCGATGAGCAGCGGTTCGTCGCTGGGGTGCACGTAGCGGTAGCCTTCCTCGGCGGCCAGCCGTTCGCAGTGGGCTCTCGCCTCGTCGAAGTTCTCCCCGTGGAACACCAGCTCCGCTCCCAGGGCCTGCATCGCCGCCACCTTCACCGGATTGGCGTTCTTCTCCGGCAGTCCGATAAACGCCCTTGCCCCGAATATCCGGCAGGCGTTGGCTATCGACTGCCCGTGGTTGCCTGTCGAGGCGGTGATGAGTCCCCGGCTCCGCTCTTCCTCGCTCATGTGCGCCAGCAGGTTGATGCCGCCGCGGCCCTTGAACGCGCCGAGCGGATGGTGCTCCTCGTGCTTCAGGTACACCTCGGTGTCGAACACCCGGCTCAGCCCTGCCGAATACTGCAGCGGTGTCCGGGACAGATATGGGGCGATGGTCCTTCGCGCCTCGTAGACGTCCCGGATCGTCGGCGGCTGCGTCACGTCCCCAGCTCCCGCCGCAGCGACTCTGAGAACCGTTCCCGCTGCCACGCCCGGACCTCCGCCGACATGCACTCGGCGTCGAGCGATCCCGGCGAACGCGCCAGCCGCTCAAGGCTCCGCATCGGCCAGAGGATGGACGGATCGACCTCCAACCCCGCCCCGAGGTCTGCGCGCCACCGCTTCAGTCGCGTAAGCCGGGCGGTCTCGGGCTTCGTCATGCGCGGGAAGAGCGGCTGCGTTGGGCGTGGACGCTGCAGTGGAGGCGACGCCCTGCCCGCCTTGACCGCGGCCCGAACGCCGCGTCCGTAGCGCCGTACAAGCGTCGGGCTCATGCCCGGAACGTCCTCCATCGCTGTCTCGGGATGCCCCGCGAGGTGGACGAGCGCATGCGCGGGGAGCACGTACCCCGGTGGGCGGTCCAGCCGCAGCGCCTCCGCCTCGCGGAACTCGTACAGCGGCTTCAGCACTGCCAGGCCACGTCCATCGAGTACATGCGCGCCTTTCACCGACAGCCACGCTGTCTCCGGGTCAGGCGGGACGTAGCGTATCTCCGTGAGCCGCTCGCACTCTTCCGCGACCCACGACTCCCTGCCGAGCGCGCGCAACCGCTCGTCCAGCACGTGGCGCAGAGTGGGCAGATGCACCACGTCGGACGCAGCGTAGGCAAGTGCATCGCCCTCGAGTGGACGCCGCGACCAGTCCGCGCGCCGCAGGCGCTGGTCCTTCGGGATGCGGACGTCCAGCAACTCTTCGAGCAGCGACGCCAGCCCGACCCGCTCGATGCCTGCGAACCGCGCGGCGATGGACGTGTCGTAGCAGTTGGCGAACGTGAAGCCGAAGTCCCGGTGCAGCCCGCGCAGGTCGAAGTCGGCGCCGTGCAGCCCTTTCTGAACGGACGCATTCAGGAAGAGGCGGCCCAGCGCACTGTAGTCCAGACCGGCGAGCGTATCCACAAGGTACGTCTGCTCGCCGTCCGACAGTTGGAGCAGGCAGACCTTCTCCGGGTAGTGGTGACGGCTGTCGGCTTCGGTGTCCACTCCGACCGCCGTGGACGCCGCGAGCGCTGCGACCGCAGTGTCGAGCGCCCGTTGCTCGTCGACGAACGAGTACGGTGGAGCGATGGCCGGATCGGGGCGGGATGCTAGCTGGGTTTCGATGCTCCGATGATGCGCCGTATCCGCGATGCCGGTCAATCGGGTAATCGCGCAAGTCCGGCACTATGACAGCCGGTCATGCCTCACCTCTGCCCGAGCCGCGCCCGCCCACCGGTCTCCCGCGCCATCAGCATCAGCATGGCAGCAGCCAGCACCAGCAGCACGGTTATCGTGACGAACGACACGTCCGGTGCAACGAAGTAGTACAGCGCGGCAAGCAGCAGCGGCCCCGCGGTCGCGCCCACCGAGTTCGCCATCATGGAGAGCCCCATGTACATCCCGCGCTTCTCCGGCGGCGCGAGGTCCATCGCGAACGTCTGCGACGTTCCCATGCCCATCGCCTCTCCAAGGCCGAGGAACACCGCCGCGACCAGGAGCGTCGTATACACGTCCCCCACGGTCAGCGTTACCGCTGCAGCGCCCATCATCAGCAATCCCGGCCCGAGCGACCACTTCCGTCCGAAACGGTCCGCGATCATCCCGTTCGGGAATGCGAACAGGAAACCGGCTGCCGAGGTGATACTGATGAGGAAGCCCACCACCGCTTCGTCGTATGCCAGGGCGTCCACCGCGTGCACCGGCAGGAGCGTCTGCACGATGCCTGCGTTGCTCATCGCGAACGCCGCCGTTGCAACCGCGACGACCGCGAATGTCCGGTTCCGGAACGGCTCGAACGACAGCCGCGCCGACTGACGCCCAGCGGCGCCGGGCTCGGCCAGTTCAGGCGGACGCGTCTCCTTGACCATCGTGAGCACGACCACCACGATGACGATCTTGCTCACCCCGTTCAGCAGGAAGACCGACTCCAGCCCGTACGTCGCCGCCAGCACGCCGCCCACCGCGGGCCCCGCGACGAAGCCCAGCCGCGTCGCCATGGTGCGCAGCGCCAGCACGCGGCCACGGCTCTCCGTCGTCGTCACGTCCGAGAGGAGCACGTTGGAACTCGTCGCCCAGATGGCAACGCCGACCTGTCCGATCATCTCCAGCACGAAGAACGTGAGGTAGTCGTCCGCGAAGTACTGCCCGACGTTGGTTATGCCGCGGACGATGGGGCCCATCAGCACCATCGGCTTGCGCCCCAGCTTGTCCGTGAGGAAGCCCGTTATGGGGCCGGTGAAGGCGCGGGGAACGGCGTTGGCCGCAAGCATCACGCCCACGAGGAAGACGTTCCCCGTAACAGCGAACGCGAACAGCGGGCGTCCCAGGTTCTGAGCGCCCGTGCCGAACCCCCACGTGAAGAACGAGAAGAAGATGGGGGCGTGGGTAAGGGCGGGGTTCGTCCGCCGGCCTGACGCGCTCATGCGCTACTCGTCACAGGCTTGCGCGGCGGTTTGGCCAGCAGCACCGCCAGCAACACAACCACCAGCGCGACGAAGAAGATGAGGAACGCCAGTTCGTAACTCTCCGTGAGGTCCTTTATCAACCCTGCCAGGATCGCGCCGGTTGCCGAGACCGGCCCGGCCAGCAGTTGCGACAGCCCCCGTATCGCGCCAAGGTGCCGGCGCCCGTAGTAGTTGGCGAAGATCACCGTCTGCGCGATCGTCCAGCCGCCCGTGCCGAGCCCGAACACCACCCCGAACACGATGGCCATCGGGATGTTGTCCGCGAACAGCAGGAGGACCATGGCGATAGCCGAGAGTACGGTCGCCAGCGCGGTGCCCCAACGCACGTGCACCTTGTCCATGAGCGCGCCCCAGCCGTAGGCCGAGAGCGCCGCCGTACCCATGATGATGAAGACGAACGCGCCGGAGAACGCCTGGCTCACTCCCCGGTCCTCCACGCTCGGCACGGCGTGCACGTTCACCGCCGTCTGCGCGAAGAACACCGTCATCGTCGCGAGCGTCAGCAGCCAGAACGACGCTGTGCGTTTCGCCTCCGCCAGCGTGAACGACACTTCCCCGTCCGCGTCCTGCGTGGAAGCGCCCGTTGCCCGTCCGGCTGCCTCTTCACGCCGTACGCCGTCCGGGAGGAGGCCGAAGTCCTCCGGCCTGCGCCGGATGAACAGCCAGGCGGGGAGCGCGATGAACACGAACGTCATCACCGCCAGCGCCAGGTACGCGTGCCGCCACGAATACGCCAGGATGATGGGAGTCGCGATGATCAGCGGCACCATCGCCTGCCCCGCGCGCAGGCCGATGCTCATGAACGATACCGCCCGCCCGCGCTTGCGGATGAACCAGTTGCCCAGCGCGACCGTCACCCCCAGGTTGACTCCGGCGAGAGCGGCTGTTCTGCCGAGGCCGAACAGCCCCCAGAAGTGCCACGGCTCCGTCATCACCGCAAGCCCGAGCAGCACGCCGGTGATGATCATCCCCGCAACGACGACAGCCGTTCTCGCCCCGTAGCGGTCGAGTTGCCCGCCGATGATGGACGAAAACACGGAGCCCCCAAGGCTGCCGAGCGCGAACGCCACCGAAGTCTCCCAGCGCGCCCAGCCCAGCTCCTGCTCGATGGGCGTGACGAACACGGACAACACAGGCCCGTACATCGGCACTTGCGCGAATGAGACGAGCGCGGACGTGCCCACCACCGCCCAGCCGTAGAAGACGTTCTTGAACGGCCAGAGCCGGGGAAGCGCCTGATGCTGCTGCTCGCGCATCAGGCCGTCGCTCCTGCCGTCGTCGGCGCGCGTAGCGGCTTCGCGAGGTAGAACGCGGCGCACCCCACGGCGAACGTCGCGGCGGCTGCGACGAATGCAGCGTCGTAGCTGCCCGTCGTGTCGAACACGAACGCCGCCACGAGCGGTCCGCTGATGCCCAGCAGCCCCTCCACCGGCGAGATGAAACCCTTGATGGACCCGGCGTGCAGACGCCCGAAGTAGTTCGGGATCATTATCATCTGCGCCACCGTCCACCCGCCCGTTCCGAGGCCGAACAGCACGGCGAACAGCACCGCCATCGGGTACGTCTCCGCCACGAGCAGCACACCCATCGCCAGGAAGAACAGCCCCATCGCTGCCATGCTCACGTAGCGCACGTGGATGCGCTCCACCAACACCCCCCAACCCATCATCGAGACCGCCGCCACGCCGGTGAAGATGCTCGCCACCGTCACCGCCAACCCCTGCGAGATGCCCTTGTCCTCGAAGTTCGCCACCGCATGAACGTTGATGGCGATCTGCGCCGCGAGTCCGGCTGCCATCCCCGCCGTCAGCAGCCAGAGTGTCCGCGTCGCACGCACCTGGCGGAGCGTCCACGAATACTCGGCCGGCGCTGCCGCGCGCGGCGTATCGGCTGCCGGAGCGCTGTCACCGTCAGGACGGAGTCCGAAGTCCTCCGGTCTTCGCCGGATGAACAGCATCGAGGGGATGGTGATGAAGAGCGCCGCCACGACCCCGAGTACGACGAACGACTCGCGCCAGCCCAGCGAGAGCAGCACCGGCAGGATGAGCAGCGGCACGATGGCCTGTCCGGTGCGTTGTCCGGCAGCGCGCATCGCGATGGCGCGTCCGCGCATGCGGATGAACCAGTTCGCGATGGCTACCGAGGTGCCGAGCCCCACGCCCGCGACAGACACGGTCCGCGCCACCCCGTACGCCACCCAGAAATGCCACGGCTCGGTCATCGCCGCGATCGCAAGCAGTCCCGCGGTCACCAGCAGTCCGGTCACGCTCATCACGCCCCGTGCACCGTAGCGGTCCACTATCGGGCCGACGACCGAGGCCAGCAGCGCGCCTCCCAGGCTCCCGACCGTGAACGCGACCGTGATCGTCGTGCGGGACCAGCCGAGTTCGTCCTCGATGGGCTTGACGAACACCGAGAAAACAGGGCCGTACATCGGCACCTGGGCGATGGAGATGAAGAAGCTGGTGAAGACGATTGCCCAGCCGTAGTAGGCGCGCGACGGCCATAGACGAGGCAACTGCTGTATGCGCGCAGGGCCGCTCTCCATGAGGCCCCTACCATACACGCGCGTGCCCTCGGCCGCGTGACTCCCTATGACCTCCGGACCCGGCCCAGCAACGCCAGCGCTGCGAGCGGTATCGTGACGACGCCGATGATCGCGATGCCGGCGAGCGCCACGAAGATGTCTTCCGGCACCCAGCCGTCGCTGATGAGCGAACGCATCCCGCGCAGCAGGTACGTCACCGGGTTGTACCGGACGATGGTCTCCATCCAGCCGGTCATCGCCTCCTGCGGCACGAACACCGGGCTCAGGAACACCACCGGGAAGAAGATGATGAAACTCGAGTTCACTGCCGCCGGATTACCCGTCTTCAGGGCGATAGCGTACGGAAAGCCGTTGTACACGATCGCCCAGATGACGGTGAGCACGAGCAGCGCGACGATACCGATCAGTCCCGTTACGAAGTCCACCCCTATCGCGAACGCCAGGATGAACACCGGAACCGACATCGCCACCGCAAGCGCCATGTCCGCCACCATGAACCCCAGCAGCATCGCCAGGCGGTTCACCGGCGACAGGGCCAGGCGGTCGAAATAGCCGTTCTGTATGTCCAGCACCAGAATGTTTGCACGGCTCAGCCCCGTCACCGCGAACAGGATCGCCACGGGTATCTGGAACGCCTTGTAGTCGAACCCTTCCGCGGCGGCCCCGGTCGGTATCTCCGTCAGGTCCTGGAGCGCTCCCACGTTGATGACGAAGAAGAAGACCGGGATGATGAGCGCCGGGATGAGCGTCTCCATGTCGCGCGGGATGGAACGCAGCGCACGACCGCCCAGACTTGCGATGTCGCGGAAGAACCCGGCGCGGCGCGCCGTCACCGGCGTGATGGAGCGGGTGGCCGTAGTCACGATGCCACCCCTTCCCGCTCCGCGTCGTGCGGTGCATCTTCCGCCTCGGCCTCCATGCGCGCGCCGGTGACGTGCAGGAACACGTCGTCCAGCGTCGGTGTGCGCAGTGTGAGCGAGTTCACCGTGACTCCCGCCTGGTTGAGTGCGAGCGCAACGTCGCTTATCAGCGCCGCGCCGTTCGCCGTGGAGATGGATATCTCGTTCTCGTACACGTCCACCTGCTGAACGGAACGCACGCGCTCCAGTGCGGCGCGGCCCTGCTCCGGCTCGCGCACGTCCGCAACGATCACGTCGGAACCGACCGACCGTTTCAGCTCGGCCGGCGTGCCCTCCGCCGACACCACACCATGATTGATGATGCCTACCCGCTCCGCGAGCGCGTCCGCCTCTTCGAGGTACTGCGTTGTCAGGAAGATGGTCACGCCCATCTCCCGACTGATGGCGCGCACGTATTCCCATACGCGAGAGCGGCTGATGGGATCGAGGCCTGTCGTCGGTTCGTCGAGGAAGAGCACTTCCGGCGCGTGGATCAGCGACGCCGCGAGGTCGAGGCGGCGCTTCATACCGCCGGAGTATGTCCCGATGAGCCGCCTCATCGCGTCGCCGATATCGACGAGGTGCTCGAGCTCCTCGATGCGGCGGTTCGTCTCCCGCCGGGAGAGGCCGTACAACGAGCCCTGGAGGCGCAGCAGTTCAAGGCCGGACTGTTTCGGGTCGAGCCCCACTTCCTGCAGCGCCGTCCCGATCCTCAGACGGACCTGCACCGCCTCCGACACTACGTCGAACCCGGCGACTCTCGCGCTGCCGCTCGATGGGAGCAGCAACGTCGTGAGGATCCGGAGGGTGGTGGTCTTGCCCGCCCCGTTGGGACCGAGGAAACCGTATATCTCGCCCGGGCTCACCGCGAGGCTGACGCCCTCGACGGCGCGCACCTCGCCAAACTGTCTGTAGATGTCTGTCGCTTCTATCGCGTAGGTCGTATCAGTCATCCTGCCTTCGTCCTTTCAAGAGGATAACACTGCGGGCGGATGGGCTATCATCGCCTCGACCAATCTACCGGCCTGCTCCGCGAGCGCACAACGGGCCGGTGTCACAGGAGCCTTGCCATGCATGTCACCGACCGCCGGCGCCGTCTGCGCGATTACTTCCAGCGCGAGGGCTGCGTCCGTCCCGCCTCCGTGTTCGACCCCGTCTCGTCGCGCACCGCCTACGCCCTCGGTTTCGAGGTCGGCATGCTCGGCGGCTCGATAGCGAGCGCCGTCATCCTCGGCGCGCCGGACGTCGCCGTGATGACGCTCACCGAACTCGCCGACCAGGTGCGGCGCATCACCCGCGCCTCCGACATCAGCCAGATCGTCGACGCCGACAACGGCTACGGCAACGCGCTGAACGTCATGCGCACCGTCCGCGAACTCGAGGACGCAGGCGCGAGCGGCATGACGATCGAGGACACGTCGCTTCCCAGTCGCTACGGCTCAGGCGGCAAGGAGGAGCTCATCCCCCTCGACGAGATGGTCGGCAAGCTGCGCGCCGCCGTCGCCGCACGGCAGGACGATGCCACCGTCATCCTCGGGCGCACCCACGCCATCAACGCCGCGAGTCTCGACGACGCCGTCGAGCGCGTCGCCGCCTATGCGGAGACCGGCGTGGACGGCATCTTCCTCATGGGCATACGGGAGGAGGCGCATCTGCAGGCCGTGCGCGCGGTCACGGGTCTGCCTTTCATGCTCGGCAGCACGCCGGAGTCGCTCACGACCGACGTCCTCGCCCCCTACGGCGTGAAGATCGTGCTGCGCGGCCACGGCACCTTCACCCAGACCGTCCGCACCGTTTACGAATCGCTCGAACACCAACTATCCGGTGCGCCGTCCGCCGAGCTCGCCGCGCGCGAGCCGACGCCGGAGATGATGGGCATCGCCACCGGCACAGCGGACTACCGCTCCGCCCGCGAGGCGTACCTGGGCGGGTAGGCCCTAACCCTCCTCCGCCAACGACGGCCAGAGATGGCCCCACGGGCGGGCGCGCTCCAGCGCCGCCGACGCCCGCAGCACGCCAACGTCGTCGTAGAGCCGCCCCACGATCTGCACCGCAAGCGGCAGCCCGTTCGAGTGGAACCCAACCGGCACGCAGGCCGCAGGGTTGTACGCGTGGTTGAACGGCGTAGTGAAGCTCTGCGGCGGGCGCGATCGGTCCGGCATCCGCACCGCGTCTATCCGCTGCGCCGGGCCCATCGCCGGGCTCAGCAGCAGGTCGTAGTCGCGGAACCACTCCTGCACGCGCAGGCCGTAGCCCCGGTTGCGCCGGACGATGCGCCGGTACTGCCACGCCTTCGCGTGCGGCCCGGCCTCGTACACTGGGCGCGCCACGTCGCTCAGATCGTCCAGGTGCTTCTCCAGGAAGCCGGGGATCATCGCCTCGGCGGCGGCGTAGTGGTCGCCCGAGTAAGCCCAGACGCCCGGCTCCAGCTCCTCCGGCTCGTCGATCGTCGGCGGGTCCGCCTCGGTCACGATACAGCCCGCGTCCTCGAAGAAGCGTGCGGTGTCGCGCACCAGTTCCAGCGCCTCGCCGTCCATCGAGAAACCCCTGCCGAAGTCGTAGCTCACCGCGACGCGCAGCCCCCGCAGGTCGCCCGACGCGAACGCGAAGTAGTCGCTCACCGGCGGGAGGTTGGATTCGCCGTCGCGCGGGTCGTAGCCCGCGAGCGCCTGCAGCACCAGCGCGGAGTCGCGCACGGTGCGCGTCATCGGGCCGTTGTGCGAGCGTCCGGGCGCCGCGCGCCACGTCTGCACCGACGGGATGCGCTGGTACGTCGGCTTGATGCCGAATATGCCGTTGATCGCCGCGGGCATCCGTATCGAGCCGCCCGAGTCCGTGCCGATGGCGAGCGGCCCGAGACCCGCGGCCACCTGCGAGCCTGCGCCGCCGCTGGAGCCCCCGCACGTGTGGTCGAGGTTCCACGGGTTGCGTCCCGGCGGGCTGATGCGGTTGTCCACCGCGCCGTGCAGCGCGAACTCCGGCAGGTTCGTCTTGCCGATGAGCACGCCGCCCTCGCGCCGGATGCGCCGCGCCATCTCCGAGTCCGGTTGCCGGTTCTCCACGAACGCCAGCGACCCGTACGTCGTCGGATGGCCCGCCATCTCGATGCTGTCCTTCAGCGAGATCGGCACGCCGCAGAGCAGCCCCCGCTCGCCGGAGCCGAGCCAGGCTGCCTCGGCCGCCTGCGCTGCCTCCATCGCGTCGTCCGTGTTCAGCGCGAGGAACGCGCTCAGCTTCGGGTCGAGCCGCTCGATGCGCTCGAACACCTCGCGCGTCACCTCGACGGGCGAGAAGTCGCGCCTGCGGTAGCCCTCGATCAGTTCCGTGGCGGAGAGTCGCCAGTAGCCACCATCGCTCATGACGCCTCCAGTTGCTCTTTCAGCAGCGCGGTCTGCTTCGCCATAGGCACCCCCGCCCAGAGCGGCTCGCGGTCCTCCCGCTCGATAGTCAGCTCGATGAGCACCGGGCCCGTCATCGCGAAGATCCCCGGCAGACGTTCGATCAGGTCCTCCGCCGCCTCGATGCGGAGCGCGTCCGCGTACCCCGCTCCCTTCGCGAGCGCCACCCAGTCGAACTGCCCGATGGCGGGCAGCGGCTGGTTGCCGGTGCTCTGGTGCAGGCCGTTGGCGAAGACGAAGTGGTACAGGTTCGCGGGCGACTGCCCCGAGATGGTGACGAGCGAGCCCAACTGCATGAGCAGGCTGCCGTCGCCGTCGAGCACCATCACCTTCTTGTCGGGGCGCGCGACCGCGAGCCCCAGCCCGATCGACGACGCGCTGCCCATGCACTGCGACGCATCGACGTGGAATATCTCGCCCTGCCCCGCCTGGTGCCACGGGTGGACCGACTGCATCGTCACGACGGACACGGCGTCGCCGCGCCCCTCCGCCAGGATGTTTATCGCCTCGTTGCGTTCCATGGCTACAGCGTCGGCGCTCCCACGATGAGCGCCGCGGGACCCATCGTCTCGTGGGCGCGCTCGTAGGCCGCCCGGATGTTCCCTATCTCGTCCGGCCCCTCCAGCCGCCAGTGCGGCACCCCCCACACGTCCAGCGTCGGCTCCACCATGCGGACGGCGCGGGACCGGCTCTCCTCCATGGGCACCATCGGGTCGCGCTGATACTGCCCCACGAAGATGAACGTGGGGATGCGCGCGTCCAGCGGTATCGCCTTGATCGTGTTGATGGACGCGAAGATGCCGTTGTTCTGGATCACCAGCATCGGGTTCTTCCCGCCCATGTACAGCCCGGCGTTGATGCCCATCGCCTCGTCCTCGGTGCATGCCGTGATGAAGCGGATGGACGGGTCGTCCCTCAGCGCTGAGATGAGCGTCTTCTGGTACGAGTCCGGGATGCAGATGACGTGGTCGATGCCGAGCGCGCGCAGCTCCGACACGATGGCCGACGCCTCGACCCCGACCGCAACCGGTTTCGCCTCGGTCATGCGCTACGCCCCCGCGATGCAGGAGAGTTCGACCTCAGCGTTGCCGTGCAGGTCGACGCCGACGATGTTCATCGTCGGCGGCTCGCCGCCCCAGTGCTCCGCCGCGAGCGCCACGAACTCGTCCTCGAAGTAGATGTCGTCGAGGAAGACTTCGAGCCGCAGCACGTTCTCCAGCGACGTGTCGAACCGGTTGAGCGCGGCGTCGAGGCGGCGCAGCGCCTGCCGCGCCTGTCCCGTGCGGTCGCCGTACAGCTCCTGCTTGACGGCGCCGGTCTGCTCGTCTTCGAGTCCCGACGCGCCGGACGCGAACACGAGCCCGTTCGCCCGAACGGCCTGCGCCCTGTTCGGGTCTTCCGCGAGCCACGCCGTCTCCTTCACCCCGCCGGGGTTGATGGCGACGCCGCCGATCTCCATGACGCCGCGCCCGCCGAGCAGCGTCCCGACGGAGTACGCCGCGAACGGCACCTTCCCGCCGAAGCGCTCCTTCAACTGGTCGTAGTACGGGCCCACGTCGCCGATGCGCTTCAGCGCGCAGTCCGTCCGCACGAGGTCGTCGAGGCTGCCGCCGCCCTTCTCCAGGTGCGAGCGCAGCCACTCGTAGGTGTAGAACAGCTCCGTGCTGAACTGCTCCGGCACCTCCTCGGCTGCCTCCTCGTCGGTGAACGGATTGGAGCGCCCGCGCACGCCGATGACGTACGTGAAGTCGCCGCAGCGCGTGATGCGCGACGCCCTGCCCCGGTGCGGCTGGTGCACGAACACCTGCCGTTCGAGGTCCGGCGTCATCGCCATCACGACGGCGGTGAGCATGTTCACGCCCGCCATCTTGCACTGCGCGCCGAAGCTCACCGCGAGCTTGTGGCCTTCCTCGCCGAAGTGATCCGGCCACGTTGCCATGCGTTCCAGCCGCCACGACTGGCCGGACGTGAAGTTCTCTATCCACACCGCGGCGTCGCCGCCGTAGCCCACCTGCTCCAGCCGCCGCGCCTGCCGCCCGTAGGCGTTGTTGCACTGCGGTATCGCCTGCCCGTCCAGCTCCGTGTTGACCTGCTGCGTGTCGATGTCGCGGTAGCCGTCGGAACTGGAGAGGAAGACGTAGGGGCCGTAGCGGAGCACGGCGGCCATCTGCCGGTTGCGCTCGTCGCCGAGCAGGACTTCTTTCTTGTGTCGGTTCTCGGCCAAGCTCTAACCCCCGTTCGACCCGTTCGGCCCCTGGATGCCGAAGATGCGCTGCGACCGGCCCCATACGACCTCGTGCACGAGGTCCGGGTCCACGCCGGTGAACATGCGCTCCATCGCGGGTGTCGCGTCCGGCCACGTCTGCCCCTGCTCGTGCGGGTAGTCGCAGCCCCAGATGACGCTGTCGCGGATCAGGAACTCGGGGTCGGGGATCATCTTCGCGCCGATGTAGTCCTCCTCGAACGTGAAGGACATGTTGTTCTTCAGGTAGTGCAGCGGCTCCTGCTCCAACTGGTGGATCGAGTCCGGCGCGCGGTCGCTGTAGCAGCGCTGCATCCACTGGAAGAGGAACGGCAGCCAGCCGATGCGGCACTCCGCCATCGAAACGTGCAGGTTCGGGTGGCGGTCGAACATGCCGCTGAACACGAACTGCGCGATGTGCTTGCCCGCGGGGTTGAACGGCACCTGTGAGAAGTGCGCGAGTGACTGCCCGTACTCGTTCGGCGGGTACGGCGTCCCTGCCGTGTCCCCGATGTGCGTGCAGATCACCATCCCGGTCTCCTCGGCCGCGGCCCACACCGGCTCCCACACCGGCGACCAGACGCCCTCCGCCATGTCGTTTGGACTCAGCTCGACGGCCCGGACGCCCTCGTCGGCGAGGCGGTACACCTCGTCCGCGCAGAACTCCGGGAACGCCGCGTGCAGCCACGGGAGCACGATGAGCCGGTCCGGAGAGTAGGCGCACATCTCCAGCGCCCAAGAGTTGAACGCGCGGTACACCGCCTTCTCCAGCTCCTTGTCCTTGAACACCCACTTGCGCGTGTTCCCGTAGTACACGCCCGCGTAGAACTCGCCGATGTCCATGTGCTGGATCAGGATCTCCGGGTCGGACGGGGGCAGCCTGCCCTCCTCGACCTCGATGGGATCGAACCGCTTGGCGTACTTCGCCCAGTCCTTGCCGTCGGCGGCGAACGCGTGGATGTCGTCTTCCCACATCCACGCCGTGCCCTTCGGCGACTCCACGACCTGCGGGGCCTTCTCCCTGAACTTCGACTCGATGCGGGACTGGATGATGTCGCGCGGATACCACACGAGGTCTGTGTGGTTGTCCGCCGAGATGTACTTGTAGTCGACGTTCTCGCCGGTGCGCAGCTCGCGCATGCTCGTGTTGCGCCGCTTCGCCGTCCCTCCCAGTCTGTCTGCCCGGACGTTCTCTTCCGGCATAACCTGCTCCTTTCGTGCCGTGCGCGCCTTCCGCACGGAGCGGTAGAATCGTAGGGTCGGCAGAGGGGGGTGTCAAGGAAGACGGGACCCCCTCACAACGACCGCCAACCGGAGCCTGACGGCACCCATGAGCATCATCTACTCCACGAACGATATGCCCGGCGCAGACGAGGTAGCCAACCTCCTGCGCGCCGGGGGCTTCAACCGCCCCCTCGACGACCTCACCCGCGTCGAGCGGATGCTCCGCAACGCCGACGTCATCGTCACCGCGCGGGACGGCGGTGCGCTCGTCGGCATCGTGCGCGGGCTCGCCGACTACGCGGTCTATGCCCTCGTCACCGAGCTGGCCGTCGCCGCGCCGTACAAGCGCATGGGCATCGGGCGCGAGCTGCTCCGCCGCTTCCGGGAGGAGGCCGGCGACGAGTGCGCCATCATCCTCCACTCCAGCGAGGAGGGCCACGCCTTCTACGGCCACCTCGGCTGGGACAACCTCGACCGCGCCTGGCGCCTGCCTCGCTCACGCTAGCGCATCGACCGCAGGGTGCGGGAGAAGAGCGTCTCCCATGCGCCGTAGGCGAGGATGACGCTGCCCGCCGACGCAAGCGCGATACGCCCCCCGAACAGCTCCGCCAGTCCGGTGATACCGAGGATCGCCACCGGTATCAGCCCGCCGATCATCGCGTTCACCGCCTGCACGCGCCCGCGCATCTCCGCTTCCGAGTACGTCTGCAGCGCCGCCAGGTGCACGACCGTCCGCCCGGAGTGGCCGATGCCGATCGGCAGCATCAGCAGCAGCGAGAGCAGGTACCAGCTCGACCACGCGAACCCGACCACGCCCGCGCCGAACAGCGAGAAGAAGCCGATCAGCAGCAGGCCCTTCCGCTGGAAGTCGCCCAGCGACGCCGCGGTCGTCGAGCCGAACAGCGACCCCAGCCCGAAGAACGTGACGAGCAGCCCGACGCCGTCCGCCTCTATCTGGAGGAGGTCCTGCGCCAGCGGCAGCAGGTGCTGGAAGGGCTGACCGAACACGGTGATGACGAAGCCCGCCAGGATCAGGGTGCGGATAGGAGGCGCCTGCCACACGTAGCGGAAGCCCTCCAGCGGCGAGCTGCTACGATTCCGCCTGCGCGCGGCCCCCGCGCCCTGCGCCGGGGTGAAGAACATCAGGCCCATCCCCACGACGTACATCCCGACGATGAGCACGTACGCCCACTCCGGGCCCCACCGTGCGAACAGCACCCCGGCCACCAGCGGTAGCAACGCCCGGTTGGCGTTCTGCGACATCGTGTGCAGGCCCGTCGCGTTCAGCAGATGCCGGTCGTCCACCAGCCCGCCGATGATGGCGCGGCGCGTCGGCGTGATGAACACCATCACGGAGCCCTGGAAGACGCCGATGATCATGACGTGCCACCAGTCCAGCAGGTCCATCGCGACGCCGGCCGCCGTGATGCCGGCGAATACGGCCATCAGCCCCGCCGCAACGATGAGGATGTTCCGCATTGAGACCCTGTCCGCGAGCGCTCCGGCGAACGGCGAGAGCACGAGCGACGGCGCGTTGTTCGCCGCGATGACGATGCCGAGCACGATGGGGGCACGGTCGGCGAGGTCGTATGCCAGGAGGGGGCGCGCCAGCATCGCCGCCTGCATGCCGCCGAAGTAGAAGAGCATCGCGGTGAAGTAGTTGCGGTAGGCGGGGACCTGGAGCGCGTCGAACGTGCGCAGCCAGCGGCGGCGTCCCGTCCGTCCCTCGCTCTGCGCCTGCTGGGGTTCCTGGGCCATGCCGCGA
Source organism: Dehalococcoidia bacterium (assembly GCA_034422595.1). Taxonomy (GTDB): domain Bacteria; phylum Chloroflexota; class Dehalococcoidia; order Lucifugimonadales; family Australimonadaceae; genus Bin16. The sequence continues at coordinate 36,776 of DAOUJO010000013.1, read as the reverse complement.
TGCTACCCGTGCCCCGCGTCCTTCGCCACAGCGGACCGATCGTCAGCGGCGGGGCGGGAGTTGGTCGTCGCCGGGGATCACGTCGATGTCGAAGGCGTTGTTGAACGCGGCTACGTAGCGGTAGAGGCCGATGGTGGCGACGATGAGGATGAGCCAGTGTTGGCCGTGCCTTGCCATCAGGGAATCGAACAGCGCCTGCTCCACCCGGTTCGTGCGGCAAAGCTGACGGCACAGCTCGATGACGTCGCGCTCGTCGTCGGGGAGGCGGCTGCTGTCGGCGCCGGTACGGGCGACCTCGATGGCGTCGTCACGCAGGCCCGCGGCGCGGGCGGTCGAGACGTGGACCGACCACTGGTAGGGAGCGTCGTCCTCCCAAGCGACGGCGAGGACGGCGAGCTCGTGCAGCGCAGGGCTGACCACGCTGTCGTCGTGCGTGTTCCGGAGGGTCGACAGGAAGCCCGAGGCGAGGCCGGGACTCTGAAGCATGACCGCGAACGGGCCTCGGACGCGTCCGCGGTCGGCGAAGACCGCGTCCCACTCGTGTTGCCGCTCCGGCGGCAGCTGGGCCTTGTCGGTGATGGGCGCGATGCGTGTCATGGTTTTCTCCGGATGGGGTGAGTTGTGGTGGGGAGGATAGCGTGCGGCGGGACTGTACACAGCAGGGAGCCCGGCTTATGCTCGCGGCGGTTGGGATGTTCGGAGTGTCGAGGCGGAGCCGGGGAAGGAGTTGAGTCTATGGCTGTGATCGATGCCGACACGCACGTGGACGAATGCGAAGAGACCTGGCGCTACATGCCTCCCGAAGACGCGCGCTACAGGCCGGTCACGGTCATCCCCACCGAGGAGATGGGCGATGGCGCTCCCGCTCCCGGCTACACGAGGCACTGGCTCATCGGCAGCAACCTGTCAATCCGCCGCATCCGCGACGACAAGCGCACCGGCACGACCATCGACGCCCGTGAGCTGAGGAGCGTCGAGACCCGTCTGCGGCACATGGACGAGATGGGCGTGGACGTCCACGTGATGTACCCCACGATGTTCCTCACCTACCTGACGAGCGACCCGCACGCCCAGACCGCCATCTGCAAGAGCTACAACCGCTGGATGGCCGACAGGTCCGCCGAGAGCAACGGGCGCCTCCGGTGGGTAGCGGTGCTGCCGATGCTGGACATCGAGGCCGCTGTGGACGAACTCCGCTGGGCGAGCGAGCACGGCGCCTGCGGCGTCTTCAAGCTCGCGACGGAGATGGGCAGACGCGTGACCGATCCCTACTTCTTCCCGGTCTACCAGGAGGCCAACGACCTCGATATTCCACTCTGCATGCACACCGGCTCGGGCGACCCGCCCGCCGGCAGCAGCGCGCCGCTCCTCGGCGACGGGGTCACCGGCACCAACGTCATCGACGCGTTCCACGCCATCGTCTTCTCCGGCCTCGCCTTCAGGTTCCCCCGGCTGCGGTTCGGCTTCATCGAGGCGGGCTCGTCCTGGATCCCGTTCGTGGTCGACAGGCTCTACGCCCGCCGGGAGCGCATGGCCTGGGCGTACCGGTCGTTCACCTACACGGACGACCTGAGCGACCTCTTCCACGAGCACCGCCTCTACGTGACCTGCCAGTCGCAGGAGGATATCCCGTACCTCCTCCGGTTCGGGACCGAAGACCACCTGATGATCGGCACCGACTACTCGCACGCGGACCTGTCGGCCGAGATCGGGGCCATCGACATCCTGCGGCGCAGGGCCGACGAGGGAGAATTCAGCCAGACCGCGAAACGGAAGATCCTCGAGGACAACCCCACAACCTTCTACGGCCTGTAACGGATAGAATCCCGCGCATGACTACGACAACTCACGACACGAGCACCCCCTACACCGGACAATCGATCCCGCGCTTCGAGGACGACCGCCTGCTGCGTGGCGGCGGGACGTTCATCGGCGACATGACGCTGCCGCAGATGGCGCACGCCGCCGTCGTCCGCAGCCCGCACGCCCACGCCCGTATCGAGCGCATCGACGCGAGCGAGGCGCTGGCGATGCCCGGCGTGCTCGCCGTCATCACGGGGGACGACGTCGAGAACGGCGCGGTGCTGGAGAGCATCGGCAGACCGGGACTGACGATCAACCGGGGCGGCGCGCACCCCATCCTGGCGCTGGGGCGGGCGCTCTACGCAGGACAGCCGGTCGCAGCCGTGGCCGCGGAGACCGCCGCGCAGGCCGCCGACGCCGCTGCGCGCGTCGAGGTCGTCTACGAACCGCTGGAAGCGATCAACGACCTGCAACGCGCCGCGGAAGGCGGCTATCCCACGCTCCACGACGCGATCGGGTCGAACGTCGGCGCGTGGCAGCGCACGGGCTCGGGCGACGTGGACGGCGCGTTCGCGTCCGCCGACCGGGTTGTCTCCGGCTCGTTCGTCATCCCCCGCCTTGCGCCGATGCCGATGGAGGGCCGGGGCTGCATCGCCAGTTTCGACGGCCCGGACGGCACCCTGACGTTCTGGTCGTCCAACCAGTCGCCGCACGACACCCAGCACCACATCGAGGAGGCGATCACCCTGCCGGGCCACGTGCACGTCATCACGCCGGACGTGGGCGGCGGCTTCGGGCACAAGCATCACGTCTACCCGGAGGAGGTCGCGGCCATCCTCCTGGCGAAGCGGCTGCAGCGCCCCGTGAAGTGGGTGGAGGAGCGGAGCGAGAACATCCACTCGTCGCACGCGCGCGGGCTGGAGGCGCACGTGGACGCCGCCGTCACCAGCGAGGGCATCGTCCTCGCCATCAGGGCGCGCTTCCTCTCGGACCTCGGCGCGTACTGGATCAGCGGCGCGTTCACGTCGCCGGACAACGCGGCGAAGCGTTTCGCGGGCCCGTACCACATCCCCGCCTACGACGGCGAGCAGGTCTGCCTGATGACCAACCGCCCGCCCATCACCTCCTACCGGGGCGCGGGACAGCCGGAGGCCACGTTCTGCATGGAGCGCATACTCGACCTCATCGGCGACGAACTGGGCATCGACCCCGTCGACCTGCGCCGCCGCAACCTCATCCCGCCCGACCAGTTCCCGTACACGACCGCGTCCGGCACGCCGTACGTGGACGGCGACTTCGAGCCGGTGCTCGACCGGGCGCTCGAGGTCGCCGGGTACGCCGACCTGGTGGCACGGCGCGACCGCGAGCGGCAGGAGGGGCGCACCGTGGGGCTCGGCATCGCCCTCTCGACGAAGGGCTCCGGCGGCACAGGCGGCGACGCGGCGCGCTCCAGCGCGGCAGCGGTCGAGATCGATGCCGACAGCCACGTCCGGCTCACGACGGACATCTCGCCGCACGGACAGGGCAACGCGACGACGTTCGCGCAGATCACGGCGGACGCGCTCGGCATTGCGCCGGGCGACATCACCGTGCTCCACGGCGACAGCGACCGCATCGAACCGTTCGGCCCCGGCGCGGGCACGTACGCCAGCCGGGGACTCGTCATCGGCGGGCACGCCGTTTACCAGACCGCGCACCAGGCGCGCGAGAAGCTGGTCGACGCCGCGTCCCACCTGCTCGAAACGCCCGCGGACGACGTGATGCTGGAGGGCGGCGCGGCAGTCTCACGCTCGGACCCGTCGCGCTCCGTGCCGCTGGGCAGGCTCGCCGGAATGGCCGGCAACGCCGACGGCGGCTTCCGCCACTACTCGACCTACACGCTGCCGCCGGGGAGCTTCGCCTTCGCCACGCACATCGCGTACGTCGAGCTCGACCCGGACTCGGGCGACGTGCGCGTCCGCGATTTCGTCGCCGTGCACGACGTGGGCAACCTCATCAACCCGGTCATCGTCGAGGGGCAGATCCACGGGGGCGTCGTGCAGGGGTTCGGCGAGGCGATGTGCGAGGCCGTCTCCTACGCCGACGACGGGCGCCCGCGCGAGTGGTCGTTCATGGACTACGCGATGCCGCTCGCAGAGGACGTGCCGCACATGGTCGTCGAGACGCACGCGACGGAGGCGAAGAACGGCGCGATGGGCGTGCGCGGCATCGGCGAGATGCCGTCGTGCGCCAGCCCAGCGGCGCTCGCCAACGCCGTCCACGACGCGCTGCGCCAGATCGGCGCGCCCATGGTGGACATCCCGTTCACGGCGGAGCGCGTCTGGCGCGCCACACGGCAGGCGCAGGGGTAGGGCCTTCCTCAGCATTTCATGTCATGCTGAGCGTAGCCGAAGCATCGGCCCGAGAGATTCCTCGACTCCGCTCCGCTCCGCTCGGAATGACATGCTCTATGGAGCGACCGTTCAGACTCGCACGTATCGGCCATCTCAAGGGTTGCAATCCGTGAGCGAGGGGAACACTATAGGGCCATGAGAGTAGGCGAATTCGAGATACACGAGCCCCTTCCGGAGTTGCGGTCGCCGCACATCATCGCGTCGTTGACGCCGTGGATCGACGCCGGCAGCGTCGGCTCGCTCAGCATCGAGCGGCTGGAGCGCTACATGCGCGCCCGCGACCTCGGTTCGCTCGCGAAGCCGGGGCACTTCTTCGACTTCACCCGCTACCGCCCCGTCGTCTACTTCGAGGACGGCAAGCGCAAGATGCGCGTCCCGAACGCCGACCTCCGCTGGGCCACAGGCCTCGGCAGCCACGATTTCATCTTCCTCCACATGCTGGAGCCGCACTCCAACGCCGAGGAGTACATCGAGGCGCTGGTAGAGGTCATCTCCTACCTGAACGTGGACCGCTTCTGCCGCATCGGCGCGATGTACGACGCCGTCCCTCACACGCGCCCGCTCCTCGTCATGGGAACGCTCAACGGTCAGCCGATCGAGGACGTGGAAGGCATCGAGGGGAACCGGCGCAGGCCGTACCAGGGCCCTACGTCCATCATGAACATGGTCGGCGACCGCATCAGCGAGGGCGGAGTCGACAACATGATGCTCATGTGCCGGCTCCCTCACTACGTTGAGCTCGAGGCCGACTTCGCAGGGCGTACGAAGATGCTCCAGGTGCTCTCCACGCTCTACGGCTTCCCCGCCGAGTACGCCGCCAGCCAGCGCGACACGCAGCAGTACGCGCGCGTCACCGCCGAGATGCAGCGCAACGCCCAGGTGAAGTCGCTCGTCGAACGGCTGGAGTCGGACTACGACGCGCGCCGCGGCAGGCGCGAGCAGCAGCGGCAGTCCGAGGAGAAGAAGGAGCTTCCGCCGCTCCCGCCCTCCGTCGAGGAGTTCCTCGGCAAACTGACCGGCCCCGGCGAAGAAGAGAGCAGCTAGCCCCTTGGAGCAGCCGCTCCCCGGTCAGGCGCGGAGTCCGTCAGGCCCCTATTACGGTTGGGTCATCGTTGCCGCCCTCGGCGTTGCCGGGGGCGCCAGCATGTTCATGGGCATCGGCAACTTCGGCATCTTCGTCGCGCCCATGAGCGAGGAGCTCGGCCTCGGGAACAGCGCCTTCGGCTGGGCGCTGTCCGCGCGGCTCTTCGGCTTCGCGCTCTCAGGCCCGTTCATCGGGCGGCTCCTCGACAGCCGCGGCTCCCGTGTGCCGCTCGCGGTTGCGGGTCTCATGCTCGGCGGGGCTGCAGCCGCGATGAGCCTCATCGACACGGGCTGGCAGATGATCGGACTCGCGCTGTTCAGCGGCATGATGGGCTTCTGGGGCAGCAGCACGCTCTTCCTCACCATCCCCATCGCCAAGTGGTTCGTCAGCAAACGTGGCCGCGCCATGTCGGTCTTCTTCCCGAGCATCCCCTTCGGCATCGGCATCTCCAGCCCGCTCACGCAGATGCTGGTCGACGCCGTGGGCTGGCGCGACGCGTGGTTCATCCTCGGCATAGCCGGGGGGATTACCATAGCCGCCGTCTCCCTGGCATTCGTGCGCAACAAGCCGTCCGACCTCGGCCTGCTCCCCGACGGCGAGTCCATCGCGCTCGGAGGCGGCGAACAGTCCCGACCGTCGCGCATCGCCGAGTACTCCTGGACCGTGCGGCAGTCCATGCGCACCGGAACGTTCTGGCGCATCAGCGTGGCCTACGGGATCCTCATGGCGGTGATGGGGACCGTCGGCGTGTTCTGGGTCGCGTTCCTCCTGTCGCTGGGCATCCCGCCGCAGGTGTCCGCTATCGCCTTCTCGGTGCAGGCGTTCACCCAGGTGGCCTCGGCCATAGCCATCGCCCCGTGGATCGACCGCATACAGCCTCGTTACATAGCGATGGCCGGCTTCATGACCATCGCCGCCGCCATGCTCGTTGCGGCGGTCGCCAGCACAACGTGGCACGGGTTCGCAGGGGCCGCGCTGGCCGGGCTCGGGCTTGGCGCGGGGATGCTCACGCAGACGCACATCTGGCCCGCCTACTACGGACGCGACCACATCGGCGCGGTTCGGGGCGCGGCGACCCCGATCACGCTGACCATGACCGGCATCGGCACACCCGTGCTCGGCATACTGTTCGACGCCACGAGTTTCACCGTAGGCTGGCTCGCGGCTGCGGGCGCCCTGTTCGCGGGGTTCATGCTACTGGCGCTATCGCCGAAACCGCGGACGCCGGAGTAGGGGAGGTTCGCGAACTCCTCTAGACTCTTACTCACCCAGCCTCGGTTTTCAGAGACACGGGTGAAGGCGCCACCGGTTCGATACCGAGCTCGGCACATCCCTGCAGATAGACGTCGATGGAGATGCAGAACTCCCTCTTGATTCCCTCGACATCGGTCGCCTCCGCATTGGCAACGGGATACGGGCCGCTGTTGATCACCCTGGCATGAAGAACTTCAGCCTCGTTGTCATACACGACCTCGCCGATGTAACCCTTGTACTGCAGCATTATCTGCCTTCCACGCGCTCAATGAACCTGACGATGTCCCGCACTGTGTCACGCCTCATCTCAGGCCGGGGGTGGGGCCTGTGAACGACGATAGCATCAGAGCCCTTGACCAGTTGCACCCTAGAACCTGCCCGCTCAATGATCCTGACCCCCAGCGCCGTCAACAGCGACTCGACCTCCTGCCACCTGACGTCCGCAGGCGTTGACTCCGCCTGCATTCGCTCCAGTGTCCTCCGGTGCCTCCTGCGCAAGTTGCCGTGTTCACCGTTCACGCTCGCGGTTCCTGCCGCTATTGTATCTAATCAGACAAAGCGGGATGGGGCGAAGAGCGAGATGTCGTGGCGAGATTCTCCGCGCTCGGCGAGGTCCGCCATGATCTCGCCTATCACGCTGCAGAACTTGAAGCCGTGCCCCGAGAAGCCTCCAGCGAACGACACCTGCGGCCATACGGCGTGCTTCCCGATGATGAAGTTCCTGTCCGGCGAGTTGGTGAACATGCAGACCGCCATGCGCAGCAGGCGCCCCGCGGCGTGAGGGAAACACCGGCGGAGGAACTCCCGCAGCATCTCCTCGTCGTCTGTCCGCCACGTCCGGTCGAGCGCATCGGGGTCGGCTGCGACGCCTGTGTCGTCGAACTTGCCCAGTTTGAGCCCCGGCACGCCGAACTCAGGGAAGCCGTAGTACTCGTCGCCGTCCATCGTGACGATGAAAACGGGGAAGCGCGACGGCGCGATCAGCGTGGAGTCGTCCGGTTCGAACCAGCCCATGACCTGCCGCTCCGGCACGGCGACCTCCGCCAGTTCGGGCACAAGCCTTCCCGTCCACGCGCCCGCCGTGAGCACGAGCGAACCTGCCTCGTACACGCCTGACTCCGTCCGGACGCGCACGCCGCCGGAGAACGCTTCCCAGTCCAGCACCTGCTCCTCCTCACGGACCTCCGCGCCCAAGCCCCGCGCGACGTTCACGTGCGACTCGACGCACCGCTCCGGCGTGAGGAAGCCTCCCTGCGGCTGGACGACCGCTGACATCTCCGGCGGCAGCCCGTAGCCGGGGAAGCGCGCCGACAGATCCGCGCTCGTCAGCACCTCGTGCGGCACGTCCTGCTCGCGGCAGGCGCGCAGCGTGCTCTCGTAGGCCACGGCTCCGGGAACGCCCGCGTGGACGGAGCCGGTGACGTGCAGCACCTGCTCGCCCGCGCGCTCCTCCAGTTCACGCCACAACTCGTAGGCGCGAAGTCCGAGCGGCACGTACTCAGGCCCCTCGTGGAAGGCGAGCCGGATGATGCGCGTGATGCCGTGCGACGACCCCATCTCGTGCGGGATGCGGAAGCGCTCCAGCCCCAGCACGCGGAGCCCGCGCTTCGCAAGCTGGTAGACCGTGGCGCTTCCCATGCCGCCCACGCCGATCACGATAGCGTCGTAGACCCGTGCGCTCGTCAAACCTCTCCTCCGTCCTTCGACAAGCTCAGGATGAGCGGAACTGAGGAATCTCCCAGGAGACGCCCCAATGCACCAACGCTCGCCCGAGAGATGTTTCGACTCCGCCTCCGGCTCCGCTCAACATGACAAAGCGGCAAGGGGCTTCGCTCAACATGACAAGCATCCGCTTTGAACAGTTCCGTCTTGCGGGCGATGGTTGCCCTTGCAGGGATAGGGATGCTAGCATTTCGCCCATCCGCGCGTGCTGCATCGCATAGCGCGGGCTTTCGTGATTAGGAAAGGGAGGATTGCTCATGTCCTGGGCCAGCAGAACAATCGTACTCGTGGTGCTGGGCATCGCCCTGCTTGCCGGTCTGACCGCATGCGGCGGCGACGATCCGGAACCCACTGCTACCCCGCGACCGGCGCCAGAGCCGACCGCAACGCCGATCCCCGACGCTCCCGCACCGGCGGCAGACCCCACCGCCACGCCCACGCCATTGCCGCCCGGCGCGACGGCGCCGCCCGCCACAGCCACGCCTACGCCGAGGCCAGCCCCCACGGCCACGCCCACGGCGATCCCTGAGGTGGAAGGCTTCGACGCCGAGGCGTACTTCTCCGGCAAGACGATCAAGATCATCGTCGGCTTCTCCCCCGGCGGCGGCTACGACGGCTACTCCCGCCTCCTGGCGGAGGCTGTCGAACGGCTGATGCCCGGCAACCCGAAGGTCATCGTCACGAACCTTCCGGGCGGCGGCGGACTCCGCGGCCTGCAGGAGACGATGCGCGCCCGGCCCGACGGGCTCACCATCCACCCGATGGCGCCGCGTCACCCCGCAGCCGAGGCGGCCGGGATCGACCGCGAGGGCTTCGACATCAACACGGTCAACCTCATCGGTACCCCGAGCTTCAACGACGACCACCTGACGATGTGCGTGCGGCGTGACATCGCCACGAGCTGGGACGAGGTGCTCGCTCTCGGCAGGCCCATCACGACCGGCACGTCCGCCCCCGGCGGCGACATGGTCGGCGGGCAGTTCGTCGAGGCGCTCGGCGGGCCGATCAAGGTCATCTACGGCTACGAAGGCACGTCCGAAGTGCTCGCGGCGATCGACCGCGGCGAGCTGGACGCCACCACGCGGTGCGACTTCGAGTACATCTCCAACCTCTACCCGGGCTGGTACGAGGACCGCCTGCTGGTGCCGCTCTTCTGGTCCCGCACTCCCGTCTCCCAGGAGTTCCTGGACCGCATGGGCACCGGCCTGCAGACCGACGACCTCCCGCACCTCTTCGACGTCGTCGAAGCGACGGAGGAGCAGCAGAACGTCTTCCTGCTGGCACAGAGCCTCGAGTCCCTGGCGCGGATGTTCGTCATGCCGCCCAACGTGCCCGAGGAGATCGTGCTGACGTGGCAGCGCGTGTTCCGGCAGATCGTGGAAGACCCCGAGTTCATCGCGAAGGCTGAACTCGCCGAGCGCCCCGTGAAGTACGGCGACCCGGCGATCCTGATCGAGTCCCTCAGGAAGGCCGCGACCTTCAGCGACAACGCGCGGGAGCTGTTCGCCAGCCTCTACGGCGCCGGCTAAACAGGCAAAGACACGAGCGATGAAGAGGGCGGGCTTTCGAGCCCGCCCTCTCTCGTACCCGGTATTGACGCGCTCACGCTCCCCGCGTAGCGTAGCGGCGCGTTCGCAAGCGCCCGTACTACCTTTCGAGGCAACCTCTCCATGGTCAACCGGCTTCCCCTGCTCATAGGCATCGTCATAGCGGCGTTGCTCATATGGGGCTACAGCGTCACGGTTGACAGCGCATTCTTCGGCGCGGCGCTCGACGGAGCGAACCGGCTCTTCCGCCCCGGCCCGATGATCGCGTTCGTCATCATGATCCCCATCGCACTCGTCTCCGGCCTCATGCCCGGCGGCGGGCTGCCATTCCTGATCGTGGTGCTCTCGTTCGCAACCGAGTTGGACCCATTCATCGCGCTGCCGGTGGTCATCGGCTACATGGCCGCGAACGACCTGACGGAGCCAATCCCCTCCATCCTGCTCGGCATACCGGGCGCACGGTCGTCGCAGGCGACGATACTGGACGGCTACCCGCTCGCGCGGCAGGGCTACGCCGGGTACGCCCTCGGCGCGTCCTACACCTCCTCACTGATCGGGGGCATCATCGGAGGCTTTGCGCTGCTCGCCGTCCTGCCGTTCGCCCGGGAGTTGCTGCGGCTGTTCGGCTCGCCTGAGTTCTTCCTGCTCTCCCTGCTCGGCATCGCCGCGGTCGGTATCGTCAGCGCGGGGGCTGTCGTGAAGGGCCTGCTCACCGCCTGCCTCGGCCTCCTCATCGGACTCATCGGGTTCACGAACGTCGCCTCACAGACCAGGGCGACATTCGGCGTCGACTACCTCTACGACGGCGTCAACATCATCCCTGTCGTGGTGGGGCTCTTCGCCATCCCGGAGATAGCCGACCTCGTCATCAGCAAGACGCCCATCGCCAAGGAGCGGCTGAGCGAGATGCTGAAGGAGGGGAACAAAGACGTCTACCGGGGGATGCGGGAGGCGCTACGCCACAAGTGGCTCATCACACGCTCGTCGCTCATCGGCGTCTTCATCGGCGCGATGCCCGGCCTCGGCCCCACTCCGGCCCACTGGCTGGCCTACGCGCAGGCACGGCAGACCGAGCCCGGCGCGATAGACACGTTCGGCACCGGCGACATACGGGGCGTCATCGCACCCGAGTCGTCCAACAACTCGACCGACGGCGGCGTGCTGATGCCCACGCTGCTGTTCGCCATCCCCGGCAGCGCGCCCATGGCGATCGTGCTCGCCTTCCTGTTCATCGTCGGCATCCAGCCCGGACCGCAGATGGCGGACCCGGAGGCCAACTTGAACCTCACGATGTCGTTCGTCTACGTCATCATCCTTGCGAACATCATCGTCGTCCCCATCGTGCTTCGCTTCTCCGGAATGCTCACGAAGGTTGCCGCCGTGCCGCCCCTCGTCCTCGCTCCGCTCGTCATAGGCGTCGTCACGCTATCGGCGTTCCAGGCGAACCTGGATATCGCCGACCTTACCGTGGTCCTCGTGTTCACGGCCCTCGGCATGTTCATGAAGGCGTACGCCTGGCCGAGGCCGCCCATCCTCATCGCCATCGTGCTGGCCGAGCCCCTGGAGAAGTTCATGAGCATCTCCATACAGGCGAGGGGCATATCCATGGTCTGGCAACCCGCGTTCGTGGGCATCCTCGTGGTCGTGGTCGCCGCGGTCTACTTCTCGCTGCGCGTCCAGCGCGGGGCGCAGCAGGTCCGGGAACGGGCCGAATCGGAGTCTCAGCTTGCGGACGGGCAGCAGGCGGAGTAAGCGCGATGGCGGCAGAACCCAACAACCCGCAAGAGCAACCTGATACCCATCGCACGGTGTCATGGAAGTCGCCCGAGATCATCGGCGAGCTGGTGCTGCTCGCGCTCATGGCGCTGCTCATGCTCGCGTTCATCATCTCGCTGTACCGGCCGCCGTTCCTCCAGGACGACCTCCCGAAGATCCTGTTGCCGGGGCGCTGGTTGCCCACGGTGGTCATCGTCATCGCAACGCCGCTCTGGTTCATCCGGCTCTACACGGTGCTCAGCAGGCGCAAGGCGATAGAGCAGGGCATGATCATGGACCTGGGCTTCCGCCTCGGCGAGGACCCGGCGGGAGAGAAGCGGCGCGCCGCGCTGTACTTCGGTTCCATCGTGGCGCTCGTGCTGCTGCTGTGGTTGATCGGGTTCCACATCGGCCTGCCGCTCTGGGTGATCGTCTACCTCCTGTTCTGGACGCGAGCGAAGTGGTACTGGGCGCTGCTCGCCGGGTTGGGCTTCGAGGCGTTCATCATCGGCATCCTCGACCTGACGCTGGACATCTTCTGGTTCGAGCCGCTCTTCTTCCGGTGGATCGGCGTGCTCTACCCGTTCAGCGACATGTTCACGCGCATCTTCTAGGGGACGAGGGGCGGTCCGCGAACCGCCCCTGGAAGCCCGAGAGATTCCTCGACTCCGCTGCGCTCCGCTCGGAATGACAAGGCGGGCGCTGCGGCTTTTTGCCGCCCGGCGAGCGCAGTGCTAGACTCGCCACGCCCATAGACGATCCGAAGGAGGAAGGGCGTATGACCACACGTCAGCGCGTCCCGTACGACGACCTGCGCGGCTACCTGAAGCTGCTCGAAGAGAACGGACTGCTCACACGCGTCACCGCCGAAGTCGACCTGGAAGGCGAGCTCGGCGCCATCGCCTACCGGAGCCTCGTGCGCGATGGGCCCGGGCTGTTCTTCGAGAACATCAAGGACTACCCCGGTATGCCGCTCGTGGCGAACATCATGTACACGGAGCAGCAGCTGGCGCTCGCCCTCAACGGCGACCCGGACTGGGCGAACCTCCGTGACATCATCCACGAGGGCATGCAGGACCGCACCGCCACGAACACCGTCCCCACCGGGCCGGTGAAGGACGTGAAGATCATGGGCGAGGACGTAGACCTCGACATGCTCCCCACGCCGCGCTGGCACGAGGAGGACGGCGGGCGCTACATCGGCACGACCGCCGGTTTCGTCACGCGCGACCCCCAGACGGGGAACCTCAACATGGGGCAGTACCGCTCCATGATCATCGACAAGAACACGACGACCGTGGAGATCATGGGCGACTGGGAGGTCGGCGCGACGCCCCCCGGAGCCTCCAACTACGGCGGCGCCGGCGACCGCAACGGGGCGACGCACGTGCTGGAGAACGAGGCGAAGGGCCTCCCGACCCCGTGCGCCATCGTGCTGGGCATGGACCCGCTGCTCACGCTCTCCTGCGGCACCGCCGTCCCCCACGACGAGAACGGCCACGGCGAGTACGAGGCCGCGGGCTCGTGGGCCGGACGCCCCGTCGACCTCGTGAAGTGCGAGACGAGCGACCTGATGGTGCCTGCCAACGCCGAGATCGTGCTCGAGGGCGAGGTCGTCCCCTACGAACGAGTGAACGACGGCCCGCACGGCGAGTCGACCGGCTTCTACAACCAGTACACCTCCACCTTCATGGTGAAGATCAAGGCGATCACGCACCGGAAGGACCCCATCAGCTTCGGCCTCATCTGCGGGCGCATCGAGGACTACCCCCGCCCGCTCATGCGCTCCAACACGCTGCTGGACGTCCTGGTCTCGAAGTCCGGCCTCACGAACATCAAGGAGGTCTTCTTCCCGGACGCGGGGCGCTCCGGCTTCCTCATCATCCGCGCGGAGATCACCAGCCCGGAGCAGCCGAAGCAGATCATCGACGCCGCCTACGAGCACATGCGCTACCGCTGGGTCATCGTCGTCGACGAGGACTGCAACGTGCGCGACTGGAACGACGTGCTCTGGCGCATCGTCTCGTCCGTCGTGCCAGACCGCGACATGTACCGCGGCCGCGAGTACGTGTTCAGGGTTCCCGGCCCCGGCGCGGTCGAGTTCATCCCGCCCACCTACGGCATGGCGTTCGACGCCACCTACCCGTTCAAGGAGTACGAGCACCCCAGGCCCGGCGTGGCGCAGCCCAGCATGAAGATGATGGAGCACATCGCGGGCCGCTGGAAGGAGCTCGGCCTCAGCTAGGAGCACAAGGGCGAGGTTCCTGCCTCCGCAGGAACGACGGACTGGATTCCCGCCTTCGCGGGAATGACGAAGCTGGCGCATCGATAACCGCACAGGAGGAGAGAAGTGACCACGACACCACAGAGAGACCCCGTCTCGTACAAGAGCATGCGCGAATACATGATGATCCTGGAGGAGCGCGGGCTCCTCAAGCGCATCACCGCGGAAGTCGACCTCGACTACGAGGTCGGCGCAATCAGCTACCGGGACCTCGTCCGTACCGGCCCCGGCCTGCTGTTCGAGAACATCAAGGACAACCCGGACAAGCAGCTCACCACCAACATCATGTACTCGCTGGACCAGCTCTCCATCGCCTTCAACGGCCCGCGGGACTGGGTGAAACTGCACGACATCGTCAAGCAAGGCATGGCCGACCGCCTTCCCTGCGTGAAGGTGGACGACGGCCCCGTGAAAGAGGTGAAGGTCTTCGGCGAGGACGTCGACCTCGGCGAGATCCCCACGCCCCTATGGCACGAGCTGGACGGCGGGCGCTACATCGCCACCACCGCGGGCGTTATCACGGTCGACCCGAAGACCGGCGCGCACAACATGGGGCAGTACCGCTCCATGATCATCGACCGCAACCACACCACCGTGAAGGTGCAGGGCGACTTCAAGGTGGGCGCCGCCCCGCCGAAGGGCTCCTCCTACGGCGGCGCCGGCGACCGCAACAGCGCCGTCCACGTGCTGGAGAACGAGGCTGAGGGCAAGAGCACGCCCTGCGCCATCGCGATCGGCATGGACCCGCTGCTCGTTCTCGCGGCAGGCACCGCCGTCCCCGAGAACGAGGCCGGGCTCTCCGAGTACGAGGCAGCCGGCGCATGGGCCGGACGCCCCGTCGAACTCGTCAAGTGCGACACCATTGACATCTGGGTGCCCGCAGAGGCCGAGTACATCCTGGAAGGCGAGATCGTAGCGGGCGAGCGCCACTACGACGGGCCACACGGCGAGTCGTCCGGCTTCTACAACAAGAACTACGAGGTGTTCGTCTTCAAGGTGAACGCCATCACCCACAGGAAGGACCCCATCAACTTCGGTCTCATCTGCGGGCGCATCGAGGACTACCCCCGTCCGCTCATGCGCTCCGGCTCCATCCTGCAGACGCTCGTCAGCAAGTCCGGCCTCACGAACATCAGGGAGGTCCACTTCCCGGATGCAGGCGCGGGCGGCGTCATCATCGTCCGGGCCGCCATCGAGAAGGAGGGGCAGGCCAAGGAGATCATCGACGCGGCCTACTCCCACCTCCGCTACCGGTGGGTCGTCGTTGTCGACGAGGACTGCGACGTGCGCGACTGGAACGACGTCTGGTGGCGCATCGTCTCGTTCGCGGAGCCCACGCAGCACGTCCACCTCGGCGCGCACCTGCCGCGTCCGCTCGGACGCCCCGGCGAGATGGACTTCATCCCGCCGTCGCAAGGCATGGGCATCGACGCGACGCGCGAGCACAAGACGACCGAGTTCCCGGTCCCGCCGCCCTCCAAGCCGACGATGGAGATCCTCGACAAGGTCGGCGAACGCTGGGACGAGCTCGGCCTGCCGTAAGCCTTACCGTGCGGGAGACGCCCTGGCTACCGGGGCGTCTCCCCGCACACAGCACCACACGAGGGAATATGCCAAGGATCATCGTCGGCATCAGCGGGTCGTCCGCTCCCATCTACGGCATCTACACGCTGCGCGCGCTGAGCCGGATGCCGGACGTCGAGACGCACCTCATCCTCTCGGAGGGCGCGCACGTCTCGATCAGGTACGAGGCGCCGCACTGGTCGATAGACGACATCAAGGCGATGGCCGACGTCGTCCACGACCCGCGCAACATGGCCGCCAGCGTCTCCAGCGGCTCGTTCAAGACCGACGGCATGGTCGTCGTGCCGTGCTCCATGAAGACGCTCGCGGGCATCGCCAACTCCTACAACAACGACCTCATCACCCGCGCCGCGGACGTCTGCCTCAAGGAGCGCCGCCGCCTCGTCGTCGTCGCCCGTGAGACCCCGCTGCACCGCGGGCACCTGCTCAACATGCTCGCCGTCACGGACATGGGCGGCGTCATCCTTCCCCCCACCCCCGGTTTCTACTCCGGGCCGCAGACGATAGACGACATCATCAACCACACCGTCGGCAAGGTGCTCGACCTGCTCGGCATCGAGAACACCCAGTTCAAGCGCTGGGAGGGCAAGGACCCTTCCTCCGAGGAGTGAGGCAGGCCATGTCCGACGACATCGGCACAGAACTCCCGCCCGATCTCTTCAACGCCCTCTGGTACGAGGACGTGACCGTCGAGCGCGGGCGCGCCATCCTCATCGTCACCGCCGACGAGAACGGCTGGCCGCACCCCGCGCTGCTCTCGTTCCGCGAGGTCGGCGCGCGCGACCCCAACACCATCCGCATCGTCACCTACAACGGCAGCACCACCACCCGCAACATGCGGGAGAACGGCAAGCTCACGATCGTGTTCGTGGACGAGCGCTTCACCTACTACGTGAAGGGCACGGCCAGGGAGATTCCGGCTCACCTCACCGGCACGGGCGAATACTTCGCTACAATGGACGTAAGGATCGCGCAGATCCTGAAGGACTTCACCGGTTCGGACGAGGAGGGGGCGTACATCATCTCCGGCATCACGTTCCACAATCCCTGGCCCACCGGAGGCCGACCCGCCCAGACCCAGCAGCCCTGATGCGACGCCGGGCGCCGGAACACCCTCACCCGCCGCTGCGCGGCGACCTCTCCCCTCAAGGGAGAGGTGGAAGGCGAGGTTCCTGCCTTTGCAGGAACGACGGCGGCGCGTTCGTAATCGCGTGCGCGATGCTCGTCCTCGTCTTCGGCGCATGCGTCTCCACCGACGCGCCCACGCCGACGCCTGCCGGAGCGCGCATCCCCACGGCCGGAGCGACCGCGACACCCACGGCTGCGGTATCAGCGCTCGTGCCATCGGCATCGCCCATGCCGACCGCCGCCGTGTCCGGGCTCGTCCCGTCCGCATCGCCCACGCCGACCGCTGCGGTGTCGGCGCTCATCCCGACGCCCACACTCGACCCGAACGTAGTCCGCAACGCCTACGGCATCGCCGCCGATGACGACTACGAGGAAGGCCTCAGCATCTACACCCCCATCTGGGAGACCGACTTCCGCTTCCACACCGTCCCGTACCGCGAGATCGTCTCCGGCGGCGTGGGCCGCGACGGCATCCCGCCCATCGACGACCCAACGTTCGTCTCGCTGGCCGATGCCGGGGAGTGGCTCTCGGACGCGGAGCCTGTCATCGCGCTGGAGGTCAACGGCGAGGCGAAGGCGTACCCGCTGCAGGTCCTCCTCTGGCACGAGATCGTCAACGACGAACTCGGCGGCGTTCCCGTGACCGTCACCTACTGCCCGCTCTGCAACTCCGCCGTCGTGTTCGACCGCACGCTCGACGGCACGGTCTACGACTTCGGCGTCTCCGGCAACCTGCGCAACAGCGACCTCGTCATGTGGGACCGGCAGACGCAGAGCTGGTGGCAGCAGCTCACCGGCGAGGGCATCGCGGGCGAACTCGCCGGGGCGCAGCTCCGGTTCGTGCCCGCGCAGATCGTCTCGTGGGCCGCGTTCCGCGACGAGTACGCGGACGGGCTGGTGCTCGACCGGCCGGGGTTCAGCCGGGCCTACGGGCGCAACCCCTACCCGTACTACGACAACCTGGACTCGTACCCGTTCCTCTTCTACGGCGACGCCGACCCGCGCCTTCCGCCCAAGGAGCGTGTCGCTGCGGTCGAGATCAACGGCGACGCTGCCGCCTTCCCGTACTCCGTGCTCGCCATGGAGCGCGTGGCCCACGCCGAGGTGGGAAGCGAGGAGATCGTGGTCTTCTTCGAGTTCGGCACGAGCACCGCGCTGGGCAGCGGGGCCATCGCGGACGCCGCCGACGTGGGAGCGACGGGTGTCTTCCGTCCTGCGCTGGACGGCGACCGGCTGACGTTCGCTTTCGATGGCGACGGGATAACGGACGAAGGCACCGGCAGCAGGTGGAACGTGCTGGGCAGGGCGGTGAGCGGCCCGCTCGCGGGGCGGCAACTCGAACGTTTGAACGCCCAGGACCACCTCTGGTTCGCGTGGGCAGCCTTCAAACCGCACACGACGGTCTACGGCGAGGGCTGAGGACAGGAACTAGTTTCGGCCACCGCCGAACAGGTTGCTGAAGAAGCGCGCGATGCGCTGCAGGAACCCCGGCATCGAACTGTTGGACTCGCTGGAGTCCAGCGCCCCCTGGAGGATCTGGTCGAGCGACTGCGATACGACGCTCTCGCCGCCGGTAAGGCCTGTCGCCACCACCGTGACGCGTACCTCGTCCTCCATGTTCTGGTCCGTGATCATGCCGAAGATGATGTTCGCGTGCGGGTCCACGAGGCCCTTGATGATGTCGGACGCCTCGTACACCTCCTGCAGCGTCACGTCAGGGCCGTACGTGATGTTCAGCAGCACCCGGGTCGCGCCTTCCACCGGAACGTGGAGCAACGGGCTCGCCATCGCCGCGCGGGCGGCCTCGTACGCCCTGTCCCGGCCTCGTCCATGGCCTATCGCCATCCAGGCGGAGCCGGCGCCGGCCATGACCGCCCGGATGTCGGCGAAGTCCAGGTTGATGTCGCCCGCCACCATCACCAGTTCTGAGATGGACTGCACGCCCTGCCGGAGGACGTCGTCGGCTATACGGAAGGCGTTCTCGGCGGTCATCCGCTCGTCGGACACGGCGTAGAGCCGGTCATTCGGGATCAGGATCAACGTGTCGACGTGCTCACGCAGGCGTGCGATGCCTTCGTCCGCCTGCACGGAGCGCTGCTGCCCCTCGAAACCGAACGGCTTGGTGACCACCGCGATGGTGAGCGCTCCGACCTCCTTGGCGATCTCCGCCACGACGGGCGCGGCCCCGGTTCCCGTGCCGCCGCCCATGCCTGCGGCCACGAACACGAGGTCTGTGCCGCTGAGCAGGTCGTACAGGTCCTCGCGGGACTCCTCCGCCGCCTCGCGCCCCAGCTCGGGGTTGCCGCCGACGCCGAGTCCCCTGGTGAGCCGGTCGCCGATGCGCACCTTCCTCGGAACGTCCAGGCGGATCAGGTGCTGGGCGTCCGTGTTGACCGCGATGTATTCGACGCCTGGAACGCGCTGCTGGTACATCCGCCGCACCGCGTTGGAGCCGCCGCCGCCCACACCGACCACCTTGATGCTCGCCACGCCGAGCGTCTGGCCGAGGCCCAGCGCCGTTTTGCCGGACGGGTCGTCGTCTCCCTCGGCCCAAAGCTCGTCCGGGTCCAGCTCCGCCTCGGCTTCATCCGTATATGCGCGCCGGACGAGCACTTCCCGCCCCTCCAGCAGGCGCATCAGGCGCACCCAGACAGGAGACGGGACCTCCGACGGCTTGAGGAGCCCCACCTCCAGCATGAGCAGGTCCTCGTAAGGCATCTCCAACTCATCCGACAATTCCCGGATGCTGTACCCCTGGCGGTAGCGCATCTGCCGTATATACGAACCGAACTGCCGCATCTCGGTCGTTATCCGCCCCGAGAGGGTGAGCCAGCGCTCGCCCGCTCCCATGGCGAAACGGACCCAGGGCCCCTTCCCTGAGCGGAAGGTAGTGGTAGGACGTTGTGTCACGGAGACCGCTCCTCGGCGAACTGCGCCAGTATCCCCGCGGTCTCCCGCTGGCTCAGTCCGGCCTGCTCGCAGTACATGCGGAAACGCTCCTTGGCGCGGTTCAGGCGTATCGTGATCGCCCGGTCGCTCGGCGCGTCCAGCATCACCGCCATCTCATCGGGCGTCCGGTTCAACTGGTAGCGCAGGCGCAGGGCGAAGGCGTCCCGGGGGAACTCTCCCTCGAAGCGCTGCCACAGCTCCGCATTCTCCTCGAAGACCGACGACGCTCCCTCCCCGCTCTCCGCCGCCTCCTGCCTGGAACGCGCGGTTGCCTCCTCGCTCTCACGTGCCTTGGCTTCCTTGTCCGCGGCGCTCCAGAGCTCCTTGAAGCGGACCTCTACCGCGTTCACGTACCACTCCCGGATGTTCCGGGGGCTGCCCATCGTGGACACCCGGGAGAGCATCTGCAGCAGTGCGTCGGCCGCGGCGTCCGTGCGGTACTCGACAGGGATCTCGTCGATGCCCCAGACGTCGGGCTCGCGGTAGATACGCTCAGCGAGCTCGGCCGTGAGGTTCCGCACCTCCCGGATCCCGCTCTCGCGGCGTATACGGTCCTGGGGTCCGTCTCCCTGCTCGTGAAGGATCACCTGGAGACGCCTGATGATCTCCTCGTCGGACTGGTAGTAGTGGCCTGTGCTCATGCGGTTCCTGTCTCTGTGCGCAGAGTCCGCCTTACATCATACCCCATAAGGCAATCCTCGGACTCCCGCCGACGCCTGCACGAATCGACAACCTTACGGCGGCGGAGCGTTTCCATCCTTCGCGGCGATGCGCGGTTTTGCCCGTATGTGCAGGCGATGGTAGGATTCCTCAAGTGCGGCGCAGCCGTACTGCAGGGATGTGATGACCGCTGAGAAGACCACCAACAAGGCGCTGGAAGAGCTCCGGCGCCGCAAAGACAAGATCAGTTCGTCGGAGGGGGAGGCGCGTGCGGAACAGCAACACGCACGCGGCAAACTGACCGCCCGCGAGCGCATCGAGCTGCTCGTGGACCCCGGCTCATTCGAGGAGTTGGGCTCGTTCGTCACCCACCGCTCCAGCGAGTTCGGCGTGTCGGACAAGAAGTTTCCCGGCGACTCCGTCATCACCGGCTACGGAAAGATCACCGGCCGCACCGCGTATATCTACTCCCAGGACTTCACCGTCTTCGGCGGCTCGCTCTCGGAGGTCGCCGCCGAGAAGATATGCAAGGTGATGGACCTCGCCATGCGGAACGGCGCACCCATCATCGGCATATCGGACTCGGGCGGCGCGCGCATCCAGGAGGGCGTCGTCAGCCTCGCGGGCTACGGCGAGATCTTCATGCGCAACACCCTCGCTTCCGGCGTCGTCCCGCAGATATCCGCCATCCTCGGCCCGTCCGCGGGCGGAGCCGTCTACTCCCCCGCCATCACCGACTTCACCCTCATGGTGCGGGGCATCTCCCAGATGTTCATCACCGGGCCGGACGTCATCAAGGCCGTCACCGGCGAGGAGATCACGCACGAGGCCCTCGGCGGCGCGGACACCCACGCCACCCTCTCCGGCGTCTCCCACTTCACCCTCGACTCCGAGGAAGAGTGCATGGAGACCATCCGCTTCCTCCTCAGCTTCATCCCGCTCAACAACCTGGACGACCCGCCCGTGGGTGACATGGACGACCCGGCAGACCGCGCCGACGAGGAGCTGCGCGACATCGTGCCGCAGGAGTCCGCCCGCTCCTACGACATGTTGGATGTCATCGGGCGCGTCGTCGACCACGGCGAGTTCCTCAACATCCAGCACGATTTCGCGCCCAACATGATCATCGGGTTCGGACGGATGAACGGACGCAGTGTTGGCATCGTCGCGCAGCAGCCGGCCTATCTGGCAGGCGTCATAGACATCCACGCCTCCGTCAAGGCGGCGCGCTTCGTTCGCTTCTGCGACGCCTTCAACATCCCCATCATCACCTTCGCGGACGTGCCCGGATACATGCCGGGGCAGGACCAGGAGCACCGGGGCATCATCCGGCAGGGCGCGAAGCTCCTCTACGCCTACGCCGAGGCCACCGTCCCCAAGATCACCGTCGTCACCCGCAAGGCCTACGGCGGCGCATACGTCGTCATGGGCAGCAAGCACCTCCGCACGGACATCAACCTCGCGTGGCCGTCCGCCGAGATCGCGGTGATGGGGCCGGACGCCGCCGTCAACATCATCCACCGCCGCCAGCTCGCTGACGCCAAGGACCCCGACGCGACCCGCGCCGAGCTCATCGAGGAATACCGCGACAGCTTCGCGAACCCCTACCAAGCTGCGGAGCGCGGCTTCATCGACGACGTGATCGACCCGGCGCAGACCCGCCCACGGCTCATCCACGCGCTCGACGCCCTCCAGAACAAGCGCGACACCCTGCCCCCCAAGAAGCACGGCAACATCCCGCTCTAGCTCCCCACCACCACGAACCTTCCAGGCGCCCTTATGAAGTTTCTGGTCAGCCACGAGGTCCTCTACCGGACGACCGTCGAAGCCTCCAACGAGAAGGAGGCCGCCGACGCTGCCGAAGAGCTCCCCTACGAGGAGTGGGACAGCAGCACCACGACCCGCGAGGACGTCGTCCCGCTCGAGGAGTCGCCCCTCAACCCCATGGCAGGGGGCTGATCCCCTCCCTGAGATCGGCCATAGCGTGAAGATACAGACAACAGCGATCGGTGTGCTGCTGGTTCTCCTGGGTTGCACGGAAGTTGCTACGCCGACACCGACTCCAACAGCAACCGCAACGCCAACGCCAACTCCTACCGCTACACACACGCCAACGCCGGTCCCAACAGCGACGCCTACCCCGGTTCCCACGGCCACGCACACGCCAACGCCGACTGCAACAGCGACACCTGCGCCAACGCCAACTCCCACAGCCACGCACACTCCGACGCCGGTTCCAACAGCAACGCCTACACCAACGCCGAGACCCACTGCAACGCCCACGGCCACCCCCACTCCGACCGCCACACCCACGCCGGTTTTTCGAGTAAAGGTAACGAAAGAGCAGTTCGATCTGATAGCAAGCGAAGAATACGGCCTGCCGTTACACATCGATAAACACGCGTCGGCTTTCACAGGCCGATATTGCATACATGAATCGTTCACGACAGAGAACTTCTGGAACCCGATCAGGACAGAGGAGTTGATACACGAGGTGATGGATGAGCACGTCGCCCAATGGTTGCACATCCCAGCCAGGGAGAGCTCAGAATGTGCGATAGGTAACGACAACGACTACATGGTATTTGCCGCTGCGGCTGCATACAACGACGTGTTCGACAGCGGCTACACGTGTGATTCACAGAACGAAGACGGCTATTCGGAGATCGGTGGTTTCGCCAGACTCTCAGGAGGATTGATGGCGATCTGTGATTATCATCGATTTGAACAACGTGGAAGATTGATGAGACCTACGGCGGTGCTGCGGGAAGTTATAGTACACGAAGTGTTGCATGCGGTATTCGGGGCATTCCACACGAACGGGCAAAGTACTATGAATAACAGCTACACTAACGCCAGGATAACCACGAACGGGTTCATATGGAGCTTCACAAGACTGGTGCCGCAAGAGGTTGAGATATACAAGATCTATGGTAACCAGGATCTGGTTAATGGGCTGTCTCTGTTGGATGTGATGGAAATCGTGCCGTAAGGCAATATACTCACCAGCCCTCGACGCCGTACCGCCTGAAGCTCAGGAGCAGCCAGACCGCGATCGCTCCGGTGATGACGGCGGCGAACACCAATGCGCCCTGTACTCCGGCCACCTGCGCGATGCCTCCCGCGAGGAAGGCGGACAGACCCTCGAGCCCGCGCGTCACCTGCGTGAGGCTGCCCACCCGTCCACGATACGCAGGGTCAACGGCCAGTTGCATGTATCCGTCGCTGACGGCCTTGCTGGCCGGCGACGTCGCGCCCATAACGGCGAATGCCCCCACGGCTACAGCAAGCGACGGAGAGAAGGCAAAGACCGCCATCCCCAGGGCCATCGTCATCCCTCCCGCTACCAGCGCCGTCAGGGAGCTGACGCGTCCTCGCAGGGCAAGGAGCAGGATCGGGCCGACGAGTCCGCCGGCCGCCCCACCGGCCAGGATCGCACCAACCCCGGTCGCCCCGGCGTCGAGCAACTCGCCGCTGACGACCGGGACCAGCGGGTAAGCGAACCCGAACAGTGCGAGCGTCGAGGTTGCGAAGAGCATCCGCAGGATCCCCGGCTGCGCCCGCACGTAACCCAGGCCCTCGCCGATGCTCCGCACGAACGGTGGCCGCGAGGCGGGGTCTACGGCACGTCGCGGCGTCGATACGCGGAAGACGAGGAAGGTCATCGTCGAGTAGAGACCGCACTGGACGGTGAAAGCGACTTCCGCTCCGTACGTGGTGATGATTACCCCGACGATCGCGGGCATAATGAGATGGCCGAGTTCGAACGTCGTCCTGTCGACGGCGAGGGCGTCCACGACGCGCGAGCGGCTCACCGAGTCTGCATAGATCGCCCGCCGTGCCGTCGGGCCGAACGTGAACCCGACGCCCACGAGGAGCATGTAGCCCAGCATGTGGCCGACTCCGACCTCCCCCAGGTAGAGGAGGCTCGTGAAGCCGAACGACAGGAGCGTGTACCAGAGGGCGTAGAGCCTGAGGATCAGAGGCCGGTGGAATCGGTCGTTGACCGCTCCTGCGATGAGGCCCACGCAGAGCATCGTCAGCGGGCGCATCCCGAGAACCGCGCCGACGGCCAGGGGAGACCCGGTCGCCTCGTAGGCCAGCCACCCGAGCGCCACGCCGTAGACGTTGTTGCCGGCGGCGTTGAACAGCGTCGCCGTTGCGAGCGGTTTGACGTTAGGCTCGCTGAGGACGCCGAATCTTCGACTCTGCCGGACGAACTTCATGCTCCCCCCAAGGGACACGCCAGGCTTGACTCACTGTAACAGCAGGCACCGTCCCCGATGTTCGGGGACCCCGTACCGGGCGATCGAGCGGAAGCCTTGTACCACGCCCGACGCCGGACTAGCATGAGCCATTCCTATGCCACTCTTCGACCTCACCGGCCACGTCGCCATCGTCACCGGCGCCAACCACGGCATCGGCGCTGCGACCGCGCGTGCGCTGTCGGAGTGCGGCGCCCGCGTCCTCGTGACGTACCTCCGACTCGACGATACGGGCGGTCCCGGCACGCCCGAGGCATACGGCCGGAGCCGCTCCTCCGATGCGGAAGACGTCGTCGCCCAGATCCGGGCGAAGGGCGGGGTGGCAGCAGCAGTGGAGGCTGACCTGGCAGACCCGGACACCCCGCGGCGCCTGTTCGACGTTGCAGAGGCCGAACTGGGGCCGGTGGATATCCTCGTCAACAACGCTTCCGGCTGGCTGGCCGACACCTTTACGGCGAAGACCAGCGACAGGTACGGCCGCCTGCTCCAGCAGGTCTCCGCTGAGACATTCGAGCGGCAGTTCTCCGTGGATGCCCGCGGCGGAGCCGCCATGATCGCCGAGTTCGCGCGGCGCCACGCGGAGCGGGACGCCGCATGGGGGCGGATCGTCAGCCTGGCGTCGGGCAGTCCGGAGGGATTCCCCGGTGAGGTCTCCTACGGGGCCGCCAAGGCCGCCCTCGAGAACTTCACCATGTCGGCGGCGTTCGAGCTTGCCCGCCAGGGCATCACTGCCAACGTGGTCCACCCGCCGGTAACGGACACGGGTTGGGTGACCGGAGAAGTGAGGCGCTTCGTACAGGAGAGCGCGGACCACTTCAACGTCGCGGAACCGGGAGAGGTCGCCGATGTCATCGCCTGGCTGGCCTCGGACCATGCCCGCCTTATCACCGGCAACGTGGTGCGCCTGCGTTGAATCGCCAGCCTGCCGGCTATCCGGGCCGCGCTTGCCCGCCACACCTGCTCATCCGTATAATCGGCGCGCCCGACCGGAACGGCGCGAGACCGGCGGGCGTGTGTAGCAACGACCCCCGTGAGCCTCCGGCGGCAACGCCTGCGCATGCAGACAGGCGCGCGGGAACCGGCCTATCGCAGCAGAAGGAGGTGTCGGTTTGGCCGACAACAGCGTTATCGAAAGGGCGAAAGAGCATTTCGGCGGGTTGGTGGAGCAGCAGTTGGAGCGTGTCGAGCGGCTGAAGCAGGCCCCCGCGCCCACCGACTACTCCCAGATCAGCCCCATCGTCATCGGCATGCTGGGGGGCGACGGCATCGGCCCCACCATCACCTACGAGTCCCAGCGCGTCCTCGAGCAGTTGCTGGACGGCGAGGTGAAGAGCGGCAAGGTGCAGTTCCGCAACATCGAGGGGCTCACCATCGAGAACCGCGCTGAGAAGCTCCAGTCCATCCCGGACGACGTGCTCGCGGAGATCAAGGAGTGCCACGTCACGCTCAAGGGCCCGACGCACACGCCTGAGAAGGGCGACGGCTGGCCGAACATCGAGAGCGCGAACGTCTCCATGCGCAAGGCGCTGGACCTCTTCGCCAACGTCCGTCCCGTCCGCATCCCCGCCGAGAACATCGACTGGACGTTCTTCCGTGAGAACACGGAGGACATGTACGCCCTCGGCTCCAACGGCATCAACATCACCGACGACCTCGCCATGGACTTCCGCGTCATCACAACGCAGGGCTCGCGCCGCATCATCGACGCAGCCTTCGCCCACGCGAAGAAGACCGGCAAGGAGCGCGTCACCATCGTCACGAAGGCGAACATCGTCAAGACGACCGACGGCAAGTTCCTCGACGTCGCCCGCGAGGTCGCCGAGAACTACCCCGGCATCTCCTGGGACGCCTGGTACATCGACATCATGACCGCCAAGCTCATCGACACCGCTCGCCGCAGCGACTTCCAGGTGCTCGCCCTCCCCAACATGTACGGCGACATCCTCACGGACGAGGCGGCGCAGATACAGGGCGGCGTCGGCACCGCGGGCTCGGCCAACATCGGCACGACCAGCGCGATGTTCGAGGCCATCCACGGCAGCGCACCCCGCATGGTGACCGAAGGCCGCGCACAGTACGCCGACCCCAGCTCCATGATCCGCGCGGGCGCGATGCTGCTGGAGCACATCGGCTTCCCCGCGGTCGCCGAGAAGGTGAACATGGCGCTGGACGTCTGCGGCCAGTACGAGCGCAAGGCCGTCACCACAGGCCGCAACACCGGCGCGACGACCGGCGAGTTCGGCGACTACGTCGTCGACACGGTCAGCGACTCCGGCCTCAAGAGCAAGTGGGAAGGCTACGTCTACGCGTAACCAGACCCCGCGAACAAGGAAGCGAGACAGATGGCACGCAAGAAAGTAACCGTCGTCGGCGCGGGTAACGTCGGCGCAACCACCGCGCAGCGTCTCTTCGAGCGCGGCTACATGGACGTCGTCCTCGTGGACGTCGTCGAGGACATGCCGCAGGGCAAGGCGCTGGACATCGCCCAGTCCGGCCCGGTGCTGGGCGTTGACGCCACCATCACGGGCTCCAACGGCTACGAGGAGAGCGCGGGCTCGGACGTGGTCGTCATCACGGCGGGCATCGCCCGCAAGCCGGGCATGAGCCGGGACGACCTGCTCTTCACCAACATGAAGATCGTGGGGTCGGTGGTGTCGGAGGTGGCGCCCCGCTCCCCGAACGCGGTCATCGTCGTCGTCTCCAACCCGCTGGATGCGATGGTGCAGCACGCCTACTCCATCGCCTCCGGCATGGGCTTCCCGAAGAGCCGCGTCGTCGGTATGGCCGGCGTGCTGGACACCGCGCGCTTCCGCACGTTCCTCGCTTGGGAATTGGGCGTTTCGGTGAAGGACGTGCAGGCATACGTGCTCGGAGGCCACGGCGACCAGATGGTGCCGCTCACGCAGTACACGACGGTCGGCGGCGTCTCCATCAGCAAGCTGCTGGACGCCGAGGCGCTGGACCGCATCATCAAGCGCACGCAGGGCGGCGGCGGCGAGATCGTTGCGCTGCTCAAGACCGGCAGCGCCTACTACGCGCCATCCGCAGCGTCCGCGGAGATGGTGGACGCCATCCTGCTGGACCAGAAGCGCCTGCTGCCGTGCGCCGCGCTCCTCGAGGGCGAGTACGGCATCGACGGCATCTACATGGGCGTGCCGGTCATCCTCGGCGCGGGCGGCGTCGAGCGTGTCGTCGAACTCGACCTCACCGCGGACGAGAAGGCGCTGCTCGACAAGTCCGCCGATGCGGTGCGCGAGCTCGTTGACGTGATGGCCAACGCGCCCGCTGGCTGACGCCGTGGCGGACCGCATCATCCCTCTGGAGCCCGTCAGCAGCGGCGGCCCGGAAGGTCCTGCCGCCTTCACCGACGTTGTCGTCGTCTTCTACCTGGAAGGTCTGCCGCAGCACGACCACGAAGGAGAATCGTTCTTCGACAGCGGCCCGCTCTCCGAGGCCACAGTGGCCGCGTTCGCACTGGGGTGCGCGGTCGGCGTCGACTTCCCCGGCCGTATCGAACCGGTGCTGGAGCAGACGCACCCGAACGTTGTGGAGCACATCATCGCGGAGTGCCGCGAGCCGCTGGAGCAGCAGGCCGACGCCGCGCGGCGCTCCACCGAGCCGCTGGAGCCCGAGGACTTCATCGACGACCTGCTGCAGGCGCTCGAAGAGGCAGAGCACGCCGACCTCGAAACGGCGCAGAATGCGCTGAGCATGAGCTTCGAGTACGGCCTCATCCTCGCGCACGTCCGCCGGTCAGCCGCGCTCGTGCTCCGCAACGCGTTCAACCGGTCTCAGGAAGAAGCAGTGCGGGAGCTCGATGAAGAGGAGCCGGACGAGGAGGAAGTGCCCCCCGGTCCGGCCCCGTTCGAGTCGCTGCAGGAGTTCGCAGCGGAGATCATGGCCGCCTACGAGGCGGACATCGGCTTCTCAGCCTCCTGAGTCACGCGCCCTTAGTAGTCGCGCTCGTACCAGCCGGACACGAACAGCAGCCCGTCATGCCGCACCACCCAGGAGTGCTTCCGCTCGTCCCGGCCACTCTCACGGTTCCGGAAGACGTACGTAACCCAGGCGCCCTCCTCCGTCGCTGCGAGGAGGTCCGGCCCGAAGTTGTAGCCGTTGAGGTCGGTCAGTGGCGCTACCTCAGCGCCGCGCAGACTCTCCGTCGGGTGCGTGGCGATGCGTCCATCCTCCAGGACGGATACGTACCACTGCCCGTCCTCGCTCTCCTCGCTGTCGAAGTACGCGAACGACGCCTCGCGTCCCTCGCGGTCATAGCGGTCTATCGCCCGTTCCACGAACGCGACGGTGAAGGCAGCCGGGTCCGACTTGCCCAGGGGCGCGCCGATGTACCGCTCGTACCAGCCGGAACCGAAGAGGATACCGTCGCGCTTCACGGCCCACGTGTGCTTCATCTCCTCCTGCCCCGTGGCGGGGTTCAGGAAGACGTAGCTCACCCAGCCGCCATCCTCGTCCACGCCCAGCAGATCGTCGCCGTAGAAGTAGCCGGTGGCGTCGACGCGCAGGTTCGGGTCGCGACCGCGTATCTCCTCGCGCGGATGGCCTATGGTGTAGCCGTTCGCGTCGATGATGAAGCCGTACCACGGCCCGTCGACGCTCTCCTGCGAGCTGTAGTAGGCAACGGTGGCGTCGAGGCCGTCCTCCTCGTACCGGCGCAGCACCTCATCCACGTACGCGATCGTGTAAACAGCGGGGTCCGACTTGCTCAACGGCGCGGCGATATACCGCTCGTACCAGCCTGAGGCGAAGATGAGCCCGTCGCGCTTCACCGCCCAGGTGTGCTTCATCTGCTGGGTGCCGGTAGCCACGTTCAGGAAGACGTAGTCCACCCAGCCGCCGTCCTCATCCACGCCCAGCAGGTCATCACCGTAGAAGTAACCGGTCGCATCCACACGCAGGTTCGGGTCGCGACCGCGTATCTCCTCGCGCGGGTGGCCTACCGTGTAGCCGTTCTCGTCGATGATGATGCCGTACCACGGGCCATCAATGCTCTCTTGCGAGTTGTAGTACGCGATCGTGGCGTCAAGGCCGTCATCTTCATAGCGGCGCAGCACCTCGTCCACGTACGCGACGGTGTAGGCGGCGCGGTCGGCCTTCGTCGGAGCGGGTTCATCGGAACCGCCGCTCGTCAACGCAAAGACCGCAACGGCCAACGCAACGACGGCCACAACTACGGATACGCCTGTGATCACCTTCGACATCGTGCTAACCTCTCTTGCCCTCACCCAGTCCTCTCCTCGCTCGCCCAGGGCTGCGAGGCTGCGCGCTAAAGCGCGGGGACGACGGGACTACGCATGCACGCTGGCCTTTTCCAGCAGCGGCTTCGTGCTGATTATGTGCTGGCCCATGCCAAGTTGCTTCGGCGAGAGGCCCATAGCAAGGCCGATCATCTGCGGCAGGTGCAGGATGGGCATGTTGATCTTCTCGCCGTGCTGGGCGGACGCCTTGGGCTGCTGGCCGTCCAGGTTGAGGTGGCAGAGCGGACACGGCGTCACCATCGTGTCGGCGCCGTGCTCGCGGGCGCTCGTCGTGTGATTCGCGACCATCCTCATGGAGTTGCGCTCGTTGATGAGCATGATGGGGAAGCCGCAGCACTTCGTACGCCCGGGGAAGTTCACCGGCTCCGCTCCGCAGGCCTCGATGATCTGCTCCAGGTAGTGCTCACGTCCGGGGTTCTCGTCGAGACCCAGCGCCCACGACGGGCGGAGGATGTAGCAGCCGTAGAAAGGAGCGACCTTCAGCTCCCGCAGCGGATTGCGCACGAGGTTCTTGAACGCATCCAGCCCCACCTCTTCGACGAGCACCCAGGCGAGGTGCTTGATGACCACCCGTCCGGTGTACTCCAGCCCTTCGTAGCGCAGTTCCCGGTTCACGTCGGCGAGGTAGTCAGGGTCCGCCAGGAGCCGGTGGTTGGCCTGCGCCATGACGCCCTGGCAGGTCGAGCAGATGTTGAGGATGGTCGTCAGTCCCATCCGCTCGGCCATGGCGAACGTGCGGGCATTGAGCGTGTCGCCGAGCTTCTGACCCTTCTCCTGCAATACGCCGGCGCCGGTGCAGGACGCGCCGTGGATCTCCTCCAGTTCCAGGCCGAGCTCCCCGGCGATGGCCATGGTGGACGTGTACAGCTCGGGTGTTCCCCCGCGCGATACGCATCCGGGATAGAAAGCGTACTTCATCGTTACTCCTTGCCCGCAGCGGCGGCTGCTTCGGCGCGCTCGAAGATGCGGCGCACGTTCTCATGTCCGGGGAGCTTGTGGTGGAACGGGGCGGGCAGCGGGAACTTGCGCCTGCGCAGCGCACGGATGCCCAACGGCGCCTCGCTCAACAGTTTCGGCACGTTGAACTTGCCCCACGAGTCGACAGCGAGCATCGCCTCGTCCAGCCAGCCCGTCCGCGCGACCGACTTCGTGAACGACTCGACGTGCCGCGCTCCCGGGGTGCTCGGCGCTCCCGACTGCATCACCGACTCCCGCAACTCCATAATGCGGTCCATCGGCGCGACGCCCTTCGGGCAGACCTCGACACACATGTAACACCGTGTGCAGTCCCATACGCCGCCGTACTCGTTGAGCGTGCTCAGGCGCTGCTTGCCCTGGTCGTCCCGCGGATCTGCGACGAACCGGTAGGACTTCGCCAGCGCCGCGGGGCCGAGGAAGTTCTGGTCCACTTCCAGTGCCGTACAGTCGGACACGCATGCGCCGCACATGATGCAGCCCATGGGCGTGAGCAGGTTCAGCATGGACTCGTTAGAGGCGATGAACTCCTCTTCCGGCTCCTGGTCCGGCTGGAGGTACGGCTCAACCGCACGCACCTTGCCCCAGAACAGTTGCAGGTCGATCACCAGGTCCTTCACGACCCGCTGGTTGCCCATCGGCTCGACTTTCACCTCGCCGCCTTCATCGATAACGGAAGTGATGCGCGTGTTGCAGGCGAGGCGCGCCCGGTCGTTCACACGCATCGCGCACGAGCCGCAGATGGCCGCGCGGCAGGAGCAGCGCAGCGCAAGGCTGGGGTCTATCTCCTCGCGGACCTTGACGAGCGCGTCCAGCACCGAGAAGTGCTCCGGCACCTCCACGTCGTAGTCCTGCAGATGGGGTTGATCGGAACTCTCAGGGTCGTACCGCTGAACCCGTATCTTCGCTTGCATGTGGCCTCGTCTTCTCCTCTAGTAGACCCTCGCCTGGGGTTCCCACCGCGTTACGGTAACGGGCAGCGTGTCCACTTCCACACCGCTGTCGGTGAGGCGCGCAGTGGTGTGCTTCAGCCAGTCAGTGTCGTTGCGCTCCGGGATGTCCCGGCGGAAGTGCGCCCCCCGGCTCTCCTTGCGGAGCAGACCGGAAGCCGCGATCGTCTCCGAGACGTCCAGCATATAGCCGAGTTCTATGTGGAAGATGAGGTCCGTGTTGTAGACGCTGCCCTTGTGCTTCACCGGCAAGGACGTGTATCGCTCCTTGAGCAGATGGATATTGCTGAGCGCGGTCTGCATCCCCTCTTCCGTGCGGAAGACGGCGAGGTGCTCGTTCATCACCTGGCCCATGCGTAGCCGCAGCGCCGCCGTCATCTCTCCGTTGTCCGGACGGTCCATCAGCGCCTTGATGCGGCCCTCGGCTTCCCGCAGGTGCGATTCGGAGACGGTGAAGTCCGGCGTCTCCTGAGCGTAAGCCGACGCAACTTCGCCGGAACGCTTCCCGAAGACGACGGTCTCCAGCAGCGAGTTCGCTCCGAGGCGGTTCCCGCCGTGCACGCTGACGCATGCCGTTTCGCCTGCAGCGAACAGCCCGCGCGGGCCGTCCCAACCGGCGCTGCCGGTGATGTCCCACGCCCGGGTGTCCACGTCCGTCTTGATGCCGCCCATGATGTAGTGCTGTCCGGGCCGGATGGGCACCGGCTCCTCCACCATGTCGACGCCCGCATAGTCCCGCGCGGCTTCATGGATGTACTTCAGTTTCGCGAGGATCAGCTCCCGTCCTAGGTGGCGGAGGTCCAGCAGGACGCATCCGTCCACGCCGCGCCCTTCCTCGATCTCCGTCTGCTCGGAGCGGGAGACGACGTCGCGGGATGCCAGTTCCTTCATCTTGGGAGCGTAGTGCTCCATGAAGCGCTCGCCCTTGGAGTTGAGCAGGTACGCGCCCTCGCCACGTGCGGCCTCCGAGAGGAGCACGCCGTTCCCCGCGAGCGTCGTCGGATGGTACTGCACCATCTCCATGTCCAGCAGCGTCGCGCCCGCGCGGTACGCAAGCGCAATGCCGTCGCCGGTACAGATGAGCGCGTTGGTGCTTGGCTCGAACGCTCGGCCGACGCCGCCCGCCGCGAGGATGACCGCCTTCGCAGTGATCGCTCGCAGCTTGCCGGTGAGCATCTCCATGGCGATGACGCCGCGGCATTGCCCGTCCTCGACGATGAGGTCGGTGACGAACCACTCCTCGTAGGAGCGGACGCCCGCCTTGATGATCTGCTCGTACATGACGTGCAGGATCGCCTGGCCCGTGATGTCAGCCACGAAGAAGGTGCGCGCGTAGCTTGCGCCGCCGAACGCCCGCGTTCCCAGCCGTCCCTCGTCGTCGCGGTTGAAGATAACGCCCATGTGCTCCAGCGCGATGATCTCGCCCGGCGCTTCGATGCACATGTACTCGATGGCGTCCTGGTCTCCGAGGTAGTCGGAGCCCTTCACCGTGTCGAAGATATGGGAATCGACGGAGTCGTCTTCACCGCGGAGCGCTGCATTGATGCCGCCCTGGGCCGCATTCGAGTGGCTCCGCACCGGGTGCACCTTGCTCATCATCGCCACGTTCGCACCTACCCGGTGCGCTGCGATCGCGGCCCTCATTCCAGCCAGCCCCGCCCCCACAACCAGAACGTCATGGTCAACCATGGATGTCGTATTCACCTGCCTTGGGAATCTCGGAACGTCCTAACCACTATAGCAAAGCGGCCCTTCCACGAACAATGAACCCCGACAGCATCAGGCGCGCGATGCGAGCCAGGCTCCCGCTGTGTCCGCGTTCAGCTCCAGCCACTTCGTGTTGAGCCGGATGCTCTCCAGCGACTGCTGGATCGAGCGCGCGGCAGAGGGGGCGGGGTGCGTCTCGAAGAACTCGCGTGTCTCCGCCTCGCGTTCCGCACTGGCGAACCCGGCCGCGATGCCGACGAGGCGCATGATGGCGAACCCGCCCTTGCCGTAGCGCCGGTCAAGCTCGGCCCAGTTGTCCTGCACGAACTTCCACGTCTGCTCGCGCCCGTCAGGGCTTGCCCCCGCCTGGATCAGGACGATGGGCGTGTCCTGCGAGCGCACACGGTCGCCCAGCGCACTGTCCAGCAGGTCGGCCAGGAGCGCGCTGTCCCGCGTGCGCGTCAGCGCGCCGAGGACGCGCACCTTCTCCTCGTGCAGGTCGGCGGCGTCGTAGAGGCGCCAGAGCGCATCCGCGACGTCACGCCCCGACTGCTGCGACGACAGCCCGAAAGCTGCTGCGCGCATATCGGGCACGAGCGTCTGCTCACCGCTCGCGTGCCTGCGGAACCGCGTCAGCGCCTCGGCGAGTGTTGCCTCGTCCCCGTATCCACCGAACTGGTTGATGACGACGCTGCGCCTGAGCGACTCCAGATGGCCGTCGCCGGGCTGGGCGTCCCAGCCCACCTGCACAGCGATACGAGCGAACAGCGAGCGTGCGTACGTGCGGAACGCGTCGAGGTGCGGCGTAGACGCCAGCAGGCCCTCCAACCCGCGCAGGTTCGCCGCGAGGTCGCCCCATACGATGGCGTCCGTCTCGCCGACGAACGACTCGGCCAGCTCCAGGAACACCGTCGCGGGCAGATGGCCGGATCTCACCAGCGCGTAGGCATCGTTCTGCAGGCCGAGCCGGTCGACGGGTGGCAGCGCGCCTGCAGCGATCGCATCACCGAGCCTGCGCCACTCCTCCTCGGCGTAAGCGACGCGGAAGAACCCGGTCTGTCCCGCGTTGAGCTTCACCCAGTCCGTGCCTGCGCCGGTCGCGAATCGCGCGCCCTCGTCAGAGAGAACGTGCTTGGAAGGCGCTCCGTTCCCGCCGTGCGCTATCGAGACGGGCACCGGCCAGAGCGACGCGTCGGCAGCCTCGCCGAGCAGGTGGTCATAGAGGAATCGGGACTGCGCGACATCGGCTTCCGCGCTCTCTCTGCCCCGCGCTATCTCCGCAGTGAGCACCGGGTAACCGGTCTGCTTTATCCAGGCCTCCATCAGCGGAACGACCGGCACACCGAGCCCGAGTCCTTCTGCCTCCGCTGCCGTGTTGATCGCGTCCCACAGGTGCGCCCCGCGCGCGTTGCCGTACGCATGGTTGCTCAGGTAGGCGTGCAGCCCCTTGCGGAAGGTCTCGGGCCCGACGTAGTCCTCCAGCATGCGGAGGACGGAGCCGCCCTTGCTGTAGCTGATGGCATCGAACAGCTCGCGTATCTCGGCGGGGTCGTCCACGTTGGCTTCGATGGGGTGGGAGTTGCGCAGGCCGTCCAGTCCGAGCGCGGCGTTCGTGTCGTGGGAGACGAACTGCGTCCACATCTCCCACTCCGGGTAGAGGTGGTCGACCGTCTTGTCGCCCATCCAAGATGCGAACGACTCGTTGAGCCAGAGGTCGTCCCACCACTCCATCGTTACGAGGTCGCCGAACCACATGTGCGCCATCTCGTGCGCGACGACTTCCAGTATCCGCTGCTTGGCCTGCGGCGCGGAGTTCTCCGGGTCGTACAGCAGCGCGGTCTCGCGGTAGGTGATCGCGCCCCAGTTCTCCATCGCCCCCGCGGCGAAGTCCGGCACGGCGATGTGGTCCATCTTCGCCAGGGGATACGGGATGCCGAAGTAGTCGTTCATGTAGCGGAGCGCGGCGATGCTGTTCTCCAGCGCGAAGCGGCCCAGCTCCTCCTTGCCGCGCGTCGCCCAGACCCGCACGAGCGTGCCGTCGTCCGCGTTGCCCTCGACGCACGCCATGTCGCCCACGATGAACGCGAGCAGATAGGTGGACATCGCAGGCGACCGCTCGAACGTGACGGCCTTGCGTCCTCCCGAGGCAGGCTCGGTGGAAGTGATGGGCATGTTGGAGATGGCCTCCAACTCCTCCGGCACGACGAGCGTGACGTCGAACGTTGCTTTCACCTGGGGTTCGTCCCAGCAGGGGAACGCGCGCCGGGCGTCCGTGGCCTCGAACTGCGTCGTCGCGAGACGACGCTCGACGCCGTCGCTGCCCACGTAGGTGCTGCGGTAGAAGCCGCGCAACTGGTCGTTCAACTCGCCGGTGAAGTCGAGGCGCAACACCACGCGCCCCGCCGGGAGCGGCGACGCGAAGCGCAGCGTCACGCGCTCCTGTTCCTCGTCGTGCTCGATCGCACTCGCCTCTGATTCGCCACCCGCTGCCTCCGCTACGGCTCGGGAGACGTTCACCTCGGACGCGTTCAGCGTCACCTCAGACGTGGGCGACGCCGCCGTCACCTCAATCTCTTCGCGTCCCGTGAACGTGAACGCGGTGAGGTCGGGCTCAAGCGTCAGGCGGTAGTGCACCGGACGGACGTTCTCCGGCAGGCGTGTGGACGGCGTCGTAGTCATGGAAGAACCTCTTGCGGCCCCGGCGTGTTACGGAGCGGAAGGTGGCACCCCGGGGAGACTGTACTGCGAACTTTCCAGTGGGAGGTGGCATCCCAATCATAGCCTGTCGGTCGAACCAGCGACTAGGGCATCGGATGGCCCCCCCACTTGAGCAGCCACCGCGATGCGATAACCGATCTGAGATAACCTTGTACGGCTTGGCCGTCGCTGTGGCGCATGTCGTTGCCTCGCCGAGTGCGCCCGCCCTACCAAGGAGAAGACGAATGGATCGTGCTGATGGACCCGGCAACGCGGTCGGTGAGACGACGGTCGAATTCCTTCGGAGAGCGGTGGAGAAGTATGCGGACCGCGACGCGCTCCTGTTCAAGCCGGCCTTCCGGTACCTGCGCTGGACCTACTCCCGGCTGTGGGAGGAGTCCGGTCAGGTTGCCACCCTCCTCCAACGCCGCGGACTGACGAAGGGTGACCAGGTCATCCTCTGGGGACCCAACTCTCCCCACTGGGTGCTCATCTTCTTCGGATGCCTGAGGGCGGGAGTCATCATTGTCCCTCTCGACCTCCGCAGCGCGCCCGACTACGTCGAAAGAGTAGCGTCCAGGACGGAGCCGAAGCTGGCGTTCACGTCCCGTTTCACTCCGAAGGGCGACGTGGACCTGGGAGTCCCGGAGGTGACGTTCGAGGAGTTGGAAGCCGCCATCGCCAGCCTGCCCCAACCGGAGCACGTGGAGATCGAGCCGGACGACCTCGCCGAGATCATGTTC
>DAOUJO010000012.1:0-9805 GCA_034422595.1 Dehalococcoidia bacterium | reverse complement strand
GTCGGGGGTGCCGGAGTCGTCTCCGATGTCGAAGGTGAGCACACCGGTCTTCCCGTCGATGTCAAAGTGCGTCGCGTCAGCGTTGTCGGGGGTATCCAGATCGTCCTCAGCAGCGACCTGGTCGGGAGTAGCCAACGACCAGGTTATGGACGTGGATCCCTCAGGGTCGTCCGCCGTGAACGTCGCCACCGGGTCCTTGCTGTTCTCGGGGAACTCGATCGTGTTGCTCTGTGCCTGGAGAGCCCCGCCGGGCAGCAGCAGCAGCACGCCGAGGGCAGCAGCAGCGAGCAACGCGAGGATTGAGCTTCGCTTGGGGAGGGACGCCGAAGATGCAGGGCGCCCCGATTCAGGGCTCGCGAATAGCCATGCCCGAACTGAGGTGAACGAACGGTGCAATACCTGTGTCATGTGGATCTCTCTCCTCGGTTAGTCTTCAACTGGCAGTAGCAACCGTCTTATGCCTTCCTGCTCAGCCCTGCGGTTGAGTTGCTCATACTCCTAGCGGGTGAGGCGGAGATCAACCACAACCCCCGCTTGTTCTCCTGCATCTGCCTGCAGCAACTCATCGCAATCATGCCCCCGCCTGTACAAGAGTGTTTGCGATGTTATGCGCGGACATACGCCTTGTCAACGTCTTGCCGCACACGTTTGCAGAACATTCTCGATTCTGCTCAACTGGTCCAGCGCTTGCACTTCCCCCTCGAAGCGCCCGAACGTTCCTGGTTTCCACAGACGCCAGTCGCAGAGGCCGATCCTGGGGCCTGCGATGCCAAGCCATGCTTAGAGCTGGTCCTGGTCCACCGGGCCATCCTCGCAGTCCAAGGTTGCCGTGCAGCTCCATCTCTCGAAGCGCGCCCGAGCCCTGAGCACACGCCCACGCCGGACGACGACGATGAACTGCGCCAGCTTTCCCTATTCTACGACAATCCCCCAAAAACCTCCCTGGCGCACTCAGAGGAGTCCTTCCGCTAGACGATCAGACATCACGGACCTGCGGCCATTCATCTTACGCGCGCTTTACGCGCGCTGGTTTCGATGCAGGCCCTGACCGCGTTGCCGGGACCACCCGCACAGCGACGGGTGTCTAGCCCTGGACGTCCGGCACCTCGCAGACGTAGCCGCAAGTGTCATGCAGCAAGTAGTGGTGCGGAAACGCGATGCGGCGACGTGCCCTGAGCCCGGCCTACTGCACCCCGCGACTGTTCCTGGACGCCGACATCCTCTAGAGGC
The DNA here is from genome assembly GCA_034422595.1 of Dehalococcoidia bacterium. Lineage (GTDB taxonomy): Bacteria > Chloroflexota > Dehalococcoidia > Lucifugimonadales > Australimonadaceae > Bin16. The sequence goes on along the minus strand of DAOUJO010000012.1, from coordinate 8,575 downwards.
CCGTTCCCCGATGACTCCCGGTGCTGTGCGCTGGAGGCGTGCACTACATCGTCTGCGTCTCGTCCTGAGGCATCGACGCGCTCCCCGCCCCCGCATCGAGCGCACGCACCGCGACGTGATTTCCGAGGTCGACGGCGGCGTCGGATACCGGCTCGAACTCCGCCATCGCTGCCTCGGGTGCGGGAAAACGCGTAGGGTGCGTACTCTGGACGTCGCGCAGGGCCAGTCGGAGCTGACTGCTCGTGCTGGAACTCGAGCCTTGCTCGGCGGTGGCTGGGAGTTCCGCAGATCCGGGACCTCTGACAGCAGCCTCTTGACTCCCACGGAGAACAGGCCAGACCATCGCCGATAGCTATTTCAGTAACGCGCGGCGGGCCTGGGGTACAGCCCGGCATGACGAGTGCGCCGCGCCGACTCTTCGATACGGAGGACACAGCGATGCTCTGGCGTCTATTCGGTGGGCTGATGGTCATCTACGCCGCCGCGTACGTGGTGCAGTTCGTGTTCAGCAGCCTGTACGAGAACCCACAGCGTGTGTGGGACGTGATGAACGCGGTCTCGGCCTTCTTCATACTCTCCGCGCTGGTGCTGAACTACTCCCACCGCGCCAGGACGCCCGAGGCCAGCATCCTTGCGGCGGCGGGTGCCCACGCGCTGTTCTACGTCAACGCCGTGCTTGCCATCTGGTTCTTTCGCAACTGGGTTGGCCTGCTTGCATTGGAAGAGGGTGAGTCCGTCAGCACGCACGCGGACGTCATCTGGTACGTCGTGGCTGCGTTGATACCGGTTGTGCTGACCGCTACGGGAAGCAGACTCCTCAAGAGTTAGCCGCGGGTGGCCTGGCTCGTTGACCGGAGAGCACCCGATGGACACCGCACCGCCGCGGGCGGGTGCTTCTCGAACTTGTAGGGACAGGGCCTGTGCACTTCGCCCTCTCGCGGCCAGCAGCTCTTGATGTTCGGTCCCTCGGCCTTGCCGATGCCTTGGGTCCCCTATCTTTACCCATTAATAGGGGAGCGGGACCGTGGCGACGCGGTCGACGGGAGGTTCCTGGATCGTAAGGAGACCCGCGGTTGTCGCCTCCCGGGAATGTCGAGGCGAAGCGCGGGGAGAGTGTATCGCCAGCCCGTGTCCACCACGGCTACGACTCCTTCAGGCTATCCCGCGTCTTGAACGAGGTGGGAGCGTCCCTCGACTCTCCGCTCTGCACCCCGCCGACCCGCCAGCCGGATGCGCCTTCTGCCACCTTGCCCACCGAGGCCGACGGTGCAACATCGGCCTCGCTTGTTATCATGCGTCGCGAGGGAGGAAGAGCGATGCAGAGCGAAGCCGGCAACAACGTGAGGATTGTGCTCGCTTGCCCGCACTACTTCGTGCTATCCGCCGTTGCTGGCGACAGATGGCGGTGCCGCAAGTGCGCCGCAGCAGGCACGGCGCCGTTGAATCCGAGCCGGGGTGAGGCTTCAATCATGCTTCTCGACGAGATGGAGACAGCGGAACGTTCGACGCATCAGAGGACCTCCGTGCCGTTGCCCCGCTCGATTAGCTCGACTAGTTTGGCAATGCGCGCGCGAGGATAAGCCATGACGTTCAGAAAGCGCCCTTCGTTCATCCAGGTGGTATCTTCCTCGTGGTTCCTCGCCGTTCTTGCGTTCGCGACCCTCGCATCGGCATGCGGCCCAGAGCAACCGCGGGTGGTTGAGTTCCCCGCAAGGCCAACTCCGACACCGGACGGAGCGGAAGCGCCGACCCCGACATCCGAGTCTGCCGTGCCCATCACCGACTGGAACCTCGGCGCATCCTCAACCGGCAGCGACCTCGTAGCACTCCTCTCCGAAGAAGAGCGGTCCTGCCTGCAGACCGCTCTGGGAGACCGGCACGGCGTATTCCTCAGCACGCCTTTCTCAGAAGACGGTAACCTCGATACCGGTTCGACGGAAGTGGCGGACTGTCTCACTCCTGAGAGCACCGCCGGTATCGTCATCGCGATGTTCTCCGACAGCGCGGGCGGCTTGAGTGCTGAGACACGCGGCTGCTTGGCGGACGTGTTCACCGCTAACCCTCAGGGAGTGCTCGCCTTGGCAGCGGGCGCCCCGCCCGGCGATGCAGCCGGGTCCATATCCTTCGATGTGCTCTCCTGTCTCACGCCGGAGGAAGCCGCAGCGATGACCCCTTCGGATGAAGGGCCTCCTCCCGACACGGCTGGCCTGCGATGCCTCACCGAGGAACTGATGAAGCTGGAGGGTGGCGAGGAGGTCGTCCGTATCTTGAGCACTGCCGACCCCGCCGGGCTCACCCTCGAGCAGAGTGCCCTGCTTGGCCAGGCAGTCGATAGCTGCGGGATCGAGACCGATTTCACCTTTCCTGACCCGGGCTCTACCGGTTGAACGCCACACCCCATGGATGAAGGAGGGAACACTCTCCCTCGGTGAGCGTAATCATCGACCTCGCAGGTTGGAGGTTGACGCTGCGCTCTCACGAGAGGGCGGGCCAGCCGCTTCTCATGGGCTACCCTGCTCAGGCACCGCAGGAGAGTGCGCCACTCACGCTCGGCGGTGTTCGCACATCGTCCGCGAACGGGTCCTGCGGTTACAGACAAGGCGACGTCGCCACCCACGCCAGCTCAACATCACGTCCATCGACGGACGGTTGGCCGGAGCTTTGGGCGTGCTCACTTCGAGGACGAGCGACGACGATGGGGCGCTGCTCGGGCTGCTCAAAGTCGGCTTTCGTGCAGTTACACCGGACGCCGTCGTTTTCCGCTTGCCCGACCGCCCATGCTCACCTGCCAACATTAAACGGCTCTTCACCAGTCATCAATTCGATGTGTGCACTATCACATCCTGCACCGCGTTGCAGGGCAGGCCATCGTCGCGGTCACGACCGACAGCGACGACCGGGCCCCCACTCTGCTGGACGACGGCTCATTGATCTGAGCAATGCGCACGGAGGCAGAGGGCAAGAGTAACGGGATGCGCCCGCGCGAATGGGCTCTAGCGAACATGACCCGCTGCTTCGCCTGCAAGAGGCACCGATGACGGTCCGCCCAGCAGTCGGCTTGGCGAGCACTGGCTGCCGCCAGCATGCAGGTGCGATGGCCACGGTTCGCTTGGCTCGCTGGCCGCAGCCCCATAGTAGGTTGGTCCGGCGCGCTGAACCTACGGGTACGAGTGGCCCGCTAGCCTTACCGACGGCGTGGCACCCCGACACCGAGGCCACAGCCGCTGGGCCAGCCCTTCCGGCAGTTAGCGCCTGCGCCGCAGCAACGACATGCCGATCGTCAGCATGCCTGCCCCGACGCAGCCCACCACGGCCGCGCCGACCAGAGCGTGTACCACGCCAACCTCCCCTTCGCCAAGCCGCCCCACCGGGACCAGTCAACTGACGCGGCGGGAGCGGTCTAGGCCAAGCGACCCATCCAAGCTTGGCCAGCGCAGATGCTACTAGCCCGTAGGCGCCGCCAACAGCGGGTTTCGGATGCGGGTTTCGAGGTCGCGATGGTCTCCTTGCTGCCACTGTCTGGCGCGTGCCTGCCCTTCACTGCCGGAAACTCGGAGCACTACCCCCGCAACGAGATGAGCATCACGATGAGCGCGATGTCCACTGCGGTGCCGGCCACCGATGTCGCCGCCTGTCGCGTCGATCACACGCCAGAGCTACGGATGCTTGAGGCAACCGGTCGGTGGTAGCGGCCGGAGCTTTGGGCGCCGGTGAAGCCCATGACGACACGCCTTCCAGGTACCGCACAGACTTGTGCATGTGCACATCCTGTGTTGTCACTCCACGTCCCGCATCCGAGGGCAGTGGGCGTGTCCTGGGGGTGGTTGCCGAACGGGCGGACTTCTCGCCTCGTGGTGGTCGGAGGCAGCTACCGCTTGGAGACGCGACGACGGCGTTGGGGAGCCGCTCCAACGCCGCCGTCTGGACGCGCCGCGGCACCGCCCGAGGGAGGTCAAGGCTAACGACGCGCCGCACGCTAATCTAGCATGTGAACGGCCTTACCGCATCGGGAGTTGCCGCCCAGCGGTTCGACACGGAGCGGCCGTGGCGACAAGGAAGAGGAGTCGCACTATGCTAGGCTAGCGGGTGGTGGGGTGCTGGCCCAGGGGAGCTGGGGGTCGGCATCCCACCGCAGTGTCGTGCACGAGAGACGGGCGTCCGGGCACTCACGATGCGCTGGTCCCGCACATTTGTACAGACTCCTACGCCCAGGCCAGTGCTATCGCCTACTCCCCTCCCAAAGCCGGAGGCGACGCTGTCGCCCACTTCCACACCAACGGCTATGCTGCCTGTGCCTACGCACACTCACCACGGTCATGCGTTTACCCATGCCTGTGCTGATGTCGGTTGCGCCGCAAGCCGGCCTCAGCGCCCCGCCGCCATCCTCCGCAATTCCGCGAGCAGTTGCTCGTTGATGACGCGGATTGCCTCCAGCTCGGCAACTATCGCCTGCATCGCCTTCACCTCCGCAAGTATCGCCTGCATCTCCGCGCGGCGGTCTGGAACGATTCCCTCCTTCGATCTGCCATCGCCAGTCGCCATTCAATCCTCCTGGTCGTCATACTCGGATGTTCCTCCCTCGTGCACAACGCCTGAGGCATAGCCCGAGTTCGTCAGGCCTACGGCCGTCGGCATCATTCCAATGGGCTTCGACGGGAAGAAGGTGCTACCGGCGGGTAGCCTCTACGCAGCAGGGTTCTTGCGCGGCCTGCCGCGCCGCCGCCCGTCCGACGGCCAGAAGTAGACGGCGTTGTCCGTGCGGCGGAAGTCCAGATTCTTCCCCAGCGCCGACGCAGCCGCGTTCAGCCTGCGCCGAACCGCCTGCGTCGTCTCCCCCTCCCCGAGTTCGAGCTTCCCGGCCTCGCCCGGAGCGACGCGCTCGATGAAGCCGACGTATTCCTGAAGCAGTGCTGCGCGCTTGCCGGTCGCGCTCCTCGCGCGTGCTTCTCCGATCGGAAGCGTGCTGAACGTGGGCATCGGTATCACCTCCGTCGCAGGCGGCCACATCCAGCAGCCGCACTCTTGCCTGCTGAACCATACCACCACGGCGCCGGTCTCCCCGAATCGTCGATGAACCTCGCGTGGGGCATCACGCCCGCTTCCCCGCGCTGACACGTTGGATGCCGTCGGGGGCCAGTCCTGTGAGAAGGACGAACGACAGGAACATCCCGGCACGCACCGCACATCCGGAAGCGCAACCCGCCAAGCGGGGACCAGTCTTCAAGAGCTGATGGCGTGGCAGCCCGCTACTCTCCCAGGCAGCGGGAGTCGCTCGAACGCAGTCGCGCATCCCCGCGAGGCTCGCCGCGGGCGTCTGTCCGACACCCACTCCAGCGGCGGTAGCCGTTCCTCGAGCCCCTGAACAGAAGGCCCTCGACATCCTTCTGCGCAACACCGCAGGCGTCCGCGTCCTGCACAAGGCCCCCTGCAGGACCCGTGGAGAGCCACGTAGCAGGCAGGAGGCACCTGTGCAACCAGTACATCGGTTCGCGTCGACGTTGGGATGTGTCGAAACTGGTGTGTGACACGACAGAAGACTCAAGCAGAGGGCTCGACATGGCCAAGCTAAGCGAGGAGATTGCTGCGCATGAGCGCATGCAGAGCGTTCTAGAGATGGACCACCCCTGGTCTCTGTGTTTGGTCGTCGCGAACCAGTCCGACCACTCTTGCGCAACAGCCGGAATGACGCTCTTGGAGCTAGTTGAGGCGAGCCAGGAAACGGTGCAAGACATCCCTGTAGTTCTCGTTGTCGAGGTTCCAAGAGCCCACGTGCGTGGCATCGGAGAAGACATGGTATTCGACGATGTCCGGACGCGCCTCGGCAAGTTGATCGCTGAGCGATACGGGTACCGATGCGTCGCCTGTCCCATGGAAGAGCAGGATCGGAGTCGACGGCGACAGTTCCCCCACGTGCTCGAGGTGATTCATGGTTCCGAAGTCGATGCCGAATCTGAAGGTGGCGAGAACCTTGGCCAACCCTGTCAACGGACTTGGCAATGGGATTCCGAGAACCCGCTCTTGCGCTCCCCTGAAATCGATTATCTCGTCCAGATTGAGTGCCGGAGAATCGAGGACGACTCCCCTTACCCTGTCCGCAGTTTCGGAGTTGTAGAGGAAGCTGACGGCTACAGCCCCACCCATGCTGTATCCAACCAGGATGACATCTTTCGCCCCGGCGGCAAGGGCGAACACCACGGCGGCCTCCAGGTCCTCCCATTCTTCAGATCCGAACTGATAGTACCCGCTGGGACTCGGCGGAAGCCCTGCATCGTTCCGGTAGGTGACGGTCAGAGTCGGATATCCACTCTCGACGAATGCCGGTATGGTTCTCAAGAACTCGCGGCGCTCCGCGCCCTGCCCATGCACGAGTATCACCCATGTGTCCGATGCGCCAGTGGTCAGCCAGGCTGGGAAGTCTCCCAGAGTGGTCGGGATATCGACATCCCTGAATTCGATCCCGTGCGCCGTGAGCGGGTCCCCAGGGTACGTAAAGCTGTCGATGCGGACGTAGTCGCCGACCCCTGGAAGGGGACCCAGGGCTATCAGTTCTCGGGTCACGGAATCCTCGGTTGCATCGACGATAGTGGCCACCTGGTTATAGGTATCCGCTGACTCCAACCCCCAGGTTCCGGGCTTGTTCCATCGGCCGTCCAATGCCGTGTCGGGAGTGGCCGCAAGCGTGATCTCCCCATCCGAGATCGACGCTACCCTCAGGTCGAACGGATCCGGGGCATGATGTGCGATGAATGCACGGTCCTCAATCTCTCCGGAGTAGTACCAGCCTGCGGAGAAGAAGAGCGAAGAAGTAAGGAGAACGGCTGCAAGTAGTATCGCCTGAGTCTTCCGGAAACGAGACAGAGGAGAGCACCTCTCTTACGCAGAATGGGCGGATGCTACCATACCTTGCCACAGGAGAACGGGTAGCCCATGAGCGAAACGATGCTGCTAACTATTGGAGCAGGGCTAATCATCATCGGCGCAGTCCTGATGGCCCTCACAGCCCTAGCCCTTCGCGACGACCGGCTTACTCCGGATTCCGCCCTCGCCGGGATCGGAGGGTTAGCCCTTGCGCTAGGGGGCGTATGGCTTGTGCGTGTCGCCGTGTCTCCCTAGTCATGAACGGGGTCACCGGCCCGACGACATAGGCATACGCCATAACGCTCATCACTAGTGCGTCTGTTTCGTTGTACATGGTCGTTTCCCTTAGGTGGGGGCTGCCCTAACGTTGGGGCGGCCCCCGAACGTTGCGAATATCGGCTCGAAACTGAACAGCACCGAAGAACCACGGTATACTGCTCGGCATGTGGCACGCCCGCGCTCCTCGGACGCATCGATGGAGACCCGCTAGGCGACTCACCCGGAGCGGCAAGCTCCCCGATGGTGTCCGAGTTGCCATTCGCATCGCCAGCGGATTGCGGATTCACCGGCGCCGCGGCGTCGGGAACGGACTGCAACCGGGCCCCACGCGCATCTAACCCTGGTCCGGAGGAACCTACCTTCACTGTTCACACGGTGCCTGACCACCATCGTACCCGTCCCCAAGGGGTGAGGGATTGGCGGGCAGGCCAGCGCGGGGCCTGGCCCGTCTATCGTCCATGCCCCACGGGGCTCTCATCCTTAGGCCAGGGGCTACCCCGTGACTGAGAACCCACTCAGCGTGACCTTCTGGCTGAACGTGGACTACCCAGCCAGGGCGGCCGTGGTCCACTTGGACACCTGCGTTCACGCGAGCCCGCGTGACAAGAGCCCGAGGGCCGGGGTCTGGCGGAACTTCCGCACCCTGAGGGGCGCGGAGGAGGCGGGCTACAGGCTCATCGGCAAAAGGCCCGTGAATCTATGCGTGGTCTGCCGTCCAGACAACGCCTGATGCCGGCGGTCTTGCTCATCGCGCCAGCCCTCACGGCGGTTCGTACGCCGCTCATCGCCGGTAGCCTCGTGGTGCTTGCTGGCCCACCGTACGCCTGCCGTCCGGCCAGTAAGCCGCCTCATGCCCGGTAGCAATATGGGGCATGGACTGCCTGGCTCACGCTGCTCCGTCCCTCGACCGGAGACGTCAGCGTGGGGCGGCCATGTCTTGCATCAGTCCCGCTGATCCGCTTGCCCTGACAGCGCAGGCCTGACCCACTGCTCCCCTACCCTGCCTGCGTCGAGGGCAACGCGAAATGTCTGGCCCCGCTCACGGCCCCACCGCATACCCGCTCCCTATCAGCATCTGCCGGACCGCGGGGTGTCCAGATCGCGCCAGACCCGTCCTGCGGCCAGGCTCCGGATCCTTCATCTGCAGGTGGAGGAACGCAGTTGCCATGCGGTTCTCGCGAATCGATACCCCACGCTTCCCGCCCGGCCTGCTTGAGGGCCGACGACCACCCTACAGCTCCACCACCCGCCCGACGAACAGGATGGCCCCGGTCTCCCGGTCCCGGATCAGGAAGATGAAGGGTCTGTCCACCGTCATGCTGACCGGCTCCGGAGGAGCGGACTCGGCTTGCATCACTACGGCGGTGGCCGCGGCGGCCTCGGTGCCCGCTTCGTCCACCGCCACGAACGCCTTGTGGATGACGTCCTTGACGTATAG
>DAOUJO010000011.1:0-176235 GCA_034422595.1 Dehalococcoidia bacterium | reverse complement strand
TGAGGCGCTCCTCGTACTCCGCCGCGCGTGGCGACGCGGCGATATGGCGGACCTCGTCGACCTCGATGGAGATGGGGTAGGAGCGCGCGTAGGTCGTGCGTCCGTTGAGCGTAACGGTGCGTTCCTGGTAGTCGACATCGGCGTCGTCGAGGAAGGAGTCGCAGCTGCCGAGGAATGCCCGCACGTCGCGCCGGGTCTGGAAGCCGACGATGTCGGCGTTGCAGAGGCTCTCGCAGATGTCGGTGCGAATCATGGCGGGGAGGAGCTCCCAGTAGCTGGAGGTCGCCCACGGAATGTGGATGAACTGGTGGATGCGGGCGTTGGGGAGCTGCTCGCGCACCATCTTCGGCACGAGGTACAGCTGGTAGTCGTGCACCATCACGAGGGGGCGGAGCGGGGACTCGGCGGCCTCCTCGACGATGGCGTTGGCGAACTGGCGGTTGACGTAGATGTAGCCGTTCTCCCAGGCGTCGTAGACCACGGCGTCGACGCGCGGGGTGTAGGGCGAGCTCCACATGTAGTGCTGGATGAACCAGAGGAGCGGGTTGCAGATGACGTTGTAGTACTTGTGATAGGCGCGGCGGGGAGTCGTGACGAACCGCACGGCGACCTTCTGGCCGGGCAGGGGGGACGGGACGGCCTTGCCCCCGCTCGCCTCGGCGGCGCGTCGGTCGCCCTCGCCCATAGCGGAGGCGATCCAGGTGAAGTCGACGTATCGGGTGAGTCCGCTGAGGGCGGTTACGACGCCGCCGCTTCCGCGGCGGGGCTGGAGGTCGCCGTTGGGGGCGACGTGGTGCTCCATGGGCCCGCGGTTCGACGCGAGGATGAGGCGATTGTCCTTGAGGAGTTCGTCCGCGAGCGCCCAGAGGGCGTTGCGGTTGTTCCCGGGCTCCGGCGTCTCTTGCATGGGGCCCATCTTTCCGCGCTACAGCGCGAGCACTCGGCTCGCGCCTGCTGCCTCGACTCCGAGCGCCAGATCCACGCCCAGAGGATGGCGGGACAGTACCACAGGGCCCCGTAGGCGTCAACGCGCGCGGCCCTCTCTGCCCCTTCGGGGCATCTTCCCCAGAGGGAGGAGACAGGGATACGCGCTTCGCGCGTAAACCCTCACCCCGCCCTCCCCCGACTTCGGGGGAGGGGGCCAATCCGCCCTCTCTGCCCCTTCGGGGCGTCTCCCCCACGGGGGGAGACAGGGACACGCGCTTCGCGCGTAAACCCTCACCCCAACCCTCCCCCGACTTCGGGGGAGGGGGCCGGCGTGGCGTTGACACGTTCGAGAGGGCGTTCGTAGACTGCCCAAATCCCGCTTTCGCTAATGAGGACCGCCTTGCCCGACGCTCCCCCCACCGCCGGCGACGATATCCGTAAAGCGTACCTCCGGTTCTTCGAGGAGCGGGGGCATCTCGTCATGCCCAGCGCATCGCTCGTTCCCGCCGGGGATCCGACGCTGTTGCTCACGACCGCGGGCATGGCGCCATTCAAGCCTTACTACGCCGGCGACGAGACTCCGCCCAGCCGCCGGTTGGCGTCGTGCCAGAAGTGCTTCCGCACCACCGACATCGACGTCGTGGGCGACGCCACCCACCACACGATGTTCGAGATGCTGGGCAACTTCAGCATCGGCGACTACTTCAAGCGCGAGGCTATCCAGTGGGCATGGGAGTTCGTGACGGAGGTGCTGCGGCTCGACCCTGAGCGCATCTGGGTTACGGTGCACTACAGCGACGACGAGGCGCGCGGCATCTGGCTCGAAGAGAGCAGCGTGCCGAACGAGCGCATCGTTTCGCTCGGCGACGAGGACAACTTCTGGGGCCCCGCTGGCGACGAGGGCGCGTGCGGGCCGTCGAGCGAGCTGTACTACGACTTCGGCGAGGAGCACGGCCCCGGCGCGAAGCCGGGCGACGACACCGACCGGTACGTGGAATTCTGGAACCTCGTCTTTCCGCAGTTCCACCAGGCGCGGGACGGGACGCGCGCGAACCTGCCCGCCCCGGGCATCGACACCGGCATGGGCCTCGAACGCATCGCCGCCATCATGCAGGGCGTGCCTTCGGGTTACGAGACCGACCTGCTGAAGCCGATACGCGAGGCCGTCGAGCGGATCGCAGGCAGACGGTACGGCGACGACCCGGAGGTCGACCGGGCGATCCGCGTGATTACGGAGCACACACGGAGCGCGACGTTCCTGATAGCGGACGGCGTCGTTCCTGCGAACGAGGGCCGGGGATACGTGCTCCGGCGCGTCATACGGCGTGGCGTCCGTTTCGCGCGGCGGCTCGGCATCCGCGAAGGCTTCCTTCCCGACGTCGCCGCTCCCGTCATCGAGCGCTTCAGTTCCGTTTATCCCGAACTGCGGGAGCACGAGCGGTTCGTCCTCAAGACGCTGGAGTCCGAGGAGGAGCGCTTCGAGGAGGCCATCGCGCTCGGGACGCCGGTGCTGAACGAGAAGCTCGCCCTGGGCGCGCCCATATCGGGCAAGGACGCCTTCCTGCTGTACGACACCTACGGCTTTCCGCTCGACCTGACGGAGGAGATCGCCCGCGAGCACGGCCTGGACGTGGACGTGGAGGGCTTCAACCGCGAGATGGAGGCGCAGCGGGAGCGCGGACGCGCCGCGGCGCAGTTCGGCGGCGGGCGCGACGCTCTGCGCGCCTACGAGGCTGTCGGCGTCCGCGAAACCGCCTTTCTCGGCTACGACCGCATCGAGACCGACACGGTGGTCGCGGCCATCCTGAAAGACGGCGCTTCCGTTCCGAGCGCATCGGCGGGCGACGCCGTGGAAATCGTGCTGCGCGAAACTCCCTTCTACCCGGAGGGCGGCGGGCAGGTCGGCGACGCCGGCGTCATTGCGTCGGCGGGCGCATCGGCGCGCGTCTCCGACACGCAGAAGCCGATGGCCGACCTGATCGTGCACAAGGCGACAGTCGAGTCCGGGACGCTCGCCGCCGGCGACGCCGTTCATGCGGCGGTCGACGGCGACCGGCGGCTCGATGTTGCGCGCAACCACACGGCGACGCACCTGCTGCACGCGGCGCTGCGCGACGTGCTGGGCTCGCACGTGCGGCAGGCGGGGTCGCTGGTGGCGCCGGAGCGCCTGCGGTTCGACTTCACCCACGTCTCTTCGGTGGAGCGGGGGGAGTTGCAGGAGATCGAACGCCGCATCAACGAGGCGGTGCGCGGCGACCTGGCGCTCGTGAAGGACGAGACGACCTACCGCGAGGCGACCGCGACGGGCGCGCTCGCCTTCTTCGGCGAGCGGTACGCCGACCGGGTGCGCACGGTGCAAATCGGCGAGCGCGACCCCGTGAGCTTCGAGGTGTGCGGCGGCACGCACCTCGACCGCACCGGCCAGATAGGGCTGTTCCGCATCGTGGCGGAGAGCAGCGTCGGCGCGGGCGTCCGCCGCATCGAGGCGGTGACGGGACGCGGCGGCGACGCCTGGGTGGGCCAGCGTCTCGCCGCGCTCGACGAGGCCGCTGCGAAGCTCCGCGCCGCGCCCGCCGACCTCCCGCAGCGGATAGACGCGCTCCTCGCCCAGGTGGAGGAGGCGAAGCGCGCCGGGCAGGGAGACCGCCGCGAGTCGTCGCGGCAGGAGGCCGAGGAGCTGCTGGCTCAGGCGCGGAACGTCGGCGGCGTAACGGTGCTCGCGGCGCGCAGCAGCGCCGGAAGCGCCGACGAGTTGCGCGAGATGGGCGACCGTCTGCGCGACAAGCTCGGCTCGGCGGTGGTGGCGCTCGGCGCCGTGTTCAACGAGCGCCCGGCAATCGTGGCGATGGTGACGCCCGACCTCGTGGAACGGGGCCTCGACGCCGGCGCCATAGTGCGCGAGGCCGCCAAGCGCATGGGGGGCGGCGGGGGCGGTCAGCCGCGCCTGGCGCAAGCGGGAGGCAAGAACCCCGCGCAACTCGACGACGCCCTCGCCGCGGTCGCCGAGGCCGTCGAGCGGCAAGCGGGCTGATGCGCGTCATCGGCCTCGACGTGGGCGGGCGCCGCACGGGCGTGGCGTCGGGCGACACGGAGACGGGCCTCGCGACGCCCGCCGGGGTGATCGCGGGGCTGGCGGACCCCACGGCGGCGGCGCAGGCCGCGTCCGAGGCCGCGTCGCGGTCGGCGGAAGTCATCGTGGTGGGCATGCCGTACTCGATGTCAGGGCGCGTGGGGCCGCAGGCCGAAGCAGTCGAGCGGTTCGTCGCGGAATTGCGCGAGGCCGCCGAGGCGAGGATCGAAACGGTCGACGAGCGCCTTTCGACGCAGCAGGCGGAGCGCAGCATGCATCGGCGTGAGGACCGGCGCGGACGCCGCCGTCCTCCCGCGGGCGCGTCGGACGCATCGGCGGCGGCGGTGATTCTGCAGTCGTGGCTCGACGCGCGGCGGTAGGGGCGAGATTCCTGCTTTCGCAGGAATGACGGAGTGCGCGCTGTCGCGCGCTGCCCTCTCTGCCCCTTCGGGGCATCTCCCCTCGGGGGGAGACAGGAACCCCTCCCCCCGAGGGGGAGGGCTGGGGAGAGGGCCGTTCTCTCCGCCCCATGCCCGTCATTCCTCCTCTCACTCCTGTCATTCTGAGCGCAGCGAAGAATCTCGGGCTCTCGCCTGCGGACATGTTGTCTGGAGGCATCGGGTTTAGATTCTTCACTCCGCTCCGCTGCGTTCAGAATGACAGATGACACGCCGTGGTTCGACAGGCTCACCACGAATTGGAGGAGATGGATTCCCGCCTACGCGGGCGACGGAGTGCGCGCTTTGCGCGCTGCCCTCACCCCAGCCCTCCCCCGTCTTCGGGGGAGGGGGCAATCCGCCCTCTCTGCCCCTTCGGGGCATCTCCCCCTCAGGGGGAGACGCGGATGCTGCCCTCTCTGCCCTTCGGGCATCTCCCCCTCCCCGAGGGGGAGATGGGGAGGCGCGCTGAGGGTGTTTGGTAAACTGGGAGGGTGGCCTCCCTGAATAGTCCGAGGTTCTATGGCGCGGCGGGCGCATCGCTGGTGGCCGCTGCGGTTACTGCGCGGTACGTGGCGAAGTGGCGGCGTCGGCGCTCAATGCGGCGCGGGGGCGGAGAGCGCGGCGTCGGCGGGGGCCGCGTCTTCATCGGCCTCGATCTCACCGACCCCACGACAGCCACGCCCCGTCCCTGCGACTACGCCGTGCTCGACTCCGACCTCAACTGCGTCTTCGGGCAGTGGACATACCGGGAGGACGGCGGAGGGATCATCCCGGAACCGGCGCTTGGCCGCTCGTTCATCCTCGCGGTCGACGGCCCCCAGGGGCTGGCGAGCGACGCCGGCGCGACGATGCGCGAGTCCGAGCGTCTCGTGAATGCTCCCGGACACTCGACCTACGACCTGCCGGAGAACGGGACGCCGTTCGCCGGGTTCATCGCCGGATCGGTGCGGCTGTTTCACCAGCTCGTCGTCAGCGGCAGCCGGTTCCGCCTGCTCGGTTACGACGGGGCGCCGGCGTCGGACGCGACGCTGCTCGAGGTCTACCCGGGCGCGGCGTGGAAACTGCTCGCGGGCCAGCCGCTGGCGCGGAAGACCTCGCTCGAAGGCCGTCAGCAGCGCGTCGAACTACTGGAGAGCCTCGGCGTTCGCCTGCCGGAGTCTTCTCCTCCGACGCATGACCAGTTGGATGCGGCGATGGCGGCGTGGACGGCGTACAAGTTCCGGCGCGGCGAGGTTACCGTCATGGGACGTGCGCCGGAACTCGACGATGCGGCGGGCGTCATCCGCGAGGGGTACATCGTGCAGCCGGCCAAGCCGCTGGACGACGCTGTGGAGGACCAGGTCGCGCCGGTTTAGCGCGCTGCCCTCTCCCCAGCCCTCCCCCTCGAGGGGAGGGGGCCAATCCGCCCTCTCTGCCCCCTTCGGGGGCATCTCCCCCTCGGGGGGAGAGACAGGAGGCGAGATTCCTGCTTTCGCAGGAATGACGGGAGCGCGCTGCCCTCACCCCAGCCCTCTCCCTCGGGGGGAGGGGGTTCCTGTCTCCCCCTGTGGGGGAGATGCCCGAAGGGCAGAGAGGGCAAGCTCAGACGGCGGCGTAGTGAACGCCGGGGGTGGCCTCGCGGTACTGGGCGGACATCGCGACCCAGTCGCCCTCGCGCGGGAGGACGATAGCGCTCGAACGCAGGCTGTAGACCGCCGGGTCGGAGACGGACGCGGGTTCGATGCCGTACTCGTCGAGCATTTTGGCGGCCCTGATGAGAGCGCGGCGCGTGCGGATGATGCCGCTGTCGCTCACCCCGAGGTGTTCGTTCGTGCGGTCGACCGTGCGGCCCATCGTCTCCTGCATGCCGGAGTCCTGGGGCCAAGTGCCGGGAAGGCCGGAGAACTGGATTGTCTTCTGACGCTCCCAGTCGATGAGGAAGTCGTTGTCGATGTGCATCTTCGGCCACCAGGCGGCCTCGGGACGGTTGGGGATGGGCGGGAGGAAGGCGTCGACGGTCGGGTGGAGCCCCTGCTGGCCGTTGCGTCCGTACTTCAGGTTGTCGAGCTCGTCCTCCGCGAGCGGCCTCACGGGGTTGTAGGTGTAGCAGACGGCGAGCACGTTCTCGTCGTCCATGGGGATGTAGGCGTGGCCGCTGAGGAGGGGGTCCTCGCCGTAGGGTGGGATCATGGTGTGGAAGGGGAGCATGAACTGCGTGATGCGCCAGTAGTAGGTGTCCTCTTCCGCGTTGCGGCGCGCGCCGATGAGCACGCCGTAGTCGGTGTCGAGCACCTCGAACCGGGGGTGGCGGTCGCGCATCTTGTAGACCATGCCCTGTTCCTGCTTGGACATGAGCCGGTAGGGGTCGTTGAACGTGGAGTGCAGGAATCCGCTGTGGCTCGAGTCGATCTCGCCCTCGATGGTCTGGAAGAAGTTGTTCTGGGCGATGCGCTTGGTGAGGTAGACGTGCGACTCGGGGACCATGTTCCATTCGATGTCGGGCAGGGGCGGGGGGTTGTCCTGGTCCGGGCCGAGGTAGAGCCAGATGACGCCGTTGCGCTCGTGCGCCCGGAAGGCGGGCAGCCTGACCTTGGAGCGGAAGTTGCTCTCCGGCGGCTCGCTGGGCATGTCCATGCAGGCGCCGGTCTCGTCGAACTTCCACCCGTGGTAGGCGCAGCGGATTCCCTCCTCCTCGTTGCGCCCGAAGTAGAGGGAGGCCCCGCGGTGCGGGCACGAGGGCGTGAGCGCGGCGACCTTTCCGCTGGTGAAGCGCATGACGAGGATGTCTTCGCCGAGCAGGCGTGTGCGATGGGGCACGCCGTCGGCCTTCACCTCGTACGAGAAGACCCCTGGAATCCAGTAGCGGCGCAGCAACTCGCCCATAGGCGTGCCTCGCCCGACTCGCGTAAGCAGTTGGTTGTCGCTGGCCGAGAGCATGGGCCGCCTCCGCTTCAGAAGTGCGCCAATGGTACTACGGGCGTCAATCGGGCGCGGGCTTCGGGCGGGCGTGAAACCGTCCCCTTAACCGGTCGAGAACCGCGCCGCCTCCTCCGAGCCGCCCGTAGTGTCCCCCTCGCTGTACGAGCGCGCTCCCGTTCCGGCAAGCGCGCCGCCCTGCACAATGAGGTACTCCTCCCTGATCGGCCGTCCGTCGAACCAGCACTCCAGTATCTCGCGAACGCCCGCCGCGTAGCGGGCCTGGGCCGAGAGCGACGTGCCTGAGGTGTGCGGCGTCATCGCGTGGTTGGGCATGGTCCGCCACGGATGATCGTTGGGAGGCGGCTGAGGGAACCAGACATCGCCCGCGTACCCGGCCAGTTGGCCGCTCTCCAGCGCCCTGACAACGGCGTCCCGGTCGCATATCTTCCCGCGGGCTGTGTTCACGATGTACGACCCACGCTTCATCCTGCCGATCAGCGCGTCGTTGAACATGTGCTCGGTCTCCGGATGCAGAGGGCAGTGGATGCTGACCACGTCGCACACGCTGACCAGCGACTCGACGTTCTCATGGAACGTCAAACCAAGCTCCTGCTCCACCTCGGCGGGGAGCCGGCGCCTGTCCGTGTAGTGGAGTTTCACGTCGAAGGGCTTCATCCGTTTCAGCACGGCGAGCCCGATTCTCCCGGCCGCCACCACGCCCACGTCCATCCCCTCGATGTCGTACGAGCGGGAAACCGCGTCGGCGATGTTCCATCCGCCTCTGACCACCCAGCCGTACTGGGGGATGTAGTCTCTGACCAGCGCCAACATCTGCATCACCGCGTGCTCCGCGACGCTGACGCTGTTGCACCACGTCACCTCGCACACCGTGATGCCCCTGTCGATGGCGGACTGCAGGTCGACGTGGTCGGACCCGATACCGGCGGTGACCGCCAGTCTGAGGTTGGGGGCATTCGCGATGCGTTCGGCGGTCAGGTACCCGGGCCAGAAGGGCTGGGAGATGACGATGTCCGCGTCGGGCAGCTCCCGCTCGAAGACGGAGTCGGGGCCGTCCTTGTCGGAGGTGACGACGAACCGGTGCCCCCGCTCGGTCAGGAACCGCTCCAGCCCGAGCCCGCCCGACACGGACCCCAGGAGATGACCGGGGATGAAGTCTCGGGCGGTTGGCGAGGGCACCGTCTGACCGTCGGGATAGTGCGTCAGCGTGGGTATCTCTTCACGAGCGTAGGCGGGAGGGAACCCGTTCACCGGATCTTCGTAGAGAACACAAAGCACTTTCCGGGAAGACGAGGTGCTCATGGCAGGCCTCCGAGCGGTCGAATCATGCACAGTGTATGCGGGGCTATCCGTGGGGGAAACCGCCCCTCGGAAGCGCGGCAGCGAGCACGGAACCGGCGTCCCGCCTACCCTGCCCCCGGAGGGCCGACACGCACCGTGATGATGTCGGAGCCGTGGAACTGCTGGTGCCGCACCGACGAGGCGTAGCGCCGCAGCAGCCGCAGCGATATCTCGTTCTCCGACACGGTCTCCTCGTCGTGCTGCTGCAGCTGCCGGATGCGGTCCTCCAGGTTCTCCTCGTCCCCGCCGCCGATGAATTCGAGTTCCGCTATCGCCCCCTCGCTGGACGCCAGCACGACCAGCCGTCGCGTCTCCTGCTCGTCGTCATCGGCATCCAAATCAAAGGACAGGTCGAGCGGGGCGAGCGTGAGCAGCGTCTCTTCCGCAACCGCGCTCAGCCGCTCTTTCATCGGTTGGTCCCATCCCCTGCTCTCGGCGAACTGCTCCGTGAACGCGAAGAGGTCCGGCAACACCTCGGCGTCGAGCTTCGACTCGAAGCGCATCCGCCGTTTCTTGGTGAACTCAAGGAACAGGATCATCACGATCGCGGCGACTCCTCCGGTGGTGATGGCGCTCTTCACCAGGGCTCCGAACACCGGACCGAGTTGCGGAAGCGTGAACAGGTCGAACTGGAACGACGCGCCTATCCAGAAGGAGATGCCTGCGACGATGAGTTTCTGCGTGTTCTGCTCGGACTGGATCACCGTCCGCGCGCCGTCCACGAACAGCGTGCCGGTGACGAGGATGAGGTAGCCGGCCATCACGGGCCCCGGCAGGCTGCTCAACAGCCCGGACAGCTTTGGGAGGAATGCCACGAGGATGAAGATAGCGCCGATGGAGTAGCCCATCCTGCGGGAAGCGACGCCGGTGACCTGGATGAAGGAGACGATGGCCGGGTTCACCGCGTTGGGCACTGCGCCGGTCACGCCTGCCAGCGCATTGCTTACGCCTGCGCCCGTCAGCGCACCCTGCACGTGCCGGAAATCGACGGCCTTCACCTCGCGCTGGGAGACGCGCTGGTGCGTTATCGCCTGCCCGTTCACCTGGATCGCGATGATGACGCCCAGGAACAAGAACGCCGGCAGCAGAGTCCAGAAATCGACTCCGAGGTCCAGCGCCAGCCCCGGCGCTTCGGAGGGAAGCCCCACCCAGGCGGACTGCGTGATCCGGCTGGTGTCGTAGATACCGAACGCCGCAGCGACAAGCACGCCTGCCACGATGCCGATCATCGGCGCCCACAGGCGCAGCCGCACGCTGCCCCGCATCGTGAGCGCGGTGACGACCGTCAGCGTCGCCAGTGCGGTCAGCGGCGCCGCCACCGGCTCCTCTATCGACGCGTCGTCGAGGAGCCCGAAGACGACCGACGCCAGCGTGATGGAGAGGATCATCATCACCGTGCCGCTCACGACGGGCGTCACGAGTCGCCGCAGGATGAACAGCCACCTGGCGACGATGAACTGGAACGCCGCCGAGGCGAGCACCAGCGTCGTCAGCGTTGCGGGGCCGCCGTCCACTACCGCCGTGATGCAGAAGGGGATGGCGAAGGCTGCCGTGAAGAACGGCATCACCGCGCCCGCGCCCAATGGGCCCAGGCGGCGCACCTGCACCAGCGTGGAGAGCCCTACCGCCAGCAGCGAGGCGAAGACCATCCACGTCACGTACGGCTCGCCTCTGTCCGACGCATTCGCCACGATGACCGGCGTCACCAGCAACGTGGCGGACGCGATCATGCTGAACTGCAGACCGTAACCGAACGAGGTCCGCCAGGGCGGGTTCTCGTGCGCCTCGTACCGGGGATTCTGCGTTACCGTGGCCAGTGCGCGCCTCCCTGTAGACAGGCGTCTCGTTGAGACTCACGCAACTTTACTACGCGCGTGACCCGTTGCCACAACCCCGCCCTTTCCCATCATCCCCTGCGGGACCGGCACGGGGTCTCCGGCGGCCGGAGCTCGCCAGCGGCCCTGGTCAGTGCCGCGCCGTACAGGAAGATCATCCCCGCGACGTACCCCCACATCAGCAGCAGGACGAACGAGGCGATAGGCCCGTACACCGCGCTCCGCTGCCCGGCTAACGTGGTGAACCAGAAGAACAGGTGCTTGCCCGCCTCGAACAGCACGATGGCTGTCAGCGCCCCGAACACGGCGTCCCGCCACTCCAAGCGCACGTTCGGCATGAGGTAGTACACCAACGCGAAGATCACCATCGTCAGGAACGCCGGCAGCAGCGCCGAGACCGCGCCCAGCGCGAAGATAACGACCACGGATATCTCACCCGCCGACTCGGCTATACCCTCGCTGAACCGCACCGCCAGCTGCAGCGACGCCGTGAGCCCCACCGACAGCAGGAACAGGAGCACGATGATCGTCGTCAAGCTCACCTGCAGAGCGGTTATGCGGAGCACTTTCTGTGTCTCAACGCCGAACACCCTGTTCACCGACCGGGTCGCAGCCATGAACAGCCCGTTGGCCCCCATGACGATGCTGACGAACGCCACCAGCCCGATGGCCAGCGAACCACGGAGCAGGTTGTCGACGGCGTCCTGGATCAGCCCCTGCGACGTGGGGAAGTAGTAGAGGAGCGTTGCCGTCAACGTCTCCTCGATCACATCGGGCTCGCCGAAGAACGCTATAGCCATGATGGCCAGCGCCACCGCCGGGAGGAGCGACAGGATCGTGAAATACGCGAGCGAGCCCGCGAGGTCGATACCTCCCGCCTCGAGCAGGATGCGCACCGCCCTCGCGATGGCCGCGCCGCGCCACGCCCCCCTCTTCCTGGGCAACTCGCGCGATAGCCGCCGGATCTGTGCCTGTCTGCGTCTCATCCGAACGCTTCCACCGACGTGTCCGTCCAAACGCCGATTCTACGCCCCCGCGTCTCGGGGCGAGCCTCATTTGCGTTGCCTGGTCTGCCGGACTATCTTCACCGGCATGAGCACGCCGCTCCCCTGCGGATACGCCAGCGAAGGTCAGGGAGTCACGCCCCTGGCCGCCGCGCTGGAGTCCGGCGCGATGCTCGACCAGGGCTTCGACGTCACCCTCGCCAAGATGGGCGACGCGCACGCGGTCGTGGCCGGGCTGGCGTCGGGCGCCATCGCCTTCGGCAACCTCGCCGCTCCCGCGCTGGTGCTCGCGGCGGCAGAGGGCAGGGCGGACCTCGTCTTCCTGGCGGGCGGGGTCAACCAGCAGTTCCTCGTCGGCGCACCCGGCATGACGCTCGACGCCCTGCAGGGCCGGCCCCTCAGCATGAGCCACCCCGGCGACCTCACCGACTTCCTCGGTCAACTGACCATCGACCGCGTCCTTGACGGGTCGGGCGAGCTGCGGGCCGTTGGCGGCAGCCAGTCGCGCCTGCAGGCCGTGCTCGACAGCGAAGTCGCCGCGACGCCGCTCTCGCCGCCCACCGCGGTACAGGCCCGGCACGCGGGTTGTCCCTGGCTGTACGACTACGCGGAGATGGACCTGAATTTCGCCATCGGCGGCATCGCGGCCCCCCGCTCGCTCGTCGAGTCCCAGCCGGAGCTCGTGCGGCGCTTCCTGCGCGGCTACCTGGAGGGCCAGCGGCGCTACAAGCAGGACCGGGATTTCGGTGTCGCGGTCCACGAGAAGTACGGCGAGACCACCCGCTCCATCGCGGAGGAGACCTACGACGTCACCTATGCGGGCTTCCGGGACTTCCCCGACCCCGCCACCGAGGGTATGCGGATGCTCGTCGACTTCTGGAAGAGCGCGGGCATCATCCCCGAAGCGTTCCGCGTCGAAAGCGTCGTCGACTCCGGTCCCGTCACCGCGGTTTGCGGATAAGCACGGCTGACGTTGTCGACCCGGGTAGAGCGCTTGGTAATCTAGGCCCAGGGGAAGCGTGGTGGGCGGTAGAGGACTCGAACCTCTGGCCTCCGCGATGTCAACGCGACGCTCTAACCAACTGAGCTAACCGCCCCGTCCACCGTACGCTCACGAGTATAGCATCCCCCTGCCGCGCCACGGGGCTGCCAACGGGCAGCGTACGGGTGTGCTACCATCGCCTTGCTGTACGCCCGCGGTGCGCTGCGGGGCGGCCATACGAATGGAGGAGGTGGATGATGGTGGAAACAGCACTGCCCGCATGCCAGGCATGCAGCGACGGAGACCTCGTCCCGCTTTCGGACTTCGGGAGCCAGGGCGCGCCCATCCACTACAAGGCTTGGGTCTGCACCAACCCCGACTGCGGGTTCAACCTGAAGATCCGCAACGGCGACGTCTATATCAACGAGCCCATCAACGACGGCGCCACGGCAGGCAGGCGCTAGTCCCCGCTCCGCTGGGATACGCCCCTCGCCCTCTGGGAGAGGGGCCGATCGTGAGGGTTGTCATGCTGAGCGGAGTCGAAGCATCTCTCGGGTTGCCTGCTCCCCTCGCCCTCTGGGAGAGGGGCCGGGGGTGAGGGTTTCTCACGCACGGCGCGCGCCGGTGCTCGGCGTGGCTCTGCTTGCCGTGGGCGCGCTCCTGCTCGCCGCGGCCGCTGCCTACTACTCCTACGGCTTCTTCGCCGGACGCGATCTCGACCGCCTCGACGTGACCGTCACCGGGCCTGTCAGCGAGACGCTGCCGCGCGCGACTGCAACGGCGCATGAGGGGCCGTCGCCCGCCGCACAGGAGCTCTATCCCGGCTCGCTCATGCCCGCCCGGCAGTGGGCCGACCCGCGCGGCGCGATCAATCTCGGCGTGCCGGACCTCGAGGGGTTCATCCCGCTCAGCAACGAGGGGCAGCCGCACATCGCCGGGGTCGTCGGGAGGGCCGAGCGCATCGTCATCCCGCAACTCAACGTCGACGCCGAGGTGGAGGAGCTCAGCATCATCAACCTCGCGTCGAGCGCCGCGTACGAGACGCCCGCGTTCACGGTCGGCCACATCCCCACGACGCCGAACCCGGGCTCGGCGGGGAACGGCTGGTACTTCGGCCACCTGGAGAACCCGATCCAGGGTGAAGGCAACGTCTTCCTGCGTCTCCCGGAGGTCGCAGATCTGCTGCGCGACGGCGACGATGTGCACGTCATCCTCACGTCCGGCGGTCGGGAGTACCTCTATCTCGTGAACGAAACGAGCACCACGCACGCCGACGACCTCGCGCTCTATCTGTCGGACGACGCACGCATCTCGCTCGTCACCTGCTTCCCGCGCCTCAAGTACGACCAGCGCCTCATCGTCACCGCGCAACTCGTCGCCTTCAGGGACATTCAGGTCCCTTCCCCCGTCGAGGGGGAAGGTTAGGATGGGGGTGGACCAGAGAACCGCCGCGCCGGGAACCGCGTAGAATAGAAGCGATGGGCTCGGTTCCGGGATACGGCCTCCTCCTGCGAGCGGTCGCCGTTGCGCTGCTCGTGCTTGCGTTCGCCGCCTGCGAGAGCGCGACGCCCACCCCGGCGCCTGTCCCCACCGACACGCCGGTCCCTGCTCCGACGAACACACCCGCCCCCGTTCCCACCGATACGCCCGCTCCGGCCCCAACGAACACGCCCACTCCTGCTCCGCAGCCCACCGACACACCCGCGCCGGACCTCCTGGCTGACGAGGGCGCGACGCAGGGGACGCTGGCACAGCCGACACCAACGCCGGAGCCGCAGCCAACCGATACCCCGACTCCCACGCCGCGGCCAACAAACACGCCCACCCCGAGGCCCCAGCCGACCCACACCCCCACCCCCGTCCCCACCGACACGCCGACGCCCGAACCCGCGCCTGCGAGCGGCTGGCGCACCGACGTCGCCACCGGCTCCGGTGTCGGCGAACGAGCAACCAACGCCTCCCTGACGCTCGCCGACGGCTCCACCGCCACCATCGAGGCTACAGCCGGAGGCCGCGCCGTTCTTCTCTACTTCTTCGCTACGTGGTGACCGTCCTGTAACGCCGAGTTACGGACGTTAACGGGCCTCTACAACGACTACAGCAGCGACGTCGAGGTCGTGGCCGTCGCCTTCAACCAGAACGCCGACCAGCTCGGCGCACACGCGGAGAGGCAGGGCTACGCGGGGGTGTTCGCCGAGGGCCCTGCGTCGCTCGTCCGCGACTACAACGTCCGCCAGCAATCGTCGTGGGTCGGTATCGGGCGCGACGGCGCCATCCTCAACAGGCGCGGCTACGGCGCGGATGGCACGTCGTTCTGGCGCGGCATCCTGGACGACCTGCGCGCTTCGTAATTTCCGTCGTTCCTGCGCAGGCAGGAACCTCGTAGCCCACCTCTCCCCCGGGGAGAGGTCGCCGCGCAGCGGCGGGTGAGGGCGATCCCCTCGCCGCATTGACACCCCTTGTCCGTGAGCCATAGCCTTGGCGCGGCATGACCACGCGCAGCGCATCCATATCGCGCCTGATAGCAGCAGCAGCCCTGCTCCTCCTGCTGTTCACGCTCGGCGCCTGCGGCTCGGACCCCACCGCGACGCCGGTGCCGCAACCCACTCCAACCCCTGAGCCCGAGCCCACCGCCACCCCGATGCCCGCTTCAGACGGCATGTCGGCGGGAGGCTGGCGCACCGACGTCGCCGTTGGCCACGAGCATGGCGACCGCGCGGCCAACGCGTCGATAACGCTCCCTGACGGCTCCACCAGCACCCTCGAATCGGCTGCCGCGGGCCGGGGCGTTCTCCTCTACTTCTTCGCCACGTGGTGACCGACCTGCCGCGGCGAGGCTCGCACGCTGGACACCCTCTACGACGACTACAAGGACGATGTCGAAGTCATCAGCGTCGCCTTCAACGAGAACGCAGCCGCGCTGGACTCGTACGCCAGGGGCGAGGGCTACGACTGGATCTTCGCTGAGGCCGAGTCAGGCACGTTGCAGGCCTTCAACATCCGCTCGCAGGCGACGTACGTCGGCATCGCGCCCGACGGAACCATCGTCGCCAGCAGCGGCGGCGGCTCCGGCAAGGACTGGCCCAGCATTCTCGACCAGCTGAGCTCCACGTAGCTCCCACATGACAGCCTCCTCCCGCCGCAACCGCTGGGCGGTCACATCCGCTTGTCACCGAACCATTCGACGTAGTCTCGTACGCAACCCGGAACATCGAACTCAGGCTCGTATCCCAGGACGGCCTTCGAGCGATCCAGGTTCAAAGCCACCGCGTTGAACATAGCGGCAGCGCTCGGATCCGGTGGGGCGATGCTCGTCTTCGTTTCCGGTACGGCTTCGGCTATGGCATCGGCCAGTTCCTCGGCGCTCGTGATGCGCCCCATGCCAATGTTGAAAACGCGGTCGGTGAGGTCATCAGCCCTCAATGCAAGGACAGTGCCTCGGGCTGCATCCTTCGAGTAGACCCACTCCAGCGGGCGTGCAGGCACTTCGATCTCACCCTTCAGGAGAGCGCCTTCCACGAGGTCGCGAAACATGTTGCTGGGCCCTCCGCCCCCGCGGCCACTCCACGGGCCGGCGATGGCCGCATAGCGGACGGCACGGACATCCACTCCACACCAGGCGGTGTAGTTGGCCGCCAGGCTTTCGACAGCCTGCTTGGTCGCTGCGTAGAACGTGGAAGGACGGGGGTAAGCTTCCTCGAAAGCCGGATCGCCGGAATCGCCTCCGCCTGTCAGGTACTGGGCGAGGACCCCTGAACTCACCACCACTACTCTCTCAACGCCCATCGTTCGAGCGGACTCGAGGACGTTGACTGTGCCCATGATGTTGATCTGGATCGCTCCGTAGGGGTTCTGCTGCGCGCCTATGGTGAGCATCGGGTACGCCGCCGTGTGAACGACCCGGTCTGCCTTGCTTTCCCGTAGCGCATTGACGATGCTGAGGGGGTTCAGAATGTCGCCCTGGACCACCCTGAGCCGCTTGATATCTACGTTCTCGGCGAGGCACTCCGGCTGGGGCGCGTAATCGAGCACTGTAACGTCCTCGTCGTCGTTGACGAGGATATTCGCGATCTGAGAACCGACCAGACCTCCTCCAATCAGCAGAACCGACATTCGAACCCTCCTTTCAGAACGGTGCGCTATAGCCCGTAGAACCGCTTGGCATTGCCTCCCAGGACTGCGGCTTTCTGGTCGTCCGAGAGTCCCTCGTCCTTGATCGTCTCCTGTATCTCGTCCATGGCGGACTTGAAGTCCACCTCATGGGGATAGTCGGATGAATAAGCGAAGGGCTCGATCCCGACTCTACCCGCCAGGTACGGGAGAGTGGGGTCTACGCCCTCGCAGCCGATGAGGATGTTGCCGGTTGCGAGGTACTCTTCTGCCGGGCGAGGGGGCGCTCCGGAAAACTCGGCTGCTCGCTGTATCCGGTCCAGGGCGAGCGCCACCCATGCGCAGCCGCCCTCGAGGAACGCGACCCGCATACCGGGAAAGCGCTCGAAGACGCCGTCATAGATGAACGATACGAACGCGTACAGCAGCGGCACCGGATGGTGGACGATGTTGGAAGGAGTGATGTCGGTGAACGAGTCGATGCCGATACCGACATTCGAGCCTCCATGGACGGCGAGGATGCAGCCCAGGTCGGAGGCTTCCTGATAGACGGGCCAGTAGTACTCATGCCCCAAGTGGAGGTCGAGGCCCGTCGAGGGAAGCATCGCGCCCAGCAGTCCCAGCTCCTTGACGGCACGGCGAAGCTCGAGCGCCGCGCGGGCGGGGTCCTGCATCGGGAGCAGCGCGATGGGATGGATGCGGCTGTCGTAGCCTTGGTAACGGTCTGCTACGTAATCGTTGTACCCGCGGCACAGGCCGACAACGTAGTCCCTGTTCCTCAGTTTGCCGACCTGCAGTCCCTCGGTCGTATAGACGACGGTCTCCGCCATGCCTGACTTGTCGAGCATCGCCTTCCAGTCCTGGGCGGAGCCCATCCGGTGCTCGCTGGCATTGATCCGTTCTCTGCCGGCGGTTGCGTTGTCACTGGGTGCGACGTTCGTGAAATGCAGGCCGTCGAGCGTCCCGAAGAGGCTCGTCCTGCTCAGTTCGATGATCGCTCCGATGCCGCCGGTCCCCAGAGCCGTTTCCCGGATCGGTGGGTCGAGATACTCCGCCATCTCCCCGATCGACTCGATTATGTGCCCGTCAGAGTCCACTATGGTTGGTGTGCTGCCGTTTGTCATCGGATACCTCGATCCCTCATTCGAGTTGCGGGCGCAGGCCCGTCCATGCGGCTCACCCGGTCATTCCGGTCCGCTCCGGGCCGGTCGTCGCAGCGTAGAGCCGGGACGTGTTGGCGTCAAACGAGACTCCCTCGAACAACCCAGCGAGGAGTAGCGAACCCCGTCGTTCCTGCGCAGGCAGGAACCTCGCATCCGCTCGTGGTGAGCCTGTCGAACCAAGCCATCCCGGTAGGCTGGTCTCCCCGTCGTTCCCGTGCAGACGGGAATTCTCGGATTCGCGCAGCGAACCGCTCATCTCCCGCACTCGATCGAGGGCCCACCGTGGATGCGCTTGTACGTCTCGCAGAACTCCTGCTCCAAGCCGGACGGAACGTGCCCGCGGAAGATGTCAAACAACTCTTCCGCAGTGAAGGTGGAAGGTCCTCCCTCGGCCGGTTTGAGCAGTTCCTGGGAGCGCAAATACACCTCCTGCAGCGCCGCTCTGAACGCCTCCTCTCCAAACAGGAAGTACATGCTTCCGAGCAACAAGGTGCCATAGCTATAGGTGCAGCGCACTTGTGCTGCACCAGCAGTACTCAGTGACTGGATATCTCTTACGCCCAGCGCCAAACAACTATCTGGAGCGTGGAGGATCTCCCGTGCCCTGCGCATCATGCGCTGCAGGGTATGGAAGTCATCGGGGTCATCGTAGGGGACCAGGAAGTCAAAGCGTCCGTTCGGTAGTGGAGCACCCGGGGGCAGTTGTGCCAGGTCTTCCAGGTATCCTTGGGTCAACTGGTCTCTGACATACCACTCTACGAGCTCTGCGCCCCCCTCACCGAGCCAACGCGGCCGGGTATGGAAGTAGTAGTGACCCGTCTCATGGAAAACTGCATCCACCCGCACATGGCCATCGACTCGCGGCACTACGATGTGGTCTTCGTCAAAATACGCCCTGGGTTGGATCGCCGGGTCGGAGATGCGCAGGATAACGTCGGTTGTAGGGAAAGGGACTCCCATCAACCGCTCCGCGCCCCGGACAACCTCCTCCAGCATCTCCAGCGTGTCGTCGCCGGAAGGGAATGGTTCCGCCTGGAACACCCAGAGGGCAATCTCACCGGACAGCGGCGACGTGATGGTGGATGAGCGACTGAAGACCTCGTCGACCAAAGTCCCTTCATAGGAGATGAGGTTGATGCGGGCTCGTTCCTCGGCGTTCCAGCCGTCAACGGACCACGGCTGGGCGACGAGTCTCTCCAAGTCCGGCTTGCGCGCGGTGTCTGAGTTCATCCTCCGCAGAGCATCGAGCATGTACAGATTGCGGTTGCGGAACGGCTCCTCTGAGATGTACTCGAGCAGCTGGCGTGCGAGCGCCCTGTCATAGTCGGCGAGTTCATGCAAGGCAGCCACTACCCATGGCTCGTATTCCGGTGCATCGCCCGCCACCCAGTGGGCCCGTGCTGTCGCTGCTGCCAGTTCAGGATGGTCATCGCCGAACCGGGAGAAGTGTCCCAGCCACGCCTGCCCGTCTTCGGTCAAGGCGTCCGCTACCAGACCGGTTTCCCCGATCGCGCGTGCCAGTTCCGCGTTCGCCCGGGCTATGCTCAACAAGTGTTCAACGGTCAGGGACTCGCTGGGGAGCGCACTCCGTTCATCGGAGATGCCATCGGCGAACCATCCTGCCTTGGTGAGGGCCACCGCCAGGCCCCTGTCCACCTCAGCGATTCTGTTCAGCGCATCTATCGCGCGCTGGTCGTCGAAGGTGATGCTGCCGTCGTAGAAGGGCATCCGCGCGGCCGCAACTGCCAGTTCCGGATCCCGGACCCACATCTTGGTAAGCGTACTGGCGATACGCTCATGACCCTGGCCCGGCGGCGAGCCGAACCAGGCGATGAATGGAGAGATGGCGGCGCTAGCAAGTTGCTCATCGGTCGGCATGGGGGTGGGCGTGGCCATCGGGGTTGGCGTGGGAGCAGCGGTTGGCGCCGAGGTGGGGGTTTCCGGTGGAACTGTAGGTGTTGCGGTCTGGGAGGATGTCGATTCAGTATGGGCCGCCGGTTCCGTGGCAGTGGCCGTCGGCGAAGCAGCGTCGCACGAGACGAGTGCAGGCGCGAGGAGTACGAGGGCAAGGAAGGCGAGCGTCCGCAAGGGCAAGCTCTCCAACTCGAGGGATTGTGGGAGTCTAACAAAGGGACGGAGCGTTTACCTCGCTCACTACTCCCCTGTCCTTCTCCCCAACCACTGACACGCGCCCCTTACGCGAACGCCCCGCCACCTCGTACGCTGGTTGCATGACCGCCGTTCGCGCAGCACCCATAGACAGCGCCTATACCTCACGACCGCATCTATAGATGCGGTCTATGACCCCGGCGCGAAAAAGTGCTTTCGATGGTCATCTTGGTCTCCTTGGTCGCGGGAAGCAGGCCACGGCCTTGGAAACACCCCCGACCAAGGAGACCAAGGAGCTCAGATCGCCCGTCTCGTTTACTCCTGTACGACGACCAAGGAGTCCAGAATTAAGGGAGTTTGGGCGCCTTGGTTGGCGAACGAGGCGCATCTGCGATAGCATCCGCCGAGCAGGACGCGGCCGGCGCGGGCCGCGAGGGAGGCTCTATGACCACGACTCCAGTCAGGCAGACCGTCACGGTCACCGTCAACGGCCAGGAATACACCCGCGAGGTGCCCACCTACCGCACCCTCGTCGACTTCATCCGCTACGACCTCGGCCTCACCGGCACCAAGGAGGCGTGCAGCGTCGGCGTCTGCGGCGCGTGCACCATCGAGCTGGACGGCAGGATCGCCGCGTCATGCATCACGCTCGCCGTGCGGGCCGACGGCGCGAACATCACCACCATCGAGGGCGTCGCCGACGGCGAGACGCTCCACCCCGTGCAGGAGGCGTTCATCAACCACGGCGGCTTCCAGTGCGGCGCGTGCACCCCCGGCCAGATCATGGCCGCCAAGGCGCTGCTGGAGCACAACTCCAGCCCTACCGAGGCAGAGATCAAGGAGTGGATGATGGGGAACCTCTGCCGCTGCACCGGCTACTACCAGATCATCGAGTCCATCCAGGCCGCTGCGGAGGCGAAGTAGCCATGCACGACTTCACCTTCCACGCACCCGACTCCCTCTCCGGCGCGCTCGAACTGCTCGCCGAGCACGACGGCGACGCCAAGCTGCTCGCGGGCGGCACTTCCTTGACCACGCTCCTGAAGCAGTCGCTCATCGCGCCGGACCACATCGTCAGCCTGCACCGCGTGCCCGGCCTCGACTCCATCGAGGCGTCGAACGGCGAGCTCCGCATCGGCGGCCTCGCCACCCAGCGCGACATGGAAACGTCCGCCGTCGTGAAGGAGCACGCGCCGCTGCTGGCGGAGGCGTACCGACGCGTCGCGACCGTCCGCATCCGCAACGTCGCCACGGTCGGCGGCGGCATCGCCCAAGCCGACCCCGCGATGGACCCGCCGCCGTCGCTGCTCATCCTCGGCGCGAGCGTCGTTGCCACGTCGACCCGGGGTGAGCGCGTCATCCCCATCGGTGAGGTCTACGCCGACTACTACGAGACGACGCTGGAGCCGGACGAGATCGTGACCGAGCTGCGCGTCCCCGCCCAGCCGTCCGGCGCAGGATGGACGTACATCAAGTACCTGCCCCGCACCGAGGACGATTACGCCACCGTCTCCGTCGCCGCGATCGGCAGCGTCGAGGGCGGCAGCATCGCCGACGTACGCGTCGCGCTCGGAGCGGTCGCGCCGACTGCGGTGCGCGCCTCGGTCGTCGAGGAGGCGCTGGCCGGTCAGGCCCCGACGCTCGACGCGCTCCGCGAGGCGTCGCAGGCGGTCGCCGACATCGTCGACCCGACCGACGACCCGCGCGGCTCCGCGTGGTACAAGCGGGACATGTCCGTCGTCTTCACCCGGCGCGCGCTGGAGCAGGTGCTGGGCGTCTCGTAAGTCCCCTCTCCCTACAAGGGGAGAGGGTGCCGCCTACCACCAGTGCACCTCGTCGAGCGCCTCGGCATCCGAGCCGGTGGCGTCCCACGGACGCGACGGCAGGTACTTCCACGCCCCGTCCGAGAACATCATGACGATGTTCCCGCTCTCCATCCCTTCCGCGACGCGGAAGGCCGTGTGGAGCGCCGCGCCGGACGATACCCCGGCGAAGACGCCCTCCGCCCGCATCACGTCCCGCGCCGCCGCGATGGCGCTCGCGCTGTCGACCAGGAAGCGCCGGTTCAGCAGTCCGAGGTCCAGCAGTGGCGGGACGTAGCCCTCCGAGAGGCTCCGCAGCCCCTGTAGCCGTTCGCCCAGCCTCGGCTCGACGCCGACGACCTGCACGTCCGGCCACTGCTCCCGCAGGCGTCGCGCAACCCCGGTGATCGTGCCGCCCGTGCCGATGCCGGCGATGAACACGTCCACGCGCTCCATCGCCCGGGCGATCTCCTCCCCCGTCGTGGCGTAGTGGCAGCGTACGTTGGCCGGGTCGCTGAACTGGCCGACCGCGTAGTAGCCCGGCTGCTCCGCCAACTCCTGCACCCTTCTGATGGCGCCGCGCATCCCCGCCTCCGGCTCGCACCACTCGATCTCCGCGCCGTAGAGGTCCAGGATGTCCGCGATGCTGGGCACGATGCCCTTCGGCAGCACCACACGGACGCGATAGCCCCTGCGCGGTGCGAGCGCCGCCAGTGCGATGGCCGTGTTCCCTGTGCTCGCCTCCACCAGCGTCGCACCGGGCTTGAGCGCGCCGCTCTCCTCCGCCGCGTCCAGCATCGCCACCGCTATCCGGTCCTTCACGCTGCCGCTGGGGTTCTGTCCCTCCAGCTTGGCGAAGAGCCGCACGCCGGGGTGGGGGCTGAGGTTGCGCAGCTCGATGAGCGGCGTGCTCCCAACGAGTGCGGCCAGCGTTCTCTGCCCATCCTGCGCCATGCGTCGATTCTATCGCGGCGTGTGGGAGGACGATGCGCGCTACCCCGCAGCCGGGAGCCGTTGACTCGCCTCCGGCGCCTGTTAGAATTTCCTGTGCCGTTCTGCAAGCGGCTGGAGTTCGCTACGCACACCTCCAACCCAGTCCCCTCGGTGCTCATCGAGGACTTGAGATGAGACGCAACAACTGGCGTCTCCGTCCGGGTGACCGTGTCGTCAGGCGCCCCCGCCAGAGAGAGACCGCACCCGTGCGCATCCGCACGCAGGGCCGGCGGCGGCGCTTCGCCCTGCCCTCATCGTCCTCGGCGCTGCTGACGCTCGCCGGAGGATTCGCAGCCCTCATCCTGGCTGGCACCGCACTCCTCATGCTGCCGTTCGCGGCAGCCGGGCCGGAGAGCGCCGGCTTCGTTACCGCACTCTTCACCGCCACTTCCGCCGTTTGCGTCACCGGTCTGGTCGTCGTCTCGAGCGGCGACTACTGGAGCATCTTCGGCCAGGTCGTCATCGCGGCGCTCATGCTCATGGGCGGGCTGGGAATCATGAGCGCCGGCATCGTCGTCCTGGCGGTGCTGGGGAGGCGTGTCACGCTCAACCAGCGGCTCCTCGTGCGGGAGACGCTGGGAGGCGAGGCGCTGGGCAGCGCGGTCCGGCTCGTGCGCTACATCATCTGCTTCGCACTGGGAGCGCAGCTCGTAGCGTTCCTCCTGCTCTTCGTCCGGCTCGTGTTCGAGTACCCGGCCCTCGAGGCCTTCTGGCAGAGCCTCTTCCACAGCATCTCCGCGTTCAACAACGCAGGGTTCACCATCTTCCCTGACTCCCACAGCCTCTCTGCCTTCCAGTCCGACCCCGCCGTGCTCTGGACCATCGGCCTGAGCATCCTCCTCGGCGCGATGAGCTATCCCGTGATGAACGAACTGGCGCGGCGCAAGGGATTCAGCCGCTGGACGCTGGACACGCGCTTGGTCGTGCTCGGAACGCTTGGCCTGTGGGCCACGGGCGCCGTTACGGTGCTCCTCTTCGAGGTCACGAACCCTCTGACGCTCGGCGGTATGAGCCTGGGAGACAAGATCAGCAACGGCGCGTTCCAGGCGTTCACGTCGCGCACCGCAGGGTTCAGCTCCGTCGACTTCGGCCACGTCGAGGCCGGTACGAGCTACCTCTACATGATGATGATGTTCGTCGGCGGGGCGTCCGGGTCGGTGGCGGGAGGCATCAAGGTCAATACGGCGATGGTCATCATAGTGGCGACCATCGCGGCGGTGCGAGGGCGACCCAACGTCGAGTTTGCGAGGCGTGAGATCGCATACTCCCAGGTGAGCCGCGCGCTGGGCGTGCTCGTAATGGGAGTGGTCGGCGTGTCGATTTTCATCATCGCGCTCATGGTCTCCGAGCGGTCGAACCTCGAAGCAGGAACCTTCGAGTTCGGTGACACGATGTTCGAGACGATGTCCGCCTTCGGCACCGTGGGGTTGTCGCACGGGATAACGCCCGACCTCTCCACGCCCGGAAAGCTCATCATCACGCTGGCGATGTACGTGGGGCGGCTGGGCCCGCTGACGATCGCGCTCGGACTGGCGCTTCGCCAACGCCGGGCGTTGTACCGATACGCAGAGGAACGCGTTAGAATCGGTTGAGAGGTACGCTATGGCTCACCAGGTAGCCGTCATCGGCATGGGCAGGTTCGGTATAAGCCTGGCACATGAACTGTACCGCATCGGTCACGACGTGCTCGCCGTTGATCGCGACGAGTCGCTCACCCAGATGATGATGGGGCAGGTGACCTATTCCGTCACGGGCGACTCCACCTCCATGGAGTTCCTGGAGGAAGTCGGCATCCGCAACTTCGACACCGCCGCCGTCGCCATCGGCACGGACATCCAGTCGAGCGTCCTCACCACCGTTCTCCTGAAGCAGACCTTCGAAGTACCCCAGGTGATGGCGCGCGCCATCAGCGACATCCACGGCAAGACGCTCTCGGCAGTGGGGGCAGACCGCGTCGTGTACCCCGAGCAGGAAACCGGAGTGCGTTCAGCGCACAGCCTCTTCCAGCGCGACGTGCTGGAGTACATGGAACTCGCCGGCGGCTTCGGGTTCAGCAAGGTGAACGTGCCCATGGAGATGACCGGCCTGTCGCTGGAGCGGGCAGGGCTGAGCACGGCTCGCGACAAGTACGGCGCGGCGGTCGTTGCCATACGCAGGGGGCGCGAACCCATCCTCTCGCCATCCAAGGACGAGGTGCTGCAGGAAGGCGACCTGCTCATCCTCGCAGGCAGGGAAGACACGCTCGAACGTTTCGGGCTTCAGTAAGGCATGGCAAAGATCGAACGCGCCCTCGCTCTCGTCACCGGCACCCCGATGGACAAGGCCGTCGTCTCCATCGCATGCGACCTCGTGCGTCCTTACAGGGGACAGGTCTGGGCGCTCTACGTCATCGAGGTCGGACGGAAGCTGCCGCTGGACGCTGAGTTGCCGAACGAGACCGCGCGCGGCGAGCATCTGCTGCAGCGCATGGAGGCGTTCGGCAAGACGCTCAAGTGCAAGGTGGAGGGCGACATCCTGCAGGCCAGGGACACGGGCGCAGCCATCGTGCGGGAGGCGGCCGACCGCCAGACCGACGTCATCGTTGCAGGTATGCCCTACACCGAGCACTACGGCAGCCCCTCGCTCGGTGACATGGTGCCTTACGTGCTGCGCCACAGCCACTGCCGCGTCGTCGTCTACCGGGAGCAGCAGCCAGAGCCCATACCGGAAGGCTCTTCATGACGCGCCACGTGATGATCGTCGGCTGCGGCAGGCTTGGGGCGACGGCTGCGAACGCGTTGCTCGATCGCGGCGACCGCGTCACGATACTCGATACGGACGCCGAGAACTTCCGGCGCCTGCGCCCTCGCGTCCGGCTCAGCATGTACGTCGGCGACGGCACTTCCCACGAGGTGCTGCGGCGCACCGGCATCGAGTCCGTCGGGGCGTTCATCGCAGCCACGGGACGGGACACGACCAACGCGCTCGCGGCGCAGTCGGCACGCACCACGTTCGGCATCGAGCACGTCGTGTGCCGTATCAACGATCCGACCAGGAGTGAGATGTACGAGCGACTGGGGCTCACCACGGTGAACCCGAACCAGCTGCTCATCGAACTCGTGTTGGACGCGATGGAGCAGTAGCGGATGTACGTCATCGTCGTCGGCGCAGGCAAGATAGGCTTCTACCTCACTCGCGAGCTTCTCGCGGCGAGCCACGAGGTCGCGCTCATCGAACGCGATGCCTACGTCAGCGCCACCGCCGCGGAGGAGTTCGGCTCCATCCTCATCACCAGCGACGGCACCGAGCCCACCGTGCTCGGCGAGGCCGGGGCGGAACGGTGCGACATCCTCATATCCACGACCGGCCAGGACGCGACGAATCTCACCGCCTGCCAGGTGGCGAAGTACTCGTTCAGCGTACCCAAGACGATGGCAGTGGTCACCGACCCCGACCACGTACCGCTCTTCCGTGCGCTGGGCGTCGACGTAACGATCAGCACCACGGAGCTCATCCTCTCGCACGTTGAAGAGGAGCTTACCGGCGGGCCGTTCGTTCACGTGCTCCCCCTCCGCGGGGCAGCGAGCGGCATCGTCTCCATGCGCGTGCCGAGCGGGTCCCCGGTAGTGGGCCAGCCTGTATCCCGCATCAAACTGCCGCAGGGCACGCTGCTTACCGCGGTGATCCACAAGAACGGCGAACTCAAGCCTGCCGTCAGCGACCCTGAACTGGCGGCCGACGACGCCATCGTCGCCATCACTCCACCGGAGAAGGAAGACGAGCTGTGGCACGCGCTCACCGGAGAGGCACGCCGATGAAGATCGCCTACCTGGGGCCGCAGGGCACGTTCTCTGAGCAGGCGGCGCTGGACTATGCGCGCGACGCGGAGCTCATCGCTTGCCGCTCCATCACCGCATCGGCGATGTCCGTCCTCCAGGGCGAGGCGGACGAGGCCGTCTGCCCCATAGAGAACAGCTACCAGGGCTCGGTCACCGACACGCTCGACGTGTTGCTGCACGAGGAAGGGCTGCACATCCGCCAGGAGTTGACCCTGGACATCGTGCACAACCTGATGGTGAAGCCCGGCGTTGTGCTGGCCGCGGTGAAGCGTGTCTATTCACATCCCCAGGCGCTCGGCCAGTGCCGCAGGTACCTGGAACAGCACCTGCCGGACGCCGAACTTGCTGCATCGCTCAGCACTGCGGAGGCGGTCGAGCAGGCGATGGCCTCGGACGTCCCCTCGGGCGCCATCGCTCCGAGCCGGTCGGCAGAGCTCTACGGCGCCCAGATACTCGCGCCCGGCATCCAGGACGACGACAACAACGTCACCCGGTTCGTCGTGCTCGGCAAGAGCGATCACCCGCGTACCGGCAACGACCTCACCTCGGTAGCGATGGAGTTTTCAGAGGATAAACCCGGCCAGCTGTTCGGGGTGCTCAAGGAGTTCGCAGAGCGCAACATCAACCTCACCAAGATCGAATCGCGCCCCACCCGGCTGGGGTTGGGCAAGTACTACTTCCTCATGGACATCGAGGGGCACCGGGAAGACCCCATCCTGGCGGAGGTGCTCGGCAACATCAGGAAGAAGGCGTCGCTCCTGAAGGTGTTCGGCTCCTATCCGCGCATGACCGTCGCCCCGTACCTCGCAGCGCTCGTGCGCGAGACCGCCGCACTGCGGGGCTACCGCTCGCAGGAGCAGGTGCTGCACGCGGGCGTACAGGTGGACGTGCTTCTCCAATTCGGGGGAGCAGAGATGGGGGTGGAGGTCCGCGCAACGTCGTCCATTGAGGACGTTCGCGCGACGGCAGAGTCGTTCCGTGAAGCCGGTCTGGCGCAGGCGATCTTCGTGTTCGCGGACCCCACGGTGGCAGAGAGAGCGCGCACCGCAGCCGCCGGATGGCCGGAGGAACTCGCCGCGACGGCTGTCTTCACGACCGCCGAGCACATCGGCGAGCTGTTGTAGCCGACGACACTACTTCGCCTTACCGCGCAACCCGCCTACGAAGTTGATCAGTATGCCCAGCCCGCTTGCGAGCGATGCCGTGCTCCCCTCGGCAGCTGGGGAGGAGATGTAGTTCAACACGGCCCCGGACGCCCTGTTCACATTGTCCAGCGTATCGTTGACAGTGTCGACCGTCCTGTTCATGGAGCCGAGCAGGCGCCGGACCGTCTTGAGCAGCAGGAAGGCGGCTACCAGCAGAACGAGCAGGACGAGGATCCCCACCACGAGGTAGGCGCTGACGAGGATGTCGCGTATCAGCGTTACCGTTTCTTGGTCAAACAAGGCTCTTCTCCCTGCCTCTGCGGGCTGTCCTGTCGCTGCGCGCCTTTGCGCACGGATACGTCATTCTACCGTTGCCTCCGCGCTTCCGCACCGCCACGTCACGCTCCAGTCTCCAGCACACGATAGACCGTAACCTCCTGGTTGGCAAAGAAGACCTCGATTGACGACCCCACCATCGCGTCGAACTTCTCCAGTCCCGGCCCGGGGAAGTACACGCGCTCCGTAGGCCCGACGTAGACGTACTCCACCCCGTATTCCGACGCGAGGTCGAGGAAGAGCCGTTCACTCTCGGTCTCGTACATCAGGCTGACGTCGTAGATGCGTCCGCGTACGGCGGCGGGTTCGTCTCCGCCCGCGCCCCGCTGCTGTATCTGGTGCCACTGCCAGCCGACCACCACGGGCAGTCCGGTGTACTTGGCCACACGCGGAGGCCAGCGATACGCATGCGCGGTGACGCCCTCGAGGAACACCGGAGAGCCCTCGACGTTCGCACGGATGAAGTCGATGGCCTCGGCGTCGTAGCTCAGGGCGTATCTCGCCTCGGGCAGCCCTTTGCCCGGCTCGGCCGGATCGCCGTACACCGTCGTCCCCTGATACGCGCGCCCGTCCAGTGTCACACCCACCGACGTATCGAACCGGTCAGCGAGGCGCGCCCGCGTGCCGAGCACCGGGAAGACGGCGCTCGCCAGCACGAGGAGCGCCAGCGCGCCCAGCCAGACCTTGCCTCCCCTGCTGCGGAAGCGGACGGCCCCTGATGCCCACACGTGCCACAGCCCAACGCCTCCCACGATGCCGAACATCACCCACGCGTTCAGGTACAGCTTGAACACGGTGTTCATCCGGTCTATGTCGTTCTCCACGGTCACGGAGTCCACGCCAACGCCGATGCCCAGCGCAAGGACGAGCATGCCCAGCAGGAGCAGGTGTACCGGAGCAGCGCGCTCGTTGCTCCGGAAGAGCCAGCCCGATGCGACCACCAAAGCCCCCAGGATGACCAGCGACAGCAGCGCCGCCGTCAACCACCCCCGCAACGTGTCCGACCACACGAAGACGCCGCCCGCGAGCGCCAGCAACAGCAAACCGATCCCCGGTACGGCCCGTCCACGCCATCCCCTACCGCCTGTGTCTTCGCTCTCCGGCGCAGCCCTCCTGAACAGCTGCCGTGTCTCGAACACGAGCCAGGAGAGCACGGCGAACAGCAGCAACGCGTGTATGGCGAGGTACTGCCAGAGCACGGTGCGCCACTCGCTCAGCTTCACGCCCGAGGCGGGGACCTCGTAGTGCTGGTGGAACGGCAGCCACGCCGCATAGAGCACTCCCCAGAACAGCGCGGCCAGCAGCAACCCCTTTGCGACCGTCATCGGCTCAGGCGGGCCGCCGCGTACGAACAGCGCGATGGCGACCGCCGCGAGGCCCAGCAGGCCGTACGCGGGCACTTCCCACGTGTTGATCGCGGCGAACGACCCCACGACGAACGCGAGCCCCACGAGCGCGGGCAGCAGCCTGCGCAGCGGAACCGCCTTTCGCGCTCCCAGAACGAGGTTCGCTGCCAGTCCGATGGCGAGCACCTGGAACGGGAGCGATATGAGGTGGGCATGGAGGTCGCCGAAGAGGAACGTCCAGAACGGGAACTCGTTGATCGCTATCTGGTCCGGCATCAGGCGACTGCTGCGCCAGAAGTCGAAACGCCCGAACGATTCGTCTGTGAAGGTGCGCCACGCACCCTGCAGCAGTTGCGCGGCGCCGTCCACGTTCGCCAGCACCGTCACGAGGAGCGCGGCGCCCACCCCCGCCCAGACCGGGCTGCAGCGACGCGCCATCTGCGCGCCCCGCTGCCGCAGCGCTTCCGCCAGGTTGCAGCCCACGCTGAATGCGCCCGTCAGCGTGAACGCGAACAGCATCGGTAAAGCCAGGTTGTAGGCGACCTCCGGCACGATGCCGGTCAGGCGTATCAGCGTCGCGACGGGCACGAACCCGTAGTAGTAGTAGTTGATGAAGCCTCCGGCGTACCACGGGTCGTAGGGCGGGAAGGTGGACGACTTCACGACGGCGATGAGGTACGCCATGTCCATCGGCTTCTCGCCGCCGCGCCACGCGTGCCAGAGGTCCGGGTTCGCGGCCCGCACCAGCACGAATGCCAGGTACGCGGCGATGAACAGCGCCTCCACGCTCACGATGTACTTCCAGTGGCGCTTCGCCAGCCCGACAAGCCAGCGGTTGCGGTAGAGCAGCACGCCGGAGACCGCGGCCAGCAGCAGTATCGAGAGTCCCACACTGGCGCGGGAGAACGTCCACACGCCAAGGCTCGCTCCCATCCACACCAGCCACGACACCAGCAGCAGCGCCAGCGGTTTCGCGAGCACGACGCCTCTGTCCGGCAGCCAGCGCATCAGGCGCACGGCGAGCGGGAGTCCGGCGAGGAAGACGATCTCGATAGCGACCAGCCAGATGAGCCACGGCGCCCAGTCGTTCAGCCCACCCTCGTCGAAGATGTCAGTCCATGTGCCGCCGGCCTGTTGCACGGCGCGGTCCTCGTCGCTCAGCAACGCTCGCTCGGGCGGCGGGTCGAGATCACCCAGGAACATGATGGCGCTGATCTCGTGCTCACTGAGGCGATCGACGTTCTGCCACACGAGCACGAGGGGATGGTCGTAGTTGGTGACGTTCTCGTCCGCGTAGCCCAGGTCGAGTGCAAGCGCACCGGTCTCCACGCCCGGCACACTCTCCGGGCGCTCCATACCCGCCGCTGTGAACGGGTCGTGCACGAACGACACTCCTGCGAGCGTGGGGTAGCGGACGAAGCCGCGCACGAGCTCGAAGCCGAGCTCACCGGAGAAGAGAGCGCGGTAGTACGCCGCGCTGTAGGGGTAGCGCTCTGGCGCCCGGGAGATGCTCCCCCAGGGCCGGTTGCTGTACGACATGATGTAGTCGGCGTCAGCGACCTGAGCGGCTACCTCCGACGCCTTGCTGAAGGTATCGCCCTCGTACATCCGCAGCTGGTCGACGTTGAACCGTCCGAGGTTCGGAAAGCCCTCGTCCCAGTGGTTGTCGGTCACGACGTTCGCACGCGGCTGAACGTTCTCGTTCATCCAGGCAGACGCCTGTATGCCCGGGTGGTCCGTGAAGTAGATCGAGGCGAACGCGAGCGCATAGAAGACGGTCGAAGCCACGACGAACGCCATCACCGCCTGCACGGCACGCTCCCACGCGACCCCCCGCGCTCGGACGAACCGGTACGCCTCCATGAGCCAGTGGCTTCCGAGCAGGACGAGCACGAGCAATGTGGGGGCCACGTAGCGCAGGAACTTCACCTCGAAGATCGGCACGATGCCTGCGAGGAGGACGACGACCCACGAGATGAGGAGCCACTCGCCGATGCGCGGACGCCGCAGCCCCGCTATCAGGGACGCAGCCAGCCCTCCCCATGCAACGACGCCAAGCGGCAGGCCCAGAGCCCAGACCGAGGTCTGGCGGAGTTCGTACAGGCCGTTGCGCGGTATGCCGACGTACTGGAGCGTGTACGGCACGAGCCCGGCGGTGCGCGCGACCATCCCTTCCCAGCCGAGGTCCGCCACGTACTTCCGATAGTCGATCAGTGCGTACGGCTGCAGCACGATGAAGGTGAGGAGGGCAACGCCGAACGCGAGCAGGGCGGGACGCACCAGGGGTTGTACGAGCGACCAGCCCCTCTCGCCGCTCTCCCACTGCCGCCACAGGAGTGCAGCGTAGGTGAGGGCGACGGGCGCGAGTATCGGCAGGCTGCTGCCCCTGAACGCGAAGGTCATCCCGATGACGAAGCCGAGAACGGCGTGGTCGCGGAGGCGCCCGCGCTCCAGCACGTTCAGCATCCACCAGAAGGCGACCAGCGCCAGCAGCACCACGAACGACTCGGGGCGGTAGAAGTGCGTGACCTGGATGTTGAAGACGGTGAAGGCCCCGAGTGCAGCAGCGAGCAGGCCCGCGCCGTGCCCGAAGAGCCGCCGTCCCAGGAAGAACAGCAGCACGACTGAGGCCGTATCCGCGAACGCCGCCAACGCGCG
Organism: Dehalococcoidia bacterium; assembly: GCA_034422595.1. Taxonomy (GTDB): domain Bacteria; phylum Chloroflexota; class Dehalococcoidia; order Lucifugimonadales; family Australimonadaceae; genus Bin16. Next base: position 144,240 of record DAOUJO010000011.1, on the reverse strand, counting down.
TCCCGCCGATGCCAGGTCCTCCAATCGCACCTGGTCCATGAACGGCTCCAGGACGAACCGGATGCCAACCAGCAGGTAGATGATGATGGTGCCGAGCGGGAACCAGTGCGGATTGAGCGGACTCGCGTCCTTATCCAGGAACGTGCCGATGCCGGGGAAGCCGGGCCTGTCCTCCGGGAAATCGCGGTTCTGGCACGAGTTCCACCCCGGGGCCTCGGTCAGTACCCGGTACATGCAGTCCGCGCGGAGATAGATGGAGCGCTCGTCGGGGTGATAGAAGCTGCCGCCGTCCCAATCGAGACCATGCAGCCGCAGGCCGAGCGCGGCGGCGGCGATCACGAGCAGGATGAAGACCCAGGCGGGAGCAGCCCTGAGCCACCCACGCACCAGCGCGAGCTCGGCGGCCACGCTCGACGGTCGCCCCTGCGGCTCAGTCTCCGTGGCGCTGGGCGGGGAAGGCAGCGCGTCGGTTGACATATCGCTCACGAACGGCAGGCCGCGAACCTACGGCGTGGGTGCGGGCCTGCGCATCGTGCATGTGCGGGCCCGCAGCGAAGTGCCGTGCCTCAGAGGCCCTTCTCCGCGATCATCGCCGTGAGGTCGGATGTGCGGCAGGAGTAGCCCCATTCGTTGTCGTACCAGCCGAGCACCTTCACCATGTTGCCCTCCATCACCATGGTGGAGTCGGCGTCGAAGATGCAGCTGGCCGGGTTCATCTTGATGTCGCTGCTGACGATGGGGTCTTCGGTGTATTCGAGGATGCCGTTCAGCGCGCCTTCGGCAGCCTTGCGGAACGCCTCGTTCACCTCCTCCTTCGTCACGTCGCGCCCGACGTCGGCGACGAAGTCGGTGATGGAGCCCGTGGGCACGGGCACGCGCAGCGCCATGCCGTGCAGCTTGCCGTTCAGCTCCGGGATCACCACGCCGACGACCTTCGCAGCGCCGGTGCTGGTGGGGATGATGTTGGACGCTGCGGCGCGGGCGCGGCGCATGTCCGAGTGCACCTGGTCGAGGATCTGCTGGTCGTTCGTGTAGGCGTGGACCGTTGTCATCAACCCGTGCTGGATGCCGAACTCGTCGTTGAGCACCTTGATGAGCTGCGCCACGCAGTTGGTCGTGCAGGACGCGTTGGAGAGCACGTGGTGCGCGTCAGGGTCGTACTCGTCGGCGTTCACGCCCAGCACGAGCGTCTTGTCCTCGCCGGTGGCGGGCGCGGAGATGATGACCTTCTTCGCTCCTGCTTCGATGTGGCCGGCGGCTTTCTCGCGCTGCGTGAAGATGCCCGTGGACTCGATGACGATGTCCACGCCCAGGTCACCCCACGGCAGGTCGGCGGGGTTGCGCTCCGAGAGCGACTTGATGAGGCGCCCATCCACCTCGATGCCGCCGTCCACGGCCTGCACCGAACCCGGGTAGCGCCCGTAGTTCGAGTCGTACTTGAAGAGGTGCGCGTTCGCTTGCGGGGCCGCGAGGTCGTTCACCGCGACCACTTCCAGCTCGTCCGGATGCCGTTCCAACGTCGCCCGGAGCACCTGCCTGCCGATGCGCCCAAAGCCGTTGATGCCAACTCTCGTGCTCATACGCCTCTTTCTCCTCCTTGCGTAGCCTCGTTCCTGAGGCTGTTCCATGCTATAGACCGTTGGCCTGCACAACAAGGCGCGGGTCAGGCCGTACGGCTGACCGCGTCGCTCGCCGGTTGCCATGTTTCGTTGTGGATGCTGTCGCCGATCCATTCCCGCAGCTCGATACCGATGCCGTTCGGGTCGAGGATCTCCGCTCGCCAGCCGTTGAAGGACGAGCCCGACTTCGGCTCCTGCACGAACGTCACGCCTCGCTCGCGCAGGGCGGCAGCGGTCGCCTCCATGTCTTCCACCGTGAGGGCGATGGCCTTGACACCCATCCTCCCTACGTCCACCTCCTCGGATGCACGCTCTGCAGGAGCGGCGATGAGTTCCACCATCATATTGCCGATGGTGATGCACGCCTGCTCATGCGCCGTGCCGTCCGGCCTGTGCGCCACCGTGGTGCGCAGGTGCCGGAAGCCGAGCACGTCCGTGTAGAACGCGAGCGACTCCTTCATGTCCTTCGCCCAGACCTCGACGTGGTCCATGCCCGTGATGCCCATCTCGTCACCTCCGCAGACGTTCGAACGGCGAGCCGCCCGCATATTCCGCCGCGCCGCCGAGTTCCGCCTCGATGCGCAGCAGCCGGTTGTACTTCGCGACGCGCTCGCTGCGCGCTGGAGCGCCGGTCTTGATCTGTCCCGCCGACACCGCGACCGCCAGGTCTGCGATGGTCGTGTCCTCAGTTTCGCCGGAGCGGTGGCTGATGACCGCGCTCCAGCCCGCATCGTGCGTCATGTCGATGGCGGAGCGCGTCTCGGTGAGCGAGCCTATCTGGTTCAGCTTCACGAGCACAGAGTTGCCTGCGCCATCCGCGATGCCGCGCGCGATGCGCTCGGGGTTCGTGGTGAACAGGTCGTCGCCCACGAGCTGCACGCGGCTGCCCAGGCGCTCAGTGAGCAGCGCCCAGCCTTCCCAGTCGTCCTCGACGAGGCCGTCCTCGATGCTGACGATGGGATACTTCGACACCCACTCCTCGTAGTAGCCCACGAGCTCCGCGCTCGTCAGGGTGACGCCCTCGCGCGCCAGCACGTACTTCCCGCCCTCGAAGAACTCGCTCGCCGCCACGTCCAGCGCCAGCGCGCAGTCCTCGCCGGGGCGGTAGCCCGCTTTCTCGATCGCCTCGACCAGCAGTTCGACCGCCGCCTCGTTCGTGGGGAGCGAGGGCGCGACGCCGCCCTCATCGCCGACGTTGGTGGACATCCCGCGTCCGTGCACGATGCCCCGTAGCGCCTGGTAGACCTCGGCGCCGCAGCGCAAGCCTTCCGCGAAGCTGTCGAACCCCACCGGCATCACCATGAACTCCTGGAAGTCCGTGGAGTTCACGGCATGACGCCCGCCGTTGAGCACGTTCAACATGGGCGTGGGGAGCAGCGCGCCCGCGCCGAGATAGCGATAGAGCGGCAGGCCCGCCGACCGCGCCGCCGCGTGCGCGTTCGCCAGCGAGACCGCGAGTATCGCGTTCGCGCCGAGGCCGGACTTGTCCGCTGTGCCGTCGAGGTCCAGCATCGCCGCGTCCACCGTCTGCTGGTTGCCGGCATCGAGTCCCCTGAGGCGGGGCGCTATCCTGTCATTCACGTTCGCCACGGCGGTGCGGGTGCCCTTCCCCCCGTAACGGCCCGCGTCTCCGTCGCGCAGTTCCAGCGCCTCGTGCGTGCCGGTGCTCGCGCCGGAGGGCACGGCGGCCCAGCCGGTCGCGCCATCGTCCAGGGCTACGACTGCTTCCACGGTGGGAAGCCCTCGCGAGTCGAGCATCTCGCTCGCTCGCACGCTCTCGATACGCGCCATCCCTCTCTCCTCCGTTTCGTTCAGTGCGCTGCAGCGCGTTCCCGTGCGTCGCGCTCGTACGCAGCGGCGATAGCCTTCTCGACAGCGTCCGTGGGCGAGTCCGCGCGCGTGATCTCAAGCGGATAGCCGTCGCCGTTCGCCAGTTCCCACGTTTCGAGTCCGATGACGGGCGTACCGTCGCCGAGTGCATGGCCTATCTCGGAGAGCGTACCGTATGCGCCGTCGACGGCGATGGCCGCGCGCCCCGTCTTGACCACGATGACGTTCCGTGCGTAGCCCATGCCGGTCATCACGGGGTAGTCCACCCACGGGTTCGCGGCGCGCGGGTCATCCCCGGGCATCAGGCCTATCGTGACGCCGCCCGCGGACTTGGCCCCTCTGCACGCCGCTTCCATCACGCCGCCGAGCCCGCCGCACACTACGACTGCGCCTCGCTGAGCAAGTTCCCGCCCCACGGCCTCGGCCAATTCGTAGGCGCGGGCGGACGGCGCGCCGCCTCCGATGACCGAGATCAGCAGGGGGCGTTCCGAGGCGTCCGGTGGGTGCGGGGTGTTGGTCGGCGAGGTCGTCATTGCGCTGGCCCGTGCGGCACGTTCGATTCTACCAGCCGAACAGCCTTGGCGGGCGTGGTTAGAACCATCCCGCGCGTGCGTTCTTCCTGCTGTTCTTGATGTGCGTCTTACGAGTGAGCACGGGGCTGTTTGACGCCTTGACGCCTATATCGACAAGGCCACGGCCTGCTTCCGGGGGTAAGGCGTCAAGATGCGCGCATGAGTGTGTAGTTAAGACCTTGGCCCATAGATCCTGTCTATAGCTGGGGCGCGAGATATAGGCTCTGTCTATAGGTGCTGTGCGTACGACGGTCATGCAACCAGCGTATGCGGTCGGGGCGCGACCGCGAAAGGGGCAGGTGTCAGTGGTCAGGCCGCGCACGCTCCGTTCCGCCGGTCCACCCTCACCGGCTGCCGTGCGGCAGCTTCCTCTCCCAGAGGGCGAGGTGGGGAAGGGCGCCCTCTTACATCAAGGGTACTCCCACACCGCCACGCCCCACCACGTGCGCTGCCCGCGCACCCTGGATTCCCGCCGGTGCGGGAATGACAGGGGCTACAGGAACGGGGCGAGGGCGCCGACGGCGGCGCCTGCGGCGTCCATGAGCGGGGCGGGGTAGATGCCCACGAACACGGTGCCAGCGAAGAGGAACCAGACCGGCACGGAGGCCATGATCGGCAGGCGCAGGCGCCCTGTCTCGGCTGCGTCGCCCACGTACATCTCGCGCACGATACGCAGGTAGTAGTAGAGCGAGACGAGGCTGTTGACCACCGCGACCACCATGAGCCAGAAGAGCCCGCCCTCGACAGCGGAGGTGAAGAGCAGGAACTTCGTGACGAAGCCCGCGAAGATGGGCAGGCCCGCCAGCGAGAACATCGCCGACGCCATGACCATCGCAAGGAACGGCGACCGCGACGCCAGCCCGGCGTAATCGGCGATGCGCTCCTTGCCGGTCTTCGCCTCGACGGCGATCACCACCGCGAACGCGGCAAGGTTCGTGAACGAGTAGCCCGCGATGTGCAGCAGCGCGGCGCGGGCGCCGGACTCGTTGAGCGCGATGATGCCGATCAGTACGAATCCCACCTGGGCCACGCTGCTGTAGGCCAGCAGCCGCTTGATGTTGTCCTGCACCAGCGCCGTGAACGTTCCCACGGTCATCGTCAGTGCCGCGAGTATCGCCAGCGCCAGCTGCCACTCATCCAGTGTCGCCCTCCCGGCTTCAGCGAGGAAGCGCAGTGTGAGCGCGAACGCAGCCGCCTTGGAGAGCACGGAGACCAGCGCGGTGACCGGGGTGGGGGCGCCCTCGTAGACGTCCGGCGCCCAGAGGTGGAACGGCGCCATGGAGAGTTTGAAACCGAGTCCTGCGACGAACATGCCCAGTCCCAGCGCCACCGTCGGCCCGAACACCGCCTCCAGGAGCAGTTCCGAGCGCCGGAAGCCTGTCTCCCCGATCGCGCCGTATATCAGCGCGATGCCGAAGAGCATGACGGCGGACGAGATCGCGCCGAGCAGGATGTACTTCACCGCGGCCTCGCCCGAGCGCGTGTCGCCCCGGCTCAGCGCGACCAGCACGTAGAGGCAGAACGCCAGCAGCTCGATGGCGATGTAGGCCGTCAGCAGCTCCGCCGCGCCCGCCATGAGAACGGCGCCCAGCACCGCGAACACGATGAGCGCGTAGAACTCTCCCGTGTGCCGGATCCGGGTGTGCACGTACTCCATGGAGATGAGCACGATCACGGCCCCGATGGCCATCGCCAGCGCCTTGAACAGCAACGCGTAGCGGTCCACGTAGATCAGGTGCTCGTACAGGACCTCGTGCGTGTCCCACTGCATCAAGAGCGTGACGACAAACGTCACCGCCAGACCCAGGACCGTGAGCGCGGCCAGCACGGCGTTCTTCGCGCCGCGCGAGCGCCACGGGACCGTGAAGTCCACGACCAGCACCAGCACACCAAGCCCGGCGAGCATGAACTCTGGAATGAGGAGTGTGAAGTCCACCTGCATCGCTAGGAGAGACCTCCGAGCACGGCGTCAACGCCGGGCCTGATCACATCGAGGAACGGGGCAGGCCATATGCCCACGAGCACCAACGGCACCACGAGCGCGCCCGCCGCCGCTATCTCACGCGGCGTGAGGTCGGGCAGGTCGTCCCACTGGGGGTCACGCTGGCCGAAGAAGACGCGCGCGACGAGTCTCAGTATGTAGACCGCCGTGAGGGCCGCGCCGAGGATGCCGAGCGCCCCCAGTATCGGCCCCGCGCGGAACTCGCCCATGAACATCAACTCTGAGCGGAACGCACCGATGAACACGAGCACCTCCGCAATGAAGCCGCTCAATCCCGGCAGGCCGAGCGACGTGAGGCCCGCTATCACGAAGAACGCAGTCGTCCAGCCCATCTTCGACGCGAGCCCGTTCAGGATGAGGGTGTCGCGGGTGTGCGCACGCTCGTAGATCGCGCCGACGACGGCGAAGAAGAGGGCGGTCATGATGCCGTGGGAGAACATCTGCAGCGTCGCTCCCGTGAGCCCGATGCTGTCGAGCGTCGCTATGCCCATGATGACGTAGCCCATGTGGCTCACGCTGGAGTAGCCGACGACGTACTTCAGGTCCGTCTGCGCCATCGCCGAGACCGCGCCGTAGACCACGTTCACCGTGCCCAGGATGAAGAGCACGAGCGCCCACGCCTCCATGCCCTCCGGCAGCAGCGTCATGCCGACGCGGATGATGCCGAACGCGCCCAGCTTCATCAGCACGCCGGCGTGCAGCATGCTCACGGAGGTCGGCGCGGCGACGTGGCCGTCCGGGGACCAGGTGTGGAACGGCCAGAGGCCGGCCAGCAGGCCGAAGCCCACCATCACGAGCGGGAACAGCGTCTTCTGCGCGCCGGAGGACAGTCCGCCGTCCTGCACCGCGTCGCGGAGCCGGAGGATGTCGAAGGTGCCTATGTCGACCCAGACGTAGATGGCGATGATGCCTATCCAGACGAGCACGCTGGCCGCGACGATCATGAGCACGAGCTTCAGCGCGCCGTACTCCTTGGTGCGCGCGAAGTCGGCGAACGTGGAGCTGGAGCCCCACACCGCGATGAGGAGGAACATCGGCACGATGGCCAGCTCGTAGAAGAAGAAGAGGAAGAACAGGTCTATGGACACGAACGTCCCGTAGACGCCCGCGATGAGCACGAACAGCAGGATGTAGTAGCTCTTCGCGTCCCTGTCCACGTTCGCGGCAATCACGGAGCCGGTGAGCGCCACGATGCCCGTGAGCAGGACCATCGGAGCGGCGATGCCGTCCACGCCCAGCCGGAAATCTATCCCCACGGACTCGAGCCATGTGTAGACCTTGATCATCTGGAAGGTGTCCGCGCCTGCCGAGTAGTCGAAGGCTATGAACACCCAAGCCGAGCCGATCATGAGCAGCGCCCCGGATCCGACGCCGACCCAGCGCGCAGCCGTCCTCCATGCAGCGGGAAGCGCGACGAGCACCACCGCGGTGAGCATCGGCAGGTAGATCAGCCACTCGAGAAGGTGCCGCTCCGCGAAGCTCATCCGCCCACGCCCCCAACCCACAGCAATGCCCCGAGCGCCACGACGCCCACGACGATGCCCATGCCGTAGTCCGCGAAGAGGCCCGTGACGTGATGCCGCAAGCGCCGGCCTGTTTCGACGGTGCCGACGCCCGGGCCGTTCACGCCGACATCGTTGACCACCCTGCGGTCGAACCAGGCCAGTACCGCGCTCACCTTGAGCACGACGCGGTCGATCGTCCACTGGTATGCGTGGTCCATGTAGAAGCGGTTCGCGACAACGTCGTGCACGCGGGCGAACCGCTCGCGGAGCGCGTCGACGCGCGACGTGTCCTCGTCTCCATAGAGGGCGTACGCAAGCGCGAGCCCGCCGAGCGCAAGCACGATGCTCGCTACGAGCCATACGGGGACGACCTCGAAGGCGTGGGGTTTGTCACCCGGAGCGACGAGGAACGTGCCGATGCCCTCGTAGCCGATGGGCAGGGCGATGAACCCGGTCACGACAGCGAGCACCGCAAGGAGCGCAAGCGGCCACGCCATGACGCGCGGCGACTCATGGATGCCGTCGTTCTCCGGCTTCAGCTTCCCGAAGAAGACGACGAGCACGGCGCGCCCCATGTAGAGAGCGCTCAGTACGATGGCGACGAGGAAGAGCACAACAAACACGGGGTTCAGGCCGTCGGCAACAGCCAGCAGAATCTCGTCCTTGCTCCAGAACGCGTTGAGCGGCGGGATGCCGGCCAGCGCCAGCGCGCCGACGGTGAACGCTGCGGAGGTGATGGGCATCCGCTTCCGCAGGCCGCCCATCTTCCGGATGTCCGTCTCCTCGTGCGCGGCGTGCATGATGGAGCCTGCGGAGAGGAAGAGCATCGCCTTCGCGATGCCGTGCATCAGCAGGTGGAAGATGGCCGCCGTGTAGCCGCCCGCGCCGAGCGCGAGCATCATGAAGCCCAGGTGGCTCATCGTGGAGTAGGCCAGGATGCGCTTCAGGTCCGTCATCACCAGCGCCATCGCCGCGCCCATGAGCGCGGTCACGAGGCCGATAGCGGCGATCGCCATCTGCGCGCTCTCCACGGCGTCGAACAGCGGGAAGAGCCGCGCTACGAGGAACACACCCGCCGTCACCATCGTCGCGGCGTGGATCAGCGCGCTCACGGGCGTCGGGCCTTCCATCGCGTCGGGCAGCCAGACGTGCAACGGGAACTGCGCCGACTTGCCCATCGCGCCGAAGAAGACGAGGAACGCGCTCGCGGTCACCACAGCCTGGTTCACGCCCGGGTCGCCCAGCGAACCCATGATCTCGATGATGTCGACCGTGCCGAACTCGACGATGAGCAGGACGACGCCGATGAGGAGGCCGACGTCGCCTATCCTCGTGGTGACGAACGCCTTCTTCGCAGCCTCTGCCGCCGAGCGCCGCTCGAACCAGAAGCCAATGAGCAGGTAGGAGCAGAGCCCCACCAGCTCCCACGCCACGTAGAGCAGCAGCAGGTTGTCCGCCAGCACCAGCATCAGCATGCTCGCACTGAACAGGGAGTGCACGGCGAAGTACCAGCCGACGCGCGGGTCGTCGGCGTTCCCGTGGCGCATGTACCCGAGCGAGTACACCTGCACGATCACCGACACGAACGTGATGAGCGCAAGCATCGCAATCGTCAGCGGGTCGACGATGATGCCCCAGCCCACCTCGAGCGGCCCGGCGCTGAACCAGTCCCTGGGGAAGTGGTGCTCGCCCACGCCTTTGTCCAGCATGTCGAACAGCACCGGCCAGACCGCGACGAACGCAGCGACGATGGCCAGCACGGCGAGGTGCTTACCCTGACCAGGCAGGTACTTCCGGAAGAGCGCAAGGAACGCGAACGCTCCGAATCCGAACACGGGGATGAGCCACGCCTGTTCCACGCCTAGCCCCTCATCACGTCGATCTCATCCATATTCACGCCGCCCCTGCTCCTGAACAGCCGCATCACGATGGCCAGCGCGAGACCGACCTCCGCCGCGGCGATGGTGATGACGAACACGGCTATCACCTGCCCCGTGGACGTGCCGAAGCCGCTGAACGCCCCGAAGGCGACCAGCTGGAGGTTGACCGCGTTGAGCATCAGCTCGATGGACATGAGCACGAGTACAGCGCTGCGCCTCGCCAGCACGCCGTACAGGCCGATGCAGAAGATCGCCGCGCTCAGCAGCTGGAAGTGGAGCAGCGTCATACGCCCCTCCGGCGGCGCTCCGCCCGCCTGCGGGTTCCCCGGCGGACAGGCTCCTGCGCGTCGTCGGGCTCGTCGTCTTCCGGCAGCGTCTCATCCTCCTCGCGCCCCCCGCGGCCTATCACGACCGCCCCGATGAGCGCGACCAGAAGCACGAGCGACGCTATCTCGAACGGCACGGCCCACGCCGCGAACAGGTCCTCCGCAAGCGTCCGGAACGGGATCGCCTGACGCGTGTTGGTGTTGAACTGCTCCGCGTCGGCCACGAAGACCGCCGTCATGAGGCCGAAGAGGAGAGCGGCGGCCACTGCCGCGAACGGGCGGCGGCGCGTCTCGGTCTCGCCCTCGTATTCGCCCGAGCGTGTGAGCATCAGCGCGAACAGGATGACGATAATGATGGCGCCACCGTAGATGAGCAGCTGCACGAGCGCCAGGAACTCGGCGTAGAGCAGTACGAACAGTCCCGCCACTCCGGCCAGCGCGGCGAGCAGGAAGAGCGCCGCATGAACGATGTTGCGCGTGGCTACGACGCCGAATGAGGCGAGCAGCGTGAGCGTGGCGGCGGCGTAGAAGAGAACGAGACCCACGCCTACTCCCCACCCTCTGCCGGTTCGTCCGTGGAAGCGGCGTCGCCGGCAGGAGCCGCCTTGGCCGCAGCAGCGGCAGCCCTCTTCGCGAGCGCGACTTCGGCGACGTTCTTCTCAGCGTTCGCCGGAGTCCACCCGCTCATGTTCACGTACCGGCGCCCCAGATCCAGCAGCAGCGTCAGGTCGGCGCGCGAGCCGGTGCGTGCGTAGCTCGCCAGCTCGTGCTCGTACGACATCTCGATGGCGTCGAACGAGCAGACGTCCACACAGATGCCGCAGAGGATGCAGCGGTTCAGGTTGATCTCGAACTCGTTGATGATCTTGCGGCGGTGGCTCGTGCCGTCCGCGAACTTCGGGTTGTCGTGCATCTGCGCGGACATGCACTGCGTCGGGCATTCGCGCACGCACACCATGCAGCCGGTGCAGAACGGTTCGTCAGCCGTGTCGTCCATCAGGAGGGCAGGGAAGCCCATGTAGCGTTGCTGCACGGGCAGATGCTGCTCCGGATAGTGCGCGGTGACAGGCCGTTTCAGCAGCCAGCGCGCCGTCGTCAGTAGTCCTTTGAACGTTCCTATCATGCCTGTTGACTCTCCGGCGCCGGTCTGCGCCTGCTCGGCTGCACCGCAACGGCGCGCTGCGCGTAGCGCTCCGCTGTAGCGACCGCGTCCCGGCGCTGCATGCGAAGCTGCACCCCCGCGGCAACGACCAGCGCGGCCAGCGACATCACCGTCAGCGTCCAGGTCGGCCAGCCGTAGAAGCGTTGCACCGCGATCAGGATGACGCTGGCGAACCCGAGCGGTATGAGCAGTCTCCAGCCTACGTTCATCAACTGGTCTATGCGCAGACGCGGGAGCGTCGCGCGCACCCAGAAGATGACGACGGCGAGGAAGTACGTCTTGCCGAGGAATACCGCCACGGCGGGGATCTGACCCACCTCACCGAACGGCCACACCCAGCCGCCCAGGAAGAGCAGTGCGCCCAGCGCGGCGACCACGAACGTGTTGACGTACTCCGCAAGGAAGAATATCGCCCAGTGCGCGCCGCTGTACTCGACGAACGGCCCGCCGACGACCTCCGACTCCGCGAAGTAGATGTCGAACGGCGTCCTGCCGACCTCGGCGAGCCCCGATATGAAGAAGACTGCGAACGCCAGCGGCAACAGCGCGACGTACGGCACGGTCGCCTGGGCGTCCACGATCTCCGTGAACCGCATCGAGTCCGCGACCATCACGACGCTCAGGACGCCAAGGATGAGCGGTATCTCGTAGCTGACCAGCTGGGCGGCGGAGCGGAAGCCGCCGAGGATGGCGTACTTGCTGTTGGAGCTCCACCCGGCCAGTATCAGCCCGACGATGCTGAGCACCGAAACCGCGATGAAGAAGAAGACGCCGAGGTCCAGGCTCCGCACCACCAGATCCTCGGACAGCGGGATGGTGAGCCAGACGACGAAGCTCGGCACGAACACCAGCAGGGGCGCCACGTAGAAGATGGCCTTCGACGAGGAGCCCGGCGAAACGTCTTCCTTCATCAGCAGCTTGATGCCGTCGGCCATCACCTGCAGCAGTCCGAACGGGCCGACACGCGTCGGGCCAACACGACCCTGCATCCGGCCCAGTTGCTTACGCTCCAGCCAGACCAGCGAGATGCCGAGCGTGGTGATGAGCGTCAACAGCGCGAACAGCGCGATGACGATCTTGCCCACCGTGAGAGCGGTCACGTTGTCGTCCGGTTCGCCGAGCAAGGCCAGCGCGAGTGTGAAGACCGCGACGAGCACCCCGACTCCCACGAGCAGCACCACCGCTATCGCGAGCTGTACGGGCTTCGCTCTCACCGGTCCACCTCGCCGAGCACGATGTCCAGCGAGCCAAGGATGGCTACCGCGTCCGCGATGTACGCGTCGCGCATCATCGGTCGCAGGGACACGAGGTTGCAGAAGGACGGCGGCCGCACCTTCACGCGGTACGGCTTGTCGGTGCCGTCGCTCACGAGGAAGACGCCGATATCGCCGCGCGGGTTCTCACCGTGCACGTACACCTCGCCCTTGGGCGGCCTGGCGATGCGCCGCATCTGCGCCATCACCGGCCCCTCCTCCATCTGGTCGAGGCATTGCCTGATCATGGAGAGGGACTCGTAGCACTCCAGGACACGCATGTAGTACCTGTCCCAGCAGTCGCCGTTCTCGCCCACCGGCACCTTGTAGGAGAGGTAGGGGTAGACCTCGTACGGGTAGTCCTTGCGGACGTCGTAAGCGAGGCCGCTGGCGCGCAGCGACGGGCCGGTCAGGCCGCAGGAGAGGGCAGTGGGGAGGTCTATCACGCCTACCCCGCGCGTCCGCGCGAGGAAGACCTCGTTGAACGTCAGCAGACGGTCGCACTCCTGTACGCCGCGCTCCACGTCGTCCGCCAGCGCCCGCACGCGCGGCACGAAGTCCGCGGGCACGTCCTCCTTCACCCCGCCGATGCGGATGAAGTTGTGCATCATGCGCGCGCCGGTGACGGACTCGAACATGTTCTGGATACGCTCGCGTTCCCGGAAGCCGTACATGATGGGCGTCATCGCTCCCAGGTCGATGGCGTAGGTGCCGATGAAGAGGAGGTGACTGGCGAGGCGGTTCAACTCCGCCAGGATGACGCGTATGTACTGCCCGCGCTCCGGTGGCTCGATGCCCATGAGCCGCTCGGCGGCGCGGCAGAAGATCAGCTCGTTGTTCAGGTTCGCGACGTAGTCCAGGCGGTCGAACAGCGTAACGACCTGGCCGTAGCTCTCGTTCTCAGCGAGTTTCTCCGAGCCCCGGTGCAGGTAGCCGATGTGGGGCGTCACGTCCACGACGCGCTCGCCGTCCACCGTCAGCACCATGCGGAACACGCCGTGGGTCGCCGGATGCTGCGGCCCCATGTTCAGCATCATGTCTACGGTGTCGTATGCCTGCTCCATCGTCACCGTAACGCCTACCACTCCTCGTAGTCGTGCAGCGGGAAGCTCCGTAGGCCGGGATAGCCCTCGAAGCCTTCGTACAGGATCAGCGGCGACATATCCGGGTTCCCCTCGAACTCCACGCCGAACAGATCGTGCGTTTCGCGCTCGTACCAGCCCGCAGCCTCCCAGACGCCGGTGAGCGAGTCGACGCGCGCCTCGTCCGGGGGAACGTCCACCTTCAGGAGCGCCTTGTGCGCATTCGCCAGCGAGAAGAGCACGTAGTTCAACTCGATGCGCTCCTCGTAGTCCACGGCGAACAGGCAGTGGAGCATATCCATGCGGAGGTTGGGGCTGCGCACGCAGGACTCCACGGCCCGGGTGAGGTTCTCACGAGCGACACGCACCCATGGAACGTCGTCGCGTCCCCCGGACTCGAGCGTCATGTCGCGCAGGGCCAGCCGGAGCGCGCCCGCGGTGTGCTCGCCTCGGGAGTCGAGCACCTCTTCCGCAACCTCGATGGGCGGTCCCCGGTGCGCTGCCGGCCGCGGCGCTGCCTGCTCCTCTGCGGGTTGCTGCTCAGTCATCGCTCTCCTCGACGCCGGCCTCGGGAGCCGACTCGGGCTGCGACCCGACCACCACCGGAGCGCTGCGCACGCCTTCCTTCGCGTCGCGCTTGATCTTCTGTTGCAACTTCACGATGCCGTCCATCAACGCTTCGGGACGGGGCGGGCAGCCGGGCACGTACACGTCCACCGGCACGAGATGGTCCACGCCCATGACGACGCTGTAGGAGCGGTAGTATGGGCCGCCGCTCGTCGCGCACGTGCCCATCGCGATCACCCATTTCGGGTCCGGCATCTGCTCGTACAGCAGCTTGATGGGCTCGGCCATCTTCTTGACCACCGTCCCCGCAACGATCATCACGTCCGACTGGCGGGGCGACGGCCACGTCACGACGCCGAACCGGTCCAGGTCGTGGTGCGCCATGTGCGTCGAGATCATCTCGATGGCGCAGCAGGCGAGCCCGAACGTGAGCGTCCAGAGCGAGTTGCTCCTGCCCAGCGCAGCGAGGTCGTCCAGCCGCGCGGTTACGACACCCGGCGCGGCGTTCCTGATCAGGTTCGGGGCGGGCGAGTTGCCCTTGGCCGTGGAGACATCGCCGCCTTCGTCCGAGTCGAAGAAGCGCCCTCCCGCAGGGCGTTCCCACGAGGACGGTCGGAAGACCGGCAGCGCCTGTCCGCGCTCTACCTCCATCGCAGCACCCCCTTACGCCAGGCGTAGACGACGCCCAGCAGCAGAACAGCGATGAACAGCATCATCGCGTAGAAGACGTAGCCCGGTATCCCCTCGTCCGCGAAGACCAGCGCCCACGGGAAGAGGAACACGGCCTCGACGTCGAAGATGAGGAAGAGGATGGCGAAGATGTAGTAACGGACGTTGAACTGCGTCCAGTTCAGCGGCGTAGGGAGGATGCCCGACTCGTAGGCGATACCCTTCGTCTTTGAGGGTCTGCGCGGTGAGAGTAACGCCGAAGCGGCAAGCATCAGGCCCATCGCCACGACGCCCACCACAAACGCAAGTATCACTGCCGTCCAGTTGACGACGTAACCCTCTGGGGCCATACGCTCCTCAGGGAAGGCTGCCTGCCGTCCGCTTCCTGCTCGCGCGGCGAAGCGCGAAAGAAGCGGCCTCCCGAGTCCCTATCTTCCCGTTCACCGCCCCAGCCTGTCAACGCCGACACGCTCAGGAATCGGCGTCACGCTCCATGATCGTGCCCATGTCCTTGTCGCCGCGACCGCTCATGCAGACCAACACCGCGCCGTCCTTTCCGACGTCGGCGGCGAGCGTCTGCACCGTGTACGCCACCGCGTGCGAGGACTCGAGCGCGGGAATGATGCCCTCCAACTCACAGGTGAGCCGGAAGGCGGCGACCGCTTCTTCGTCCGTGATGCTCACGTACTCAGCCCTGCCGCTCTGACGGAGCCACGCATGCTCCGGGCCGACGCCCGGGTAGTCCAGTCCGGCGGAGATGCTGTGCGTCTCGTGTATCTGGCCGTCGCCGTCCTGCACGATGTACGACATCGAACCGTGCAGCACTCCGACGCTCCCGCCGCCGATAGATGCGGCGTGCCGCCCCGTCTCCACGCCTTCTCCTCCCGCCTCCACCCCGATGAGACGGACATTCTCGTCCGGGATGAACGCGTGGAACTGCCCCATCGAGTTGGAGCCGCCTCCGACACACGCCACCACCGCGTCCGGCAGGCGTCCCGCCTGCGCCAGCATCTGCTCCCGCGACTCCCGTCCGATCACCGACTGCAGGTCACGCACCATCATGGGGTAGGGATGCGGCCCCACGACGCTGCCGATGATGTAGTGCGTGTCCCGAACGTTCGTCACCCAGTCGCGGATCGTCTCGCTTATCGCCTCTTTCAGCGTGCGGCTGCCCGCAGTGACAGGGCGCACCTCCGCGCCGAGCATCCCCATCCGGTAGACGTTCGGCGCCTGGCGGCGCATGTCCTCCTCGCCCATGTAGACGACGCAGTCGATGCCAAGCAGCGCGCAGACCGTGGCCGTCGCGACGCCGTGCTGGCCTGCGCCCGTCTCCGCGACGATGCGCCGCTTCCCCATGCGCTTCGCCAGCAGTCCCTGTCCGAGCGCGTTGTTGATCTTGTGCGCGCCGGTGTGCGCCAGGTCCTCGCGTTTCAGGTAGATCTCCGCGCCGCCCGCGTACCCGGTCAGCCGATGCGCGTGGTGGAGCGGGGTCGGGCGCCCGACGTAGTCGCGGAGCAGCTGTCCCAACTCCTGCTGGAATGCGGTGTCCTCGCGGGCCTCTTCCCATGCCTCGGTCAGCTCCGCGAGCGCGGGCATCAGCGTCTCCGGCACGTACTGGCCGCCGAACTGACCGAACCGTCCCTTGTCGTCGGGAAGCGTCGTCACGTCAGCGCCTGCCCAGCAGGCGGGCGAGCCCGCCCTTCTTCCTGCGCGCGTCGACCGCCCGCACCGTCTCCACGAACGCCCGCACCCTGGCGGGATCTTTCTCACCGTCGGTCTCCACGCCGCTGGAAACGTCGACTCCCCACGGGCGTACCCGCTCCACCGCCTCCTCCACGTTCTCCGGCGAGAGCCCCCCAGCGAGGCTCATCTCGAACGCCCCTGCGAAGTCGGCGGCGAGGTCCCAGTCGAACCGCTGGCCGGTGCCGCCGTACTCGCCTGGCACCTGCGTATCGAGCACGATCCGGTGGCCCGCCAACGCATGACGCTGCTGCAGCACCATGATGCGAGGCATCTGCGCGCTGACAGGCGGCTCCGCATCGATGCTGATCACCTTGTACACGGGAACGCCGAGCTGCGACGCGTACTCGACACCCTCGCTCCCACACAACTGGACGGCGTCCAGTCCCACCGTTTCCACGGTCTGCCGTACCTCGTCCACAGGCTGGTCGGCGAACAGTCCGACGATCGGCGGCAGCGCACGGCCGGATGCGCGAGCCTCGTCGAGCACCGCGCGAGCCTCGTGCGCCGTCATGCGCCTTCGCGCCGACGGCACGAACACGAGTCCCACCGCGTCCGTCCCGGCGTCCACTGCCGCGAGCAACGGTTCTGCGGAGCGGAAGCCGCATATCTTCACGTGCGTCACGCCTGCACCCCTGCGAGTTCCCGGACTTTCCCGCCTACGTCGGGCGCGGTCATCAGCGCCTCGCCGACCAGTATGCCATGAACGCCTGCCTGCTGAAGCGCGACCACGTCCTCCCGCGAGTTGATGCCGCTCTCCGCAACCACCATCCTCCCGTGCGGGATGAGCGGGCGCAGCCGAGCCGTCAGCGTGGTGTCCACTTTGAACGTGCGGAGGTCGCGGTGATTGACGCCGATGATCTCCGCGCCTGCGCTCAACGCAATCTCCAGTTCGTGCTCGTCGTGCACCTCGACGAGGCACTGCAGCCAGATGCGCTGCGCCGCATCGAGCATCTCGCGCAGCTGCTCCGGCGAGAGCGCGGCGACGATGAGCAATGCCGCGTCCGCGCCGTGCACACGCGCTTCGAGCAACTGGTACGGGTCGAACAGGAAGTCCTTCCGCAGCACGGGCACGCCTTCAGGCCCCACCGCAGCCTTGACCGCCGCGAGGTGCGCCAGGCTTCCCTGGAAGTGGTCCACCTCGGTCAGCACGGATATGGCAGCCGCGCCATTCACAGCGTACGTCGACGCCAGGGCGGCGGGGTCGTAGTCCTGCGCGAGCAGGCCCTTGGAAGGCGACGCCTTCTTCGTCTCGGCGATGAGCCGGACGCGGTCGCCCCAGAGCGCACCGGACAGGTTGAGCGGGAACGGGGACTCGCGCACCTGCGATTCCAGCGTCGCGAGCGGGGTCTCGCGCTGATGGCGCACGAGTTCCGTGCGTTTCGCTTCCAGTATCTTGTCGAGGATCGTGCCTGTCGTACTCATGGCTTCCGCTACACCAACGACTGGCTCAGTTCCGCGAGTTGGCGCAGCTTCCCCAGCGCGCCGCCGGAGTCTATCGCGGCACGGGCTTTCGCCACGCCTGACGGCAGGTCGTCTGCCACGCCTCGCACGACGAGCGCCGCCGCCGAGTTCAACAGCACCATGTCCTTCTCCGGCGAATCGCCCTCTGAGAGCGCCCGCGTGAACCTCTCACGCGCCTGGTCCACGCCGTCGATCTGGAGATCGGCGAGCGTGCCGCGCGGCAGGCCCGCATTCTCCGGCGTGAGCGTGAAGTGCCGCACGCCGTCAGCCGAGACCTCCCACACCTGCGACGCGGCCGTTGTCGTCAATTCGTCGAGGCCGTCGTCGCCACGCACGACCCACGAGCGTTCCGTGCCGAGCGCGCCGAGCACGTGCGCCATCAGTTCGGCCACGTCGTACGGGGCGTCGGCGGGCTGCGCCACGCCCAGCAACTGGTAGAGTGCTCCTGCCGGGTTGGTCAGCGGACCGAGGAAGTTGAAGACGGTGCGCACCCCCAGCTCACGGCGTGGCGGGCCCGCGAAGCGCATCGCGGGATGGAACGCCTGCGCGAACATGAACCCCACGCCCACCTCGTCGATGCACCGGCCTACTGCCTCCGGACTCAGCTCCAGCTTCACACCGCTCGCATCGAGGATGTCCGCCGCACCCACGCTGCCGGATGCCGCCCGGTTCCCGTGCTTCGCCACCCTCACACCAGCCGCAGCCACGGTCAGCGCCGACGCAGTGGAGACGTTGAACGTTCGCAACCCATCGCCGCCGGTGCCTACCACGTCCACCAACTGCCCGTCGGTGTCGACGTGAAGCGCTTTCTCGCGCATCACGCGCGCCATGCCGGTGAGCGCTTCCACCGTCTCGCCGGTGAGTCGGAGCGCAACCAGGAACGCGCCGATCTGCGCGGGCGTGGCCTCGCCCGTCATGATGTCTTCCGCGACGGCGGCTGACTCCTCTTCCGAGAGCGCCTGCCGCGCCACCAGCTTGCCTATCGCTTCCTGAATCACGGCGCATCCTCCGTAGCACTGGGGCGTCCTTCCACGACGCGCATATCCTCCAGCAGCGCATCCTCGGCCGCAGCGATCTGAGCCCTCGTGGGCGGATCCTCCGTAATGGCCACCGGGCCGGATGAGACCGTGCCGTTCGCCACGACGCGGCAACCGTTCGGAGCGGTAGAGACGGTCACTTCTATCGTTCTGTGCTCCCGGCGCAGGGGCACCCGAAGACGATTCAGCCCGATACCGCCGAGGATTACTGCCACCAGCAGAAGCACGGAGACGATCTCACGATTGCCTCCCGTGTCCCGCGCCATCATCACCAGCAGCACGAGCGTGAGCGCGACCGCCACGACGAGCATGAGTTTGCCCTGGTTCCGCTGGCGTGCGCCCAGCGTCCGCTCGTGGCTCATCATTACACGGCAGTTCCCGTCCTCATCCTGCTCCACCGGTTCGGTCAGCCGGTAACCGCGTTCCAAGAGACGCGCCTGGGCCAGGTCAGACCCTTCACGAGGGGGCACGTCCATCGTCCATTCCGAGGACAGCGGCGCGCCGGCAGGCTCCGTGGTCGTCACGCGCTCGCCTCCAGGAAGTTCCGCAGCAGGTCTTTGCCGTTCTGCGTCATGATGGACTCCGGGTGGAACTGGATGCCTTCAACGGCGAACTCCCTGTGCCGCACGCCCATGATCACCCCGCTCTCGCTCCGTGCCGTCACTTCGAGCACGTCCGGCGTGGCGTCCGGCTCGATGGCGAGCGAGTGGTAGCGGATGCCCTGGAACGGGCTCGGCAGACCAGCGAACACACCCTTGCCGTCGTGCGCTATCGTGCTCATCTTACCGTGGACTATCTCCCCGGCGCCGCTCACCGTGCCGCCGTACGCCACCCCGATGCACTGATGCCCCAGGCAGACGCCCAGGATCGGCGTGCGCCCACCGAACCGCCTGATGACGTCCGTTGAGATGCCCGCCTCCTCCGGCGTGCACGGGCCGGGCGAGATAACGATGCGTTGCGGCGCCATCTGCTCGATTTCTTCCAGCGTCACGGCGTCGTTCCGCACCACCTGCACGTCAGCCCCCAGTTCGCACAGGAACTGGTACAGGTTGTAGGTGAAGCTGTCGTAGTTATCGATGAGCAGCAGCATCTGCGTTCTCCTGCGCCCCGAGGGCTACGCTCCGCGCCCCGTATCGGCCTGCGCGATGGCACGCAGCAGGGCGTTCATCTTGTAGAACGACTCCATCCGCTCCTCCTCCGGGTCCGAGTCGAATACCACGCCTCCTCCCGCCTGCAGGAACGCCTTGCCGTCCTTCACCACCATCGTGCGGATGGCGATCGCCGTGTCCATGTTGCCGGAGAAGCTGAAGTAGCCCACCGCGCCGGCGTAGACGCCGCGCCGCTCGCGCTCCAACTCCGAGATGATCTGCATCGCCCGAATCTTCGGCGCGCCCGACACCGTGCCCGCCGGGAAGCAGGCCCGCAGCGCGTCGAATACCGAGCGGTCGTCCCGCAGCTCGCCGATGACATGCGAGACGAGATGCATGACGTGCGAGTAGCGCTCCACCTCCAGCATCTGCGTCACCTGCACCGTTCCCGGTTTGCTCACGCGCCCGATGTCGTTGCGTCCCAGATCGAGCAGCATCACGTGCTCCGCCAGTTCCTTCTCGTCCGCGAGCAGTTCTCGCTCCAGCGCCGCATCCTCCCTGGCGTCCTTACCGCGCCGGCGCGTTCCCGCGATGGGATGTGTCTCGACGAGGCCATCCTCCGCGCGGACAAGCATCTCCGGCGATGCCCCCACGATGGCGAAGTCGTCCAGCCACAGGTAGTACATATACGGCGACGGGTTCACCGCCCGCAGCGAGCGATAGAGGTCGAATGCGCTCGACGCGACCGGCACTTCCACCCGCTGGGACGGGACCACCTGGATGATGTCGCCCGCCACTATGTACTCACGGGCGCGCTCGACCATGCCGTGGTACTCGCCGGGCGTCTTGTTGGCGTGCTCGAGGTGCTCCGTGCCGGAGTTGCTCGACGGCTGCGAGCCGTTCGAACCTCCCGCCAGTTGCGACTGCCGGGGCAGCGGGCTCGCGAGACGCTCCACCAGCTCGTCCACGCGCTGCGTGGCGCGTGCGTACGCCTCGTCCGGCGAACCGTCCACGTACGCCGTGGCAACGACCTGTATGCGGTGCCGCAGGTGGTCGAAGACGAGCAGCGAGTCCGTGAAGAGGAATATGGACTCCGGCAGCCCCTGCGGGTCTTTCTCCGCCATCGACGCCGACGGTTCGAAGTAGTGCACCGTCTCGTAGGAGAGATACCCCACCGCGCCTCCGACGAAGCGCGGCAGGCCGCTCAACTGCGCAGGCCGGAAGCGTCCCAGCTCCGCCTCTACCGCAAGGAGCGGGTCGCCGGGGCCGTCCGGTTCCCCCTCGCCCGTCCGCAGCACCCGGTAGGGCTCCGTGCCCATGAAGCTGAAGCGCGCCATCCGCTCGCCGCCTTCGACGCTCTCCAGCAGGAACGACACGCTCTCGCCGCCGCCCGTGATCTTCAGGTACGCGGACACAGGCGTCTCCATATCGGCCACGACCTCCCGGTAGACCGGGATCAGGTTGTAGCCCTCCTGCGCCAGGCGCTTGAACTCTTCGATTGTCGGAACGTAGTCCGCCATCACTCTCTTCCTTCGTGGACATGAAAATAGCCCCGCTCCTCATACAAGGGGCGGGGCTACCGCGGTGCCACCCTTATTCTCCCTCGGCGTCAGCGGAGGGACTCTACCGGCACGGCCGCCGTGAAGCGGGTTATGCCGTCCGCCTGTAACGGGGCGGTCCCGTCGGCGCCTACCCCCTGCCATCGCAGGTTTCGGACCGAGGCTCAGGGGTCCATTCGGCCTTCGCGCAGGCGCCGGTTCTCACCTAACCCGGCTCTCTGAAGCCCCGCCAGAAGGAGTACTACTCCCCATCGCAGCCTTTACAGGAACGATTATCCGGCAGCGGGCCGGGGGCTGTCAATCGATCCTGCCGCAGCCCTGCTGTCCGTGAGAGGCGGAAGCGGAGAGACCTTTTACCACGGGGCGGAATCTGTTACTCTTGAAAACTGTTACTCTTGAAGAGTACACGCACCTGTAAGGCCGAGCAGCGTTCTCTTCCTCAAGGCTTCCCCCGTCGAGAGGAGGAGAGGCGCACTGTTTGCGTTCAACGCTGACAGGCCGAGGAGTGATCGGTGGCAAACGTTTGGAAAGGCGAGCCCTTCGGGCTGTACCGTCCCGAGTTCGAGCACAGCGCCTGCGGAGTAGGCGTCGTGGCGAACGTCCGCGGCGTGAAGTCCAACGAGATCGTTCGGAACGGGCTCGACGTGCTGAACAACCTTGCGCACCGCGGGGCGGCGGGCAGCGACCCCGAAACCGGCGACGGCGCCGGGATGCTGCTCCAGATGCCGCACGACTTCCTGCGCCGCGAAACGGCGACGCTGGGGATCGACCTACCGGAGCCCGGCGGCTACGCGGCCGGCGTCGTGTTTCTGCCGCAAGACAGCGCCTCGCGCGAGGCGTGCGAGGCGATCGTCCTGCGCGCCATCGAACAGGAAGGGCAGCGGCTCCTCGGCTGGCGCGACGTTCCCGTGGACCCGTCGGTCATCGGCTACGTCGCCCGCGAGTGCCAGCCGGTCATCCGCCAGCTATTCATCGGCATGGGCCCCGGGTCGGACTCCGCTGCGTTCGAGCGCAAGCTGTTCGTCATCCGCAAGGTCGCCGAGCGCGAAGTCCTCGACGCGGGGCTGTTGGACGGAGGCGAGTTCTACGTCTGCAGCCTGTCCTCGAAGCTGATCGTCTACAAAGGCCTGCTCATGGGCACCCAGCTCGGGGGCTTCTACAAGGACCTGGCCGATCCGCTCGTGGCGAGTTCATTCGCGCTCGTTCATTCGCGCTTCAGCACCAACACCCTGGGCTCATGGAAGCTGGCGCACCCCTACCGCTACATCGTCCACAACGGCGAGATCAACACGCTGCGGGGCAACATCAACTGGATGGTGGCGCGCCAGAACGCCATGGCCTCGCCGGAATTCGGCGACGATCTCGACAAGCTGTTCCCCATCATCTGGCCGGGCCAGAGCGACACCGCGTGCATCGACAACGCCTACGAGCTCATGCTGCACACCGGGCGCCCGTTGCACCACACGATGATGGCGCTGATCCCCGAGGCCACCGGTCCGAAGGTCCAGATGTCGCAGGACAAGCGCGATTTCTACGACTACCACGCCTGCCTCGTCGAGCCCTGGGACGGCCCGGCCCTCATCGCCTTCACTGACGGAGACCGCGTCGGCGCGGTGCTCGACCGCAACGGACTGCGTCCCTTCCGCTACCTCGTCACGACCGACGACAAGCTGGTCATGGCCTCGGAGGTGGGCGTTCTCGACATCCCGCCGGAGAAGGTGCTCTTCAAGGAGCGCATCCACCCCGGACGGATGTTCCTGATGGACCCGGAGCGCGGCGGCATCGTCGACGACGCCACGATCAAGTCGGAGTTGTCAGCGCGGCAGCCCTATGGCGAGTGGCTGCGGGACAACCTGGTGCACCTGGACGAGCTTCCGGACCCCGAGCCCGGCCGCAACGGCCGCCATGAGCCCAACGGGGAGTCGTTGGTGGACCTGCAGCGGGCGTTCGGATACACGCAAGAGGACCTCAACATCCTGCTGGAGCCGATGGCGGTCAACGGCGCGGAGCCGACCGGCTCCATGGGCAACGACGCCGCACTGGCCGTGCTCTCCGATCGCCCCCAGCTCCTGTTCACCTACTTCAAGCAGCTGTTCGCCCAGGTGAGCAACCCGCCGCTGGACGCGATCCGCGAGGAGCTCGTGACCTCGGTCAGCATCAACCTCGGCGCGCAGCTCAATCTGTTCGAGGAGACGCCCCTTCACGCTCGTCAGCTCCGGCTGCCCAGCCCTGTCCTCACAGAGCGGGAGCTCGCGAAGATCAAGGCAGTCGACCGGCCCGGCATCAAGGCGGCGACGCTGTCGCTCCTCTTTCCGGCCGATGAAGGGCCGGGCGCGATGGACCGCGCCATGGACGCTCTGCGCCGCGGCGCGTCGGAGGCTATCGAGGCCGGCTGTACGATCCTCATCCTGTCCGACCGGGGCGTGGGGCCGCATCACGCGGCCATCCCCAGCCTGCTGGCGACCGCCGGCGTGCATCACCACCTCATCCGCGAGGGCGAGCGCACGAAAGTGGGGATCGTCGTAGAGAGCGCTGAGCCACGCGAGATAGCCCACCTGGCCTTGCTGATCGGCTATGGCGCGGGAGCGGTCTGCCCGTATCTCACGCTGGAGACGCTGGAGCACATGCACCGCCAGGGCGTCTTCCCCGAGGGGATGGACGCGGCGGAGGCGGTGTACAACTACACCAAGGCGACGAACAAGGGTCTGCTGAAGGTGATCTCCAAGATGGGGATCTCCACGGTACACAGCTACCTGGGGGCTCAGATCTTCGAGGCGGTCGGGCTGAGCCAACGGCTGGTGGACGAGTACTTCACGTGGACGGCTTCCCGGATCGGCGGCATCGACACCGACGCCATCGAGGCGGATGTGCTCGCCCGCCACGCACACGCCTTCCCCAAGGTTGCGATCGACGCGGCGCTCGACTTGGACCCCGGCGGGTTCTACTACTGGCGCCGCGACGGGGAGTTCCACATGTGGAACCCGGACACCATCGCGAAGCTGCAGTACGCCAGCAGGATGAACGACGCCCGCGCGTACCGCGATTTCGCGGAGCTCGCCAACGGCTACGAGCGCCGCCTCTGCACACTGCGGGGCTTGCTCGATTTCAAGACCCTGGCCGAGCCTATTCCGATCGACGAGGTCGAGCCCGCCGTCGAGATCGTCAAACGGTTCGCGACGGGCGCGATCTCCCTCGGCTCCATCAGCCGCGAGGCGCACGAATCGCTCGCGATAGCGATGAACCGTATAGGCGCGCGCAGCAACAGCGGCGAGGGAGGCGAGGACTACCGCCGCTACGCCCCCGACGCGAACGGAGACCGGCGGCACAGCGCCATCAAACAGGTGGCGTCGGGCCGGTTCGGCGTCACGACGAACTACCTGGTCAACGCGTCCGACCTGCAGATCAAGATGGCGCAGGGGGCGAAGCCGGGCGAGGGTGGACAGTTGCCGGGCCACAAGGTGGACGAGTACATCGGCTGGATACGCCACTCCACGCCGGGTGTAGAGTTGATCTCGCCTCCGCCCCACCACGACATCTACTCCATCGAGGACCTGGCGCAGCTGATCCACGACTTGAAGAACGCCAACCCGCGCGCCCGCATCCACGTGAAGCTGGTGGCCGAGGTCGGCGTCGGGACCATCGCCGCGGGAGTATCGAAGGCGCACGGAGACGTCGTGCTCATCAGCGGCGATACCGGAGGCACCGGGGCATCACCCGAGTCGTCGATCAAACATGCCGGGTTGCCGTGGGAGCTTGGCATCGCCGAGACGCAGCAGGTGCTCGTCCAGAACAACCTCCGCGGCCGGATCGTGGTGCAGACCGACGGCCAGATAAAGACGGGCCGCGACGTCGCGATCGCCTGCCTCCTCGGGGCCGACGAGTTCGGCATCGCGACCGCCTCCCTGGTGACGCAGGGCTGCATCATGTTGCGCAAGTGTCACCTCAACACCTGCTCGGTCGGCGTCGCGACGCAGGACCCGGAGCTGCGGAAGCGGTTCGCGGGCCAGCCCGAGCACCTCATCAACTACTTCTTCTTCGTGGCAGAGGACCTGCGCGAGATCATGGCCCAGCTCGGGTTCCGCACGGTCAACGAGATGGTGGGCCGGGTCGACAAGCTTGAGACCAGCTCCGTCATCGATCATTGGTGGAAGACGAAGAACATCGACCTGACCGACCTGCTCGCGACGCCCGAGGCGCCGGACTCCGTCGCCCGCTTCCACTGCGAGGACCAGGACCACGGCCTCGAGCGGGCGCTCGACCACGAACTGATCGCGCTGTCCCAGCGGGCACTCTCGCACCAGGAGCCGGTCACCTTCGAGTCGCCGATCAGCAACGCCAACCGGACCGTCGGCACGATGCTCAGCGGCGAGATAGCCCAGCGCTACGGCGAGGACGGGCTGCCCGACGAGACCATCAACGTGACGTTCACCGGCTCCGCAGGCCAGAGCTTCGGGGCGTTCCTCGCCAAGGGCATCGCGTTCACGCTGGAGGGCGACTCCAACGACTATTTCGGCAAGGGCGTCTCCGGCGGGCGGCTGGTAGTGGTCCCTCCCGGGCAGTCGACGTTCGTAGCCGAGGAGAGCATCATCGTCGGCAACGTGGCCCTCTACGGCGCCACCGGCGGCGAGGTGTTCATCCGCGGCGTAGCGGGCGAACGCTTCGGTGTCCGCAACAGCGGCGCGTACGCCGTCATCGACGGTGTGGGCGACCACGGCTGCGAGTACATGACCAGCGGGCGCGTGGCAGTGCTGGGCCCGACCGGGCGGAACTTCGCCGCCGGGATGAGCGGCGGCATCGCGTACGTCCTCGACGAGACGGGCGACTTCGACATCCGCTGCAACCAGGAGCTCGTGGACCTCGAGCCGGTGGTCGAGCCAGAGGACATCGAGGAGCTCCGCGCGATGGTCCAGAAGCACCACAAGTACACAGGAAGTGCCAACGCGGCGCGGGTACTGGACGACTGGGACGCATTCCTGACGAAGTTCGTCAAGGTCTACCCCAGGGACTACCGCCGCGTAATCGAAGCGGGCAAGCAAGCGGCGCTCCAAGCGGTCGGCAGTGGGTAAGGTAACCGGATTCCTGGAATTCGAGCGCGAGCCCCCTGAGCGCCGGCCCGCCGGAGAGCGAACCAAGGACTACCGCGAGATTTACGAGGAGTGGTCCGAGGACAAGTCCCGGGGCCAGGCCGCGCGCTGCATGAACTGCGCGCTTCCCTTCTGCCACAAGGGTTGTCCGCTGGGCAATCTCATCCCCGACTGGAACGACCTGGTGTACAAGGGGCGCTGGCAGGACGCGCTGGCGGCGCTGCACGCAACCAACAACTTCCCCGAGTTCACGGGCCGGATATGCCCTGCGCCCTGCGAGGCCTCCTGCGTGCTCTCCATCAACGAGGAGCCCGTCACGATCGAGTACATCGAGAAGGCCATCGTGGACCGCGGTTTCGACGAGGGATGGATGACGCCGCACCCGCCCGAGCAACGGACCGGCAAGCGCGTCGCTGTCGTCGGGTCGGGTCCCGCCGGCCTGGCCGCTGCCGTCCAGCTGAACCGGGCCGGGCACCTGGTCACGGTTTTCGAGCGTGACGAGTACGTGGGCGGGCTGCTCACGCTCGGCATCCCCGACTTCAAGCTGGAAAAAAGCGTTGTCGAACGACGCGTCGAACTGATGGCCGCGGAGGGGATCGAGTTCCGCACGAGTTGCAACGTCGGCGTGGACGTTCCCGCGGACGACCTGCTGCGCGAGTACGACGCCGTTTGCCTGACCGGCGGCTCGACGATCGCTCGCCGGCTGAACGTCCCGGGCGAGGAGCTCGGGGGCGTACACTTGGCGGTTGACTACCTGACGCAACAGAACAGGATCAATCGCGGCTTGGAAGTCCCTCCCGAGCAGCGCATCACGGCCGAGGGCAAACGGGTCATGATCCTGGGCGGGGGCGACACCGGCGCCGACTGCCTGGGAACCGCCCACCGCCAGGGTGCGGAAGCGGTAGTGCAATGGGAGATCCTTCCGGAGCCGCCCGCGTCGAGGTCGAAGAACAATCCGTGGCCCCTGTGGCCCCTCATCCTGCGCAGCTCCGCGGCCCACGAGGAAGGCGGCGTCCGCGACTACTCCATCCTCACGAAGCGTCTATCGGGCAGCAACGGTCGTGTCGAACGGCTCCACGCAGCCCGCATCGAATGGGGTCCGCCGGATGAGACGGGACGACCAACGATGACCGAGATACCGGGCAGCGAGTTCGAGTTGGAAGCGTCGCTCGTGCTGCTCGCGTTGGGTTTCCTGCACCCCCAGCACGAGGGGATGCTGGAGCAGCTCGGCGTCGAGCTCGACGGACGAGGCAACGTCAAGACGGACGTGTCCAAGATGACCAGCGTGCCCGGCGTGTTCGCCGCAGGAGACATGGCGCGAGGTCAGTCGCTCGTCGTATGGGCGATCGCAGAGGGGCGGCAGGCCGCCCACGGCATCGACGCCTACCTCATGGGGTCCACGGCGCTCCCGTCAGTGGACCTGCGCAGCTGGGCGTAACTGCGCCTGTCAGCCGTCTCCTTACAGGATGGGAAGGTACCGCTTCATCTCGTAGTCGGTGACCGCGAACCGGTAGCCGTCCCACTCGATACGCTTGTTCTCGAGCAACGAGTTGAACGTGTGCTCGCCAAGCGCCTCTCGCAGGACAGCGCTCCCTTCCGCCTCCGCCAGCGCCTCGTACAGACTGCCGGGCAGACGGTGGATGCCGAGTTTCGAGCGCTCTGCCTCCGAGAGCGCATCCACGTCCACCTCCGTGGCGCTCTCCAGCGGGTACGCGTTCTGCACCCCGGCGAGACCTGCCGTGAGGATCGCGGCGAACGCAAGGTACGGGTTGCACGCCGGGTCGGGCAGGCGGAACTCGATGCGGACCGAGTCCTCCTTCCCCGGGCGGTACGCCGGCACCCGCACGAGATTGGAGCGGTTGACTGCCGCCCAGGTCGCGTACACCGGGGCCTCGTAACCGGGGGTGAGCCGCTTGTAGGAGTTGACCCACTGGTTGCACACGCATGCTATCTCGCCCGCGTGCCGCAACAGCCCCGCGATGAAATGCTGACCCGTTGCGGAGAGCTTGTGCTCTGCCTCCGGGTCGTAGAACGCATTCTCTCCGCCCTGGAAGAGCGACATGTTGATGTGCATCCCGCTCCCGTTCTGGTTCTCGAACGGTTTGGGCATGAACGTGGCGTAGACCTGCTGGCCCATCGCCACTTCCTTCACCACCTGCCGGTAGGTCATCACCGTATCGGCCATCGTCAGTGCGTCCGTATGGCGCAGGTCTATCTCGTGCTGACCGTGAGCCACCTCGTGATGGCTGTACTCCACGGGGATGCCCATCTCTTCCAGCGAGAGCACCGTCTGCCGCCGCAGGTCGGCGCCCTTGTCCAGCGTCGTCGTGAGGTCGAAGTAGCCGCCCGCGTCGAGCGGCTCCGGCTCCTCGGCCGACTTCAGGTAGAAGTGCTCCATCTCCGGGCCCACCTGGAACTCGTAGCCCTGCTGCGCCGCGCGCTCCAGGGCCACTTTCAGGACGTAGCGCGGGTCTCCCTCGAACGGCTCGCCGGAAGGGCGCAGCACGTCGCAGAACATGCGGGCGACCGCGTTCTGGCGTGGACGCCAGGGAAGGATCGAGAACGTCGTCGGGTCAGGCATCGCAACCATGTCGCTCTCGTCCCGGCGCGCGAATCCCTGCACCGTGGAGCCGTCGAAGGCCATCCCGTATTCCAACGCTCCTTCGAGCTCCGCTTCGGTGATTGCGAAACCCTTGAGCGTCCCCAGGATGTCAGTGAACCAGAGGCGGATGAACTTGACGTCGTTCTCCTTGGCAGTGCGGAGGACGTACTGCCGCGCCTCGTGGTCGCGGGCTATCGCCATGGCCGCCTCCTCCCGTTCGATCAATCTGCGGCCGTTATCTGACCCAGCGCACTCTGCGCAGCAGCCAGACGCGCCACCGGGACGCGGAACGGTGATGCACTCACGTAGTTCAGCCCCAACTCGTTGCAGAACGCCACGCTCCGCGGGTCGCCGCCGTGCTCGCCGCAGATCCCGATCGGGAAGTCAGGGTCAACCTCGCGTGCCGCCGCGGTCGCCATTCGCATCAGTCTCCCGACACCACGCGTATCGAGCGTGTTGAACGGGTTGCGCGGAAGTATCTCCGTCTCGACGTAGTGGTTCAGGAACTTGCTCTCCGCGTCGTCGCGGCTGAACGCGAACGTCATCTGCGTCAGGTCGTTCGAGCCGAACGAGAAGAACTCCGCCTCGGTGGCTACCTCGTCCGCCGTCAGTGCCGCGCGGGGCACCTCGATCATCGTCCCGAACAGGTACGTCACGTATATCCCCAGCGCCTCGCGCGTCTTGCTGGCGACCGCTCGCAGGCGGGGCCGGATCCACTTCAGTTCGTTCACGTGCGAGACGATGGGGATCATGATCTCCGCCCGCACCGGAGAGCCCTCCTCGGCCAGGCGGCAACCCGCCGTTACTATGGCCCGCACCTGCATCTCGTATATCTCGGGCATCGTCAGGCCCACACGGCAACCACGGTGTCCCAGCATCGGGTTGGACTCGCGCAGATGCGCTACGAGCGCGAGCGTTCGCTCCTTCTCCTCCAACACCGCTCGCAACGCCTCTTCGTCTTCCTGTTGGGGGAGAGACACCCGCTCCGAGAGCCACTCCATCATGCGCTTGC
Source organism: Dehalococcoidia bacterium (assembly GCA_034422595.1). Lineage (GTDB taxonomy): Bacteria > Chloroflexota > Dehalococcoidia > Lucifugimonadales > Australimonadaceae > Bin16. Next base: position 114,187 of record DAOUJO010000011.1, on the reverse strand, counting down.
CGACTGCGAGCTTCTCCAGCTCGGATGCAGAGCGGTTGACCAGGTCACGGCCCTTGTTCAGCCACGCATCCACCCGGTTGTCGCCCTCGATGCGGCGCGTCAGTTCCCCTACCTCCTGCACGAGCTCTCCGTAGTCCGGCAGGAACTCGTGCAGCGGCGCGTCCAGCAGGCGGATCACCACCGGAAGGCCTTCCATCGCCTTGAAGATTCCGTAGAAGTCCTCGGTCTGGAAGCGCTCGAGTTCGGCCAGCTCCGTGTGGAAGCCCTGCACCGCCTCTGACGAGTCGCACTGCGCCCTCGCCTCCTCGAGCCGGTGCCGCATCGCTTCGCGTTCGGAAGCGGGCGCGTTCTCCAGCGCCTCTTCCAGCTCGCTTACCCGGCGTATCAACTGCGACGCCTCCGGCCCGATCGCCAGCAGACGCCTGATGTGCCGAAGGCGCTCCTCCGCGAAGAACATGTGCTCCGTCCGGCACAGGCCGATACCCTCGGCGCCGTTCGCTCGCGCACGATGCGCGTCCTCCGGAGTGTCCGCGTTCGCCCACACCTGCAACCGGCGGACCCCGTCCGCCCAGCCGAGCAGCGTGTTCAACTCAGCCAGCTCGTCCGGCCTCGGGGCAACCGCCTCAACTTCGCCGACGAATATCTCGCCCGTTGCGCCGTCGAGGCTGATGACGTCTCCTTCCGAGATGGACTTCCCGCGCGCCGTGGCCCGGCCGTCCGACTCGAAGCGCAACTCCTCGCACCCCACTACGCACGGCTTGCCCAGCCCTCGCGTGACGACTGCCGCGTGGCTCGTCATCCCGCCACGGCTCGTAAGCACTCCGTCCGACTTGATGATGCCGTGCACGTCGTCCGGGCTCGTCTCCTGGCGCACCAGGATCACCCGCTGGCCGCCTTCCGCGATCGCCGCAACGCGGTCCGGGTCCATCACAACAACGCCGGACGCCGCGCCGGGAGACGCTCCGACGCCTTCCGCCAGCAGACGCCCTTCCTTGATCGCCGCCGTTTTCGCCTCGGCCACGAAGTGCGGCATCAGGACAGCCGAGACTTCTCCCGCTTCCACGCGTCCGAGCGCCTGCTCCTGCGTGAGCACGCCTTCCCCCGCCAGTTCCACCGCTATCCGCACGGCCGCTGACGCCGTCCGCTTGGCGGAGCGCGTCTGCAGGATGTACAGCTTCCCGCGCTCCACCGTGAACTCGATGTCCTGCACGTCCCTGTAGTGCGCTTCCAACTGGCGCGCCGTTTCGTCTATCTGGTCGTATATCTCCGGCCACGCCGTGCGCAGGGCCTGAATGCGCTGGGGCGTGCGTATGCCCGCGACCACGTCTTCGCCCTGCGCGTTTGGCAGGAACTCGCCATACAGCCCGCGCTCGCCGCTGCCGGGGTTGCGGGAGAAGAGCACGCCCGTCCCGCTGTCGTCTCCCAGGTTGCCGAACACCATCGCCATGATGATGCACGCGGTGCCCATGTCATGGGAGATGCCCTGGAACTCGCGGTACGTGATGGCGCGCGGGTTGTTCCAGGAGTTGAACACCGCCTCCACTGCGGCCTTGAGCAGCACCCACGGGTCGTCCGAGAGCGGCTCGCCGGTCGTCTCCTGGATAATCCCCTTGAACTCCCCGATGAGCTCCTGCAGTGCGTCCGGCTGCAGTTCGTAGTCGAACTCTGCGCCTGCGCGTTGCTTCGCTGCTTCCAGCACCGTTTCGAAGCGGGCCTTGGGGATGCCCAGCACCACGTCCCCGAAGCCCTGGATCAGCCGGCGGAAGGCATCCAGCGCGGGGCGCTCGTCGCCCATCATCTTCGCCAGCCCCCCCACCGTGGCGTCCGTCACGCCCATGTTGAGGATGGTATCCATCATCCCCGGCATGGAGACCGGAGCGCCCGAACGGACGGAAACCACCAGCGGGTTCCCTGCGTCCCCGAACCGGCGGCCTGTCTGCTCCTCCAGCACGTGAACGTGCCGGACAATCTCTTCCCACAGGCCGTCGGGAAAGCGCCGTCCCTGCCGGAAATACTCCAGCGAAGTCTCTGTTGTGATTACGAATCCCGGAGGCACCGGAACGCCGATGCGGGCCATCTCGCTCGCATGCGCTCCCTTCCCTCCGAGAAGACCTACCATGTCCGCGCCGCCTTCCGCGAGGCGGTACACCATCTTCCCGGACACCGTCGCCGTCATTTACCGAAACCCCCATGCAACCGGCCCGAGAGTATGCGGCTCCCTCCGGTCACGCCAACGTTCGATGCTAGCACAAGGCCGTCGGCCGGTCTATGCGTGCCCCGCTTCCTTGCTGCCGTCCACGCCCTCCGCGTACACGCCACGGTACGCCGGGGGAAGCAGCTCCGCGATGCGGTCCATCACCCGGCCCGTCGCTGCCTGCAGCTGCGCCCTGTCGATGCGGCCTTCCGCACGCGGAAGCGTGAACGGCTCACCGATCGTCACGCGCAACCGCTGGAAGTGGAAGGCGATGCAGAACATCCCCCGGATACGCTCCGTTCCCGTGATCCCGACCGGCAGGACGGGCGCGCCCGACGACAGCGCAAGGTACGCGAGGCCGTCCGTCGCCTTGCGCAACGCGCCGGGGCTGCGCGTTCCCTCGGGGAAGATGAGCAGCGCTTTGCCGCTGTCCAGCGTTCGCTTTGCCCACCTCAGCGCGTCCATGTCGCGACCGTCGCGGTCTACCGGGTAGACGTGCACGGCACGAAGCAGGTACGAGATCACCGGCCCCCAGAACAGCGAGCGCTTCGCCATGAAGAAGACCGGCCGTGGGACCGCGTACACCATCACCGGCGGGTCGGCGTTGCTCTGGTGGTTCGCCACGATGATGAGCGGCCCGGTCCGGGGAACGTGCTCCTGCCCCGTAACGCTGATGCTCCCGAACGTCGGGATGAAGATGCGGGAGAGCACACGTCCCAGCCGGTACCAGCAATCGAACGGAGAGCCTGTCACTCGGCCTCCTCCGTCCCCAGCGCGCCGAGCAGACGCTCCACGACATCCGCAACCTCCAACCCGTCCGTCACGATATGCAGAGCGTCGTCCGCCACGCGCAACGGCGAGTCCTCTCGCCCGGAGTCGATCGCATCGCGCATCCTCAGGTTCCCCAGCACCTCGTCCTCGGAACGTGCCTGCGCAGTGCCCGCCAGCTCCTTACTTCGCCGTCGAGCGCGCTCCTCCGGCGACGCGTCCAGGTACACCTTCGCGGCATCCGGGAGCACGTGCGTCCCGATGTCGCGCCCCACCATTACGACATCGCCCCCTTCCGCGGTGGCACGCTGCTGGGCGACCATGGCCCTGCGGACGCCCCCCACTTTCGCGACCGGAGACACGGCCGCATCAACCTCGGGGGCGCGCAGACGGGAGGTAACGTCGACGCCGTCAACCAACACGCTACGGCCTCCGTCGCCGAGGCGTACGGCCATCGCCTCGGCGAGTCTCGTGAGCGCGGCCTCGTCGTCCAGCGGCGTCGCCGTATCGAGCGCGGCGATGGTGACGGCGCGGTAGTAGACGCCGGTGTCCACGAACGCGTAGCCCAACCGGCGCGCCAGCGCTCTGCCAACGGTCGTTTTACCGGAGGCAACAGGCCCGTCAATCGCGATGACAGAGGGGTATCGCACGGGGAAAATAGTACAGTGGGCGGCAAGTGGGCGCACAACCCCCCACAGGCGTGCAGCCAACTACAATATATTGTGCTTCACCTTTGACCCGAATATCGCTATCTGGTAGAATTGGAGTGCTACGCACGCCTGCGGGACACGAACGCACTACCCCGCAGCCACGGGAGCGTTGAACCACCATGGTCAAACAACAGGAAGCCCAGTACACCGCAAGCGACATCCAGGTCCTCGAAGGGCTGGAGGCCGTGCGCAGGCGGCCGGGCATGTACATCGGCAGCACCGACCAGCGCGGCCTCCATCACCTCGTCTACGAGATCGTGGACAATGCGATCGACGAAGCGATGGCCGACTACTGCGACCACGTCTTCATCACGCTCCACGAGGACAACTCCGTCTCCGTCCGCGACGACGGCCGGGGCATCCCCATAGACCTGCACGCCACCACCGGCAGGCCCGCCCTAGAAACCATCATGACCACCCTCCACGCCGGCGGGAAGTTCGGCGGCGGGGCCTACAAGGTCTCCGGCGGACTCCACGGCGTCGGCGCGTCCGTCGTCAACGCGCTCTCGGAGTGGATGCGCGTCGAGGTGCGCCGCGACGGCCAGATCCACTCCCAGGAGTACGAACGCGGCATCCCACTCACCGACGTGGTGGCCGAAGGCTCCATCCCAGAGAACGCCGCCTTCCGGAACGGCACGCTCGTCCGGTTCATGGCCGACTCTGAGATCTTCGGCATCCCCAACTACGACCGCGACACGCTCGTGCAGCGCTTCCGGGAGATGGCCTACCTCAACAAGGGCATCTGGCTCTCCTTCGCCTCGGAGGCCCACCCGGACGCCGACCGCACCTTCTACTTCGAAGGCGGCATCGCCAGCTTCGTCAAGCAGCTCAACCAGAACCGGGAGGTCCTCCAGGACGACCCCTTCTACTACGAGGAGAAGACCGAGCACGCGATGGTGGAGGTCGCCCTCCAGTACAACACGGGCTTCTACGAGTCCACGCTCGCCTTCGCCAACTGCATCAACACCGCCGACGGTGGCACCCACCTCGTCGGCTTCCGGGCCGGACTCACCCGCGCCATCAACAACTACGCCAAGAAGAGCAAACTGGTCAAAGAGGACATCGCCAACTTCAGCGGCGACGACGTCCGCGAGGGCCTCACGGCTATCGTCAGCGTCCGGCTCGAAGAGCCCCAGTTCGAAGGTCAGACCAAGGGTAAGCTCGGCAACGCCGAAACCAAGACCGCCGTCGAGCAGACACTCGTCCAGCGTCTCGAGTACTACCTGGAGGAGCACCCGCAGGAGGCCCGGCGCATCATCGAGAAGTGCCTCACCTCCCAGCGCGCTCGCGAGGCCGCCCGGAAGGCGCGGGACCTCGTCATCCGCAAGAACGCCATGGACGGCGGCTCCCTGCCCGGCAAGCTCGCCGACTGCGCCGAGCGGAACCCCGAGCTGTGCGAGCTCTACGTTGTGGAGGGCGACTCTGCCGGCGGCTCCGCAAAGATGGGGCGCGACCGCCGCACGCAGGCCATCCTCCCCCTCAGGGGCAAGATCCTCAACGTCGAGAAGGCCCGCCCGGACAAGATGCTCGCGCACGAGGAGATCCGCGCTCTCATCACCGCGCTCGGCGCAGGGCTCGGCGAGGACTTCAACCTCCCGAAGCTCCGCTATCACAAGGTCATCATCATGACCGACGCCGACGTCGACGGCGCGCACATCCGGACACTCCTCCTCACCTTCTTCTTTCGCAACATGCGCGAACTCATCGACGCCGGCCACCTCTACATCGCCCAGCCGCCCCTCTACCGCACGTCACGCGGCAGGTCCGTCGAGTACAAGTACTCCGAGGCCGAGAAGGACAGCTGGCTCGCGAAGCAGCTCTTCGGTCGGCTTGCTATCACGTCGAGCGACGGCGCGGTCTCCCTCTCCGGCGCGAAGATCCAAGGCCTCGTCAACCGGCTCAAGGAGTTCGAGAACTGGACGCGGCCGCTCTCCAGCCTCGGCCTCGCCCCTGAGTTGGTCGGACCCTTCCTGCAGGGCGCCGAGCACGGCGCATACCGCCTCTCCTTTGAGGGCGAGCAGACGGTGGATGCCGTCGTCGACTGGCTGACCTCACAGGGCTTCGAGTGCAAGAAGGTCGTCAACAAGCGCAGGAAGGAGTACTTCATCGAGGTGCCTGGCTTCGGCACCATCAACGTGCCGCGCGTCCTCGAGTCCGCCATGGCCCACCGCGCGCAGCAGCTCTTCCCCCAGATGGCCGAGTGGGTGAACGGCCACACCTACATGGTTACCCGCCGCGACAACGAGGTCGCCGTGGGCGTGCCTTGGCACGACCTCGCGCAGGTGCTCGAGCGCAACTCGGAGCGCCAGGGCATCGGCCTCCAGCGCTACAAGGGACTCGGCGAGATGAATCCGGACCAGCTCTGGGAGACCACGATGGACCCCTCCACCCGCACGCTCCTCCGCGTCACTGTGGAGGATGCCGCCGACGCCGACAACGCCTTCACTGAGCTCATGGGAGACCTCGTCGGCCCGCGCAAGGAGTGGATCCAGACGCACGCCCGGCAGGTCAAGAACCTCGACGTCTAGCCCGCGCCGGGCACGTCACGCAACGCCGACGCGCCCCTCGTCGTCGCCCACCAGGATCGTGTGGAACGCGTAGCCGTCGGCCAGCAGCCGCTCGCTGCCCCCCTGCCTGCGGTCGAGGATGCACCCCACCAGCACCACCTCGTGTCCTGCGGCCTCCGCGGCCTCGATCGCCATGTAGAGCGACCCCGCCGTCGAGCACGCGTCGTCCACTATCGCCACCCGGGCGCCCTCGGGCAGCGGCCCCTCCACCGCCTTTCCCACACCGTGGTCCTTCGCCTCCTTGCGCACGAAGAAGCCGGGGATCGGCTTGCCGCCGTCCTGGCCGCTCAGCATCGCGATCTCCGTCACCATCGGCACCGCCGCCACCGCGGGGCCTCCCACCGCCACTGCGCCCGATTCCCTGATCGCCGGCAGCAACGCACGGGCCACGAGGTTCGCCCCTCTCGGGGAGAGCGTCAGCAGGCGGCCATCGAAGTAGTACGAGCTCGTCTGACCGGATGCCAACACGAACTCCCCGTAGAGGAGCGCGTCGAGCTCCTTCGCCAGCTCCAGGATCTCCTCCGCCAGTCTGCTTTCCGTCTGCGTCATGCCGTGTCTCCTCCCGCAAGGGCGATCGTCTCTCGTGCTCCCCGGTACAGGTGGTGCTGCTCGATATAGTCGCCGACGGCGTCCGGCACGAGGTAGCGCACCGGCTCTCCCAGGCTCATCCGGCGGCGAAGCTCCGTCCCGCTGATCTCGATGAGCGGCATGTGCACGACCATCACCCGCTCGGCCGCCGCAGGATCTATCGCCGTGAGGGCATCGAGATCCACCGTACCGTGCCCGGGGCGCAGCGCCACCACCAGCCGCACCTGCTCCAGGATGCGCTTCGGCTCTTTCCAGCGCGGCATCGTGTGCAGCGTGTCCGCCCCCATGATGAACAGCAGCTCGTCGCCGGCCATCGGACCGGCGCGGAGGGCGTCGAGCGTGTCCACGGTATACGTCTCGCCCGGCCGCTCCATCTCGATGGTAGACAGCTGGAACGCCGGGTTGCCCGCTATCGCCAGTTCCACCATCGCGCGCCGGTGTTCGCCGGAGGTGATCCGCTCATCGCGTTTCATCCACGGGAGCCCCGTCGGGATGAACCAGACCTCATCCAGCCCCAGCCGCCACAGCACCTCCTGCGCGAGGATGAGGTGTCCGGTGTGCACCGGATCGAACGTTCCGCCGAGGATGCCTCTGCGCACCTGCTACTCCCACTCCATCTCGAATTCGCCGATGCGTACCGTATCACCCGGCGCCACGCCGGCGCGCTCCAACGCCTCGATCACTCCCAGGCGGTTGAGCTCGCGGTGGAACTGCAGGCGCGCCCGCCAGTTGCCAAGGTCCACCACATCGAGCATGCGTTCCGCCAGCGCGCACGACACAGCAAACCCCGCTTCGTCCCTGCAGACGCTCGGCTTCGAGCCGGGGCGCTCCATCCGCGGCACAGGAGGAACGTCCAACACCTCCTCCACATCCGGCGGCACCAGGGATGCCACTTTGCGCATCAGCTCCCGGACCCCTTCGCCGGTCACGGCGGCTATCGCGACGGGCGACGCGCCTGCAGCCTCAGCCAGGGCAGCTTTCTGACGCGCATAGCGTTCACCCGCCTCCGGGATGTCCATCTTCGTTACCACTACAACGTATGGCTTCTCTGCCAGCCCTGCGCCATACGCAGTGACCTCCTCCCGCACGATCCGGTACTCCGCCGTCAGGTCCTCCGCCATCCCATCCACGAGGTGTACGAACGCCCGCGCCCGCTCACAGTGGCGGAGGAACTCCAGTCCCAGCCCACGTCCTTCATGTGCGCCCGCTATGAGACCCGGGACGTCCAGAGCGACGAGAACCCGCTCTCCAGCACTCGCCACACCGAACCCGGGCTCGAGCGTCGTGAAGGGGTAGTCCGCGATCCTCGGCTTCGCACGGGAGATAACACTGAGCAGCGTGGACTTCCCTGCATTCGGAGCGCCGAGCAAAGCGACGTCCGCGAACAGTTTCACTTCGAGTTCGATATCCCGCTCCTCGCCCCGCTCTCCGCCAAGCGCGATCAGCGGCTCCTGGTTCGTGGAACTCGCGAAATGCACGTTCCCGAAGCCCCCTTGGCCTCCATACACAACGACTGCCTGCGCACCATCCGCAGTCAGTTCAGTCAGGAACCTTCCCTCCTCAGCAGACACGTCCCAGATCACCGTTCCTACCGGCACGTCCACGAACGTCCTCTTCCCCTTCCGTCCCATACGCTGCTTGCCCCTGCCTGAAGCACCCGCATCACCTACGACCCTGCTCACACCCTCCAGATGCCCCAACGTACGCACGTTCGCAACAGCCCTGCAGACGACCGCGCCACCGTCTCCACCATCTCCACCATCAGGGCCTCCCCGCGGGCGGAACTTCTCACGAAGGAACGACACCGAGCCATTTCCTCCCTGACCTCCGACGACTGTTAACTTCTTCTTATCAAGCATGACCTGTTAAGTATAAGGAGATCAGGGATACCGTCGCAGGTGGAGAGGAAGCCTGTGGGGAGAGAGACGGGGAGAGAGAAAGCTCCGTGGCTTGGTGGCGTGCTCAAGCTGGTGTGGAGAGTTCCTGGGGTGGGTCCTCTGACGTGAGGGAAGTGCGGATTGCTGCGATGGCCGTCGAGGTGGCCGTGTCGTCTTGGAGCCGCTCTGCGGTACGCCGCAGACCGTAGAGGATAGTTGTCCGCTCCCGTCCTCCAAGCCTGACGCCGATCTCCTCGGCGGACAGCCCCAGCAATGTGTGCAGCAGGTGCATGGCGACCTGCCGCGCTGTGGATGCCTCGCGATCGCGCCGAGGTCCTTCGAGAGCGGCGATGGGCAGCCCGAAGTAGCGTGCGACTGCGGCGAGTGTGGAATCCGGGGAGATCGGCACGGCGCTTGTGGAAAAGTGAGTGGAGAGAGCCTGCCTGGCAAGATGAGGCGTGATGCTGCGGCCGGTAAGGTCGGCCAGCGCGAGAAGCCGGGTGAGAGCCCCCTTGAGCACGTGCCCGTTGGGGTAGAGCCGTTCGGCGACGAAGGTGAGGACGTCGTCGTTCAGCGTTACGTCGGCTGCCCTTGCGAAGGCGGCCAGCATGGTCATGCGCGATTCGACGTCAGGCGGGCTCAGGTCCGCCTGGAGCCCTGCGGCGAGGCGGGACTGCAACCGCTTCTCCACGACGATGGAGAGCGCGGGACGGTCGCTCGCCAGCACGATCTGGCTGCCCCGGCTTCGGAGGGCGTCGAGCGTGTGTAGCAGGCCGTCGAGGATGCGGGCGCTCTTGCCCTCGAACCCGTGCACGTCGTCGAGGAGGAAGACGTCCGCTGCCCAGAAGCGGCTGCGGAATGCCTTGGTGCGCTTCTCACGCATCGCGGCGAGGTAGGCGTTCGTGAACTCCTCCGCGGTGGTGCACTCGACGGATAGCCCTGCGTTGTGCGCGTGATTCCCGATCGCGTGCAGCAGGTGCGTCTTCCCCAGCCCCACGCCACCGTAGATGAACAGCGGGTTATAGGCTGAGCCCGGCGCCCGTGCGACGGCGAGCGCTGCTGCATGCGCGAGCTGGTTCTCCGGGAGAGCGACGAACGAATCGAAGGTCTCCAGCGACGAGAGCGTCGGGTTGACCGGGCGGCTGGGGGCAGGAGCAGCAGCCTCTGCGCCGGACGCCTGCGTCGGGATGCTGCTCTGCAGCACGAACCGCACGTTGACGGCGTGCGAGGCTATGGACGATGCCGTGGTGTCTGCCAGCCCCTGCATCCGGCCTTCCAGCCACGCGACGGCGAAGGCGGTTGGGGCCGATACGGTCAGGGTGTCGTCTGCGAGGTGTTCGCCGCTCGTGCCCGCGAGCCAGGTGTCGAAGGTCGCCTTGGGCGTCTGCAACTGCAGTCGGCCAAGGACGGCGTCCCATAGGCGGCGTGCTGAACTATCCGTCAAGAGCGGCGATCCTTCCCGGGGCTGGGTGTTGAAACCGGCGGGTGGACTGCAGGGCTCTATGGGGAGAGAGCGAGGCGCCGTCCGGTAGGTCGATTCAAACTACCACTTTCCCCGGCCTGCGCCGCCTTGTGAAAATCGGTGGGATTCCCGCCGGAATCGCACTTGCAAAAAAGCCTGCGAGCGCGCAACGGCTTCACGGCCTAGCCCCCGACTGGCAGCCCGTCATGGCCTGTCAGGCTGCTAACATTACTCCTATGAAGCCGGTGCGCGTCGTTTTCATGGGGACCCCCCAACCGGCGGTCGGCGTGCTGGATGCGGCCGCCGGGATCGCTGCGGCGAACGGGTGGTCGGTCGTGGCGGCGTACACCGCGCCGGACAGACCGGCAGGGCGTGGGCGCCGCCTGTTGCCCTCCCCGGTGCGCGAACGCGCGGAAGCGCTGGGCATACCGGTGCTGACCCCGCAGCGCCTCACGCTGCCCGAAGAGCAGGAACGCTTCCGCTCGCTGCGTGCCGACCTCGTTGTGCTGGCGGCTTACGGGCTGCTGCTTCCGCCTCCGTTCCTCTTCGAGCCGCTGCACGGCGCCGTGAACATCCACCCCTCGCTGCTGCCGCGCCACCGGGGCGCTGCGCCGGTCGCAGCGGCGATCCTCGCCGGCGATACGGAGACCGGCGTGACCCTGATGACCATGAACGAGGGGCTGGACACGGGCCCCACCCTGGCCTGGCGGACCTTTCCGTTGAACGGCGACGAGCGTACTCCCGCGCTGACGGAGCGGCTCTTCTCTCTTGGCTGCGGACTGCTCGCCGAAGTGCTCCCTGGCTACGTCGCGGGCGAGGCCGTGCCGGAGCCGCAACCCGACGAAGGCGCGACGTACACGCCACGCATGAGTAAAGCCGACGCCATGATCGACTGGGCCGACCCGGCGTCGCTCATCGAGCGCAGGGTGCGCGCGTACGACCCCTGGCCTGGCACGGCGACCCTCTGGGAGGGAAGGAGGCTCGCCATCACGGACACGGCAGTGGGCGGAGAGACAGGCAACCTCGCTCCCGGCGAAGTGCGGGTGCAAGGGGATGGCGTGCTCGTGGGAACAGGCGAGGGGGCCTTGCGGCTGCTCCGGGTGAAGATGGAAGGCCGGCAGGAGACGAGCGCAGCCGAGTTCCTCCGCGGGCATCCGACGTTCGGGAGCGCGCGGCTGGGAGATTGAGCGGTTCTCCTTACTCGGAGGAGGCGTCTTCCTCGGCGGCTGCCGGTTCCTCGGTGGTCGCCGGGGCTGCGGCCTCCTCCACAGCTTCCTCTTCTTCCTCGGTAACGGCCGCGTGCGTGATGATACGCGCCACGTATGCGCCCGGATCGGTGACCATCGTGACGCCGGCGGGCAGCTCCAGGTCGCCGGCGTGGATGACCGAGTCGGAATCGCTGAGAACGGCGAGGTCCACGACGATGGCGTGCGGGATGTCGGTCGGCAGCGCCTCGACGGCCAGCTCATGCAGGTCCTCGGAGAGGGTCGCGCTTGCTGCGCGGGCCCCCGGCGCCTCTCCTTCGAAGTGCAACGGCACCGAGGCGTGGATGCGCTGCGTGCGCGAGACACGGAGCAGGTCGACGTGCAGCAGCCGCTCGTTCACCGGGTGGCGCTGGATGTGCTGGACCATGACGAAGTGTTCCTCTCCACCCGCGTGTACCGTCATCGGGCTCGTCTGCCCGACGACTCCCAGTGCGTGAACGAGGTCGTAGGTGTCGGACTGCAGCGAGAGCGACGGGCCCCCCGGTCCGTAGACGTGGATGGGGGTGATGCCGGAGCGCCGAAGCGCTTTCACTTTCTTGCCGAGCGCTACGCGCTCCTCTGCCGCGATCCGTACTTCGTCCATGATGCGCCTTCCATAAACGTGCCCCGTTCCTCGACGGGGCTGACGACAGATGATAGCAGACAGGGCGGCCTCCTGCTACTCCAAGCCGCTCCGAGCGGCGCATTGTCGACTGGTTAGGTGGACTTTACCCTTGAGGAGCAGGTATCATCAGTCCGTTAAGGCGGTTGATGGCTCGGTGAGGGGACGGCCATGCGGATCCCGATGAAAGTGGACTACGGAGTGAGAGCCTTGGTGGACCTTGCCGGGCAGCCGGACGTTCACCGTCCTGTCCGCACCGCGGACATCGCCGGACGCCAGGGCATCCCCGAACCCTACCTGGACCAGGTGCTGACCACGCTCAACAAGTTCGGGCTCATCACGAGCCGGAGGGGTCCGCAGGGAGGCCACGTCCTTGCGCGCGCGGCTGCAGACATCACCCTTGACGAGGTCGTCGCAACGCTCGACGGACGCAATCCTCCGCTGGAGTGTATCGACGACGCAACCGAGTGCGCGCTCTCGGACTGTTGTGCGCAACGCGACATCTGGCGCGACGTCGAGGAGGCCATCCACGCCGTCCTGACCACGACTACCATCGCCGACTTGGCCCAACGCCAGCAGGCGCGCACAGCAGCCCCACTCACATTCGTATCCTGAACCCGCACGACAGCAGCTCGGCAAGAGGCACGGCGCACCGCCGGGCGCGTTATGAACGAGAGGAGAAAAGATGACTACCACTGCCCCCCAGCTGACGCCTGAGCAGGTCAAGCGTTACAGCAGGCACATCATCATGCCGCAGATCGGCAGCAACGGGCAGCGCAAGCTCATGGACGCGAAGGTGCTCGTCGTTGGCGCCGGCGGACTCGGCGGCCCGGTCGCGCTCTACCTCGCCCTCGCCGGTGTCGGCACCATCGGGCTCGTGGACTTCGACGTGGTCGACCTCAGCAACCTCCAGCGTCAGGTCCTGCACAACAGCGAGACGGTGGGCATGCCGAAGGTCGAGTCCGCCATCCAGACGCTGAACCGCTACAACCCGGACGTCAACGTCATTCCCCACGAGTTCCCCATCAACGCGGAGAACGCGATGGACCTCATCGCGCAGTACGACATCGTCGTGAACGGCGCGGACAACTTCGCCACCCGCTACCTCGTGAACGACGCCGCCTACCTCAGCGGGAAGCCGATCGTGGACGGCAGCATCCTCATCTTCGACGGGCAGGTCTCCGTCTACGAGACGGGCAAGGGCTGCTACCGCTGCCTCTTCCCCGAGCCTCCTCCGCCCGGCCTCGTCCCCAACTGCGCGGAGGCCGGAGTGCTCGGAGCGCTCACAGGCACCATCGGCAGCATCCAGGCCACGGAGACGGTCAAGCTCATCCTCGGCATCGGCGAAACCCTCACCGGACGCCTGCTGCTCGTGGACGCGCTCAACATGGAGTTCCGCGTCGTCCGTGCGCGCCGGAACCCCTCGTGCCCGCTCTGCGGCGACCAGCCCACCGTGACCGAGCTTATCGACTACGAGGTGTTCTGCGGCCTCGCCCCAGCGCCTGACCAGGAGGGTGTCGCAGCGGCTCACTGAGGCAGGCGCAGCGGCCTGCGCCCCCGCGCAGGGCCCGCGCCTGCACGAAGACCGCCTACGGCTATGCGCAGCGGCAACCTCATCGAGGCCATCGGCAACACCCCGCTCGTCGAACTGCCAACCTTCAGCCCCACGCCCTCAGTCCGCATCTACGCGAAGTTGGAGGGCAATAACCCCACGGGCTCCGTGAAGGACAGGATCGCGCGCGCCATGGTGCAGGCCGCCTTGAGCGACGGCATCCTCTCCCCGGAGAAGATCCTGCTGGAGCCCACCAGCGGCAACACTGGCATCTCTCTTGCGATGGTGACGCACCGCCTCGGCTACCGCTTCACCGCCGTCATGCCGGACAACGTCAGCGTGGAGCGCAGCCAACTCCTCTCCGCATACGGGGCGGAGATCGTCTACTCTCCCGGAGATGGCGGCTCCAACGGCTCCATCGCGCTTGCGCAGGAGATGGCCGCTGCGGACGATCGGTACGTGATGCTCTACCAGTACGGCAACGCCGCGAACCCGCAGGCCCACTACGAGACCACGGCACCCGAGATCATCCGCGACCTGCCGGAGATAACCCACTTCGTCGCCGGACTCGGGACAGGCGGCACCCTCATGGGCGTGGGACGCCGTCTCAAGGAGTTCAACCCTGGCGTGGAGATCATTGCTGCCGCCCCGGAGATAGACGACCGTATCCAGGGGCTCCGCAGCCTGGAGGAAGGTTTCGTCCCTCCCATACTGGACCTCTCGCTGCTCGACGGGCGCATCATGGTCAGCGGCGAGGAGAGCTTTCAGAAGACCGCTGAAGTGCTGCACAAGGAGGGCGTCTTCGCCGGCGTCTCCTCCGGCGCCGTCCTCGCGGCGGCGCAGCGCGTGGCGGCCCGCGTCTCGGACGCGCACATCGTCTGCCTCTTCGCCGACGGCGGATGGAAGTACCTCAGCACCGGCCTCTGGACGGACGAAGACCCTGCCGGGCTGCGGGAGAAGGTGCAGGGCAAGGTCTGGTGGTAGACGCGAGCGCATTCCGGGACCACGCCGCCGCCTGGCGCGCCGAGCTCACCGTCGGCATCCTCTACGATGCCCGCACACCCAGCGCTGAGCTGTTGGAGAGCCTCCGCCGGGAGGGAGTCCGCTTCAGCCCCGCGGAAGAGGTGAACGACCCCCACGCCTTCGTCCTCGACCTCGTTGACGCCGACCGCCACCGTGCCGAATCGCTGTCCCGGAGCTACGCCAAGAGCCCGTGCCCTGTCATCGCGGTGCTCTCCCTGGGCCACCTGCAGGCCCCCGATCTCAGCATCTCTGCGGACGACTTCATCGTTGCGCCCTGGGAGACGGGCGAACTCGCCCTCCGCATCAACAAGCAGTTGGAGCGCAAGGCTCCGCCCGACGAACCGGGCGTGATCCGCGTGGGCGACCTCGTCATCAACCCCAGCCGTTACGACGTCTACCTCGCGGGCAAGCCCGTCGTCCTCGCCTTCAAGGAGTACGAGCTCCTCAAGCTCATGGCTGCCAACCCCGGCCGCGTCTACAGCCGCGAAACACTGCTGGAGCAGGTCTGGGGGTACCAGTACTTCGGCGGCACCCGCACCGTCGACGTCCACATCCGCCGCCTCCGCAGCAAGATCGAGGACGCCTCCCACACGTTCATAGACACCGTCTGGAACGTCGGCTACCGCTTCCGCGGCTGACCCCTGTTGCGCGTGTGGTGTACCATGTCGCCGCGGCAAGGAGGGAGCCATGCCTCTGTACGAGTACGTCTGTGATGGCTGCGACGCTCGCTTCGAGCGTCTGCAACCCATGTCCGCGGCCCACGTGAGCGACTGCCCGGACTGCGGCGAGGAAGCCAGGCGCGTCCTGTCGCTCTTCGCCGCCTCCGTCGCTGTCGGCGCGGGTGCCGGCCCCTCGCCCGTCGGCCCGCTCAGCAGCGCGTGTTGCGGCGGCTCCTGCGGCTGCGGCTAGCAGACCTCTCCCAGCAACGCCCGGGCCTCATCCTCGTTCGTGCGCAGCACCCACAGGCCGTGGGGTGTGAGGGGGTTCTGTCCCCAGACCCCGTACCCCCCGAGCTCCGGACGCACCACCGATCTGATCCCTGCATCGTTCAGCAGCCCCTCCGCCAGGCGCGCCTCCGGCTCGTTCTGATATATGCGCAGGCACGTGAGTTCCGGGGACTCCTGCGCAGGCGGCCGTTCCCGGCGGCCGTACATCCGTAGCGCGCCGCCTGCGCCCCACAGCACCGCTGCCCCCAGCAGGATGAACACCCCGATGAGCAGCGTGATGTCCCGCCAGAAGCCAAACGGAAACACCTGCACGAGGTACTCCGTGCGCGGGTCGAACACCCAGTTCCCCTGCGGGAACCCGATGTAGTGGAACACGATGAACACCTGCCGGAACGCCACGACGCTCAACAGCCCCAGCACGAGGATGACCACCCCCGTCAGCGCCGCTCCCCGTCGCAGCCACGACGCGATGACGGGATACGCCTCCCTGCGCAGGCGCCACGCCGCCGACAGCGTGAGCACGACCAGCAGCACCGCCGACATCCATTGCACGCGGTAGACGCGCAGGAAGAGCGCCTTCACGTCCGCCATGTGCGAGACCTCGTTCGCGTTGAACAGCGTGCGTGGCACGCCGTGGACCTCAACCTCGACCGTCAGCGGGTCGTCGCTGCTGCTCGCGAAGTACGCCTGCACTTCCCGCCCCACGTGCGCCAGGCCTTCCGGCGTGATGCCGGTCCGCTCCGACACCGAGTGCCGCTCGAACAGCGCCTCGTACAGCGGCAGGCTCTCCGCCGCGCACCGCACCGTCGTCGTCACCAGCAGCAGCCCTAGCGCGATCGGGGCCACCCACCCCGCGATGCGCCACGGCTCTTTGATAAACCGCTCCATCCTCCGATTCTATCCCGCCACGCTCCGCTATAATCCGCGCAGCCACTCCTTGCGGAGCTTCCCTTGTCCGACACCTTCGACGCCCTCCTGGAAACGATGCGCCGCCTGCGCGACCCCGTCTCCGGCTGTCCGTGGGACCTCGAGCAGACGCACGACTCGCTCCGCGGCTCGCTGCTGGAGGAGACCTACGAGGCCCTCGACGCGATGGCGTCCGGTGAGCGCGGAGCGCTCGTCGAGGAGCTCGGCGACCTCCTCCTCCACGTTATCTTCCACGCGCAGATCGGCGCGGATGAGGGCACGTTTACGATGGACGACGTCGCCGCTCAGCTCAACGAGAAACTCGTTCGCCGCCACCCCCACGTCTTCGAGGACAGCACCGCGCGCACGGCAACCGAGGTCACCGGCCAGTGGGAGCGCGTGAAGGCCGAGGAGCGCTCGAAGAAGGGCGAGGCGGACCGCTCCATGCTCGCCGGCGTCTCCCGTGCGATGCCCGCCCTTGCATACGCGCAATCTGTCCTCAGCCGTGCCCGGAGGGCAGGTTTCGACTGGGATGACCCGGACGCCGTGTTCGACAAGGTCGCTGAGGAAGCGGGCGAACTCCGGGACAGCGAGACCCCGCAGCGCCGTGAGGAAGAGTTCGGCGACCTCCTCCTTGCGCTCGTCGCCGCCGCGCACCGCATGGACATCGACGCGGAGCAGGCCCTGCGCGGCGCGAACGACCGCTTCGCCACGCGCTTCCAGCACGTCGAGGACGCCCTGCGCCGGGACGGCCGCACGCTCGCCGAGATGCCGGTCGACGCCAGGCTCGCGCTCTGGGAAGAGGCCAAGGCCGCAGAGTGAAGAGAACCGCCAACGCCTGGCCGGCGTAGAACAGACGGGAGATGCTGCTACCTGTTCCTTGAAGGACGTATCTCCCGTCCTGCTCACGCGGGTATAATCACGTGTTGGACGCTCATTCGGAGCGTTGCGAGAGAACGAAAAACAACGTGAGGTAACCGGAAGTATGCGTATCGGTCGTCTGCTGTTGGTGCTTACCGCACTCACCCTGACATTTGGCCTGCTTTCCACGACGGCGCTCGCCCAGGATTCCAGCGACGTACGGCTCGACTCCGCCGTCCGCTCTCTGGAGATGGGGCCGCGCGAGACCCGAACCGACCTCACCGTCGACCTCTACAACACCACCTCGGACCGCCGCCTGGTCAAGATCGAGCTCGATGACATCCCGGCGGGCTGGGATATCGCTGTCTGGGACCGCTTCTTCGACTTCAAGGTCGGCGAGATCGTTGTTGAGCCTCCCGCGCCCGACGACACCGGCCCGAGCCAGAGCCTTCGCCTCCGCGTCGACCTTCCGGATGAGCGCCCACCGGCGGGCGAATACGGGTTCGGCCTGCGTGTCACCTCGCCGGACGGCTCGGTCGAATACGACAGCGCCCGCTACACCATCATCGTGCCTGAGCCTCCCGCCAGCACGGACACCGGCGTAGCCGTCACCGTGACGTACCCCGCCCTGAGCGGCCCTTCCACCAGCGAGTTCGAGTTCGAGATCGTCATCGACAACGACACGGGCGCGGACTCCTCCTTCAACCTCACCGCGGCGGCGCTCGATCAGAACGGACAGGTGCTCCCTGGTTGGGACATCACCTTCTCGCCCTCCTTTGGCCAGGAGCGCGTCATCTCCAGCATCAGCGTGGGCGACGCGCTCAACGAGCGTGTCGACGTGCGCGTCACCCCGCCGCGCAACACCCCGCCGGGCGACTACCTCATCCCTGTTCAGGTGCAGGACGACGCTGGGTTTGAGGCGGATGCGCTGCTGCTCGTAACTATCCGTGGACGCGGGGAGGTGTTCCTCGGCACGGACACCGGCCTGCTCAACGTGGACGCCACGGCGGGCGAGGAAGCCTCCACCAAGTTGCGGCTCACCAACTTCGGCACCGCGGAGCTTCTGGAGATCGGCCTGTTGGCGGATGCTCCGCAGGGCTGGGAGGTGACTTTCGAGCCGTCCACGGTGCCGCCGCTGCCTGCCAACAACCAGATCGACATCCCTGTTACGGTCCTGCCGGCAGCCGACGCCATCCCCGGCGACTACCTCGTGACCCTCCGCGCCAACCACCCGGACACGAACGCCTCCCTCGAGCTGCGCGTGACCGTCGCCCAGTCCACCATCTGGGGCTGGCTCGGCATCGTCCTCGTCGTGCTGGTCATCGTCATCCTCGGTGCCCTCTTCGTGAGGCTCGGCAGGCGATGAGCACCGCCGGCCCGCTCATAGAAGCCCGTGGGCTTACCAAGCGCTATGGCGGCTTCACCGCCGTGGACGGCATCGACCTGACCATCAACGAGGGTGAGGTGTTCGGCTTCCTCGGCCCCAACGGCTCCGGCAAGAGTACAAGCATCCTCATGATGCTCGGCCTTACCGAACCCACCGATGGGACCGTCCGTGTCTGCGGGCACGACCCCTCGCGCAACCCCCTCGCCGTAAAGCGGCAGGTCGGCTACCTTCCCGAGTCCGTCGGCTTCTACGGCGACCTGACCGGCGCGCAGAACCTTCGCTTCACCGCTGAACTCAACGGCATTCCGCGTTCCGATGCCGATACGCGCATCGCCGAGTTGCTCGACACGGTCGAGCTCGAGGATGCTGCCGACCAGCCCGTCGTGCAGTACTCGCGCGGCATGCGGCAGCGTCTCGGTCTCGCCGACGTGCTGCTCAAGCAGCCCCGTCTCGTCATCCTGGACGACCCCACGCTCGGCCTCGATCCCGCCGGCATCGTCTGGCTGCTCGGCATCATCGAAGAGCTGAGCGCCCGGCAGGGCATCGCCGTGTTCCTCTCCTCGCACCAGCTGCAGGAGGTGCAGCGCGTCTGCCACCGCGTCGGCATCATGTCCCACGGGAAGATCGTGCTGGAAGGCACCGTCGCGGCGCTGACCGCCCAGACGGACGCTGGGGGCTTCCGCATCACCCTGAAGATCGAGGGCGCGAACGACGCCCTCGACGCGGCGCTCGCCGCGCTCCCCTCGGTGCGCGACGCATCCCGCTCCGGCATCGACGTCGTCATCGAGAGCGACGAGGACGTGCGCGCCGCTGCAGCCGCGACCGTTCTCGAGCACGGCGCCCGGCTGCTGGAGATGCGCGCGAACGACCGCACGCTGGAGGACATCTACCTCCGCTACTTCCAGGAGACCGTCGCATGAGCGCCTTGTTCTGGAAGGAGCTCGCGGACCACTTCGGTCGGCGCAGGTTCACCCTGCTCCTCGGCCTCGTCGCCCTCGGCCTCGTCTGGGGCGCGTTCGTAGACCTCGGGCAGATCGCCCGCTCGGGGCGGCAGTTCTTCTTCCTGGACGTCTTCACCACCACCGCGGGCGTCCCCATCTCCCTGCTCTCGTTCCTCAGCTTCTTCGGCCCGGTTATCGGCATCGCGCTGGGCTTCGACGCCATCAACGGCGAGCGCACGCAGGGCACGCTGGCGCGACTTCTCGCGCAGCCGCTCCACCGCGACTCCGTCTACAACGCCAAGTTCCTGGCCGCGCTCCTGACGCTCGCGCTGGTCGTCGCGAGCATGATGATCGTCGTCATCGGACTCACCATGTTCCGCATGGGCATCGCCCCCACCGGCGAGGAGGTCATACGCCTCACCGGCCTCGGCCTCGTCACGACCGCCTACCTCGCCTTCTGGCTCGCGCTTGCCATCACCGCATCCGTGCTCTTCCGGAACACGGTCACCTCAGCGCTCGCCTCCATCGGCATGTGGTTCGCGCTCGGCTTCCTCATCACGCTCCTCGGAGGCGTTCTCGCCGACCGCATCGTCCCCGACATTGAAACAGCAGACGACGCCGTGCGCCATGTCAACATCGAATCGTGGGCCAACCGCGTCTCGCCCTCCGGCCTCTACTCCGAGGCGACCTCCATTCTCCTCGACCCCATCGGCGGGCGGGCGCTCAACCTCTTCACCATCGAACAGGGACGCCTGGAGGGATTGCTCTCGACGCCGGTATCGGCTGCTCAGAGCCTCCAGCTCGTCTGGCCGCACATCGTCGTGCTCGTCGCGATGGTCGCCATCCTCCTCGCCGCGTCCTACGTCCGCTTCATGCGCGAGGAGATTCGGGCCTGACGCTCACTCCCGGCGGCGCCAGCCGTAGACGATAAGCGCGACCCCCGGCACACCGAAGATGATGGCCGAGAGCACGGCCACGAGCACCTGGCCGCTCTGCGGCTCTGCGATGAGGCCCTCGTCCGCGGCGTCGGACGCTCCCTGGAACAGCGCGAGTGTCAGCCACACCGTCACCAGCACCCACAGCACGCCCCCTGCTAACGCAACGCGCCACATTACGCGGAGTGCCTCACCACCGGGTCGGTGGGGACCTTGCCCGCGAGCCCGCACGCCTCTTCGAACAGCGCCGCTGCCGAAAGCAGCGCCGCCTCGTCTGCGCGCGGCGCCATCAACTGCAGCCCCACCGGCAGCCCGGACGACGTGAACCCGCACGGCACCGAGATCGACGGGCACGATGTCAGCGTCAGCGCGAACGACATCACCAGCCAGCTCACGTACGTCTCGAACCGCACGCCTCCGGCCTCCTCCACGTACCGCTGGTCGACGTCGAACGGCGGGATGAGCACCGTCGGAGACGCGAGGATGTCGTACTTCTCGAAGAACGCCGCCGTGCGGTAGTAGAGCGCCCCGCGCGCAGCCTCCGCCCGGTTCACGTCCTCCGCCGACAGCGCCAGCCCCGCCTCCACGTTCCAGATGACCTCCGGCTTCAGCAGGCGCCGGTTCGACTCCAGGTGCTTCCCGTACAGCGCCGCGAACTGCGCCGCCCGCAGCGCCTGGAAGATCGGCTCCGCGTCGTGCAGGTCGGGCGCATCCTCGTCCACCGAGGCCCCGGCGCCCTCGAGCAGCCGCACGGCGCGAGCGCATATCTCCCGCACCTCTGCGTCGACCGGCGCGATACCGAGGTCGGGCGAGTATGCGATGCGCCGCGGCGCGGTTGGCGCGTCCACTGCCTCGATGAACGGGCGCTCCGGGCGCGGCAGGCTGATCGGGTCGACGGCCTGCACGCCGCTCGCCTGCGTGTCGAGGAACAGCGCGACGTCGCCCACTGTCCGCCCCATCGGCCCTTCGACCGACAGCCCGGCGAACGGCAGCTCCTTCGGCCCGTGCGGCACCCGTCCCGGCGAGGGGCGCAGCCCGACCACCGAGCAGAAGCTCGCGGGGATGCGCAGGCTCCCGCCGAGGTCGCTCCCCGTCGCGAGCCACACCTGTCCCGTCGCGAGCGCGACCGCCGCGCCGCCCGACGACCCGCCGCACGTCATCCGCGTATCCCACGGATTGCGCGTCTTGCCGAATACCTCGTTGAACGTGTTGGCGCCGGCCCCGAACTCCGGCGTGTTCGACTTCGCCAGTACGACTCCGCCCTTCGCCTCGATGTTCTCGACGAGGTAGTCGGACCGCTCCGGAACGTGCTCCGCATAGATGGGCGAGCCCTTCGTGGAGCGCACGCCCGCAACGTCCTTCAGGTCCTTCACCGCGAACGGCAGCCCGTGCAGGTACCCCGGCGGGGCGTCGTCGGGCGGGCCGGACGCCAAGAGGTGCGCAGCGTGCTCGCGAGCGCGCTCCACCGCGAGCGTCGGCAGCGCGTTCACCGCGCCGTCCGCTTCACCGATGCGCTCGACCGCCGCGTCGATCAGCTCCAGCGGCGACACCTCCCGCGCCGCGAGCCGCCGCACGGCCTCCCGCGCCGTCATCCGCACCAGGTCATTCACTCGCGCACCTCGATGCCTGCGCGCTCCTCCGCAAGCATGAACGTCGCGAGATTGTCCCACTCGCCCCACCCCCGGCTGATGCCTTCCTCCATAACCCGCTTCGCCATCGCCGCCAGCTCCATCGGCGCGCCCATCTCCTGCGCGAGGTCCTGGCCGAGGCTCATGTCCTTGTGCGCGAGCCGCAGCGAGAAGCGTGGCGTCTCGAAGTCGCCTGTGAACACCGTGCCCGGTATCTGCTTCAGCAGCGTCTGCTTGCCGAACGCCGCGTCCCACAGCACCTGCAGCATCACGCTCGGCTTCACGCCCGCCTTCACCGCCAGCGTCATCCCCTCCTGCACGACCACGCGCGTCGCCAGCGAGATGGAGTTGTGGACCAGCTTCGCCACAGTTCCCGAGCCGATGGGCCCGACGTAGCTCACTCCCGTGCCGATCGCCTCGAACACGGGTCGCACTGCCTCGAACACCTCCTCGTCGCCGCCCACCATCACCGCGAGCGTGCCCTCTTCCGCGCCGATGGTCCCGCCGCTCACCGGGGCATCCAGCATGTGCGCTCCCATCGCCTCGATGCGCTCCGCAACCTGCCGTATCCGCGTCGGAGAACCCGTCGACAGGTCGGCGTACACCGACCCAGGCTGCAGTCCCAGCACGAGCCCCTGCGGCCCCAGCGCGACGTCCTCCACCTCTGCGGGGCCTGGCAGCGACGTCAACACGATCGGCGCCTGCCGCGCGACCTCCTCCGGCGTGTCGGCCCACGTAGCGCCCGCCTCCCGGTGGGGCGCCGTCTTCGCCTCGTCGATGTCGTTGACGACGAGCTCGTGCCCTGCCTTCTGCAGGTTCGTGGCCATGGGCCCGCCCATGTTTCCGAGGCCGATGAATCCGATGCGCATGATGCCTCCCCTTCGCCGCCTGACGGCGTGCGATGCCTCCACCGTCGGGCGGAGTGCGCCGCCGCGCAGTCTAGGCCGCGCCCCCCTGAGGGTCAACGAATGGGGAGTGCAGAGGGGCGTGCCCCTCTGCACAGTGACACCCGCCTCTTACCCGATCGCACTTGCGTCCGCTACGCTGGGTCCATGACTCGCGTGGTGGCAGCACCCATAGACCGCATCTATAGCTCGCAGCGCCACCCATCAACGAGGCCTATAGCTCCGGACGCAACTTTCGAAATCATTGGCATCCTTGAGATTCTTGATGCTCCGGGGCCCGGGAAGCAGGCCGTGGCCAATGAAACACTTCGATCAAGAATCTCAACAGTGCCAGAAGGCACGCCCGTTTCACTCCTGAATGCGAATCAAGAGTGCCAGATTGGGCGGAAGGTTGGCACCCTTGATCGGGCCGGTTGCCCGGCTGGCGTGTCGCGCATAGCATGGCCGGGTTCGTGAGATTCCGAGGAGCGGAGCGAGAAACATGGCAGAGAACATCAGGGTCGGCATCATCGGCGGGAACGTGAACGGCTGGGCTGGGCGTGCCCACATGCCCGCGATGGCGGCAGGCATCCCCGGCGTCGAGCTCGTCGCCGTTTCCACCACGAGGCAGGAGTCCGCGGACGAGGCCGCGGCGAAGTTCGGCGCGAAGTACGCCTACGACAACCACCACGATCTCCTCGCTAACCAGGAGGTCGACGTCGCGGCTGTCGCGGTCAAACTGCCGACCCACTACGAGCTGACGAAGGACATCATCGCGGCGGGCAAGCACGTCTACACCGAGTGGCCGCTTGGCACGACGACCGCCCAGGCGGAGGAGATGACGGACCTGGCGAACGCGGCGGGCGTTCGCACCTGCGTCGGACTCCAGTCCCGCCATTCGGCCCAGTATGCGGAGATACGGCGGCTCATCAAGGGCGGCTCGATCGGGGACGTGCTCAGCGTCAGCCTCGTCCAGTTCGCCAGCGGTGCGCTCTCCCGCCCTTCCGGCCGCATCTGGATGCGTGACGCCGACGCCCACGCCAACACCCTCAGCATCACGTTCGGCCACGCCATGGACGGCCTCATCTCCATGCTCGGCCCCGCGCGCAGCATCGCCTCCGCCGTCAGCACGCAGACGAAGGAGTGGACCGCCTCCGACACCGGCGAGAAGTTCTCCGTAACCTCCCCCGACAACGTCCTCGTGAGCGGAGCGCTGGCGAACGGCGCGGCGTTCTCCGTGCACATCGCGTCCGTCGCGGCGATCGGCACCGGGCACAGCATGCAGATACACGGCTCGCGCGGCACGATCACGCTCGACTCTCCCAGCTCCACGCACATTAGCGCTGGCGAACTGCGCATGGCCCTGGACGGCGAGACCGAGCTCCGCACGGTGATTCCCCCGCAGGACGAGTGGGTCACCGCCGCCGGGCTGAAGGACTCGCCCGTGAACATCGGCAAGCTCTGGGCGGCCTACGCCGACGCCATCCTCAACGACCGTGAGTTCCACCCGGACTTTGCCGACGCCGTCGAGCACCACCGCCTCATGGATGCCGTCCAGCGCGCGTCGGACACCGGCCGGATGCAAGAGGTCTGATCCCACGGCAACTACGCAAAGGTAACCAGGTGACGACGAAACGCGGCGAGCGGGCGGGGGCCTCGCAGGTGCGGGCCCTGCGGAACATCCTCGACATGGAGGCGGCCAACGGCTTTGCGAACAAGGCCGTCGCCGGCGGGCTCGACCGCTTCCTCGAGACGCTGCGTGGACAGGCGAACGCGAACCCGGCGCTCAAGTCGCTGGACGAGCGCGGCCTCCTCTCCGTCGCCTATGGAGAGTTCGACGCCGCCCGCCGCGAGCGCTGGGTTGACGAGGTCCGCCGCTTCCTTGGCGACGCCAAACCCGCCACTCGCGCCCCGAAGCGCTCCGCTCCGCCGGAACCTCCGCCCGCCGCCCCATCGGCCAGGGATCCGCTCGACGTGCCCTTGACCGCGCTGCGGAGCGTCAACCGCACGCAGGCAGCCGCCATCCGGCGGATGCTCATCAGGCGGCGCATGCTCACGACTCCTGAACCCGCCGTCCGCGACCTCCTGTACCTCTTTCCCCTGCGCCATGTGGACCGCAGGGAGCGGACCACCGTCGCCAGGCTGCGCCCTGGGGAGGAGCAGACCATCGAAGCCGTGCTCTGGGACGCGTACGAGGTGCGACTGGGGCGTGGCGGGCGTATCCGGGCCACCGAGGCCGTGGTCGGCGACGACACAGGCAACATCCGCGTCATCTGGTGGGGCAACCCGTGGATCGCGCAGCAGCTCAGGAAGGCGATCGCTGCAACGGCGCATACACCGAGCGGCGTCCCCCGCGTCGTGCTCAGCGGCAAGGTGACGCTCTTCAAGGGCAAGAGGCAGATGGAGTCGCCGGAGTGGGAACTGGCGGGGAGCGCCGCGGCTCCCGGCCTGCACACGGCAGGCCTCGTGCCGTTCTACCCGTCGGCTGCCACGACCAGGGGGAAGCGTATACCGCCGCGCAGGATGCGCGAGATTGTGCGCGAGGCGCTCGACAGCACGAAGAACGGCGGGAACAACCTCCGCATCACGGACCCGCTACCGGACGCCGTGCGCGAGGACGTGGGCCTCCTCACGCTCTCCGATGCCATCGAACGGGCGCACTACCCGGACTCCGAGAACGTGAAGGAGCAGGCGCGGCGGCGGCTCGCCTTCGACGAATTCCTGGCCATTCAGCTCCGGGTCGGCATGGAGCGCAACTACACCTCCACCCAGGAGGGCATCGTCCTGCCTGCTTTCCCGCCGGTGGTGGAGTCGTTCATCGCGTCACTGCCGTTCGAGCTGACGCAGGGACAGCGCACCGCGCTGGAAGAGGCGATGCGGGATGTGTCGAGCGGCGGCAGGCCGATGAGCCGCCTGCTGCAGGGAGACGTCGGCTCCGGCAAGACGGTGGTCGCGGTTGCGATGCTGCTCGCCGCCGCCGCAGGCGGCTACCAGGGCGCGATGATGGCCCCCACCGAGGTGCTCGCGGAGCAGCATTTCCTCAACGTCCGACGCCTGCTCGGCGGTCCGGAGCACTCCCTGGAGAACCCGGACTGGTTCTCCGCCGTGCTGGACGGCAGGGACAAACCCGTGACCGTAGCCCTCCTCACGGGCAGCACACGCGCTCCCGCCCGCCGCGAGATATTCAGGATGGCGGAGGACGGCTCGCTGGACCTGCTCATCGGCACGCACGCCCTCATCCAGAAGCAGGTTGCGCTGCCGGATCTTGCCCTCGCCGTGGGCGACGAGCAGCACCGCTTCGGCGTGCTACAGCGCGAGGCGCTGCGCGGTAAGAGCGTCGTCGGCGAGCCGCACCTGCTGCTCATGTCCGCCACGCCCATCCCGCGCACGCTGGCGCTCACGCTGTACGGAGGCCTGGAGATCTCCACGATGCGCGAGCTCCCTGCGGGACGGCAGGAGATACTGACGCGCAGCGTCGACCTCGCCCGCACCCGCGACGCCGAGGACTATCTGCTGGCGCAGGTGCGCGAGGGGCGCCAGTGCTTCATCGTCTACCCCCGCATCGACGACGCGGACGATCGCTATGGCGGTGTCGATGACGACGACGATGCCACGGACGAGGACTCCGACCTCATCCCGGAGTCGGCGGCGCTCCCTCCGCTCACCGCAGTCGCGGAGTACGAACGCCTGCGCTCCACCACGCTCGCGGATGCGCGCGTCGGCCTGCTCCACGGGCGCATGCCGCTCCCCGAGAAGCAGGCCGTCATGGACGCGTTCAGGGCCGGGGAGATCGACGTGCTCGTCTCGACGCCCGTCATCGAGGTCGGCATCGACGTGCCGAATGCCACCGTCATGATGGTCCAGAACCCCACGCGGTTCGGCCTCGCCCAGCTCCACCAGTTGCGGGGGCGCGTCGGGCGCGGCACGCACCGGAGCTACTGTTTCCTCGTTGCGGAGTCGGAAGAGGAGACGTTCCAGCGCCTGAGCGAGGTGCGGCAGCGCCGCGTTGCCAACGGCGACGACCCCCGGGAGGTCGAGCAGTGGTTCCGTAGTGCCCTCGCGCAGGCGGAGTCGAGCAGGGAACGGCTGAACGTGCTCGTGCGCACCAACGACGGATTCGAGATCGCGGAGGCCGACCTGGAGATGCGGAGCCAGGGCGACTTCTTCGGCACGCGCCAGTCCGGCGTCGCCCCCGTCAGGATGGCGCGCCCTGACGACCGCGACCTGCTCGACGCGTCGAGAGAGCACGCCGGACGCATCCTCGATGCCGACCCGGAGCTCCGCAGGCTCTCCGGCTTGCGCGCCGCTGTCGACCGCCTCACTGCCGCCGTGACGGACGAGATGGCATAATGCCCGCGATGCGTGTCAGCAAGATGGAATGGCGGGGCGTTCGCGTTCCCCTGCGGCAGCCCGAGCTTGCCCTGGACCCCTCCAAGGCCGGCCGTAACGCGCTGCTCATCTGGATGCACATGGATAATGGACTCGTAGGGGTCGGCGAGGCAGCCACCGCCGGGCCGGGCCGTCCACCCCGCATCGCCGACCTCGCCTCGCTCCTGCACGACCTCGCCCCTTCTGCGCTCGGCCTGCACCCCGCCGTCGCATTCGACATCCTCTCCGCGCTCGCCCCTCCCGGCGCGACCGGCAATGCCCTCCGCTTCGGTCTGGAGACCGCCGCGTTCGACGCGATGGGCAAGAACGCCGGACGCCCCGTGACCGACCTGCTCGGCGGGGTCATCGACTGGACGCCGATGGTAGGCCTCCTCGATTTCCTTCCGCCGGATGCGGCAGCAGAGCAGGCGCGCGCCGCGGTGGAGGAAGGCTACGAGTGCGTGAAGGCTTCGCTGGGTGCGCGGGATGCTGCCACGGACGTCGAGATCGTCCGCGCCATCCGGCAGGCCATCGGCGACGACATCACGCTCCGCGCCGACGCGGACGAAGGCTGGACGGCGGAGCGCGCCATCCACACGGTCGAGCGGCTCGCGCCCTTCGACCTGGACTTCGTGGAGCAGCCGGTCATCGCGGAGGACATGAGCGGCCTCGCGCGTATCCGCAGCGTATCGCCCGTGCCCATCGCGGCGGACGAGGCCGTCGGCGTGATGAACGACGCGGTCAAAGTGGTGGAAGCGGAAGCAGCGGACGTGCTGGTGGTGAAAGCCGCGCAGGCGGGCGGCATCCGCGCAGCGCAGGCAATCATGGCCTACGCCGCGAAGAACGGGTTGCGCAGCACCGTCTCTGCCTCGCTGGAGACGGGCGTTGGCATCGCGGCAGGGCTGCACCTCGCCACCGCGCTCGGCAAGGCCGCCCCGGCAAGCCTCGGTGGAGGTGCGCGGCTCGAGAATGACCTGCTCACGAAGCCGCTCGTGCCCGTGCGTGGGCACATCACCGTGCCGCACCTCCCCGGTCTCGGCGTCGAGGTCGATCAGGACGCGGTGGACCACTACGCGACGGAGGTCGCCGGCGTCATCGCGGGATAGGGCGCGGCGGGCCCATCATCGCCCGCTCCTCTGCTATCATCCTCCACGGCCCGCCGGAACCCTCCGGTTGGGCCAGTCTATCGAGAGGGCAGCGATGAAACTCCACGAATACCAGGCCAAGCAGCTGCTGGCCGCGTACGGCGTCCCGGTGCCGGAGAACTACGTGGCGTCATCGGGTACCGAGGCGGCGGAAGCGGCGGAGCGGCTCGGCGGCACGGGCGTCGTCAAGGCGCAGGTGCACGCGGGCGGCAGAGGCAAGGCGGGCGGCGTGAAGGTCGCGTCCAGCCCGGCGGAAGCCGCAGAGATCGCCGAGTCGCTCATCGGTTCGACGCTAGTGACCTTCCAGACGGGACCGCAGGGCGTGCCCGTCCACAAGGTGCTCGTCGAACAGACGATGGATATCGATCGTGAGCTTTACCTGAGCATCACCACGGACGGCGGACGGCGGCGCCCGGTCGTCATCGCGTCGGCTGCGGGCGGCATGGAGATCGAGGAGGTCGCTCAGACCGAGCCCGAGAAGGTGCTCACCGAGCCCATAGACCCGGCCATCGGCTTCCAGCCGTTCCAGGGACGCAGGCTGGCCGCGGGACTCGGCCTTCCTCCTGCGCAGATACGCCCGTTCTCCGCTCTCGTTGACGCGTGCTACCGCGCCTACGTGGAGAAGGACTCCGGTATGATCGAGATTAACCCGCTCGTTCTGACGGGCGACGGGCGGATGCTCGCGCTCGACGCCAAGATGAACCTCGACGACGATGCGCTCTTCCGCCACAAGGCCGAGTCCGAGCTGCGCGACCCCACCCAGGACGACCCGCTCGAGGTCGAGGCGTCCGAGGCGGGCATCGCCTACGTGAAGCTGGACGGCAACGTCGGCTGCATGGTCAACGGGGCCGGGCTCGCGATGGCGACGATGGACACCGTCAAGTTCGCGGGCGCCGAGCCCGCCAACTTCCTCGACGTAGGTGGCGGAGCGGCAGAGGAAAAGATCAGTCAAGCCATCCTCCTCATGCTCTCCGACCCCAACGTCGAGAAGGTGCTGGTCAACATCTTCGGCGGCATCCTCCGCTGCGACATCGCAGCACGCGGGATCGTCGACGCTTACGGCAAGGCGGACCGGCAGCCCACGCTCGTCGTGCGGATGCTCGGCACCAACGTGGACGAAGGCAAACAGATCCTCGCCGAGTCGGGACTGACGGCAACGATGGTGGACACCCTGGAAGAGGCGGCGGCGGCCATCAAGGGATAACGGAGCAAGAATGAGCATCCTGGTGAACGAGAACACGCGCCTGCTGGTGCAGGGCATCACGGGACGTGAGGGCAGCTTCCACGCGGAACGCTGCAAGGCGTACGGGACCAACCTCGTGGTGGGGGTCACGCCGGGCAAGGGAGGCGAGACCGTTCTGGACGGCGTCCCCGTGTTCGACAGCGTGCGAGAGGCCGTGGACAGCACGGGCGCAAACGTAGCGCTCATCTTCGTACCCCCGCCGTTCGCGGCCGACGCCATCCTGGAGTCGGCGGACGCGGGCGTCCCGCTCGTCGTCTGCATCACGGAGGGAGTCCCTGTCCGGGACTCCACCATGGTCATGCGCTACCTGGAAGGCAAACCGGTGCGCCTGCTCGGCCCGAACTGCCCCGGCCTCATCACTCCCGGCGCGAAGGCGAAGATCGGCATCATGCCGGGCAACATCCACTTGCCCGGCAAGGTCGGCGTCGTCTCCCGCAGCGGGACGCTGACCTACGAGGGCGTCGACCAGCTCACGAAGCGCGGCATCGGCCAGTCCACCTGCGTCGGCATCGGCGGCGATCCCGTCTCCGGGACCGGCTTCGTGGACGTGCTCGCTATGTTCAATGACGACCCGGAGACCGAGGCCATCGTCATGATCGGCGAGATCGGCGGGACCAAGGAGCAGGAGGCCGCCGCATTCATCAGGGAGAACGTCCGCAAGCCCGTCGCGGCGCTCATCGTCGGGCAGACAGCCCCGCCAGGCCGCCGCATGGGCCACGCGGGCGCCGTCATCACCGGCAAGGCGGCGCTCGCCTCAGAGAAGATGCGCGCGCTGGAGGAGGCCGGCTGTCGCGTCATCCCGACCCCGGCTGACATCGGCGCAACCGTCGCCGACATGCTTGCCTGACCTCCTTCAGAACACTGCTTGAGCGTCGGCACCGGTTCACTTGACGCCGGGTTAGGGTTCTGCTGCGTGTACCATAGAGGGAGTCCGGGAGGGCTTGCCCCTCTGCCGGGCTAAAGAAGCGAAGGCACTCAGCATGATGGCGCAAGAGCGGCAGGCGATGAGGTGTGGGGCGATGCTTGCGGAAGAGCGTCGCCGTTACGGTGCACGTAGGCGCTCGAACCGTTCGGGCCCACTGCTCCCGGAACATCTGCTCGCCCGGCTGTGGCGCGCTAAAGAGGGACGCTCGCTGCGGACGGTGGACGGCAGACGTGTGAAGGTGCTGTACGCGGGCCGCCCCGCGCCCGGTCACGGACCCGACTTTCGGGATGCCGTCGTTCACATGGACGGCGAGCGCGCATCGGGCAACGTGGAACTGCACCGGCGACCCTCGGACTGGCACGCGCACGGACACGATGCAGACCCCGCCTACGACGACGTCATGCTGCACATCGTCGCACAGGCGGACGAAACAGGTCCCGACCTCCCGCTTGCGGAGCTCAGCCGGCCGGAGACGCGAGAGGCACTTGAGCCTCCGCTCATGGCCCGGCTCGCCCGCGCCTCGTCCGGCCAGTTCCGGGAGATGCTCGTGGGCTCGGGCATGGCCCGCTTCCGTGAACGCGTCCGGACCGCTGTACGCCGTATCGAGGAGGCCGGGGCGGAGCAGGCGCTGCACGAGACAGTCTTCGATGCGCTGGGCTACGCGGAGAATCGCATGCCCTTCCGCTGGCTCGCGCGGGCAGCTCCTGAATCGAAACTGCGGTGGCTGGCAATGAGCCTTCCTCCTGACGAGCGCCCTGCAGCCCTGGAACGCGCACTGCTCGATGCCTCAGGACTCAATGAAGAAAGGCATACCTCTGCGGGCGAGCGTCCTTCCTGGAAGACGGCGGGTGTACGTCCCGTGAACCACCCTCGTCGGCGCATCCGCGGAGCGGCGGTGCTGCTAGCCCGCGCCGCGGCGGAAGGGCTACTGGCCTGCTGCGAGCGCACGGCCACCGAGGGGCATGCGGCGCTGGAGCGGTTGTTCGTCGTGGACTCCCCGGGCGGAGCGCTCATCGGCACAGGCCGTGCGCGGGAGGTCGTGGCGAACGCTGTGCTGCCCCTGCTTGCGGCAACGGGCAACTCCGATACTGAGGATCTGTTCCTGCGGTATCCCTCGCTGCCGGAGAACTCGCTCGCCCGGGAGGCGCGGCGTCTCACCGGAGCGCGGGGCATGCGCCTGTCCGCGTGCGAGCAGTTGGGGCTCTTGCGGCTCTACCGGGACAGCATCGCGGAAGGTTGACCTGCGGCTGCTATGCTGCGTACACGAGCCGCAGCCAGCGCAGCGCATAGCGCGGCCCGAACGAGAGCAGGCGGAACAGGCCGGCCGCCGCCAGCGCAGCGACGACTCCGACAGCAGCCCCCCCCAGCACGTCGGTGGGGTAGTGCACCCCGGCGTAGACCCGTGCGAACCCCCAGCAGAACGCCAGCGCGTAGAGTGCGCCGCCCAGCCGCCGGTGCCTCAGGAAGACGGCCGTGGCCAGTGCGAAGCCGACCGATGCCGTGTTCGAAGGGAACGACGGGTCAGTAGGTGCGTAGAAGAGCAGTGTGAGGTCGTTGTCCACGAACGGTCGTGGCCGGTCGACGATACCGTTGATGATCGTCGTGATGGCGTTGGCGCCGCCGATCCCCCCTGCGGTGATCATCGTCGTGATCTGGTTCTGCGGGCGTGTCTCGTGCGTACCTGTCATCCAGAGGGCGACGAGCAACAGGCTCCCCGCTACCGGGACGAAGTAGTCGCTCACCAGCACGTTCATCAGCCAGTCGAACAGAGCAACGTTCCCCACGCCCGCATTCAGGAACCGGACGATGGTGCCGTCCATCAGCGCGAGCCCCCGAACGTTGCCCGTATGCGCGCCGCAATCGCCCGGGCGAACGTTGTGCGCTCCAGCCACGTGAGCCCTGCAGGCGGCCAGCGCTCTTCAGTGGGATCCCAGCCGTGGGAAACGCCCCACCGGTGATTGACGATGGAGGACACACCCAGCTGAACGAGGAGGGATGCCGTTGCTGCCAGGGCGAACCACCGTGCCTGCTCGACGCCGTCGAGGCCGGCTCCCGTATCGGGCAGGTTGCGGTCTTCGCTGATGAAGAACCAGGCGAATGCCCCGATCACGATGAGTGCGGAGCAGACCTTGGTTGCGCCCGGCCACCGCCGCAGGATCACGATTCCCATCAGCCCGTTGCTGACCGCAGCGTATTGCGCCACTCCAAGCGTACTGAGGGCAACCCACAGGGCGTACGCGGCCTCGAAATCGGACATTCCGGAAATTATGCCCCGAGTAATGCCTTGGGTTGCACGGGAGTGCACTCGTGCAGGTACGAAGGGTTCTGTCCGCGCACGATGGGGAAGTAGAGCTCTTGGAGGCGTTGTGTCACCGGCCCTACGCCACCGTTGCCGACCGGGCGGTGGTCCACGGAGCCGACGCCCTGCACATGTGCAGCGGTACCGGAGAGGAACACCTCGTCCGCCGTGTACAACTCGCTGCGGTCAACGAGCCTCTCCTCCACCTTCATCCCCAGTTCGTCCTGCAGGAGCGTTATCACCGTGTCGCGCGTGATGCCCGGGAGCACATTGCTTTCCAGTGTGGGCGTCGCGACGGTGTTGCCATGTACGAAGAAGATGTTCTCCCCCGTACCCTCGCACACGTGGCCGTCCATATTCAGCATGATGGCCTCGTCGAACCCGGCCGCGATCGCGTCGGTTTTCGCGAGGATGGAGTTCAGATACAGGCCGCTCAGCTTGAAGCGGGGCGGCACCATCGTGTCGTCGATGCGGCGGTATGAAGCGACGCAGCAGCTGATCGCGCCGCTGGCGTCCAGGTAGTTGCCGAACGGCACCGCGAGGCAGAAGAAGCCGTCACCCAGCGACCGGAGGTTGAGGTTCGCCACCATCTCCTGAGACTTGTAGGCGACCGGGCGGATGTACAGGTCTTCCGTGTAGCCGGAACGTTCGACCAGCCCCGCCGTGACCTCGCAAAGTTCCTCTAGGGTGAAGGGCACGTCGATCCAGAGCATCTTGCAGCCGCGCAGGAGCCGCTCGTAGTGCTCCCGGAGCTTGTAGATGTACATCGTCTCGTGTTCGGGGTTCCAGTTCCCGCGGATGCCTTCGAACACGGCTGTGCCGTAGTGCAGCGCGTGCGTCATGATGCCGACCTTCGCCTCCTCCAGAGGCACGTAGTCGCCGTTCATGAACGCAATGGGGGTCGCCATGGGATCCGCCTGACTTTCTGTGGGTGTAAGTCCCGGGGCAAGAGTGCTCAGAAACGCACGGATTATAGGAATCCGCCTCTGGGAGTGTCAATCGCAGCCCGTCGAAGCCCACCAGCGTTCGCCGTCGCTCGCGAAGCTGATGCAGCCGTCATCGGCTGTGGTGAACAGATGCTCCCGTCCGACCGCGCTGGCCAGCCGCTCCATCACTTCTGCCGAAGGGTGGCCGAAACGGTTCTCCGCCCCTACCGGGACTGCGGCAGCGGCAGGGCCGACGGCGGCCAGCAGCTCCGGCGACGTGGAGGTCGCACTGCCGTGATGGCCCACCTTCAGCACGTCTGCGGAGAGGTCGACGCCCGCGTCGAGGAGCGCGTACTCGGCCTCCGTGAACAGGTCGGCCATCAGCAACGCCGATGCCTCGCCGTACGTCAGGCGCAGCGCGATGCTGTTGTTGTTCAGGTCCGAAGAGGTACCGGAATGCAGTGGCAACGGCGGATTCAGCACTTCCAGGGCGACGTGCTCCCCCAGTGTCAGCGACACGTCGCGGATACCCTCTTGCACGTCGACGCCCAAAGCATCGAGTTCGGTCCGCCGGGAGGCGTCCTCGCCGGCGAGTAACGGCGGGACGAGGAGCAACTCGAACCTTCCCTCGCGGGCCAGCCCCAGCAACCCCGTTGAATGATCGGCGTGCCCGTGGGTCATCACGCCCACGTCCATCCGCAGTCCTTCCAGCGGAAGGAGCGCATCCACGAGATTGCCGGTCTGTCGCGGGTCGGGCCCTCCGTCCACCAGCGCGGTTGCTCCGTCCGGGGCCACGATGAGCAGGGCGTCGCCCTGCCCCACGTCGAGCACGTGGAAGTGGAGAAGGTCACTGTCGGGAGTCAGTGCAGCGATCCAGACAGTTCCCATGAGGGTGCCCGCGATGCCCAGCGCTGCAAGACGCTCGACGGAGCGGGACGGTCCTTCCCAGACGGATCGGACTGCCTCTGAGGCAGCGGGCAGCCACCTCTGGCGGCTTACGGCGGCCCCTGCGCACGCTATCAGCACGTACGCAGCCCACACCCAGGCCGCGCTCATCCTGTCTATCGTGAGGAGTGCGCCCGGAACTGCTGCGAAGAGCCCGGCCAGTTCGGTGAGCGCCGTTCCTGCCAACCACGTCACGAGTCCCAGCGCCTCTCCAAGCGGAGCGACTACGAGTCCAGCGGCTGCCGTGAGCGCGGAGGCGATGAGGAAGGCGGGCATCACCAGCATCGCCACCAGGGTCGCGGGTGCGCCGAGCAGCGGCACCTCGCCGAAGTTGAAGGCCACCACCGGCAGCGACCCCACGAACGCGCCTAGGGAGACCGTGAGGCTTGCCGTAGCCGCTCCCAGCGCCTGCCCTGCCGTTTCCGGCAGTCGCCCGCGCAGCGCGGATGTCCGCTCCAGCGCCCAGGCGCTCCCCGGCAGTCCCAGCAGCAGGACGCCGGACATCGCTGTGAAGCTCAACTGGAACGAGCGGTCCCAGAGCGAGAGTGGTTCCACGAGGAGCACGAGGAAAGCCGACAGCCCGAGCGCGTTGACTGCCGCAGGCATCCGTCCCACCGCCAGCGCAAGCAGGAATGCGGAACCCATGATGCCGGCCCGCACTGCGGACGGTGGGGCGCCTGCTAGCAGGATGTATCCCCAGAGCAGCGCCAGGGGAGCGACGAGGTAGAGGCCGTAGCGGCGCCCCAGCAGCGCCCGTGAGACGAGCAACGAGAGCCCCAGCACCAGCCCTGCGTGCAGCCCTGACACTGCAAGCAGATGGGCAAGTCCGGCCTCCCGGAAATCAGCGTAGGTCTCCGGCGGTATCCCTGCCCGTAACCCCAGAAGGACCGCCGACGCCACCGGGGCGACCGGTTCCGGCACGGAGCGTTGGAGGACGTTCTCAAGCCGTGACCGGGTGCGGTGCAGCAGAGAAGCTCCGCCGTCTTGTCCGGGCGTTACGGAGACAACCTCGGCTCCCGACACCACGGTACGGATGCCCCGGACCGCGAGATGCTCCCGGTAATCGAACGGGCCGATGTTGCGCGGTGCGTCGAGGGATCCCTGGACAACGATCTCGTCACCGTGGCGCAGGTACGGGTACCGGCGCCCTTCCACCGCGGGCGGCTCCGGGTCGGCCCAGACCAGCGCCTTACCGGAAACAGGCGTCCAACCGTCCGGTCCGGGCGCCTGCGTGTTCTCGATGTTCAGCCGCAGTGAACCGCCAGCCAGCTCCGGTGCACCGGTCACTTCTGCCCGCAGCGAGGTCTCTGTTCCGTGCAGCGCGGTGAGGCCGTCGGGGTCCGTCAGGTCGGGCAGGGGCCGCGCAAGACCGAGCAGACCTCCTGCCAGGAAGAGGAGGGCCATCCCGATGCGCAACCCTGCGAACCGCAGCCGCAGTCCGCCTGCTCCAAGCGCAACCGCAGCCAGCGCTGCTCCCCAGAAGGGGACACTCGCGGCGGACTGCACGAACAGCCCCAACGAGTACCCGAGCCCCAGCCATGCGAGCGGCATCGCCTAGCCGCGCCTCTCGTTCGCGGCGAGTGCCGTCTGCCGCTCTACCAGCCGGATGCGCGCACTGAGACGCCGGGGCGAACCCATCGCGAATGCCGTCGGGATCATCAGCGCGCCGATGAACGCCAGCACCCAGATGGAGGCACGGTAGTCGCCCGTTACGTCGAACACCCAGGCCATGAAGATCGGCCCCACGACGCCCGCCGCAACCGAGCCCCCCTGCAGTAGCCCCACGATCGAACCGAGGGAGCGCCCGCCGAACATCATGCTCCCGAGCGTCCCCCGCGTGGGGATGACGCTGCCGAACCCTATGCCGAACAGAGCGACGAACGGCATCGCGAGCAGGACGGAGGTCACCGTCACGAACTGCAGGTAGAGCATGGACGCCGTCAGCATGCCGGCTACAACCGCCAGCACGAGGCGGTAGTCTGCCTTGTCCAGCATGTAGCCCGCCCCCAGGCGCCCGATGCCGCTGAGGAGGAAGACGAGCGTGAAGGTTACCGCCGCTTCGCTCTTCGTGAGCCCCGTGTCCTCCACGAAGTAGAAGATCTGGTGCACCTGGAACGCGGAGTTAACCATGAACATGCCGGAGAGGTAGCCCATGAACAACCAGAACTCCTTGGTGCGCATCGCTCTGCGAGCGGTCATGCCACGGGGCGGTGGAGGCGTCCTTACCGCTATGCCCCGTGCGTCGCGCTCCGGCGGGTCGCCATCGGGGCGCAGGCCGTAGGGCTCCGGTCGTTCGCGGGCGATGGCGCTGATGAGCGTCAGGAACACGAGGACGATAAGCCCGTAGGCGATGATGATGGTCCGCCAGCCGTACGTCTCCTCCAGGGAGGTGTTGAGGATGACGAATGGCGAGCCGAAGATCGGTCCCATCACGGCCCATCCCGTCGCGGTGCCCAGCTTGCGCCGGAACCAGCGCGCGATGAGCACAGGCCACGTCACCGCGTGGCTCATCCCCGACGTGCCGATGGAGATGACGAAGATGGCGAGGTAGAACGTGAGGATGCCGTTGATCAGCCCCAGCCCGACCATGCCGAGTCCGGTGATGATCGCGCTCCAGAAGAGGAGCGTGCGCGGTTTCACCCTGTCCAGCAGTATGCCCACGAGTGGGCTGGTGATGCCGGACTCCATCTGCCGCATGGACATCGCCCCGCCGACCACGGAGCGCGACCAGCCGAAGTGTCCCTCGATGGAGACGGCGAAGGCGCTCATCCCCTGGAAGTAGGCTGCCGAGAGAACGGTGTTCGTGAGGATGCTTCCGGCAACGAGATACCAGCCGTAGAAGATGCGCGGTTGGCGCGTTGTGCCGGAGGCCGGGGTCTGGGGTTCCAAGGGGCGTCTCCACGCGGCTGGCGAAGGCCGCTGTCCCCGCATGGTAGCCGCGTGCGGCCCTGAGGGAAACCGCGCGGCGTTTTGACAGCGGGCGCTGCGGCCTTCTATCGTGAGCCACCCACCCCACCTCGGAGGCTGCTCGATGGCGACTCTCGACGACCTGGACGGACTGCTGGGCCAGAACAACGTCGTGGTGTTCACGACGTTCCGGCGCGACGGGATGCCGCAGCAGAGCCTCGTCACCGTTGGCAAGCTGGACGGCGGGCTCGCCTTCACGACGCGCTCGCGCAACGCGAAGGCGTACAACCTGGCGCGCGACCCACGCTGCGCGATCATGCTCGTCAGGCCGAACATGCGGGGGTTTGCCGTGCTCGACGGCAGCGCCGAGGTACAGGGGCCCCACAACACGGACGCGGAGGCGCTCCGCCTCCGGCTGCGGGAGGTCTACCGCGTCGCGGCCGGGAAAGAGCACCCCGACTGGGACGAATACGACCGGGTGATGCTGGAGGAAGGGCGGGTCACCGTATTGCTGCGGCCCGACCGCATCTTCGCGAGGAACGCCTAGGGCTCGTCCTCACCTTCCTCGTCCTCGCCGAAGGTGACCTCCTCCAGGGTCAGTTCGAAGGTGAACCGCACCGCTGCACGGACGACCTCGACGTTGATGGTGTCCCCTACGCGGTAGTCGGTCAGGAGCATCAGCACCAGCTGGCTCGTGCCGATTATCGGAACGCCGTCCACCTGCACGATGACGTCGTCCACCTCGAGGCCGGCGCGCTCGGCGGGGCTGTCCTCGGCGACGGAGATGACGAGCGCGCCTTCGTCCACGGTCAGGCCGCGCTCCGTCACGGCTGTGGGCGTGACGTCCTGCACGGTGATGCCCATCCGCGGGCGCACCACGCGTCCGAACTCGATGAGGTGCTGGGAGACGGGGATGGCGGTGTCGGCGCTGATGGCGAAGCCCATGCCGTCGATGGAGACTCCGCCGCTCAACGATTCGCGGATGACGCGGGTGTTGATGCCGACGACCTCGCCGTTCAGGTTGAGGAGGGGTCCGCCGCTGTTGCCGGGGTTGATGACCGCGTCCGTCTGGAGCAGGTTGTCCAGCCGCTCGTCGCCGGTGCCGAGCGACCGCCCCTTGGCGCTGAGGACGCCGACGGTGACGGAACCCTGGAACCCGAGCGGGCTGCCGATGGCCACCAGCCACTCGCCGATGCGGAGCCTGTCCACGTCGCCCAGGCGCAGGATGACCAGGTCCTCCACCTCCTCCGGGGCCACCTTGAGCACGGCGAGGTCGGTCGCCCTGTCGGTGCCGATGATCTCCGCAGGCAGCCGCTGGCGGTTGGAGAGCACGACCTCAACCTCGGTCGCGCCGGCGATGACGTGGTCGTTGGTCAGCAGGTAGCCGTCCTCGTGGAAGAAGACGCCGGAACCCTGGGCGACTCCCGGCGTGGTCTGGCCGAAGACGTTGGTCTCCTCCACCGTGGCGAGCACCTGTACGACGGCGGGCATGGTCCGCTCCACGGTGTCGGCGATGAAGAACGCCGCGGTGAGCAGGTCCGCCTGCCGCTGGACCGGATCGACGGTCGGGGTCGGCAGCGGGCGGAAGGGATCGGGAGTGGCGGTGGGCGGCGGGCCCTCCGAGGTCGGCGTGGGTGTGGGAGCGGCGGTGCTGGTGCACGCGGCAAGCATGCCGGCGGCGAGCGCCACAAGGACCAGCGTGGTGAGGTTGCGCAACAGGGGCCTCTCTACATCAGACATAGCGGCAACAGGTATCAGTACATCCCTTCCTTAACATGATACGGCGTGCCGAGCGGGTTGGATTCGCGTGCCGGGGTCGACGCTCCCCGTCACCCGGAGGTAAGCCGCTGCACGGCCTCCTCCTGCGCCGCGGAGAGTTCGCGTATGCCGCCCGCAGCGAGATCGAGCATCTCGTCGAGCGTTGCGCGGGAGAAGGGGTGCTCCTCGCCGGTGCCCTGCACCTCCACGAACTCGCCGCCGTTCGTCATCACGACGTTCAGGTCGACGGCTGCGCGGGAGTCCTCCTCGTAGCAGAGGTCGAGCATCGTCTCGCCGCCGACGAGGCCCACGCTCGTGGCCGCGACGCTGCCGGAGAGCGGCACGCGGAGCATCACGCCGTGCCGCACGAGGCCGAGCAGCGCCTGGTAGAGCGCGACGTACGCGCCCGTGATGGCTGCGGTGCGCGTGCCGCCGTCAGCCTGCAGCACGTCGCAGTCGATGGTGATGGTGCGCTCGCCGAGCCTCTCGAGCTGGGTGACGGAGCGGAGCGAGCGGCCGATGAGGCGCTGTATCTCGTGGGTGCGCCCGCTGCCGGAGGAGCGTTCGCGGGAGGTGCGGGTGAGCGTGGAGCGGGGCAGCATGCCGTACTCGGCGGTCACCCAGCCCTTGCCCTGGCCGCGCAGGAAGAAGGGGGCCTTCTCCTCGATGGAGGCGGCGCAGACGACCCGCGTGAGGCCGGTCTCCACGAGAACGGAGCCTTCCGCGAACTCCTGGAAGCCGGTGGTGATCATGGTGGGGCGCAGCTCGTCGTTGCGCCTGCCGTCGATGCGGGGCACGGAAACTCCTTACGTGCCCAGCCGCACGGGGTCGGCTTCCTGCTGGAGGGTGCGGATGATGGACATCGCGGTGAGCCGTCCGGTCTTGGGGTTCTCGCCGGGGATGTTCTCCAGGTGCAGGCGCATCAGCCCGAACTCGCCCTCGACCTCGATGTCGTGGCAGTTCCGCTGGAGGCCGGGCGTCGCGATCATCTTCACGGTCGTCCGGTCGGGGCCGATGCCGGCGAAGCTGACCGCCGCGGAGACGTTCAGGTTCGCGGGGAAGCCGATGCAGGCCTCGCGTGCCGAGCCCTCGAAGATGACCTCCTCCTCTTCCATCGCCCAGAGGTCGATGCCGTTCTTGACGACGTGGGGCGCGCCGTCCAGCGCAGCCGGACCCTTGCGCGACTCCATGACGACGCGGTCGATGCGGCCCACGGACGCGGACTTGATGCCGTCCAGGCCGATGATCGCGCCGGAGGGCATGAGCAGGCGGCAGCCCGTCTCCCGCGCCTTGTCCAGCAGTTCAGGGTGGGCGATGAGCGCGCCGACGCTGATGACCATGGCGCCCTTGCCCGCGGCGAACGCGGCCTCGACGAGACCGGGTACGATGGGCGCGCCCGCAGCCTCGACGAGCAGGTCGGCCTGCTCGATGAGTTCGCCGGTGCTCATGTACGGCGGAGGCGTGCGGAGCGTGCCGAGGAACTCTTGGGCACTGGCCTCGGTGCGGCTCGCGACGCCGGCGACCTCCATGCCGCCGAGCGTGCCGTCGTCAGCGGCGCGCAGGATGGCCCTGCCTATCGCGCCGCACCCGACGATGCCGATGGTGGGGGCGGGCATGGCTACTTCTCGTTGCCTTCTTCCAGCCAGGCGATGTAGTCGGCCATGGCGGACTCGGGCGTGTAGGCGTTCTCGAAGCCGATCTCGTCGCGGGCGCGGCTCATGTCGAGGTAGTTGCTCTCCTTGTAGCCGGGGCCCCTGCCTTCCTGCAGCGGGAGGTTGGCGTCCGGCTTGACGGCCTTCACGGCGTCCACGAGGCGCTGGTTGGAGGTGGCGACGCCGGAGCTGACGTTGTAGATGCGGTTCGGCAGGTTCTCGGTGAGCTGGACGCGGCTGATGCCCTGCGCGCAGTCCTTCACGTAGCAGACGTCGCCGGTGTCCTCGGCGAACGGGACGCCGCCGCGGGAGTAGTCCGGCTCCGTGCCGTTGACGGCGGCGTGCGCGAGCCTGCTGGGGAGGTTCATCATGGAGTGGTAGAGCGGGCCCCAGATGCCGCCGATGCGCATCGAGACGACGTCCAGCCCAGTGCGGCCTGCGTAGTGGAACGCGAGGATCTCCCACGACTTCTTGAAGGTCTCTGTGGGGTTCGCGGACTCCACGGGCAGCCTGTCGGTCTCGCGGTAGGGGCCGCCGGGAAGGCTGTGGTAGACGGCGATGGAGCTGGCGAGCGAGAGGCGCTTCACCTCCGCGTTGCGCGCCGCTTCCAGCACGCCGATGAGGCCGTTCATGTTCACGCGGTAGTCCTCGTAGGGGCCGAGGGCCATGACGCCGGGGACGGCGAGGTGCACGATATGCTCCGTCTTGTGCTTCTTGGCGAGCTCCTCGATGACGCCCGGCTCCGAGGCGTCCGCCTTCTCGACGATGACGCGCTTGCCGTACTCGTCCTTGATGAACGAGGGCTCGCGCCAGGTCTGGTAGTACGTGATGACCACGTCTTCGCCCGCGTCGACGAATGCCTTCGCCGTGTGCAGGCCGATGAAACCCATGCCGCCTGTGATGAGGACTGTCACCGTCCACCTCCGCTGTTCGCAAGTGCTGGTAGGCGCGCGCCGCGCCGCAGTCGGTAAGGGTAACCCATCGCGCCCCGATGCGCGAGTGGCCGTCTTCCGGGCGGGTCCCGGTTAAGAGTGCCAACCCCCCTTTGCATCTGGCACTCTTAACCGGCGTCTCACGAGTGAAACAGGCACACCGTTTGGCACTCTTGGCATCCTTAATGTGGGCGTTTCCCAGGCCGTGGCCTGCCTCCCGTGTTAAGAATGCCAAGAGTGCCAATGTTTCAAAAAGTTCGGGGCAGGCCAGCTGCGGCTGCGAGCCATGGACGTGACTCATAGGTGTTGCCTGCGCGACAGTCATGGGACCAGCGTAGCGGACGTGGGGGCGATGGCGTAAGGGGCGGGTGTCACAATCCTCACCCGCCGGTGCGGTGGTTCGACAGGCTCACCATGAGCGGGTATCCCGAGAGATGTTTCGACTCCGCTGCGCTGCGCTCAACATGACATCCCCACACCTACCCCACACGGCCAGCACCCTCACCCGCCGCGCAAGCGCGTCGACCTCTCCCTGAGGGCGAGGTGGGATGCGAGGTCCCTGCCTTCGCAGGAACGACGAGGGGTCCAGGGGGCCCACCAGGGACGCCCTGCATCAGGCACCTCACCCCTTGGTCCGAGGCTTGTTCAGGCGGGGAATGAGCTGGAGCACGAATATGACGAAGAAGCAGACGCTGGCCAGCAGCGCGCCGATGAAGGGGAACGTGATCGCGCCGACCCCGGACGGGACGAAGTCTCCAAAGAAGGCCTTCGTGAATACATCTTCCCCGAAGAAGTAGAGCCACGAGAAGGAAGTGACGAGGAAGCCTGCGACGGCGACGATCGCCGCCACAGCCCGGGGCAGTACGATCGAGGCGATGCTCGGCAGGGACAGCACGAGCAGGATGCCGAAGAGCACGCGAGGGACGGTATTCTCCAGCGTATCGGCTGACGCCAGGAGGGTGTAACTCATGCTCTCCCACTCCTCGTCGTAGGTCACCAGGAAGATGACCCAGGGTATGAAGAGGCTCAGCAGGACGAGCACGCCGAGGACAGAGCTTCCGATGCCGGCGACGTTCATCCGCACGAATGCAGGGAGGTCGCTGGTCACCGCTGCCGGGGCGCTCCCGCCGTCTCCGTCTGCGGTCTCTTCGCCGCCCCCAGCGGCTCTCTCCCGGGTCGCCATGGACCGTCGCTGCAGCAGTGCGTTCAGCCACTCGATAGTGGCGGGAGAGCGTTGCAGGGTATGGCGGTGCTGGACCTGCAGGGCGGCGATGGCCCCGAACGCCATGAGGGTGAGCCAGAAGGCCGTGGAGGTGATGATGAGGAGGATGATGAGGCCCAGCACTGCGATGAGTATCCGCGTCTCCACCTGCACGGCGTGAGGCACGAAGTACGTGCCGGCGGCCCCCAGTCCGAGAAGCATCAGGAGGAGCTTGTAGACCAGCGGCACGCCAAGTATGAAGGCGGAGAGCAGGATGACGACGCCAAGGCCGGGGACGATGAGCCGCTCTTGCATCTGCATCAGCTGAACCCCCTGGACAAAGGACTCGTGCCTCAAACGTACCACCGCTGGCGTGACTAAGGGGTGACTTTTTGGTGGAATCCCTATGAACTCCTAATGACTATTGCTGGTTTTCGGCGTATCTGCCCTTATTGACGCCAGTTTTCTGGAGCCGTGGCCACTCTGGATTCCAGCTTTCGCTGGAATGACGAGAAGGGCTGGAATGACGAGGTCACTGTTGATGGGGCGGCAGCGCCTAAAATTCTTCGCCGGAGTCGAGCCAGGCGATGTAGTCGGCGATGGCGGCGGGGATGGTCCAGGCGGGGCGCCAGCCGGTCTCGGCGGTGATGCGCTCGTTGTCGAGGCAGGCGTTGGGGCGATAACGGGCGCTGCGCCCTTCCTGCAGGGTTGCGTCGAAGCCGGGTCTGGCGGCGCGGACGGCGTCGAGGAGGTCGGCTGCGGTGACGGTATCGGCGCGGCCGATGTTGTAGACGGTGTGGGCGAGCGACGGCGCGAGTTGCAGCGAGCGTATGGCGTTGGCGACGTCGGGCGCGTAGGTGATGTCGAAGGTGTCTCCGGCGAAGGGGACGCCGCCGAAGCGCTCCGAGAAGTCCGGCTCGTGGCCGCGTGAGGCCGCGTGGCAGAGGCGGCTCGGCAGGTTCAGCATCGAGCGGTAGGTGGGGCCGAAGACGCCGCTGATGCGCATGGAGACGACCTCCATGTCCGTGGTGGCGGCGTAGTTGTTGGCGTAGTTGTGGACGAGCACCTCCCACGCCTTCTTGAACGCGCCGGGCTGCACGCGGCCCGTGAGCAGGACGGGCGTCTCCTCGTGGAACGGCCCCTCCGGCAGTTCGGCGAACATCGCGCCGTTGGAGCCCCAGCAGAAGCGTCGCACGCCTGCGGCCCTTGCGCCGTCGAACAGGTGGGAGAGCTTGTCCATGTTGACGCGGATGTCCTCGCCGGGGTCGGCGGAGGCGCGTCGGTGGAGCGCGAGGTGGACGATGCCGTCCGCGCCGTGCTTCCGCGCGACCGCCTCGATGGAACCGGGCTCATCGAGGTCGCACCGCTCGATCGTGACGCCGTTGCCGACGTACGGCTCGAGGAAGGTCGGCACGCGGGTGCTCTCGTACGAGGTGGCGACGACCTGCTCGCCAGCCTCGGCGAACGCCCGCACG
Source organism: Dehalococcoidia bacterium (assembly GCA_034422595.1). Classification (GTDB taxonomy): domain Bacteria; phylum Chloroflexota; class Dehalococcoidia; order Lucifugimonadales; family Australimonadaceae; genus Bin16. The sequence continues at coordinate 69,315 of DAOUJO010000011.1, read as the reverse complement.
GTGTGCGAGCCGATGAAGCCGAGTCCGCCGGTGACGATGGTGGTCATTGGGTGCTCCTCTCGGTGCGTGCGACGCCCACGGTAAGCGTTGCGCCGTCTATCTCGTGCTCCTCGGTATAGGCGCCGCCCGGCGGCGCGGCGGCATGGAGGGCGTCGCTCAGCGTCTCCTGGCGGATGTAGGCCTCCTGCGCGGCAAGGGCGTCGGGGAGGGACAGGGGCGAGGTTCCTGCCTTCGCAGGAACGACGTAAGTGACGATGCGGTCCTCGATCTCGAAGCCTGCGGCCTTGCGCATGTTCTGGACGCGGTGCACGAACTCACGCGCCGTGCCCTCGGCTTCCAGCTCCGGTGTGAGCGTGGTCTCGATGCCGATGAGCAAGGAGCCGTCTGACGCGGTTGCGATGCCGGGCTTGTCCTCCACTTCGATGAGGAAGTCGCCCGGATCGAACGTGAAACCGCCGATCTCGATGCCGCCGTATCCGCCGGAGCGGAGCGCGGCGGCGACGGCTGCGGCGTCCGCCTCGGCGATGGCGGTGCGCGCTGCGCCCATGTCCGCGCCGAGTTTCGGACCGAGCACGGGCAGGTTGGGCTTGAGCGTGAACTCAGCGAAGGACTCCGGCGCCGCGACCTCCAGCGCCTTGACGTTCAACTCGTCGAGCACCTGCGGTTCGATGAGCGGCAGCAACTCCTCGTCGCCGCTGCGAGGGCTGACGAGCACGCGGGCGAGCGGCTGGCGCACCTTGACGCCGCTCTTACTGCGGGCGTTGCGCCCGAGACTGGCGATGCGCATCGCGAGGCGCACGGCGCGGTCGAGGGTCTCGTCGGTGAGGGAAGCATCACTGGCCGGGTACGTTTCGAGGTGGACACTGTCCTCTGCGCCGGCGGGCGCGAGGTTGCCGAACATGGCGTCGGCGACGAACGGGGTCATGGGGGCGGTGAGCTTCGTGAGCGTGTGGAGGCAGGAGTAGAGCGTTACGTACGCCCACGTCTTGTCGTCGTCGTTCTCGGCCTTCCAGAAGCGCCGCCGGCTGCGGCGGACGTACCAGTTGGAGAGGAGGTTCACGAAGTCCTGGATGCGCCGTCCCGCCCCGGTGGGGTTGAGCGAATCGAGGTCGTCCGCGACCTTCGCAACGAGGCCGTTCAGCTCTGAGACGATCCAGCGGTCGAGCTCGTTGGGCGGGGGCGCAGCGAGGGTCGGCTCGCCCACGTGGCCGTCCTTCCAGTACTCGGCGTGGGCGTCGGGGTCGAAGCCGTCGATGTTGGCGTAGGTGACGTAGAAGCTGTAGGTGTTCCAGAGCGTGAGCAGGAACTGGCGGAGCGTCTCTTTGACGAGGTCCGCTGAGAAGCGGCGCGCATCGCCCGCGGGCGCGGCGGTGAAGAGGTACCAGCGCAGGGCGTCGGCGCCGTGCTCGTTCATCACGGTCCAGGGGTCGACGACGTTGCCCTTCGACTTGGACATCTTCTCGCCCTTGCCGTCGAGGATGAGGCCGAGGACGAGGCAGCTCTCGTAGGAGGGCTTGCCGGTGATGAGGGTGGAGAGGGCGAGCAGGCTGTAGAACCAGCCGCGCGTCTGATCGACGGCCTCGGTGATGTAGTTGGCGGGGAAGAGCGGGCTCGCGATGAGGTCGTCCACGCTGTTGAGGGTCACCTCTTCGCCGTGTGGCCCGGGCACGGTGACGGGGTACTCCCACTGCGCGAACGGCATCGCGCCGGAGTCGTACCAGGCGTCGGCGACCTCCGTGACGCGCCGCATCACGCCGCCGCAGCGGCATCTCAGCTCGATGCGGTCGACGTACGGGCGGTGCAGGTCGAGGCCGTCGAGCAGCGGACGGGTCTCGTCGGTCACGCGCTCGGCGAGGTCGGCGGTCGATCCCACGCAGACGAGGTGCCGGGGTTCCTTGACGCAGCGCCAGATGGGGATGGGGGTGCCCCAGTAGCGCTCACGCGAGACCGACCAGTCGACGTTGTTGCGGAGCCACTCCCCGAAGCGTCCTTCCTTGATGTGCTCTGGCACCCACTCGATGCCGCGGTTGCCCGCGAGCATCTCGTCCTTCATCGCGGTCGTCCGGATGTACCAGGACGTCTTGGCGTAGTAGAGGAGGGGCGTGCCGCAGCGCCAGCAGAAGGGGTAGGTGTGGCGGTAGGGCGAGGCGTCGCGGAAGAGCAGGCCGCGCTCGTCGAGGTCGCGGACGAGCTGCTTGTCGGCGTCCTTCACGAACGTCCCGCCACCGGGGAAGTCCTCGGCGAGCACGCCGTGGACGTCGACGGTGTGGACGGTCTCGATGCCGTGCGCCCTGCCAAGCTCGGCGTCCTCCGCGCCGTAGGCGACGGCGCTGTGCACGATGCCTGTGCCGTCGGCGGTCGATACGTAATCGGCGGGCAGCACGCGGTGGGCGTGGCCGCGCCGGGCGAGGAAATCGCCGTAGGGAGCGTCGTACTCGATGCCGACGAGGTCCGCGCCGGTGCAGCGCGCGACCTCGCGCCAGCCGTCGCCGAGGACGGCCGCAGCCAGCGCTTCGGCGACGATCGCGCGTTCGCCGTCCTCGTTCTCCGACAGGACGTAAGAGACTTCCGGCCCGACGGCGAGCGCGCAGTTGGCGGTGAGCGTCCAGGGGGTCGTCGTCCACGCGATGAAGGCGGGGCGGGGCGCGGTCCAGCGCCCGTTGTCGTAGCCGAGGGCGGCGAGTGTGTCGGACGACGCGCCGTATGCGAGGGACTGCGACTCGCTCGCGGGGAAGCGGATGTAGATGCTGGGGTCGGGCGTGTCCTCCTGGTAGCCGAGGGCGACCTCGTGGGAGCTGAGGCTCGTGACGCAGCGGGGGCAGTGGGGGGTCACCTTGTAGCCTTCATAGACGAGGCCCTTGTCCCAGAGGCGCTTGAGCACCCACCACGCCGACTCGATGTACGAGTTGTGGTAGGTGACGTAGGCGTTCTCCATGTCCAGCCAGACGCCGGCGCGGTCGGTCATGGCCTCCCACTCGCCGACGTAGCGGAAGACGCTCTCGCGGCAGCGGCGGTTGAACTCCTCGATGCCGAACTCCTCGATCTCCTGCTTGCTGGAGATGCCGAGCTCCTTCTCGACCTCCAGCTCGACGGGCAGGCCGTGCGTGTCCCACCCGCCCCGGCGCAGGGGACGGAAACCGCGCATCGTCTTGTAGCGGAGGATGACGTCCTTGAAGGAGCGGGAGAGCACGTGGTGGATGCCGGGGCTGCCGTTCGCCGTGGGCGGCCCCTCGTAGAAGACGAACAGCGGGGCATCCGCGCGGATGCGGTCGACCTGGTGCGTCAGGTCGGCCTCTCGCCACGCTTCGAGGACCGAGGTCTCCAGCTGCGGGAAGTCCACCTTGCTGGAGACGGGTTCATACCGTTTCTTCGCGTTGCCAGTCATAGTCCTCCGTTCCGAAAAAGAAAACGCCCATCCGCGCACCGGCGGACGGACGTTGCCGTGGTACCACCACCATTCCCCTGCGCCTCCGGCGCACGGGCACTCAGGACCTCGCGCCGCGCACGGATGCGGGCGGAAGGCTGCCGCTGTAACGGGCGGACGGCCCGTCCGCGCCTACTTGCTCCGCCGGGGAGCGTTCGGGCGGCGGCTCAGGAGGGATATTCGGCAGGTCGCGCGCACCGGCTCGCACCGTACCCGGCTCGCTCTGCGCGCGGTGGCCTGCGTACTCGTCTCCGTCGCAGCCTGTCGTTCGATGGTAGCGGGAGAGGCGCGCAAGCGTCAAACGGGCGTGCGCCGAGGTGCGCGCGCTGCGGCTGCCCGTGGCACAACCCTGTTGCGTTGACGCTCCCTCAAGCACGCTCGTAGAATCGCAGAAGTGCCGCAACCGCCTCTGCCGCGGGAACGGCAGCAAGGAGAGGGGTCCAACCTTGGATATCGGTAATGCGCTCACGCGCTATCTGTCGGAACGTGCACACAAACTCGACTCTTACGCACACCAGGAGCTCCACCGCTTCGCGGCGCACATCGGGCGGGACAAGCCGATTGAGCAGATAAGGGCTCCACACGTTGCAGGCTACGCGGAGGCGGAGGTCTCAAAGGGAGGAGACATCCGCAATCGCCTGGACCCGGTGAAGGGTTTCCTGAAGTATCTCAAGGACAAGAGTCTCCACACGGAGAACCTTTCCTCTCACATCAAGATCCCCAGGCCAAGCATCAAGGGCGGGGCCGTTTCCACCCGTCCGGCCTTCCAGACGATGGAGATGACCCAGAGCGGACTCGAGGCCCGCAAGAAGGAGTTGGCTGACCTGAAGGGCCAGCGCCCGGAGATCGTACAGGCGATCAGGACCGCCGCCGCGGACAAGGACTTCCGCGAGAACGCGCCGCTCGACGCCGCCCGCGAGGAGCAGGGCAAGATCGAGGCCCGCATCCGCGACCTTGAAGAGGAGATACGCCGCGCGGAGGTTGTCGACGCACAGGGCGGCTCCGGGGTCGGGGTCGGGGCCACCGTCACCCTGCGCGACATGGAGAGCGGCAAGGACGTTACCTATACCATCGTAGACACCATGGAAGCGGACCCCATCTCGTTCAAGATCTCCGTCTCGTCTCCCGTCGGCGCCGCTATCGCGGGCAGGTCCGAAGGCGCCCAGGTGAGCGTCCAGACTCCCAAGGGCGCCCGCCGCTACCTGATCAACAAGGTCAAGTTCCAGGTCGGACACTGATCCGTTCCGTACGCAAGCGCGTTCGCAGGCTCCTCTGGGGGGCCGTCTACCGGCGTGCTGTCAGACCGCTGCTCTTCATGCTCCCTCCCGAAACCGCCATCAACGCCGGCACGCGCGCGCTGCGCATGCGTCCCGTTTGGCGCTCGCTCGGGCCGTCGACCGATGAAGTGGACCTGCCTGCTGCGGTCGGAGGCATCTCGCTGCGCAACCCGGTGGGGCTCGCGGCGGGCCTCGACAAGCACTGCTCCAGCCTCGACAGCCTCGCCGCGTTCGGCTTCGGGTACGTGGTCGGCGGCACGGTGACGGCGCAGGCGCGCCCCGGCAACGCGAAGCCGCGCGTCCTGCGGCTTGCGGAGCAGGAGTCCGTGATCAACGCGCTGGGGTTCCCCGGCGATGGCCTGGATGCGGCACTCGCGCGGCTCGAACGGCTGCGCCGCATGCCCGCCCGCGTGCTCGTGAGCATCGCCGCGCTCGACGAGCACGAGACGGCGGAGTGCGCCGAGCGGCTGCAGCCGCTCGTGGACGGCGTCGAGGTGAACATCAGCTCGCCCAATACGGCGGGGCTGCGACGCTTCCACGAGCCCGAGGCGCTGCGTGGCCTGCTGGGCGTGCTGGACACCGTCCGGCTGAAGCCGCTCTTCGTGAAGATACCGCCGTGGACGAACGACGAGGAGCGTGAGCAGATACTCGCGCTCGTGCGCGTCTGCCGCGAGTCGGGCGTCGACGCGGTCACGGCGGCGAACACGATTCCGGTGGAGGACGAGCGTCTCGCCACCGGACGCGGCGGGCTGAGCGGGCGTGCGATACTGGAGAACATGCTGGCGATGCTGCCCGACATACGCGCCGAACTGGGAAGCGGCGTGGGACTGAACGCCTGCGGCGGCATCGCCTCCGCGGACGACGCCCGCGCTGCACTGGAGGCCGGGGCCGACACCGTGCAGCTCTATACCGCGCTCGTCTTCCGCGGACCGGGGCTCGTCGAGGAGATATGCGACGGTCTGCGCGCACAACCGCCGGAGGACTGGCGATGACGCAGGACGAACGCGTCCGCGCAGCCGAGGACGTTCTCGCAGCGACGGGTCCGCTGCGCAACCTCTCCGATGAGGTGCGCTCCTACCCGCTGCGCCTGCTGCGGATCGTGGCGGAGCAGTACGCGGCGCGCAACTCGCCCGTGTCCGACCACCTGCTGCGGCTGCCGCCGTACCTCGGCGAGACCGCGCTGCGCGGCCTGCTCGAGGGCGGCTTCATCGAGCGGCTGTCGCCGGAACGCGCCGTCTACGCGTACGCGCCGACGCCGGAAGGGTTGGCGCTGCTGGCGTCGCTGGGGGAGCGCACGGACGCTCCGAAGGCGCGCAAGCCCCGCAAACGGGGGTGAGCGGCGTTCAGGCTCTGCTTCGACGCAGGACCACGTACGTGACGACCGTCGAGGTGATCAGGCTGAGCAGCCCCCCGATGAGGATGTCTATCGGCACGAGGGCGGCGGGCCAGTCGGCGAACGCCACGAAGACCGGTACGATGTAGGTGGCGTAGGCTGCGCAGCCCAGGGCGAAGCTGTTCCGCACCGCCTTGCCGAGGTTGCGCTCCTTGACCGCCGGTTCGATCGCCAGGTAGGTGTTGGCGAAGGCGATCAGCAGGAAGAACGCCAGCAGGGAAAGGAATTCCATCCCGCCCCACGTGTCCGGCTGCTTCCCGAAGGTGTCACGGAGCACGTCGCTGCCGCTCGCCTCGTGGAGACGCTCGTACATGCCCACCGCGATGGGCGAAACGTTCCACGCGATGTCGACTATCGCGTAGACCAGGAATGCTGCGATGAACCGGATGTGCATGTTTCACCTCGCCGCAACGGGCGGTCTGGCGGAAGCATACATGAGGCGCTGCTGTCGTTCCAAAGGACGTAAGCCTCGCAGGTGGGGCTGAGTGTAAGTGAGCCTCCGCAAAGCGGTGCTAGGATGCTCCTTCGGCAAGCCTCCTGAGTGCTGGGCCCGACACGCGGTATGTCGTCTGCTCATGCAGTGGCACTGCGCCCAGCTTGCGATAGAAGCCGATAGCAGGTTCGTTCCAGTCCAGTGCCACCCATTCGAGCCTCCCGCAGCCTCGTTCCACGGCAACCTTGCCGACATGACGGAGGAGTGCTTCGCCGAAGCCCAGTCCTCTGTATTCCTCCCGCACGAACAGGTCTTCCAAGTACAAGCCCGGCTTGCCCAGGAATGTGGAGAACGTATGGAAGTACAGTGCGAAGCCCACTACATTGCCCTCCGTCTCCGCGATGCACGCTTCGGCGTATGGCCGCTCACCGAACAGTCCGACGCGAAGTGCTGCCTCCGAGGCGCTTACCTCACGTTCCAGACCCTGGTGGGCCGCCAGTTCCCGGATCAGGTTCAGTAGAACTGGCACGTCTTGAATCTCAGCGGCACGGATAGAGTAATTACCGGGCAGGGCTGGCCAAGCCATCATCGCTCCCGGCCTCGTGCCCAGTTGAGCTCGACGAAGCCCTGGCCGATGACCTCGCCGGACGCGTCGAGCACGTCGACGCCCGCCTCCCAGTAGGTGACGCCGATCGTCTCGCTGCGGTACTCGGACTCCTCCTTGAGGGGGCGCAGCACGAGGGAGAGCCCCTCGGCGGGGACCTCGACGTTCCAGTGCGTGCGGTAGGCCGTCTCCGTGACGGGGCTGCGCCAGACCGGCTCGCCAGGCGTGAACGAGACCTCGTCCTCGAGCAGCGTCCGCGCGGGCTGCCCCGGCCTCCGGAGCGTCGCGTAGCGCTCGATGAGCGGGCCTCTGCGTTCGTAGAGGCTGGAGACCATGAGGTCGGTGCCGTCGTCCAGCTGGATGCTGGCCCAGTCCCACTCGACGGCGACGGGCTGGAAGTTGCCCCACTGTTTGTCGAGCCACGCCACGCCCGTAACGCTCGTGGTCGAGCCGCCGGGGAGCGTCAGCGTGCCGCTCAGCGCGAGGCGCGGGCGCGTGTAGTAGTAGGTCACGCCGGCGTAGTCGAAGTCCACGAGCCCGCCCTGGTGCAGGAGCGGTTCGGTCGTCGCGCGGAGCGTGAGATCGTACGCGTAGCCCTCTGCCCCGGCGCGCAGCGTGTAGGACTCCCCGCCAACGCCCGCCATCAACGTGTCCCCCACCGCGAGTTCGAAGTCTCCCGCCGCGGTCTCAACGGGAGCGGCGACCGCGAACAGCTCATCGTGGACATACCCCGTCGCGCTGCCGAGCCCGATATGGCGGACGTGGCCGGCGACCCCGCTGGTCGGCTCGCGTATGCGGAAGACGACATCATGCAGGGCGTAACGCTCCTGCTCTTCCGACGTGAGGTGCGCGTTGAAGTACCACCACTCGACGAGATACGCGTGCGGCGACTCGTCGGCGGGCAGCGTAAGGGGCGGATGGTCGCTCAGGGGTACGGGAGTCGGGATCGGGAATGGCGTTGCGGTGGCGGTCGGGGTGGGCGTCGGCACGGGAGTGGCGGTGGGAGTGGGCGTTGGGGTCGGGGATGCACATGCGGCGAGCAGGCCGGTGGCGAGCCCGAAGGAGATGATGACGCGTGTTGCCCGGTTCATCGGCTTCTCTGCAAACCAGCGTACCGAATCCGTGACGCTTTGGGGAGTGGTTGGCCTAGAATAGCCCGCACTATGCGACCCGCCCTCCCCACCACCCCGCGCGGCAGAGTCCTGCTCGCCGGAGCCGTCATCGTTGTTCTCGGACTGCTGTACCTGCTCGTCTCGCTGTACATCGTCAACACCGCGCTCGTCGCGGAGCGGAACGAGATCGAGGAGTTCCCCGAGGACTTCGGACTTGCCTACGAGGAGGTCGAGTTCCCGCCGAGGGACTGGCCGGACCTCACCCTGCGCGGCTGGTGGATGCCCGCAGAGGACGCGAAGGGCACCGTCATCAAGATCCACGGACTGGACGGCACCCGCGACTCGTCGCTGGGGCTCTCGAAGGCGCTGGTGGACGGGGGGTACTCGGTGCTCGCCTTCGACCTGCGCGGACACGGCGAGTCGGACGTTGCCCAGATGGGCGCGGGCATCCACGAGCAGGACGACCTGCGCGGCGCGATCGACTACGTGCTGACGCACCGCGGCGCGGAGCGGGGGCGCATCCTCCTCTACGGCGACTCGTTCGGCGGCGCGATAGCGCTGATGACGGCGATCGACGAGCCTGCGGTGGTGGGACTGTTCTCCGATTCGTCGTTCACCAGCGTGTCCGACCTGATGATCCAGGAGATCGCGGACCGGACGAGGGCGGCGCACTGGAGCGCCACCGTGCTGCGGCCGGGCATCCTGTTCGTCGCCAACACCGTGAAGGGGCTGGACATCAACGAGGTGCGCCCCGTCGACTCAGCCGCTCTCTACGACTACCCGCTGGGGCTGGTGCACTGCTCCACCGACGAGCGCGTGCCGCTCTCACACCTGGCGCAGATACGGGCCCGGGTGCAGGCGCCGCCCCGGATGACCATCTACGAAGGGTGCGAGCACAGCCAAGGGTGGGAAGACTTCACTGAACACTACGAGGCGTACCTGCTGGACTACTTCGACGAACGCCTCGGTCTGTGAGGAGGCGCGTCTCTAGGCGCCGACGGGGACCGCGCCGTCGAGCGGGGGCGCATCGGATGCGAAGAGCTGCTCCAGGTCCGGGCCCTCGATGCTCTCGTTGAGCATCAGATAGCGCGCGATCTGGACGAGCTTGGGGTAGTTCTCCAGCAGGAGCCGCTTTGCGGTATGGTACGCGTCCACGACGATGGACTGCACCTCTTCGTCGATCTCCTGAGCGACCTTCTCCGAGTAGTCCCGCATCTCGGATATCTCGCGCCCGAGGAAGACCATCTCCTCGCGCTTCCCAAACGTGCGGGGCAGCAGGCTCTCGCTCATCCCGTAGCGCGTGACCATTGCGCGCGCTATCTGCGTCACCTGCTCGAGGTCGTTGCTCGCGCCGGTCGTTACCTCGTTGAACGTGATCTCCTCGGCGACGCGGCCGCCCAGCGCCATCGTGATGCGGTCTATCAGCTGCGGGCGCGAATAGAACATCCTGTCCTCTTCGGGGAGGGACTTCGTGTAGCCCGCAGCCATGCCGCGCGAGACGATGGATATCTTCTGCACGGGGTCTCCGTGCTCCAGCAGGTGCCCCACGAGCGCGTGCCCGCCCTCGTGGTAGGCGACGATCTCTTTCTCCTTCTGGGAGATGACCCGCGTCCGGCGCTCCGGCCCCATGGTGACGCGGTCGATGGACTCCAGCATGTCGGACATGGCGACGGTCTTCTGGCTCCGCCGCGCCGCGAGGATGGCGGCCTCATTCACGAGGTTCGCCAGGTCGGCGCCGCTGAAGCCCGGCGTCTGGCGGGCGAGGCGCTCCAGGTTGACGTCGTCTCCGAGCGGCTTGCCCTTGCAGTGCACCTCCAGGATGGCGACGCGCCCGTTGATGTCCGGGAGGTCCAGCACCACGCGCCGGTCGAAGCGGCCGGGCCGCAGCAGCGCCGGGTCCAGGATGTCGGGGCGGTTCGTCGCGGCGATGACGATGACGTTGGTGCTCGTCTCGAAGCCGTCCATCTCGACAAGGATCTGGTTGAGCGTCTGCTCGCGCTCGTCGTGGCCTCCGCCGAGCCCGGCGCCGCGGTGGCGTCCGACGGCGTCGATCTCGTCCACGAAGACGATGGACGGCGCGTTGCGCTTCGCCTGGTCGAAGAGGTCGCGCACGCGGGACGCTCCCACGCCGACGAACATCTCCACGAACTCGGAGCCGCTGATGGAGAAGAACGGGACGCCCGCCTCTCCCGCGACCGCCTTGCTGAGCAGCGTCTTGCCGATGCCGGGCGGGCCGACCATCAGCACGCCCTTGGGGATGTGCGCCCCGAGCGCGAGGAAGCGCTCCGGGTACTTGAGGAACTCCACGACCTCCTGCAGCTCGGTCTTGGACTCCTCCACACCGGCGACGTCCGAGAACATCACGGTCGGACGGTTGCCGGTGTTCATGCGCGCGCGGCTCTTGCCGAACCCGAGCGCCTGGTTATTGCTCCCCTGCGCCTGGCGCATCATGAAGAGCAGGATCGCTCCGAAGAAGATGAGCGGCAGGAACTGCAGCAGTATGCCGAACAGGTTGCCGAGCCCGCCGCTGCGGTGCACCTCCACCTCGATCCCGCGGTCCACGGGGTCGATCTCCGCAGACTGGAGTATCTCGAAGATGCTGGTGCCCGGCTCCTTGGCGGCGACGAGCTGCTGGTTGCCCTGTCGCGAGGTCGCCACGATGCGGTCGCCGTCGACGACGATGCTCGATACCTGTCCGTTCTTCGCCAGCGCCAGGATGGAGGTGAGGTCGGACTGCTCGCCGTCGTCTCCGGGTGAGAACAGCATGAAGAAGACGGCGATGACCGCCACGAAGATGATCAGGTAGATGAACGTGTTGCCGATCCAGCGGTTACCCATCGAACTCGTCGCTCCAGGAGCGCGCTCTGCGCCTGAATCTAGCTTACCGCACTACGAGTGAACCGGCAAAGCTCCGGGCGTCCGTTGCGCCTCTGCGGACCGCTCCGCACAGCACCGGCGCTGCGCAGGTGCTACTCCTGCGGCTCCAGCTCCAGGGGCCTGAAGTAGAGCCCCCACTTCTCCATCAGGCGGGAGACCTCCGGAGATTCGATCTTCATCAGGTCAGTAAAGAACCCGGCGATGGCGTGCGCGTGCAACTGGTCCGGCGTCGCCACCCAACTGGCTTCTGCCGGCACCGTGTACAGCAGCCCCGCCTGGTTCTGCGAGCGCACCTCGACGCGCGTTCCGCCGTGGTCCATCTTCACCGTGATGCCGTTGGGCATGGCCAGCCTCCTGAACGTTCACCAAAGTATAGCGGTGCGGGTGGTGTATGCTGAAGCAACCCCTTCGAGAGAAGTAACGACGCATGGAGATACCCGCCGAGATACGCGACGCCATGGTGCAGCATGCGCTGGAGGAAGACCCCAACGAATGCTGCGGGATACTCGCGGGAGCGGGCGGGATCGTGTTGCAGCACTACCGCATCACCAACACGGAGAAGAGTCCCTACCGCTACAGCATGGACGGGCGGGAGCTCAACCAGGTGCTCCGTGAACTGGACGACAACGGCTGGGAGATGCAGGTGATCTACCACTCCCACACCCACAGCCCCGCGTACCCCTCCGGCACCGACGTGCGCCTCGCCGCGAACTGGCCGGACCCGTACTACCTGCTCGTCTCGCTCATGGACAAGCAGTCGCCGGACGTGCGGCTCTTCACCATCTGGGACGGGGCGGTATCGGAGGAGCCGGTCGTCATCGTCTAGGGGCGCGGTCTCACGCGCCACGCTCGCGCAGGTGCGCGACGCGCTCCACGAACCCCGCGGTGTGCGGCTCGCGCTCCAGCACGTAGCGCACGGAGGCCCCCAGCGCCGTCTCCAGTTCGTCGCGCACCCTGCCGCCCAGCGCGACCTGCGAGGCCTCCGCGACGCCGCGTTCGCCGAAGTGGCGCAGCACCTTGAGCGAGTCCACGGAGAGCGGCAGCACGCTCGACGCTGGGGCGGGGCACTCGTCGCAGACGACGCCGCCCATCGCGGCCACGTAGCGGTGGTGCTCCGGCTCGATCTCCCGGCGGCACATGATGCACGAGTGCAGTTCCGGCCTGTAGCCCGCATCGCTGAGCAGGCCGAGTTCCGTGTGGCGCGCCACTGAAGCGGGGCTGCGCCCGGCTTCCAGCGCACGCAGCGCATCGAGCAGCAGACGGTACGCGTCGGGGTGAGGGGCGGCCTCCGGCAGCAGGAGGTCGGCCAGCTCCATCAGGTAGAGCGCCTCGGCCAGGCGGGACAGGTCCGCCTTCACTCCGGCGAACGACTCCGCCGACTCCGCGCCCGTGATGACGTCGAACGTGTGCCCGATGGCGATGGCGAGATGGGCGCGGTTCAGCACGTCCAGGTGTCCGCCGAGCTTGCTCGTGAGCCGCCGCGCGCCGCGCACGGTGAGTTTGAGCTTGCCCAGCGACGGCGTCAGTACCGTCACGAGGCGATCGGCGTCTCGCATCCGGTAGGCGCGCAGCACGAGCCCGTCCGTCTTGTAGGCGCGGGGGCGCCCTCCCGGCGGAGGGCGTTGAAGGCCGTCTTGGTACGCCTGCGCTGTCACGCGCGTAGTGTACGACCGTGCTCAGTGGGGCGTTCGCGGGGCTATTCGCCGCCGTGCACGGGCACGACGATGCCGTTCACGAACCCTGCCGCGTCCGAGCAGAGGAAGAGCGCCACGCTGCCGATGTCGTCGCCGACGCCCACCCTGCCGACCGCGATGCGCTCCGCAGCGCTCGACATCTCCGGGCGCACGATGCCCGCAGGGCGCGGGGTGTCGATGGTGCCAGGGGCGATGCAGTTCACCCGCACCTCCGGCTTCCACTGGTGCGCCATGTGGAACGTGAGGCTGTGCACGGCGGCTTTCGCCGTCCCGTACGCCGCGATGTCGGGCGCGTTCGGGTGACGGTCGAGCCCGGAGGTGGAGCCGATGTTGACGATGGCGCCCTTGCCGACCGCCTTCATGTGCGGCACGACGGCCCTGGAAACGAGGAACGTTGTCTTGACGTTGCCGATGTACGCGCCGACGAAGTCGTCGCCGCTGATCTCCAGCAGCGACGCGCGGCTATACTGCGGCATGTCCGGGTTGCGGCTGTAGGAGCCGCCTGCGACATTCACGAGCGCGTCGATGCGTCCGAACCGGTCGAGCGTCTGCGCGACCATGGCGTCGATCTGGCCGGGCTCGGCGACGTTTACCGTCACGCCCAGCGCCTGCGCGCCGAGCGCCTCAGCCTCTTCGACCGCGGGCGGGATGGTGTCCGCGGGCACCGACGCCACAACGACGTTCGCGCCCGCCTGCGCGAACGCGCGGACGCAGCCTCGCCCGATACCGCCGCTGCCGCCCGTGATGATGACGGTGCGCCCTTCCATGGAGAAACGCGACAGGTCCATGAACCCTCCTTGATGCTTCGAGTCTCGGCTACGTGCCGCCGTGCAGGTCGAGGTAGGAGCCGTTGAAGAACGCTCCCGCGTCGGACGCGATGAAGACCGCGGCTCCCGCGATGTCCTCCGGCCTGCCGAACCGGCCTATCTCGATCTCGGCGAGGCTGCGCGCCCGCCGGTCCGGATGTTCGGTCCGGGCGCGCCGGGGCGTGATGAAGTGTCCGGCGTTGATGCAGTTCACCCGGATGGTGGGCGCCCACTCCTTCGCCATGCTGCGCGTGAGGTGCATCACGGACGCTTTGGTCATGTTGTAGACGCTCATGCCGGTCTCCGGCAGGCGGTAGTCCCGCGCCCCGACGGACGCCATGTTGATGATGACGCCGCCTCCGCGCTCCAGCATGTGCGGAACGACGGCCTGGCTGCACAGGAATGCGCTCGTGACGTTGATGTTGAACGCCTCATTGAAGTCGTGCTTGGTCAGTTCCAGGAGGGGCCCGCGCTTGAACGTCGGCCCCTGCGAGCCGCCGACCACGTTCATCAGGATGTCCACCTGACCGAAGCGTTCGATGGCGCGTTCGACGAGCGAGCGCACGGCGTCAGGGTCGGTCACGTCGGTGGGAACGCCGAGCGCGGCGTGCCCCTTGTTCTCGATCTCCGCGACGACGCTCTCGATCTTCTCGACTCCGCGCGCCGCGACGACGACGTTCGCGCCCGCGTCAGCGAACCCGTGCGCGATCATCCGGCCGATGCCGTCGCTGCCGCCCGACACGATCGCCGTGCGTCCTGCGAGCGAGAAGGCGTCGAGGCTGAACTGCGGGATGGCCGTCTCTTCGGGAAGGCTCTCGGTCATGCCTAGAACCACCCCTGCTCGCGGAGAACGCCGCGGAAGTACGTCACCTGGCCGACGTGCTGGATGTTGTCGTTGAGGATGGCCCCGAGCCGCGAGCCGACCGACTGCGGGGGCCTGTCCGGCATCGTGGGCGGGACGAGGCGTTCGAGGTCGTCCGGTGTGAGGCCGCGGACGACGGCCGCCGTCTTCTCGGCGACGGCTTCGAAATAGGCGGTGAGCGTCTCCAGTTCCTTCGGGTCGAACGTGTGCACGTTGTCCGGAGTGAAGCGGGGAGGGCGGACTTCCATCCCGAACCGCTCGTGCCAGCCGTCCGTTTCCCAGAGCGGCGGCTCGCCGGTCACGCCGGCGGTGATGTAGTCGCGCACCCACGCCATGTGCCAGACGATCCAGCCGATGGGGTTGCTGCCTTCGCCCCCGGGCTGGAGGCGCAACTCGTCGTAGGTCAGGCCTTCCAGGGCGCGGCGCAGGTAGCCGTCCGCCCGGTTCAGCGCGTCGAAGTAGAGGTCAACTGCGTTCATGAGCGTCCTTCCGTCCGGTGCAGCCTACCGCCGCTGCCAGCCGAACCCGTCGAAGTAGCCGCGCAGGTACATCGCCTGTCCCGCGTGCTGCGTGTTGTCCGAGACGATGCTGACGAGCCGCACGCCCAGCGTAGGGAGCGGCGTGTACTGAGGCTCGTTCAGCTCGCGGTCGAGGTCGTCTGCCGTGACCCCTGCCAGGTAGCGCTTCGACCGCTCGTAGACCGCGTCGTTGTAGGCGAGCAGCACGTCCGCCGAGTCCACCTGCACTGCCGCGGCCTCCTCCAGCGAGTGGCCGCCGCCGGTGATGGAGTCGTCCGCCGGCATCCCGAACCGCTCGTGCCATCCCTCGCTCGTCCAGAGTTGCGGTTCGCCCGCAAGACTGGCGAAGTGGTCGTCCTGGATGCGCGTGAGGTGCCACGCGAGCCAGGTCATCGAGTTCGAATGGCTGCTGGGCATACGGTTCAGGGTTTCGGCGGGGACGCCCTCCAGCGCCCGGTGCAGCAGCTGGTTGACTCGGCCGAGGCCGTCAGCGATCAACTCTGGGCCTTCCATGGAAGTCTCCTCCGGGGTGTGGTTGCGTCCGGCGCGCCGCCGGGCCGTGCAGCATCATACCCGCGCCGGACAGACCCGGTCGAGGGATGCCGATTCTCTGCCGTTTATCGAGTGCAGCGCGGCATTCCAGCCTGTTACCATCCGCTGGTTCCGGGGAGGCGGAACGGCATGGCCACACGACCCCAGAAGCGGCGCGTTGACGTTCGGGTGTTCCCTTCGTTCAGAGGGACGGCGCCTGCGGCGTCGGTGCGCCGCGCCGCTGCCGCCGCGCTCACCCTCGCAGACCCGGACGGATGCTCCGGCGCGAGCGTCGTCGTAGCCGACGACGAGACGCTCCATGACCTCAACCTGCGCTTCCGCGGTTTCGACGAGGTGACCGACGTCCTCTCGTTCGGCGAGTACGGCGCGCCGGTGGAGGACACTGCGCTCCCAGCCGGAGAACCCTTCCCCGAGGACGCCTTTCCGGCGGTCCCCGACGAGGAACCGAGCCTCGGCGAAGTGGTGCTGTCGTACCCGATGGCGGAACGGCAGGCGCGCGAGCACAATGTGCCGGTGGAGCGGGAGGCTGCGCTGCTCGTCGTGCACGGCATCCTGCACCTGCTCGGGCACGACCATGCGGAGCCGGAGGAGGAAGCGGCGATGCGCGCGATAGAGCAGCAGGCGTTGAGCGCGCTGTTCCCCTCCGGGAACGGGACAGGGGCGTCCTGATGGCAGGCGAAGTGCTCTACAGGAAGTGGCGGCCCCCGCGCTTCTCCGACATCGTCGGGCAGGGCCCCATCACGCAGACGCTCACCCAGGCCGTCGCGCACGGGCGCACCGCGCACGCGTACCTCTTCTGCGGCCCGCGCGGCACCGGCAAGACCAGCACCGCGCGGGTGCTGGCGAAATCGCTCAACTGCACGATGCGCCCGCCGACCGTCGGCGACCCGTGCGGCGCGTGCGACAACTGCCGCGCCATAGACAACGGCAGCTTCATAGACCTCATCGAGGTTGACGCGGCGAGCAACCGCGGTATCGACGAGATACGCGATCTGCGGGAGAAGGTGCGATTCGCACCCACCGTCGGCAGGAACAAGGTCTACATCATCGACGAGGCGCACGCGCTCACGAACGACGCGTTCAACGCGTTCCTCAAGACGCTGGAGGAGCCGCCTCCCCACAGCGTGTTCGTCCTCGCCACCACGGAACCGGAGCGCCTTCCGCCCACCATCGTCTCCCGGTGCCAGCGGTTCGACTTCCACCGCATCGCCATGCAGGACATGACGGAGCGGCTCGCGGGCATCGCGCAGGAGGAAGGCGTGGAGGTCTCGCCGGAGGTACTGCGCCTCATCGGACGCGCGTCCGGCGGGAGCCTGCGCGACGGGACGAACCTGCTGGACCAGCTCATCACCTCGTTCGGCTCGCGTGTGACCGTCGAGCAGGCGCGGGAGTTGCTTGGCATCAGCGGAGAGGAGAGCGCCTTGGCGCT
The DNA here is from genome assembly GCA_034422595.1 of Dehalococcoidia bacterium. Classification (GTDB taxonomy): domain Bacteria; phylum Chloroflexota; class Dehalococcoidia; order Lucifugimonadales; family Australimonadaceae; genus Bin16. The sequence continues at coordinate 52,334 of DAOUJO010000011.1, read as the reverse complement.
CGTCAAGCACCTGCTCACGGGCAACACGGCGCAGGCGCTGGAGGTCATCAACAGCGTCGCGGACGAGGGGGTTGACCTGAGGCCCCTCCACCGGATGACGGTGGAGCTCCTGCGCGCCGCCCTGCTCGTCAAGAGCGGAGCGGCTTCTTCGCTCGACCTCTCCAGGGACGCCGAGTCGCAGCTCTCGTTCGTCGCCAACAGCGTGTCGCTGGAGCAGATCATGCGCGCGCTGCGGCTGTTCGGCCACGTCTCGTTCCGGTTCGACCAGCCGTCGCCGCTTCCGCTGGAACTCGCCGCAGTCGAACTCGGCCTGCCGCCCGAGACCGCAGCGCCTGCGCCTGCTGTCGCGGCCCCTGCACCGGCGGCTGCCGCGCCCCGCCCTGCGCAGCCTCCGGCATCATCTCCTATTCCCCGTCCTGCGGCACCACGGATGCCGCAGGACGATCACCGGCGTCCTCCTCCACCCCCTGCTCCGCCTCTGGACCCGTCGGCGCCCATCGACCAGCGTCTCGCCGCACAGTGGCCGAGCATCCTCAGATCGCTCACCGGCGTGCCCAAGCGCAAGTTCGACGTCGCCGCGCTGCTCCGCAGTTCGGGGCACAGGGAGATACGAGGCTCCGACCTCATCGTCACCTTCCCGCACCAATCGAACAGCGAACGGTTGATGGGCGAGCTGGAGGACCCGCGCTGCCGGATGGAGGTGGAGCGCCGGTTGCAGGAGGCGCTCGGCCAGCAACTCACCGTCGTTGTGGACACGGGTGAACAGCGTCCCAGCGGCGAACGCTCCGGCGAGGTGGGGGGCGGCCACCTCATCCGCGCTGCCGTCGGCTACGGCGGGCAGGTCGTCAACGATGCGCCGCCGCCCGCGCCGACCCCGGCGCCGTCTGTGGCCGATCCGCCTTCCGCGCCCGAACGGGCTCCAGATGTTGACGAAACACCCGCTGCACCCGCGCCGGCTCCCGACCTCGACGAAGCGCCGCCTGCGCCAACCCCGGCGCCATACGCCGGCGACGCTCCTGCCGTCCCGTCCCCGGCTTCCGACGCTGTCCCGAACGGCGCGACGCACGTCGCTGGGCCCGAACCGGAACCTGCCGTCGTCCCTGTGTCGCCCGATGATCCCAACGAACCGCCCAAGGAATGGAACGAATGAACAGGAACATGATCAAACAGGCCCAGCAGCTCCAGGCCCGTCTCATGAAGGCGCAGGAGGACCTGGAGAACGAGACTGTCGAAGCATCTGCCGGCGGTGGGGCTGTCAAGGTCGTCGCCACCGGCAAGCAGACCGTCCAGTCCATCGTCATAGACCCCGCCGCCGTCGACCCGGACGACGTGGAGCTGCTGCAGGACATGGTGCTCGCGGCGGTGAACGAGGCCCTCGCCAAGTCGCAGGCGCTCGCGGCGGAGCGGCTCGGTGCGCTCACCGGCGGACTGAAGATACCGGGGATGTAGCGCATGACCTCGTCGCCCCAGGGCGGCTACGGCGGCGGCCCTGCGCTCGCGCCTGCCGTCGCCCGGCTCATCGAACAGCTCCACAAACTTCCCGGCATCGGCCCCAAGTCTGCCCAGCGGCTCGCCTACTACCTCATCCGCATGCCGGAGCGTGAGGCGCGGCAGCTGGCCGACGCCATCAGCGCAGTGAAGGACTCGCTTGGCTTCTGCGCCCGCTGCCAGAACATCACCGAGTCCAACGTGTGCCCCATCTGCTCCGACCCCGCGCGCGATCAGACGCGCATCTGCGTCGTGCAGGAGCCGCTGGACGTGCTCGCGCTGGAGCGCACCGGCGTCTTCCGCGGCCTCTACCACGTCCTGCACGGCCTCATAGACCCCATGGGCAACGTCGGGCCGGACGACCTGCGCATACGCGAACTGCTCCGCCGCATCGGCGAGGAGCCGGTGAACGAGGTCATCATCGCCACGAATCCCACCGTTGAGGGCGAGGCGACCGCGATGTACCTGCACCAGCTGCTCGTCCCGCTCGGGCCGCGCGTCACCCGGCTCGCGCGCGGGCTCCCGGTCGGCGGCGACCTCGAATACGCCGACGACCTCACGCTCACCCGCGCCTTCGAAGGCCGCCAGGATTTTTAGGCGCCGCCGCTCACCGGTGAGTGACGTTGGTTACGCCTGGCAGTATCAATTCACTCCCGAACAAGTATCAGTAATATTACATTATTGAGACAAAGTATTGACAGCACGGGTGCGGCGCGCTACGGTGCCAATCATGACGACAGTCTCGACAAAATCGGCGAGTGCGGTTACTCAGGCCGAGTCTAACATCCTCGCGGCGTTGGAGGAGCACGGCAGCCGTATGACCTGGCCGCGCCGTGAGCTGGCTGCGATGCTCGCTCGCCGGACCGACTCGTTCAGCGCCGAGGAGATCGTCGCCGGGTTGCCGGGCCTGGGCCGGGCGACCATCTACCGCACGCTGCGCCTGCTGGTGGAGGTCGGCATCCTCTGCAAGACCGCCATGCCGGACGGCTCGCCGCGCTACTCGCTGGACGACGCTCACCATCACCATCACCTCGTCTGTGTTGCCTGCGGGCGCATCGACGAGTTCCGCCATCCCGCTGTCGAGCGGATGCTTCGCGCGATGAAAGCCCACGTCGGCAGCGACCTCGTCGGGCACCGGCTGGAGCTGTACCACCGCTGTGCTGCCTGCAGAGAGAGCGGGCAGGGCGGCGCAGATATCCACATGCACGGGACCCACGTGCACGCCCACTGAGATCCAACGAAAAGTTCCTGGAGGCTGGACTAGATGAGACTTAATCTCACCAAACTCTACATGCTGCTCATCGCCGGAGCCCTGTCGATGGCGATCGTCGGCTGCTCGGATGACCCTGAGCCCACGAACACGCCCGTCAGTGCTCCACCGACGAACACACCGGTCGTTGCGTTCGAGCCGCTGAGCGTGGTCGCGACCATCTACCCGATGCAGTACTTCGCCGAACGCATCGGCGGCGACCGCGTGGAAGTCGTGAGTCTCGTGCCGCCCGGCGCTGAGGGCCACACGTTCGAACTCACGGCGCGCGACCTCCTCACGATCGGGAGGGCCGATATCATCGCCATGAATGGCCTCGAAATGGAGCCCTGGCTGGACCGCGCGCTCAATTCCCTCGCCAGCGACGTCTCCGCCATCGTGGTCGAGGCCGCGGATGCCCGGTCGGCAGTGCCGTTCGTGGAAGGCGGGGATGACCACGGCCATGAGGAGGAGGACGAAGACGAACACGGGCACGAAGACGAGGAAGAGGACGAGCACGGCCACGAGGAAGAAGGCACAGGCCACGACGAGGACGAGCACGGCCACGAAGACGAAGACGAGGATGAGCACGGCCACGAGGACGAGGACGAAGACGAACACGGGCACGAAGACGAGGACGAGCACGGGCATGAAGACGAGGACGAGGATGAGCACGGCCACGAGGAAGAGGACGAGCACGGCCACATGGAAGGTGACGACCACGGCCATGGCGAATTTGATCCTCACTTCTGGCTCGACCCGCTGCTTGCCATCACCCAGGCAGAGCGCATCGCCGAGGCGCTGATCGAGGCGGACCCCGAGGGCGCCGACGTCTACCGGGCGAACCTCGCCACGCTCTCCTCCGAGCTCCGGGCACTGCATGCCGAGTTCGAGGCGGGCCTCAGCTCGTGCGTCCACCGCGAGTTCGTTACGTCGCACGCCGCATACGGCTATCTCGCACTCGCCTACGACCTGGAGCAGGTGCCGGTGGCCGGTCTCTCCCCTGACGCGGAACCGTCACCGCAGCGCCTCGCGAGCATCGCCGACCGCATCGCCGACCTCGGTCTGGGAGCCGTGCTCGTGGAGCCTGTGCTTGCCGGTGCGCACGAGCAGGTGCTCGCCGCCGAGACCGGCGCGAGCGTCTACGAGATCCACCCGATGGACGGCATAACCCAGGCTGAACTGGACGAGCACGGGGACTACTTCGGCCTGATGCGCGACAACCTGAACAGTCTGCGCGCCGCGCTGGAGTGCTCGTAACGGGACCGGCCCCTCTGTCAGGCTGAAGGAGAGAACGGACATGGACGATTCGCCGGCAGTGCAACTGGAAGACGTCTCCTACACCTATGTGGGCGCTCCTGCGGTGCACGGCGTAACGCTGCGCATCGAGCGTGGCGACTTCACGGCCATCGTCGGTCCCAACGGCAGCGGCAAGAGCACGCTCGTGAAGGTCATCCTCGGGCTCATCAAGCCGGACAGCGGGAGCGTGCGCGTCTTCGGCACCGAGATCGAGCAGTTCAAGGACTGGCACCGCATCGGCTACGTCCCACAGGTGGCCGCGGGCATCCACGCGATGTTCCCCATCACGGTCGGGGAGGTGGTCGCGCACGGGCGGTACACCGGCTTCTCGCCGTTCGATTTCTGGCGCCGGGGGAACGGCGCGGACGTGGACGGCGTGCTGAAGATGGTCGACATGGCGGACTACAAACGCCGCCGCATCGGCGAACTCTCCACCGGCCAGCAGCAGCGCGCCCTCATCGCCCGCGCCCTCATCCGCAAGCCGGACCTGCTCGTGATGGACGAGCCTATCGCCGGAGTGGACGTCCAGGGAGGGGAGGAGGTCTACACGCTGCTCCGCCAGCTCCGCGAGACCGGCGTCACCATCCTCATCATCTCCCACGACGTCGGCGCGGTCATGCGCGAGGCGTGCACCGTCGCATGTATCAATTGCACGCTGCTCTGCCACTGCCCGCCCCATGAATTGACCGAGGACGACCTCGTGCGGCTCTACGGCTTCCCGGTCGAGGTGCTGCACCACGGCCAGCACCACGACCACCACGCCCACGGCGAAGACGTCGTCCGCCACGACGAGTTCGACCAACTCACGCCCCACGCGCACAGCTGATGCCATGCCGGCCATACTGCAATACGACTTCATGGTGCGCGCCCTCATCGGGGGCGTCCTGATCGGCGGCCTCGCGCCCGTGCTCGGCACGTTCCTCGTGCTGCGCCGCTTCTCGCTGCTCTCCGACACCCTCGCGCACGTCGCCCTGTTCGGCGTTGCCGTCGGGTTCGCGGTGAACGTCTTCCCGACGCTCACCACGTTCATCGCCGTCACCTTCGCCGCTGTGGTGATGGAAGTGCTGCGCTCGCGGGGCAAGCTCCCCGGCGACGCCGTCCTCGCGGTCGCGCTCTACTCCTCGCTCGCTGCGGCCGTCGTCGTCATCAGTGCCGCGCAGGGCTTCAACGTGGACCTGCTCGGGTTCCTCTTCGGCTCCATCCTCACCATCACCGAACTGGACCTTTGGCTCCTCGTAGGACTGGCGGTCTTCGTCATCATCGGCGTGACGGCGTTCTTCACCGAACTCGCGCAGACCTCGTTCGACGACTCGCTCGCCCGCGTCTCGGGCATCAAGGTGGACTGGGTCAACTTCGGGCTGGCGGTGCTCGCCGCAGCCACCATCACGCTCGCCATGCGGATCATGGGCGTCCTGCTCGTCGGCGCCCTCATCGTCATCCCCGTCCTCGTTGGTCAGGGCGTCACGAACAGCCTGCGCACCGCGTTCATCGTTGCATCGGCTGTGGGCGTTATCAGCGCCGTCACAGGGCTGACGCTCGCCTTCTACCAGGACATCCCGGGCGGCGGGGCCATCGTGCTCGTCGCCGTGGCGCTGCTCATCGTCTCCGTAGTCTGGCGCAGGCTCCGCCCCCGCTCCTCATAGCGCGCGGAGCGGGTACACTCTCTCCGGACACAAACACCTGATTCGAATGGAGGAACTCCGCATGGGCGCAGGAACCATCGGCCTCGCCGTCATGGGCGGCGACAGCAACGCGGTGCTCGCACGCATCGAGGACAGTGAGGAGCGCGGCATCGACGCCGCATGGCTCACCGTCGGCGGCGCGAGCCTGGACGGCATCACGCTCATGGCCGCCGCCGGAGCGCGCACCGAGCGCATCCTGCTCGGCACCTGCATCGTGCCGACGTGGGGACGGCATCCCGTCGCCGCGGCGCAGCAGGTGCAGGTCGCGGCGCAGCTCTCCGGCAACCGGTTCCGGTTCGGCATCGGCCCCAGCCACATCCGGCCCATGACTACCGTGTTCGGGGCTGACTACCGCACGCCGCTCACCGCGCTCCGCGAGTACCTCACGGTTACGCGCACGCTGCTGCACACCGGCGCGGTCGAGTTCGAGGGCAGCATCTACCGCGCGAACGTGAGCCTTCCGGCGCCCGTGCCGGACGTGCCCGTGATGGCGTCCGCGCTCCGCCCGAAGTCGTACGAGCTGTGCGGGGAGGCCGCCGACGGCGCGATCAGCTGGGTGTCGCCCGGCGTCTACCTGCGCGACGTCGCCCTTCCCGCGCTGCAGCACGGCGCCGAACGCGCGGGACGGCCATGCCCGCCGCTCATCGTCCACGCGCCGATGTGCGTCCACGACGACGCCGGCGAGGTCCGTGCCGCTGCCCGCGAGCAGCTTGCCAACTACCCCCGCATGCCCTTCTACCAGGCGATGTTCGCCGAGGCCGGCTACCCCGAGGCCGCCGAGCTCGAGGGCTGGAGCGACGGCATGATCGAGAGCGTTGTGCTCTCCGGCAGCGAGGAGCGTGTCAGCGAGCGTGTCGCTGAGCTGTTCGATTTCGGCGCGAGCGAGATCATCGTCTCCATCGTCGCCGCCGGGCCGGACGCCGCCGCCTCCCGCGAGCGCACGCTCACCCTGCTCTCGAAACTGGCGTCCGCCTGACGTGGGGTTGTCATGCTGAGCGGAGCGCAGCGGAGTCGAAGTATCTCTCGGTGGCCTGACTTCCTCTCCTGAGGGAGGTTGGATTCGTGCCACACGCCCCTTCCCCGGACACCCTGTCCACCGAATAGAATGGACAGGCGCGTTACCCGCGCTCGCGTTATGCCCCACGGAGGCCGGATGAAGTTCTACGTTGCCGGAAAGTTCGAGGACAAGGAGCGGGTGCGCCTGGCTCAAAGCTGCATCGTGGACGCAGGGCACGAGATAACCCACGACTGGACGATGGCCCAGGCTGTCGGCGGACGTGCCGAGGCGATCGACGACATGGAGGGAGTGCGGGACGCCGACGCCCTGCTCTTCGTCAACGTAGACCCCGACCTGCTCTACGCCGCTTCGCTGGTGGAGGTCGGCATGGCGCTTGCGCTGGACAAGCCCGTCTACTTCATCAACACGAAGCACATGGCGCGGAACGTCTTCTACCACCTCCCCGGCGTCTTCAGCGCCGCCGAGGCGCCGCACCCCATCGGCGAACGGCTCGCGGAAGAGTTCGGCGCGGTGATGAACGGCGTGGCGACGGAGGTCTGACAACCGCACGCGGTCATCGCCCAACTGCTATCATCCTTCCGCCGTTCAGCGGCGCCACGTTCACAAGGAGACATACATGGCCGCCACCAAAGCATTCGTGCTCATCGAGACCACCGTCGGCAAGACCAAGGACGTCGTCAGCGCCCTTCACAAGGTCGACGGCGTTACGTCCGTCGACGTCGTCACCGGGCCCTACGACGTCATCTGCGTCGTCCAGGCCGACGACCTCAGCTCCGTCGGCGACACGGTCACCGGCAGCGTCCACACCATCGGCGGTATCGTCCGCACCGTCACCTGCCTCGCCGTCGGCGACTAGCCCCCGCATGGGTGACCCTAACTGCATCTTCTGCAAGATCGCCCAGGGCGACATCCCCGCCGAAAAGATCTACGACGACGGCACGGTTTTTGCCATACGCGACATAAACCCGAAAGCGCCCACGCACGTCCTCGTCATCCCGTACGAGCACGTCGAGGCCCTCTCGGACGCGGAACCGGCCCTCGTCGCCGCTGCCGCCCGCTGTTTCGAAGTTGCGCCTGCCATAGCCCGCGACCTCGGCGTCGCGGAGACCGGCTACCGCCTCGTCGCCAATCAGGGCCTCGACTCCGGCCAGGAGGTCCCCCACTTCCACCTCCATATCCTCGCCGGACGCCGCCTCGGCTCCATGGGCTGAGCCCCCTTTCCGTGTCATGTTGAGCGAAGCCCGCGCTTTAGCGCGCGACATCCTCTCGGGGTGTCTGATCCCTTCCCCCTTGATGGGGGAAGGTTAGGATGGGGGTGAAAGATGGACCCCATGACCGCTGATCTCCCCCAATCTCTCGCGGCGCGCCTTGACGCCCTGCCGAACGGCCTGCGTGCACACGTCGAGCGCGTGCGCGGCATAGCACGCGAGCTCGCCGTGACCCACGCCATCGACCCCGCGACCGCCGACCTCACCGCCGCTGCGCACGACGTCGCCCGCCACATCCCCGGACGGATGCTTATCGAGGAGGCGGAGCGGCTCGGCATCCCGGTCAACGCCGTCGAGCGCGCCGCTCCCATCCTCCTCCACGGGCCGGTCGGCGCGGCCTGGCTCCGCGAGGACGGCGCGATAGCCGACCCGGAGGTGCTGGAGGGCGTGCACTGGCACACCACGGCCCACCCCGACCTCGCGCCCGTAGGGCAGGTCGTCTTCGTCGCCGACAAGCTCGATCCCATGAAGCAGAAGGCGTACCCCTTCCAGCCCGAGGTCCGCGCCGCCGCCAACCGCAACCTGCACGAGGGTGTCCTCGCCTTCCTGGACGGCGCACTTCGCACCCACGTCGAACGCCGCGAGCTCATCCACCCCATGAGCTCGGAGACCCGCAACAGCCTCCTCATCGCCCTCTCCTGCTGAGTGCTCCTTTGTCGTTCCTGCGGAGGCAGGAACCTCGCAGCCCACCTCGCCCTCTGGGAGAGGTCGGCGCGCTTTGCGCGGCGGGTGAGGGCCTTGCGGGGCGCGAAGGCTGTTCGGCCTAGGGGCATGCGCGGGGCAGCACGCAGTGGGGATCGTGGGGATGGGAATGTGACATCTGCCCGTTGTGCGGGCGAGACGGTCTGCGTACCCTGTCTGTTGCGGCACGATTGAAGGTCACCGCCTTCCCCAGTGTGTAACCGTTGCATACCCGTCGCACGGGAGACGCAGAAAGGCGAGCCGCAGCCGCAGGGAGCCTAAACGGGTCGCGGATCGGCGGTCACATCCACGAGTGGATAGGACGGGATGCGACAGTATGCGACCCTCAAAGAAGTTAACGCGCCCCTCGGTCGCTGACGGCCTGGTGCAGACGCCGCGTACTCGCCTTGACGGGTGAACGGCGGGATTCGTATCGTTCCTCTGTTCCTGTGGTGGAAGGAGACGGCCATGCTCAGCTTGCAGGACAACACGATTCTGGGACAGGTCGGTCCGGGCACGATGATGGGTGATCTGCTCCGGCGCTTCTGGGTGCCCTTCATCGAGGCGTCGAAGGTGGAGCCCATCGCTGGGGACCCGGTCGAGGTCGAACTGCTCGGCGAGCGGCTCATCGTCTTCCGCGACGGCGAGGGGCGCTACGTCATGTTCGAGAACTTCTGCCCCCACCGCGGCACCCCGCTCTACTACGGGAAGAACGAGGGTGACGGCCTTCGCTGCATCTACCACGGCTGGAAGTTCGACAGCACCGGCGCGTGCATGGAGATGCCGTCCGAACCCGCCCGCTCCAACTTCAAGAACAAGATAGCGGCGAAGTCGTATCCCGTCCGCGAGATGGCCGGCATCCTCTGGGCGTACATGGGCCCGCAGGAAGTGATGCCGGGCCTGCCCCACATCGAGTGGGCCGGCGTCACCCCGGAGATGCGGAACGTCGTCAGGTACAACCAGGAGTGCAACTGGGTACAGGCGCTCGAAGGCGACATCGACTCCAGCCACGTCGGCTTCCTTCACCGGGGCTCGCTCTTCCGTGACGCCTCCATCTCCCGCCAGGACAGCGACCTCCTCCTCTACGACACCTCCCCCCGCTGGGTCGTGGACACCACCGACTACGGCATGATGCTCGCAGCGCAACGCACGACCAGCGATCCCGCCCACGACTACTGGCGCATCAACCAGTGGCTCATGCCCTACATCACCATGATCCCCACCGATCTCGAACTCCGCCGCGCCCACGGGCACATGTGGGTGCCCATCAACGACGTGCAGACGCAGGTCTGGTGCATCATCTGGTCGCCCACCGAGGAGCTGACACAGCGCGAGCGCGACAACGTGCAGCACGGCCCCATGCCCCACATCGCCACCATCGACCCGGACACGGGGCGCCTGCGCGCCACTCTGGCCAACCACTTCATGCAGGACCGTTACCTGCAGCGGCACACGGACCTGCTCAGCGGCATCGTCGGCGTTCGCGAGCAGGACACCGCCGTGGTCGAGGGCATGGGCGCGCTCGCCGACCGCACGCGCGAGCACCTCGGCACCAGCGACATACCCATCATCACGATGCGCCGACGCCTGCTCCGCGACGCCAAGGCGCTCGCCGACGGCGTCGAGCCGCTCGCAGCGTCGACCGGAGAGCACTTCGGCGTGCGCTCGTGGTCGGCGCTCCTCGAATCGGACAAGCCGTTCAAGGAGAACCCGCGCGTCCCCGAGCTCATGGCTGCCATGGCCTGACCCCGGCTGCCTGCAATGGAGGGCAGAGGGGAGAGGGTCTTGCATGAACGATGAACCGCTGACTGGGGAGAGTGGAGACCCCGTCCTTGCCGCCGGCATGGACAGGCGGCAGTTCATGGCCCGCGCCGCGTTGCTCGGTCTGGCTGCCGCGACCGCGCCGGTCTTCATCGCTGCCTCGCAGCCGAAGGCCCCGCCCGCCCGCGACGTACAGTTCCCTGACCCCACCCATTTCGACGGCCCGGAGGGGGAGCCCTTCTCGCAGCTGCCCAGCCTCTTTCCAGAGGCAGACGCTCCACTCGACGAGGCGTCGCGCATCAGTCATCTGCTCTGGCGCGCCGGGTTCGGCGCGTCGCCCGGCGAGCTGGCGCGCTTCCGCGAGATGGGCCTGCAGGCCACGATCGACCACCTAGTCGAATTCGAGTCTGTCGACGACAGCACGCTCGAGGAGCGGCTCGCGGCGCAGGAACTGGACCTGGAGCAGAGCCTCAACCAGCTCCAGCGATGGTGGCTCCAGCGGATGGCCTACACGGCCCGCCCGCTGCAGGAGAAGATGACGCTCTTCTGGCACGGCATCCTGACCGGTTCGTTCAAGATCGTGGGCAGAGGGCCGTACATGATCGACCAGAACAACCTCTTCCGTGAGAAGGGGATGGGACGGTACGACGAGATGCTGAAAGCTGTTTCCCGTGACCCGGCGATGATGATCTACCTGGACAGCCGCTCCAACAAGAAAGCCGCCCCGAACGAGAACTACTCCCGCGAACTGATGGAGCTCTTCTCGCTGGGCATCGGCCACTACACCGAGGAAGACGTCCGGGAGTCCGCGCGGGCATTCACGGGCTGGCAGTTCAGGCGCAGGACGGGCTTCTACCTCAATGAAAGGCAGCACGACGACGGGCTCAAGACGTTCCTCGACCGCACCGGCAACTTCGACGGGGACGACATCGTGGACATCATCATGGAGCAGCCCGCGGCCGCAGAGTACATCTGCACCCGGCTCTGGACGTTCTTCGCCTACCCGGACCCCGAGCCCGAGGTGATCGAGCGTCTCGCCGACGTATTCAGGGCGAACGGCACGGAGATACGCCCTGTCGTCCGTGCGATGCTCGAGTCCGACGAGTTCTACAGCAGCCGCGCCAGGACCGCGCTCGTGAAATCGCCGGTCGAACTCGCGGTGGGCGCCGTGCGCGCCCTCGGCATCGGGACCGATTTCAGGCCGCTCGACAAACCCATCGAGCAGATGGGGCAGGCGCTCTTCATGCCGCCGAACGTCGCCGGATGGCCGGGAGGAGCCACCTGGATCAACAGCTCGGCGCTCCTGCAGCGCATCAACATGGCCGCCGCACTCGCGGAGGCGCGCGCCACGAGGCTGTGGTTCGCTCCGCAGCACCTCGTCAACGGGCAGGAGTTGAGCACGTCCGGCGATATCGTCGGCTTCTTCGCAGACCTGCTCCTGGGCGGGCGTCTCAGCGATACCGACCGCGACGTGCTGACCGCGTTCCTCGACGACATGGACGGCACGGCGGTAAGCCTCGACCAGAAGATAAGGAACGCCGTCTATCTCATGCTCGCGTCGCCGGACTTCCAGGTGGTGTGAGGCGGATGCGATGTTGATCACCCGGCGTCAGTTCCTCAAGACCAGCATGGTGGCCGTTCCCGCGGCGGCAGCCATGCCTGCCGTCTTCAGCCGGGCCGTCGCCGCCGCCATCCACGAACAGCGGTCCAGCGCTGCACCCATGGGCAACCGCACGCTCGTCATCGTACAGATGGCCGGAGGGAACGATGGCCTGAACACCGTTGTTCCGGCGAACGACAGCAGGTACTACGAGCTGCGCGGCAACCTCGCCATACCGCAGAACGACGTGATCCCCATCGACGGGCAGGCCGGTTTCCATCCAGGTCTCACCGCTTTCAAGGAGCTGTGGGACGAGGGCGTGCTCGCGGTGGTGGAGGGCGTCGGCTACCCGGACCAGAGCTTCTCGCACTTCGAGTCGATGGACATCTGGCAGACCGGGCAGACGGGCAGGAAGGACTACGAGGGCTGGCTCGGGAAGTACCTGGAGGGCATCGTCGCGGAGCAGGAGGACGCCTTCCTCGCGCTGGTTGCCGACGAACGGATGCCTCGGGCGATGGTCACGCCCGAAGTCGCGGTCCCGCTCGTGGAGAGCGTGGACGATTACAGGCTGCGGGACGATCCCCGGAACGCCTGGAACCGGCAGGCGCGGACGGCGGCGCTCCTTCGGCTCTACGCCTCGGCGCCGGGAGCGACGCGCTTCGGCGCGCTGCTCGACAACACCGTGCATGCGGCCCGGCGCAGCTCGGCTGCCGTGCAGCGCGCGCACGCGCGGTACCAGCCTGCCGTCAAGTACGGAGAGTCGGCGCTCGCGCAGGGGCTCCGGCTCGTCGCCGAAGCGATAGACGCCGACCTTGGCCTGCGGGTGGGGCACGTGCGGATCGGCGGTTTCGATACCCATGCAGCACAGCCGGATATGCACGCGAGTCTGCTCGCGGAAACGGCGGACGCCATGCTCGCCTTCTACCGCGACCTGCAGGCGCACGGGCATGCGAACGACGTGGTGATGATGACGTGGTCGGAGTTCGGGCGGCGGGTGACCGGCAACGCGAGCGACGGCACCGACCACGGCTCCGCCGGGCCGATGTTCGTCGCCGGAGCGCCGGTGGCGGGCGGGTTCTACGGCGAGCGTCCCGGTCTCGCCTCGCTCGATAAGAACAACCTCCGGTTCACGACCGACTTCCGGCAGGTGTACGCCTCGGCGCTGGAGGGCTGGCTGGGCGCGCCGTCGCAGGACGTGCTCGGTGGCCGTTTCGAGCGTCTGCCGCTCTTCGTGCCGGAGGCCGCTGCGTACTAGTCAAGCGGTGTCAGGTCCTTCCCTGCAAGTGCGGGATGGTCAGTCGCGTAGCGGTGACCGCGGAAGACGGAGTTCGGCCCGCCTGAGCCGGTCGGCGCCCCCTCAGGTATGCGGTGCGGGTTCACGTACTCCCACACGACCTCGCCGTCCGGCGTCACCTCGAACAGCCGCCCGGGCGCCCCTTCGCAGATGAGCGTGTTGCCGTTCGGCTGCCGCTCCGCGCCGCTGATGTGGAAGCTGTAGAACGAGATGAGCGGGGAGCCCGTGTACTGCCACGCGATGCGCCCGCTCTCCGGCTCCACCTCGAGGACGCGGGAGTAGGTCGCTCCGCCGCGATGCGGTCCGTTGTCGAACAGCAGGACGCGCCCGTTCGGGAGGAACGTCGGGTGGTGCTGGTGTGAGATCTCGCCCGGCCCCCACTTCCACGTGTACTGCCCGGTCTCGCGGCTGACGATGCCCACCGTGTCGATCTGGCGGAAGCTGACGAGCAGGTCGCCGTCCGGGGTCAGGTTGAGCGCATTCTGGTGCAGCCACTGGTGGCGCTCTTCCAGAGGACAGATGGCGTCCTGTTCGGGGTTGAGCGGCTGCCACATGCTCCACTCCCGCACGGTTGCTCCCGCCTCATCCACCTCGCGCACGATCTCGCCGTACATCGGCTCCTCGACGCTTCCCCGTCCCCCGCGCACGCGTCGCGCGACCTCCTGGGGCATGAGGTCGTAGAGCACCATGAGCGTGTTGCCGTCCGGCAGCCGCTCGAAATCGTGGTGCACGTAGGGATCCCAGTAGCTCCACACGATGTTGCCGTCCCAGTCCAGCTCCAGGATGCCGGTCGGCTGATCGGAGGGCGGGATGAACCCTCCGCTCGCGCGCGTCCGGCTGAGCAGGTTGCCGTTCTCCAGCAGGAAGCCGTAGGCGATGCCCTCTTCGCGATGCCAGCGATGGCAGACCCGCCCCTCCATGTCGATGAGGAAGGCATCCTTGCCACCTGACATGGAGACGAGCGTGTAGCCTGGGAAGGCTTTGGCGGAGTCGTGGTACAGCAGTCCCTTCGGGTGGTGGATCGTCCAGCCCATGATTCGCTCCTCAGCCTTCGGACAGCCACTTGTCCGGCCCGCCGAGGCCGTGCTCGAGGTTCCAGTCCGCGGCGTAGATGACCTTCCCGGTAACGCCTGTCGATGCCGTCTGCTCGGCGAAGAACTTGGCGAGCGGCACGACCGCCTCCGGCTTGAGCGGGACCGCGCCCGCCGCCATGATGCCGTGCTCCTTGCGGATGATGTCCTGCTCCCGGGTGCCGGTCGTGGCGGCGTGTGGAGGGAACAGCACGTTGACCGCAACGTTGTATTCCGCGATCTCGTTCGCGAGGTAGAGCGAGAGGTTCGTGAGCGCGGACTTGGAAGCCATGTAGGGCTGCTCCCGGCTGTGCGGCCGGTACCAGCGTGGGTCCGTTCCGGTAGTGGAGACGTTGATGATGCTTCCCGCGCGCTTCTCCAGCATGGGCTGAACGAACATGCGGATCATGGCGAGTGTGCCGAAGACGTTGACGTCGAACATGCGTCGCCAGCCTTCCGGCGGCACGTCCAGCACCTTGCCGATGCCGTGCGGCGGGATGAGGTGCCGCTGCCGCATCCCCGCGTTGTTCAGCAGCACGTCCACCGTCCCGAATCGCTCGATCGTTGCTGCGAACGCCGCCGCGATGTGGTCGTCGCGCGTGACGTCGAGTTCGACTGCAAGTCCTCCTGCCGCTTCCACGACGGCCTGCGTCTCCTCTGCGCCGTCGCCGCTCCACGAGAGGTCGCCGCAGACGACGCGGCAGCCTTCGTCGAGGAAGCCGTGGGCATAGGCGCGGCCCATGCCTCTCGCCGCGCCGGTGATCACCACGACCTTGCCCTCGAGCGTCATACACCTGTTCCCATGCGATGTGCGTTCGACAACCTACGCCTTGTGCAGCAGGACGGCAACCGCACGGGAGGCGTTCAGGAAGTGCGAAACATGCGTTCTAAACGGTGTTGACACCGTAGAACAAGCGTTCTAATATGCCTGCAGCGTAGTACATACGTTCTGCCAGGAGTAGTGAGATGAAGACGCCAACGACATATCAGCGTGAGATAGCAACGGCGGTCACGTCAGACGTGCTGCAACAGCAGGGCTCAGTGTTCACAGTCGAGATGCCGCTCGGTGCAGGCGTGAACGAACTGGCCTCTCAACTGGAGATGCTGGTGATGAGCGTGAACCTGACCGCGGGCGGGGCGCTGCTCCGCGTCGTTCCGGGCGGGCAGCCGGACGCCAGGCAACGGCTCGTCGGCCACCTGCGAGCAGGTTCGCTGAAGGGACTGTGGTCTGACGAGAGCGCATGCGTACGGTTGGGACGCGCGCAGGTGCTGTACGCGGCGCCGGATGGCCTGGAGCACCTGCGGGGGCATTTCGAGCTGGTCCAGGTCGTCGATGCCCACCTCCTCCGTCCTGCGGAAGCAGCGCGCCTGCAGGAGATGGCGGGCGCGTCCGGCGCGACGGTCGTTCTCTACGGTCGTCCCTGGAACGGAGAGACGCCGTTCGAGCACGTGAAGCTCGTTAACAAGGAAGCCGCCGCCGCTGGAGGCGACCGGAGGCACTTCCGTGTGCCGCTGGAGCGTGCGGAAGCGGAGTTGCCGGGCTATGCGGCACGCGTCGAGGCCGAACGCGAACGGCTCGGCGACATGCACCCGGAGTTCGAGACGGCGTACGCGCTTCGTCCTGTCTCCGCAGGCGCCCCGGCGTTCCCGCGCGAGCGGCTGCGCGTCCTGTTCGGGGCCGGTGGACCGCGAAGGCTCGCCGTGGCCGACAGGCTCGCGGCATCTATCGTCGTGACGCGGACGGCGGGCATGGTCGATCTCCCGGCGACCGCAGTCGTTACCGTGGCGTCGCGCACGGCTGGTGGGTTGCGGGTGCTCGACCACAGATGGGCGGAGGCGGCAGACGAAGCAGTACTCGTGGCAGGACTGAAGCGTTTCGTGGAGAAGACCTGGCCATGTGAGAGCGTGCTCGTACGGGTGCGCACGTCTCGCGATGACGGTCAGGTGAGGGACCTGCTGCAGCAGAGCCTCCAGCAGGGCGGTGTGCGGTGGATCCCCGAGACGGCCCGGCAGCGTGAGCGTGAATCGTCCGCTGTTATCGCGGCAGCGCTCACGGGGAGAGTGGGGCTCTATGCACCGGACGGTTCTCCCGAGTACCGGGCGCTGCGGCGTGAGATGGAGTGGGCGGTACTGCGCGTCGGCGAGGGGAGCGGGTTCACCGTTGCGGTGGAGGGACAGGACGAAGGATTCCTGGAGGGGATCTCGATGCTCGCAAGTGAGGACGCAGAGCAGGCAGGGGAGCAGCAGATGGCGTTCCCCATGGCTATCGCGTCCTGAGGGTGTTGCCTGGACTCATGGATCCGAGAACGCATGGATAGCCGTTATGAAGCGGAATGACCAGAAGGAGGAAGCGATGAGCATCTACACGAAGTCAGGACGAAGGCGCGATGAACCAGTCATGGACGGGCTGCCGGAGCAGATGCGCTACACCGACACCGGCTGCGAGGCGTCGATGTCGTGTCTGGACTGCCCTCTCCCTCGCTGTAAGTTCGATGACCCTGCCTGGTACCAGGCCTACAAACTGCGGGAGCGGGATGAGGAGATCGCGTGGGCCTACCAGTACGAGAACCTGCACGTTTTCGAAGTGGCAGACAGGTTCGGGATCAGTGTGCGCACCGTGCACCGGGCGCTCCGCAGGATGCAGACGATGCCGCTCGCGGCCTGATCCGCATCCACGTCAGCATCAATCCGAGGCAACACTGCAGGAGAGGCCGGTGTACTGGAAACCGGCCTCTCTCTTCGTTCCGCGATATCTCTCAGGAAGGGTTAGCCGGTCCGTTCGAGGATGACGACGGGGATAACCCGTTCGGTCTTCGCCTGGTATTCGTCGTAGGGCGGGTAGATGCCGGCCATGAGCTGCCACAACTCGGGCTTCTCGTCGGAGCTGGCGGTGCGCGCGACCGCATCGAACTTGTCGGCGCCCACCTGTACGCGTACGGACGGGTCCGCGCTGAGGTTGTAGTACCACTGCGGGTGGTCCGGGGCACCGCCGCGCGAGGCCACGACGATGCAGTTGCCCTCGTTCGTGCCGTAGATGAGCGGCGTCGTAATCTCCCTGCCGGACTTCCGGCCAGTCGTCGTGAGCAGGAGCGTGGGTGTGCCCCGCCACATGTGGCCGTCCTCGCCGTCGGTCGCGATGTAGCGTTCCAGGTGCTCGAGCACCCACGCAGGCTTGCCGCTGCCGGACGTAGTCATACGTCTCTCCGGTGAAAGGGTGGAAATGGTCGGGGTGATTGGATTTGAACCAACGGCCCCCTGCACCCCATGCAGGTGCGCTTCCGGACTGCGCCACACCCCGGCCGTGCAGCGAGCGTAGCACAGGCGGCCGCGCCTCGTCCATCACAGGAGGGTCTTGCTCGGATGATAGAATGACGGGTGAACCCCGCTGACTGTGGGAGGGAGCAGACCTGATGGAAGAACTGCGACAGCGCCTCACCGATCTCGCCGGGCATATCGTCGGCATCATGGTGCGGCTTTGACCTCCCCGGCCAGGAAGCGGAACTCGAACGGTTAGAAGAGCAGGCAGCCGCTCCGGACCTCTGGGACGACCCGGAGCGTGCGCAGGCGCTGATGCAGCGGCTCTCACGCCTTCGCGCCGCAGTCGACGGCTGGCGCGGCTTCGAGTCCCGCGTGCGCTCCACCATCGAACTCCTGAGCATGGCGATCGAGGCTGACGACGCTTCGCTCGCGGAAGAGCTCACAGAGGAGAGCGCGGCCATCTTCGCCGAGGCCGAGCAGCGCGAGTTGCTGCTGGTGCTCTCCGGCGAATACGACGAGCGCAGCGCGATACTCGCGATCCACGCCCGCGAGGGCGGCACCGACGCACAGGACTGGACCGAGATGCTGTTGCGCATGTACACGCGCTGGGCGGCGCAGAGCGGCTTCAAGGCGCAGGTGCTCGATTTCTCCGCAGGCGAGGAGGCAGGCGTCAAGAGCGCGACGCTGGAGATTGCCGGAGATTACGCGTACGGCTACGCAAAGGCGGAGCGTGGCGTCCACCGGCTCGTGCGTCTCTCGCCGTTCGACGCGGCGCACGCGCGTCATACGTCGTTCGCGCTCGTGGAGGTGCTGCCGGAAGCCGAAGACAGCGTGGCTGTGCAGATCAACCCGGACGACATCGAGATGGACGTTTTCAAGGCGAGCGGCGCAGGCGGCCAGCACGTGCAGAAGAACTCCACTGCCGTCCGCATCCGGCACATACCGTCCGGCATCGTCGTCTCCTGCCAGAACGAGCGCTCGCAGCTCCAGAACCGCGAGGTGGCGATGAAGATACTCCGCGCGCGGCTCATGGAGGTCGAGATGCGCAAACGCGCCGAGGAACGGGCGGCGCTCAAGGGCGAGCACGTCTCCGCGGGGTGGGGAAGCCAGATCAGGAGCTACGTGCTCCATCCGTACAAGATGGTCAAGGACCACCGCACGGGTCTCGAGTCCACGAATCCCGACCTCGTCCTCGACGGCGAGCTGGAGGGGTTCATGCGTGCGTATCTGCTCTCCAGCGTGGAAGGCGAATAGAACCATCCCCGAGTCCCGGACGTAACGAGTTTCCGGAGTGTTAGAATTCGAGGTGTGCTCCATATAGGAGGCGCATCGCAATATCCCTTGGAGAGATCCCGTCGATGAAACGTGCCCTCATGCCTGTCCTGTTGCTGCTCGTGTTGGCGCTGGCCGCAGCCTGCTCCGGGGAGCCGACCGCAACGCCAACGTCGGCGCCGACCCCAACTTCTGCCCCAACGGCAACACCGACACCGACCCCCGAACCGACCGCGACGCCCACCCCCACCCCTGATCCGGTGCCTGAGGGGTTCGTCCCATTCGTGAGCCAGGAGTTGGGGATATCGCTCTACTACCCTGCGCAGTGGTCGATAACACCGACCGGGGGAGAGGGCGCTTGGTTGGTCGTCCAGGACGGCGAGGGGATCTCGCGCATGTTACTGCTCTCCGAGCAGGCATCCGCAGGGTCGCTGAGCGAACAGATCGAGACCATCATTCCGCTGTTCACACCGGAAGAAGGAGAACCGCGAGTGGAACGCACCGGCGCCGTGACGCTGGACGACGGCACAACGGCCGAGCGCGCAGACATCCTCTACGAAGTGGAAGGCGGTACTGACGTGCGGCGTATGCAGGTGATGCAGCGCGGGGAGTTGCTCTACCTGTTGGTGGTCATAGCACCGCTGGCTGAGGTCGAGCGGCAGGAGGAAACGATAGACACCATGCTGGCGAGCTTCAGGAGTTTCCCTCCTGAGCCTTACGGCGTGCCCCGCGACAGTGCATTCACCATGCCGCTCGGAGAGCCCACGACGCTCGATCCCGCCATCGCCAGCGAGACGACCTCGCACTTCTTCGTGACGAGCCTGTTCAGCGGCCTCGTCCGGATATCGAGCGACTTCAGCATCGAACCCGACCTCGCCGAGGATGTGAGAGTCGACGTGACGGGTCTGGTCTATACCTTTACGCTGCGCGACAGCATAACGTTCCACGACGGGACCCCCATCACTGCTGAAGACTTCAAGTACTCGATCGAGCGCGCCACGGACGCTGCGCTCAACAGCGAGACGGCGCCTCTCTACCTCGGCGACATCGTGGGAGTTACCGAAAAGTTGGGCGGAGAGGCGGAGGAAGTCTCGGGCGTAGAGGTTGTGGACGAGCGCACCATTCGCATCACGATAGACGAGCCCAAGGGATACTTCCTGGCGAAACTGACGTACCCTTCCGCCGCTATCGTCGACCGGCGCACAGTCGAACCCCTCGGTTTCGACTGGTGGATGAGTGACGACATCAACGGCTCCGGCCCCTACCGGCTGGCCCGGTGGGAAGAGGAAGAGGTCGTCGTTCTTCAGCGCTTCGACGGCTATCACAACCCGGCGACACTGGAGTACGTGGTCTCCCCACTGGCCGCGTTGCCCGGTGTCGGTGGACTGGCGATGTACCTCTCGGACGCGTGGGATGCCATACCCGTGAGCACTGGGTCGCTCGATTTCGTGCGGGAGAGCGAGGGGTTGAGCGGCCAGCTCAGCGAGTTCGACCAGCTCGTAACCGCCTACCTTGGTGTCGATGGGGCGAAGCCGCCGTTCGATGACTCCAAAGTGCGGCGGGCGTTCCTCATGGCGCTCGACCGTGAACGGCTGATAGACGTGGTCTACAACGGGAACGTGCAGTTCGCGAAGGGGCTCCTGCCGCCGGGCATGCCGGGCTACTCCGAGTCGCTGCGGGGCATCCCCTACGATCCGGAAGAGGCGCGCCGACTGCTCTCCGAGTCGGAGTACGCCGACGACTTCCCTGAAGTCGTGTTCAGCGCGGTGGACGTGGACGGCGAGCCGACGGAGATGGTCCAGTTCGTGGTCGCGGCGTGGCAGGAAGAACTGGGCGTCGACGTGCAGGTGGAGCTGCACGAATCGGACGTCTATTACTACTCGCTGGAGAACGTCGTAGGGAACGTGTGGCACAGCGGCTGGGTGGCGGACTACCCGGACCCGGAGAACTTCCTGGACCTGCTGCTGCACACTCAGCCGCTCGATGGCAGATTCGTGAACGACCAATTCGACACGCTCATCGAGGGCGCACGCGCCGAGTGGGACCGCGAGACTCGGCTGAGCATGTATGGCGAGGCAGAGCAACTGCTGATCGATGAAGCAGGCCTCTTCCCACTCTTTTACGTCAAGGACTACACGCTGTTGCGTCCGCGTGTGCAGGGCTTCCAAGTGAACCCACTCGGCCATCCGGACGTGGCGGGGATAACGCTCAGCCCAATCGGATAGCGGGGTATGGAGAGCGACGCCGGAGCGGTGGCGTAAGGTTACGCCGCCGCTCTTGCCGGAACCGCGATGGCCCCCCGGTAGATGCCTCGCAGGGTACCCTGGGCAAGGCTCACAGCCACCACGGCCATGAACCCCAGCCCCAGGACCAGGAGCACGTTCGGTGCGCCGAACCTGTCCGCAGCGAAGCCGTTCACCAGGTTCATCACCGCCATCGTTCCCCCGATGTTGATCTGGTTCAACCCTGAGATCCTGCCGCGCATACCGTCCGGCGCGAGGGACTGCACCATCGCTCCGCCGATCGCCATGAAAGCCGCCTGGGAGCCGCCCATCGCCGCAGTGCCAAGCAACGCCAGCGTTGTGTTGCCTGATATCCCCAGCAGCAGCATGGAGACCCCGCTCACGGCGCCCGTTATCAACAGCAGCATCCCTCGGCCCGATGCGCTGCGCAGACCTGCAATGCCGATAACCCCGACCAGTGCTCCCGCTCCGACGCCCATCATCAGGTAGCTCACGCTGACGTTCCCTTCGCCCAGCACGTCCCGAGCGAGTACGGGCAGCATCGACTCGAATGACATCGTCATCGAGCAGTGCAGCGCGAGCAGGATGAAGAGCGCACGAAGCTGCGGGTCCAACCACGCGTAGCGCATCGCAACCCAGAGGCTCGCTCCTATCCGTGAACCGCGGGTCAGTTCGCCGGTCGACCGGGTACGTATCGAGAGGATGGCTGCGATACCGATGAGATAGAAGGACGTGCTCACGAGGAACGCGATGCTCACGTCGAACAGCAGCAGTGCGGGAGCGATGAGTCCCGGCCCGAACAGCCGTGAACCCTGCTGCGACACCTGGTTCATCGCCATGGCGTTGAGCCAGTGCTCCCGCGGCACCACGTTCGGGATGAGCGTCTGCGTCGCCGTCATCTGGAACGTCCGGAAGCTGCCGTTGAGCAGCGCAAGCACGACGACGTGCCATACCTCCAGCATGCCTGTCAGGGCGAGCGCGGCCAGCACGACAGCGTGCGAAAGCTGGAGGCCGTAGGCTGTGGCGAGGACGGCCCGGCGGTCGAACCGGTCGGCCAGGTAGCCCGTGAGCGGCGGCAGGATGAAGCGGGGCGCCATCGCGACGAACGTCGTGACGCCTACCTGCGTCGAGGAGCCGGTCTCTTGTAGTACGAAGATGCCGCGCGCGACGATGAGGGCCCAGTAGGCTGACTGTCCGCCGACGCTGCCGAGCCAGATCCAGCGGAAGTCCCGGTATTGCAGCGCTACGCTGTAACGTTGGAGAACGGACTTGATGGTGGCCTGCATGCCGCTCCTGGCTGGAGGTGGTACCGGCTGTGAACTGCGGGCATCTTACACCGAGCGGCAAGCGCGAGCGCGGAGGGTCTCCTTCATACGAGCAGGGGGGCTGTCCTTCCCCTTTTACACGTCGGCGTTTGAGGCTACAATGCGCCTCGGCGCGCCACGGTCTTTGGAAGACCGCGCGATACTTCAGACATTTGCACGGAGGATGATATGACTTCGAACCAGCAGTGGTGGCCGGATCAGCTTAGCCTCAAGGCTCTCCGCCAGAATTCTCCCCAGTCCGACCCGATGGGTGCGGACTTCGACTACGCTGAGGCGGTCAAGAGCCTTGACGTTGATGCCCTGAAGAAGGACATCGAAGAGGTCATGACGACCTCGCAGGACTGGTGGCCGGCGGACTACGGTCACTACGGGCCTCTCTTCATCCGGATGACGTGGCACGCAGCGGGCACGTACCGCATCAGCGATGGCCGCGGTGGGGGCGGCTCCGGCCACCAGCGCTTTGCGCCCCTCAACAGCTGGCCCGACAACGGCAACCTGGACAAGGCGCGCCGGTTGCTCTGGCCGGTCAAGCAGAAGTACGGACGGAGTCTCTCCTGGGCCGACCTCATCATCTTCGCCGGCAACTGCGCCCTGGAGTCCATGGGCTTCAAGACCTTCGGTTTCGCCTTCGGGCGTCCGGACGTCTGGGAAGCCGACGAGACCGACTGGGGCTCTGAGGAGACGTGGCTCGACGACCAGCGCCACGACAGCGATGGAGAACTCCAGGGCTCCCTCGGCGCCGACCACATGGGCCTGATTTACGTGAACCCTGAGGGGCCGAACGGCAACCCTGACCCGATGGCCGCAGCGAAATACATCCGCCAGACGTTCAAGCGCATGGCGATGAACGACGAGGAGACGGTTGCGCTCATCGCGGGCGGACACACGTTCGGCAAGGCGCACGGAGCCGCTCCTGATTCTCTCCACGTCGGCCCTGAGCCGGAGGGAGCCGGCATCGCCGAGCAGGGCTTCGGCTGGACGAACAACTATGGCAGCGGCAAGGCCGGTGACACCATCACGAGCGGCCTGGAAGGCGCCTGGACCAACGACCCCGTGAAGTGGGACAACAACTTCTTCGAGAACCTGCACAGCCACGAGTGGGAGCTGACGAAGAGCCCGGCCGGCAAGTCGCAGTACACCCCCACGAATGCAGCGGCAGTGGCCACCGTGCCGGATGCGCACGACCCCTCGAAGAAGCACGCCCCCATAATGCTTACGACGGACCTCTCGCTGCGAACCGACCCGGCTTACGCGGCGATCTCGAAGCGCTTCCTCGAGAACCTCACGGACTTCGAGGACGCCTTTGCCCGGGCATGGTTCAAGCTGATCCACCGTGACATGGGCCCTCGCAGCCGGTACGTCGGGCCGCTGGTCCCGGAAGAGGCGTTGCTGTGGCAGGACCCTGTCCCCGGCGTCGACCACGAGTTGATCGGAGAGCAGGAGATTGCTGACCTCAAGACGAAGGTCCTCGCTTCGGGCCTGTCCGTCTCCCAGCTGGTTTCGACGGCATGGGCGTCGGCGGCATCGTTCCGCGGCACCGACAAGCGCGGTGGAGCGAACGGAGCGCGCGTCCGTCTCGCGCCGCAGAAGGACTGGGAAGTGAATGACCCGGCCGCGCTCAGCGCAGTGCTGGGGACGCTGGAGGGGATCCAGGCGGAGTTCAACAGCAGCGGGAAGAAGGTCTCGCTCGCTGACCTGATCGTTCTGGCCGGATGTGCGGGAGTCGAACAGGCTGCCCGGAGTGCCGGTCACAACGTGCAGGTCCCCTTCGCTCCGGGGCGCACGGACGCTACGCAGGAGTGGACCGACGTGGAGTCGTTCGCGGTGCTGGAGCCTTCGGCGGACGGGTTCCGCAACTACGTGCAGGCAGGGCAGGCGGGCAAGCCGGAAGAGCTGCTGGTGGAGCGGGCGTACATGCTGACGCTCACCGCCCCCGAGATGACGGCGCTCGTTGGCGGCCTTCGCGTCCTGGGTGCGAACAACGGCGGGTCTACGCACGGAGTCTTCACCAACCGGGCCGGCACGCTGACCAACGACTTCTTCGTGAACCTGCTCGACATGAGCACTGAGTGGAGCGCGTCTTCATCGCAGGGCGTGTTCGAGGGGCGGGACCGCCAGAGCGGCAACGTCAAGTGGACCGGCACCGCGGTGGACCTGGTCTTCGGTTCGAACTCGGAACTCCGGGCCCTCGCGGAGGTCTACGGATGCGACGACGGGGAGGCGCAGTTCGTGAGCGACTTCGTGAGCGCGTGGAACAAGGTGATGAACAACGACCGCTACGACCTCGCGTAAGCGGAAGTCCCGTAACGGCGACAGGCATGCAGGAGGGGAGGCCACAGGGCCTCCCCTCCGGTGGTTAAGGAAGGTGAAGGGAAAGTTGGTGGGCCAAGC
Organism: Dehalococcoidia bacterium; assembly: GCA_034422595.1. GTDB lineage: Bacteria > Chloroflexota > Dehalococcoidia > Lucifugimonadales > Australimonadaceae > Bin16. Next base: position 27,438 of record DAOUJO010000011.1, on the reverse strand, counting down.
GGTACTGTACTGCGAACCTTCGAGTGGGTGGTGTCTCTATAGCGCTGTGGAGTTGGCCCGGTAGGTCTGCGCCTGTTGCTCCGTTCCAACACCCACGGCTTGGCCAGCATGTTATCTCAATGCGTCGGTGGAGAGCGGCAGCGACCGTCTTCTCCCTCGTCTGCGGACCCTTCCCATACAATCGCCCAGATTACCCTGAAACCGATGCCCTTTCTCGCCTGCGAGGTTGTATGAGCATGCTTGGACACGCCCGAGCGCTCTCGAGCGCCGGACGCCTCACGCCCCGAGGGCTCCCCCTAGCCTTTGCTGGCCAGCGGTCAGACGAGAGGGTATCGTTGCCTGTGGCGACCACGTCCGCTGCTGGGCGTGAGCACGCGCTCCTCAAGTCTCTAGGAGCTTCAGCGGCCGAGGGCAGATTCGATGGTACGCGCGGCCGACCGCTGACCTCGTGACCTGCTTTGCACTGGCACTATCCCCCCTTCGATCTTGGAGTATCGCCTAGACGAACTGGATATGAGGACGTACCCCAACAACTCTCGCTACGCATTAGACGATCCCGCCTACCGCGTTTCATTACCCCCACTTGCATCAATGGCAGTAGTGCCCAATACCACAGAGCACAGATGTTCCAACTCTCGGTATTCTTGATGAGTCCCCAGTTGAGCCCTAACCTTGCTGCGCCGCACATGCAAGGGACTGCTCGGGTTAGCAAGATAAACATCTCCAGCTACCATCTCCCTCACGATTCTGCTTACGTGCTGTGCGAGCTCGCTGATTCTCGTATGCTCGTCGATCGCAGGGTCATACGGGGGCATCAGTCGATACGGTAACGCATGTATATGACGTTCACCAAATGCTCCTTTCGGGTTGAAGGGCGCTATCGCTTCGGTCATGGCATGGCTATTCAAGATGCCAACTAGATACCAGGCTTCAGCAGGATTGGAAAGGACTTTCCAATAGAGCGTTTGGTCCACAACTAGGTCACTCACCTCAGCAAGTGAAATGCATGCGGCACAGGTGTACTTCCCGCCAGCTCCGACGACCACAAGCTGACCGTGACTAGGAAAGATCTGCTTGGTCAGCTTCTGTCGTTCGTTCACTCGCGCTCTCAGTGGCTTTCCCTGCCCAACTTCCTTCAGGCGTGTATCGATCTCTCGAAATCGACGCGCTGTGTGCGCAAATCCCATGCGAACGATTTCGATGTCGTCCAAAAGGGTCCAAGCTCCCTGACCATCTCGCGTAGCAGGAAGGGCTATAGGAGCTACATGCTCTCCAAAGACAAATGGAAGCAAGTTCTCAGATTGTGCCATCTGATAGATGAACGCAGGAGCCACATAGCCCGGAAACCGTTCCTCCTGTAGTTCCTTAGCGGCTCTCACTGTAAAACCCCATGGTGAATCACGACTAGGTGTATCAACTCTGTATTCAGGGCCATTTGAATCAAGAATGTCGATTGTCACTGTTGTGCGCGGCATCAGATCTGCTCCTTGCTGTGGCAAAGGATCAGAGTTGTAGGTGGCTGCGGGGGTTCCTTCTCGTTCTAAGACCCATGCCGTTCGATCGGCTCCAATTCTCCTTTCCGAGAAATCTACTTCTTCCAAGCGGCCTTCGGAAGCGATGAAACCCTTGATTTGACTCAACCCGACAACAGATCCTACGGTACCTTTCTCTGCTATGACAGCTGCACCTGGATACTTGAAAGTCCCCGGAGCAACCCGCCACATTTCCTTGATATCAAGAACAACCGGTCGTTCACTGTGTAGAAACTTCCGTTGGCGGAATGCCTCATGGTGATTTCCATTGAAGACTGTTCCCGGCACTAGGCATGCTATCGATGCCTCTGGCTTTAGGTAGCGATCAACAGCATGCATCAAGTGCGTCATCGCCAACTCCAAGTGGAGGAATGACTGAGCAGTTGGTTGAATGTCATAGACTTGCGCTCGTCCTCTGAGCATGGATCGATAGGGATTCTCGGCGAGACGGCTCATTGCGAGCCAAGGAGGATTCGACACCAACCCATTGAACTGTCCGGTCAGAAGCCCAGGCCGATAGGCGTTTCGGAGGATGAATGCCCAGATGCCGTCCCTATCGTTGATGGCAAGCGCGGCCATTCGATTGGCCAAAGAGTGAACAGCCCCGCTCAAGGATTCTTCTAGCTCAGCAGACATGCTCACACCGATAGCTGCCGCCGTGCCCTTCAAGAACTCTTCAGCGATTGGCCGTGTAATTTGCTGGGCGTTTCCACTCTGTCTTGCGTGCAGAGCTTCCGTATGAGCCCAGTCTACAATCCTTTCGAATAGCTCGCTGTATTGCGGTTCTACAATAGCATTCGGTAGTTCGATAACAGTTCCATCCAATGAAACGTCGATTACGCCTGACGTGCCATATAGAGGGATTGCTTTCGAAACAGGACTCACAGCAAACAGCGAATCAGCGTGGTAGATGGGAATTACTATTGGACGGTCTGCCGAATTGATTTCACTCGCCAATGTTGCAACCCAAGTCGCCTTAGCCAAGCTCACGGCTAGCGGGTCGATATCAAAACCCGTTGCCACTCCATAGAGTGATGATATGTCACGCATTTGAAATCGATCTCTGACCGTTTTGATTACCTCGGCCAAGATTGATCCTGAGCCGCAGCACATATCAACAATCCTGGGCTCCTGTTGCGAAGGCAAACTGTCCACACAACGCTCCGCCAACAAATGGGCCAACCAGGAAGGTGTCCATTCCTGGCCTAATAGTTTACGTTGACTCTTACCAGCCAATTGCGCCATCAAATGGCCGAACAAGTCCAACTCGGGGCGCCAGCTAAAGTCATAAGCATACAAGTCTTGTTGCATACCCTGAGCAATAGGCAGAACCCGGTCGACGTGCTGCTGGTCAGTAAGCCATGCAAAGTAATCTTGTTCTACCATGTTGTGGAGCTGATACTTGTTTAGAAAATAAGAGCCATCCAATATCGTCTTCAATTCTACTTCGCTACTGGCAATTGCTTGTCCGTTTAGCACATTTGCACTCAACAGTCGAGCAAGCAGACACAGATAGATTTCGTCTACATAGGCAGCTGTTCGAAAGCGGCCAGGAACGCCTTCCAAGTAATCGACGAACTGTGACCATAGGTCTGTCGCTAGCAGAATAGAGGAATCAGTAGCCCGGCCTGCCTCCACTAGCTCAATTAAAGGTTGGATTCTTCGTTCGTAAGCCGGACTCTCTAGGCCTAAATCATAAGTTAAGAACTCTGATCGCAACGGGCGAGACTGTTCACGAGCGAGGTGTCTGCGAATGAATCCACATAGACGTCCTGCAGTAAACAAATCAGCTCCACCCAATACGATAGAGTCCACAAGCTCCAGAGTAAGGTCCTCAGCCGTGCAGGTTTCAGGCTGAATGCCAACAGCCAACGTAACATCATATGCATACCATTCGACCGTATCAGAGAGAATGCCTCTGACTTGGGATACTGGGACACCACTACGAACGAGGCCGGCTGCGTGCTCCTTCACCTGATAATGACCTTCATTGAACTTGGGCCCCAGACGCAGATCAGCTTCGTATTCTATCGTAGTAGATCCAATCAAGTTATCGATGAAACGATTGGCTACTCCACCTCCTGCCTGGCCGACGACAGTACGAGCCTCTGTTCCTCTACTGTAGTGACTGATCCATGAGTCGTCTCCGGGACCTATGAAGATTGACCGAAGGTGTGCCACGAATTCGGCGCGTAGAACAGCTTCATTCTCTCCAGATGCTCGCAACTGTAGACAACGCTTGACCAATTCTTGTGCTTGTTCGTTGTCAGTTGTCAACCTCGCCTCCTTTGACGCTCGACATTCAGTCTGTCCACGCGATCTTCTAAAGTTGCGACAACCGTCTTCAATTGATCCTCTCGCACCTGGGAGAACAATCCTCGGACTACAATATCGTCGACGTACTGTTGGATATCCCAAGATTCCAAGGTCAGCCTTTTACCTGCCCTATCCAGTAACTCGATAGCCTCTCGCGACAAATGTGGTACTGGCATCCTACGTAGGTGCGAGGCCTCCAATTTTAGAGCACCGCCGCCAAGAGTTGTGCCTAGCGCCTCCATAACCGTGCGACACCACACACTGTTAAGTAGAGCCTTGAGAGCGAAGCGCGTCCAAAGGCCGCTTGTGGACCAAAACGTGCAAAAGTTGGCGTCGATTAAAATAGGTGGATCGAGATTCGCCTCCACCCACGGTTGCTTATAGTTTACCCGAGCTACGAATGCGGCTGGTCGATGCCGGCTTGTAAAGTCTGGAAGCATGTACCAAAAGCGAGGGGTAGTCCGAGTGTTGCGTGGGACTCGGACATTTGTACGAACGGCGGATAGATCGGGGATGCATATGGTAGCATTAGTTCCCTGAGGTACCATTCGAACTGCTCGACGAGTATAGGTCACTAGGTCCCCCGACATCGTTTGTGGCACAGGTTCCCTCGAAAGATAGTAGGCAGATAGATGCATACCTACTGTCTCTGCATCTTCTGGCAGCACCCATTCTCGCAGATCGAGAACTCGTCCTGGTAAGCCATCACTTCTGACAAGATTTGGGATTTCCGATTGATTACGAAGGACAGTTTGCAAAGCGTTCTGAGGTACTACAAATTCTTCGCAATCGAAAGTTGGCGTGGCTGTGACTCGTATAAAGTCATTGTCCTCTACATTGGACATGGTCACATAGAAGAATTGATTGCAACCTGTCCGAAGACCTTGACCGACACTGACCCCACAATCCTCCAGATTCCGAACGGCTTCAGCGTTGTCAATGCCGATATCTCTAACAACATCGGGTAATGAGACAGGTGGCTTTGACTGCCTGGGGGCGAACAGCCGTAAGTCAGAGGCTGTACCCTCGAGCTGCATATACCATTTACTTAGACCAACTTGCGTTTCCAGAAACTCCCACTCGTCTCTCAATGCAAATTGCCTTCTCTGAATGCCAAGCAAACTACCTTCTACCCCCTGCCGAAGCCAATAGGCAAAACTACCCTCAGGGTTTGCACCAGGAAGCACATTGCCAACCAGAGAATCCCTGTCGGCAGCCGATGGCGCGATTTGTATCCATTGAGCCGAGGCAAAGAGGTTTCTCTCACGTAAGGGCTTGAGCGTTTCTTGAACTGGCAGTCGCCTAGCGACGATAAGGTGCGTCCGGACGAGGGCCTCACTAAACCATCCCGGCTGAGTATCCTCAACCACGTATTCAAGTGTGAAACAGCGTAGTAACATATAGCGGATCAGGTATGCGTAGTCGCGCGATCGCCAGGTCGCAGGAACAACCAACGCAAGGCGCCCTCCGGGCTTAACAAGAAGAGCAGCGAGTAACCAAGAAGGAATAGACAGGTCCGATAAACCTGAGTATGCCCCTATTATCTGCTTCCACACTTCGTATAGCGTAGTGTCAACGTGTGCATTCGCAATGTCTGTGAGCGCACTACGAATCTTATCGTCACCCAGGCCTCCGCGCCTACGCACTTGATAACGGACGTATGGCGGGTTGGTTATTACAAGGTCATAGCCGCCTTGGTCTAACCGGTTGACTACATCAATATCGAATGCACTACCGCTGAGAATGACTCGATTGTCGTCACGTCCAATTATACTGGAAAGTCGGTTCCGACATACCGTCGCAGTCTGAGAGTCAATTTCAATTCCGTCCAACCTGCGAATTCGCAGAGATTGCTCTTCCGCTGCCTCCCATGCGGCATCTAGAAGGTCCCCGTGACCGGCCATAGGGTCCAGCACCGTCGTGGTGCTAGGATCTAAGGCAAGATGAGCCAAGAGCCTGCCCAGTTGTATACCGGTAAAGAACTGCCCCAATGTCTTACGCTGGGCAGTTGGCAAGCCTGCTTCGTATGCACGTGCAGCTGCGCGTGCATTCTTGCGTGAGTCAGTAAACTGCACGAGTGTTACCTCTCAAATCTTCGCTTTCCTTGCACCATCGATAGAATATATTGGCGTCAATCGGTACTGGCTGGTTACTGACCAGAAAGTGATTAACAAATCTAGAATAGCGTCGTTGAACTGTCTGTTCCTCGGGATCCTTATCGTACGCATGAGCCCGTCGAAGTGTGTTCGCAGTGTCCCATATATCAACAGCAGTTCTCTCGTTGGCACAAGATTGTTTGGTGAGCAGTAATACCGGGTCTCCTTTGACGGCGCCGTTCGTAGTTATTTGCTTGAAGCTGTCCTGTGTCTTATGAAGAATACTTGTTTGAGTCACACCTAAGCCCGCATTCGTGTAAGCGCTCTGCAGTGCGTTCCAGACCTGGGCGGATGCTGAATGAAAGACAAGCGTGACTTTACCGTTCGGTTTCAGGATCCGTTCAACTTCTGCCAAAGAGCGCGATAGAAGTTCTGTGTATTCGGACGAAGTTTTGCCCTGATGGTCGCTCACGGTGATTTCTTCGGCTCTATCCGTGTATTGGCCCAGCCAAGCCTCATTTATAAAGTTTACTTCGGCGTAGGGAATATTCCCTCCGAAGGGAGGATCTGTAAACACATAGTCAATGCTTGCATCCGGGAGGGCAACCTGGCAACTCGAGGATCTACGAATCTCGACATTACCCTTCCTTCCATGGATAACATCGAAGGCCTTGCTTACCGTGTTCAGCTTTCTGTTCAACCCATCGAAGAGGTTCTTTTCGACAGGTAAGCCACTTACGTACAATACTCCGGGCTGTGCACTGGTAACTACAAAGTCATCGTGGCCGGATTTTGCTACTACCCGTGTCATTATGGTGCTGTGGGAGGCATTATAGCTGAGTAGCCAGAAGCGGAGGGCGTCACGCAGTGCCTCCCCGTAGTTCGCAACCCGTTCCCATAGCTGCCCGAAGGCAATCAGGTTTCTACGAGTGTAAAAATGGTGAACATGTGAAATGCCAGTATGGTAGCCACGACGGTACAAGTCTCCCCAGGGTACCGAGACCTGAGGAATTGAATCTGGGAGCGGCTGAGACGCAATATGCGCTAAGCGTGCCAAGTCTTCATCGTTCACCAGTCGGTACCATGTTCGACTACCAGTCCGTCCATGGATGCGATACGGACGCCGATCTTTGGTCTCGCGGCTGATGCCCAAGACATCATCCCATGCAGTAGAAGTTAACCGTTCGAGGGTTTCAACCGCGCTTACATGGGCGCACTGTGGGCAAGTGAAATCAGGGCCAATCCGAGCCGGGTGCAACCCAACGCATCCCTCCCAGAAGGAAACTGGCGCGTGACAGGCCGGGCACTTCAGTTGGTCTGACCATATCGTGTAACGGATCTTTCCGTTGTCGTGGTTGATGTCCTTGGCTTCATACATCCAGCCGTACTCCTGCTCTACATCGGCGAGGATTTCGGCGGCAGCTCTCCGAAAGGCGGCGGGGTCAGGAGGATTTGTGAGTGTCCCAGCGACGAAGGACCCTAGTGCACTGAGTTCATAAAGCACTGCGTTGCGGGCTCCCCAGTTCACTTGAAGTCCGAGCCGCTTGGCTTGTTCTCGTATCTCTACTGGCGGATCCTCGCATAGCAGGGCGGCAAGACCTGTTGTCCCGCTTCCCGCGAATCCGTCAAATACGGTGTCGCCTGGGTTGGTATGAGTGGCAATGAACAAGGCGATCGACTCAGGGGAGATCTTGGTCGGGTACGGAAACGCCCCGTAGAGGGGACCTGTACGCGTGGCCCGGAGTGGTCTCTCGTAGAGGGTGCTAACGGTATCTGCGGTTGCCGGCCGAATCTCTTCGGAGGCAAGCGCCGCCGAAACTAAGCTGGGACTAGTCATGTCCGTCACCCATACCCTCATCGGTTGCAGTTTGCTCAAAGAACACGTCTAGCGGGCTCTGCAGCGCATCCGCGAGCTTCACTAGAGTACTAGCCTTGGGGTTGGAGTTCTTGCCAGCCTCCAGCTTGGAGATGGTAACGGTAGCTAAGCCACTCCGCCGAGCCACGGCTTCCTGGGTGAGGCCTTGCGACTTGCGGATACGGACTAGGTTGGACGGCGAGAACATGGTTTGAGCTCCCTCACACAGCTATGGCTAGCAGCCAAGAACGTTTGTTCCAAAGCATCGTGATACTAGTACTAGAAGTCAACCCCATAGTGACGTATCTCATCGCAAAGGTGGGGGTGTCACTGAGAGATTACCCCGCGGGTGGCGCGGGGTAAGTCTCGTGCCAATCCGAACGAACCCCGCTGACTGGCACGCGCTGTGCGCGTCGCACCCGCGTGAGGTCGAAGCTGGAGCCGAGCCCTCCTCCCCGGTCGGGGTGGCACTATGCCCCGCTCGGCCTGCCCCAGGAGGGCCCGGACCGCGCGGGGATGCTCGTGCAGGACTGGAGCGCGCTCGCGGCGGACGCGGACGGCGTCCATCTGACGTTCGCCGAGCTGCTGACCGTCCCGTTCGTCGAGCACTCGTCCGAGGCAGGAAGCACGATGATGTGGTCGTGGGACACCGAGGGCACCATGGTGGCTGCAGGGCGCCTTCCTGCGCGCCGGCGAGCCGATGCCGCCCGCGCTGGAGGACCTCGACTCGGACGAGTTGGTCCGCCGCCTGAGCAACGCCTACCTAGGCATCCCGCGTTCGGGCCTGCTCATGCAGACGCGACGCCGACGGTGGTGGTGGCCGTTCGGGCTGCGCTAGCGGCGGGCGGTGGAGTCCGGGCCCACGTAAACGCCGCGCTCTCAGGTGCGCTTGAGCGGGTCCGAGACGCGCCCGAGTACTTGCCAGGGCATGAGAGAGACGTCGGATCCTTGCGCCCCGAGGTTGCCACTGCTCCCGCTCCCCGATGATTCGCGCCCGCAAGGCGATGTCACCGTCAGGCTCTCGGTGGAGGGCAGCGGCTCATCAGGCACCGTCTCGCGGGAGATGCGCCTACCACAGACCCGCCTCATCGACAGGGTCCTGCAGGCCCTTACCCAGCAAGAGATTCCCGTTCACAATCGAAGATCAGACCCCATCGCGGAACGGGAGGACGACGCATGCAGGCACGCACCCACAGTAGAAGATTCCCTGTGACATCTGCCGGCTGCGCGGACGGCTCCCCCGTTGCTACGCTCGTTCTTATGAGACTCATGGAGCGACAGATCTACGATGCGCTTGCCCGGATGCCGTTCGCCGACACGCTGGAGCTTGCGGTCATCCTCGGCGAGGCGTACTCGACCGTGCACCGCGCCTTGACCGGCCTGCTCACCGACGGAATCGCCGGGCGGGTCAACCACGGGACCGTCCACCTGCCGACGAGCGGGAGGTGGTTCCTGACGTCCGAGGGCATCGAGGAGGCGACAGATGTGCTGGGGTACGCGACGCCGTCCGAGTTCGTGCGCGCGTACCCGGTCTCACAGCAGTGGCACACGCTGCTGCTGCGCCGGATGGACGCCATCGCCAGCGTCTACCGGCTGGCGATGGCACTCTCGCCGGGGTACCGCTCACGCCGCTCACGCGTGGAGTTCCACCGGCGCGGCCGGTTCGACGCCACGATCACCCTGGACGACGGTCGCAGCTTCGGCGTGGTGCGCCAGGGGCTAGGGCTGCGCCGCCGCTCGCTCTACGAGCGCCTGCGTGCGCTGGCGGAGTGGGACCCCACCCACCGCCCCGGCACGATCCTGGTCCTGGTGCAGAGCGCATGGGAGCAGCGGCTGACGGCGCGGCTGTGCGAGCGCCTGCACCTCGAATACTGCTACGTCGCCGTGGAGTCGCGCGATGCGCTGGAGAGCGAGACCGACCGCCTCTGGCTCGGGTGGGCGTGGGGGTATGAGGCGGGGTACCGCGCGCTCCATGACGTGCGCTCTCGGTACCGCAGCAGCAGGGCGCCGTGGCCGCAGATGCGCGGCCGGAAGCGCGCCTCGCTGCCCCATCCGGAGCGGATGGCGCGCTCGGCGCCGGCGTTCGGTCTCAGCCCATCGGAGAAGCGCGTCCTCGACCTGCTGACCGACCACCCGATGCTGCCGCGCGAGCATCTCATGCGCTGGCTCGGCGTCTCCGAGGGCCGCGTGAGCCAGATGGTGCACAGCCTTGCGGACACCTGGGGCCTGATCGAGCGTCACGGGCGTCGCGGCGGCGCTCGCTACACGCTGTCGGACGGGGGCATCCGTCACATCGCCCACCGGGACCGTGCCGATCTTCCCGCTGCGCGGGAGGTATGGAGCACGGCGCTGACGCGGGACAGTCATGGCCGCAGGCGGCACCTGGGACACCGGATCGACACGCGGGCGCGCCAGACGAGGCACGCGGACGCGGTGACGTGGTTCCTGTCGGAGCTGGCTGCGGAGACGCGGGCCGACCCTTCGAGCGAGCTGCTGTGGACGTTGCCGACGGAGCGTTCGGTTCGGCCTGCCAGGCGCGGGGAGCCGTCCATCGCCCCCGATGCCGTGGGAGAGCTGATCGCCGGGGACAGTCGTGTGCCGTTCTACCTCGAATGCGAGCACCGCGCGCGTCATCCCCGCGGGGTCTGGGCCCGGCTGTGGCCATACGTTCGCTACTACCGCCATGGGAAGCCGGAGGACGATCACCCGCCGCTCCCGCTCACCCTGTTCGTCGTCGACGGGCAGGACGTCGAGGAGACCTACGTGCGGACTTCCGCTCGCATGGACCTGATGACGGTCCCGGTGCTGGTCTCGTGCCGGCCGGTGCTGGAGCGCTCGGGGATACTGGGCCGTTCTTGGCGACCGCTGTGGGGGCCGGTGAGCCATCGACTACGTTTGTCGGAGCTACGAGCCTACCGTTGGAGTGCCCGGTACAACGTGATGCGTCGTGAGAGTGATGTGTGAGGGGCGCGCCCCTCACACATCACTCTCATCCCTCCAAGTGGACTGGGTGTTCCAAAGTCGCACGAGAGGGAGAGATGCGGGGTCGGCCGAGGCCGCCGGACAGCATGAATTCACTCTTGTCCGGGCCTGTGGGCGGCTGACACGTCGCCTGACGTGTCAGGGTTCGAAAGTGGGACGCTGCGCTAAAGCAAGCGGGGCTTAGGCGGACAGAATCTGCAAGTTTTGCAAGCCCGTGACGTGTCAGGATTGTCAGCCTGTAGAGGGGGAGGAGGGACGATGGATGAGCCGGTGAGGTGGGTGTCGAAGGATGCGGCGGCGCGGGAGTTGGAGGTATCGCTCTCGACGCTGGACCGCAAGATCAGGAACCGCGAGGTCGAGGTGCTGCGGGAGGGCCGCCGCGTGTACGTGCGGGTGGAGGGCCCGGAGTACCTGAGCGACGAGGAGATGCTGCGCCGCGCCAAGGCGAGGACGGATGAGCTGGAGGAGGCGGTGCGGAGGTGGGAGCGCATCGCGGAGGAGCTGGAGCGCGAGCGCGACGAGGCGAAGGAGTCCACGGCCGGCTTTGAGGATGCGTATGAGGAGATGAAGGAGTTGTACCTGAGGGAGTGTGCGGAGCACGAGCGGACGGAGCGGTGGATCGGCAGGCTGGTTCGCGCCGTCGCCGTGCTGCTCGTCCTGCTGGTTATCGCCGGGCTCGTGGTGTGGCGGTTGCTGACGTAGGGGGCATCCAGCCCCTCCTGCCACAGCAGGACGTGGCATCCAGGACTACGCCCCGGATTGGAGGCTCCCCGTGTTGCAAGACCCACTGTCCCGCCTCACCGATCCCGCCCTGCGCGGTCTGCGAACCGGACGTGCCTCTGCAGCAGCACCAGCGGCTGCCTCGGCGATGCCGTCCAACTGCGAAGTGAGGTAGGCGCGCACGATGAGACGCGCGAGGACGCGCAGCCCCGCCAACCGCAGTTCCTCCTGCTCCTCGGTCAATCTAATCCCTCTGGGCACTCCCCGCTCTCCCCCGTAGTCCGAATATGCGCTGCTCTGTCCGGTCGCTTCCGCGATAGGCGTTCTCAGTGTGCTACTGTAGGAACGTGGAGCGTAGCGGCGGATGCGGGGGTTCATGGGAGATGGGGGTCATCGAAAGGGAATGCCAATCTCATTCACCAAGCTCCAAGGTGCCGGCAACGGGTACATAGTCGTTGACGGTCGCGATGTCAGCCGAGATTGGCCCAGCCTCGCGGTCTCCATGTCAGATGGTGTCTTCGGCGTGGGCTCAGATGGCCTGCTCGTTGTGCAGCAATCCGCGAGCGCTCAGGCGAGGATGCGCGTCTACAACCCAGACGGATCTGAAGCTGAGATGAGTGGGAATGGCATCAGGCTCTTTGCGAAGTTCACCCTGGACCGAGGCATCGTCGAGCCCAGCGAAGAGGGGAAGATCAGCATCGAGACTGGCGGCGGGGTGCGCGAAGTCTGGCCTACCGTCGAGGATGGGAAGATGACCTTCGCGAGAGTTGCCATGGGAGAGCCCACGACTGTGCCGGAACTCATCCCCGTGGATGCACGGGGCCTCGGGGTATCTAATCGAGTATTCGATTTCCCGCTTCTTGTAGGAGGGCAGAGTCTGAGTGTGACGTGTCTGTCGATTGGTAATCCCCACTGCGTTGTCTTCACCTCAGAGCCGCTAGAGCAATTCCCTCTGGCAAGGACTGGACCGCTTGTTGAGAACCACTGGGCGTTTCCCGAGCGGATCAACTTTGAGGTGGTGAGGATCCTGAGTAGGAACGAGATTGCAGCCAGAATCTTCGAGCGAGGGGCGGGAGAGACTCCTTCCTCGGGGAGTGGCAGTACTGCCTGCGTAGTCGCTTCCCGCCTTCACGGGCTTGTGGACGAAGATGTTGAGGTCACGCTGGGAGGCGGCCGCCTTCGAGTGCAATGGCCAGGTTCTGGGCAGGCCTATCTTGAAGGCCCGGCTGTCGAGGTCTTCACCGGGGAGTGGCCGGAATAGGGTGGTCGCTACGAAAGGGCTACAGTTCTAGCAGGATCAATCTGGACGGCAACGAGCTGACCGTACAACAATCCGCCAGCCTCTACGAGCTGATCATCAGCAGACACCACGGCTCTACTTTACTCGGTGCCCGCGGAATAACAGCTGACTGGCAAACCCGGCATGGCACCCGAAATGGCCCTGTGCCCACCTAATCAGGTCGGGGTCGGCGGGACCTTCCTGGCCTTGGAAGTACACTCCCAAGGCCCGTCTTATCCATGTGTCCAAGGGGAACGCTTCCGGCTTGTCCAGTGCGAACAGGCAAATGCAGTCGGCGATCTTCGGCCCCACTCCATAGCACTCCATCAACGCCCGCTTTGCCTGGATATAGGGAGTCTGGGGCTGTGCTAGGAGCTGCAGGTCCAACTCGCCATTGCATATCCTTCTTGCAGCAGCAGCAATCTTGACGTGGCGGTCTAGGCCCAGTTGCATCTTCGCAAGTTTCTTCTCCCCCGCCTCGAGAACTGCGGCGGGCGATGGGAACGTATGGCGAACCTCGCTGCCCAGCTGAGCTGGTTGTCCCAGTTCTCTCGCCATCTTCTCGACAATCCCACTAATGTGGGCAACGCCGTTCTTCGCTGAGCAGATATAGGCAACCACGCACTCCCAAGGATCCGGTTGGCGAAGGACGCGCAGATAGCGGTGCCTCTTGACCAATTCCCCAATGCGACCATCGACAGAGGCAAGTTCAAGGCGGGCCGAATCGAGGTCGGCGTCCAGCCGGAAGTAGTGCCGCAGCAGGTCGGCGAGGTCGTTTTCGGCGCGGTATTCCAGAACGCCGCCAACCTGCCGGACATTAAGCAGGTTTCCGGCCAGCACCCCGGAATACCAATCATTCCGCAGAGGAAGCCATCGGAAGTCCTGTGTCCCATCCAGTATGTCTGCCAAATCGAAGGGTTGTGGTACGAAGACCCGGCGAGGGGTGTCATGGGGCAGAACGTGGAAGCCAGAAGGCAACTGACCTAACCCTTATCCATTCGCGGCATCGAACGCCCTGCGCACTAAGGGCAACGCCGCCAGAATGTCCTCTTCGTCGGTAACGTCAATCAGCATCCCGCAATCAGTGTGGACTCTGTTGGGCACGAACTTCCAGGTCGTCGTATCGGCAGCGTACAGGATGTCTGGCACCTCAACTTCATCGAAATCGAGTGGGAGTATGAGGCGGAGGTAGTTCTTCATTGGCAGCAGCTCCACAAAGAACTCAGGCCCGTAGCAGGAAACGGAGCGGTGTTCGACTATTTCGATGACCTCTCCCAGTTCACGAACTCTCGACAGAGCCATCTCAAGTAGGCCCCGGACTTCTTGACGCATGCTCAAGCTGTCCGAATTCCTCCGAGCAGCCCGGGATCGGAGGTCGCGTATGGTCGCGTCGCGAAGCAGCGCTTCGTTGGCCTTGTGATGAGGCCATATTCCAAGTGACCGCCGAGCCAGGTTCTCTCCCCGAGCCCGCATCTCAGTCTCCGTCCATGACCTCTGGTCCCTCACGTAGCTGTTGAGACGCGCCGCGCTCTGTTTGAACCCACCCTCGACGGACTTCTTTTCTTCGAACGGCCTGTTCGACAGGGTGCTGTTATACCCGGTGAGCGTCAGGTTCCCCAAGCGGTGCACCCATGTGGCATGCGTTTCCTCCCAGTCCCCACCAAGCATCTCCTGCCAGTCGAGTACCTCGTCGATGGACTGCGGCATGATGTGTTCGATGGAGTACTCGCCAACAGGGCTCGGCTCTCGTTGACCATCGTTCTCCAAGCGGGCAAGTATGTGCGAGCAGAGATCACGGCGCCAATAGAGGTTGACGTCCTGAATCTCCCGGGAAAACTGCTCATCGGCCGGGAAATGATATCGCTGCCGGGCCAGCGCCACCTTGAGCGCCTCCAGTGGGTCTGTTCCGTTGGCACTTACATCGTGGTCGATATCGCGCGCCGCGCTCGCGAAGACCGACCAGTAGTCGCGTGACTGCCAGTCCATCACGGCACGTCGAACGATGAAACTCTCGATGAGGCGTAGCGCTTCGGCGAACTTCTCCGGCAGCAGCAGGGAGGGAGCTCGGCTATGGTAATCGTAGAGTTGCATACCCAGCACTGCGTGCGTTGTGCCCAGTGACCGTAGGTTTCGTTGCGCGTCTGAAAGGAGCCGGTCTTGAGTAGTTGGAGTTGACAGCAGCGACAAGTAGTATCCCGCGAACCTCTCCATATCCGCTAGGAGCGCTTCGAGTGAGTATTCGGTCGTCACTCCGCTCTTGAATTCCTTGAATACGTCGTAAACCCTATCACTCCGGACTTGAGTTGTTGCCTTGCTCTTCAGGGCGACGTAGTCGCGCAGGAAATAGTCAAGCCTCCGATGTGCCTTGCGGAACAGCGCCTCTATCTTGCTCCAATAGGTCTGGTAGAGGCGCGTCTGCTCCGGCTCATCGAGTCCCATCAGCAAGTAGTTCCGAACCAGGTCGCTCTGACTGAGGTCCACCCCCGTGGAGTTCAGACTCTCGAAGATTAGTTGAGGGTCGTCAGAATTGCGGTCCAAAGTGACATCCACGATGCTGAGCCGTGAGATTCCCTGATACACCCTGTCCGGATCAATATCCACCAAGGCGTCACGGAACCAGTCGTAAGCATCGAGCACTAGCTCGGAAGCCTCCGCTTCATCCACCTCCTCGCCGTCCACCAGCGCCTTGAGCGTTGCGTCATCGACGCGGCGCAACACCAGTTTGTATGTTCGGTCGCCGGACTCGTACACGTTCTTGAGGAAGAAAGCATCGATCATCGGGGCTGTCGGGCTGCCGTCGGTGCCCACCCATTTGATGTCATCGATGTGATCGCGGAGCGCGGTGAGTAGCAGTGTCAGAGTAGTGAGACGCTGTTGACCATCAATCACCAGCAAGGTGTTGAAAGCCGCTCCGGTGCCGACATAGACGATTGATCCTATGAAATGACCAACATCATTCTGGTGTTGAGTTGTTCGCATAATGTCATTCCACAACTGCTCACATTCCTCTGTTGTCCAGCTATAGTCTCGCTGGAAAATCGGGATTACGAATTGGTGGTTGCCGTTGATGAACTGCGAAAACTTGCGATCGATGGCCTTCATGGGTTCGGTGCCCTCTCGATTTTATGTGGTGACCAAGAAGTAGTAGAGCAGCCTACTGTATCAAGCAACTTACTTGGGGGACGTTTGCGAGGTGTTCGGCTTACGCCGGACGAATCCTACCACAGGGGCCTGGTGGATGGCTGAGATGAGATTCGGTGACCGTAGGGCGCGCTGCACAGGCCGCGAAGCGCGCTGGGGTCGGCGAACGCCCGCCGTCAATCGCGCACCGGGCGGCCGAGGGAGGACTCAGGCTCCCCGAGCACGTGAACTCTGGACGCACGATGGGGAGCCGACGTCCGCGCGAGCGTGACCTGTGCGCGGGGGGAGCCTCAGGTCGGCAGCAGCCCGAACAGCAGGAGGTGCTTGGGCCGGGGTTGCGCGCCCTAGCGCGCATGGCTGTAGGCGTGTACCTCCGGGAAGTGGCTACACTTGCCGTTCCCGGCCCAGGGGCTCGCAACAGCAATCGTTCTGGCGACAATCCGCGCGCACCACAATCTGAGGCAGTGGCGGAGTAATCCGCAGAGGCGGGCGCAAGGTGGCCGAGCTTGCCCTCGTCCACTCGTGGGACCTAGCCGAGTAGTTCGAGTGCCCGCCGAGATGGTGCGTCTGCACCCCCATCCGATAATCGGATGAGAGCGGCGGCAGCTAGGGCTGTGCGACGGAATTCTTGCTCGGCCGGCCGCGATGGTTCCCAGAACATAGAGCACGCTGCTTTGCGTCGTCTGTACCTAACGGCATTGGTGTACATCGACTGGATCGACTACCTAGGCTTGCGCAAAGGCATCATCTGCCATAGCTTCTGATATACCTTGTAGGAGACTTCGACAGGCTTTTGCTGCTCGACGTGCTTGTTGGGCGGCGTGACGCTTACGTCGAATGATTGTGGCCCCTGCAGCGGGGAGTCGATGACGACGGTCTCCTCCTCCCCAGGCCCAAGCGTCACGCGCCGTTGCTCGTTTCTGCGTTCACTGCCGTTGTCGAATGCAACACTGACAAGAAACTCCCCCGCAAGAGAGTCGAGATTCTTGACCCCGTACTCCACTTGGGGAACCGTTACCCGTAGTGGCCAACCCCACTGCCACTTCTGTTTCGTTTCTTGTCGAACAAAGGTTCTCTGATACTCCAAGGGCTCCTGAGTGTAATGAGTTTGCATGACAGTCTCGGTGCCGTACTCCGTATTGAGCACCGCGATGAGGAATAGCAGGGCGATGGGGGCGAAGAATATCGAAGCTGGCGTAACCTGGATGCGATTCATGACCACAATCCCTCCTTCTGTGTTGATGACCGACGGATCACGAGGTTTTAGTCGTAGCTCTGAGGGATGGAAGGCGCCCAGGTTGCATGCGTCGTTCCCGGGTTGAACGAGGCAGCTTCGGCACATACCACCGCTTCGCGCAATCCCAAGGAGCGTAGGTTCCCATCCACCACCTCGTATCGGTGTCCCCCCAATCCCATCCTCACTAGTTCAGCAACGACTACCGCAGCCGTGACTGCACCAACGAATGACGCCCCAACCGTCCGCCCAGCCATAGTTGTGATTCCGCATTCATCG
This sequence comes from Dehalococcoidia bacterium, assembly GCA_034422595.1. Classification (GTDB taxonomy): domain Bacteria; phylum Chloroflexota; class Dehalococcoidia; order Lucifugimonadales; family Australimonadaceae; genus Bin16. The sequence continues at coordinate 10,004 of DAOUJO010000011.1, read as the reverse complement.
ACCTCGCGTTGGGCTAACGCTTGATACGCCGGGTTCTTCGCCACAGCATCCCCATCGAGGCCATGTCGCTGCGATCCCCAGCGCTGCCTTGCGGAGCGGCGTGCCGGGAAAGTGTGCACCTGGAACGCGAGGTACTCCTGTGTACCAGCGCCTAGCCCCGCCTCGATCACGCGGTCGAAGCCAACGTGCTCAAGGTCGGCTCTGGCAGCGGCATTGTCAACGCCACACAGGGCAACTCGCGGTTCATCTCCCGCGACCCGAAAGTCGCTTGCGAAGTAACGTTCCACTATCGAGGTGCGGAATCCGCGTGACTCACACCAGCGTGCCATAGCCCTCGTTTTCTTCAGTCCGAGCTTCTCTTGGGTTGTGAGTAGTGATGTACTGTCGTTCGCCTCGACAAGCGCATCGAAATCCTGCAGCACGAGCCGGACCTCTCCCGGGGAACGGTATGGGAGGAGACCGAGTGTCCAGAGGAACGCTTGGCCTAGGTGGCCAAGCCCAATGAGCCAAGCACTTGCTGGTAGTCGTTCTAGTGGCGGTCCTAGCTCACTAGCGTCCAGCCAATTGATGGCCTTGTCCGGCTGCCAGAGCGACAGTCCAACCTCTCGTCTTCCCGCAACAGCGTTATCACCGCGCACGAACTGGAATGCCTCAGACACCCCAAGAGCCCCAGCGAGGACACCTGCTGGCACACACTCTTGTCGCTCCGGGAGACGAACGCCTTGGTCTAGGGGCGCAACGCCCCCACACCAGCCATCAAACGTCGCGCGCACAGCGAAATCAGAATCTGCAGGCGGTACGCACTCGCCGCCCATCGCGATTCTAGGAACACCAGCCGCGCAGTCCGCAATGACCCCTTGCAGGTCTACAACGGCTTCCCCAAGGGTGCGGCAACGGCCCCAAGGCACAAGAAGGGGCACATCGAGAGTGCCCTCCACACACACCCCTCCCAGAAAGCTGCGACGGCCCGCGTTCACCGCCGTCAGAACTGCTGCCTGCAACGTCGCGGAGTGGGCGACGCTGCTCCCGACCACGATGCCTAGGCGATAGCTGCGAAAGAGATGCTGTGCCTCTTCAAGGCTTGCGACCTCACCGGTGTCGAGAGCAAGTTTGAGGTGTCGGTGCAGTTGGTCCGGTCCGACGACTGCGGTCGTTGTCATGCCCATACTCCTGTGTAGAAGAAGCGTCTCGCGCCGACCCCGCTGTGGTTGCGCCACATGTGGTTACCGAGGTACTCGTAGACGCCTACATCCCGCATCTTGAAGTCCGTTGCGAAGTTCGGCACGATGAGTGCCACGTGACCAGGCCGCGCCACCATCGGGTTGTCCCTATCAAGCGGGCTCTGCCGCGCCGGGCCGGGTCCACCATGCGTGTGCAAGTCCGCGAGGACATGCAGTCCAGTCTGCCGACAGAGCTGCCACAGCGATCCGAAACCTGCTCCATCGAAGACCACAATGCCAGAGTCGAGGCAGGTCGGGTCGAAATCGTCGTAGTAGGCAAATCGCACCACGCGGCCACGCACGCCATCTCTGTAACCGAGCAGAAACGCTCCGCTCTCGTGACGTCGCTCTCCACGCCTTGCAATCTCAGCGAGTCCTTGCCGCCAGACGTTGCCAGGGCAAGCCAGCCGGTGCTTAGGCGCCGCGAGGGCCCGAATAGTCGCTCGAATTGAGAAGGTCATGAACGATCCTCAAGTAGTGCGTGATGTCGCTTTCTGGCGACCAGATCATCGAGGGGTGCTGGACCCGCCAAGCTTCGTGGCCCTCAATAGAGAGGCGGTCACAAGGCAGGTAGAGGCACTGACCACCCTTCCATCCGGGATTGAAGGCTAGGGATACCCTTCTCGCTCCACTTGGCCAGCGCTCTGGTGGCAGCGGGACATCTCCTTCGGCATCCCATGGCTGGGCTGTGGGGGGCGACTGAGGGTAGTTTGTGCACTCGAAGCGCAATGTGTATTCGGGCGGGCCATCCACTCTGTCGGCTGCCTGAACGGCGAACAAGGCGTGGGGCCACTCTATGGAGAGCAGGTGCCACCGTCCGCGGTCCAACCCACTTTGGAACGGGCCAGCTTCAAGGTGGGATCGGAACACCTGCTCGTCCACTCCCATCGTCTGCGCGGACAAGTACTACCCCTCTACCCGCTGCTTGGGTACCAGGTCAAAGCAGAGTGTTCCGTCCGGGAACTTCACGAGAGTGCCGATGTGCACCTCTTCGTCGGGCTGGTTGCCTGAGGTGCACACCTTGAGCACGTGCTCCGCTGCATCAACAGGCGACATGTCGTACTGATCCTTCCCAACTGCCCATTCCTTCACCCAAGCGACCGTCGCCGATGGGGGGAAGAAGCCCTTTCTTTGGTCCTGGTTGTGGTTGACCGTGACCTCGACGCTCTTGCAGCGATGGATGTGCAGGCGGCTGCGGGCAGTCAGGCCGACCTCATCGATCTTCAGGTCCAACTCCAGCGGGACATCCGCGTTCTCGAAGAAGACGCACACCTCCAGGTCTTCAAGCGCGCTCAGGCCGTGTTCGCGGGCGATCTTGACGATATCCGCTACCGTGTCCCGTGGGCCCAGCTTCACCAGGGTGATCTTCGGGACTCCCTCTCCCTGTATGAAGAGCTGTATCTGGTCTTTGGCATCAAGCTGAGTCACTCGACTGTCCTTCTCCCACAGCGTGGGCTCTCTAGAGTGGGCGCCGCCCAAACTTGATGGGCGTCGTTCGATACCCCTACTAGGACAATCGCAGGAGGCGCGACAGACCGGAAAACATCACGTCCGCCGAGATGGGCGTTCAGACGTCCTCACCCTGCGGGCAGATAAAGTAGTGAGGACAGCGGGGGCAGACACGGTCGTTAGGCTCGGGCGAGAATTCCTGGCGCAGGATTCCCCTGATGGCTTCGTTGTAGTGGTTCAGGCGAGTGTTGATGGTCCCAGGCTTAAGGTCGATTGGCTCCACTTGGTCGGCCAACAGATAACGCACCTGTACGGTCCGTCGAACGCGCGGCTCAGCGGCCCGGGCCGCCGTCACGTACAGAGCGTAGATGTCTTTTCCCGCCTCACTTTTCGTGGGACGCCCTGTGCGGAGACGTTCGACGACCTCAGAGCCATCGCTGAGAACCTCCACGTGGTCGGGAACAAAACGAATCAAGCCAAGCGGCACCGACACTTCCCACTCCGGTCTCGTTGTGGAACTTTGAGACGTGAATGGTCGCCTTGCTGCCCGCTCTACCAGACTGATGGCTGAGCTACGATACAACTCCTCAAACGGGTGCTCGCGCGGTCCTTGCTGCTCCCAGACCTCGGCTAGATATGCGAGTGCTGCGGCTTCATCTGCTGGATTTCCAGAAGCCCGCTCTTCGGCCATCCAGCGCAGCACGCGATAGACACAGCGGTGAAACTCTACGTACCCGGAATCCACCCGTCTCCGACCGAGCCCGAGAATACACTCGTAAAAGAACTGTCGAGGGCAACGAATGTAGACCTCCAGATCTTCAGCCGCGTAGGGCTCGCTTGCTGGCGTGGGCCTAGCCGCGGCAACTGGTGAGGGTATCCTGGATGGCCAAGTGACAGGACCGGACGGATCACCGGGCAACAGGCCTGCGATCCTGTCGAGCAGGTCCGACGCATTGCTGTTCTGGGCTCCGTACCTGCGAGCGCGTGAAAGGCACAGGACGTCCCTCGCGCGTGAGAGCCCGACGAAGAAGAGGCACTCTTCCTCTTCGTCATGGTCATCATGGTTGGATGCGAACATACCCTCAGGAGGGGGGCACGGCTGTCCTTGGCGCCGAGCTGGGAAAATTCCTCGACCCAGAGCCGGCAAGTAGACCGCCTGAAACTCAAGACCCTTGCTCGCATGCACAGTAAGGAGCCGCACCGCCTCTATACCGTCCGCCCAAGTTGGCAGCTGCCGGAGCTGTTTTTCGTCTCCGTAAATCTCAAGCCGACGGATGTAGCGGAGCAGGCGGAGTTTAGCATCAGTCGCCTCCCCAATGGCCGCTGGCCGCTGTTCGTGGACGAACTGCAGGAATTGATAGAGTGCGAGCAAGCGCTGCTGCCCTACCACGGACTGGTCGCGCAGCAGGGTGTCCAGATAGCGGCTGCGCTCGAACATATAGCAGGCGAGCAGCGTCCAGGGTCTGACATGCCTCATGCCATCCAAGTGACGTGCTAGAAGGCCAAGGCCTTCCCTGCCATTCTCGGAGATGGCCGTTGCTGTCGCAGCCAGTTCCAGCGCGTCTGGGAAGGGGACACTCCGATCGCTTGCCAATTCGAGCAGTGTGAGAACATCATCGAGTGGGATCTCGTACTCGGGAAACCGTGCTACCCGCACCAGACCGCGCCCATCAGGTTCGCAAGTGAGGGACAAGAGAGAGAGCATGTCACGCACTTCCGGGCGCTCAAAAAGGTTGCCTAGGTAAAGAGCTGGCACGCCCAAATGTTCCAGTTCGGCTGCGACTCTTCCAAGGTAAGTGTGCGAGCGGCATAGAATCGCTTGTTGGCTGTAGGGAATGCCGGCGGTACGCTGACGCTCGATCTCCTTCGCTATCCCGTCGGCTTCAGCAGTAATGTCGTCAGAAACCTCCATCAAGACACGCCCGCCAGCATCCGAACGCCTCGGCTCCCAACGGATGAAACTGGACCCACCTCGACTTGCGCGCATGTTGGGTGCCAGACCTGCGAAGACATCCACAATAGCTGGTTGGGACCTGTAGTTGTACCTGAGAGACTTCAGTTTTGCTCCGGGGAAGTCCTCCCCGAAGCGCTGCATATTGGCCGGAGCGGCGCCGCGGAATCGGTAGATTGCCTGACGCGTGTCCCCAACCACCCATAGGCCTGCCCCTGCACCCACCAGTTCCTTAAGGAAGAGCCCGCTCGCACGATTTACATCTTGGTATTCGTCGACCAGAACGTGACGATAGGTACTCCGCAGCGTTTCCCGCACATCGGTGCGCGACCTGAGCAGCAACACGGATTTGGAGATGAGGTCACCGAAGTCGAGTAAGTGCTCCCGGTCAAGTGCCTCCTGGTACGCTCTGTAGACCCGTGCAACTTCGAGGGCCCGCTCTGCCGTCTCCATCTCGTCGGATGTGGCTGCTTTATGAAGCATCCTCTCACTGAGAGCTTCGTAGTCCTCTGCCCCCACAAGCTCGTCCTTGGCCCGCGAGATCGCGGCCATGATGTCACGCAGATAGAGCGCGGGGTCGTATAGGTTCTGATAGTGGTCCAAGTTCAAACTGGAAATCATGCGCTCCAGCAGGGCTATCGAGTCAGACGGATCCAGTACGCCAACCCGGGGAGGAAGGCCTAGGTAGGTGCCGTATTTGCGCAACAACTCCAGACCGAAGGCATGAAATGTTCCAATCCAGATGCCGGACGCTTCCTCCGGACTGACGTCCGCTACGCGTGATCGCATCTCCTCGGCTGCGCGGTTCGAGAAGGTCAGGGCAAGGACTGCTGATGGCGGCACCCCTTGTTCAAGGAGAAACAGGATTCGGCCCACCAAGGTGCGGGTCTTACCGGTACCTGGACCTGCCTCTAGGAGCAGGGGCCCTCGCGGGGCGTGAGCAGCTTCCTCCTGGCTAGGGTCCAACGGAAGTTCGTGCGTTTCGCCAAGTGTGACGTGAGTAGGGGAAATCTCCGGCGTGAGCAGCGCCCGTGCCATTTGCTGCAGAACCAGCGCCTCCGGGAGTCCCAGTCTTTCTGCGATGTCACTCGCGCTGGCCCTACGGGCATCGTGCCAGTCGCGTATGACATCTGTCGGGAGCAGAAACTCCCGCGCAAAGACATTGGCCTCACGTTCTCTGAGCTCCTCCGGTCCATACCCCTCGACTCGACTTACACCAACTGGCAAGGGTTCCTCGACAGCTTCAGGATCTAAGTTGAACTCCGGATGGTACGCACGTTCAGAGTGCAACCAGAGGTGGGCATACTCGTGAGCCTGGTAGAAGCGAGCCAATCTAGGTTCGATTTCGCTGTTGAACCAAACCCGCTCCATGTCGTGATCGAGAGTCGCCTCGGCACCGTCAAGCAACGAGTCGCCAGCAGGTAAGCCGATTCGTTCGAAACCGGTCAGTCGCTCGGCTGCGGCAAGCAATGACTCAGCTGAAGGGTCTTTACCAGCCTCTCGAAGCGCTTCAGCGCGTCGGGTCCTTGCCCGTCTCCTGATTTCGTCCCAGTGGCTCACGTGGCCCCCATCGGTCCCTTAAGCGCTAGCCAGTATTCGGCGTGCTCCGGGCTAATCGTTGGGTCGGAGCGAACGGCGTCAAAGAAGTCCTCCAACTCCATGAGCTTCGGCGCTTCCTCAGAGCGATGTTCGGTAGTAGCCACCAGCTTAGGAGCCTGCTGCAGATAGGCAGCGATGCTCGTAGACTCGCGTTGCATGACCCGGGCAAGGCGATAGATCAGTTCCTGCGGGACTGTCGCGTAGACGATCAAACGACGGTCGAGCTTTCTGAGCAGGCTGTCCCCCAACCCAACAGCATGCGCCAATTGGCGCGGCTTAAGACCTCTTCCTTCCCCTTCCGCAATCAGACTCTCGAACGGTGCTACGGAATCGGGGGCAGACTCTGCCGACTGCCTGTGCAGCAAGTTCTGAACAACACTCATTCCTCGCAGCACCAGCGTTTCCTCGTCGACTCCCTCGGCGTTAGGTGCTGGAGACAACCACTTCATCAGGCTCCAGCTGGCTGCGAACTCGATTATCTCTCGTTCAAACCTTGGGTAGCGCTGAATCCATTCGTCAAGCGGGCTATTCGGGCCGACGCGGGACGCCACGTAGGCGTCGAGGATGTCCTCTAACCTCTCCTTCTCCATTGGATTGTTCATTGCTGCTCTCCTCGCCACGCCTCCAGGCGTTCATCGGCTCTAGCCAGCCAGTTTCTGATCGTTCGCGGTGTCTTGCCGAAATGCCGGCTAATCGTCTGTACGGCTGGGTTGTTGTCTTCGACCGGCCATCCCCGGTGATGGCGAAGTAAGTATGCGGACCGGACTGGTTCCTCCAGCTGATGCAGTGCCGCTCTAATCAGAATGTTGTCAATTGCCTCCGATTCGACGGATCGACCTGGGGAGGTTATAGGCACTACCACTGCGCCTTGTTGTGCTAGGTCATCGATAGCTGCTTGGTCGTAGTCGCCACTCCATTCGGCATTGAATTGACTGACTTGCTTCCGAAAGACATCCACTGTGATTCTCTCTAGCCCCATCCAGAAGCGGACTTGAAGAAAGTCACCGCGGTCGCTGGTTCGGTCTAGTATCCTGGCGAATAGCTCTGCGACCACACTGGAATTGCCATCTTCCCTCAGGTCGTTCCTCAAACTAGCCAACTTGCTGTCAATCCAGGTCACACAGCGTGCAAGTAGGCCCTCAGCCAAGTCGTTAACGATTTCTCGATTTCCTGCCTCGTGGTAGTGCCGGATCAGATACGCCAGCGACTCTTCTTTGAGGAAGTCTGGCGAGTCTTCGTCACGGATTTCCAAGCGATTGCGAAGTCCTACATGGTCTAATCCAAGAGCTTCCTGGATTTGGCTATCCACAACCGCTAGGCGCTGGTAGACGTTACCCTCTGCGTTGCACCGCGTCAGCGGCTGCAGCTGGCGGGGTGCATCCTGCCTCGTGCTCTCGTGCCCCATCTATAGCCTCGTGCACCAATCCTGTAGCGACTGGCTCCAACTCGCGTAGTTTACTAATCGTGTACGAACCTACAAACCGGAAAGCCCTCTGCCCAGCACCCGTAAGTAGACGACATCGCGGAACATCTGACACACGCCCCTTGACGTGTGGTCAGTTGGGACCAGACCATCGTCCATGTCCGCTGCCGACGGTTGTGCGAGGCGGCGCAAGCAGAAGACTTCGAAGGAGCATCCCCTACATGACCATGCAAAACCCGACCACCGCAGCCCTCTACGCTAGGGTCTCCAGTGACCGGCAGGACGTCGACCTCTCCGTCGCCGCCCAACTCCGCGCGCTCCGGGACTACGCGCAGAAGAACAACTACGCCATCGTCCGCCAGTACGTCGACGAGGCCGAGAGCGGGCGCGTCGCAGACCGGCCCCAGTTCCGGCGCATGATCGACGAGGGCAGCAGTACCCAGGCGCCGTTCAACGTCATCCTGGTCTGGAAGTTCTCACGCTTCACTCGCAAGCGCGAGCACGCGGTGGCCTTCAAGTCCATGCTCCGCAAGAAGGGCATCCGCGTCGTCTCCATCACCGAGCACGCCGACGACACACCCACCGGCAAGCTGATGGAGGCCATCATCGAGTCCGTGGACGAGTTCTACTCGGAGAACCTCGCCCAAGAGGTCATCCGGGGGATGCGCGAGGCCGCCTCGCGCGGCTTCTGGGTTGCACCCCAGGCTCCTTACGGCTACCGGAAGGTCCACGTGCAGGACGGCGCCAAGAAGCGCCCTGTGCTGGAGCTCGCCCCGCCCGCCGACGCCGTGGTCAGACGCATCTTCAACATGGCGCTCGGCAGCACGAGCATCCTCGACATCACCAAGACACTCAACAACGACGGCGTCTCCTCCCCAGACGGCAAGCGCTGGGCGAAGACCACCATCCACCGCATCCTCTGCAACGAGGCCTACACCGGAACCATCGTCTGGGGGACCACCGCGAAGGACAACGCGCCTCCCGTGCGCGTCGAGAACGCCTTCCCTGCCATCGTCTCCCTGCGGGAGTTCAAGCGGGTGGAGAAGATGCTGCGGTCCAAGGCCCCGAAGGTCACGCACCCCCGCCGCACCGCAAGCCCTTACCTCCTCAGCGGGCTCCTCACCTGTCAGGCATGCGGCAAGGCCCTCTCCGCTGCGGAGGCCAAAGGCGGACGCTACACCTACTACATCTGCCACTCCCTGCTCAGCCGCGGCAGCGGCGAGTGCACAACCCCGCGCCTCAACGCCAAGCGCTTCGAGCGCCTCATCATCGACCAGATCAGGGAGCACATCCTCACCGAGTCCAACGTCCGCGACCTCGTCAAGATGGTCAACGAGGAGATGGACTCCGTCATCAGGGAGCAGCAGGAGCGCGTCGAGGCGGCCGATTCCGAGCTCGCCGACATCCGCAGGCGCATGGATCGCCTCTGGGAGTTGGTCGAGAAGACGGACCTCACCACGGAGGAGATTCTCCCGCGCATCCGCCATCACCTGGAGAACCAGGAACGGCTGGAGCAGGCGGCCGATGAGGCCCGGACGCTGCTGTCCCTGCGCCGAGCCAGCGTGCAGGACGTGGAGCGGATAGCGGCATACGCGAGCGAGATGAGCGAGTTCCTGATGGAGAGCGAGGTCACCGAGACGAAGGCGTTCATCCGCTCGTTCGTGAAGGAGATCGCGGTCCGGCCCGGGAAAGCCGTGATCCACTACACCATCCCTACGCCATTGGACAACGACATCGACGGGGCGGACGTCGCCGAGGTCGCCCTCAGCCGACGAGTTATGAAATCAGTAACGCGTGGTGGGCCACCCTGGAATCGAACCAGGGACCTCAGTCTTATCAGGACTGCGCTCTAACCGACTGAGCTAGTGGCCCACGCACTGAGCGAGTATATCGCCCGAGAATGAGAGAGACCAGCCACGGGGCTGGTCTCTCTGTCTCAGGCGCCTTAACCCGTGAATAGTGGAAGGAAAGACTTGGTTGCCGCCGGACCCTCGCGGGGAGGGAATGAGGCCGCCGTTGCCGGGACGAGGGAGCAGAAGCTCGACCAATCGTCCGGCGCGGGCCGGTCTCTCCGAGCGGACCGACCTGGGGTTCCCAACAGAGGGGACTCCCTAGAAAGGAGGTGATCCAGCCGCACCTTCCGGTACAGCTACCTTGTTACGACTTAGTCCCAGTCACCAGTCCCGCCCTAGGCGCAGGCCTCCTTACGGTTGGCTGTGCGACTTCAAGCGTTACCGGCTTCCATGACTTGACGGGCGGTGTGTACAAGGCCCGGGAACGTATTCACCGCAGGATGGCTGATCTGCGGTTACTAGCAACTCCACGTTCATGCAGGCGAGTTGCAGCCTGCAATCCCAACTGG
>DAOUJO010000010.1:0-2895 GCA_034422595.1 Dehalococcoidia bacterium | reverse complement strand
TCCAGAAGTCCGTCGAGTGGTTCCGATGGGTCAGGTGGGCCAACTCGTGGACGACGATATACTCAATAAGCGCTGGAGGAAGCATCATGGCGCGCCAGTTAAAACGGAGCGTGCCATCGGGCGCGCAACTACCCCACCGTTGGCGTTGATCGCGTATGAGAACCCGCGACCGTTCTCCCTGGCCGAGCCGAGGCCACCAGCGTTTAACAAGGTCCGGCAGCCTCTCGGCGGCCCGGCCCCGATACCATCCAACGATGGCGCGCCGGATACGCTGTTGCCGTTCCTCACCTTCGAGACCTTCAGGCACAGCCACCCGGAACCGCCAGTGGTCGAAACGGACCTCAGGCAAGCGCACCTCCCCGGTATCGACGATCATGCGGACGTTGCGTCCCAGGTATGGCAGCGTCTCGCCGCTGACGAAGCGTTTCGACGCGGTCTCCAGCATCTCACTTGATGCATGGCTGAGTATCCAGGGCGCCCGCCGGCGCACGATGGCACGCAGTTCGTCCTCCGGCGTTGTCATGGGTGCGGCAACCTGCACGCCGCCGCCGTCCATCGTGATCTGCACCGTCTTCCTGCGCCGTTTGCTGCGGCGCACCTCGTAGCCGATGGTCGTGTTGCCGAAGCGGACACTGCCCCGCTCGCTCACCGCTCGCTCCTCCTGCGCGCCATTTCGACGATCCGGTTCGCCAGTTCGTCCAACTGGACTTCGGTGTAATCGCCCGTGGGCCTGAGCACACGCTTGATGTCCCGGCGCATCTCCCGCAGGACCTCCAAGTTCGACTGCCAGTCCACAACGGTGTAGTGCCGGTCGACGACTGCCTGGACCTTTAGAGCAACGCTCTTCGTACTCTCATCGATAGATGTTCGGTACTGTGCTTTCTCCTCACGTAACTGCGAGGGAGAGACGTCCTCCTGTGACCGTTCATCCAGCAGTTCGTAGATGGCAAAGGCGACAGGGGACAGACCGCGTTCTGCGGCGATGTCGGCTTCGCTTTGAACTTCCTGGCGCAGCAGGGCAAGGTAGCGGCACGCCTCTGCCGAGTCGATCAACCGGTTGCGAAGGTCTTGGATGATGCGCTCAAGCTGCGCCGAGAGCTTCTCGAAGAAAGCGGGGTTGTCTGCCAGGCGTTCGTGTATCTGCGCCCTGATCGCATGCTCCATGATCGAGGCCCGGGCCTCGTCATGGGGAAGAGCGGCGATCTTCTGCTCGAAGTCTTGATCGAGGATGGATACCGGCCGCATCATCTCCCGTACCTGGGCACTGATGCGCTCGTCCACCAGCTTCTTCACCTTAGCCCCAATCTCGGTCCAGTCTGCGTCAGCGTCCTCACGAAGGAACTGGGCGCGAGCGTAGGCGCGTATCTCGGTGAGCCGCGCTAGCCGGTCCGTGTAGTCCAGCGCGCGCGGGTCGGGCAGAAAGCGGTCCATGTGGCGTGAGAATTGGCGATAGTCAGCGTTGAACCGCTCGAACAGGTCAGCTTTGAAGTTGCCCTCTGTGGAGGCGTCCGGTGCGAAGACGCTGACGCACGCCCAGGTGTCACTGAGTTCCCGTCCCCTGAAATGTGACTCCGCCTGGACAGCCGCCGCCTCGACGACCGGCGCCGGGTCCTCGTCCAACTCCTGCATCGTGTCTTGCACGTCCGCCCGGTCGAAGGTGGAAAGGGCATCTTCAAGATCCCGGGATACGCCGTGGTAGTCCACGACCAGACCGTGGGTCTTCTCGGTCTCCACTCCGTCGCGGCGGTGGGAGAAGGGACGGTTGACCCTCGCAATGGCCTGGAGCAGCCCGTGCTCCCGAAGCGCCTTGTCCAAGTAGAGCACCTGCTCTACGGGCGCGTTGAAACCCGTCAACAGCATGTCGACCACGACCAGCGCCTCCGGCTCTCCCTCCGGATCGACGAATGCGCTTTCAACCTGCTCCCGGTCGAGTTCGCGGGCCGCCTTGAACTCCGGTCCGTCGTTGGGGACCGTGGTGATGATGGGATAGGCGCTAAGGCCAAAGTCTCGTAACCGCTCTGCGTAGCGCAGGGCGGCAACCCGGCTGGGCGCGACAACTTGGACCTTGAACCCGTTGGGACGCACCCGTTCCTTGAAATGTTCGGCGATGTCCAGGGCGATCATCTCGATGCGCCGCTCCGCTCCCGCCACCGTCTCTTTATTGGCATAGCGGCGGCGAATTTGCGCCTGAATCGAAGGAGGTTCGTCGCCGAACATGGCTTCGTACAGCCTGTCCAATGTCTCCGGCCCCTCGACAGCAAGTTCGGGCAGGCGGGCCTCGTAGAAGATTGGCACCGTCGCGCCATCCGCCTCCGACTGCGGAATGGTGTAGACGTCGATGAGCGCGCCGAAGCGCCCAATGGTGCTGTGCTTGTAGTCCCTCTCTATAGGTGTTCCAGTGAACCCGATAAGGGCCGCGTTGGGCAGCGCCCTGGACAAGCGCCCACCGAGGATGCCGTACTGAGTGCGGTGGGCCTCGTCCACCATGACTATAACGTCCTTCGAGGCGTTGAGCACATCAAGCTCGCCCTCAGGAGACGTCAACGCCTCCTCGAACTTTTGGATGGTGGTCATAACCGTGCGGCCTGTGCCGGTAGTGAGTAGACGACGCAGGTGCCGGCTGGTGGACGCCTGTTCCGGCGCGGGAAAGCCGCACCGCTCGAAGGTGCCGGTGATCTGCCGGTCCAGTTGGGTGCGGTCGGTAACCACGACGATGGTGGGATTGCCCAGACGAGGCTCCCGGCGCAGCTTCGTCGCAAGCCACAGCATGGTCAGCGACTTGCCTGACCCCTGGGTGTGCCACACAACTCCACCCCGGGCCTCCGGCTTACGGCCAGCGAGCAATCGCTCCAAGGCAGCGCGGACCGCGCGGTACTGCTGGTAGCGCGGCAGCTT
>DAOUJO010000009.1:0-42085 GCA_034422595.1 Dehalococcoidia bacterium | reverse complement strand
CGAGGAAGACGACCTCCGAGGCGTGCACCTCGGTGCGGTAGCGCCGCTGGCCGTCCTCGGTCTCGTAGCTGCTGTGCGCCAGCGAGCCGCTCAGGTAGATGCGGTCGCCCTTGCCGACGTACGTGTTCACGGCCTCGGCCTGCTTCGAGAAGCAGACGACGTTGTGCCAGTCGGTCTCGGTCTCGCCGTTCTGGCGGCGGCGGTCAGTCGCCACGCGGAACTTCGTGACGGCGGTGCCGCTGGGCGCATAGTGCATCTCCGGGTCCGTTCCGACGCGTCCGAGCAGTTCGATCCTGTTGATGGTCCTTGCCATGGTGTGCCTCCTTGCACATGAAGCGTGGCGCGGCTCAGCCGCGCCCGGTGTGATGAACAGCGGGGCCGCATCCCGCGATGGGACGGCCCCGTGCGCGCTCCCGGGGGAGCGGCGGAGTCATGCGGAGCGGCGCTCCGTCAGTCCCTGCATGTGCAGTGCGGGCAGGTGGCCTGCAGCCGCCGGAAGAGCGCGTGCGCCCGCTCGACGGCGCGGCGTCCGTCCTCGCTCTCCTCCGGTGCGGGGAAGAGCCGCGCGATCTCCTCGATCTCCTCCTGGATCTCCGGCTCGCCGGCCTCCTCCATGAGGAACCACAGGTCGGCGAGACCCTCCTCTACCCGGTCCATGAGCATCTGGCCCGTTGCCGTCGTCATCGGCCTTCTCCTTCTGTGGGAGTAGTAAGCAGTGGGGCCGCCTCATCGGAGGCGGCCCCATACGTCTGCTCGGTCCGGTTGCAGGCCGCCGTTTCAGGCGGCCGCGGGCAGATCGGTCTCGTCCGCGGATGGGACTTCCTCAGGCTGGCTGACGGCGGGTTGCGCTACCCCTGCCTGCTGGACCTTCCGCGCCGCGCCCTCGACGAGCCTCGTGAGCTCGGCGACGGGCAGGGCGTCCAGGTCCTTGCCCGTCTTCGCCCGCACGGCGGCGCGCATCTGCGCCTCGCCGTAGCCCTGGGCGACGCCGAGGTCGACGAGCGTGCGGCGCAGCGACGGCGCGAGCGCCTCCGCCTCTCCGTCGCCGTAGAGGGAGTTCCCGAACCGGCCGCCGAAGCTCCGCAGCGCGCGCTTCAGCGCGTCGGTAACGGCGCCCTTGTACGCGGTCTCGTGCCCCTCGGCCGTGTCGTCGGCCACCGTGTGGAAGCCGACGTCGGTGCGCGGCGACGCACCGGGCACGGTGACCCGCACCGCCGCCGCGTACGAGCAGGAGCGGTGCACCTGCCCGGTGTCGGAATCCACGCGCTCGGTCACCCACTGCGTGACCTCGCCGACCATCTCGTACCCCCAGCCGCCGTACCCGAAGATGCGGTTGGCCTCATCGATGGCCGTGTGGCCCTCGATGTACGGGTACGTGCCGCCCTTCCGCCCCTTGCGGTAGGAGACCAGCCCCAGGTCGAGGGGCTTCTCCAACTCCCCCACGACCTTCGGTGGGAGGCTCTCCCAGAGCAGGTCGTGCGGGCTGTCGGGGACGGCGTCCCGGTGGACGCCGTTGTTCGATCCGTCGTGTACCGTTCCGTTCTGTGTCATCTCTGCCTCCTTGGGCATCGTGTGTTGGGTGTCCTGCGGGCCCTATGGAGAAACCCGTGGGCGGGGTGAGCCGTCGTACGTCAGGCATACGGCCTCCTTCGGTGGGGAATAGCGGGGATGGGAAACGCGGCGCGACTGCTCATCCTTCGTGGGAACGAGCAGTCGCGCCGCGTCGTGAGGGGGGGCGGCTATGCGGCGTTGCGCGCTGCCTGCGCGAGCAGGCGCCGGAATGCCGCGTAGCCGTGGGGGCGCGTGGCGAGCTCCGCCACGTCGGCGGTCCCGCGTGGCAGGGCGACGACCGCCGCCCTGCGCCCCAGCAGTTCGGTGAAACGCTCGGCCGCCGAGCGGCCTGCGTCGTCCGCGTCGAACGCGAGGAAGACGCGGGAGCAGCCCCACAGGGCTGCCGCGATGCGCTCGGCCCCCTGCGTGCCGAGCGCGGCGCAGGCCGGCACGTCCCACTGGGCGAGCACCAGCCAGTCGAACAAGCCCTCGGTCAGCACCACCCATGGTGGGGTGTGGCCGAGCCGACCGGTCCCGAGCACCGGCTTGGGGCCGGGCAATGCCTGGAACCGGGGCGAGCGCTCTCGCTCTACGGCGCGGCCGGCGAGCCACCGGACGCGCCCGCCGGGGAGCATGTCGGGGACGACGACCATCCCGGCGAACCGCTCGCTCTCCGCGGTGAACAGGCCCGAGCGCCTGATGCGCTCGGGTGCGAACCCCGCCGCGGCGAGGTGGGTGCGGAGCCCGCCGCCCGGCGCGTAGCCGAGACCGAGGCGGGCCGCCGTCATGGATGAGATACCCCGCGAGCGCAGGTACGCCTGCGCTTGCGGGCTGCGCCGCAGCCGGCCGGCGTAGAACCGGGCGGTCGTGGTCAGGAGAGTGGGGTCGGGCGGGGGGACGGACGTGCGCCGGGGCTGGCTAACCGGCCCGGGACGCACGGCGGCGGCGTTGGGAGCGCCCCTCCCAACGCCGCCGCTTAGCCGCCGGATCGCCTCAGGCAAGCTGAGGCTGTCGACGCGCCGCACGAAATCTATCACGTCTCCGCCCTCCCCGCAGCCGAAGCAGAACCACCGCTCCGAGTCGGCGTACACCGTGAAGCTGCCCTCTTGCTCCTCGTGGAACGGGCAGACGCCCTGGCGCACGCGGCCACGCCCGAACAGCTGCACCCCGTACCCTTCCACGACGTCGCCCAGCGGGTGACGCCGCTTCAGCGCCGGCAGGTCGACCGTCGTCATGACGCCCCTCCCGCCAGCGGACGCAGCCCTCGCAGGCTTCGGCGCGAGATTCGCTGTCCCGGTTGCCAGCGCATGCCGAGCACGGTCAGCACCTCGAGCATCCCGTCCTCCCCGTCGGTCGGGGCGAGGACGGCCGCCCTGCCCGTTCCCGGGCTGTACACGGCGGCTCCGCTGTCCGCGAAGCGCCGGCGTGCCAGGCTGACCCACTCGCCGTACGCCCACCGCGCCTCGGCCTCCGAGGCGCCCGCAGGGTCGAGCTCCGCGAACGCGGCCATCGCCCCGTCGAGGTCGCCCGCCTGGCGCAGACGCCGCGCGTCGTGCACGGCCCGCGCCACGGTCGGCTCACGCTTCCCGCCGATGCTGGCGAGCAGCGCGTCGATCACCCGACCCGCCAGTTCCTCCAGCCTCCGCTCGGGCCGTTCCGTCACCATCCGGTCGTTCAGTCGCACGGTTGCCGTCGTCATCGGATCCTCCTTTTCGCTTTCGCTGTGGTCTTGTTCCGGTTGCCGAGTCCCGTGAGCCGCAGGAGCAGGAGCCCCACCCAGGTGAGGCCCGCCGCGTTCAGGGCGAGGAGCTCCCAGCTGCCGGTCATCGGCAGCGGCCCCATCACCAGCAGCAGCACCGCCGCGATCGCGAACGGTCTCCTGCGCCTGCTCATGAATCCCGCGGCAACTCTGATCAGGGTCCAGACGCTCATGCGCACCTCCTTGGCGTTAAACGAGAGAAGGGGCTGCGGGTCGACCCGCAGCCCCTTCTCTTCGCTGTCGTTTCTTCGCGGCCCTAGATGCCGTCCGCGCACTCGCTCTCATGGCAGTGGCGGCAGACCGAGAACCCGCGCGGGTACCGCACGGCCTCGTCGTCCGGGACGCCACAGTACGCGCACTCGGGCGTGTACCGCACCGTGAACTCCGCTCTCCTGCGGCGTCCGATGAGTCCCGTCACCTGTCGAATCAGTCCTCCGACGTGCATGCGCACCTCCTCGTGGTGTTGCCCTCCGCCGGCATCCGGGGCGGCGGGCGTGCTCGATGGCTGGTTGGCAAACGGACAGACTCCGCCCCCGGTGTGGATGCCTGACGCGGGAGACGGAGCGTTGGGGATAGATGCCCGGCCCGCGGTTCGAACGCAATGCGGACATGGGGCAGGAGACGCGCGGAACCCTTCGGTGGGGATCCGGCTGGTGGTCAGTCGCAGTGGAGGAAGACGGCGCCAGCTGCCGGACGCGCGACGACGGCACTGGTGTGGCCTCCAGCGCCGCCGTCAATGGTGCGCCGGGTCGCCCTTGGGAGGTCCACGCCCGGACGCGCCGCACAACCTAGCACTCTTCGCCAGCGACTGCCAGAGACGCCGATGAGCCGTGGGCGTTATCCTTCCTGCCGGTGGCGGGGTGTCGGCCCAGGGGACCAAGGGTCCGGCATTCCCGCCACCGCTCACGTTCGAAGTGACAGGGCATCCCAGTGCTCGCGAATCACGGCGAACCCACGGTGGGGAACCCGTCGTCCCGTGCGAGCGTGTCCTGACCGTGGGGGAGCAGGCCTCAGTGTCCGCAGCGGGCTAGCCGCGCACGCGAGGCAGTCGCCAGAGCATCGGAGGCGCTCCAGCGTTCTCAGGTGAGGCGAGGCTTGTCAGTGTGCCCGCCCCAGTGTTCCCGGCTCTCGAAGCACCATCAGGGGAGTTCACTCAAACCCTGCCGATGCTTCCCGCCGCCGGGATAGTGGTCCGTCCCTCGTTCAGACCTTCGGAAGAGCACTGCTCGATCCCTCCGGCCAAGGGCAGGGGCGGTACGAACCCTCCAGCATTCTCTGGTGCGAACGCTGGCAAGCCGAACAACAGACTCAGTTTGCCGTCCCGGCGGGCCGCTGGCAACGGTTCGAGGCCCCTGTGGCCCGGGTTGGTGCCTCCGATGAGCCGGATGTTGACCTCATTCCCAACGCCTACTCCCACCACAGTCCCAGGGTGAGCGCACGGCGGAGCCAGCGCCGGCGAAGCGCTCTCTGCCGCTCGCGGCGCGCGGCGGTAAGCTCCAGCCTCCGCCATTTCAGCTCGCTGGACATCGTGAGGCTGTCGAACGGGTCCCGCTCGGGCGCAAGCGTCAGGCCGTGTCCCTCCATCAGTGCGATCTCCAGCGACATCTGCCGTTCCGTGGCCTCCGCATACTCCAGCCTGCCCTTCGCAGCCCGGCGCACCGTCCGCGCGTTGCGCCATGCGATGACCAGCGGCTCGGCGTCCCCGTACACGTCCTCCTCCCCGTACTCGGCCTCGGCCGTCACCACCCTCGGGTGCCGGCGATACGCCTGGCGCCTCTCCGCCTCCGGCGCTCCGACCGCGCCGTCCTTCACCGCGCCGGCCGTCTTGGAACCACCCTGCCGCCCCTCGATCTGCGCGAGCCGCCGCTCCAGTCCGCGCACCGCCTCGGCCTGCTCCTCACGCAGCGCCCCGACCTCCTCGGCTACGACCGGACGGACACGGTCCAGGGCGCCGTGCAACTCACCAGCCAGCTCTTCCACCCGGCTCCCCAGCGTGGCCACCTCCTCCGCCAACCCGCCGACCCGTTGCGCCAGACGGTCCGACTCCGCCTGCAGCTGGCCCTCCAGCGCAACCCGCACGCGGTCGGAGAGCCGCCGCCGTCGCAGGCACGTCGCCAGCGTCCTCACGTCCACGCCGAGGCGGTCCGCCGCCCCCTTCATCTCGTGCTCGCGCACCAGGCCGTGCAGCAGCGCGAACAGCCGCAGCTCATGCGCGCCCTCAACGTAGCGGCCCGGATCCTGCTCCATGGTCTCGTCTTCCACCGTCTCCCTCCCGTCTGCAAGCCTTGCCGTTTGCACTCGTGGGCTTTGCGCGGACCACCGGTCCATCCCCGTGCAAACCTTGCTGTTTCCCCTCACGGGCCTTGCGGCAGACCGTGCAATGCGCTCCACACCGGAAGTGTTGCCTCACGACGTGACGCATCGCCCGTCCGATAGGCCGTGGCCTTGCCCACGACCCCGCCTTCCCTCGCGGACATACGTCTATCTCCTGTACACGTCCATCACACCACGGACGCCGCCCGGATCGCCACGCGCCATAACGGGTGTCACGCATGACACCCGTTATATGACCTTCTGAAGCGCATGCCGTCCTCCTCAGACTGGATGCCGGACACCAAGCCACCCGGCAATGAGGAGGACTGGACAGTGAAGCCGCACCCGGCCACCAGGGCCGCAACCGACAGGACGCGACGACTCATCACGCTGACCGCGGCGCTGCTTCTGGCAACGCTGGCAGCAGCAGCCACCGCGCTCACCGCGCAGGCCCAGGACGACGGAGGCCTCTCCCTTGTCAACCACGACCGGGAGTTCGTCGAGCGCAAGAAGAACGGAGGCTTCGTTGCGAGGCCCTTATTCGACCGGCAGGTCACAGCCGTCCACTACGGCATCCGCCACCCCGAGACCGGGGACTGGCTCACCCCGATGTTCCGCGTCCACTCCGCGGGCAGCGAGCGTGACGACGGCTGGGAATACGCCTGGTCGTACCCCGTCCTCCCCCAGCAGCCGGACCTGAACAGGGAGGAGGCGTTCCTGCTGGTCATCGTCGCGGTAGACGGCGGGGACCACCAGACGTTCAACGTGGTCATCCCCATCTACCGGCCCACCAGCCTGTGGGACCGCGTGCTGGCCGCGCTCGACCCGGGGCGGTGGGCGCGCGCGTTCGCCGGCTGGATGGTCGAGGCCGTGCACGGCGCGCTCTGCGGCATCGTGGAGCAGGTGACCGGCGCGGACGCCTGCGGGGCCAAGGGATAGCCCCGATGAACGACGTTCTCACCGGCACCCCGGCGGCGCTCACGTACGCACACCCCATCGTCGTCTCCGCGTGGACGGCGGTCTGGGCCGTGACATCGGGCCTGCTCGTGGTCATCGTCGGCTGGATCGGGCTGAGCCTGATCGTCTCCGAGCACCTCGGCAGGTCGCAGGCGGGCTGGCGCGAGCTGGTGCCCCGGCTGGTGCTGGGGCTGGCCGCCGCCGCCTC
Organism: Dehalococcoidia bacterium; assembly: GCA_034422595.1. GTDB lineage: Bacteria > Chloroflexota > Dehalococcoidia > Lucifugimonadales > Australimonadaceae > Bin16. The sequence goes on along the minus strand of DAOUJO010000009.1, from coordinate 35,297 downwards.
GTCGCTGTGGTGGTGCGCGCTGGTGATCGACGTGGCCGACGCGGTCACCGGCTTCATCGCCGCCGAGCTCGGCTTCACGGCGGGAGACCTGCTGCGGGCATCGAAGGACACCCTGCTGACGGCGGTGGGCGCCGGAAGCGTCGGCATGGCCCTGCTGATCGGCCTGCTCTACCTCGTCTACGGCTTCTTCGTCCTCTACGTCCTGGTGCAGATGCTGCTGCGCATCGCGCTGATCGACCTGCTGGTCGCCCTGGCCCCGGTCGCCCTGGGGCTCTGGATCCTGCCGCACACGGCGGGATGGGGCCGGCACTGGCTGCGGCTGTTCATGACGGCGGTCTTCCAGCAGGCGGTGCAGATCATCGCGCTGTCGATGGGATTCTCGATGCTGAACGAGTTCGCAGCGATCGGCGGGTTTGAGCCGGTGCGCGACCTCGTGTGGAAGCTGATCCTCTCGGCTGCGTTCATCTACCTCGCCACGCGGGTGCCCTCGATGCTGGGCAACGCGGGCACGTTCGACGCGTGGCTGCACACCCTCTACTTCGGCCTGTCGCTGCCCGGCACGGCGATGCGGGCGACGCGGTCGATCGGTCCGCTGCTCGCGGGCCCGGGCGGCATCGCCGCGGGAGCGGCGGCCGCGCACGGCGCGGCGGGCGTCCTGGGCGGCATCGGCGGCGCGGCGGCGGGCGCCATGTCGGGAGGCTCCGCCGCAGCCGGTGCGGGAGGCGCCGGGGCAGCCGCATCCGCGGCGGGTTCGGCGTCAGCGGGAGCGGCCTCCGGCGTGGGAGCCGCGCGGTCCGCAGCCGATGCGGGCACGCCGCCGAACGCGGGCGGCACCGCGACTCCGCGGAGCAGCGGCGAGTGAACCCACGAACTAGGCGGGCCATGCGCGGCCCGCACCGAGCCCCATGCATGGAGAACGGAGGAGCAGCGATGTGCCACTAGGACGGAGCGAGCGGACGGAACGGAACGGAACGACAGCAGCTACAGAACAGGAGACAACAGTCATGGAACAACTCACGCAGACCATATCGAACCTCGTCGGGATCCTGATCGGATTCGCGGGGGCCATCGGGGCGGGCTACTTCGTCTACGGGGCGTACCTGTACCTGACGGCCAGCGGAGCGCCGCACCAGATGGAGCGGGGCAAGTCCGCGATGGTGACCGCCGTCATGGGCATCGTCCTGATCCTCGTGGCCTACGGCATCGTCGACCTCGTGATGAGCGCGGTGGTCAACCCCGCCGTCACCCCGAACGTCCCCGACCCGGCGACGCCCACGCCCGTCCCCAGCTCCGGCGGATAGGCCGGACAGGCAGAAGGAGAAGATCGAGATGCAAGCACACGAAGTGCCCACCCACGTCCAGGCCGAGGACCGGGTCCTCGGCTGGTTCACCTTCCCGCAGGTCGTCGGGCTGATCGCGATCGGCGCGCTCGCCTACGGCCTGTACCGCTACGCCCCCATCCCGTGGCCCGAGGTGCGCATCGCGCTCGCGGCGGTCTTCGCCCTCGTCGGCATCGCCGGCGTCGTGGGGCGTATCGGCGGGCGGCGTCTGCCGCTGGTCGCCGCCGACCTGCTCCAGTACCGGCTCGGCGGCCGGTGCTATGCGGGGACGCCGGCGGAGCTGCTGCGCAGCGAGCCGCTCCCCGAGAGCGAAAACCCCGGCCTGGCCCGCCAGGTGACGGAGAAGACGCGCAGGCGCATCCGGAGGCTGCGGGCGCTGCGCAGGCTGCACGGGAAGCGGAGAAAGCGCGAGCACCGCAACGGGCGCAGGTCGCCGCGTCTGCAGCGTTGGCTCCGCAACCGCAGGAAGCCCCGGGACCGGGGAAACGGCGGCCACGCCGCCATGTGGCGCATCGCCCTGCCGGTCGCAGCCGCCGGCCTGCTGGCGGTTGCGGCGGTGGCAGCCTCCCCGGAGCCGACGCCGGGGCCCGGCACCCCGTACCCGCAGACCAGCCCGGAGCGCTGGCGCAACGAGATCGACTTCGACCCGCTCGCGCCCGTTCCCGGGCGCAGGCTGTACGTGGAAAAGTTCGCCGTATTCGAGGAGAAGGCGACCGTCACCCTGCGCGCCGCGACCGAGGTGGACCTGAACGTGCAGGCGTTCGGCGGCCCGCGCGGGAAGGACATCCTCTTCTACAGCGGGGCGCGGGTCGGCGCGGGTGAGACCATCGTCTACACGCTGCCGCTGACGGGAGAGTCTCCGTCGTTCACGTTCGCGTGGGTGGACGGGTCCGGCCAGGCTGGGGCCGTCAGCTTGGATGGCGAGCAGCTGCCGCACCCCCTGCCGGTCGCGGAGGGAGAGCTCTGCGACGTCCGCGTGACGCAGCTGCGCTGGAGCCCCGGCGCGCTCACCGGGAGGCTGGAGGCCGACGAGTGCGTCCAGTCGGTCGAGCACCCGATCGACCTCGTCCTGGTCACCGGCCACGTGCACGTCGCGGGCGCCCTGATGATGAAGACGCGGGTGACCGGCGTGTACGGCTCCGTCACGCTCTCCTCCGGAGATTCGAGCACGACCGTCGAGCTCCGCCCGCCGGACAGCGCGGCCTTCCGGCTGCCGGTGCCGACGGGCAGGAGACTGCACGAGCTGACCGTCGAGGCGGTCCTCGAAGCGAGCCTGCGGGGCAACGCCCCGCCGCTGGTCAATCTCGAACTCGTACCGGAGAAGGAGGAGGAGTACCACGTGCCCGTCGAGGTGCTGCGGCCCGGCACCAGCAAGGTCGTCAGCGAGTCCGCGGCGGTCTACCACGACGACGGGGAGATCACCTACCACGACGTCTCGGCGCGGCTCACCATCCCGCCCGAGGTCATCACCGTCGTGCCCGTCGTCACGATCACCCACCCGGAGCACATCCTCGCCACCGTGACGCCGCGCGGGAGCGCCCACGGCTCCAGAGAGGAGACCGTGCACGCGGCGCTCACCGTTGGGGCGGACGCCCCGTACGCGCCGTTCACTCCGCCGGCGACGCCCGCTCCGACGCCGACCCCGGTGCAGAGCCCGCTCAGCGAGGGTGAGTCGAAGGGCCTGTTCGGACTGTTCGGCTGGGAGTGGCCGTGGTGAGGCGCATGGCGGCAGCCCTGACGACCCCCTTCGCGGCGGCGGTCTCGATGGCAGCCGCGCCGGACGAGGAGCGGGCGATGCTCGCGGCGTTCGACGGCGTGCTGACCGCGATGGCGTACGCGGCCGCCGGCCTCGCGCTCTTCGCCGTGGTATGGGCGGGCTTCGTCCTCATGGCGGAGGGCGGCGACCCCCGCAACGCCGGGAGGGCGCGCAACGCCGTCGCGGGAGCCCTCGTCGGCCTCGTCGTCGTCCTCTCCGCGAAGGCCGTCGCCGTCGTCCTGCGCTCCGGCATCGTCCCCATCCCATGAGGAGGAGCACGTCACCATGAGAAACCTGATCGAACATGCCAGGCGGATCACGCGCCGACCGAGAGGCGCGACACCCGAAGCGGAGCAGCAGCCGGAGCGGGCGCAGAAGCCGCCCCTCCCGCTGCCCCTGTGCTTCATGCTCTCGCACATCGAGGACGACGGCCCCGTGCGCGCCGACCGCGTGAAGCTCGGCGTCTGCGAGGTGATGGGCCTTGAGCTCGATGAGCCGAAGCTGGGCGCCTTCGCGGGGGCGCTGAACGCCCTGGACTTCCCGCTCCAGCTGCTCATCAGGCAGCACCCGCCCGACCTCGGCGCCATGCGGGAGACCCTGCGCGGGGCGGAACCACCGCACCTCCCCCAGCAGACCGCAGCCGCTGCGGAATCGCTCCGTTCCCTGCTGACGGCGCTGGAGAGCCGCAGCGGCATCCTCGACCGCCGCTTCTACGCCGTCTGCCCGTTCGACCGCGTCATGGACCTGCACGGCCTGCTGGGCAGGGCAGGGCTCTCCGTCCACCCGCTCACGGGGCGTGCGCTGCGCCGCCTCCTGCTCGCGTCCGCCCTCGGCGGCTCGCCCGCCGACAGGGACGGGGACGAGCCGGTGGAGGTCACGGTCAAACGCCGCGAGATAGACTTCGGCGCCCATCTCACCCGCTCGCTGCACCTGGGCCGCTGGCCTCGTGCGCTGGCCCCCGGCTTCCTGCAGGGACTCATGGCTGCGGGCGCGCCCATGGACCTCGCCATCCACCTCGGCCCCATCCCAGCCGAGCAGGCGGCGCGCACCCTCGAGTGGCAGAAGGTGCGCTTCGAGTCCGCCCAGTCGCTCTCGCTGCGCCGGGGGCGCACCATGTCTCCCGAGGCCGCCATCGCCCTGGAGGACGTCACCCGGCTGCGCGACGACGTGCAGCGCGGGCGCGAGCGGCTCTTCCACACGTCCCTCTCCATCACCCTGCACGCGAACGAAGAGGCCGGGCTCAAGGAGATGACCCAGCGGGTGAGAGCGCACTTCGCAGCCACTCTCGGCAGGGTGGACACGCTCCCGTTCCGCCAGCGCACGGGGATGCTCTCCACGCTGCCGATCGGGCTGAACGCGGTGGCGGAGTGGCGCACGCTGGACACCTCGTCCATCGCGCGGCTCTTCCCCTTCTGCCCGCCCGACCTCGACACCCGCAGCGGAACGCTCTACGGCATCGACCTACGCTCGTGCTCGCCCGTCGTCTACGATCCGTGGGACGGCACGCACCTGAACGCGAACACCGCCGTGCTCGCTCGCTCGGGCTCGGGGAAATCGTTCGCCACCAAGCTCGGTGTGCTGCGGGGCATCACGCGCGGCGTCACCGCCTACGTCATCGACCCGGAGGGCGAGTACGCGGACATGGCCCGCGCGGCGGGAGGACGCGTCCTCTCTCCCGGCGTCCCCGGACAGGGCCTGAACCCGTTCGTCATCGACGAGGCCGATCCCGAGGAGCTGCTGCTGCGCATCGGCAGCCTCAGAAGGCTGATCGAGGTGATGGTCGGCGAGCGGCTCAGCGCCGAGCGGCGAGCGTCCCTCGACCACGCGCTCGCCGGTTACTACGCCGAGACGCGGGAGCGCACCGGCTTCCGCGACTTCTACGCCTACATGCAGGACGGGGAATCGGAGGACCTCGCTCGGCTGCTGAGGCCCTTCGCCACCGGCAGCCTCCGCCACCTCCTTTCCGACGAGGGCGACGACCTGCTCGCCAACGAGGCGCTCGTCACCGTGTTCGACCTCCGCCTCCTTGAACCCGAGTTGCGCCCGGCCGCTGCGATGGTCTGCACCGAGACCGTCTGGGCGGCCGCCGCGCGGAACCCCAGGCCCCGCCTCCTCGTGGTCGACGAGGTCTGGTCAATCATGCAGCACCCCGAGGGCGCGGCGTTCATGGTGTCGATGGCCAAGCGCGCGAGGAAGCACCGCCTGGGGCTGCAGTTCATCACCCAGGACGTGCAGGATCTCCTCTCGGAGGACTCCTCGCGCGCCATCACCGGGCACTCGGGCAGGGCGCTCCTGCAGAACGCCGCCTTCAAGCTCCTCCTCCAGCAGGACGCCGCCGCCATCTCCACCGTCGGCGAGGCATTTGACCTGCCGACCGACCTCCAACGCTGGCTCCTCTCGTGTCCCAGGGGAGACGGCCTGCTCCTGGCGCGCGGAGGAAGGTTCCCTGTTCGGATCGAGGCCACGCCGGAGGAGGCCGAGGTCATAGAGTGGCGGCCCGGCAGGGAGGGTCAGCGATGACGTCGGGCGGTCCGATAGCCACGAGCGCTGCGTCAGCGTGAACAGGGCCACCCCCGTTGGACATTGCGTCACCGGCTGTAGCCCGGCCCGCGAGATCCACAAGAGCAAGCAAGAGCACGTGGGCATTTCCACGAGGAAAGGAAGAACCGGATGAAACTGCCCTTCTCGAACAGCAAGAGGAACGACGAGCAGCCCGAGAAGACCCCGGTGCTGGTGGAGATCACTCCCCAGCGCGACGGTGAGCGCAACCTCCTCGCCGTCGAGAACCTGCTCGGCTCCGTCACGGTGCCGGAGTCGTTCTCGCTCGAGATGGCCGGGGACGCCGACTGCGTCGCCGTCATGGCCCGCTGCCACGACGAGGACGTGCTGCGCGGGCAGATCGCCGTCCACTATCCCCAGGCGCGCATCCGGCATGTCGCGCCGGAGGACGACCCCCTGCGCATCGACGATGGCGAGCAGGCGTGGACGGCGACGCTCCGCTCCAGCGGCCCCGAATACGTGCCGCTCCGCACCTTCCACGACCGTGACCTCACCGACCCCGGCTCGGACCCCCTGCTCGCGCCGCTCGGTGCGCTCTCCGGCCTGAACCCCGGCGAGCGGGTCATCTCCCGTCTGCGGATGCGCTCCGTCGGTCCCGACTGGGCCGTCCACCACCAGCGCCTCGCATACGAGCGGCCCGCACCTCATCCATCACAGCCGCCGCACTCCTCCCAGACCGGCGCCCCATCATCCGCCGAACCGATCCGCATGGCCGTGCTCGGCCTCATCGCACTCGTCGGCCTCAGGGCGTACACCTGGGTCCAGGCGGGCGAGACGTGGAAGGCGGTGCTGATGGGCATCGCCGTCGTGGCGGGGCTCATCGCAATCGGCTACGTGAAGGCCCGCTTCTTCAAGCCTCAGCGCTCCTATCCGCCCGCTCTCATTGCCGAGAAGGTCTCGCGCGTCGCATTCGACGCCGACGTCCAGGTGACGATCATCCTGCCGCCGGACGCGGGCGAGCAGCGGGCTGGGATGATCATGAAGCGCATCGCGGCGGCCTACCGCCACTACGACAACCCCTCCGGCGCGAGTTTCGTCGTCGGTGAACTCGAACCCGTGGACGTCGTGGACGCCGCGCTCGACCCCGAGCCGCCGGGGTTCTTCGGCAGGCGCAGCGTCATCGGCGTCCGCGAGGCCGCAGCGCTGTGGCATCCGCCCGCTCCCACCGACGACACCCCCTCGGTGGAGCGCTCCGGCCCACGGACACTGGCGCCCTCCGCCAGGAGCTTCCGCTCCGGTGCGCTGGTGGGCGAGACCACTGGGGGGAGGGCCGAGGCCATCTACTTCCCCGACGAGCTGACGCGCTGCAACCACGTCTACTTCGCGCGCACCCGCATGGGTAAGTCCACCCTCATGCAGCACGTCGTCGTCCACAGGATGCGGGAGAAGGCGGTGGGACGCGACCACGACGCCATCATCGTCGTCGACCCCCATGCCGACCTCGTGGAGTCCCTACTGCAGCACGTGCCGGAATCCCTCATCCCGCAGGTCCGCCTCATCGACCTCGCAGACGAGAGCGGCGCGGTCGGCATCAACCTGCTCGACGCCCGCGTCTTCACCGACCGCGACCGCACGGCCGATGCCGTCGTGCGGATCGCGAGGGGGCTGTGGGAGCAGTGGGGGCCGCGGATGCAGTCCATCCTCGAACACGTCGTCAAGACCCTCCACGAGGCGAACGCGCATCCCGCGGCCGACCCCGCCCGACAGTACACGATCCTCGACGGGCTGCCCCTCGTCTCCGACTACAGGTTCCGCGAGAGGGTCCTCAAGCAGCTGAGCGACCCCTACCTGTCGGAGTGGTGGAAGCGGGAGTTCATGGGATGGCGCGCCGAATACCGTGCGGACGCTCTCGCGCCCGTCCAGACCCGTCTCGGCTACTACGCGTCATCCAGGCGCGCCCGCGCCGTCCTCGGACAACGCCGCTCCACCGTCGACGTCCGCCGGACCATCCTCGACGGCGGTATCCTGCTGGTTTCCACCGCGCAGGGCGTCGTCGGGCGCGACATCGCGGCGCTGCTCGGATCGTCCATCCTCAACCTCGTCGACGCCGTCATCCGCGAGCAGGGAGCGCTCCCGCCCGACCGGCGTCGCGGCGCGCTGGTGGTCGTAGACGAGATGCAGTCGATGCCCGGCGTCGACTACGAGTCCATGCTCTCCGAACTCGGCAAGTTCGGGGCATCCTTCATCCTGGCCACCCAGAGCCTCGCCAAGCTCGACGACCTCTCCCACACCATGTCCGACACCGTCCTCGCGAACACCGGCTGCATCGCCGTCTTCCAGACGGCGGCGTCCGATGCCCGCAGGCTCGTGGGCGAACTCGGCCGCGACCGGGTGAGCGAGGAGGACGTCACCTCGCTCGGCGTCCATCAGTGCTACGTGCGCGCCACCGTCGGCAACCAGCGCCACCCCGCCTTCTCCGTGATGGTTCACCCGCCTGAGCCGGGCGACCCCGGGGCTGCAGCGCACGTCCGCGCGGCCTCAGCCGCCTACACCACCCCGATGGAGGTGATCGCCGCGGAGGAGGCCAAGCGCCGCCGCCGGGCCCCGCGCGCCAAGCCGGACGGAGGTTCTGGCCAGTACACCGGCGAGCAGAAGGACGCGACGGCTCCGGGTGAGGCTCCCGGCAAGACCAGCCCCCGCAACCCCGCCCCGGATCAGCCGGAGGAGGACGCCGGGCAGCAGGAGATGGCATCGTGAACAGCCTGCAAGTGCGGGTCATGGAGCGGCTGGTCGCCATGCCGCTCCTCGACCGCATCGAGCTCGCCGCCGTCTCCGGCATCTCCGAGCGCGCCGCCTACAACGCCTGCTCCGTGCTGGACGGCGAAGGGCTCGCGACCGCGGTTCCCCACGCATCCCCGCTCATCCCGTCCACGAGGCGCCTCGTCCTCACCGCGGACGGGCTGCGACGTCTCGCGAGTGAGAAGGACATTCCCGTGGAGGATCTGCTGCGCACCCGTCCCGTCTCCTCCCAGTGGCGGCGCGTCCTCCTCGAACGGCTCGATGCCGCCGCCGTGATCTATCGGGTCACCGCCTCCATCGCCGCCGCGACGAGGCCGGTGCGGGCGTTCCGGTGGTTCAGGGCTTCTCCGCTCGATGCCGCGCTGGTGCTCCCCGACGGCCGCACACTCGGCGTCGTGCGGCAGGGCTCCACCGCGGGCAGGACCGCCTTCGCCAAGCGGCTGCTGCGACTCGGCTACACTGAACCGCTGGGCGCACTTCTCGTGCTCGCCTCCGACGCATCGCGCCTGGAGCACGCATGCAGGCTGCTGGGCTGGTTCAGGACGCCGGCTCTCCTCGCTGTCGAGTCCCGTGCGGTGAGGGCGGGCGCGTATCGACCGGCATGGCGCGCCCCGGACGACGCACGGACGCTGAGCCTGCAGGCTGCACTCGCCAGAGTCCTGGAGGAGGGGGAGCTTCCCACCGAGGACGCACCTCTCCGCGCGACCATGCCCGAAGACATCATCATCGACGGAACTGGAGGGGATTGCGCGGACCACATGCTGCCCGCCTGCTTGAAGGCCACGGACAAGCGGGTGCTCGACCTGCTCGCCGTGTGGCCGTGGCTGGCCCCCGCGCACCTCGGCGCGCTGCTCGGAGTGCGTGCGCCACGCCTCTCGCAGGTCATGGGACGCCTCTCACGCCTCGGCCTCGCGCTCGCTCCTGCCACCGGAGAGCGCCACCGCTATGCGCTCACCGACAGGGGGCTTGCACTCCTCGCCCGCAGGGACCGCGCAGCTGTAGGCGACGCCCGCAGTCGGTGGAGCGTGAGGCCGCTGGACGCGGATGGCCCGCTGACGTGGCGCAACGTCGCAGGCACACGGAGCCGCCAGTTGCTCAGGAACATCGGCCACACCGAGGCCGTGCATGCCTTCATCGCCGCGCTCGCCGTCCAGTCGCGCACCCTCGGCTTCGAGGTCGTGCGGCTCGACCCGCCGCACCGTGCTGCAGTCTTCTTCCGCCACGACGGCAGGCTCCACTCCGTCCGCCCCGACGCCTCCGGCGTCCTGCACAAGGATGGCCGGACGTGGCACTTCCTTCTGGAATGGGAGCGCAGGGCGGTGCGTCCCGTCACCATGGCGGCCCGCATCGCCCCCTACCTACGCTACTTCTCTTCCGCCAAGTCGGCAGCCGACCACGGCACGTTGCCCAGCGTCCTCATCGTCTTTGAGAACGACCTCGCCGCCACTCACTTCCTGCGCGTCGCGCGTCAGGAGACGGCACGGGCCGGTGTCCGCATCCCGCTCTACGTATCCCACCGGGACCTGCTGGAACGGCGCGGCCCACTCGGTGCGGTCTGGCGCATGCCCGGCGCCTCCGAGACCGTGCTCGCCTTCCCACAGCGCTGAACTTTTGCCCTCACCCGGGCGCGACACGCTCAATGTAGCCGACGTATTCCTGCAGCAGCGCCGCGCGCTTGCCCGTCGCGCTCCTCGCACGGGCCTCTCCAATCGGTAGCGTGCTGAACGTGGGCATGGCAATCGCCTCCTCTGTGGACGGCTACTCGGCGTAAGCGCCCTCTGCGAGGAACTATGCACTGGAGTGCCTAGTTTCTCGTATAGCACCTGAACCAGCCCTGGCGGTATTGCGGTCTTCCTCCCGACGTCCGAATGCTGGAGCCATTTGGAAGCAACTGCGAGAATAGGAAGAGAAGACACCAGTTGTGCCTTCTTGCAGGCGCAGTGAGCGGGGCGGTCTGTTGCCTTGGATGCCCGTCCGCCGGAAAGCCTGTCCCGCTCCGACTGACGGGCCGAACTTTGGGCGGCTGGGAGATGAGAGAGCGCGCAGCAAAACATCCTCTAGCCGTCGTCCGCGCTACTCCAGCGTATCCCGATGAGCTGTGCCACGTGTTTGCAGACAGTGTGGCACCAGCCGTTGCACCATTCCCGTCAGGCCCACGGCGTTCACTGCGTGGCCAGACGAACCAGACTGGGACAGTTCACCATCCCAAAATCCTTGAGAGCGACACGAGGCCGTTGACTTCCGCGTGAGCCGTGCCACTCGGAGAACCTCGCGCAGGAGGTCCTGCGGGGGATGCGGGAGTCCGCATCGCGCGGCTTCTGGATGCCCATGCTCGCCCCCTTCGGCTACCGGAAGATCCAAGTCCAGGACGGCGCGAAGAAGCGTCCCAAGCTGGAGCTGGACCCACCCGCCGATGCGGTGGTCCGCCGGATGTTCGATATGGCGCTGCGCGGTTCCTCGACCTCGGCATCGCCAAGGCCCTCAACGCAGACGGTGTTCAACTTCCTGTGCATCGCCGAACTGGCCAGCACCGTCCCCGGCGGGTTCGAGTTGATCATGCACGGCGAGGCCGGTTTGGGCGGTGGTGTCGGAAAGGGGGAACGGCCGGGGCATGCCCAATGACTGCGCTAACCCTCCCCCCGTGCACCCGTATCCTGATCCTGCGCCCCGTGAAGCAGGATATGCAGCAGTCCCATCTCCTCGGCCGTGGTGAACAGGGAAAACAAGTGGCCGGGGCTCGGTTGCATCCCGGCCTTCCAGCGCCGTACGCTCCGCACGCTCACGCGCAGTCTCCGGGCCAGCCCCCGCCAGGAGATTCCCGCCGCGTTCCTGAGGCGCTCCAACCGCTGATGGAAATCCTCCGGGAGCCGGGACGGCTCCACGTGGTAGACCCACTGCTGACGGGCGCTCACTCCGCCTCTCCCTTGATCCCCACCGTCGGACCATGCTGCGGGATCACGAGCAGATCGCGCCCAAGGAGCTTACCCAGGCCGCCGGGCACACGAGTGGCGAGGTCCAGGAGGGCGAGCATCGCTCCACCGTTGGGCCAACCGCCGTTCCTCCACTGCTGGAGCTGCCTGGGATCCACGCCGATGCAGCACGCCATGCCCTCCCAAGTGAGGCCGGTGATCTCCTTGAGCGCGGTGAGGCGTTCGGGGAAATCGTCCGGGAGCAGGGCGATGCCGGGCCTGAACAGCCCCTGTGCGGTCTGCAGCCTGCTACGCATCGCCGGTAACCACGTAGAAGAGGTCGTCGAAATCCTGGCAGTCGAGGCCCTCCATGAGCCGCCGTCGCATGGAGGGTGACGGGCAGCGCTGTCCGTTGACGAGCCGTGAGAGGTGAGTGGTGGAGACATCGAGCCTGCGGGAGAGATCGCTCTGGGAGATGTTGAGCCGGTCGAGCCGGTCCCACAGCGCCTCCCGCTTGAGGAGCACTCTCCTAGCGCGCCTACCGGGCATGCTCGTCCTCCGCCTCGAAGAGGGACTCTCCGCCCGAAGACTGGACCGATCCGCTCTCGCTGTCGCCGGGGTGGGCTGTGCAGGCCGAGGGGCGGAGGCCATTCTCGTGCGCGAGAGAAGCGAGGTGACGGCGGGCGATGAGGCGGGCGAGCAGCCGCAGGCCGCGCTGCCGCATCTCCTGCTGCTCCTTCGTGAGCCTGTTGCCCCTTCGCACGGTCCTCGCCTCCATGGGAGTCCTGGTGACAGGCGCCGGTATCGCGGTGATGCGATTGGGACTAGCATGCATCACGTGAGCCCGGCTGACGCTGTTGCAGAAGGCTAACGATGGTGCATACCTAATGGCAAGGCATATGTGGCATAACAGCCGCTCTTCTTGACAAGTGTTGCCTCTGATATGACAGTCGTTGCTCAGAGATTGACCAAACGCCGAATGGGTGCAGCAGTACAACAATAGGTATTGTATAGGGAGACTGACATGGACGAGCACAACGATTGGCGATACGAGCAGATCGGGCAGACGCTCAAGCGACTGCGGGGCGATACGAGCATCCGCGCCGTGCAGCGCCTCACCGGCGTCTCGAATGCGTATCTCTCCCAGATCGAGAAGGGGACGCGCCATCCAGGTCCGAAACTCCTCCGACGGTTGGCCTCCCTCTACGGCGTCAGCGTGCACGACTTGCTGCGCAAGGCCGGCTACCTGGAGCGCGAGGGCGGGGAGCCGGAGGCGGACGAGGAGACGGAGGTGGAGCGCGCGTACCAGTACGTGCTGTCGGACCCGGTCTTCCGGGTGGGCACGAGGCCGCGTGGCCCGCTGTCGACCGAGTCGAAGCGCTTCATCGTGGAGCTGTACGAGCGCTACAGCGGAAAGCGGCTGCTGCCATGAGCGGGACGCTCGACGGCTTCTGCCACCGGCTCGCCGCAGACCGGCTGCTGCACCGCAAGCTCCACCCCGCGGCCATGGCGGGAGAGTTCGTGGACTACTTCGATGTACCACCGTTCCCCCGCATGAAGGAGATCACGGATCTGCTGGATCGTGCGGAGATCGGGAGAGTCATCCTCGAGTGCGAGGACGGCGGCCTCCGCGGCTACCACGTGGGAACCAGGGACGGCGGCTACCTGATCCACGTGGACGCATCGGAGGGCAGGGTGGGGCAGGAGCATACGGTGCTGCACGAGGCGTACGAGGTCGTCCGCGAGCGGCTGCACGACCTGCATCCCCGCATCGGGCATCCCGTGGGGGCGCCCCTGTGCCGGCAGGCCGACCGGTTCGCTGCCGCCACGCTGATGCAGCCGCGCTGGTTCTCCATCTTCGCGGAGGCAACAGGCTTCGACGTGGTCGCCCTCCAGGCGATGTACGGGCGCTCGTACGCATCCTTGACGATCCGGCTTGCGGAGGTGCTGCGCCATCAGCCGCTGCTGGCCGTCCTCTACGAGCGCGGATCGCAGGCCGAACTGCCCCTGAGGATGGATGGGCAGACTCCGGACGCTCTGTGCGCCACCGTGGTGACGAGGACGCCGGGGTTCCGGCTGCGGACGCAGCAGCGTCCGCTGTCGGTGCTGCGCGGGCTGCTGCCGCGGAGGGGAGAGCCTCCGGCACCAGAGTCGGTGGCGGAGCGGGTGGCTCTCACCGGCAGGCCCGCAGCGGTCGACCGGGTGAGCGGCTACGACCTTTGGCGGGCCGACGACCTGACCGTGCTGGCCCGCCCAGTCACCTGGGGCGGGCAGGTGGTCAAGGTGTACGTGATCGCGGTGCCGTACCGGGACAGCTCCGTCCTGCTGCCCCAGTTCGCCAACGCCGCGTTCGAGCGCATCTCCCACGCGCACCAGGTGCTTTAGGCGCGTAGGGAATCGTCCATCAAGGGCGATGGTAGCACTCTCCCGCCTGGCGGAGACTCAAACCCGCGGACCCCGGCTTAGCTGGAGCGGGCTCTGTCCTGGCTGAGCTACGGGGGGTTGTCCGGTCTAGCATGGGCTGATAGTCTCTGCACGCACCATGGGAGGAGAATGGCATGGGATCGCACATGGAATGCGTTGATGCCCTGCGGACTGTCCTAGCGGCGGTTGGCGGACGCAACAACCTCATTGCATCAGACTTCGCTGACATAGACGCCACCGAGATAGCCCACGAGTTCATGCAGGATGCTAACGGAGTGAGGTTCGAGTTCGTCGTATCGAACCACGCCCTAGGAAAACTCATGGGGGAATCGTTCCGGGATGCGCTCGACCGTCTGTTGAATAATTGTTAAGTTCCCGCGCGAACACCAACCCAGCTGTATGGAGCGGTGGGCTTTTTTACGCTGCGATGTAAGTCCCATCTCCAATTGGAGGGATTGAGGCTTCTTGGAGTAGCACCCGCGCGCTTGCCAGTTGCGCATCTCGCTCGGACTTCGCCGATCAGAAGCGAGTTAGCGATTGCCATTAGAGCCGGTGGCAGTCCTTGCTCTCCCATTCCGCCGGATTGCGTCTGCGATTGGTCCTAAGCGGGACGGGCCAGAGAACATTCCCTCGTTGAGGATTCGTCGAATATCCTCCGTGTCCATGGATACTAGGAACCTAAAGATTCTCGGAATAGCGTTCGCGCGAGATCTCGACGTGAAACCACCGATACCATAGCTTTGACAGAAGTCGTCGATGTCGCCAAGGGTAGGAAGGAACGACTTCGCCTCGAACCTTCCGGCGAGGTCGAATACCACGGTGCGTTTCTCAGGCGGAAGTTCCATTTTCCCTACGTACTGTAATGCTGTGGGCCTCTGCTTCTTCGTGTTAGCCATGGGCAGTGTTTGCTTAGACGGTGCGGCCTTTTGAATAGGATTGTTTTCCCTATTTTCATTTTCGGCACGCCGGATTTCCGCTAGGTGTTGATCAACTTGCTCGAAGCCATGTGCGCGTACCATTGAAGCCAATGCCTCTCTCAGTTCTGACTCCGCCATGAATCACCTCGCTATCTGACTACGGGCCGAGCTCAAGAGTGCTCATTTCTGGTAGAGCAAAGAACTCGGTAGCAAATGAATCCATGACTCGAGTAGCTTTGCCTAGGTGTTTGTTGTCACCCCTCATTATTTTGGGGAACCCGCGGGAGTAAGCAATTTGACTGCTGAATATATGCCATCCGTTTTGGCCTGCCTCCCTTTGGATCTCTGCCATAGCCATTCGCCTCTCCGGTCCTCCTCTATTGTTACCAAGATACGTGGCATCGTTCACAACGATACCAATGACATCTATGTGATGGCCACGGTTAGCCTGTCTAAAGCTCTGCAGAGAATCATTCAACAAAGGGAAGCCTATGGTAGCGAAGAATTCAGGTCTGACCGGTACGAGTATGTAGCGCGAGGCGTGATAAGCTGCTGTAGTGAACAGGGATTCCGTCGGCGCGCAGTCGATGATTACTAGGTCTTCACCTTGGAACTCACTGGCGATGAGCCGTGCCAAACACCGTGGATCAGGTGCAAGGACCGAACTCAGGCGGTCGGAGAAGTCAAACCTGGATGGTAGTACCCTGAGGTTCGGGAATCTAGTTGCTTGTACGGTGTTGGAAGCACTGAGCGCGCCTGCCGAGGGGATGCTAGCGGTTGGAGGTTGATACCCGTCGAACACCTCAGCTACGGAAGGTGACCTCTTGTCTAGGAATTGCCGATAGCTGAGTCCTCCCATAAGGGCCTGAGACAGATTCGCCTGTGGGTCTAGGTCGATGGCCAACACGCGATGGGAGCTACGTTTGCTGGCGTAACGCCGGGCAGCAATGGTGGCAAGGGAAGCAGCAATGGTCGTTTTGCCGACTCCACCTTTCATGTTGATCACCGATAGACAGATCGGCCCATTCTCGATTGCCATAGACCTCCCCTAGGCGGCAGAGGCAGCTACGTGAGAAGAGGAAGGTACGGCTGCTCTACCATAGGTAGTCAAGCAACATTATCTCCATCCGGAGGCGGTGCCGACAAGTAGGAAGAGGTTGCTGGGAGATGCAGCGTTGCGCGCCGGGTGGATCGGGTTATGCACGCGAATCGGAGCGAAGAGCAGCAGCATCCTTGTGCTCACGAGCCACTTGCCGGGACGCAGAAGAGCCCGAGGTGAGAAGTCATGACAGACAGACCGGAGTACGTCGATGGCGTCCACTACACGGACCGCGTCAAACAGATAGGGGACCTGAGACGCGCCGGCCGTACCGGTGAAGCCTAGGCAACTGCTTTTGAAGTGCATTGATGCCACAGAGGCGGAGGATCGGCTCAGTGGGGGAGGTGTTGCCCCTGGCTACTATGACAGAGATTCCGGTTCGACCCCAAGCATGGGAAGGGCAGTCACGGGAGAGTCTATGTCGGAGGCCGTTTCGCTACGTTGCCGCGTGGAGAGTTGAAGATGGGCGTGCTGGCCGCGATGCTGCGCCAGTTGGACATCGACAGGAGAGTTCTGAACATGATCTACGCGTATCCATGCCGGTTGACCCCCGATGAGGACGACGGCGGCTTCGTGATCACCTTCCGCGACGTGCCCGAGGCCATCACCGACGGAAGGGACCATACCGAGGCGTTGGCGATGGCCGAGGATGCGCTCGCTACCGCTCTCGCCGGCTACGTCCACGAGGAGTGAGAGATTCCGGTGCCCGGCGGCATTGGGGAAGGGGAGGTGTCCGTGGCGGTGCCCAGCGTGGTTGCGGCCAAGCTCGCGCTGTACGCGGCCATGAAGGCTCAGCGCGTCAGCGGGACAGACCTTGCCCGCAGGCTCGGCATCAGCGAGGCGGCGGTGCGCAAGATGGCCAACCCCGATGACCGCTCGAACATGGATCGGGTTCAACAAGCGCTCAGGGAGTTGGGGCACAGCGTGAAGGTCGAGGTCACTATTGCCTGACGAACGGTGCGCATGGGTCACAAGGCAGTTGCTGTCTCCGCGGCTACGGAGGCCCGTCCTCCGGGGGCGCAGCGAGGTGAACATCCCGCAGGCCTCCACAGGCTTGACGCATCGCCCTCTCAGAACGACAGCTGCAGCAGCAAGACCGCCGCCGTCTGCTGCGCTGGGGTGGAAGTCAGGGGTCCGGTCAGTTCGGCCGTTCAGATGCGATGCTCAATGCAGGTGCCCGCTGCGAGTCCGGTAGAATGAGCACGCCATGTCACTGATGAGGGCCTTCCCGCTGACGTTCGCGCTACTCCTGGCCGCCGCTTGCGCTGGGCCGACCCCCACGCCAACCCTGATCCCGCCCACACCCACTGCCGCTAAGAACCCCATCGTCTTCAACGACCTTGGCTGGGATAGCGCATTGTCACAGAACCGCATCGCGCAGTACATCGTGGAGAAGGGCTATGGGTATCCTACCGGCGTGATCGAGGGAGGCACGACAGCGGCGGTCCCGGCTCTGAGACGGGGTGACAGCGACGTGATGATGGAACTCTGGCTGCCCAACGCCAGCGAAGCCTGGGAAGAAGCCACGGTGGCAGGCGAGGCGGTCTCCTTGGGCGAGAGCCTGAGCAGGCTCTCGCAATCGGCGTTCATGGTTCCCGCGTACGTCCAGGAGGCGCATCCGGAGTTGGACAGCGTTGAAGACCTGAAGGAGAAGCAGTACCGGCAGCTGTTCGCGACCCCTGAGGGCGGCGGCAGGGCCAGGCTGGTCTCCTGCCCCGACGGCTGGGCCTGCAACGTGGTGAACGCGGTCCAGGTCGAGAGCTACGGCCTCTTAGATCACGTCGAGATCGTTGTCCCCGAATCTGAAGCGGCGCTGCACGGCGGACTCTTCGCCCGGTACGAGCAACGGGAGCCCTGGCTGGGTTACTTGGACAGCAGCATGGCCCCCGCGCTGAAGCTGGACATGGTCCGATTGGAGGAGCCGCCCTATAGCCACGCGTGTTGGGCCACGACCAAGGCCTGCGCCTACGACGAGACGACGCTCCTGATCGCCGTGCGCCCCGAACTGCTCATGCGCGCCCCCGACGTGGCCGCCATGCTGCAGAAGTGGCACCTCAGCACCGACCACTACGCCGCCATGACGATATGGCGGCTCGACAACGGCGCCAACCATGCCGATGCCGCGATCTGGTGGTTGAACAGCAAACCGGGCGTCTGGCGCCAGTGGGTGACGGATGAGGCCGCTGCCGCCATACAGAACGCCCTTGACTCCGGTGAGCGTGCCGAAGGCTGGCCTGACCAGTAGGCGAGTGGGGCCGTCTACTCGGAGCATCGTGCCCTCGGCTCTCTCCCGACGGTTAGTGTCGTCTGTCGGGGCGATAACGGAATACGGTCAATTGTCGGTGCCGGACGGGGAAGGATTCGCCTTCATCAGCTGCGGTGGTTTGCATACATGCGCCCCTACGGCCTGACGGTAATGTAGTCTGCTGGGGTGAGGGTGGCGCAGGCCAATCTTCCCCACCCGAGGGCGAGCGCTTCGCCGTCGGGCGGGGAAGAGGTTGGGGGTTGACGGGGGCGTGGAAGGCATAACATACGAAGGAGGTAGCAATGACGGAGGAGTTGAACTGCGAGTGATGCCGTCGGCGAGAAGGCCAGTCAGGGCGCGGTGCGCGAGCGAGTTGCGCGAGGTGAAGCGAGGAAGCTGGGGATCGGGCAGGGCGAGAGGACCCAAGCGATTCGGCGCAGGCAGGACGCGGCTGCGACCGTGTTGAAAGAAGTGGCACAGCAGCCAGTGGTGTAGTATTATATATCACAAACCGAGCCACAGGGTCTTTGCCCGTGAACATTCCAGAAGAGATCTCCGTCCCTCAAGCAGCCGACTACTTGAAGGTTAGCCAAGAGACCGTTCGCCGAAACATCCGCTCAAGACGGCTAAAGGCAATCCGACGAGGCACGCAGTGGTTCGTCAGTACACAAGACATAGCGGACTTCGCGTCATCTTACGACCCCAAGACAGGCAGAGTGACGCAAGATGCGTGACGAGCGTCTTGCCTTCTGGTGGGAGCAACGGACCACATATGCCTTTAGCCAACGAATACCGAAACTAGGAAGAGCCAGTAGGTGCTAGAAATGAAAAATAGCGTGGCAATGAACCAACAGAGTCCCCCGGCCAGCCTATTAGCCCTACTGCCTCATGCGGGTGAAGATCGCAGGAATCGAGTAAACCAGACCTCTGCGAATCTTCGTCGGCTGGTCAGAGTGCTCCACAGAACGCTTCGCGACCATGAAGGCAACAGCAGCCTGATTGAGAGGTTCGACGAACTGACCAAGGCCATCTATTGCAAGGTATACGATGAGAAAGACACGGTCCTCAGACCACAAGAGGCTGCTTTCTGTATCCATCCAGGTGATACAGACGCGTCCGTGGCGGCACGCACCCGGGGACAATTCCTGGGTCTGGTCAAACGCCATCCCGAGCTATTCCCAGAGAGATTCTCCCACCTGCGCCTGGAGGACTCCACCATCAGGAAACTGGTTGAAGAGCTGCGTCACTACCAGCTCGCCTCTGTCTCAGAAGACCTGAAAGGACTGCTCTACGAAGAGATTATCCGCAACACATTTGACAAAGGCGAGAATCAGCAGTTCTTTACACCCCGACCGATTGTCGAGTTCATGGTTGAGGCCCTGGACTCATCGTTGATGGGAGAGATATGCGATCCGGCTTGTGGGACCGGAGGCTTCCTACTCCAAGTTCAGAAGCACATCAAGCAGTGCGGAAGCACCCGAGACGCAGCCCTACTCGGATTTGAGATTGACGAGCGATTGAGTTGGGTTGCCGGGGTGAATCTTGATATGCACGACCCGACCTGCCCCTTTGCAGTAACCCACATCAACTCTTCCGGCTCATTGGGAGACAGCCTTAAGCCATATTTCAGTACGATTGATACGATTCTCACCAATCCGCCCTTTGGCAGCGACTTGTCAGAAAAGGAGGCGCTGTCTGACTTTGAGCTTGGGAATGGCAAGGCGTCAAGGCGCCGGGGGGTGCTATTCATCGAGCGGTGTCTAGACCTTCTGAAACCAGGAGGAGTGGTGGCAATCATAATCGACGACAGCGTGTTGAATGGACCATCCAATACAGATACTCGTCGCCTGATTCTGGATCGGTCACAGCCGTTGGCAATAGTCAGCCTGCCTGAGACTGCATTCATGCCCTATGCCTCCGTCAAGTCCTCGATACTCTTTCTGCAGAAGCACCAGAAGGACAACAACAGCGCGACAGAGAGCCATCTGACTTTCTTCGCCCACGCCGAGGTTGTCGGACGAAGGCCCAACGGAGACCCGTTGCTGCGTCATGATTCAGTCGCAGGGAAAATGGAACTGGACTCGGACCTGCCAAAGATACTCAAAGTGTGGAAGCAGGGTCCAACAGAAACGCCGCCTCAACCCGGGTGGTATGGCCGACAATGTTTCTGGACCAGAATTCCACCCACTGAAGACGGCTCCTTTGCAAGGGACACGCTCCGCATAGACCCTGCCTATCATCACCCAGCGCGACGCCGAGCAGACGAAGCGCTGCTACTGTCCCGTCACCCTCTGAAATCTCTGAGAGAGCTGTGTGAGTTGCGCAACGAAGCAGTAGTACCAGTACAGGACCTTTGCGAGGAGGAGATTACCTACCTGGGATTGGCAAACATCGAATCCCTCACGGGGAGCTACCTGCCAGCCTTGGTCGATGGCACGACGCTCAGGAGCTCGGTGAAACGTTTCGTCTCCGGGGATGTCTTGTTCGCCAGGATGCGACCAGCCCTAAGAAAAGTGTGTCTTATTGGCGATGACATCGACGAAGGGTTCACATCATCCGAGTGCCTCGTCTTAACCCCCAAATCCGACCCGACAACCGAGTCCCCTCTAATGCTGCCGAGCCTACTGGCCGTATTGCTGCGTTCCGACCTGGTTTATGGTCAACTAATACACTTGGTCACCGGTATCGGTCGCCCTAGGCTCAGCAAGAGGGCCGTGTTGAACGTGCGGCTACCTGTCCCGGACGCCGCTGAACAGAGGCGACTCCTGGACCTCTACTACCGTTCCGACGCGGCAGCCCGGTCCCTGCTTGAAGAGAGTGAACGAGCCTTGCAAGACGCCGGTCAAATCATGTCCCAAGCACGGCGGAGTTTAATTGACGACATCCTTTCACCATCGGGAGGCTGAATTTCCAATGTCGATTTCTGCCGACTTATTGGATGGCACATCAGACGATCCTGAGGCAGTCCTTACGTTCTTGGATGAGGAGCTCATACCCCAGGCCGTAAGCATCATGAACAAAGATACATTGCCACTGGCGGTTGCACTCTTCCCCGATGACGTCCTCCCTACCAACCAGCGCAACTTGACCGACGTTAGGACTCGCATAGGCATCTTGCTTGAGTACGAGTTCGCCAAAGCTGTAACCGCATTGCTGCCCCCTGAGGTCAAAGAACAGGGCGTTGCATTGACCTATGTCATTGCCAACCAGTTCCCAGACCTGGCATTCCGGAGCCTAGACGGGCGAATTGGCATCAGATTTGAAATGAAAGCCATAGAATCCATTGCTGAGGAGAAATCAGCCAACTTCGCTACGTTGATTAAGGACATCAGGAAGGACACCGACTTCGTGGTGGTATTGCTCTGGGAATGGAGACAGCATGAGTCAGGCAGCAAAAAGTTTCCCCACATTGACAGCTACTTCGTGATGGACGCTTACCATCTTGCCCAAATGCGAGATTGCAATTGGTTGAACAATCCTCCGGTTGGGCTTCAATCAGTTAGACAGGGCTTTGATCTGAGCTTTGCAGTCAATGCTAGAACTGACTCCTATAACAAGGAAGAAGGCAATTTCGGAAAGCTGATGCGTATTTTCGACCGCCAACACCAAGCCCTGCTTCCCGATCTCGTTGGCTTGGGGAAAACCCTGGAGGCCTACTATCGCTTTACCGAAGAGGCCGTTCGTCTGGGACTATGTCACATCGGACTGGAATTAGCTATAGCGGCAACCACCCAAGGAAACTCCACGTATTCTCTGATTTCAGATGTGCTGCCCGTCTGTTTCCTGATTGAACGAAACGAAAGCCGTCTAGTTATCCTTGGCCATCGGCACATGCCGAAAAAGCAGGAGGCCAAGACAGCTATGGAGAACCACGCCGCAGGTCTCGCTCTTTTGCTGAATGAAAACTTCCGGTGGACCGTTCGAGGTAAGAAAGGTGTTGTGAAACGTGGAAGGAAACCTGCGGACGCCATGAAATGGGCGACCGAACAATGGGAAGACCTTAGCCCTCCTCATCTGTTTTGAGGTTTGCCTCCTGGCATCTCGCCCACATGTTCTCATCATACAGCCTACCGGAGACGTGATTCATAAAGGCTGCACATTCTTCCCCGGTGCCGAACGTCAAGACACTCTGTCGGTCAAAGGTCGAGAACGCAAATCCTTCGACATCTTCTCGAAGGTGAAAGAAGTAACCTCCTCGATTGGTTGCTCCTTGACCGCCGACAATACACAAACTTACACCGGCATCAAGACGGTCCCGGACCAGTGGTTCCAACCAATCCCAGGTTACTAATCCGTCCAATTCCAAGACCACGAGTGGAGGGAACGGCAGTGATATCGGTGTAGGCATGATCCACGCTTTGACTTCGTATGCAAGGCACCACAACGAAGACTGTCGATCCTCCCTCAAGAGAGTAGGAATCTCCTGACTCCAGTCAGACCAGATGATACCACGTCCCACCAATATACTGCCTTGGCTCCCCGCTGGCACCGCTTGAGGGACGCGTGGCCTCTTGAGGCACTGCTGCCTGTCCGGGGCGCCTCTGGCTGGCAGAGGAGCCTCGCTACCGGAACCAAGCCCCATCCGCTTCTTCAACGGGGGAGGTCATTCCGCTGGACGACTACTACGTGGACATCTTCGACGATACCGGTGAGCAGATCGTACGCCTCGATTTCGCGGAGGCCCGCCGGATCGCCTCCACCGACGCGCCTGCGCCTGTGCTGTATCGCTTAGACTTGAGGTCCCACGAGAGTACGTTCCTGTTCCAGTGGGGGCCGTGCGAGAGGCCCTGGCCGCTCGGCGGGATATCTGTCGCGGTCAGTGTCGTGAAGAAGTCACCAACGTACATGCTCGGGGATGTGCCGAGCTGTGGAAGGGGACAGTGATGGCTGCCATTTGTGTTCGCTTGCGCGACGTTACTGCTCTATGTCGTTGGAGAACGATGGTACCTGAGCTTTCCGTGGTAGAGCAGCGTATGTCCCAGACGACACCTCGGATAAACTGAGCAAGGATTCAACATGATGCCACTCTGTCCTGACCCGTTCACCACTAATGTGCCGTCACGCTTCCGATGAAACGGAACCTCGTACTGGCACTGGTTGCCTTGATCGTCCTCGCCGGCGGCGCAGCGGCCGCGGTCGCCGTGCTCAACTCTTCCAAGCCCGCCGAGGGGACGCTGGAAGCGTTGAAGAGGGACATCAGTCCGGAGAGACCGCTGGTCACCGTGTTCGAAACTTTCCAGAGAGGCGGTCACAAGAAGGGCTACGGCAAACCCGGCCGTTTCGGGATCGGCGATTACGTCGCCGTCTACCCGGAGTGGGTGATGGAAAAGACGGTCATCACGCCTGACGGCGACGGACTGGCGGTGAGCATCACCGGAGAGACATGGAGCGCCGACGGGACGCCTCCCGTTGTGCGGTCGCTCTTCGACGACTCCGTGGTCACCGGCGTGCCGGACCGAGATCCGGTGCACCGATTCGAAGAACCATGGGACCTCATCGGATGGATGGACGCCCAAGAGACACGTCCTCAGGCGAGAGAGGCGGACGGATACGAGTATGTGGGCAGGTCATCACTGAACGGCCGCCCGAGCATCCGCTACGAACAACGTACACGGGTTTCTCTCACTGTGATCGAGATTGTCGAGGCGAACCCGCTTCTCAGCCGATCAAGCCGCTACTCGATACTGGACGACGGCGAACTCCTCCTCGAGTACCAGAACACCGTCATGTCTGTGAGCGCAGGAGAGTAGCCGCCGCCTTCGACACCCTCCCTCGTATGTCTTGAGGGAAGGGACACGGCAGACGCTTGGCCGCTACTCAGTCGGATTCTTGCGCGGTCTGCCGCGCCGCCGTCCCTCTGACGACCAGAAGTAGACGGTGTCGGCCGTGCGTCGGAAATCCAGCCGCTTCCCCAACGCCTCCGCAGCCGCGTTCAGCCTGCGCCGGATAGCCTGCGCCGGATAGCCTGCGTCGTCTCCCCCTCTCCGGCCTCCTGCAGAGGCTCCGCTCTCTGCTGTAGACCAAAAGCGCATCCAGCCCTGACGCCTTATAGCCGCCCCCGGTCTAATCGATCCAAGCCTGCTTCAACCGCCACCTTCCCGCTCATGCGCTGGCCCAGCGTGTCGCGTTTGGCCTGGCCGACGGCGGCTTCGACCTCGCCCGTCGCAAGGCCGAGGTTCTCTGCCACCAGGGTCTCGAAGCTCTTCGACCTGGCCGCTCCGCTGTCCAGTTCCGTCTTGGCCCGGTCGATGGCGTCTCTGACCACGCTCCTCTCAAGCCCGATGTTCTCCACCACCTGGGCCACGAAGGGCGTCTCCCCAATTGCTTCGCCATCATCGGGTCCTCCTGTCCGAGCTGCGGCCAGCGTCCCGGCGGTCACGGCCGGGATCAACATAACTGCCGCCGCCATCGCTGCTACCCACCGTCTCTTCGTCGTCAAGTTCTTCATCAGACTCTCCTTCACGTGCGCTTCTCGTTCGTCCTACTGCAAGCAGCCTATCGGCAAAGATTGAAGAGAGTATGAAGAAGCCCTTCAGGGAGAGGGCACAGCTCACAGTGAGAGGCGACCTGCTGCGGGGTGCCTGGGAGCGCGGAAGGGGTTGGGTATGTGAGCCTGCCGGTATCCGCCTGTCCATTGCGGCGAGACGGCGTAGCAATGGACAGAGGTTCAGAACAAACACTGACCGTCTGGCCTCGCAGCACTCGATCCTTGCGACTAGGCACACCGCCTGTATGTCCGCGACCAGGTGCGAGTTGCCGACCCCGCTGGGCAATGCTCGTTCGTGACCATCTGCCCCCGTTCAGCGGCCTGATTCCGGCGGTTTCCTTATGTCCCGGTTGGCAAGAGCATGACGAACCGGCTGCCCTGTCCTAACACGCTCTCGGCCCTGATGGAGCCGCCGTGGGCGTCGACGATCCTGCGGGCTATGGCAAGCCCGAGCCCGGTCCCCCCTGTGCTGCGGGCACGGGATGGGTCGGTGCGGTAGAAGCGGTCGAATACCCGCGGCAGGTCCTCGGGAGCGATCCCCTGTCCGGTGTCGGCCACCTCCGTTTCGACAGCATCCCCGACCGCACGGGCCGACACTGTTACACGGCCGCCTTCGGGCGTGTGGGTGACGGCGTTGTCCAGCAGATTGCCCACCACTTGGGCGATGCGTGCCGCATCCATGTCCAGTGCCGGGAGAGACGAGGCCACCTCCAAGTGCAGGGCCACCCCTTTGGCATCGGCGCGGGGGCGTATCGCATTGAGGCAGGACTGCAGCAGCCCCGCTAGGGGCGTCTGCGTCCGCTGCAACTGCAACTCTTCGGCATCGACCTGTGCCAGCAGGCGCAGGTCTTCGACAAGCCGCGACAGCAGGAGAGCCTGCTCGTGCATGATGGCCAGTGTTTCCGGCGTGGGCTGAAACACGCCGTCCCTGATGGCCTCCAGGTATCCCTGGATGTTGGATGTGGGCGTTCGCAGCTCATGGGCGACGTCAGCGGTGAGGCTGCGGCGACGGCGCTCCGCCTCCTCCAACTCAGCGGCCATGGCGTTGAAGCTGTGGGCCAACTGGCGCACCTCGGTTGGGCCGGCGGTCTCGGCCCGCTGGGACAGCTCGCCCCGGCCCAACCGTCGTGCCGTCGCTCCCAGGCTCTGCAGGGGAGCCAGCACGCGCTGGGAAAGCACCCACACCAGCGCCGTGCCCACAACCGCGGCGCCGATGCCGGCCCACAGCAGATAGCGGTTGACAAAGGCGGAGATGCCGGAAGCCTCCGGGTCTGCCAGCCCGAACTGACTCCAATCCGGGTCCGGGGCGGAGTCACCTGAGACGATGAGAGAACCCACGACCTCCCCATCGTTGAAGACCGGGAGGGCCCTCCCGTCGTGCTCCGGGCCTCCATCCTCCGCATCCCCAACCGTGATATCCCGACTCGCACCATCCGCAAGGTCTGGATTGCTCGTTGATATCGACGATGAAGGGGCGTTGGAGTCGGCAACGACAGTGCCTTGGGCATCGAACAGGGTTACGCGAAGCCCGGAGAGGCTGGAGGCCTCCTCCACGATCGACTGCAGTTCGTCGCCGGGTTCGGTCCACGCGTGTTCTTCGACGTAGCTGTTGGTGATGAAGCGGCTCACGCGTCCGGCCTGGGCTAGTTCCTGGTCACTCTCGAACCGTTCCGTCTGTCTCTCGGTGGCGAGGCCGATGAAGACTCCCACGGCGGTCAGGGCAAGGGCAAGGGTCAGCGCGAACCCCAGCACCAGCCGGAACTGCAGGCTGGAGAGGAGGCCGTGCACCGGCCCAGGGCGCACCTCAGGCCTCCTCGGCATGGCGCAGCCGGTAGCCGCTGCCGTAGACGGTCTGGATATGCCTTGCGCTCCCCGGACTCTCCGCTTCCAGTTTGCGGCGCAGAGAGGACACGTGGGTGTCCACCGTGCGGTCGAACCCGTCGAAGTCGTGGCCAAAGGCATGGTCCATGATCTCGTCGCGAGAGAATATCCTGCCGGGTTCCTGTACCAGCAGGGTCAGCAGCCGGAACTCCGTCGGCGTCAGGCCGAGCTCCACTTCGTCCACCGTCGCCTTCCGGGTGCGCAGGTTGACCCTGATACTGCCGAAGGAGAGTTCCGGGTAGGCGGCCACGGCGCTCTCCCGGTCGGCGCGGCGCAGGACGGCGTGGACCCTGGCTGCCAGCTCGCGGGGGCTGAAGGGCTTGGTGACGTAGTCGTCAGCCCCCAGACCCAGCCCCTCGAGCCTGTCCGCCTCCTCCACCCGCGCCGTCAGCATGATGACAGGCGTCATCGACTCCACCTGCAGCTTCCGGCAGACCTCGAATCCGTCAAGGCCGGGGAGCATGAGGTCCAGCACTACTAGGCTGGGCCGCTCCCTTCGTGCCGTCTCCAACGCCCGGAGTCCGTCGTTGGCCTCGACGACCCGGTAGCCGTCGCGCTCCAGGTAACCGCGCGCCAGCGCGACGACGTTGGGGTCATCGTCGACCACGAGCACCAGGGGCTTCTCTTCCCTCTCGTTGCCGTTCATCTTCCCGGAGGCCATATCCACCTGCGCTTTCCGGTCCTGCGACCGGCGACGGGAAAAGGGGCCGGGGGACGCCGCCCCCGGCCCCTCGCGATTGGGAGGGGGATCAGCCGTCGGTGTTGGGGCGGGGGAGATGCTTGCCGGGGTCCTGCTTGCCTTCCGCGTCCCGTCCGCTTCCATTATCCCAGATGTCCCGTTCCACCCCGTAGAGCTCCTCGTACGCCTTGGCGATGGCGCGAGCGACTGTCTCGCCGTTCAGGCCCAGGATTGCACCGACCCTCTCTCCGTACTCCGCGTACGACCATCCCGTCGCGTGCTCAGACCAGGAATCCTCATCCCCAGCGTCGACGTGATCCTCCCCGAGATGGTCGAGGTCGACCTCGTCCGCCTGGACCATGGCGTCGTAGGTGGCCTGTGGGTCGGTGCCCAGAATTTCCGCCACCCTGACGGCCAGCTCGTCAGGTTCCCTCGCAGCATCGACGTCGTCGTTGACGATGTACGCGGTCGACGTGTCCGTGTCCCTCACGATGACCTCTTCCTGGGCTTCACGCCCCTCGGGCTCTCCGGTGTCCCCGCCCGATGCCATGACGGCACCCCCGGTGATGGCCGCGGCCAGCAGCCCGACTATCAGTCCTGCCGGTATCCATCTCCTGATCATCCCAACACCTCCTGCTTCGCAGTTTGCCGGGCCTTGTGGCCCTGCCTGGTTGTCAACCTAGCAGGAGATATTGAGGAAACTTTGAGGATTCCGGCATCTCTTCGGAGCAGGATGCCAGGGAGAGCCGTTGTCCACAGGGTCCTGCAAGCAGGAGACGACGCTTCCGTGCGTGTCAATTGCCGTTGAGGAAGGGCCCACCATGGAGCCGCCGGTACAGGTCCAGAAACGCGGCTCGCGACCCCGGTGGGGTGTGCTTGAGGAACACGCGGTAGACCTGCTCGTCGTCTGCGTAGTACTGATAGTCGAGGTTCAGTTCATGCAGCTCCCGCAGGGCCGACGAGAACGCCGCTTCCCCGATGGTGTCGTACAGCTTGGTGAGGAAGTACTGGCCGAGCGAATAGCCGCAAGTTTGTTGCCCCACAGGATTGGGGTGGTCGGGGTCGTTCAGCGTGTGGAGATTCGGCACTTGCTGCCCCTGGCAATACTCCAGAGCGTGCTCGTCCAGCCGTATCTGACCGTCCTGCTCGTTGCGGGCTGTCACGTACTCCGCGGCAAAATTGGCTCCGCCCTCGTAGAGCCAGAACGGCCCGAACTCGGCGGTCAGGTAGAAATGGGCTATCTCGTGGTAGACAACGCTCTCGCCCATAGGAAATCCCTTCTCCGCTATCAGGACCAGCGAGTCGACGAAGTTCACCCCGCCGCATCCGATGTCGCAGTCGTCAACCCGTAGTGACAAGACAATGAGGTCCGTCAGAGGGAACGACGTTCCCATGAACCCTTCGACACCCCGCACGCCCCTCTCTATCGTCGCCAGAACGTTCTCGTCCGGCGTGGGCGAATCACTGTAGAACGCCCACAGGGTCACCTCCCCGGCCAGGGGTAGTGCAACGTTCTTCGTCTGCGGGGCGCGCGGCGAGGCGATCAGACTCTCATACATCGCATCCAAACCTGTGGTCTTCTGGATGGCCACTATGAAGGCGCGCTCTTCCGCGTTGAGTCCGTCTGCAAACCACGGCTGGGCGATGAGGTGCTCAAACTTATCCCTGTGGTCCAGGAGCATCGCGTACAAGCTGCCCAGGAACATGGTGTTTCGGGACTGCACCGGTTCCTCAGACGCGTAGGCAAGCAACCGACGCGCCAGTGCGGGATCATAGTCGTACAGGAGGCCCAGTCCGTAGATCGCATCGTTCTCCAGTCGTTCGATACCGTCGGTGATCCACAGGGACTGCGCCAGGTCGCGCCCGAACGCGGGGTCTCTGAGCCATACTTCGAGGATCGGCACCACGGCGAGCGGGTAGGGCGGATCGCTGTACCACGGGAGCAACTGCGACAGGGCGGCGTGTGCCGCTTCCTCGGGAGAAACCGTAGCCGTTGGCTTAGGCGTGGGCGTTGGTGCGGATGCGGCTGCCGGTTTTGGCGTAGGCGTCGATATAGCAGTCGGCTCAGGGGTGTGCGTAGCGACCGGCGATGATGTGGGTGTTGGCGTAGGTGCGCCGGTCGGAGCTGGGGTCGCGGTGGGCGTAGGCGTCGATTCGGGCGTCGATGTAGCTGTCGGTTCAGGTATGTGCGTGGCTGTTGGCAAGGATGTAGGTGCTGGCGTAGGCGCAGCGGTTGGGGTTGGAGTTGCTGTGGGCGTAGGCATCGACGTGGGTATGGAGGCTGCGGCTGGGTGAGGTGTTGGTGTAGGACGCGCGCCGAAACCCACGAAGCCGATGGTCGGCGGAGCGGAGTCGCACGCTGCGAGCGCGAGCGTAAGGAACGAGAGGGCGAGGAGCACGCGCACTTGCAAAGGACGACGTCTGCGGTCCGGATGGCACTGGTGGCCGCGAAGGCTGCGGTGCGGCTCGACGTCGCTGAACGCTATAGCACGGACCATACTGCGGAACCGGACTGCCCCTGTCTGGGGAGCGGGTGGTGCGGACGCAGCTCCAAAACCGGGCAGCGCCCATAGCGTTGCAGGTCTCCGTAGTAACTCCCCTCCTGGGCGAATCCCTCGTGAAGAGCCAGTGTTCCCTAGATACCCAAGGTTATCTGGGACTTCAACCATGGGGCAACGACGTGGAGCACTCCCGCACGCCCGATTCCGCATCGCTAGAAACGCCTTCGAGGTGTCCCCGCCCACCGGTTTGACCAGGGGGCGTACGGCCTGAAGATTACGCGGCCTCGCCGACGGTCACATTCGCCGCGGACAGGCTCCCGTCCAGCTCGCGCCGCACGAACGCCGTAACGCTCACGCCCGGTGCCAACTCGCCTGCCGCTTCCTCCACGGTCGACCTGATCCGCACCGGCGTCCCGTCTGTCACGGTGACCGCAGCCGCGCCGTCCGCCGTTTCCAGCGTCAGCACACCGCCCGCGAACGATGTGATCGAACCCAAGACGACCGCAGCTAGACCACCGAGGCCGCTTCCTCCGCCCTGTCCCTCAGAGTTCACGATGATGGCTGCAGCCGCAAGACCGCCCGATCCGTCCGGGCGCACCGCAATGGATACCTCCGCTCCTCCCGTCAGGTAGGTCATTGCGTCGGCCGCCGTTACGGTCACGTTCACCACCGCATCGGACGGCACGGCGATGGC
Organism: Dehalococcoidia bacterium; assembly: GCA_034422595.1. Lineage (GTDB taxonomy): Bacteria > Chloroflexota > Dehalococcoidia > Lucifugimonadales > Australimonadaceae > Bin16. The sequence continues at coordinate 5,067 of DAOUJO010000009.1, read as the reverse complement.
CGCCTCGCCGTCCGGCGTCTCCAGACGGAGCATCCCGTCCTCGAACGATAGGACCGTTCCGGTCAGCGGTTCGGTATCGCGCATGGCTGCTTCCTGCGGAGCCGCCAGGAATACCTCGCCTTCCGACTGGCCGCCGAACGCACCGGCCTGCATCCCGCCGGAATCGATGGCCGCTTGCAGTTGAGCCCGCACCTGCGCCTCGAGTTCCGGGTCGTTCTCTAACTCCCGACGCGCCTCCTCAGGCAGGGACGCCATCATCTGGTCAACGTCGGTCTGCTGCGCGGTGGTCTGCTGTTCGTCATCCACGCTGCCAGCGCCGGGTGCGACGAGGTCCGCCGTCTCAGGCTCCTGTCCTCGCGCGTCCCCCGGAACGAGGAGCGACGTGCCGTAGCCGGCGCCTGCGCCCACGATAATGAATAGCAGCAGCAACAGGATGCCCCCCCGTGCGCCCATCAGCGCGAGCCTCCCCGAACGCCTGCTGCGGAGCGCGTCCCTGCGTTACTCATGCCGCAGCGCCTCTATCGGATGCAGCCGCGCGGCGTGCGCCGCCGGATAGATGCCGAAGAACAGCCCTATCGCCGCCGACACCACGAGCGCGAGCGCCACGATATCCCCACCGACCACCGCCCTGAAGTCAGGCCCGAAGAGATCGGGGCCGCGGAACAGCACCGTCACCCCTGCGCTCAAGCCCAGCCCCAGGGCCACTCCCAGCAGTCCGCCCGCGAGGCTGATCAGCACCGCCTCCGTGATGAACTGCGCCAGGATGTCCCGCCTCTTCGCCCCGAGCGCCTTCCGCAGTCCGATCTCCCTCGTCCGCTCTGTCACGGACACCAGCATGATGTTCATGATGCCGATGCCTCCGACCAGGAGTGAGACGCCTGCCACCGCCGCGAGGAAGAGAGTGAACCCTTCCCCGGCCTGGCTGGCCGCGTCTATCAGGGACTGCTGGTTCACGATCGTGAAGTCGTCCCTGTCCGTTATCTCGTGGCGCATACGGAGGATCGTCTCGGCTTCCTGCGTCGCCTGCGCGGTCCTACCGCCGCGCGCCCGCAGGTTGACGGACGTCACGGTTATCTCTCCGGTATCCGTGCGGCTCCCGGAGAACCGGGAGGCGACTGTCGTGAGCGGCATCAGGAAGAGATAGTCGTCCTGCCCCGCGAAGCCGAATCCGCTGTCCTTGTGCTCCAGCACGCCGATGACGGTGAACGGCACGCCGACAGGCGCGGCGCCCGCGCTTTCGCCAGGGAAGCCCGGCCCGACCCCGGTCCCGCTATCGATGACGGCGAGCGTCACGCCTATGGGGTCGCGCGAGCCGAACAGGTCCATCGCAACCTCTGAGCCGAGCACCGCCACGTTACTGCGGTTCTGCACGTGCGCCGGTGAGATGAACTCCCCGCTCTCAACGGTGACGTTCCGCACGAACGCGAAATCGGAGGTCACTCCGCGCACCTCTGCGTACGTCACCCTGCCCCGGAATGCGACCTCCGCCGAGGTTCGTATCTCCGGCGCGACAGCCTCGATGGCCGGCGCAGCCGCCGGGTCCGCCAGCGCGAACGCGTCTTCCAGCGTCAGGTCATCCGATGGCTGGACCGCCAGCAGGTCGGAGCCGAGCGACTCGATGCTCTTCGTTATCTCCGCCTGCGCGCCGCGGCCGATGGACATCAGTGCGATGACGGCCCCCACGCCGATGATGATGCCCAGCAGCGTGAGCGTCGTGCGCAGCCGGTTCCCCCCGATGGACAGCCATGCCGTTCCGATGAGCGTCAGCGGCGTCATGTCGGTTGCGTCTCCTCCGCCTGCGCCTGCAGCTGCCCGGCGACCCGCTCGTCGCCCACGACAAGCCCGTCGCGCAGCGAGATGATGCGCTGCGTGTGCCGCGCTATATCGCCCTCGTGCGTGACCAGCGCGACGGTCAGCCCATCCTCGCGGTTCAGCCGTTGCAGTACCGCCATGATCTCTGTGCTGGAGCGGCTGTCGAGCGCGCCTGTCGGCTCGTCCGCGAGCAGGATCGCGGGGCTCTTCACCAGTGCCCGCGCGATGGCCACGCGCTGCTGTTCGCCGCCGAAGAGTTCCAGCGGGCGGTGCTTATAGCGGTGCTCCAGCCCCACGGTCTCCAACGCCCGCATCGAACGGGCGAGCGCGTCCCGCCGCTCCCCGTACAGCAGCGCCAACTGGACGTTGCCCAGCGCGGTGAGCCGGGGCAGCAGGTTGTACGTCTGGAAGACGAACCCGATCTTGCGGCTGCGCGTCCGCGCCAGTCGCCTGTCGCTCCAACCGCTCACCTCCTCCCCCTCCAGCCGGTAGCTGCCGGAGGTCGGGGCGTCCAGGCAGCCGATGATGTTCATCAGCGTCGACTTTCCTGAGCCGGACGGCCCCATGATGGACACCATCTCCCCGTGTTCCACGCTCAGGCTCACGCCGTTCAGGACCGGAACGACCATCGCGCCGAGGCGGTACGCCTTGCGCAGGTCGCGCATCTCGATGATTCCCATCGCTAGAAATCCGCCCCGAACCCGCCGAACCCTGGCTGCGCCGGTCCCGGTTCCGCCATGACCACGCGCTCCCCCTCTGTCAGCCCGCTCAGCACCACCACCCAGAAATCGTGGTCCGGCCCGAGTTCCACCCTCCGCTCCTCGACCCCGCCGTCCGTCCACACGCGCACGGTTGGCGCCAGGTAGTTCCCGCCCACCGACGAGGCGGGTATGAGCAACACGCCCGGGTACTCCGCAAGCACGATCTCCGATGTGGCCCTCATCCCGTCGCGCAGGGTGAGTCCCGCCGGAACGTCCAGCCTGATCGTCACGGGGAACGTCACCAGACCCGCATGCCCGGACGCCGCCGCGCCGATCTTGACGATCCCACCCCTCAGCGTCTGCCCCTCCAGCGCGCTCAGGGTCACCGCCACGGGCATCCCCACCGACACCGCCAGCACGTCCATCTCGTCCACCGAGCCGTCGACCTCCACCACCGACGTGTCCAGGATGGTGATCGTCAACCGGCCCCGTGCCTCCTGTTCCGTCCGTCCGCCCGTCTCCTCTGTCGAGACCTTCTCCACGACGCCCGCTACAGGAGCGGTCAGCGCCGCGCTTACCACGTCCTCCCGCGCCTTGGCGAGGGCGTGCTCCGCCACCGTTATCTCCGACTGCAGCAGCGCCACGTCCAGCGACTCCGTCTCCACGGTCAGCCTCGCCGCCGCTTCCTCGTCCGCCGCCAGCGCGTTCTCCGCCCTCTCGACCGCCTCCTCAGCCGAGAAGACCTCCCGCACTGTCTTCGCCTGCGTGTTCTCCAGCGCCGCACGCGCGTCGCTCACCACCGCACGCTTGTCAGCCACCACGGCACGGGCGTCCTCCAGCGCCGTCCATGCCTCCTCCATCTCGTGCTCCGCGCATCGTCCCTCGTACGGCGGGCCGTCCGGGCACGTCCCCGCAAGCCTGCCGACGTACAGCGTCTTCCACGAGAAGACGACCAGCTCGTCCCACAGCGTCGCCGGGTCGTCGTCGGGCGGGTCCATCCAGGAAAGGTCGTGGTTCAACACCTGGCGGTCGTCGAACAGCACGTCCAGGTCCAGTTGCCAGGCTCCGAGTACTTCCGAGGGGTCGCGCTCCACATTGACGCTCGATGCCGGAACGCCCAGCCACTGCACGAATGCCTCCGCGTACTCCTCCGCCTCCTCGTCCACCATGTCGAGCGCGTCCTGCACTGCGTCGAGCGCATCGTCGATAGCGTTCTGCGCGTCGGCTTCATCCCGCGCCGTATTCTTCATTGTGAGCTCGAGGTCGGCCTGCGCGTTCTCCAACGCCCGGCGGCTGAATGTCACTGCATCGCTCGCAGCCGCAACCTCGGACGCGTCCGGCAGGCCGAGGGCATCGGCCAGCGCCTCCTGGGCATCCCGCAGGTCCACCTCCGCCTTTGTCACGTTGCGCTCCAGCGACGCTATCGTGGCTGCATCCAACCGCGCGAGAACGTCGCCCTCCCGCACCACGCTCCCCTCGCTCACCAGCACTTCGCCCACCTCGCCCGCGACCGAGAACGAGACCTCCTCGCGCATCGGGAACATCACCGTTCCGCTCGTGATGATGGCGTCGGTCAGCGTCCCCCGCTGCACGGGGATCAGCTGCTCGTCCTCGGTGATCCCCTCAGCAGGGCCATCCGGCTGCTCCGGTGCGTAGAGGAAGGCGGCGAACCCTGCACCCGCGAGAGCTGCAAGCAGCACCGGGACGTGCCAGACGTAGAGCGGCCCAACCTTTGCGGACAGGAAACGCATGAGACACTCCTCTCGACGCGCGCGACAAGGACTATAGCAGTCCCGTCTATTCGGGCGTGGGCCGTCAGTGTCGATGCAGACTGGCGGAGCGTTGTCCTTGGCGCTCGTCCCTCACGAGAGCGTGCCCGTATACGCAGCGTCGGCCCGGCATCCGGTAGATGGTGGCCCTCGGCCAGCGCCTGCCATAGGGGCTCGGGATGCCCTCTGCATTGAGGGTCTTGGTGGCTTCGAGCGCCGTGCTTCCGTGCAGTTCCGTGTCGGACGTGCCACGGACCACGGCCTGTCGTTCTAGTCTCCGGTGAGGGAACCTTTTCCTGAGCCGATGCGTATTATCAGGTGATCGATAGGCTCACTTGCAGGCATGAGCGGGAGGACCGCAGGAGTGATGGAGGCGAACGATGTATAGAAGGATGTATAGGGGCATCAATGGCCCGAACAGGTTGAGCCGGTCAGTCTGTCGGCCACTCTTCGTCATGGTCCTCTGCGTTTCGACCATCGCCCTGCTGTCGGCTTGCGACGGCGAACCGCAACCCGCCGCTACCGCTGAGCCACGAGCGCCGGCTGCTGACCCCACACCCGCGGCGCCGGCTGATGACCCCACACCTGCGGCCCCGGCTGGCCAGGCCGTCCCGGTCGTGTCGGACGAGTTGCGCTCGGCCAAGGGGCGCGCTGCGCCATCGACCACGGGACCGGCACTGGCTTCGCTGGTTGACGGCAACAGCGCCTTCGCCTTCAACCTGTACCAGGCCCTGCGGGCAGAGGATGGGAACCTGTTCTACTCGCCCCACAGCATCTCCCTGGCT
>DAOUJO010000008.1:0-24108 GCA_034422595.1 Dehalococcoidia bacterium | reverse complement strand
GCTCATCCCAACACTTTGCAACGTATACGGGTTCGGGCCTCCACCTCGAGACTATCGAGGCTTCACCCTGGCCATGGGTAGCTCACCCGGTTTCGGGTCTACCCCGTGCGACTGCTTCGCCCTGTTCAGACTCGCTTTCGCTGCGGCTCCGGGACGTCTGCATCCCTTAACCTCGCCACACAGGAGTAACTCGCCGGCTCATTCTTCAATAGGCACGCCGTCACCCGTCCGAAAACGGGCTCCGACCGCTTGTAGGCCCACGGTTTCAGGTCTATTTCACTCCCCTTCTGGGGTTCTTTTCACCTTTCCCTCACGGTACTTGTGCGCTATCGGTCGTCAAGGGTATTTAGCCTTGGAGGGTGGTCCCCCCGGCTTCCCACGGGATTCCACGTGTCCCGTGGTACTCACGAACGCATCCGGAGTCCATAGCCTTTCGCCTACGGGGCTATCACCCGCTATGGCGGTCCTTTCCAGGCTCCTTCGGCTAGACCATGGATTGCTCACTCCGTGCACTATCTGGGGTTCGTGCTGACACGCCGTACAACCCCGTTGTCGTATAGGCCCCCAGGCCACTAAACCACAACGGTTTAGGCTGTTCCCGTTTCGCTCACCACTACTCAGGGAATCGCGGTTGCTTTCTTTTCCTCAGGGTAATGAGATGTTTCAGTTCCCCTGCTTACCCCCCTCAGCCTATGTGTTCAGCTGAGGATGTCCCGGCTTCACCGAGACCGGTTCCCCGATTCGGGAATCCCCGGCTAAGCCTGCTTGACGGCTACCCGAGGCTTATCGCAGTCGTGCTACGCCCTTCATCGGCCCTTGACGCCAAGGCATCCTCCGTGGGCCCTTAATAACTTGACCTCACGCTCGGTTCGCAGTCGCTGCGAACCTTCCTTGGCTCGTACTCGCTCGATATTCCCTTGTTAACGTGCAAAGGCGGTGGCACCTTGGCGCGCCACCGCCTTTCGGTAGCATTGCAACGCCTGATCGGTCCTACGTGCTCAACGGCACTGCCATTACGCTGTTCCCATCCTGGCTACGCGGCCTCCCGATCTGGCGGTCTAGGCAGTATATGCAGACCGTTCAGCCGGTGTCAACCACACGGGACACCTCCTTCCGCCCTCGCCCCGCCCCCTGCGTGCTTGACCCCCGCACCTCGTCTGTGATATGCGTAACAATCGCCCCACTGGCGCGGGGAACACGAACACAGTGACGACACCTACCGCTCATCCGCAGAACCTGGCAGCGACCCTCCGGCGGCTTCTCTACTTCGCACTTGCCGCCGTGGCGCTCGTCGTCGTCCTCGCTTCCTGCGACACCCCGCTCACCACCTTCGAACCCCGCTCCGACGCCGCCCAGCGCGTCCACACCATCTACATCTTCGTCATCGTCGCCGCGAGCATCGTCGGATTCCTCGTCCTCGCCGCGATGGCCTACATCCTCTGGAAGTACCGCGAGCGCCCGGGGCACACCGCCCAGCAGATCCACGGCAACGCCACGCTGGAGATCACCTGGACGGTCATCCCCATCCTCATCCTCGTCGCCATCGCCATCCCCACCATCGTCTGGATCGCGGGCACGACGGCTGAGCCGGACGAGGACGCACTCCACATAGAGGCCGTCGGGCACCAGTGGTGGTTCGAGTTCCGCTACCCCGGCCTCGGCCCGGACGGCGAGGACCTCGTCACCGCCAACGAGCTCCGTATCCCCGTCGGCCGCCAGATCGCCATCACGCTCGAGGCGAAGGACGTCATCCACTCCTTCTGGGTGCCCCAGCTCGTCGGCAAGACGGACATGGTGCCCGGCAGGACCAACATACTGGAGAAGTTCACCGCCACGGAGGTCGGCACCTACTACGGTCAGTGCGCCGAGTTCTGCGGCTCCGCCCACGCGCTCATGCGCTTCCGCGTTCACGTCGACTCCCACGCCGACTTCGACCGGTGGGTCGAGAACATGAACGCCGACCCCGTGGAGCCCGAAGCGGGCAGCGTCGAAGCCAGAGGGGCGACCGTGTTCACCAACTTCTGCGCGCGCTGCCACACCATCAATGGCATCTCCACTGAAGAGATAGGCCCCAACCTCACGCTCTTCGGCGACCGCGCCACGCTGGGCGCAGGCATCCTCGACAGCACGGACGAGAACCTCAAGGCGTGGATCTCCAACATCCGCGACATCAAGCCTGTGCTCGATACCACCAACGCCATGCCCACGTTCTACGTCGGCGACCCGCTCGTGGACCAACTCACGGAGGCCCAGGTTGACCAGGTGGTGGTCTACCTGAAGAGCCTCAAGTTGCGGTAATCTGAGAGAGGGATGCCGGACTGTCCGGCATCGGCGACTGAGAGAGAAGGCATACGATGGCAGCGAACATAGGCATCCTGAAGCGCCCCGTCTCCACAGAAGGCGTCTGGGGATGGATCACCACCGTTGACCACAAGCGCATCGGCATCCTCTACGGGGTGTCCGCCTTCATCTTCTTCCTCATCGGCGGCATCGAGGCCCTCCTCATGCGCGTTCAGCTCGCGCAACCGGACAGCACGTTCGTGGACGCGGGCACCTTCAACGCCCTCTTCACGATGCACGGCACCACCATGGTCTTCATGGTCGTCATGCCTGCCGGAGCGGCCTTCTTCAACTTCCTCGTCCCGCTCATGATCGGCGCGCGTGACGTGGCCTTCCCGAGGCTGAACGCCCTCAGTTACTGGCTCTTCATCTTCGGCGCCATCCTCATGAACTTCAGCTTCTTCAAGGCCGCCTTCCCGGACGTGGGATGGTTCGGCTACGCGCCGCTCACCACTTCCGAGTACACCCTCTCCAGCAGCACCGACTACTGGGTGCTCGGCCTCCAGATCATGGGTGTCGGCACCACGGCGGCAGGCTTCAACTTCGTCATCACCATCCTCAACATGCGCGCGCCGGGCATGACCCTCATGCGCATGCCCCTCTTCGCGTGGATGACGCTCATCGTCTCCTTCCTCATCATCTTCGCCTTCCCGCCGCTCACCATCGCCCTCACCCTGCTCCTGTTCGACCGCTTCTTCGGCACGAACTTCTTCGACACTGCGGGCGCTGGCGCGGACCCACTGCTCTGGCAGCACCTCTTTTGGATCTTCGGCCACCCCGAGGTCTACATCCTCATCCTCCCGGCCATGGGCATCGTCTCGGACGTCCTGCCCACCTTCTCGCGCAAGCCCCTGTTCGGCTATACCACCGTCGTCTTCGCGGGAGCGGTCATCGCGTTCCTCGGGTTCGGCGTCTGGGCGCATCACATGTTCACCACCGGCCTTGGCGCATGGGCGACCGCCGCATTCGCAGGCGCGACCATGGCCATCGGCGTACCCACCGGCGTCAAGGTGTTCAACTGGCTCGCGACCCTCTGGGGAGGCTCCATCCAGTTCAAGACACCTCTCCTCTTCGCGCTCGGCTTCATCAGCATGTTCATGCTTGGAGGACTCAGCGGCGTCATGCACGCTGCCGTCCCCGTCGACACGCAGCAGCAGGACACCTACTTCATCGTCGCCCACTTCCACTACGTCCTATTCGGCGGCAGCATCTTCGGCCTCACCGCAGGCATCTACTACTGGTTCCCCAAGATGACCGGACGCATGCTCAGCGAGCGCATCGGCAAGGTGCACTTCTGGATCATGTTCATCGGCTTCAACATGACCTTCATGCCCATGCACATCCTGGGCGTCCTCGGTATGCCGCGGCGCGTCTACACCTACTCCGTGGAGCAGAACTGGGCGGGGCTCAACCTCTTCGTCAGCATCGGCGCGTTCGTCATCGCCGTCTCCATCCTGCTCCTCGTCATCAACATCGTCCGCTCCGCCCGGAAGGGCGAGGCCGCGGGCATGAACCCCTGGGCAGGCGCGACGCTCGAATGGGCCATCCCGTCGCCGCCGCCGCACTACAACTTCGCCGTGATCCCCACCGTCCGCAGCCAGCACCCGCTCTGGGACGAGGAGGCGAACGCCGTCGAGCCCCCGCCGCTGCCCGCGCACGGCGAGCCCCACATGCCCGACCCCTCCTACTGGCCCATCGTCGTCGCCTTCGGCATCACGATGGTCGCAGGCGGCTTGCTCATCTGGCAGGCCAACACCTGGCTCGGCCTGCTCGTCATCGCCGTCTCCGGCTTCATCGGCATGCGCGGCATCTACGGCTGGGTGTTCGAACCTGTCGCTGAGGAGAGCGCGGAGCGCGTTCACGCCCACCACTAGCGCGGCGCATCAACGGAAGGGACCAGAGACAACGGGATGCAGTACCTATCGGGCATAGACGACCATCGCACCTCTACCGGGCTCGACAACCGGAAGATGCTCATGTGGGCCTTCCTCGGCTCGGACGTGATGTTCTTCGGCACGCTCATCGGCACCCACCTCATCTACCGCAACCGCAACCTCTCCGGCCCACAGGAAGAGATCCTCAGCATCCCCATAACCACCATCAGCACCTTCGTTCTGCTCATGAGCAGTCTCGCGATGGTGCTCGCCCTCGCCGGCATCCAGCGCGGCAACATGGGCCAGTTCCGCTTCTGGACAGCCATCGTCTGCATCTTCGGCTCCATATTCATCGGCTTCCAGATGTTCGAGTTCACGGAGTTCGCCGTGCACTACGGCCTGACTCCGCGCACCAACCTCTTCGGCAGCACATTCCTCGTCATGACCGGGTTCCACGGCACCCACGTGGCGGTCGGCATCCTCTGGCTCTGGTCCATCCTCTTCGCCTCCTACAAGGGCAAGATCCACCAGGGCAACTCCCTGCAGGTGGAGATCGCCGGCCTCTACTGGCACTTCGTCGACATCGTCTGGATCGTCATCTTCGGCGTCGTCTACCTCATCGGTGCATACGGCGCGGAAGGCCGTGCATTGGAAGAGGTCCACCACACCGCGCGCGCAGTAGGCATCGGCTGACGGAGCAGAGAGCATGACCACCGAGCACGCACACGTCGAAGAGCACAACCACCCCGGCCCGCGGCAGTACATCATCATCGGCGCGATCCTCGCCGTCATCACCCTCATCGAGTTCGGCGTCTTCTACCTCTCGATCGACCCCGCGCTGATGACCTGGATCATCCTCGTGCTCTCATCCTCCAAGTTCCTGCTCGTGGTCGGCTACTTCATGCACCTCAAGTTCGACGACGTACGCTTCTCGGGGCTCTTCTTCGCCCCCTTCCTCATCATGGTGAGCATCGCCGTCGTCCTCATGGCGCTCTTCTTCAACCTCACCCGATAGCGCTCCCGCTCCCGATGTGCATGAACCGCCCTCCCCGTGATGCTGGAGGGACGCCGTGAACGACTCCCTCTGGCTCGCCTGGAGCGCAGACCCCACCGCTCTCGTCGGCATCCCCCTCGCCGCCATCCTCTACGCGCGCGGCCTGCGCAGCCTGGAGCGCCGCCGCATCCACGACAAGCGCCGCACCGCGTCGTTCTACATCGGGCTCATAGGGCTCTTCATCGCCTTGGTCAGCCCCCTCGATGCGCTCTCGGACGAGCTCTTCCTCGCCCACATGGGCCAGCACATGCTGCTCATGTTCTTCGCCGTTCCTGCCATCCAGATCGGCGCGCCCGTCATCCCGCTCATGCGCGGCATCCCCCGGCCGCTCCGCAGGCGCATCGCCATCCCGATATTCAAGTCCCCGTTCGTGCGCAGCGCGCTCCGCAACCTCTTCCGCCCGCTCATCGCGTGGCCGCTCTTCATCGGGGTCATCCTCGGCTGGCACGTCCCCGTTGCCTACGAGGCCGCGCTGAGGAACGAGGCCATCCACCTCATCGAGCACCTCACCTTCGCCCTCGGCGCCTACCTCTGGTGGTGGAACGTCATCGACCCGTACCCGCTCCGCGCGAGCCTCTCCTACCTCGCGAGGGTGCCGTTCGTCTTCATCACCATCGTCCCCACCTTCGTCCTCGGCGCGTTCCTCACCTTCGCCCCCAATCCCTTCTACCCCCACTACGAGGCGACAGCGCCCGCCTATGGCCTCACTGCGCTGGAGGACCAGCAGATCGGCGGCGTCACGATGTGGATACCCGGCTCGTTCGTCGTCGCGGCCGCCCTCCTCCTCTCCCTCTACTACGCCGTCCGCTACGAGCAGCAGCAGCAGCTCGCCCGCGAACGCGCCATGGACGGCTCCCCCTAGTCCACCGACAGCTGGAACACGAAGAACAGCGCCACGATGTACGCGGGCGGCACGGCGTACGTCAGGCGCCACAGCCACGACAGCATCGCCGTCTGGAAGCTCCGTATGATGATGAAACCGCAGGTCATCAGCCCCACAGCGGCCCCCGCTGCCACGAAGTGCGCGGACTCCATCTCGGCCAGCAGCGGTCCGCCTGCGAAGAACAAGCCCGCTATCGGGATGATGAAGAGGTTGAACGCGCAACTCCCGTAGATGTTGCCGAGCACCAGCCCGTACGACCGCCGCATCGCCGCCGCGACCGTGACCGACGCCTCCGGCAGTGTCGTGACGATGGAGACGAGCAGCACGCCGATGAAGCTGCGGCCCAGCCCCGTTGCCTCAGCGATGCCGTCCGCGCTCAGCGCGAGGAAGTACGCCGCCACGAGCACGACTGCTGCCGCCGCGAAGAACCCGGTCCACACGCGGGACGCGCTCGCCGTCTGCTCGCCCGCATCCCCGTTGCCCTCCTCCGCTGCAGCCGCACGAGCCTCGCTCCCGGCGTTGTAGACGAGTTTCATCCCCACCACGTAGCCCACCGCTATCACCACCGCGCCGACGCTCGTCGGCCCGAGTGCCCAGTCGCGCAACGCCCCGAAGACGAACGCGATGATGCCCAGCACTACCGCCACTACAACCAGCGTCTGCGTGTCCTTCGGCTGGTTCCCGAACAGGTTCCTGATGCCGAACACGATCGCCACCAGCGAGAGGACGAAGATGTTGATCATGTCCGCGCCGAACACGTTGCCCAGCGCCAGCCCCGGTGCGTCGATCAGCACCGCCGTGATGTTCGTCATCAGCTCCGGCAGCGACGTCGCGATGCTCACCAGTATCGTGCCGACCCACAGCGTGCCCCATCCCGTGATGTCCGCCACCTGGTCCCCGTACCGCGCGAGTGCGACGCCTGCGAGCACGACGAAAACGGCGCTGGCGAGGAATACGGGTACTGCTACGGAGAGGCTGTCCATGCGGGAAGGCTCCTTGGGCGTTGCTGGGTTGCGGCGGCAACGGCTGCTGATATGGCCGAGGCCGGTACCGGAGGGTATCATAGGCCTGCCGTGCACAGGGCTGCTGGCGCGTATCTCGAAGCAGCCGCGCAGGCGATACATCCGACACCCCGGGAGAAGGAGAGAACGCATGGACATCAACGCACTGGCGCAGACCGCACAGGCGCTCGTGGCCCCCGCGAAGGGCATCCTCGCCGCCGACGAAAGCTCCGGCACCATCAAGCGGCGCTTCGATTCCATCAACGTCGAGAGCACCGAGCAGAACCGCCGCGACTATCGCGAGATGCTCTTCACCGCGGAGGGCGCCGAGAACTACGTCAGCGGCGTCATCCTCTACGACGAGACCATTCGCCAGAACGGTGCGGAGGGCGCTCCGCTCGTTGAGGGACTGCAGAGCAAGGGCATCATCCCGGGCATCAAGGTCGACACCGGCGCGATGCCGCTCGCCGGCTCCCCCGGCGAGCTCGTGACTGAGGGGTTGGACGGCCTCCGTCCGCGCCTCACGGAGTACTACGAACTCGGCGCGCGTTTCGCCAAGTGGCGTGCCGTCATCACCATCGGCAGCGGCATCCCCAGCGCCAAGTGCATCGACGCCAACGCGCACGGCCTCGCCCGCTACGCCTCCCTCAGCCAGGAGGCCGGACTCGTCCCCATCGTCGAGCCCGAAGTGCTCATCGACGGCGACCACACCATCGAAGCGGACCAGGAGATAACCGAGTGGACGCTCCGCGAGGTCTACAGCGCGCTCGCGCTCTACGACGTCGCGCTCGAGGGCACGCTCCTCAAGCCCAACATGGTCACCTCCGGCTCCACCGCGTCCGACCGCGCCCCCGCAACCGAGGTCGCCGTCAGGACCGTCGACGCCTTCATGCGAAGCGTCCCCGCCGCCGTGCCCGGCATCGTCTTCCTCTCCGGCGGCCAGCCGGACGACGAGGCCACGCTGAACATGCACGAGATCGCTGTTCGTGGCGCAGCGGTCAACGCGCCGTGGGAGCTGAGCTACTCCTTCGGGCGTGGCCTGCAGGCCCTCCCGCTCAACACCTGGCTGGGCGACCCCGCCAACGTCCCCGCCGCCCAGAAGGCGTACCTCCACCGCTGCAAACTCACCAGCGCCGCCCGCCAGGGCGCCTACTCCGCCGATATGGAGTAAGGACCCGTCGGCGTCGGCTGACGCGCACCGTGATGTTGATGCAGGGGCGCCCTTCGTGGGCGCCCCTATCTACGCCACGTACTCCCTGTACAGCGCCTCGTAGCCGTCCACCATGCGCTCCACCGTGAACCGCCCCTCGACGTGTGACCGCACCGCGCGCCGGTCGAGCGCGGACGCCCGCGCGATCGCCGCAACCGCCTCATCCTCCGACCCCACGATGCACCCCGACACACCGTCTGCCACCAGCTCCGGCATCGATCCGCGCGGGTAGGTGACTACCGGCGTACCGCACGCCATCGCCTCCGCCGCCGCGAGCCCGAACGGCTCGTCCCACTGCAACGGGAAGAGGAACGCCTTCGCCCGCGACACGACGTCCAGCACCTCCGCGTTCGGCGCTTCCTCGGTGTGCGTCACGCGGTCGCCGTCGACGTGTGGCAGCACCTCCTCCTCGTAGAACGCGCGGCTCCACGGCAGGTAGCGCGACACCGGCCCGATGAGCACGAGGCGCTCGCCTGCCGCCCGCGCGATGCGTATCGCCTCGGCGATGCCCTTCGTCGGCGTCATGCGCGCTACGAGCACGAGGTAATCATCCGCTTTTGCCCCGAACGGGATGTGCTCGATGTCCAGCCCGTTGTAGACCACCGGCAGGTCCGGCTCGCCCAGCAGTTCCGCCTGCCTGTGGCTCACGCACACGGGGCGAAGGCTCGGCATCTCCCGCCGGTAGTACTCGTGCAGGTGACGCTCGATGTAGTGGTACGTCAGCAGCGTCGGCGTGCTCGTGAACGGCGCGAAGTACTGAGCGAGCACCGGCCAGTGCGCGTGGATGACGTCCACCTCTCCCGCGCTCCGGTACGCTTCGAATGCGTTGCGCGCCTCCAACTCCTTCTCGATGTACAGCGTCACGTCCGGCTGATCGAGCGTCGCCTGCTCCGTGACCGCGCGCAGCGATGCCGCGGTCGACGAATCGCCGGAGGCGTGGAGCCGCACGTCGTGCCCGCGCTGCACGAGTTCTTCCGTGAGGTGGAAGACCATCATCTCCGTGCCGCCGTGCGTTGGCGGCGGCACGGGGATGTACACGCTCGTGATCTGCGCTATCCGCACCGGGCGACGCTACGCCGGACGGTACGCCATCTGCAGCGTCGGCAGGTCGAACCCCTGCGGCTGCTGGCCCACCGCGTAGTCGTACAGCGCCGCCTTGAAGATGCCCTCCAGCGTCTGCACGACCGTCAGCGCGGTTGCCATCAGCACGACTCCCAGCAGGATGCCCGCGCCAACGTTGACCAGCCCCACCAGCACCGCGGGAACGATCGCGATGACGGCTGCCACGATGTAGAACAGGACGAAGCTGAAGCTCGCCGTGATCTGCCGCCCCCACGTCTGGCGCACGATGCTCGCCGAGCGCTTGATGCCGCTGATGGGCCCCTGCTCCTCCGCGACGATCACCGGCACCACGAAGAACGTCAGGAACTCCCAGACCCCGCCAACCATGCGGAGCAGGATCTGGGCGATGGGGAACCGCCGCGCCGCACCCCGGAGCGCCATCAGGACGATGGTGACCGTGGCCGTGATGAGCGCCCATAGCACGAGATGGTGCGCGTGCTTCAGCGCGTGGCGCAGGCCGGAACCTACGTCGGGGTCGCCCCCGCGCAGCCGCTCCAGCGCCGCCGACACGAGCGAGGCGTTGAAGAACGTCGTGATGATGTACGCCAGCACCACGAAGACCACCATCCCCGCCTGGAGTGAACTCTCGGCGGTGGCCGTGCCGTCTCCGCCGGTGACCTCCCCCAGCAGTCCCAGCCCGCCGAACACGATGACCAGGATGAGCAGGGATATCGCCGAGAACACTGGGAACAGCAGCAACTCCTTGTCCAGCATCAGCACGTCCCAGCTCATCTTCATCAGGTGGAACGTGTGTTTGATAGTCGTGCACATGCTCCCGACCTCCTGCGGCGAAGGGTTCGGTTCCGGGGGCGCCCGCGCCGAGTATACGGCATCCCCGCCGCCCCGCTGCTAGAATCTCACCGCGCCCCATCAACCGGAGGACTGACCCGAAATGACAGAACGACCACGCCAACCCATCGAGCGCAACCTCGCTATGGAGCTCGTCCGAGTCACCGAGGCAGCAGCCATGTCCGCCGCACGCCACATGGGCTTCGGCGACAAGGAGATGGTCGACCAGGCCGCCGTCGACGCCATGCGCCACACGCTGGATGGCGTCAGCATGGACGGCATCGTCGTCATCGGCGAAGGCGAGAAGGACGAAGCCCCGATGCTCTACATCGGTGAGCAGATCGGCGACGGCTCCGATCCCCGCGTCGACATCGCCGTCGACCCCATCGACGGCACCACGCTCCTCTCCAAGGGCATGCCGGGCGCCATCGCCACTATCGCCCTCTCCCCCCGGGGTACCATGCACGTCCCCGCTGACATCTTCTACATGGACAAGATCGCCGTCGGCCCCGGCGCTGCCGGTGTGATAGACGTCGAGGCCCCGGTCGAGACCAACCTCGCGAACATCGGCAAGGCGCTCGGACGTTCGATGGGGGAGATCACCGTCGGCGTGCTGGACCGCCCCCGTCACGAGGAACTGCTCAGGCGGATACGCTCCGTGGGAGCGCGCGTGAAGCTCGTGCCGGACGGGGACATCGCCACCGTCATCCAGGCTGCTCTGCCGGATGGCCCCATCCAGGCTGCCATGGGCGTCGGCGGCTCGCCGGAGGGCGTCCTCGCCGCCGCTGCGGTGCGCTGCACCGGCGGAGCCATCCAGTGCAAGCCCTGGCCGCGCAACGACGAGGAGCGGCAGGCGGCCATCGAGCGCGGCACCGATGTCGACCACGTCTACGACACCATGGAGCTCGTCGGCGGAGAGGACGTCTTCTTCGCCGCTACCGGCGCGAGCACAGGCGAACTCCTCCGCGGCGTCCGCTTCTCCTCGGGCCGCGCGACCACGCAGTCGCTCGTCATGCGCTCCCGCTCCGGCACCATCCGCTGGATCGACGCCATCCACAACTTCGACCGACTCGACAAGATCCGCTACGAGTCCTGACCCGCGCATGGCGTCGATAGGCACACCGCTCTCCCCGACGGCGACGCGCCTCCTGCTGCTCGGCTCCGGCGAGTTGGGCAAGGAGGTCGCCATCGAGGCGCAGCGTCTCGGCGTCGAGGTCATCGCCGCCGACCGCTACCCCAACGCCCCCGCGATGCAGGTCGCGCACCGGGCGCACGTCTTCTCGATGCTGGACGGCGACGCCCTCCGGAGTATCGTCGAGACCGAACGCCCGCACCTTATCGTGCCGGAGGTCGAGGCCATCGCGACTCCCACGCTCGTCGAGCTGGAGAGCGAGGGCTGGCGCGTCATCCCCACTGCTCGCGCGGCGCACCTCACCATGGACAGGGAGGGCATCCGCCGCCTCGCCGCCGAGGAGCTGGGGCTCCGCACCTCGCCCTACCGGTTCGCCGACAGCGAGGCCGGGGTGCGTGACGCCGTCGATGCCATCGGCCTGCCCGCCATCGTCAAGCCAGCCATGAGCTCCTCCGGCCACGGCCAGAGCGTGCTGCGGACTGCCGACGACGTCGCCCCCGCGTGGCGCTTCGCCATCGAGAACGCTCGAGGCGACAGCGCCCGCGTCATCGTCGAGGGCTTCGTCCCGTTCGACTACGAGATCACGCTCCTCACCGTACGCCACGTCGACGGAACGTCGTTCTGCGAACCGATCGGCCACCTGCAGGTGGACGGCGACTACCGCGAGTCGTGGCAGCCCCAGCCCATGACGCCCCGAGCGCTGGAGGAATCGCAGCGCATCGCGGCAGCCGTTACCGGTGCGCTCGGTGGAACGGGCATCTTCGGCGTCGAGCTCTTCATCAAGGGCGACGACGTCTGGTTCAGCGAAGTCTCGCCCCGCCCGCACGACACCGGCATGGTGACGCTCATCTCGCAGGACCTCTCCGAGTTCGCCCTGCACGTCCGCGCTATCCTCGGCCTGCCCGTCCCCGCGATACGCCAGCTTGGCCCCGCCGCCTCCTGTGCCCTGCTCGTCGACGGTACATCCTCGTCCGTCACCTACGAGGGGCTGGACGAAGCCTTGGCCGAGCCTGACACTGCGCTGCGTCTCTTCGGGAAACCGGAAGTCACCGGCCACCGGCGTATGGGCGTCGCCCTCGCCCTCGGCGACACCATCGACGACGCCCGCGCCAAAGCTCGCCGCGCCGCGACCGCCATCCGCCCGGTCCTCTGAACTCCTCCCCAGTCGCCCATCCATGTCCAGTAGCCCCGTGCTACACTCGCTCCCACAACATGGCGCTCAGGGGAGGTATCCATGACCGAACAGCCTGAATTCGTAGCCCTCTGCAACGTGGACGACGTCAAGCCCGGCGAGGCCCGCCACTTCCGGCCCACCGCGGGCAAGTGGCGCCTCAAGCCCATGGCCGTCTGGAACGAGAACGGCGAGTTCCACATCACCAACTACGTCTGCCCCCACAGCGGCGGCCCGCTCAGCGAGGGCAAGATCGAGGGCGGCGTCATCGAGTGCCCATGGCACGCGTGGCAGTTCAACGTGAGCGACGGCTCGTCCGCCCGCGGCGACGGCCACAGCATCGCCATCTACGAGTGCAAGATCGAGGGCGGTGAGGTCCTCGTCGGTGACGTGAAGTAAGCGGACACCCGTATGGGCCCCGTCACTATCTCACGTCGGTTCGACTTCTCCGCCAGCCACCGCTACTACCGCGACGACTGGAGCGAGGAGGAGAACCGGCGTGTCTTCGGCCTCTGCGCCCTGCCCCACGGCCACGGCCACAACTACACGCTGGAGGTCGCCGTCTCCGGCGAGCCCGACCCATCCACCGGCATGGTCATCAACCTCGTCGACCTCAAGTCCGCGGTCGAGGGCGTGCTCGTCGACTTCGACCACAAGCACCTGAACCTCGACACGCCGTGGTTCGCCGACCGCCAGCCGACGACCGAGAACCTCGCCGCTGTGCTCTGGGACCGCATCGCCGACGCCCTCTCCGCCGCCGCGACGGAGGGTGCGACGCTCACGCACCTGCGCCTCTACGAGGCCGACGATCTCTACGTCGACTACTTCGGAGCGACCGCATGAGCACGCCCGTCGTCCACCTGTCGCGGCGCTACACCTTCACCGCCTCCCACCGCCTCTACGCGGACGACCTCTCACCCGAGGCGAACGAGGCCATCTTCGGCAAGTGCGCCAACCCCAACGGCCACGGCCACAACTACGGCCTCACCGTCACTGTCCGAGGCCCCGTCGACCCGGACACCGGCTTCGTCATGCCGCTCGATGAGCTCGACGACGCCGTCAGGCGCAACGTCCTCGACCTCTACGACCACCGCTACCTCAACCTTGACGTCGAGGACTACTTCCATCTCGTCCCCACCGGAGAGAACATCGCCCGCACGATCTGGCAGCGCCTCAGCGGCCCCCTCGCCGGGCGCCTCGAGCGCGTCATCGTCGACGAGACGCGCAACAACCGCTTCGAATACCCTGCCGTTTCCCCTCTCCCTCAGGGAGAGGGCTAGGGTGAGGGTGTTCGCCCCATGATGGACCTCGCCGGAAAGACCGCCGTCGTCACCGGCGCGTCGAGCGGCATCGGCAAGACCGTCGCCCGGCGCCTCGTCGACGCGGGCGCGCGGGTCGCGCTCGTCGGACGCAGCGAGGAACGGCTGCGCGAGGCCGCCTCCGGCTGGCCCGGGAGCTCGTGGCTCGCGCTCCCCTGCGACGTCCGTGACAGCGCAGCGGTGCAGGCGATGGCCACCCGCGCTGAGCGGGAACTGGGCCGCGTCGACATCCTCGTGAACTCGGCAGGCGCCTTCGAGGCCGCGCCGCTCACGGAGCTCGACGACGAGACCTGGCGTGAACTGTGGGAGACGAACGTGAACGGCACGCTCTTCCCCACCCGGGCGCTGCTGCCCGGCATGCTGGAGCGCGGCTCCGGCTGCATCGTCATCGTCTCCTCCGTTGTGGCCCACCGTGGCTTCGCGGGCATGACCGGCTACGGCGCGACCAAGCACGCGGTCACCGGCTTTGCGCGCGCCCTCACGACCGAGGTGCGGCGGCAGGGTGTGCGCGTCGTCAACGCCTGCATCGGCCCCGTCGACACGCCGATATGGGAGGGCATGAGCACGCCGCTCCCGCGGGAGGAGATGCTCACGGTGGACGAGGTCGCCGACGCCATCGTGAGCGCGATGACCCTCTCGGACAGGCAGGTCGTCGAGGACCTGCTGCTCCTCCCCCAGGGTGGCCTCTACTTCTGACGCCCGCCGGTGATAGGCTGTTTCTGACATGACCACGCTCATCCAGACCGCCCTCACGGGCATCCGCCGCGCCGTCAGCCTCAACCTGGGCCAGCATGCACACGGAGAACAGCACCATCGCAGTGGGGGCGCGTCCGTCCGTGAGGTCGTATTCGGCGCGAACGACGGCCTCGTCTCGAACACCGCGCTCGTCGCCGCCGTCGCGGGCGGCACGTCGGACCCTGCCATCATCATCCTCGGCGGCGTTGCGGGGATGGTCGCTGGCACCATCTCGATGGCGCTCGGCGCGTACGTCTCCACGAAGAGCCAGCGCGAGCTTCACGAGTCCGAGGAAGCCCGCGAGTTCTGGGAGATCGAGCACATGCGTGAGCACGAGCTCGCCGAGACGCGCCGCATATTCCGCCTCAAGGGCATCACCGGCCCGCTCCTCGACGAGGTCGTCGAAGCCGTCTCCCGCGACCACGACCAGTGGGTGCAGCTCATGATGACCGAGGAGCTCGGTCTCCCCAGCAAGCCCCCGAAGCCGCATCTCGCTGCGAGCGTGATGGGCGTCTCGTTCGCCTTCGCCGCCATCGTGCCGGTGCTGCCGTTCTTCTTCGCCGAGGGCGCCGCCGCGCTTGCCTCGACGTTCATCATGAGCGGTATCGCGCTCTTTACCGTCGGCGCGTGGCGCGCCACGCTCAGCCAGGGCAACATGCTCCGCAAGGGCACGGAGATGGTCGTCCTCGCGGGCATCGCCGTCGCCGCCGCGTACGGCATCGGCACAGCCGTCGGCATCGCCGTCTGATTTGTCGTTCCTGCGCAGGCAGGAACCTCGCAATCCCCACCTCTCCCTCGGGGAGAGGTCGACGCGCGACAGCGGGGCGGGTGAGGGTGAACCCAGCGCGGCAGCCGTCTAGCCCCCCTGCGCCGCTCGCACCGCCCCCAGCACTTCCTCCGCCGTCACCAACCCCTCGTAGCGCGCCGAGATGCGCCCCCCGCCGTCCACAACGAACGTCCACGGCTCCGACGGCAGCCCCCATTCCGCCATCTCCGCCGATGGCGTCAGCCGCCCCTCGTTCCGCGCCGCGTCGAGGTCCCACGGCTCGATGTGGATGACCTCCACCGTGCCGCCGAGCTCCTTGTGTACGCGCTCCAGCGTATCCGTCACCGGCCCGCACAGCGCGCTGACGCAGAACCGCGGCGATGCGAAGAACACCACGAACGTCTCACCCGCGTCGACAGCCTCGGCGACCGATACGTTGTGCAGCGCGTCGCTCTCCACCGGGCGCGTCGAGATCTCCGCGAACGGGGCGTCGTGGATGGTCAGGTTCTCCGTGCGCGGCGCGACCTCGCCTACCAGGGGGGCGCTCGCCTCGGCCTGTACCCGGAACACTGAGTTCCTTGTCGGCGTCCCGTCCGACACCGCGTACTCCGCCTCCCAGACCCCCGCCGATGGGAACGACACCTCGTCCACGACGTACACCCCCGCGTAGTCGAGGTGCAGGTGCAACTCACCGTCGTCGTGCAGGTGGGGCGTCACCCCCTCCACCTCGCGCCACACCGCCTGCGCCTCCGCGTGGAACCGCGACGTTTCGCCGTCCAGTTCGAAGAAGCGCACCGACACCTCGGCGCCCTCCAGGAACGCGCCGTTCTTGTCCGCGAGCCCGAACGGGAACCGGTTCGGCTGCTCCCCGGCAACGAACTCCGCCGCCGCGAGGATGCCGCTGTACACCGGCGCAGGCGGCTTCGGCTCCCCGCCGCATCCTGCCAGCACTGCCGCGCCAGCCACCGCCGTTACGAGGAACAGTCCCAGCCGGCGGGTACAGGCGCGGAACCCGCCGGGCCCATCATGCGTAATATCAGGTAGAGGCATAGCTACCGGGGAGCACAGTCATGCGCATCTTCTCCGCCATCATTCTAACTGCCGCTCTCGCGCTCACCCTTGCTGCCTGCGGCGACCGCAACGCCGTCACCGGCACGATCACCTTCGATGGAGACCAGGCCATCCCCGAAGGAGCCGTGATGGAGGTGCAGCTGCGCGACGTCTCCTACCTGGACGCCCCCGCGCCGCTCATTGCCTCCCAGACCATCGAGGACCCCGGGCGCTTCCCCGTCGAATTCGCCGTGCCCTACGAGCCGGACGACATCGACCCCCGCGCCGTCTACGGCCTGCAGGCTAGCGTCTACTTGCACGACCGCCTGCTCTACATCAACGACACCGCTTTCGACGTCCTCACCCGCGGCAACCCCGGCCGCGGCGTCGACATGTGGGTCATCGCCGTCGACGGCTGATGTTCGACCCCCTCTCCTGAGGGAGAGGGCAACGCGCTTTAGCGCGTGGGTGAGGGCCCCCGCTCATGATGAGCCTGTCGAACCACGCTCCTCTCTCATGTATCCTCCCCCCATGGCCACGTACGACCCCGCCGCCCGCTACGACGTCGTCTCGCAGGACGCCGAGTACCTGCACGTCGACGGCGAGTCGCTGCTGATGACCGTCCACCGCCCCGTGGGCGAGGGGCCGTTCCCCATGCTCCTCCGGGCGCACGGCGGCGCGTGGAACACCGGCGACCGCCTCGCGGCATCCCCGATCGACACCCAGCTCGCCGAGTGCGGCATGGTCGTCGCGGCGCACGACTTCGGGCTCGCGCCCGCCCACCCGTACCCGGTGCAGGTCGCCCAGACGAACTTCGCCGTGCGCTGGCTGAAGGCCCACGCACGCGACTTCAACGGCGACCCGGCGTGCGTCGGCGGCGCTGGCGATTCGAGCGGCGGTCACACCATCCTCCTCACCGCGATGCGCCCCCGCGATCCGCGCTACGCTGCCCTCGCTGCCGAAGGCGTCGGCGATGACGCGAGCCTCGCCTTCCTCATCGCGCTCTGGACGATCGTCGACCCGCTCGCGCGCTACGAGTGGGCGAAGGGTGCGCCGGTCGAACGGCTCGTTCGCTCCACCGAGAACTACTTCCGGCCGTGGGACGCCGTCCACGAGGCCAACCCGCAGCAGATACTCGACCGGGGCGAGGACGCCGTCCTTCCGCCGCTGCTCGTCGTGCAGGGCACCGCCGACGGCAACATCCCGCACGAGATTCCCCAACGCTTCGCAGAGTCCTACCAGCGGGCGGGCGGCCACGCCGAGTACGAGGCGTTCCCCGGCATGCCGCACGGGTTCGCGCGCGAA
The DNA here is from genome assembly GCA_034422595.1 of Dehalococcoidia bacterium. GTDB lineage: Bacteria > Chloroflexota > Dehalococcoidia > Lucifugimonadales > Australimonadaceae > Bin16. The sequence continues at coordinate 6,357 of DAOUJO010000008.1, read as the reverse complement.
CCCGGCCCCGAGTCCGACCGCGCCATCGACCTCATGCGCTCATTCCTCGCGCGCCAGATCAACGGCTGATCCCCCTCACCTCTCCTGGGGGAGAGGTCGCCGCACAGCGGCGGGTGAGGGCCCTCGCCGGGTGGTGGGGGTCTGTCATTTCGAGCGCAGCCGAGAAATCTCTCAGGTCGGCCCCTACTGACCCGTCTCCCGCGGCGGACGCGACTCCGGCGGGCCGATGCAGAACTCGTTCCCGTCCGGGTCCGCGCACACCCAGAAGCCGGCGAGGCCGTTGTCGACCGGGTGCAGCGCCTTGCCCCCGAGCTCCACGACGAGCGCCACCGCGGCTTCCATCTCGTCCGTCTCGAAGTCGACGTGCGCGCGGTTCTTGCCCGTCTTCGGCTCATCGCTCTGCTGCAGCAGGAAGTAGAGGCCGCTCGGGAGCTGCGCCCGGCGGAACCCGGACTGGGTGGACGAGCGGAACGTGCATCCCAGCAGCCCCGACCAGAACTCCGCCGCGCGGTCGATGTCCGAAACGTCGTAGCAGACGGCCTCGAGGAATCCGATGGGTGAATGTTGTGTGCTCATGTCTGCGCTTCCGCTCCGTGATGTCATCTCAGGTCCCAACCGGGGATGGCCGCCGCCTGCCGCACCCACGCCACCATCTGCGCCTCGTCGAGTTCGCCCTCGTGGACGTCGACATGGCGCGAGTCCGGGTCCTTGCTCCTGCCGGGCGGCTCGGGCACCAGCGATGCGCCCCGGAAGAAGGTCACGCGCACGTGGCGGGTGAAGATGTGGACGTTCAGGAAGAACCCCATGCCCTCGATGCCGTAGAAGGGCGAGTTCCACCGCACTGCTTTGCGGACGTCTGGCACGATGCGCGCGATGAGGTCGTCGAGGCGGCGCCCGACGTCGCTCTTCCAGCCCGGCATCGCCGCGATGTACGCCTGCACGGGGGCGTCGCCGTCGCCCTTCGGTACCTGCGGGTTGCCGCCGGACAGCAGCACCGGCGCCGTGCCGTCCCGGCTGGTGTTCCAGGCGACGGCCTCGCGCACCAGCGCCTGCAGCGCGGCGCCGTCTATCGCGTCGCCCTCGAGGATGGCTATCGTCCGCATAGTGTCCCCGTCCAGGTTCGCGTTGAACAGTCTCCCAGGGTCGGGGAGGCTGGCCCCCTGCGCGAAGGTGACCCGCACCTTGTCCCTGGTCGCCTTCGCGGCGGCGACCACCCCGTCGTGCGACCACACGGCGGAGTTCTGCCACTTCCACTCCTCGACCGCCTCGGGGTCGGCTTCGAGGACGAGCCTGCGTACCTCGCTCAGCCGCTCGCCGCGCCAGTCGCCCAGCTCTGCGATCTTCTCGTCGATCTTCCGTGATGCCGTCGATCGGACTGCGGACCTGACCATCGCCTGACCTCGCTCTCCCACTATCATGCCTGCTCGTAGTCGAGGACGTACGAGTGCTGCCCCCCGGCGTTGTCGAGTTCCATCGTCCCCGAGATGCCGGTCAGCTCCCCGGTGCCGGAGTCGGGCACGATGGTGACCGTCAGCTGCGCGTCGCCCTTGTCCATCACCCCGCTGTGCTGGAGCACGAACGAGCCCGGCTTCCCGTCCACCGACCCCGTGAAGTGCTCGATGGCCACGTAACCCGCCGAACCGGAAGTGCCGGTGAAGGCCGCGAGCATCTGCGCCTCGGACGTGCCGGCCATGCCGCCGGAGAACTCCTTGCGCACGGCGTTGCGGTTCAGCGTAACCCCGTCCTGCTCCAGGAACGGCGGCTCCGGCTCCATGTTGACCTCGAACGTCCCGCGGGCGATGGGCATGGCGAACTCCTCTGACTGTACATTCTAGCCGGGGGAGTGTTCTGTGGCGCAGTGGTGGCGCATACGCTTGTTGATTACTGTGAGTCAGGCGTGATACCCAATACCTGACCTAATTCGTTCTCAAGCTTGGAGACAGCCGTGGTCTCCTTCTCGGCGGCTTCTCTGCGCAACTCATTCGCTTGCTCGGCCGCCTCTGCAATCTCATCCTCTACTTGGTGTGCCAGTCGAGGAATCGGGAGTTGCTCAATATCCTCGGGTGCCAATTCGGGAACGGAAGTGCCGTAAGCTCGACTCACAACAAGGGGTTGACCTAGTGTGGGATGGGAAAGCACCGTCTGGAGGTAACCGGGACGAATCTCCCCAGAACGTGGAACAATACGCATGATGTGCTGCGTGACTACCTTTCCTTCATGCCATTGGTTGGCAATGGTTGTTTGTCCATTGAGACCGTATGTCTGCCCGGAGCACGCCATTAGTAGGAAACCCCGTTGGACCATGTACGCATCCCAGTCAATGTTGGTAGCCGGTGTCAGAGTTTTCGTTGTCTCGGGGTTGATTTTGAAGATAGGTTCACTATCCAAATATGCTGTCCCTTTCTTACCATAGATGCGGTTGAACCAGTCGGGTACATAGGCGCTTGCAACTTGACCAAGGGCGACGACGGATTCAGAGTTCCGTGCATATACTTGGGAGACGAACCTTGCATCGGGGCTATGGGCGTTCGCCTCTAACCGGCGTCGACCGCTGAAGATGTGAGAAATCGGGATCGCGTACCCTTCTGTATTCGCTATATGAGGCCGATCGCGCATCACCTCCGCAAACTTGGTTCTCGACCACATGTCGAGCCGATAGGCTTTGTCGCGTGCTACAAACACGCTAACGATTTGTTCGTGCATCTCGTCAAGCAACCAATCCAATACCGGTACAGGGATCTGTTGGAGGTGGGTTACTTCCAGATGCTTGATGACGTTTCCATAATGGCTGCTTCGCATCATTGCGCGCCCAAACCAGGTCCGCAGGAAGGCGTACACATAACTCCGTAATCGTGGTTCGCCGATCTCGATACGGAGCAAATCGTGGGAAATGACTAAGCCAGCATGAGCCGAATATGTGATGATGGCATCTCCGACTGTTCCTGAACATGTGACAAGTATCCAATCAGGCTCCACGTATCGAGCAGCCAAGTGTGGAGTCTTCTTCGACGAGAGCCATTTCCGAGGTGTAGGCCAGACATCAAAAGCCTGTGTTGCTGCGATAAACGGGACTCCATGCTCAGCTGAAACTCGGATGCCCTTCAAGCGGCTGGGTTGCCAGACCTTTGCCAGTATGCCTAAAGGCGACACTTGGAGTGCAGCGCCTTGAATCACATGCCGGACTTGGAAACCCGCTGACAGATAGGTTTCGGCCTCAAGGCGACGGTCACCGCTCGCCATCGCAGAGACAGGGAAAGTGTTGCAGTCTAAGGTATGTATGCTGATGCGAGGTTGAATAAACTGCTTTGCGGTGGTCATATAGATACCAGCCATTTGCGGAAAGTCTCCGCTATTTCTTTCGTGTTATCATCCTCAACTTTTTGCTTTATTTCGATAGTCCGATATAACACAGTTCCCTCGTAGACTTCTCGTATGCGTTCCTCCCGTGTGCTGATAATCTCATTGCCCTCGGCGTCACGCACAAAAGTCTTCTTACCACGCTTATCGTGCCCAATATGATTTGCGAGTGCCATAAACACGTCGTAGTCGTTCTTTCTCCGGGCCGCTCGTTCCAGCTCAATTTGACTGGAAGGTTTACGCTCCATAACGAGGACACTCGTTTGGGTACTGTTACCTGGCTGGAACGTATCTGGGTGCAAGTCAATGCTAGCCAGTACGCGAGTCTGTTCTAAAATCCATTCACGCACATAACCCAATCCTGGAGCACCTAGTATTCCATCCGGCAATACTATTGCCATTCGACCTGTACCCGGTTTAAGGAACTGAACACACCGTTCAACGAACAAAATCTCAGGTGGCTGTGACTTCTGAAGTTGACGCGGTTCCCGAATGTAGTACCGATCCTCTTGTTCATTGTAGTCCCAGACATGCGCAAGATCGTATTGTTCCAATATGGCCGGGTCGTCAATGGTAATCTTTGACCCGAATGGAGGATTGGTGAATACCAAGTCAATAGTCCCTAATAGATTTCGGTTCCGTAGAAATTCGTTCCAAGTCACTGGTGCTGCCAAGGAGTTCCCTTGGTACAATCCTCCTGACCCATCATTGTTCATGACCATGTTCATCTTCGAAGCCTTGACGAGATTCGGATTGATATCTATACCAATGATTCGTTGGTCCGCATACTCACGAATCTTTCGGAGCAGCTCCTGCACCTCAACTTCCGTGGGTATCTCAGCATCGCGCCATTTGCGCTCTTCGCTCTCTCGCAGTTTCTGAATGACGTGATTCATGGCAATGGTTAAAAATCCACCCGTGCCACATGCAGGATCCAACACTATATCGTCAGGACTAGGGTCAAGCATTCCTACTGCCATGCGACAGATGTTACGAGGAGTAAAAAATTCACCCCTGCTTCCGCGCAGATTAGAACCGACGATTTCTTCGTATGCTTTGCCTTTCACGTCTATGTCGCTGTCTAAGAGCGACCACGTCTGAAGCTGGGAAACGATGTACGCCAAAACTCGTGGCTCTACTTCCAAGCCTTCGTTCGACTTGAAGATGGTTGCATATTTCTGACACACTTTCGTGAACAGTTCTTCAATCCGAGCCTTTACTTTCAAATGACCATTCAAGCCCTGACGCTCCTGCGAAGTTGCGTAGAAGTTGATTTCATTTGAGCGTTCGTCCTCGATTTTACAGAAGATGAGTTTCAGCAGTTCCCAGAAGGCCTCTGGTTTCTGGAGCCCTGAATTGCCAGCAATATAGTTGTGACAGCGTTGGAACGTGAACAAGAGAGAATCGCTGGTTGCAGGTCGTAGCTCACGAAAGCGCGGCCGTTCAGTCTCGTCGAGAGTCTTTCCCTTCTCTGGGATGTCGGGAATCTCAACAAACTCTATGGTGCCCGTTGCATCAGCCTTGCGATAGCAGAAGCGCTCCTGGCCGTTTGTCCACATACCAAATTCGGCGTTGACACAGGCAGCCATGTAGCTCTTGAGTTGCTCGACACCCTCCTTCCTGTCTTCAGGAGGTACATTATCGGCTTTACACTCTATGATTGCGTAGGCGTTCTCTTGTCGATGGGAGGCATCCGGAGGAAAGATGACAAGGTCTGCACGCTTCGATGCTCCTCCGAGCTTTACCCGGAATTCGACAGCAATCTCCTCGCGCAAGTAGCGATACTCGCGCAAGAGCGATTTCTCAATCTCTTGGCGAACGTATTCTTCCGGTGTCTGATTGCGGAGCTTGCCGTCTACTGCGTCGAGTATCTTCCCTTGGGGGACGATGACCGCTAGAACCGACTGATTTGCCATTGACTAGCTGCTCTCACTAGAGGTGGAAGTCAACATAGGGCTACTCCCTCGCGGGGTAGGGCGCAGTAGCCCCGAAGGACCCCCAGCAGGTTGGCGCGAGACTAGCACCCGCCTCCGGACAGGTCAAACAGAGGAGATGCTCTTTAGGCAAGTGAGCAGTAGAGGAGTTGGTGGCGCATACGGGATTCGAACCCGTGATCTCCGCCTTGAGAGGGCGGTGTCCTTGGCCACTAGACGAATGCGCCACGCCAGCCTCAATGACTCAGGCCATACACTTTGAGTATAGGCGAAAACCGCTTGTCAGTCAAGGATAGGAGGCGCCGCGCTTCAGTCTCTAGAGGGAGCCCTTGACAGAGATTCCGACACGATTCTTACTAGAATTGGGACGCCGATCGCAAGGGAGATCGGATAGCGCATGCTGCCGTATCGATGCACACAGAGCAGGCGACTTAGCCGTTCAGCCTTCGACAAGCTCAGGCCGAACGGCTCACCTTCCGCTCTCCCTCGTATCCATAACCGCGCGGCTGGCATACAATGGACGCATAGCAACATCAAATGGGAAGACGCAAAGCGCCTACCGGAAGTGACGTCTCGGACCCATGCGCATTCTTCGTTCGCTTGCCCTCCTGCTGCTTTTCGGCGGCCTAATGCTCACCGGCTGCCTCACCGCCGCGCAGGAGCGCGCCGTCTTCAAGTCGGCGCTGCTGCTCACCGAAGTGCTGCCGCAGGTTCCCGTCAAGCCGCTCAGCATTCTGGGCGGTCCCATCCGCCATGAACAGACCGCATACAGCGGCGTCGACCCGGCGTTGTACGGCGATCTCTACCTGCCTGAGGGCGCGGGGCCGTATGGGGCAATTCTCATCTACCTGGGTATCGCCTCGCCGGCCGATGACCCCTATGCCCAGGCGCTCGTGCGCGGCCTGGCGCAGCAAGGGATTGTCGTGCTCATCCACCAGTCGCGCCGCATGGAAGCCGGCATCATCGACCCGAGCGAAATCGAAGGGATCGTGCAGGCGTTCCACTACCTGCGGGAGCAACCTGCGGTAGACCGCGAGCGCATCGGTATTCTTGGCTTTTCCGTCGG
>DAOUJO010000007.1:0-558166 GCA_034422595.1 Dehalococcoidia bacterium | reverse complement strand
AGGACGTCAGCCTCGGACAGGAGCTCGCGCAGGAGATGGGCGCGCCGATGGCGCTGTCGGCGATGGCGAAGGAGGTGATGGAGGAGGGCATCCGCCGCGGGTGGGGCGAATGGGACAACCTCGCGACGTTCATGCTGGCGGAGGAGCGCGCGGGCATCGAGGTGCGGGAGTGAGGACGGGAACCCTCACCCCCAGCCCCTCTCCCGGAGGGCAAGGGGAGCCGAAACAAGGGCGCCCACCAGAGACGGCCCTACACCAGGCGCTACCCCACACCCCGCCTCGCGTGCGCTGCCCGCGCACCCTGGATTCCCGCCGGTGCGGGAATGACGAGATTCTGTACAGGCCTCGCAGGAACGACGGACGCTATCTTCGAAGCAGGACGGGGAGGAGCGTGATGACGAGCACCCAAGTCAGGTTATTGGACTCGGACGGGCACCTGATCGAGTCGAACAGCGAACTCGGCGCGTACGTGGACGACTCCATCAAGGCGGTTGCCACCGGGCAGGTGCCCGCGCAGGACGGCCCGTTCCCGACGCTGGACGGCATCCACAACTTCTTCAAGGGAGAAGGGGGACGGTTCGGCGGAGAGCGGACGATGGCCAGCGAGGAGCGCACGGGCTCCGGCGAGGACTGGACCCACTTCCTCGACAAGACCGGCATCGAGCAGACGGTCATCTTCCCGACGCGCGGCCTCGCCGTCGGCTTCATCCAGACGCCGGAGTACGCCGACCGCCTCTGCCGCGCCTACAACGACTACGTGTACGACCGCTATCACAAGGTGGACGCGCGCATACACCCCGTTGGCCTGATACCGATGCAGAGCCCCAGCCTTGCGGTCGCGGAGCTGCGCCGCATCGTGCGCGACCTCGGCATGCCGGGCGCGATGCTGCCCACCACGGGCCTGCCGCTGCACCTCGCCCACGAGTTCTACTGGCCGGTATACGAGGAGGCGGCCAACCTGGGCTGCGTCCTCGCGCTGCACGGCGGCTCGAACCGGGGGATCGGCCTCGACACGTTCACCGACTTCGTAGGCTCGCACGTCCTGCACCATCCCGTGCCGCTCATGTACTCGCTCGTCGCCCTGGTCTACCACGGCGTGTTCGACCGGTGCCCGGGCCTCAAGCTCGCGTTCCTGGAAGGCGGGCCGGGCTGGCTCGTGCCCGTGCTCGACCGCGCGATTCGCGACGACGAGTTCTTCGGCAAGGTGGCGAAGCGCCCGTTCGACGAGTACATCACCAGCGGGAACGTGCTCATCGGCTGCGAGGGGAACGACGTGAGCCTGCCGTACGTGGCATCGCGCATCGGCATCGAGCCGTTCGCGTACTCGTCCGACTACCCGCACGAGGTGGACCTTACGGCGGCGATGCACGAGATCGAGGAGACGCTGGAGGACGAGACGCTCACCGACGACCAGAAGCACGCGGTGCTGTTCGAGAACACGCGGCGGTTCTACGGTTTCTAGGGGTAGCGTCTCCCAGGGGGTTCACCCTCACCCGCCGCGCAAGCGCGTCGACCTCTCCCAGGGGGAGAGGTGAGGGAAGGGCGCCCACGAGGGACGCCCCTTCATCAGGCGAGGTTCCTGCCTTCGCAGGAACGACGGACCCGAGAGATGTTTCGACTCCGCCTTCGGCTTCGCTCAACATGACAACACTCCCCATGCCCCGCCCCCGTGCGCGTGCGCTCACTCCTCAGTTGACCGCTGGGGGCGGGAAGCGCAGACTTGCGCCATACCATCAGCACCCTGCGGAGGAGAGGCCATGGTCAGCAAACCGAAGTTGCGGCTCAGTTTCATGTCGTCCACCAGCGATCGCGTTGCGCCCTTGATCGACGGGCGGGTCCAGCCCGAGGGGATCGAGCTGATCCACACGTTCGGGGGCATGTCCGAGGGCGCGTGGCGGCATCTGAACTTCCACGAGTTCGAGTTCCACGAGTTGTCGATCTCGTCGTACCTCATCTCGAAGGAGCAGGGCGCGGACTGGATCGCGATACCCGTGTTCCCGCACCGCAGCTTCATGCACATGGGACTCCACTACAACACGGACTCCGGCATCGAGAAGCCGAGCGACGTGGTCGGCAAGCGCATCGGGGTAGGGGAGTACCAGCAGACGGCGGCGCTGTGGATGCGCGGCATCATCGACCACGACCACGGCGTGTCGCAGTACAAGGTGCACTGGTACATGGAGCGCACCGAGGAGATGAGCCACGGCGGAGCGACCGGTTTCGAGCCGCCGGAAGGCATCTCTTTCCAGCGCGTCCCGCCGGACGAGAGCCTTGCGTCCATGCTGCTCGCCAACAAGCTGGACATCGCGTCGGTCAACCCGGCGGCGCTCAACGAGCCCGGCTCACAGGGGGCTAACCTCGTCGACCGCTCGTGGCGCATACGGGGCCAAGGCGACCTGAGCAAGATCAAGCCGCTCTTTCCCGACCGCATCGCGGAGGGGTCGCGGTTCTTCAAGGAGCACGGCTTCATCCCGGCCAACCACACCTACGTGATACGCGGCGACGTCTACCGCGAGAACCCCTGGGTGGCGTTGAATCTGTACAACGCGTTCGTCCAGGCGAAGGAGTTGTCGGTGCGGATGTTGCCTGCGCGGATGCCGACCGATCTCGTCTTCGGGAACGACTACATGCGGCAGACGCGTGCGGTGTTCGGCGACGACCCATACCCGTACGGCGTGAAGGCGAACGAGGCGATGCTCAACACGCTCATCGACTACTCGCACGAGCAGGGGCTGACGAAGAAGCGGGCCAACATCGAGGAGATGTTCGCGCCGATCACGCTCCACGTGTGAGGGAGGCTGGCGCCGCACTCCTCCGAGGGAGAGGGGAGCAAGGCTATCCCTGGCCGTCCCCGGACGGGCCGGAGGGCGTTCCGATTATGTCGCGGCGGCGGCGTGCGCGCGTTTCCGGCCCGAACACCAGCATCGCCAGCGCGGCGATGACGAGGAAGACCGCGACCGCGGTGAACGCCGTTCCGAAGCCCCAGTACTCGGCGATCGCGCCTGCGGTCAGCGGGCCCACGGCGGAGCCGAAGCTCTGGAATGCCGACCAGACTCCCATGAACGCGCCGCGCTTGTCCTCGGGGGCAAGGTCCATGGCGAACGCCTGTGTCGAGCCCATCGTCATCGCTTGCGCGAGGCCGAACACGGCCATCGCTGCGAGCGCACCGCCGAAGTCGCCGGCAACCGAGAGGACGACCGACGCCACCGCGGCGAACAGCAGGCCGGGCACCAGCGACGTCTTGCGTCCGAAGCGGTCGACCAGCACCCCGTTGGGGAAGGAGCAGAGCAGGGTTATCAGGCTCGCGATGCCGATGAGGAGCCCGATGCTGCTCTCGTCCAGCCCGATCTCTTCCTTGCCCGCGACAGGGAACATCACCTGCACGATGCCCTGGCCGATGAGGGCAGCCGCGACCGTGGTGAGGGCCAGCGCGATGAAGGCGCGGGTCAGGATGATGGAGACGAGGTCGGCGCGCAGGCTGGTCCGCTCCGCCGCCGGCCTGGGAGTCCGTTCAGGGCGGGTCTCCCCGATCATGTAGAGCGTGATGAACATGACCAGGAACTTGGAGACGCCGTTCACCACGAACACTTCCTGCAGGCCCCAGGTCGCCGCGATCACGCCGCCGAGCACCGGCCCGACGATCTGACCGAGGCGCAGGGACGAGTTCCGCATCGCCACCGCGCGCCCGCGGTTCTCCGGCGTGCTCATGTCCGCGACGACAACCTGCGAGGTCGTCTGCCACATGGATACGCCAGTGTTGCCGATGAGCTCCACGACGAAGAACGCCGCGTAGTTGTCGATCCAGAGCACCGCGAACGACGCTCCGCCCCGCAAGCCTGCTCCGATCACGGCGAGCGGCTTGCGCCCGATGCGGTCGGTCAGGAAGCCGGTGAGCGGAGCGCTGACGATGCGGGACGCTCCCAGGGCCGCGATGAGGAGCGTGACGAGGAAGATGGAGTCGGCGAGTTCGTAGGCGAACAGCGGCCTGCCCAGCGTCTGCGCGCCACTCCCTGTGCCCCAGATGAGGAATGTCGCGAAAAGGGGCAGCCCCTGCCTGCTGAACAGGCGGGAATCGGGCCCGGCCCGCATGCTCCGTCTCATGCGCACATGCTCCGCATCTCGCACCGGAGTCTACTCCCTATCCCGTACGGCCAATGGCGCGTTCCTTGACGCTCCCCGAGCACGCTCCTACACTTGCTCCCGCCGCCGCACCGCCTCAGAGCGGACGCGCGCGCCCCGGAGTTCCCTTGACGCAACCGCAACGCGAAGGCTTCACCGGCTCTGACCGCTCCTTCATGGGCGAGGAAGAGTTGCACCTCACCAGTGTCGGCGTGGACATCGGCTCATCCACATCGCATCTCGTCTTCTCCGCGCTGGAACTGGAACGCCGCAACACCCGCTACGTCATCGTCAAGCGCACCATCATCCGCGAATCGGACATCCTCCTGACGCCGTACGTGGACGACGGCGCGACCATCGACTCCGCAGCTCTGGGAGCCTTCATCGACGCGCAGTACCGGGCCGCCGGACTCCGCCGCGAGCAGATCGACACCGGTGCGCTCATCCTCACCGGCGTGGCCGTCCGGCGTCATAATGCCCGCGCCATCGCGGAGCTCTTCGCGCAGGAGGCCGGGAAGTTCGTCGCCGTCAGCGCGGGCGACGGGCTCGAGGCGGCGATGGCCGCCCACGGCTCCGGCGCGGTCGCCGAGTCCGAGAAGACACACGGCGTCGTGATGAACATCGACATCGGCGGCGGCACGAGCAAGGTCGCCGTCTGCCAGGGCGGCAAGACGCTCGAGGTTACGGCGCTCGACGCGGGCGCGCGTCTCCTCGCGTTCGACGAGGAAGACCGCATCGTCCGCATCGAGGAGGCGGGGCGTTTCTACGCGAACGAGGCCGGCGTGAACGTCGAGATCGGCGCCACGCTCTCCGACGAGGAGAAGCAGGCCATCGCCGGGAAGATGGTTGACCGCCTGATGGAGGTCGTCCTCCGCGACGGCGTCTCGGACGAGACGAAGGGTCTGCTGCGCCTGCCGGAGTTGTCGTACGAGGGGCCAATCGGCACCGTCATCTTCTCCGGCGGCGTCTCCGAGTTCGTCTACGGCTACGACAGGAAGAGCTACGGCGACCTGGGCCCGCTGTTCGCCCGCACGATGCGGCAGCGCATCGGGGAGCTCGGGGCGATGCTCATGGCGCCCACGGCGGGCATCCGCGCGACGGTCGTCGGCGCGTCGCAGTACACCGTGCAGGTGAGCGGCAGCACGATCTTCATCTCGCCCATCGAGTCCGTGCCCATCCGGAACATCCCCGTGGTGACGCCCGAGTTCGACCTCAGCGTTGACGATATCGACTCCGACGCCGTTGCCAACGCGGTGCGCGCCGGACTCACGCGGCTCGACCTCCACGACGCAGATACCGCTGTCGCCATCGGGTTCCGGTGGGGCGGCTCGGCCACCTTCCACCGGCTGGATGCCTTCACGCGCGGCGCCGCGTCCGCGATGAGTGCGCTGCTGGACAAGGGCAACCCGCTCGTCCTCGTGAGCGACGGCGACATCGGCGGGCTGCTGGGCCTGCACCTCCGCGAGGAGGTCGGGCTCGCCAATCCCGTCATCTCGATAGACGGCATCGAACTGCGCGAGTTCGACTACATCGACATCGGCGCGCTCATCCCGTCGTCCGGCGCCGCGCCGGTCGTCATCAAGTCGCTCGTCTTTCCGGGACAGCAGGACGGCGTGTAGGAGGGCAGGACTCATGGAGTACCGGCGGCTTGGCGGCACGGACATGGACGTATCGGTCATCGGAACGGGTGGCTACCCGTTCGGGCCGCCGCTGCTCGGCCAGGACGAGACGACCGCCGTCGTGCACCGCGCGATCGACTGCGGCATCAACTTCTTCGACACGTCGGATGTCTACGGCGGCGGCCAGAGCGAGGACTTCCTCGGCAACGCCCTCGCTGGCAAGCGCGACGCCATCTACCTCTCCACCAAGTTCAACCTGCGCGACCTCGGCGACCAGACCCCGCACGACCGCATCTTCGCCCGGTGCGAGGAGGCGCTGCGCAAGTTGAGAACGGACCACATCGACCTGTTCCAGGTGCACTTCTCGACGCCCGAGGTGCCGCACGAAGAGCTACTCGGCCCGCTCGACGACCTCGTCCGTCAGGGCAAGGTGCGCTACATCGGCAACTGCAACACTGCATCGTGGCGCTGGTTGGAGGAGATCGAGACCTCCCGCGCCAACGGCATGGCCGAGTTCCAGTCCACCCAGAACCACTACAGCCTCCTCTACCGCCACGCTGAGCTCGAACTGATCCCGTTCTGCCGCGCATACGGCAGGTCGCTCCTTGCGTACTTTCCGCTCGGCGGCGGCTGGTTGACAGGAACATACCGGCCGGGCGAACCGCCGCCGGAGGGGAGCCGCGCCGCGAAGGTGCCAACCGGCATCGTGACACGCCTCCGGTCCGAGCGCGTGGAGCGGCTCGTGCCGCAGTTGGAAGCGTTCGCCGGAGAGCGGGGCCACACCGTCAATGAACTCGCGCTTGCGTGGGTCGTCGCGCACCCGGAGGTCGTGCTTGCGCTCACCGGCTTCGACCGCCCGGAGCACGTCGAGGCGAACGTCAAGGCCGTGGACTGGAAGCTCACTGCCGAGGATATGGACGAGCTCGACTCCCTCACGTCCTGGTGGGAGGGGCGCAACGCCATCATCGACAGCGCCACTCCTCCTCCTCGCCCGGACGTCCCGCGATGAACGACTGGTACCTCATCCGCCACGGCGAGACGCAGTGGAATGCGGAGCGGCGCGTCCAAGGCCGTACGGACGTTCCCCTGCACGACGTTGGCCGGGAGCAGGCAGCGCTGACAGGCCGGCGCCTCGCCGATAACCGGTTCGGCGCGGTCTACTCCAGCGACCTCGTCCGCGCCCGCGAGACGGCGGAGATCATCGTCGCCGCCAGCAACACCGGCCCCTACGAGATCGTCTTCGACGAGCGCCTCCGCGAGGTCTCCTTCGGTACGCTCGAGGGCAAGACGTGGATAGAGATGGACGGGATAGACGGAGTAAGGGAAGCGGTGCAGAGCGAGCGTAACCTCGACTTCGCGCCGCCCGGCGGCGAGTCCTACCGCCAGATGCTGGACCGGCTGGGCGCGTTCGCGGAGATGGTGAAGGAGCGCCACGCCAACGAGGACGTGCTGGTCATCGGGCATGGCGCGGCGTTCCGCGCGCTCGCCGTGCGGATGCTCGACCTACCTGACGAGACGTTCTGGTCGCTCAGCGGGCTGCGCTCGGCGAGTATCTCCCGCATCCGCAAGCGGGACGACGGTCGCACCGCGCTGTTCGCGTGGAGCGACGCCGGCCACCTCGACGTTCCTCCTGCTGAAGGCGGTGCTGGTATACTCTCTCACGCACACCTCACTCAGTAGCGAGCAGACCATGCCCCGCATCAAGAAAGCGAAGAAAGAGAAGCCCGCCGAGACGACCGAGCAGTTCGTCGCGCGGGTGAGCAAGAAGGACGAGACGCGCAACGGCAAGCGCGTCAGGTTCGGGTTCACCAAGCGCGTCCGCTAGGTTCGAGCGGCACATCCCCGCCCCGTTGGTTCACCCTCACCCTAGCCCTCTCCCCTCAAGGGAGAGGGGACCAGGCCAGGGACGCCTCATAGAGGCGCCCCTACAGCGGAGGGTTGAGTTCGACGCCGAGCGCCTGCTCGACCCATGCGGCAGCGCGCAGGAGTTGCGCCTCGCGGAAGGGGCCGCACGCGAGTTGCGCGCCGAGCGGCAGGCCGTCGCTGGCGAGTCCTATGGGCAGCGAGATGCTCGGGAAGCCGGTGTAGCTCCACGGACTCTGGAAGCGCGTGTCGCCGGTCTGCGTGCGGTCGCGGGGCGCCGGGCCGGACGCGGTCGGCATGATGAGGGCGTCCACCTGCTCCATCGCCCCGGCGGTCAGCCGCTGCACCTCGCGACGGTAGTCCGATGCCGCGACGTAGTCCCGCGCGGTGTGTGAGAAGCCGTTCTGTATGTAGACCGTGATCCTGGGGCCGTAGAGATCCTCGTTACCTGTGTAGAGCGGCGTGTGCCAGACGGCCATCTCCGACTCCTGCATGATGCGGTGCGAGGCGTAGGAGCGCGCGAAGTCCACGCCGGGGTCCACCTCCTCCACGACGGCCCCCGCGTTCGCAAGCTCCTGCGCCGTCTCCTCCATCAGGAGACGCGTCTCCGCGTCTGCCTCGTTCGCGAACCAGCCCCGCACGAGGCCGAGGCGCGGCGCAGGCAGATCGCCGCTGACGGCTGCAAGGTAGTCGTCAGCGGGAACGTCGGCGCAGTACGGGTCGTCCGGGTCGTGTACGGCGAGCACGCTCAGGAGCAGCGCGACGTCCTCGACGCTCCGCACGAGCACGCCGACGTGGTCGAACGACGTTGCCATCGGCACGACGCCGAGGCGCGGGATGCGTCCGAACGTCGGTTTGAAGCCGACGACGCCGTTGTACGCGGCGGGGCGCAGCACGGAGCCGACGGTCTGCGAACCGAACGCCCACGGCACCATGCGCGCCGCGACCGCGACGCCGGAGCCGGTGCTGGAGCCGCCGGGCGTGTGCTCGGCGTTCCAGGGGTTGAAGCACGGCGCCGGATCGCCGTCGGCGAACTCGGTGGTGTGCAGCTTGCCGAGGAGCACCGCGCCCGCGTCGCGCGCGAGTGCGATGGGCGCGGCGTCCGCGTCAGGTACGCGCTCGGCCCATATCTTCGAGCCTGCAGCCGTGCGGATGCCCGCAGTGTCGAAGATGTCCTTCGCGCCGTAGGGGACGCCCGCTAGCGGGCCTCGTGAGCCGGCGGGTGCGGCGTCAGCGGCGCGGGCCTGTGCGAGCGCCTGCTCCGGCAGGAGCGTCGCCCAAGCCTGGAGCCGCGGCTCCAGCGCCTCGATGCGCGCGAGCAGCGACTCGGTGAGTTCGACGGATGAGAGCCGCCGCGCCGCGATCTCGGCGGCGGCCTGCGTCAGCGTCAGTTCGTACGGTTCAGCCACGGGGTACCTCTGTACTCTGGATTGCGCTTGGCGTGGGTGTACAGGGTAGGAGAGGCGGCGTTATCGGCGCAACGGCCGGGTGTCACGCAGGTGCGAGGCCGGGGACCTCGTCGTCGAACTCGTTGGTGGGGGCGTAGTCCCGCTTCGCGCCGACGGCGGCGAGGCGCGCGTGCAGTTCGTGCTGCTGTGCGTACAGCCCGCCGAGCGCGACCAGTTCGGCGTGGTTGCCCAACTCCACGATGCGGCCCTTCTCCATCACGACGATCTTGTCCGCGTTGCGGATGGTGGAGAGCCGGTGCGCGATGACGATGGCCGTCCGCCCGTGCAGCATCTTGCCTATCGCCTGCTGGATCAGCTGCTCGGTCTGCGTGTCGACGCTCGCCGTCGCCTCGTCGAGCACGATGATGCGCGGGTCCGCGACGAGGGCGCGGGCGAAACTGACGAGCTGGCGCTGGCCGAGGCTCATGTTGCCACCGCGCTCCTCCATCATCGTCTCGTAGCCGTCCCGCAGGCTCGCGATGTGATTGTGCAGGCCCACGGCTTTCGCGGCCTCGTACACCGTCTCGTCGCTCGCCTCGGGGTGGTTGTAGCGGATGTTCTCCATGATGGTGCCGGAGAACTGGAACGGCTCCTGCAGCACGATGCCCATCTGCTTCGCGAGGGACTCGCGCGTCACGTCGCGCACGTCGTGGCCGTCGATCGTGATGCGTCCGTCGACCACGTCGTAGAAGCGAGAGACGAGCGCGGCCATCGTCGTCTTGCCTGCGCCGGTGCGTCCGACGAATGCGATCGTCTCGCCGGGCTGCACGTCCAGGTTCACGTCGGTCAACACGAACTTGCCCGGCTCGTAGGCGAACGACACGTTCTCGTACCGTATCGCGCCCTGTATCTGTGGAATCGGTCTGGCGTCAGGAGCGTCGACCAGGTCCGGCTCGGTGTCCAGCAGGTCGAAGATGCGCGCGCCGGACGCCATCGCGCGCTGCAGCTGCGTGAACTGCATCGTCAGGCTCCGGATCGGGTCGTAGAAGCGCTGGATGTAGAGCGTGAACTGCACCAACTGCCCCGCGCCCAACGCCCCGCCGAGGACGAGCCTCCCGCCGAAGATGATGGTCGCCGCGAGGCTGAACGACATGAACATCTCCACCACCGGCATGAGCGAGGAGGCGAGCCGCTGGGCGCGCAGGTTCGTCTGCAGGTGGTGGTCGTTCAGGCCATCGAACGCCCGGAGGTTGGTCCGCTGGCGATTCATGCTCTGCACGACGCGCACGCCGTCCAGGTTCTCGGCGAGTGACGCGTTCACCTGGGAGATGGCGACCCGGACGCGCAGGAACGCGGGGCGGGCGTGCCTCTGCCACACCCAGATGATGACGAGCAGCACAGGCAGGCTGGCGAACGAGAGCAGGGAGAGCTGCCAGTCCCTGGCCAGCATGAAGGCGATGATGCCGGAGAGGCTCAGCAGGTCGCCGATGCTCAGCACGACGATGTCCAGGAACTCCTGGAGCTGGTAGACGTCGTTCTGAGCGCGCGACATCACGGAGCCGACCTTGTGCCGGTTGTGGAACGACATCGGCAGGTCCTGGAGGTGCTTGAAGAGGTCGTTCCGCAGGTCGTAGATGACGCGCTGGCTCACGCGCGCCAGCAGCACCTGGTGCGCGTAGTTCGCGGCGTAGTGCACCACCAGCACCACGCCGAACCAAACGGCGAGTGTATTGAGACCGGAGACGTTGCCGTCCTTGATGTACCGGTCTATCCCTATGGCGATGATGAGCGGTATCGCGACTGTGGCCCCGGTGTAGACGACCACGGCCATCATGGCGAGGAAGACCGGGAACTTATACGGACCGACGTAGGAGAGCAGGCGCAGGATCACGCGCTGGTCGTACAGTCTCGTGCCGTCCTCATCGATGTCGCCCTGCTGGCCGCGCGACATCCAGTTGCCGCCCGTGCCCGTGTTCATCATCATGGCGCGGCGCTCCCACGCGCGGGCGCGCCCGTGCGCTCGGCGGCGATACCATTCAAGCTCGTCGCGTACTGCAGTTCTGTGACGTGGGTGAACAGCCCGCCGGACTCGATTAGCTCCTCGGGCGTCCCCATCTCGCCGATCTGACCATCCTTCATCACGATGACGATGTGCGCGTGCTGGATGGACGAGAGCCGGTGGGCGATGATGAACGCGGTCCGGTCCTTCACCACCTCCGCCATCGCGTCCTGGATGCGGGACTCCGTGCCCGCGTCGACGCTAGACGTTGAGTCGTCGAGGACGAGTATCGGCGGGTCGAGCGCGAGCGTCCGGGCGATGGAGAGCCGCTGCCGCTGGCCGCCGGAGAGCGAGACGCCCCGCTCGCCGATGACCGTCTCGTAGCCGTCCGGCAGCGCCATGATCTCGTCGTGTATCTGGGCGGTCTTCGCCGCGGCGATGATGTCGTCCATCGTCGCGTCCTCGCGGCCGTAGGCGATGTTTTCCGCCACTGTCGCGCTGAAGAGGAAGACGTCCTGTTGGACGATGCCGATGGCCGACCGGAGCGAGGCGAGCTGGCACTCCCGGATGTCCCTGCCGTCGATGGTGATGCGACCGCTGTCCGGGTCATAGAAGCGGGCGAGCAGGCTCATCAGCGTCGTCTTGCCGGAGCCCGGCGCGCCCATCAGCGCGGTCACCTGTCCCGGCCTGGCCTCGAACGAAACGTTCCGCACGGCGTCGCGGTTGGTGTAGCCGAACGAGACGTCCTCGAAGCGCACGTGGCCGCGTACCTCGCCGATGGGCGCCGCCTCGGGCAGGTCCCGCACCGGCGAATCGGCGTCGAGCACCGCGAACACGCGCTCGCCGGCGGACGCCGCCCGAGCGAACGTATTGACGAGGAAGCCGAGCATCCGGATCGGCTGCACGAGCAGGCTGATGTAGAGGAAGAACTCGGTCAGCTCTCCCGGCGTCATGCGTCCCTCGATAACGGCCCTCCCGCCGAACCAGAGGATGACGCCCGAGGCGCCCCAGAAGACGATCTGCATGAGCGAGGTGTTGAACGACTGCGCGCGCTGCACCTCATACGTCCGGCTGAACACCTGTTGGTTCTGGTCCCGGAACTTCCGCTCTTCGTGGTCTTCCGCGCCGAACGCCTTGACGACGCGCTGGCCGGAGAGGTTCTCCTGGAGCACGGTGGTGAGCTTGCCCATCTCTATCTGCGTCTGGAGCCACATGTGGCGCATCCGCCTGCTGGCCCAGATGGCACGCGCGCCGATGATGGGCGCGAAGGAGAGGCTGATGAGCGCAAGCGGGAGGTCCGTCAGCATCATCATCGTCGCCGAGCCCGCAGTGAACAGGACTATCTGCCCGGCGCGGATCAGACCCATGCTCACGAACATCCGGGTCATCTCCACGTCCACCGTGGACTTGGACATGAGGTTGCCGGTGTGCTCCCGGTCGTGGAACGCGAAACTCAGGTGCTGCAGCTTGTCGTACAGCATGTTGCGGATGCGGTAGGCGACGCGCTGGGAGACGGCCTCCGCCATGTAGAGGTTGCCGTAGTTGAAGACGCTCCGCGCGGCGATGACGGCTATGACGAGCATGCCCAACCGCACGAGGTCGCCGCTGTCTCCCTGGCCTCCGGTGCCGAGCGCCGCGTCGATGGCTCTGCCCACCAACCGGGGCACCGTGAGGAAGAGCACTGACGCGGTGATGAGCGAAACCCAGGCTATGATGAGCCGCCCCTTCTCCAGGGCGGCGAGTTTCGTTATGCGCCAGAGGGTTCTTCGCATCGAGGGTTCAAGGGCCAAGAATGAGGGTACGAATCCTAACCAGTATACGCCACCTTTAAGGGTGCGTTAAGGCGGCAGGCACGCTCCTTGCCGCAGGAGTGAACACGGGAGAACGAGAGATCCGTCGACACACCCGCCTTCGCGCGCCGGTGCTAGAATCGGACGCGTTCCCCTCTGGTGGTTCTGACGACGTGCGCGGCGAAGCAGTACTCCCCTATTCATTGCGGCCCATGGACTGGGACGACCTCGACCAGGTCGCGGAGATGGAGCGCGAGGCGTTCCCCACGCTCTGGCCTCCCACCAACTACCGCCGCGAGTTGCGGAACCGCACTGCGGAGTACCTCGTCTGCGTGCAGGACGGAGAGTACCTCACCGTCAAACGCAGGCAGGGCGCGCTCCGCCGCCTCTTCCGCCGCAACAAGCCCGAGCCGCCGGAGCGGCGGCGCTTCCTCGCCGGGTTCCTCGGCGTGTGGCACATGGCGGGCGAAGCGCACATCGTCTCGATAGCGGTGCGCGAGGACTACCGCCGGCGCGGGCTCGGCGAACTGCTGGTCATCGGGGCTGTCGAGATGGGGATGGCGCGCGGCGCGCAGGTCGTGACGCTGGAGGCGCGCGTCTCCAACGAGCCGGCGATAGCGCTCTACACCAAGTACGGCTTCCACGAGGCCGGCATCCGCCGCCGCTACTACGCCGACAACCACGAGGACGCCGTCATCATGACCACGGACGCGCTCGACTCCGCGGACTACCGCGCCCTCTTCGACCGCCTCCGCCATGCCTTCGACGAGCGCTACGGCGAGGCCGTCCGCGAGTACATCCAGTGAGGGCTCCAGGCTCACCACGATGGTTCGACAGGCTCACCCTGATGGTTCGACCGCGCTACAATCCTGACCCATGCTTCGCTTGATCCTCGTCCGCCATGGCCGCACCTCATGGAACGTGCAGGGACGCGTGCAGGGCGGCGGCGGGCTGGACGAGGCGGGCAGGGCGCAGGTCGCCGCGCTGACGGAGCGCCTCGCCGCCGAGCCCATCTCCGCCGTCTACGCCTCGCCCGCGTGGCGCGCCCGCCAGACCGCACAGCCTATCGCCGATGCGCTCGGCCTGCGCGTCCGGCGCAGGCGCCTGCTGCGCGACCTCGACTACGGACGGTATGCGGGCGCGCTCGTCGCCGACGTCATGCGGGAAGACCCTGACCTGTTCCACCGCTGGCGTACCGAACCGCACACCGTCACGTTCGACGGCGGCGAGAACCTCGCGGCGCTCCGAGGACGCATCGAACGCTTCATCCGCGACGCGGCGGCGGCGTACCCGGACGGGACGGTTGTCGCGGCGACGCACGACTCGCCGGTGCGGATGGCGGTCACCATCGCCTACGGCCTGCCCGACTCCGTGCACAGGGAGGAGTGGATCAAGACGACGTACGCCTCCGTGACCGAGCTGCACGTGGACGACGGCGCGGTGAGCGTCGCACGGCACAACGACTCGGCGCACCTGGCGGGGCTCGAATGACCGGCGCGCCACGCAGAACCCGCCGCAAGGTGCTGCGCCCGCGCAGCGTGCGCGGCGTAAAGCCGTACACGCCGGACGAGGTCTACGATCTGCTGGAGGAGTACTACGGCGTCCCGACTCGCCGCCAGCGGCTCGACGGCATGTCCGAGTTGGTGTGGACGATTCTGTCGCAGCACACGTCCGACCTGAATGCGGAGCGGGCGTTCGCCGCGCTCTCCGACCGCTACGAGACGTGGGAGGACGTGATGCTAGCGCCGGAGGCGGACCTGGCCGAGACGATACGCAGCGGGGGGCTCGCCAATCAGAAGGCGCCGCGCATCCAGCAGGCGCTCGGCTCCGTCCGCGAGCGCACGGGCGGGTTCGACATCTCGTTCCTGGAGACCATGCCGCTGGAGGAGGCGAAGGCGTGGCTGCGCGCCATGCCGGGGGTCGGGCCGAAGACGGCGGGCGTCGTGCTGTCGTTCTCGATGGGGCAGCCCGCGATGGCGGTCGACACGCACATCTACCGCGTCTCGAAGCGGCTCGCGCTCATTGGGCCGAAGGTGACGGCGGACGAGGCGCACGACGTGCTGGAGCAAGCCATCGCGCCGGAGCGCGTGCTCAACCTGCACGTCTACCTCATCACGCACGGACGCCGCGTCTGCAAGGCGCAGCGGCCGCTCTGCCACGCCTGCCCGCTGGGCGAGCGCTGTCCGGAGCGTCCGCGCCACGTCCGCGACGACGACCCGCGCATCCCGACCGCCACTCTCAGCCACAAGCCGCTGTGAGCGAACCACGCCCCATCACGCCGTTGGAACGCGCCTCAGTGGAGCGCCTGCTGGCGGCGCTGTGCGCGGAGCACGGCATATCGCCGCAACCGGCGCTGGAGTGGTCCCGCCGTCTACGGCGCGTGCTCGGCAAGGCGTACGGCCGCCGACTCATCCGGCTCTCCGCGTGGCTCGACCACGAGCAGGCGCAGGCGACGCTCCGCCACGAGTTGGCGCACGTCGCGGTGGTGGGGCGTGGGACTCCGCACGGCGCTCAGTGGAAGGAGTGGGCTGTGCGGTTGGGCGCGGACCCGCGCGCGACGTCGCACACGGGCCCGTCGCTTGCGCCGGAGCCATCGCCGCGCAGGACTGCGAGCGGGCTGGAGTGTCCGGGCTGCGGGGTGCGCATCGTGCGCTTCCGCGTGCTGCGCGGCCTCTACTGCCGGGCGTGCGGCCCGAAGCGCGGGATGCTCAAGCGCGCGGTGCGCGGCCCGTACGCGGCAGTGGTGGAGTGGGCGAAAGAGGAGGGGTGAGGCGCGCGCATATCGCCCGAAACTTGCGCGTGATGGGCTTGGCAAGCGGTGATTCGCCCCCTAACATGGCGCGTGCGGCGATAGGCCGCAGAAAGGGGGTGATCCGTAGTGCATACATCATTACCTAGCACTGCTGCGTCACCCGCTGCTCGCCGCTAGGGACCGACCGGTCGATGTCGGTCGCCCCGCGGTGTCCCGTGGGACCTCAGTGGTGGGTCCTTGCGGGAGGCGCGGCAGGGTGCACCCTGTGGAGGCTCCGCTCCGGCGGTGCTGACATGGGGAACAGGACGGGCGCCTCGGCTCCTCCATGGAGCCGGGGCGCTTTGTTTAAGGCGAAGGCGGCATGCGGACAGGCCGTACGAGGGCGCTGCTGGTAGAATCAGGCGTCGTGAGGAGGTTGGCATGTCGGTGAAGATAGGGCTGGCCGGGGCGTCGGTGATGGCGCGCGAGGGGCGCGAGACGTTCCTGCAGTACATCGACGCCGCCGAGGAGCTGGACTGGGACTCCATCTGGTTCTCGGACCGCATCGTCGGCCCGGCGTGGCGTATGGACCCCATCGCCGGCATGGCCATCGTCACCGGACGCAGTGAGAAGCTGAAGTTCGGCACCGGCGTGCTGCTCATGTCGGTGCGCAGTCCCGTGACGGCGGCGCGCGAGCTCGCGACGATAGACCTGCTCTCCAACGGTCGCCTCGTCCTGGGCGTCGGCGTCGGGCAGGAGTCACCCGCGGAGTACGAGGCGATGGGCGTCCGCAAACGCGACCGCGGCAGGCGGCTCGACGAGGCGATCATGCTCATGCGGCGCCTGTGGACGGAGGAGCGTGTCACCTACGAGAGCGAGTTCGTCAAACTGACGGACGCCACCATAGGCGTGCGCCCGAAGCAGGCGAACGTCCCGATATGGATCGGCAGCAGGTCGGAGGCCGGGCTGCGCCGCACGGGCAGGCTGGGCGACGGCTGGCTGCCGACGCAGATGACGCCGGAGGAGGTCGCGGCGGGCATCGCACGCATCAAGGAGTACGCCGCGGAAGCGGGCAATCACATAGAGGACGACCACTACGGCCTGCAGATCAGCAGCTACCTGGTGGAGAGCGGCAGCGTGCCAGACCGCATCAAGGAGCGATACCTGCTGCAGCGACGCGCGGACGTTCCGCCGGAGCAGCTGAACCTGCTCGGCACGCCGGACCAGATCATGGCGCGGCTGCGCGAGTACATCGACGCGGGAGCGTCGAAGTTCGTGTTCAACCCCGCCTGCGGCGCCGACGAGATGCTGGAGCAGATGCGGCTGCAGGCCGAGGCCATCGTCCAGCCGTTCCACCGGAAGCTGGTGCCGCTGGGGGCGTAGTGTGGCTCCTCTATAATGGGGAGGCGCGGCCTGACGGGCCGCTCTGGATTCCCGCCTTCGCGGGAACGACGGGGTAGGGCAGGAACGACGAGACATGGTGAGGGCGTATGAAGATAGGCATCATCAACGTGACGGGGTACGCGGGCATCGAGCTCGCGCGCATCCTGTACCGCCATCCGGAAGCGGAGGTCGTCAGCGTCACGGGGCGCAGCCAGGCCGGCGAGGAGCTGGGCGACGCGCTGCCGCACCTCTCGCGCATGGACATCACCATCGAGCCGGAGATCACCCGCAGCGTCGACGTCGTCTTCTCCGCGCTGCCGCAGGTCGCCTCGGCCGAGGCATGCGTCCCGTTCGCCCGGGACGGCGTGAAGGTCGTCGACATCTCCGCCGACTTCCGTCTGCACGATCCCGACGAGTACGCGCTCTGGTACGGCGCGGAGCACCCCGCGCCCGACCTGCTGGAGACGTCCGTCTACGGCCTCACGGAGCTGGACCGGGACGGCATCTCCTCGGCGCAACTGGTCGCGAACCCCGGCTGCTACCCCACCGCCGCGCTGCTGGCGCTCGCGCCCGTCGTCGAGAAGGGCCTCATCGGCGAGCAGATCGTGGTCGACTGCAAGTCCGGCGTCTCAGGCGCGGGACGCGGCCTGAGCATGACAACGCACTTCTCCGAGGTGAACGAGAACGTATTCGCCTACTCGGTAGGCGGGCACCGCCACCTGCCGGAGATCACGCAGGAGTTGCGGCGCATCAAGGACGGCTACGCGCCGAAGGTGCTCTTCCAGCCGCACCTCATCCCCATGACGCGCGGCATCCTCGACACGGTCTACGCCGACTTCGTCGACGGCGCATTCGGCTCCGTGGAAGAGGCGTCGGCCTCGGTGGCCGGGCTCTACCGCGAGTACTACCGCGATGAGCCGTTCGTGAAAGTGACCGACAAGTCGCCCCAGACGAAGCAGACCTGGGGCAACAACGACTGCCTAGTTTATCCTACGGTGGACAGGCACACGGGCAAGCTCGTCGTCTTCTCCGCGCTGGACAACCTCGTCAAGGGCGCAGCGGGACAGGCGGTGCAGAACATGAACCTCATGTTCGGGCTGCCGGAGGCGACGGGACTGGAGCAACTGGCCATCTACCCGTAGGTGCGCCTATCCTGAGGCGCATAGCCGCACGCGTGCCCCTATAGTCTAGCGGCCTAGGACGCCACCCTTTCAAGGTGGAGATCGCGGGTTCGAATCCCGCTGGGGGCACCAGGGTGCGGAACGCCGGCCCTCAAAGTTCCGCGTTGACGTTCCTGAGGAAGTCCTCTGCGCCGGTGCGGAGCAGGCTCCATGCGGAGACGGTTACGAAGTTCGCGCCCTGCCTGATGAACTCGGCGACGGTGGCGGTGTCGGCCGGACTGTTGCCGCCCACCCCAACGAACTTGCCGCCGGCCCGGACCCGCGGGATGACCTCGCTCATCACCCGGCGGACTTCGGTGGCGCCGGGGTTGCCCAGGCTCTGGCCCAGATCGGAAGGGGCCACGTGGAGAACGTCCGCGCCGGCAACCTGGAGGATATCGTCGAGGTTGTTGACGGCTTCGATGTCTTCGACCATCGGGATCACCAGTACTTGCGAGTTGATCCACGCCGTCGCCTCGTTCCGGGAGACGCCGATGCCGTACTCATGGGCCCGGCCAGTGGCCACTCCCCGGTAACCGTCGGGGTGGTAACGAGCGGCGCGAGCAACCGCGGCGGCCTGTTCTCCGGTGTTGACGTGGGGGACGATTATCCCCTGAAGGCCGCAGTCGAGGAACCGGAGGATGGTCTGCTCGGTGTGGTCGGGGATGCGTGCGATGGGAGTGATGCCGAAGGACTCGGCGGCGCGGACCATGTGCTCGACCTGGTCCAGGCTGGCCGGGCCGTGTTCGCAGTCGATCATGACGAAGTCGTACCCGAGAGCGCCGAGGATCTCTACGGTGTCGGGAGCGTAGCGGGTGACGATGCCCCCGAAGACGACCTTGCCTTCATGCAGTCTGGCCCTGGTGGTATTGGTGCGCATGAACGTTGTCCCGCTTCCTAGCGGTTCAGCGCCGTCTCGGCAGACGTGATGAACTCCAGCAGCGCCGCGTGCCCCTCCTCGGTGGCGCGGCGGGCGCGCAGGATCGCGGGGCCGACCTCCTCCGGGTCTTCGACGCGCTCGGCCCAGCCCCCCAGCGAGCGGGCGAGGTCGGCGTAGTTGCCGCCGACGTCCCGCGTGCCGTACTTCTCGTGCGAGCCGACGAGCCGCCTGGTCTCGATGGCCATCGTCGAGTTGTTCGACACGATCGTGATGATCGGGATGCGGTTGCGCACGGCGGTCTCGAAGTCGAGACCGGTCATGCCGAACGCGGCGTCGCCCATCCAGTTGATGCAGACCTTGTCCGGCTCGGCGAGCTTGGCGCCCATGGCGAAGCCGAGGCCCGTGCCGAGCGCGTGGGACTTGCCCCAGCCGATGTAGCTGCGCGGACCGGCCGACCGGTAGAACGGCACCATCTGGTCGCGCGGGCTGCCGGAGTCGTGGGTGACGATCGCCTCATCTGCCGGGATCACGCGGTTCAGCTCCCAGACGACCCGGTACGGGTTGATGGGCGCGTCCGGCGATTCGAGCTTGCCGCGCCACTGATCGATCCACGCGCCGTACATCGACGCGACCTCCGCCTCGACCGCGGAGCGCCGGCCGGCGTTCGCCCCACCCATGTCGCTGACGGCGTCGATGAGCTGGCGCGTTCCCAGCCTGGCGTCGGCCAGCAGGGGATGAGCGGCGGCGTAGTTCCTGTTCAGGTCCGCCTCGTCGTTGGTGAGCTGGATGATGGTCCGGCCTTCAGGCAGGGGGAGGTTCATCTGGTGCTTCGCCAGGCTCGCCCCCACGGCGAGGATGACGTCGGCCCTGTCCAGGAAGCTGCGCACCATGGGCGAGGTCGACGTCGAGGCCGTGCCGATGGAGAGCGCGTGGGTCTCGGGGAACGCGCTCTTGCCGAGGAGCGTCGCCGCAACGGGCGCCCCCAGCATCTCGGCCAGCTCGACGACCTCGTCCGTCGCTCCGGCCCAGAGGACGCCCTGTCCGGCGAGTATCACCGGCGCGTTGGCGTTGGCCAGGGCGCGGGCGGCGCGCTCCACGTCCCGCGGGTCCGCGAGGGTGCGCGTCGACGCGACCGGCTCGTAGCCGGTCTCGCCGATGTCCAGCTCGGCGACGTCGGTCGGCAGCTCGACCATCACGGGGCCCGGCCTGCCGTTGCGCAGGCGGGAGAAGGCGCGCCGCATCGCGTCGTCGGTCTGCTCGGGAACGTTGATGGTCTCGAGCCACTTGGTCACGTTGCGGTAGCCGCGCTCAGCCGTGAAGTAGCGGGGCCAGCCCTCGCGGTCGCGGGGGTAGCCCGACGGCAGGACGAGGAGCGGCGACGAGTCTGCGTAGGCCGTCGATACGCCGGCGAACGCATTCTCGGCGCCCGGCCCCGCCTGCATCGCGAACACCCCGATCTTCGAGCCGTTGCTGGCGCGGCTGAGCCCGTCCGCCATGCCGAGGCCGACGCGCTCCTGGCGGCACACGATGGGCCTGATGCCGGCCTCGGCAACAGCGTCGATCAGGTCGGTCGTGGGATAGCAGAAGAGGTACTCGACCCCCTCCCGCTTCAGGATCTCGGCCATCGCTTCCAGAGCCTTCATGGTCTTCTCCTCGCCGATTCGACTAGCGCGTCCGGACGAACTTCTGGAGCCGTGCGCCCTGGAGCACCTCGGAGACGTACATAGCGCCCTGGGAGTCGACACAGATCCCGTGCGGCGCCGTGAACCTCCCCGGATCGTGGCTGGCCTCTCCTCCCCAACGCCACAGCACATTCCCCTCCAGGTCGAGGATGCTCACGCGTGCGCCCAGCTCGGCCACGTACATGACGTCTTCGCTGTCGACGTAGATCTTGCAGGGCTGCAGGAAGCCCGGCCAGGTGTCGAGGTGTTCACCCTGCGGGGTGAAGATCTGGATGCGGTTGTTGGCCCGGTCGCAGACGTAGACCTTGCCCTTGTGCTCCCAGACGGCGTGGACGAGGTTGAATTGACCCGGACCCTCGCCCGGCTCACCCCACGAAAACAGGAGCGTGCCTTCGGCACTGTACTTGTGGACGCGGGAGTTGCGATAACCGTCCGAAACGTAGAACTCCCCGTTGGGGGACAGCCCCACATTGGTTGGATGGTGAAACGGAGGACCTGCGTACTTCACGGTCGGGCTCTCCGCCGTGTAGCCGGTGTCGGACGGCTTCCCGCGTTCGCCCAGGGTGAATACATGCCGCCCGTCCCCGGTGAACTTGAGAACGATCTGAGGGCCGCGGTCGGTCAGGTAGACCATGTCGTCGGAACCGATGCAGATGCCGTGGGCATCTTCGAAGATACCGTAGCCCCACGAGTGCAGCAGCCTGCCGGTGCTGTCATAGATGCGATAGGGCGGATCGACACCGCGAGTGAACACGTGGACGCGGTCCTGCGAGTCTACGGCAACGTCGCCGACCAGACCCCAGATCCAGTTCGGCTTGAGCTCTCCCCAGTCCTGGACCAGTTCGTAGGTACGCTCGCCAACATTGATGCTGACCATTGGCTCCTCCACCGGAAGGTCTGCCGCCGAGTATACGGGCTCCTCGACGACGCCGAGAAATCGAGAGCATCGGAGCACCCACGCGTTGCTATCATCCCTGCAATCCGCCCGCAAGGAAAGCAAGTGATGAAGGTTGTCATCGCTCCGCAGAGCTTCAAGGGAAGCATCTCAGCGCTCGATGCCGCGAGGGCCATGGAGGAAGGAGTGCTGCGGGTCATCCCGGACGCCGGGACGGTGCTCGTCCCTGTGGCGGACGGCGGCGACGGAACGCTCGAGACGCTTGTCGACGCAACCGGCGGGGAGGTCCGTTCCACGACGGTGACCGGCCCCATCGGAAAGCCGGTCACGGCGGCGTGGGGCGCCCTCGGCGACGGGCGGACGGCCGTGATCGAGATGGCGCGTACCTCCGGCCTGGCGCTGCTCTCGCCCGCCGAACGCGATCCTCTGCACGCAACGACGTACGGGCTCGGCGAGGTGCTCCATGAGGCGCTGGACGCCGGCTTCCGCAGCTTCATCGTAGGGATCGGCGGAAGCGCAACGAATGATGGCGGCGCGGGGATGGCCCAGTCCCTTGGCATCCGGCTGCTGGATGAGGCCGGGAGGGACCTTCCACCGGGGGGAGCGGCGCTTGCCGGCCTCCGGAGGGTAGACGTGTCGGGATTGGACGAGCGGGTGACGGAGGCCCGGTTCTCGGTGGCATGCGACGTATCGAACCCGCTCACCGGCCCCGAGGGCGCCTCGGCGGTATACGGCCCGCAGAAAGGGGCCACACCCGATCTGGTCGAACAGCTGGACGCCGCCCTGAAGAACTTTGCAAAGGTCGTCGAGCGCGATACCGGAACGAGCATCGACACCGTCCGCGGTTCGGGCGCTGCAGGCGGACTCGGCGGGGGGATGATGGCGTTCCTCGGAGGTTCCCTGCGGGCGGGTGTGGACATCGTGCTGGACCATGTCGGACTGGACGAAAAGCTGGAAGGGGCCGACCTCGTGATCACCGGTGAAGGCCGGATCGATTTCCAGACCGTCTACGACAAGGCCCCCATCGGGGTCGCACGTCGAGCCAAACGAAGAGGTATCCCGGTGCTGGCCGTCTGCGGCTCTCTCGGCAAGGGCTTCGAGGACGT
Organism: Dehalococcoidia bacterium; assembly: GCA_034422595.1. Lineage (GTDB taxonomy): Bacteria > Chloroflexota > Dehalococcoidia > Lucifugimonadales > Australimonadaceae > Bin16. The sequence goes on along the minus strand of DAOUJO010000007.1, from coordinate 535,551 downwards.
TCATGCCGAGGGCATCGATGCCGCTGTGTCCATCCTCACTGCTCCGATGACCCTGGACGAGGCGTCGGCTCGCGCCGGTGAGCTCATCGCGGATGCCGTAGCCGAGGCGATGCGGTCCATGAAGGCAGGAAGCTCGGTCTTCAGGCAGAACGGTTAGGCCTCCGCAGTTGGCGGGGCAGTAGAATCGCGGCGAGAGGAGTTGCGGAGGAATGGGACTCCACACGAGGCAGTTCGACCCCGACGACCGTGGGCCGCTTGACGGTCTGCGCGTGCTCGACATGTCGCGGCTCGTGGCCGGGAACATGCTGACCCTCCAGCTCGCGGACTTCGGCGCTGAGGTCGTCAAGATCGAGGCGCTGCCGAACGGCGATCCGCTGCGCGCCTGGGGCGACAGCGCCGTCCAGACGCACTGGAAGACGTACTGCCGGAACAAGAAGAGCGTGTCGGTCGACCTGCGGGATGACGACGGGCGGGCGCTCGTGCGACGGCTGGCAGGGAACGCAGACGTGCTCGTCGAGAACTTCATCCCCGGTCGACTGGAGGAGATGGGGCTCGGGCCGGAGACCCTGCACGCGGACAACCCCGCTCTGGTCGTCGTGCGCGTTTCCGGGTTCGGCCAGACCGGGCCGTACCGGGAGCGGCCGGGCTTCGGCACGCTCGTGGAGGCGATGTCCGGGTTCGCCGACCGGAACGGCTTCCCCGACCGCGAGCCCGTCCTGCCCCCGATGGCGCTGGCGGACATGGCTGCGGGCCTGTACGGCGCGATGGCCGTGCTCATCGCGCTGCGCGAACGGGAGGTGAAGGGCGGCGCGGGGCAGGTGATCGACCTCTCGCTCCTCGAACCCGTCTTCTCCATCCTCGGCGCCGACGCGGCCGGTTACAAGGTCGACGGCAGTGTGAAGCAGCGCGTGGGCAGCGCCTCCAACACAGCGTCCCCCCGCAACGTCTACGCCACGAAAGACGGCAAGTGGGTCGCCCTGTCGGCGTCCATCCAGTCGATGGCGGAGCGCGTGTTCCGGGTGGTCGGCAGGGAGGACGCTATCGACGACCCCCGCTTCCGCAACAATGCCCAGCGCGTGCGGCACCGGGACGAGGTCGACGCCATCGTCGGCGGCTGGATTGCCGAGCGCGGGCTGGACGAGGCGCTGGCTGCGCTCAACGATGCGGGCGTGACCGCCGGGCCCGTCTACGACATCTCCCAGTTCCTCGACGACCCCCACGTCATCGAGCGCGAGGTGGTGGTCGATCTGCCGGACGAGGACGTGGGGACGGTTCCGTTGCATAACATCGTGCCCCGGCTCTCGCGGACGCCCGGCGCCTTCCGCTACCCCGCGCCCAGGCTGGGGCAGCATAACGACGAGATCTTCGGCGGCGCGGGCGTCTCCGCCGGGGAGATGGCCGATCTTAGAGTGCGAGGTGTGATCGGATGACCGACGAACGAAAGCCCCCGGTATGGCGGTCGCTGCTGTACGTGCCGGCGAATGTCGAACGCTATCTTGCGAAGGCCCACGAGCGCGGCGCCGACGGCATCATCCTCGATCTGGAGGACTCGGTCCCGCCCGGAGAGAAGGAGTCGGCGCGGGCGGGCGTCCAGGTCGCTGCGGAGCGTGTCGGTCAGGCGGGCGCCGACGTGCTCGTGCGCGTCAATCAGCCCTTGCGGCTCGCCGTACCGGACATCGAGGCCAGCGTGTCGCCTGCGGTCGACGCCCTCGTCCTGCCGAAGGTCGCCGGACCTGCCCACGTCAGGCTGCTCGACGAGATGGTGTCGGAACTGGAAGCGGAGCGCGGGATGGCGGCAGGCGCGACGGCATTCCTGGCGATGGTCGAGACGCCGGAGGCCTTCTTCCAGATCGGGGAGATTGCGAAGGCAAGCCCGCGCATCGCGGCCATCACCATAGGCGCGGAGGACCTCGCCTCGTCGCTGGGGATGCAGCCCGACTCCGAGACGCTGCTCTACCCGAAGACGCAGTCCGTGTACGCGGCGAAGGCGGCGGGCATCATGGCGCTGGGCATCTTCGGTACCGTCGCCGACTACCAGGACCTGGACGCCGTGCGGGAGGTGGCGCTGAAGGCGAGGCGGTTCGGGCTGGAGGGCGCATCGTGCATCCACCCCAGCGTGGTGCCTGTGCTCAACGAGGCGTTCAGCCCCGACGAGCAGGAGGTCGCCCTCGCGAGGCGCATCATCGAGGCGAACGCCGAAGCGGAGAAGACCGGCCGCGGCTCCTTCCAGCTCGACGGCAAGATGATCGACGTGCCGGTGGTGCAGCGGGCACAACGCCTCCTCGCACGCCACCAAGCCATCGCCGCGCGGGGCTGAGGCTGTGGCTATCTCTTCACGCCCGCTCGGCTGGGTGACCCGGGACGCCTGGCTGATGGTGAGCGCCCGGTTCCTGAGGACGTTCGCCCAGTCGCTCATCGCCGTCTTCTTCGGCATCTATCTCATCGAACTGGGCTACAGCCTGGTGGAGATGGGACTGCTGGTCACCATCGGCTCCATCGGGAGCACCGTCTTCGCCACGATCATCGTCTTCATCGGCGATACCCTGGGCAGACGGCGGCTGCTCATCGGGTTCACGGCGATGATGGGGCTCGCCGGGCTCGGCTATGCCTTCACGGAGCAGTACACGCTGCTGGCGTTCGTCTCATTCTTCGTGGGGAGCCTCGCCATCTCGGGAAGCGGACCGAGAGGCCCCGTGCAGCCCCTGGAGCAGGCGGCCCTTCCCGACACCACCAGCGCGGAGCACCGTACCGACCTCTTTGCGCTTGCGGGAATGGGCGAACGGGCCGCGCGGTTGACGGGCACGTTTGGCGCCGCCATGCCCGCCGTGCTGGTCGCGTTCTTCGATATCAGCGAGATCACGGGATTCAAGCTCATGTTCGTGGCCTACGCGGTCATCATGCTGGTCTCCGGCGCCATGTACGGCCTGCTCTCGCCGGCGGTCGACTCCGGCGTGAGCGGGGGAGGATGGCAGAACCCCCTGAAGCTCGAGTCGCGGAAGACCATCTTTACCTTCGCCGCCGTCTTCTCGGTGGACGGTTTCGCGACGCGGTTCGTCTTCTTCAGCCTCGTGGGTGCGTGGTTCAGCGTTGAGCACGACTTCGAGCTTGCTGAGGTTAGTTACGTGCTCGCCGGATCGACGTTCCTCAACATGATCTCCCTGTGGGTTGCCGCGCGGCTTTCGAACCGGATCGGCCTCCTGAACACCATCATCTTCACCCACATCCCGGCGGTACTGGCCACCTTTGCCGTCCCCTTCGCCCCGACGGCCTGGCTGGCAGTCTTCTTCTGGTACGTGCGGGCGTTCTTCGGCCAGATGGACAATCCCCCGCGGCAGTCCTACACCATGGCGATCGTGAACCGGGACGAGCGCGTGGCCATGGCCAGCATCACCAACGTGAGCCAGGCGGCGGTCGGCGCGGTCACGCCGTCGCTCGCGACCGTGCTGTGGCAGGTGGTTTCGGCAAGCGCGCCGTTCGTAGCATCCGGGGCGTTCAAGACGGTCTACCTCGTCGGGTTGTACCTGATGTTCAAGGACGTCCACCCGCCGGAGGAGCAGGAGCGCGCCGAACGGCGCCGGCTTGCGCGCGAAGCGCGGCGCTCGGCAGGGGGCCGCTAGCCCTCTTCGTCTGCGTGACCGCCGCACTATTTGTGCCTCGGCTCATGGTTGCGATAGGCTCGCGCCATCTCGCATGGGAGGCGCGCGATGGCCATGCAGAGAGGCTTGGGCGTCGCGCTGGCTGCTCTCGTGCTGACAGTATTGGCGGCCTGTTCGGGCGATTCCGGGTCTGGGCCCACGGCAACTTCAACGCCAACCACTGCGCCTGCCGCTGGGACTACCGCTACGCCTCTGCCTGACGCTCCGCAGACGACAGAGCCTGCGCCGATCACTGCACCTTCGCCATCCCCTCCAGCCACGCTGACGCCTGCGCTCCCCGATATCGATACAGAGCGGGTGCTCAGCGGCTACTTCGATATCGCGAGCGGCAGCGGGCCCGGTTCGGAGGTCATCGGCAGGATCAACCTGGAGCGCAATCGCAACGTTGCGAGTTCGCCTGTCCCGGATGACTACACGTTCGCCGTTATCGAGGACGACAGCGGCGGGATGTTCGACCTGCGCGCCGAGCGGGACGGCGACGGCAGGCTGTTCGGCGTGCTCGGCGTCGCTGACGGACAGACGGCGCGGACCGGTGACTACTCGCTGCGGGTCGAGCTGCGCCAGGGTTCGACGGTCATGGCGCGCTTCACTGCGCCGGTGACCGTGGCTCCACAGACCCAGTGGGACGTCTATTACGACAGAGTGGTGGGGTTCGTCCTGAGCCATGGGCGCCTGACCGGCAGGCAGAACTACAAGGACGCTGAGGTGGCCGCCCTGATCGCCGAGTTGGAGACGAACGACGGCGCATTTGAGGGGATGCGGTTCTATGGTGCTGCCACTGTCGCAGAGTGGGAGGCTATCGGCACCAACAAGCTCGGCAGGGAGCTGCAGGAGGCAGCCAACCGCATCGGTGGATTGGGGCGCGCTTACGCAGAGAGCGGGAAGTACGGACCATCGGGACAGGACGCCGACAGAGAACGGCTGCGCAACGCCATCTACCTGGCGCTCATCGCCTACGTCGACCACTTCCCCCTGGAAGACTTCGCCAACTCCGGGGCGATCCCCTACGGTGACCGCACGCACCAATGGCTCTACTCAGACCCCATCAGCGGGGCTGCGGTGCTGGTCTACCGTGACCTGATCAGGGACGTACACGACGGCGTGCAATCAGCCAGTGATGCCAAGGAGCGGCTGTTCCGACTGCTGCAGCACGTCAACTTCGATCTCCCCGACGGGTGGCGCATGCCTTCTGACATCCGCTACTACCTACCCCGGCAACTGGCGGAGTCGAGCGGTGCCTGGGCGGATGGGAACCGCCACCACCGCATGCGCAGTTGGGCGGCGATGCCGGTCATCTGGTACGACTACAACCGTCCGCTGACAGAGCTGCCGTGGTGGTACGGTGACTACGAGCCGTTCGCGTCGGAGGGCACCGCCATCCTGCCGGAGTGGGAGCCGAGCGGCAGCTTCGCCGACCTCCGCGTCTGGCTGGAGACCAATGCCCGCTACGCGGCCCGGTACGGTCAGTCCGGCATCTCGCCGGACGGCAGCATCTCCCATCACGTCGGCAGACGTCAGGACCTCGCTTTCGCGGCGTACGGGTTCCCGTGGATGACGGGGACCACTTTCGAGGCGGCAAGTCTTCTGGCGGATACGCGGTGGCAGGTGAGCAACGCAGCGTACGACCAGGCTGCGGATTTTCTCCTGTTCGCGTACCCGCGGCTCATCTACAAGGACGCCATAGATTTTCAGGCGATCGGGCGCGGCCACTACCAGGCGAACGCGGTGACGTACGGCTCCGGCAACCTGGCCGACGGCATAGCCACGATATTGGATGCGCAGGGCTCCGGCACAACCATCGCACGTGAACCTGAGCTGGCCGCTCTTCGCGCCGCGATGATCAACGGAACTCATGAGCAGAGCGGCACCACCGCCTTCTGGGTGAACGACTACCTGGTGCACCGGCGCGGTGGTGCGGGCGAGACCTCGTATTTCGCGTCGGTCAAGATGCAATCTGCCCGTACGCGCGGAGCCGAGAGCTTCAGCAACAACCAGGGGTTCCACAACGGCAGCGGCGTCCTCTTGGTGAAGGTGGACGGCGATGAGTACAACGACAGCCGCCAGAGTTGGGACTGGCATGCGCTGCCGGGCGTGACCGAGGAGATGCGCACTGACGAACTTCCGAAACAGTCGGACGCCAACGAGTTCAACCCGAACCTTTTCGCTGGGGTGGCCTCGAATGGGCGCTACGGCCTCGCCGCGTTCCGGTATGCCAGCGACAACAGGTATACCTCGGCGTCGGCGAACAAGGGCTACTTCTTCACCGATGACTATGTCCTGGCGCTGGGCAACGGCGTCGAGCGGGAGCGCAATACCAACCGCAACCACAGGGGCTCCATCGTCACCACGCTCGACCAGGCGGCATGGGATACGAACATCACCTACCGGCTGAACGGCGCGAGAACGGATTCTATGATTCGAGACGGGACGGACATCGATGAGTCGTTCTCGATCTCCGGCAACAGCTGGTTCCACCAGGACCGCATCGGCTACGTCATCTTGCCCGCAGGGAAGATCGACGTGATGCTCAGAGGCGGCGAGAGCGTGCTCGACAGCAATCCCCAGGACGTTGGCCCTGACGTCTTCCACCTGGCGATAGACCATGGCATCAGGCCCGATGGCGAGGGCGTTGCGAGTCAGTATGCTTACTTCCTCGTTCCCAACGTGAGCGCCGCCGACATGCCTGCGGTTGTGAGCCGCATCGAGCAGCGGTTCGACATCGTCAACACGCCTGCCGTACAGGGTCATCGCTACAACGATGGCGGCACAGCGCTGGTGCAACTGGCGTTCTACGAAGCAGGCGGGTTCACGTTCGACGACGGCATGACGGTTGCGGTCGACAAGCCAGCGCTCGTGCAACTGCAGAAGGTAGGCGATGGCTGGAACGTGACGCTGCAGGACCCGACGCACCACGCTGACGAAGCCGCCATAGCCGCATCGGACCAGTTCCAGCACATCCTGCTCTCCGGCCCCAACCGGATAACGGTCGAGGTGGACCTGCCGCTCCGCGCGGGGACGTACACGTACGACACGCAGGGGCCGGAGGTGCGCTTCGTCGACGGACAGACGGTGAGCGTCGTCAACAACGGCGGCACGAGCACGCTTACCTTCGAGTTGCCGGACAGCCTTAACGCTGCCGCGTACGGTTACAGGGAAGAGCTCTATGCGGGCATGCCTGCCGTGATAGATGTACCGTCTGCGTGAAGCGTCACACCCGGGTGCGGCGAAGCGTGACGACGGGGATCCGGCGGTCGGTGGCGGCGTAGTAGGTCGCGAAGCGTGGATTTGCCGCGACTACCCTGTCGTAGAGCGCGGTGCGTTCCTCTCCCTCGGTGACGCGGGCCTCGGCGGCGAAGCGCTCGCCCCTGGCCTCGACGGAGACGTTCGGGTCGGCTGCGATGTTCAGGTACCACGCGGGATGGCGGTCCCGGCCGTAGTTCGAAGCGACGACGATCAGGTCGGCGGACTCCTCGAACCGGAAGTACAGCAGGGGCGACGAGCGTAGCTTGCCGCTCTTGCGTCCCTTGGTCACGAGGATGAGGACTCCTGTGCCTTCCAGGCGGCCCAGCAGGCGGCCGTTTGAGAGGCGGAACAGCACCCGGTGCACCGGGACGAAGAACCACGCGATGAGGAGGCGCTTCCAGGTCGGCATTGCTCGCTCCTTCCGGGCCACGATTGTATGCGGGAGCGGGGCAGGCTAACCTGTCTCTCCGATTACCGCAGGTTGGACAGTTGTCAGGAGGCACATGCAGCAGGGCGTCGTTTTCCCACAGAACGAGATAGGCGAGGACCCGGGCGCGGTGCGCGCCTTCGCCGAGGCTGCCGAGGACCTCGGGTACGCGCACCTCATCTTCTACGACCACGTGCTCGGCGCGGACACCAACCGCCGGCCGGACTGGCAGGGCCCGTACTCGCACAAGGACGTCTTCCACGAACCGATGGTCACGTTCGGCTACCTCGCCGCGCTCACCAGCCGCATCGAGCTCGTCACCGCCGTCATCATCCTGCCCCAGCGGCAGACGGCGCTCCTCGCCAAGCAGGCCGCGCAGGTGGACGTGCTCAGCGGCGGGCGGCTGCGACTGGGCGTCGGCATCGGCTGGAACGACGTCGAGTACGAGGCGCTGAACGAGAACTTTCACGACCGCGGCAAGCGCTCCGAAGAGCAGGTTGAACTGCTGCGGGCGCTCTGGACGAACGAGATCGTCGACTTCGAGGGCAGGTGGCACAGCATCCCCGGCGCGGGCATCAAGCCGTTGCCGGTGCAGCGCCCCATCCCGGTCTGGTTCGGCGGCGGACGCTCGGACGGCGTGCTGCGCCGCATCGCCCGTCTGGGCGACGGCTGGTTTCCACAACTGCAGGCGGACGATCAGGGCAGGGAGCGGATGGCAGCGTTCCGCAACTTCGTCGCTGAGGCGGGACGCTCGCAGGACGACGTGGGCGTCGACGCGCGGGTCGCCCTGTCGCGCGGCGGCATCGACGGCGCGCTGCGCGAGTCTGAGGCCTGGCAGGAGATGGGCGCGACGCACGTCTCGTTCAACACGCTGCGCGCGGGACTCGGGTCGGCAGACGAACACATCGACGCCCTGCGCCGCTTCAAGGAAGCGGCAGGGTAGGGCGCAAAGGAGAGAAGATGAACATCGCGATAATCATCCTGGACATGGCGAAGGGTTACGGCTGGGTGCCCGGCTCGTACGGCTACGAAATGGTGGCGAACGTACGGCGACTCAAGGACGCCGCGTATGCCGCCGAGGTCCCGATCATCCACGTCAACTCGATGCGTCGCGAGAGCGATCAGGTCGGCGACTGGTCGCGGGTGTCGATGAAGGAGGGCACCGACGCGCTCGACGTCATCCCCGAATTGCAGCCGGTTGACAAGGACACGCTCGTCTACAAGCGCTACCTGAGCGGCTTCTCCCATAACGACCTGGACTACGTTCTGCGCACGATGCACCGGGACACGGTCATCATCGCCGGGGCGTCGACCGACAACACGGTGCTGTGGACGTCCGCCGACGCCTTCCAGCTTCGGTACAAGGTCGTAGTGGTGGAGGACTGCACGATGGTGCACCGGGAGAGCGAGCCGCCCGAGGTGAAGGACTACGCGCTCCGCATCGTGCGGAACGTCCTGCACAGCGAGGTGCTGCCGCTGGACGAGGTCATCGCCCGGTACCTGAGCTGACCGGTATGGAATGGGGTTATACGGGGCTTGTCGGCCCGGCGCATTGGGGGGCGCTAGCTCCTGAGTACGCGCCCTGCGCCGAGGGCGTACAGCAGTCGCCCATCGACATCACCGGTTACGAAAGCGCCGCCGCTCCCGCGCTGTCGTTCTCGTACGACGGAGGCGTGAGCGGCGTTGCGCTCGTGCGAGGCTCGATAGTCGTGGAGTTCGCGCCGGGGAGCAGCGTCACGCTGGGAGGTCGGCGCTACGGGTTGCAGTCGGCTCATTTCCACGCGCCGGGTGAGCACCGGGTCGACGCCGCAGGGTTCGCCGCTGAGCTGCACGTGGTGCACGAGGACGCGTCCGGCGACGCGCTCGTGGTGGGTGTCCTCTACCGGCTCGGCCCACCGGACCCTGTCCTGCAGGCGATGCTCGATGCGGCTGCCGGAGCGACAACCGGCTTCCCGCTCGATGCGGCGGCCTTCACGCCGCGCTCCGGCTCCTTCTTCAACTACACGGGCTCGAAGACGACACCGCCGTGCCACGAGCCTGTCGAGTGGGTGGTGATGCGTGACTCCGTAACGGTGTCGCCGGAGCAGGTGGGGGCGCTGCAGTCCTTCAGCGGCGGGCCGAACAACAGGCCGCTCCAGCCGCTGCGGGGCCGGAGGATCGCGCTGGTCGGAGGGTAGGGCGTCCTAGTTCAGCTGGGGCACGATGCCGCCGCCGATGACGCCGGGGATGATGCGCGGCAGGATCCCCGCCCAGAGCGGGATGTCCAGCACCAGCCGGAAGATGATGTACAGCGGCAGGCCCGCCGCCACCGTGACGCCCACGGCGTAGACGGGGATGAGGCGCGACTCGATCGTGAGGAAGAGCACCATGAAGACGGGTATCGCGATGTAGAACCCGAAGACGAACGTCATCGCGAAGTAGAGCACGAGCCAGCCGTAGACGATGCCGACGCGTCGCCACGATCCCGCCTCCATGCCGCCTGGGCTGCCGCCAGCGTCGTCCTCGGCGGCCTGCGGGGCGTCATCCTCGGAGACGCCGAACGCCCCCGTCAGCTTGATCAAGCGCGGCGTCACCTCCGCCAGGACGAGGAAGACGAGCAGCGTGATCGTCGGGATGCCGATGACGAACGCGGTGAGCTGCTGCTTGCCCGCGTAGGCCGTCGCGCCGAGGACGATGCTCAGTGCGATCGTAAGCAGGAAGGCGTAGACACCGAGGTTGAAGTGGTTGATGCGCGTCATGGCTGTGCCGCCTGCGGGGCAGGGCTCTTCTTCGCCGCCTTGTACATCGACCAGCCGAGCATGAAGAAGATCACGAGCAACAGGACGATGGAGACCGGGCGGGTGAAGAATATCGAGTAGCCCCCGCCCGATATCTGGAGCGACTGCGTGAACTTCTCCTCCGCCAGCTGGCCGAGAACGAACCCGATCACCAGCGTGATGAGCGGGAACCCGGCGCGACGCATCGAGAAGCCGACGAGGGCGGCGAACACCGCAAGCGCCACGTCCCAGATGTTGCTGCGCACGGCGTAGACGCCGATGAACGAGAGGATGGCCACGAACGGCGCGATGTACTTGACCGGCACGAGGCTGATGCGCGCCAGCCACGCCCCGCCTCCCAGGATGATGATGGTCGTGAGCACCTGCGCCGCGATGACGCCCAGGATGATGGCCCAGACGATGTCCAGCCGGTTCACCAGCAGGTCGCGCCCCGGCTGGATGCCGTGCAGCACGAACGCGCCCATCAGGATGACCATCTCGCCGTTGCCGGGGATGCCGAACGTGAGCGTCGGCAGCAGGATGCCGCCGTCCTTCGCATCGTTGGACGACTCGGAGGCGACCACACCGCCGGGATAGCCGGTGCCGAACAGCTCCGGCGTCTTGGACGCCTGCTTGGCCGTCGAGTAGGAGAGGAAGTTCGCCACCGCGCCGCCCGCCCCCGGTATGGCCCCGATGACGGTGCCGATGACGGAGCCGCGCAGCAGGATCGCCTTGTACTGGAACACCTCCACCGCCCCGCGCATGATCTGCCGGAACCCGCCGAGGTTGACGCTCGCGTCCCGCGCGATGGAGCCGCCGCGCGACGTGTAGACGATGAGCTCGCTCAGTGCGAAGAAGCCGATGACCAGCGGCACGATCTCGATGCCGTCCCACAGGTACTCGCTGCCGAGCGTGTAGCGCCGCACCCCGAACACGGGGCTGAAACCGATGAGCGCGATGAGGATGCCGACGCCGCCCGCGGCCAGCCCCTTCGCCATGTTCTGCCGCGATGCGAACGTCACGGCGATGAGGCCCAGGATGATGAGCCAGAAGAAGTCCGGCGGCGTGAACGCCCGCAGCATGATCTCAGCCAGCGGCAGCAGCGCCGCCAGCACGACGATGCTGAACAGCGTACCGAGGGCAGATGCCGTTGCGGCAAGTCCTATGGCGCGCCCGCCCTCGCCCCGTCTCGTCATCGGGAAGCCGTCGAACGTCGTGCAGACGTTCGCTATCGTCCCCGGCGTGTTGAGCAGGATGGCGGGCACGCCCCCGCCCGTGCTTGCGGTGCCGATGATGCCCGCGAACACGTACATCGCGATGATGGGGTCCCAGCCGAACGTGAACGGCAGGATGAGCGTCATCGCGATGACGCTGCCGAGACCGGGGATCACCCCGAACAGAACGCCGAGCGTCGTGCCCAGGATGATCGCCCCGATTACCACGGGGTTGCCCATCCCCGCGAGTCCGTCGAGGAATGCCTCGAACATGAGTCTGTCGGGCCTCCCTCGCTATTGCGCCTGCGACTTCTGCCTGACCGTATCGATGTACTCGGAGACGATGCCGTCCATCCCCGCGACGACCTCGGCCGTCTCATCGGGGGTGAGCCGCTCGACGCCCATGCCTGCGTTGTTGATGCCCTCGATCACGCCTGGGTCCTGCAGCGCGCTGTCGAAGGACTCCGCAAGTATGGCGAGGATGTCGTCCGGCGTGCCGGGGGCCGCCGCGACGAGTCCGTTGTTCGCGAACTTGGAGCCGCCGAGTTCGGGGAAGCCAAGCTCGTCAACCGTCGGCGCATCGGGCACCGGGCCGAAGCGCTCGCTGGAGTACATCCACAGCACCTTGAAGTCCGGCCCCTGCACCGCGGTCAGCGTCGTGCCGGCGATCGGGCCGAGCGCCAGCTCACAGTCGCCGCGTAGCAGTCCGGCCTGCGTTTCCTGTCCGCGATAGCCAGTCACCGGGTTCCACGCGATGTTCATCACCTCCGTGGTGACGGACGCAACGAGGAAGGAGTGCCCGGCCAGGCCGCTCAGGCAGAAGCGGACGTCAGGCATGCCCTGCAGGTCCTGCGGTGTGTTGAAGTCGTTCTGAGACGCGGTGTACAGGCCGTAGGTCTGGATGACCGCGCGCCCGACCCACGAGAGTTCGCCGAAGTCCACGTCCTCCGGGTCGAGTCGTTCCGCCGTTATCTGGTTCGGCATGTTCATGATGGAGATGGCGTGGCCGTCCGGGTCGGAGCGGGCTATCTCCTGCACCGCACGCCGTCCGCCGCCGCCCTCGATATTCCGCACCACGACGTTCACGCCGAGGTCATCGCTCATCTTGTCGGCGATGATGCGGCTCGCGGTGTCGAACCCGCCGCCAGCCCCGAAACCGACGAACCACTCGACGTCGCGCGTGGGGAAGTCCGGCTCGTCGTCTCCGCAACTGACGCCGAGTGCGGCGATGGCCGCGAGCGCTCCCGCGAGCAACATGAGCCGTCCCAAACGTCCTATCCTCGTGATGCGTCCCATGAAGACCTCCCTTTCCTTCAGTGCGCGTGTATGAGCCGCCGTCGCTACAAGGCGTAGAGCCTCGTGGGGTTGTGGTCGAGTATCTTGTCTGCCACCTCGTCGCCGAGACCGCCGTTCTCACGCAGGTTGCGGAGCGCGTGCAGCTCGGTCGAGGTGTCGTTGTGCCCGTAGTCCGTGCCGAGGACGAGGTTGTCCTCGCCCGCGCAGTCGATGATGTAGTCGATGTCGTCGGCGGTCTGCACGGCGACCCAGATGTTGCGCTCCGCCAGCAGTTCGCGTCCCGGCCATGCCTTGCCCCGCTTCTCGAACCGCAGAGCGAGATCGTTCATCGCGTACGGGACCCACGACGCGCTGAGCTCCACGAACCCCCAGCGCAGGTCGGGGAAGCGCAGGTGCATGTCCTTCATCACGATGTCGTGGAACGCGCCGACGCCCGACAGTTTGAACGTGGAGAAGCCCGCGTCACGCCCGAAGTAGTCGAAGAACGCGAAGTTGCCGGTCGCGGCGTGGATGCACACCGGCAGGTCCAGCCGCTGCGCCTCCTCCCAGAGGGGCGTCATGTACGGGTCGCTCAGCCGGTGGGGCCCCTCGATACCGCGCATGAACACGGCGCACGCCCCGTTCTCCTTGCCGAAGTTCATCTCCTCGATGGACTCCTGGAGCGACATCGTGGGGAGGACGACGGCCCAGCGGAGGCGTCCGCCGCCCTGCCGGTGGATGTCGGCCAGCCAGCGGTTGTAGCCCTGTGCGAGCGCAAGGTCGACCTCCGGGTGCGTCGCGAGCGGGCGCAGGAAGATGCTGGGGTAGAGGACGTGCGTGTCGACGCCGAGCTCGTCCATGTGCGCGAGCCGCTTCGCGATGTCGCTCGCCTCGCGGGTGGCCTCGTCGGTGTCGAGACCGACGTTGACGCCCTTCGAGAAGGCCCGGCCGTCCACGTACCAGAACTCAGGCGAGGGCGACTTGTAGCCCGCCTTCGGCAGCAGGACGATGGGGCGGAGGTGCTGCAGCTCATCCGGGATGAAGTCCCACGTGCGCTCCGACTCCACGACGTGTGCATCTGCGTCGATAACCGCCATCACGAACCTCCCGGGCTGCGTCATTCGTTGCTTGCGGCGAACTGTACGCCCGCGCGTGGACGAGGGCAAGACTGGCATGGCTGAGCCTCACTCCCCCATGCCGAACAGCCGGTCCCGCCTGAACCCCAGGTAGTGCTCTGCCATGAAGTTGAGCGGCTTCTTCGCGTCGGCGATGCGGGCGGCGAGCGCGCGGTGGACCGTCGACCACTCGCCGGAGTCGTAGCGCGCCGCGTGGCCGTACATCTCCGCAGCGACCGTCTCGTACTCCTCGGTGCTCAGCCTGCGCCGCCACGACGACTGCGCGCGCAACGCGCCAGAGCCCGGGTACCGCTGGGCGGTCGCGGCGAAGTCCGGGAACACGCCGAGGATGAGCAGGCAGAGGTCGCCGGTACGGCGGTAGAGCGGCAGGCGCTCGTGCTCCTCGGTCTGCTGGATCAGCCGCCGCATCGAGTGTACGTCCAGGTCGCTGTAGCGCACCTTGCGCACGACGCCGCGCCGCACCCAGACGCGCTCCGTGTGGCTGTGCACCTTCGTGAACGACGACAGCAGCGAGGCGAGGTAGTGGAGGATGCGGGGCTGCGCCGCGAACGCCGCCACCTCCGCCGCGTCGAACACGGGCACGCGCTCGCCGGAGATTGAGCCGGTGCGCTCCAACGTGTGTCGCGCGCCTTGGAGTTCGGCTACCGCATGGCGTAGCAGCGCCTCGAAGAACAGCCGTGGCGAGACCGGTGCGAGCGAGCCGTCGTGTGGCAGCAGCGCGTCGAACAGCCGCGAGTCGCCGAGCAGCCGGGCGCGGCGCTCTTCGTCCGCGAGGAGTTGCGGCAACTCGTCCTCGGCGGGCGCGTCAGTGCCAAGCGCCTCGTGGATGAAGGCGATGTCGGCGTAGGTCAGGCCTCGTTCCACGTTCCGCAGCTGCATGGCATGAGCGTAGCACACGGCGCTTAAGCTCCCCTCTCCCTACAAGGGGAGAGGGTAAGGGTGAGGGTACTGTGTGTGGGGGGCTGGGGTGCCTGGTGTAGGGGCGTCCCTTGTGGGCGCCCGGTATTGGTCCTCTGCCACTGGTGGGGAAGGGAGACCGGCGTGTGACACCTGCCGCTTACGCCATCACCCCTGCATCCGCTATGCTGCGCACATGTGTAGACTGCCAGCCCCTCCTATAGATTGCATCTATGACAGGGAGGCGGAGGTATAGAGAAAACCTATGAAGGCGGAGCAGGAGTTGTGAAACAGTGAAATCTTGATGCCTTGGTCGCGGGAAGCAGGCCACGGCCTTGGAAACACCCCATATCAAGATTTCAAGATTCCAGATCTTACCCCTTCCACACTCGTAAGATGAGGAACAAGATTTCAACGACCCCTGGTTTTTGAAATCTTGTTCCGGGTTCGCCCCCGCGCGGAGAAAGGAATACGCCATGCGGATACTCGACGGCGACGGGCACGTCATCGAAGACGTGAAGGCGATCATGGAGCGCATCCCGCCGGAGCTGCTCGGCGGGAACGCGGTCAGGGGCGTGGGCCCGTTCCCCGCGCCTGACCATCTGCACCACCAGTCGCACCGCTACCCCGACGGCGCGTTCAAGGATCCCGGCGGCGTGAAGGGCTGGGGCAACTTCCTCGACTCCGCGCACATCGACGGCACGGTCGTCTACCCGACGCGCGGGCTCTCGTTCGGCAAGATACTCGACCCCGATCTCGCGGTAGCGTCGGCCCGGGCGTACAACGACTGGCTGTACGACGAATACCTCAGCAAGGACGAGCGGGTGAAGGCTGCGGCCCTCGTGCCGATGCAGGACCCGGACGCTGCGGTGGACGAGTTGCGCCGCGCCGTCACGGAGCTCGGCTTCGTCGGTGCGATGGTGCCCGGTACCGGGCTGCAGGCGCTGCTCGGCAACAGGAAGTTCTGGCCCGTCTACGCGGAGGCCGACAGGCTCGGCTGCGTGCTGGGCATACACGCGGGCGCGCACCACGCGATGGGGCTGGACGGCATGACGCCGTTCGCGGGCGTCCACGCGCTGGGCCACTCCTTCGCCATCAGCATCGCGTTCACGGACATGCTCTTCACCGGCATCTTCGACCGCTTCCCTAACGTGCGCTACGGGTTCCTGGAAGGCGGCTTGGGCTGGTTCCTCATGGTCATCGAACGCTGCTCCGGCGCGTACGACGCGTTCACGCCCGTCGACCCGCAACGCCGCTTCCTCCAGATCGAGGAAGGGGACAACGTCGAGGCGTACATCCAGCGGCTGATCGACGCCGGGCGGCTGTTCGTCGGCATCGAGGGCGACGAGCCGATGCTTGCGAACGCCATCGACAAGTACGGCAGCGGCGCGTTCGTCTTCTCCAGCGACTTCCCGCACGAGGTGAACATCGACACGATCCGCGCCGAGATCGACGAGCTGCTCGAGAACGAGGCGGTCTCCGAGAGCGCCAAGGAGGACATCCTCTACCGGAACGCGGCGCGGTTCTACGGCGGCGCCTGGGGGGCCGCTTGAGCGACTGGCGCATCGGGGTCGACGTTGGGGGCAGCTTCACCGACCTGGTCGCCTTCAACACGAGGTCCAAAGAGACGCGCATAGAGAAGGTCCCGACGGTCAAGGCGGACCCCGCGGTCGGCGTGATGGACGCGCTCGCGAAGCTGGAACAGGACTGGGGCGTGAGCGGCGGCGACGTCGAGGCGTTCCTGCACGGCACTACCATCGGGACGAACGCGCTGCTGGAGATGAAGGGCGCCCGCGTAGGGCTGCTGGTGACCGGCGGGTTCCGCGCCATCCCGCAGGTGCAGACCGGCTCGCAGCCCCGGCCGTTCCTCCTCTTCTACCACCGCCCCGATGGGCTCGTGCAGCCCGTGCACATCAAGGACGTGCCGGAGCGGGTCGACAAGAGCGGCGAAGTCATCACTCCGCTCGACGTGGAGGCGACACGCCAGGCAGTGCGAGCGTTGAAGGACGACGGGGTCACGTCCATCGCGGTCTCCTTCCTCTTCGCCTATGCGAACCCGGCCCACGAGCAGACGGCGCGGCGCATCATCGAGGAGGAGCACCCCGGCTGCATCATCTCGCTCTCGTCGGAGATCATGCCGCGCATACGGGAGTGGCCGCGCATGTCGACGACACTGGTCAACGCCTACCTCGAACCCGTGCTCACGGCATACCTCAGGTCGCTCGACCGGCAGCTCGCCGAGCGGGACGTGACGACGTCGCAGCGCTACCTGATGCAGTCGAACGGCGGCGTCATGCCGTTCTCGGCGGCGATACGTGGAGGGCGGACGCACCACACGCTGCTGTCGGGGCCTGCGGCGGGAGTCGTGTCGGCGGCGTTCCTCTGCGCGACGCAGGGGTTCCGCAACCTCGTGTCGCTGGACATCGGGGGCACCAGCGCCGACGTTGCGTTCGTGGAGGGCGGCGTGCCGGTCGAGGTCACGCAGGGCCAGATCGAGGGCAGGACGGTCTACGCGCCGATGGTGGATGTCGAGGCGGTGAGCGCGGGCGGCGGCACCATCGCCCGCGTCGATGCGGGCGGTCTGCTGCGCGTGGGGCCCGACAGCGCCGGCAGCGACCCCGGCCCCGCGTGTTACGGGCGCGGCGGGACGGAAGCGACGATTACGGATGCCGACATGGCGCTGGGCTACCTCGATCCCGACTACTTCCTCGGCGGAGCGATGTCGCTCGACCCTGCGGCGTCCGACCGGGCACTGCTGGAGGGCGTCGGCAGGCCGCTGGGAAGCCGCAGCCCGCAGGAAGCTGCGTGGGGCATCGTGAAGGTCATCGAGGTGAAGATGGCCGACCGCATCCTCGCGCTGGCGTCGGAGAAGGGCATCTCCCTGCGGGAGTTCTCGCTGGTGGCCGGAGGCGGAGCGGGGCCGCTGCGGAGCGCGGGCGTGGCGGAGGAACTCGGCATCGGGCGCATCATCGTGCCGCCGCGCCCCGGCGCGTTCTCGGCGCTCGGCCTCCTCTGCTCCGACGTCATCCACGACTACGTCTGGACGTCGGTGTCCGAGTTGGAGAGTACGCCGGTCGACGAACTCAACAGGCAGTTCGCGAGGCTCGAACAGCAGGCCCTCGCGGACGTGGAGGCTGAGGGCTTGCCCACGAAGCGCGCGAGGCTCAAGCGCGAGGCCGACGTCCGTTACGTGGGGCAGGGCTTCGAGCTGCGTGTGCCGGTGCGGAAGGGGACGCTTGCGGATAGCGCGAAGCGCGAGATACGCAGGAGGTTCGAGGCGCGGCATCAGAGGCTGTACGGTCACTCCGCGCCGAACGAGGCGGTCGAGATCGTGAGCTTCCGCGTCCGGACGGTCGTGCCGACCCCGAAGATGCAGACCGGCCATAACGATGTCGTCGCGCGGGTCAAGCGAAGCGCGGCGCAACCGTCCGCGCACAGGCAGATGTACTTCGGCGGCGAGGCCGTTGCGGGCGCCGTCTACTATCGAACCGCGCTCCGGCAGAGAGCGCGGTTCGACGGCCCCGCAGTGGTCTGCCAGGAGGACTCGACGACCGTCGTGCCGCCGGGCTGGGGGGCGGAGGTCGACGAGCATGCGAACATCATCATGACCCGGCGGTGAGACGATGACACTCGCAGCATCATTCAATACGGAGATCATCCGCACCAAGTTCCAGAGCATGGTGGACGAGATGAACGTGCTGCTGGCGCGCTCGGCGTACTCGACCCTCATGCGCGAGTCGCGGGACTGCTCGTACGAGTTCCTCGACGCGGAGGCGCGGCTGCTCGGTCCTCCCGGCTCGCTGATACACGGCTACTCCTTCCAGCACTTCATCGGCTCGGTCTGGCGCGTGTACGGAAAGGACGACATCAAGCCGGGCGACATCTACATCAGCAACCATCCCTACGAGAGCTTCGTGCACCACGCGCCGGACCTGGCGGTGATGACGCCCGTCTTCCACGGAGGCGAACTGGTCGCCTACAGCTGCTCCGCCGCGCACAAGCCCGACTTCGGGGGCGCGATGCCGGGCAGCTCCTACAGCCGCGCCACGGAGCTCATCCAGGAGGGATTCCTGCTCCCCATCATCAGGTACGCCCGGCGGGGCAGAGTCTTCGACGAGTTCACGAGGCTCATCCAGACCAACGTCCGGAGCCCGCACCTCGTGCTCGGCGACATGAACAGCCAGATCGGCATCACGAAGGCCGCGGCGAAGCGCATGACCGAACTGCTCGACCGCTTCGGCAAGCGGGACGTGCTGGACGCGTTCACCACCACGCTCGACGGCACCGAGAAGCTGTTCAAGGAGTACCTCAGCGGATGGAACGACGGCACGTACTCCGGCGAGGCGTGGCTGGACGACGACGGCAGCGGCACGGGCGATCCGGTCCGTCTGTTCGTGACGGTGACCAAGAGAGGGAGCGCCATCGAGTTCGACTTCAACGGCACCGACCCGCAGACGCGCGGCCCCGCGAACATGGTCATCTCCGTGGTCAAGGCGTGCGTGACGTTCGCGCTGGTGTCGCTCATCGATCCGAACTTCCCGTTCAACGACGGCATGTGGCGGTCGATCACGCTCCGGTTCGGAGAGCGCACGGTCGTCTCGCCGGAGTACCCGTCGCCGGTCGGGAACTGCACGCAGTCGATGCACCGGCTCATCGACCTGCTGGTCGAGGTGGTGGGGAAGTTCCAGCCGGAGAAGGGCGTGGCGCACAGCGGCGGGAGCGGCGGCACGCTCGCGCTCAGCTGGCCTGCCGGCGTGGTCGGCCCGCACCCCTACACCCACTACGAGATACTCGGCGCGGCGACGGCGGGCTCGAACCGGGGCGACGGCGAGTCAGGCGTTGCCACGAACTCGTCGTCGAACCTCTTCCTCGCCCCTATCGAGATAATCGAGAATGCCGCGCCCCTGCGCCTGCGCCGCTTCGAGATGGTCCCGGACTCGGGCGGCCCCGGCAAGTATCGGGGAGGCCTGAGCTACCGGCGCATCTACGAGGTGCTCGATCCCGCCAAACTGAACCGTCGCGCCGATCGGGTGAAGAAGCCATCCTCCGGCTCCGACGGCGGGAAACCGGGACGCACCGGCGAGTTCGCCCTGCATCCCGGCACGGAGCGCGAGGAGCATTTCGGCGGCTCCGGCTTCTACGACCTCGAGGCGGGCGACACGTTCGCCGTGGCGGGCTCCGGCGGGGGCGGCTACGGCGACCCGTTGGAGCGCGACCCTGGCCTCGTGCTGCGCGATGTGCTCGCGGGCTGGGTCACCGAAGAGGGCGCGCGCCGCGACTACGGAGTCGTGCTCGCGGGAGGCGTGGTGGACGCAGAGGCGACGCGTGCGCTGCGCATGAGGAACGGCGGCGCGTAGTCGTACGTCCGCACGACGCGGATAGACGGTTGCCGCCCGCTTTGCTACGCTCGCGCGCAACCGGCAGGAACGGGAGGATGATGCCATGACTACTGAGACGAAGTTACGGGTCATCGACGCGGACGCGCACGTCTGCGAGACGGAGCGCACCTGGGACTACCTCGAACCCGCCGAGCAGAAGTACCGGCCCATCCTCTACACGTCGCCCTCCGCGCCCACCAAGGAGTTCTGGGTGATCGAGGAGCGGATACGCGGGCTCCGCTTCCCCACGCTCTCCGAGCAGCAGCTTCTCACGATGTCCGAGACGGCGGGACGTCGGATGGACACGCCGCGCGAAGCCCGCGAGCTCGACGACGTGCAGCTGCGGCTCAGTGAGATGGACCACCTTGGCATCGACGTCCAGGTGCTGCACAACACGCTCTGGATCGAGCAGGTCAGCGCCGACCCTGACGCCGAGGCCGCGCTCTGTCGCAGTTGGAACAAGTGGCTCGCGGACATCTGGAAGCAGGCCGACGGCAGGCTCCGCTGGTCGTGCGTCGTGCCGTCGCTGCTGCCGGACGAGGCGATCGAGCAGATGCGCTTCGCGAAGGAGAACGGGGCCGTCGCCCTCTGCCTGCGGCCATTCGACGGCGACAAGTACCTCATCAACCCGTACTTCTACCCGTTCTTCGAGGAGGCGGAGCGGCTCGACATGGCCATCGCGGTGCACATCGCGAACGCCAGCCCGCAGTACCGCCAGCTGTTCGGCTCCATCTTCACGAACGCGAACTCCTTCGCGCTCTTCCGCGCCCCGACGATGATGGTCTGCCACTCGTTGCTCAACAGCGAGATACCGAAGCTGTTCCCCAGCCTCCGCTGGGGCTTCATCGAGTCGTCCGCCTCGTGGGTGCCGTGGGTCTACCACGAGATCGCCAATCGCTGGCGGGCAGGGGGCAGGGAGATGTCCGACGACCCGTTCGGCGACGCCAATATCTACGTCACCTGCCAGACCGACGACGACCTCCCGTACGTCCGGAGCTACGCGGGCGAGCGCTGTCTCGTGATCGGCACGGACTACGGCCACCTCGACCCGTCCAGCGAGGTCGACGCCATCTCCGTCTTCAAGGCCGACGAGCGGCTGGACGCGGTGGAGAAGGAACGGATCCTGCTGCACAACCCCCGCAGGCTGTACGGCATCTAGCTCCGCTCGGCGCCGGGGATCATGTGCGCCGCGCTTCGGCGGCGCACGGAAGGAGACGCCATGCCAACGGTTGATGTACTGCTGCACGGAGAGTCCATCGCCACGAACTACGGTTCGATTGGCTACTGCAGCACACTGTTGGTCCGGGGCGACCGCAACATCGTCGTGGACACTGGTCACGTCGGCAGGCGGCGCGCCCTGCTCGAGGCGCTGGCCGAGCGCGGTCTCGGGCCGTCCGACATCGACGTCGCGGTGATGACGCACTCGCACTGGGACCACGCGCAGAACTACGACGTGCTCGAGTCTGCCGAGGTGCTGATCCATGAGTGGGAGCGCCGGTACGCGCGCAATCCCCACCCGAACGACTGGGCCACACCGCTATGGACGAGCGCGATGCTCGACACGATCCCCAACCTCAAGGAGGTCGAGGACGGCTACGAGATCGAGGAGGGGGTGCGCATCCTGCACACGCCCGGGCATTCCGCCGGCACGATGGCCGTCATCGTCGACACGTCAGAGGGGCCGGTCGCGATAACGGGCGACGGCGTGGCGAATGCGCAGGTCGCGGTGACGAAGGTGAACGCCAACGTCTTCTGGAGCGAGGAGGACTCGCGGCGGAGCATCGAGCGCGTGCTCGAGGAGGCGGAGGTCATCTATCCGGGGCACGACCGCCCCTTCCGCGTGCTCGGCGGCGGGGGAGTCGAGCACATCGCGACAAGGCAGTTGGTGTTCATGGGCGTTGACCTGGAGGACCCGAGCGTTTCGGTCACTGCCGAGCGGCGTCCGCCGTATGTGATGCCGGATCTGGACGGCCAGACGATGGAGCGGCTGGGCTACGAATCGTAGGGTAGGCAGTCTGGCCCCCTCTCCCTTGGGGGGAGAGGGCTGGGGTGAGGGTGAACCGGATGGGTGGAGGCGAAGGCTCCGCTAGACACAAGGGGGTTGGTGAGCGAATGTCCGAAGATGCCTCCTATTGATACTCTCACCTGCGGAATCGGCATCCAAGTATCAATATACGGGTGGCGGAGAAACTGCGCTGAAATCGGCTTGAAACCGCTTGACAGTGCTTTAACGCGCTGTCTAAGATGCACCCGTCCTGAGTGACTGTGGTTTGAGTGAGCCGCAGGACGAGGTGGCCCCGGGGGACTGGGGGGCCGACTCCAAACGGCGAGCTCGGGCGCCCCAGTTGCTCAGGACACCTTATTTAACGCAGCCGGGGTGTTATACACGAATCCCGGCAGCCCCGCCACCCCATCCCGTCCGCCCCCCCAACGCTCTGCCTCAACCCAACCTCCGCATATCCGCGTTATGCGCTATCCTCCCCCTCGCACTCAGGGAGGCGTACTCATGGAACCGTTGCGACTGGACGAGGCAGTACGGATGCTCGAGGCGGGGCTTGCGAAGGCTGCGGAGCTCGGCATCCGCGTCAGCATCGCGGTGCTCGACCCGCGCGGCGACCTCGTTGCGCTGAATCGCATGGACGGCGCGCTCTGGCGTAGCGTCCCCATCTCCCAAGGCAAGGCCGCCGCTTCAGCCGCGTGGGACATGCCGAGCGGCGACCTGAGCGACCGCTGGGACCAGCCGGTCGTCCGCGCGCTCTCGATGATGGAGAACGGGCGGCTCATCCCGTGGCAGGGCGCGCTGCCCATTCGCAGGCCGGATGGCACGATGGTCGGCGCGATAGGCGTCAGCGGTGCACGTCCGGCGGAGGATGAGGCGATCGCCGCGGCGGGGCTTGCGGCGCTGGAGGCGCAGTCGTGACGCAGAGCTTCCACATCCGGGAAGAGGATGCTGTTCGCGTACAAGCGGCGCCGCTGCGCGAGGCCACGGAGGCGCTGTTCAGGAAGGCGGGACTCGACCAGGCTGACGCTGCGCTCGCGGCTGACGTGCTCGTCACTGCCGACCTGCGCGGCGTGGACAGCCACGGCGTCTCCAACATGCTCAAGGTCTACCTCGACCGCTACCAGAGCGGCGTGCAGAAGGCCGCGCCGCAGTGGCGCATCGTGCGGGAGCGTGCCGCCTCTGCCAACATCGACTGCGACCGCGGGCTCGGCGTCATCATCGCGCCCAGGGCGATGGAGATTGCCATCGAGAAAGCGCGGAGCACGGGCATCGGCGTCGTCACGATGTTCAACGGCGGGCACGTCGGCATGGCGGCCTACCACGCGATGCTCGCGCTGCCGCACGACATGATCGGCGTCTGCATGACGGCGACCGGGCCGGACGTCGCGCCGACGTTCGGACGAGCGCCGCGTCTCGGCACGAACCCCATCGCTATCGCTGTACCCACACGGGAGGAGCGTCCGTGGGTGTTCGACATGGCGACGAGCGTGGTGCCGGTGAACAAGGTGCGGAACGCCCGCCGCATGGGCACGCTGCTGCCGCCAGGGACCATCGCGGCGGAGGACGGCACGCCGGTGATGGAGCCTGCGCCTGTGCCTGACGACTACATCCTGCTGCCGCTCGGCACGAACCGCGACTCCGGCTCCCACAAGGGTTATGGACTCGCGGTGGCCGTGGACATCATGTGCTCCGTGCTCTCGGGGACGGACTACGGGATGCAGGCGGGACGACAGAACTACCGCCACTACGTCGCGGCGTACAACATCGATGCGTTCAGCGACGTGAGCGAGTTCAAGGCGCGCATGGACGACTTCATCCGTGAACTGAAGGCGACGCCTCCCGCGACAGGCCACGACCGCGTGATGGTGGCGGGCGACCCCGAGTGGGACGCCCTGGAGGAACGCTCTGCAAAAGGCATCCCGCTGCATCGCGAGGTGGTCGACTGGTTCCGGGGTGTCTGCGCCGAATTCGACGTCGAGTGCGAGGTATAGGAGGCGGACGGCAGGATGAGAGCAGCGTGGTACGAGCGGTACGGTCCGGCGCAGGACGTCTTCCACGTCGGTGAGATGCCGGACCCGGAGCCGGTGCACGGCGAAGTGCTGGTGCGCGTCCACGCGTCCGGCGTGAACCCGTCGGACTGGAAGTCGCGTACCGGCTCACGAGGGCCGCAGATGCCGTTTCCGCGTGTCATCCCGCACAGCGACGGAGCGGGCGTCATCGAAGCGGTCGGAGCGGGCGTTGATCCGTCCCGCGTCGGCGAGCGTGTCTGGCTCTTCGAGGGACAGTGGCAGCGTCCGTTCGGCACTGCGGCCGAGTACATCGCGCTACCGTCGGCCCACGCCCCGGTCCTTCCGGAGAGCGTGACGTTCCCGGAGGGCGCGTGCATCGGCATACCGGCGATGACGGCGCACAGGTGCCTCTTCGCCAGCGGGCCGGTGAACGGTATGACCGTCCTCGTTACCGGAGGAGCGGGCGCCGTGGGGCACTGCGCCATCCAGCTCGCAAAGTGGGGCGGCGCGACGGTCATCGCAACGGTGAGCTCGGACGAGAAGGCGGGGCATGCGCTGCGTGCCGGGGCCGACCACACGGTCAACTACCGAACGGAAGACGTGGGGGAGCGTGTGCTGGAACTCACCGGTAGCGAGGGTGTCGAACGCATCGTCGAAGTCGACTTCGGCGGCAACCTCGCCGCCAGCAAGCGCGCGCTGCGGCTGAACGGTGCGATCGGGTGCTACGCGTCGACCGGCGACCGCGAGCCCGCGGTGGAGTACCAGGCGCTCTCGCGGAAGAACGCAACGGTGCATTTCGTGCTCGTCTACTCGGAGCCGGAAGCCGCCAAGCGGCAGGCGGTGGACGATATAGCGAGCGCCACCGCGGACGGGGCGCTGACGCATCCCATCGCTGCGGTCATGCCACTGGACGACATCGCTGCCGCGCACGAGCTGCAGGAGAGCAACGCCGCCATAGGGAATATCGTCATCGATCTCTCGCCGTGAACATGCACTGGAGAATGCCTCATCTGCTACGCTATTTCTTACAGGCCGCACTGCGTGTGGTGTGATCCGTTGCTGACAACACGATCGCTGCTGGGAGGGCCGCGTTGGAGAATGTGCTAGCACACAGCGAGTTGCTCAAGGGTTTCAGCCCCATCCACATCGAGCGTTTCCAAGACTTGGCGACGACTGTCACCGCCGAAGCGGGCAGCGAACTGTTCAGGAGCGGGGAGTATGCCCAGCACCTCTACGTCGCGCTCGACGGCGAGGTGGAACTGCGCATGAACGTTCCGGAGTGGTGGGGCATCGACACTCCGCACCGCAAGGTGTCCACTGCCAAGGCTGGACAGATATTCGGCTGGTCGGCGCTCGTGGAGCCGTTCGTCTACTCGCTCACCGCCGTGTGCGTCACGGACGCAACACTCGCGCGGTTCGAGGGTTCGCAGCTCGCGGACCTGTGCGTGCGCGACCCCCATGTCGGCTACCGGCTGCTTGGGCAGGTGCTCAAGGTCGTATCGGGCAGGTTCCACACCCTCGCCGAAGCCGTCATGGCGCAGCGCGCCGTGCAGGTGTCGCAGGCCGCGAGCCGCGCCCGCCACGCGGACTAGACGCAGCGCAGCAGCCCAGGCTACGCATGTTCGACACGCTCATCGTGAACGGGAAGGTGATAGACGGTGCGGGGCGCGCGTGGTTCCACGCCGCTGTCGGCATCGAGGGCGACACCCTCACGGTGCTCGAAGGCGACGTATCGAACATCGAGGCGGGACGCACGATAGACGCGTCCCGCATGGCGGTCTGCCCGGGCTTCATCGATATGCACTCGCACTCGGACTTCGCGTTGCTCGCGTCGCCGCGTCATGAGCCGAAGGTGAGCCAGGGCGTGACGACCGAGGCGCTGGGACAGGACGGCCTCTCCTACGCGCCCATCTCCCCCGTCAACCGGCAGCACCTCGTCGACTACCTCGCCGCCGTGAACGGACGCCCGCCCGACGGCACCGAGTGGACGTCGGTCGCGTCGTTCCTCGACCTGTTCGAGGGCGCGTCGTCGTGCAACGTCGTCTACTTCGTGCCGCACGCGGCGCTCCGCATCGAGGCGATGGGATGGGCGAACCGCCTGCCCACGGACGCGGAGCTGGCGCGGATGCGGGAGCTGGCAGTGCAGGGGATGCGCGACGGCGCGTTCGGCTTCTCCACCGGCCTGACGTACGTGCCGAACATCTACAGCGATACCCACGAGCTGATCGAGATCACCAGGGCTGTCGCGCCGTACGGCGGCATCTACGTGACGCACAGCCGCTATGCGCTCGGTGACGGGTTGCTCGACCCGTTCCGCGAGGCGGTCGCCGTCGGCAGGGAGTCGGGCACGCCGGTGCAGATATCGCACTATCACAACCCCGTCCCCGGCATGGGCGAACGGATGGTGGCGCTGGTGGACGAGTCGCGCTCGGCAGGCGTCGACGTGACGTTCGACCAGTACCCGTACCCCGCGGCGAGCACCATCCTGCTGTCCCTCATCCCGCCGTGGGTGCACGAAGGCGGGCCGGAGATGCTGCTGCAGCGCATCGCCGACGAGGACGTGCGCGACCAGATAGCGGACGGCGTCTACCCGCAGTGGGGCGGCTCGCTGGCCGACTACATGTTCGCGCACGTCGGCTCCGAGAAGAACAAGGAGTGGGAAGGACGCTCGCTGCAGGACATGGCGGACGCTCAGGGCAAGCGGATGGTGGACACCATCTGCGACCTGCTCATCGAGGAGCGGTTGGAGGTGGCGTTCGTCGCCCGGACCGGCAACCCGGATAACGTGCGAACGATCATGAAACACCCTGCGCAGATGGTGGGCAGCGATGGCCTGATGACGGGCGAGATGCCGAACCCCCGCACCTATGGCACGTTCCCGTACCTGTTGGGGCAGGCGGTAGACGATGGAACGCTCCGGCTCGAGGACGCGGTGCACAAGATGACCGGCGCTTCCGCACGGCGGCTGGGGCTGCGCGACCGCGGCGTGCTGCGCGACGGCGCGAAGGCCGACGTGGTGGTGTTCGACCCGGAGCGTGTGCGTGCGCGGGCCACATTCGAGGACCCGAAGCAGCTGGCGACCGGCATCGAGTACGTCTTCGTTAACGGTACGCTCGTGTGGGAGCAGGGACGGCACACGGGCGCGCTCCCCGGGCGCGCACTGCGGAAGTCTTAGCTTGCCTTGGCGATGACCAGCTCGCCGAAGGCGGGGATCTGCTCGTCGATGATGTCGTTCTGGAACTGGACGTGGAACGTGTCGACGCCGGCCTCCCGGTACTGCTCGACGGTCTCCAGCACCTGCTCCGCCGTTCCCATAAGCCCGCCCGGATTGCCGAACACCGTCGCGAGTTTCGTGGACGGGTCCTCGTCGCCGACGTAGGCGTTGCAGTTCACGACCCGGTGCAACGAGCCGGGGTCGCGTCCTGCGGCGCTCGCGGCCTCCTCGACCGCTGCGAGCTGTCCGTGGTAGGCGTCGAGGTCGGCGGGCCAGCCGCCGTTGCGTATCCAGCCGTCGGCGACGCGCCCGGTGAGGCGGAGCATGCGCGGCAGCGCAGCGCCGAGGAAGATCGGGACCGTGCCGTTCACGGGCTGTGGGGTGACGGTCGCGTCCTCGACGCTGTAGCGCTTGCCGGAGTAGGTGAACTGCTCGTTCGCCCACGTGCCCCGCAGGATCTCGATGGCGTCGATCAGGCCGTCCACTCGCTCGCCGGGCGTGCCGAACTCGATGCCGTAGGTAGTGAAGTGGTTCTCCTGTATGCCCGTGCCGAGCGTCAGGATCACCCGGCCGCCGCCGGTGATGTGGTCGAGCGCCGTCGCCATCTTGGAGAGCATCGCCGGGTTCCGGAACGGGACGTTGAGGGTGGAGTGCGTCACGCGGAGCCGGTCCGTCTGCAGCGCCACGGCGGTTGCCAGCGTCCAGCCTTCCAGGTTGTTCTCGGGCGGCCTGTCGCTGAACGAGATGTTCTGGAAGCCCGCGGCCTCGGCGGCCTGCGCCACCGCGACGATGCGGTCGTAGGGGAGTCCCCGCGGGTTGAGTCCGAACCGGATGCTGTTGCTGCTGCGCGCCATGCTTTCTCCTCGGAAGGGTTGGGTGTGGCGCGAGCATAGCAGCAGGCGGGGGTCTGTCAACGCGGAGGGCGCAGGCGTTACCATGAAGACATGATCCCCATCACCGACGACATCCACTTGGCCGAGCACGAACTGGAGTTCCACTACGTCACCTCTGCCGGTCCCGGCGGGCAGAGCGTGAACAAGGTGGCCACCGCCGCGCACCTGCACTTCGACGCCGCATCATCGACGTCGCTGCCGGACGAGGTGAAGCGCCGACTGCGCAGCGCCGCCGGACGCAGGCTCACCCCGAACGGCGTGCTTATCATCAAGGCACAGCGCTACCGCAGCCAGGAGCGCAACCGCGACGACGCCCTCGAGCGGCTCGTGAGCATCCTGCGCAACGCCGCCGTGCCGCCGCGCGCCCGCCGCGCCACGCGGCCGTCGCAGGCCTCCGTGGAGCAGCGGCTGGAAGAGAAGCGGCGGCGCGGCAGCCGCAAGCAGTCGCGCTCGTCTCAGGACGGCATCGACGAGGAGGAGTAACCCATGCCGAGACTCGAGGACCTGCCCGACCTCACGCGGCAGGGGATGCTCAACTTCCCCGCCTTCGACCACGACGACGCGCCCTGCGCGGTGATGTCGAAGCCGCTGACCGAGGCGAAGATCGCGCTCGTGACGACGGCGGGACTGCACCTCCGCGATGACACGCCGTTCTCCGGCGGCGACCAGACGTACCGCGTCATCCCGTCGTCTGCGCCCGCCTCGGGCATCATCCAGAGCCACATGAGCATCGGGTTCGACCGCACGGGCATCATGCGGGACGTGAACGTCACGTTCCCCATCGACCGGCTGCGGGAGATGGCGGAGCGCGGCGAGATAGGCTCGGTCACGGATAACTTCTACTCCTTCATGGGAGCGCAGCGCAGCCCGCGGCGCATCGAGGAGGAGACCGGGCCGGAGGTCGGACGCCTGCTGCTGGAGGAGGGCGCGGACGCCGCCTTCCTGACGCCGACCTGACCGAACTGCACGCACACGGTCAGTGTGCTCGCGCGCGCCATTGAGGAGACCGGCCTGCCGACGGTCACCATCGCGCTCATCAGGGAGCACGCCGAACGGGTCAAGCCGCCCCGGACGCTCTGGGTGCCGTTCCCGTTCGGGTTCGCGCTCGGCAACCCGGACGATCCGCCGTTCCAGCAGAAGGTGCTCTCCGCCGCGCTCGGCCTGCTGTCGGAGAACGACACCCCCGTGCTCGCCGAGTTCCCGGAGGACGCCGACGCGCCGCCGGTGCTGCTGCAGGCGAGCGCCGCGCAGGCGGAAGCGGCGAAGCGCGACGGCGACCCCGCCGACGAGGTGACGGCGCTGCGCGGCTACTACGAGCGGTGGGTGGACGAGCACGAGGGCCGGACGATGGTGGGACTGAGCGGGGTGCCACAGCGCCAGTTCCGCGGCCTCGTGCGCTACCTCCAGGCGTTCGCGGACGGAGAGGACGCCGCATACGACCGCGCGCCGGAGGGGGTGGAGCCCGTGCGGTTCCTGCGTCTCGCCTCGGACGACCTCAAGGCGTTCTTCATGGAGGCGCGCTTCTCGCAGCGTCCGAACGACAGGGACGACGAACTGCAGCGCTGGTTCTGGTCGGAGACAGCGATGGGGAACCTCATCGCGTCCGTGGCGTCGCGCCTCGCGGAGCAGGGCAACGAGCAGGCCGCGTGGGGCCTCGCCCGGTAGGGAGCGTGCTCAGGCGGGGCGAGTACGCTCCTTGATGAGTTCAACCCGAAGCTGGAAACCGAGGGCCTTGGCGATGTCGTATACCGTCTCCAGTCGAGGA
The DNA here is from genome assembly GCA_034422595.1 of Dehalococcoidia bacterium. Classification (GTDB taxonomy): domain Bacteria; phylum Chloroflexota; class Dehalococcoidia; order Lucifugimonadales; family Australimonadaceae; genus Bin16. The sequence goes on along the minus strand of DAOUJO010000007.1, from coordinate 505,686 downwards.
CTATGTTCACCCGACTCCAGACGGCTGACCACCGTTTTCGTCACGCCGATGCGCTCAGCCAGTTCCCGCTGGCTCAGGTGATTCTCTTTCCTGGCTTTCACGATGGCGTCTATCAGCTCGAACCTGGGGCCGAGCCGGTCGTACTCACGCTGAAGCTCCGGGTCTTCGGAGCGGAGTTGTTCGAACAGTTCTTTCGCGTTTCGCATGATGTCTACTCTCTGAGTTGGAGGAGCCTCCTCCTTGCGCGGTCGACGCTCTGTTCAGGGGCGCGCCGGCTTGTCTTTCGCCACGCTTCGAGTAGATGCAACGCTCCGCCTGCCTCGCCGTACGCTATACGGTGGTCGCCTGCCCGTAACTCGTAGAGACTGATCTTCGAATCGAGCAATCGGTCCTGAGGCATACCGAGACCGGGGCCGTTCTCCCGTAGGAGGTCGATGTAGCGTTCCAACGTCGCTACGGCTGAACGGTCACCGGAGCGGAGCAATTGTTGCACGTACTCAGCTACCGGCTCTCGTCCCCGAGAGTCCTGGTAGATAGCCACGTCCCAGGTCATGTGCATCTCTCCAGGTCCGGCTTACCGTGCACATCGCTGGCCTCCTGGGCAATCGTCGGTTGCCCTACCCCTAACGATAACATTTATGTGTCCAGGCTTGCAAGTCCTAGCCCACCCTCGTAGCTCGCGCTCGCGCGGGGAGCGGGGGACGGCGCGCGAGGAAGAAGGTGAGCGAGCTCACTGCCGTCACCGTTCCCAGGGAGATGAATGCGAACGTGTAGTCGCCCTGCGCGTCGTACATGATGCCCGCGTAGACCGGCCCGATGATGCTGCCGCTCGCGGTGATGGTGTTCGACCATCCGGCGATCCTGCCCAACTGCCGCAGCCCGAAGTAGTCCGCGCGCAGCGCCATCATCAGGGGGCCGCGCATCCCCCACGACACGCCGTGCAGCAGTATCGCTACCACCACGACCGGCACACTGCTGGACCACGCCAGCAGGCAGATGCCCGTGCCGTGCCCGAGCATCGCCAGGCCAGCGAGCAGCCGTTTCGGATAGCGGTCCCCCATGATGCCGCCGCTCACCTGGCCGATGACCTGCGCGACCATGAGGCCGGGGAAGAGGAGCGCAGCGCGGGCGAGGTTCCACTCGTCGCTCTCCACCAGGTGAGGGACCAGGTGCACGGGGATGGTGCCGACGACGAGCAGCGCGAGGCCGTGCCCGCTGGAGACGAGCCAGAAGGAGCGGTCGCGGATCGCCTCGCGCAGCGTGAAGTCGTAGTCGGTGCCTGCGGCGCGGCGCGCGGCGGCGTGGCGCGCCGCGTCCTCGTCGCTGTCGCCGTCCGGGTTCAGCCCGAGCTCCTGCGGGCTGCGCCGGAACAGTTGGGCGAGCGGGAGCCCGATGCAGAACGAGAGGATGCCGGAGAAGACGGCGGTCTCCCGCCAGCCGAACGTCGTGATGGCCCATGCGATCAGGGGCGCCACGACCGCGCCGCCCGCGAAGCCGATGGAGGTGACGGACATCGCGCGGGCGCGCTTGCGGATGAACCAGTGGGCGAGCGCCGTATTGATGGTGAGGAAGCTGGCGAGGCTCGTGCCTACCGCGATGACCGTGAGCGCGGCGAAGAGGTGCCACAGCTCCTGTATCTGGCCGAGCAGGATGAGCCCGACGCCGAACAGGAGCGTGCCGGCGCGCATGAGCGGCCGCGGGCCGAAGCGGTCCAAGAGCCAGCCCTGGATGGGGCCGAGCAGGCCGGTCTCGATGCGGAGCAGCCCGAACGCCCACGAGACCGCGCCCCGGCTCCACCCGAACGTCGCCTCGAACTGCACGACGTAGAAGCCCTGCGAGAGGAAGAGCAGGGACGAGTGCATGATCTGGTTGAAGAACGCCGCGACGACCATGCGCCAGCCGTAGAAGACACGGTGGCGCAGGGCGAGGACGCTTCGGGCGGATGCGGCCATGCGGGCGGGTCGCTCAGTCGTACCACTGGCCGGTGATGGTGCGCACCTCGGGGTAGGTGGGGTCGTCTATCGTCGTCTTGAACGGCGGGAAGAGGAGGTCTATCAGCAGGCCGGGGCCTCCCGCGGGGCCCTTGGCGTTGCGCGCCTGGTGCTGCAGCGCGTCGATCTGCTCCTGCAGCGTCTCGGCGATGCGGAGCAGCGACTCCACCTCCGCCGCGCCGCTCTGCAGCTGCGAGCGCAGCAGCGCGACGCCGTCCGCGACCTCCTGCGCCTTGCTGGCGCGCACCTCGGCAACGCCGCCGTGCCACTCGCCGGGCGGGTGCCACGTGATGAACGGCGTCATGTCGCCGCCCCAGCGGAAGGAGAGTTCGCCGGTCTCGTGGCTGTGGCGCACGCCGGGCTCGCCGGGGATCTGGAGGAGCGCGGTGACGAGCACCTGGTCGGTCTCCAGCACGGTGTAGACGCGCCGCCGGGGGCGTCCGTGGACCTCCATGCCGCGCCAGCCCTTCTGGTCGTCCGGCAGTTGGAACGGGTTGATCTCCAGGGCCATCGTGCTCCTCCTTCCGATGGGGACCGTCGCGGAACGGGTGCGCCGGGTCCGCCGACGCGCCTCCACTATACTGTATCCGCTCCCGTACCCGGACTTCCGGTTCGGGTCGCGACGAACATACCCACCGGAGGCCGGCATGACAGGGAGAGGCAGAGCGGCAGCGTTCATACTCGCGGCGGTGCTGACCGGCGCGCTCGCGCTGGGCGGCTGCGGGAGCAGCGGCCCAGAGACGCAGGAAGAGATCGTCGCCCGGCTGCGCGGCAACGCCGACAGCTTCGAGTACGCCGTCGGGACCCACGGCGGGACGGTCACGTACTCGACGATCAGCCAGCCGCTGACGTTCAACCTGGTGCTCGCGAACGACGCGGGTTCGTCCGGCTTCCTGAGCTACGTGTTCGAGGGGTTGACCGAGACGTCGTGGCTGAACGACGCCGTCGAGCCGGCGCTCGCGGAGTCGTGGGAGCACTCGGACGACGGGCTGGAGTGGACGTTCCACCTGCGGCGGGACGTCTCCTGGCACGACGGCGAGCCGTTCACTGCGGACGACGTGGCCTTCACGTTCAACCGCATCATCTACAACGACGACATCCCCACGTCCACCCGGAACGCGTTCATCTTCGTCTACACCGACGAGGCGACCGGCGAGCAGAAGGACGGGCGGATGACCGTGACCGCGCTGGACGACTACACCGTGCGGTTCGTGCTGCCCGTCTCGTACGCGCCTTTCCTCCGGTCGATGGGCACCTCCATCTACCCGGAGCACATCCTCGGACCCCACGTCGACGCGGGCACGTTCGGGGAGGTGTGGGGCCTCGACACCGACCCGTCGGAGGTGATCGGCACCGGGCCGTTCACTATCACGGGCTACACGCCGGACGACCGCCTCACGCTGCACCGCAACCCGGACTACTGGATGCGGGACAGCGCGGCGAACAGCCTCCCGTACATCGACGGGATCGTCTACCTCCTCGTCGAAACGCTGGAGGAGGAGCTGGCGCTGTTCCGGGCGGGCGGGACGGACGCGCACGGCGTCCTGGGCGAGGAGTACCCCGTGCTGGAGCCGCTGCAGGAGGAGGGCGACTTCACCATCCACCGGCGCGGTCCCGGCTTCGGCACGACGTTCGTAACGTTCAATGTGAACCCCGGCATGGCCCCGGACGGGCAGCCGTTCGTACGCCCCGAGGTGCGGGCGTGGTTCGAGACGCTCGAGTTCCGGCAGGCCGTCGCGCACAGCGTCGACCGGGTCGCGATCGTCGAGGAGACGCTCGGCGGGCTCGGCTATCCGCAATGGTCGTCCATCAGCCCCGCCACGGGCGACTTCCACAACCGCAGCGTGCGGCGTTACGAGTACGACCTCGACGCGGCGAACGCGCTGCTCGACGGGCTCGGCTGGACGGACTCCGACGGCGACGGCACCCGCGAGGATGGCGCGGGCAATCCCATCACGTTCACGCTCGCCACGAACGAGGGCAACACCGTGCGCGAGGATGCGACGCACATCATCGCGGAGGGCATGGAGAGCATCGGCATCGACGTGGAGATGGAGGTCATCGACTTCGGCCTGCTCGTCGGACAGTTGACCGCCACGTACGACTGGGAGGCGATCGTTATCGGCTTCACCGGCGGGCCGGACCCGTACAGCGCCATATCGTTCTGGCGCAGCGACGGGGACTTCCACCTCTGGTACCCGAACCAGCCAGAGCCCGCGACGTCGTGGGAGGCTGAGATCGACGATCTCTACACGGCGGCGAGCCAGGAGCTGGACCACGTGGAGCGGGTGCTGATGTACCGCCGGGCGCAGGAGATAGCGGCGGAGCAGACGCCCGTCGTCTACACGGCACTCTCGGAGCGGTTGACCGCGGTGCGCAACGTGTTCGGCAACCTCACGCCCACGCTGTACGGCCTCTGGGACGACCGCTACGTCTACCGTACGGACCGGTAGCGCCGCCGGACGCGGGGCGCAGCCCCCCGTCATTCCTGCGGAGGCAGGAATCTCGCCCCACTTTGTCATGCTGAGCGGAGCGCAGCGGAGTCCGCGCTTTAACGCGCAGCATCCTCTCGGGGGCTTGGTCCCCTCGCCCTACAAGGGGAGAGGGCTAGGGAGAGGGTACTGCCGTGGCGGGTGACGGTTGCAGCCTACTCGGCGTGGTGGCGCAGGTGCTCGACGTAGGCGGCGATGCCGGAGTCGATGTCGTGCTCGGGGGCGTAGCCGACGTCCTCGCCGATGCGCGAGAGGTCCATCACCGGGTTCTGGGCGTTCGAGGGGGTGCGTCCGGGCTTGAGCGCGGAGCAGACCGCGTCCGGCAGCGCCTTCTGCACGGCCTCGAAGACGCGCTTCGTCGACGTGGCCGCGCCCGATCCGATGTTGTAGGTGTCGTGCGGCAGCGACTCGGCCGTGTGCACGAGCTGGATGCCGCGCGCGAGGTCGCCCACGTACGTCCAGTCGCCCTCGTCGTCCTCGTTGATCCCTCCGCCCGGCCTGTCGGAGAAGTCCGGATCTTCGTCCTTGAGGGCGGCGTGGCACATGCGGCTCATGGGGTTGAACATGCTGTAGTAGTAGGGGCCGTAGATGCTGCCGATGCGGAGCGAGACGACGTTGACGCCTGCGCGCGCGGCGTAGTGGAACGCGTGGATCTCCATGCCCTTCTTGAACGCCTCGACCTGCGTGCCGGAGTGGACGGGCAGGGGCAAGTCTTCCCGGAACGGCCCCTCCGGGATGCTGCCGTAGACGGAAGTGGAGCTTGCGAGCGAGACGCGGCGCATGCCGAGGATGCGCGCCGCCTCCAGCGTGTTCTGCAGCCCGGCGGTGTAGATGCGGTAGTCCTCCTGGGGGCTGATGCCGCGCGCGGGCGGCGCCGCGAACGAGATGATGCTGTCGACCTTGTGCCGGCTCGCGACGTCCATCACCTCGTACAGCTTCGTGACGTCCATGCGGTCGACGAACGCGCGGTCGTTCAGGTGGGGCGTCAGCGCGTCGGGCACGCGGTGGGCGCTGTGCTGCGTGATGACGACGCTCTCGCCGGTGTCCAGCAGCCGCAGCGCGGTGTTCAGTCCGATGAAACCCATCCCGCCGATGATCAGGATCATGTGGGTGCCTCCGTGGGGTGTTGCTCTGTTTTACCACGAGCGGGGGGGTGGGTGTGTGCCATCGTGCTATTGACGACTCCCTATGGCTTGGGTAAGAGTAGTGGTGCTTAGGGTGCTTCGGCACATTCTCTACCACGCCTTGCGGTGTGGGCGGTGTTCTCGTTTGAGCGCTGCACGAGTTGATCTGGACGGGTACGCGACTGAGTCGCGTGCCCCCTGCACAGTCAACTCGTTGGTTCCGGAGCGCCCTAAGCAAGCATTCGGCCGCGTGCCTGCTGCAGGGGGTTCCACTTGTCAGGGACTACCGGAAAGGTGCCGTTACCGGCGGGGCAAGGCCGCACGACGGCTGCCGCTGCCGCCGCGACAAGCACCATCCGTTCTCTCCCGATTCGCAACCGGACGTTCTGCGAAGGCGACAACCTCGAGTTCCTGCTGCGGATACCGGACGCATCGGTCGACCTCATTGTGACCGACCCGCCGTTCAAGAAGGACAGGAAGTTCCAAGGTATCGGCGAGGCGGAGGGAGCCAGTTTCAAGGACTACTGGTCATGGGATGACGATGACGACGTGCATCCGGCCTACCTTGCTCACGTCCGCCAGCACTGGTCCGCGCTGGGAGAGGTCATCGAGGCCGCCTACGCCGCGCACTCGCCGAGCATGGCGGCGTTCCTCGCGTTCATGTCCGTGCGTCTCATCGAGATGCACCGCATCCTCAAAGAGACGGGCAGCATCTACCTCCACTGCGACCACGATGCCAACTCCTACCTGCGGGCGATGCTGGACGCCATCTTCACCAAGGACAACTTCCGCAATCAACTCACATGGCGTCGCGCCACTTCCCACAATGATGCCGATCGCTTCGGGAACATCACCGACTCGATTCTGTACTACGTCAGGTCAGCAAGTGCGACGTGGAACGGCGACGCCATCACGGAACCCAAGACGGATGAGCAGTTGCAGGAAGACTACCCATCGGTGGACAGCCGCGGGCGTTACCGCTCTGACAACCTGACGGGGCCGCGCCACAATGCAGAACGCGGAAGCCCCAGCACACAGGCTTGGCACGGGTACGATGTCTTCGGCATGAACCGCGTGTGGTCTGCGCCGAAGACAGGTGCCTACGCGCACTACATCGAAGAGCATTTCATCCCCGGCTACACCGCCATAGAGGGCGTGCACGCCCGCCTAGACGCGCTGGACAAGGCCGGACTCATCACGCACCCCAAGAAAGGGAAATGGCCGGGGTTGAAGCGATACGCGGCTGCGGACCAAGGCACCCCGCCGCAGAACATCATCCTGAAGCCAACTGGCTTCACCAACTACAGCAAAGGCCCTGAGTACAGGGGCTACCCCACACAGAAACCCGTAGCCCTCTACTCCCGTCTCATCAGGGCGAGCAGCAACGAGAATGACATGGTGCTCGACCCGTTCGCGGGCTGCGCCACGACATGCGTGGCAGCCGAGCAACTAGGTCGGCAGTGGATAGGCATAGACCTCTCGCCACAGGCACACGGCATCACGATGGACAGGCTGGAGAAAGAGTGCGGGCGTGGTTCGTTCTGGGAGAAGAACGTCCGCCTGCTGACGACGGCGGAACTCCGCCCGTTGAAGAACGGCGTCTCTGCTGCACTTGCCATCCCGCAACTGCCCGCCCGTGTCCAGCGCGGCATCCCACGCGGCTACAAGCCGGAGAACGTGCGTCGATATCTCGCGGGGCGCGATGCGGAAGGGATGCGGCGAACGGATGCGGGGAACATCGCGTGCCAGGGGTGCGGCTACACGCCGCCGCGATTGGACTACCAGGACGTAGACCACATCACCCCACGGGCGAAGGAAGGTGCGAACGCATGGAGTAACTTCTGCCTGCTCTGCTCGCCGTGCAACCGGCGCAAGGCGCACAAGTTGACCATCGACGAACTGCGTACCGAGATACGGGCGGAGGGACTGATGCTCGACGAGTCCAAACTGGTGCCCATGGATGCAGTCTCCATTGCCAAGCGCGACAGGGCGTTCAGGCCGTTGCAGTAGTTCACGCGCTGGCGGCCTCGCGGGCGTTGGCCTCTTCGACGAGGTGGTGGATGTCCCTGACCTGCTATGGGTACTCTCTCGGACCCTATCAATGAGCCTATTGCTATACTTAAGGCAGTCTTGCTGAAACGGTCGATTCAGGCTCGGACCCCAGAGGAGAACAGTATGGACTTCGTCGCCAACGTCTATGGCCTGGGCAGGGATGTCATCCTCTTCAGCCGCGAGAATTTCTATAACGTGGTGGTCGACCACATGACCGTGCGGGTGTATCCCAACTTCGGAGGGATGATGCCTCAGCGGCGGGTAGATTTCTGCTTATCCCTTGACGGCTCGGGCAGTCTGAACCGCCTCAATCGCGCCTATTCCCAAGGGTGGGGAGCACTCATCCCGTGGCGTACGCCTCAGAAACCAACCGTCTGCATCCCCATCGGGGAGGACCTGACATACAGAACTAACCAGCTTCACTTATGCTTTGAGCGTGATGGAGAGTGGCCCGCCTTGAAGGGCTGGCTGCCGAGCGAAGACGTGGACCGCATTCGCAACGCCTTGGTAGACGCTCCCCGCGTGTTACACAGTAGACACTCTAATCAGGGGCACCGTTTGGTGGAGGTCTTGGATGAGATGCGAGTGCAGCAGCCAGAAGCATTCGCGCGCTACCGAGGCAGGTAGGCTTCCCCTCTGCTCCGCTGCTCTGGGATGAGTAGTGCTCTCTGAGGTCACCTACAGATCCATCCAGGCGGGAGAGGCGGAAGAGCTGCACCGCCTCGTGATGCGCGCGTTCGACGAGTTCGTCGCGCCGGACCTCCCTGAAGGCGGCAGGGAGCACTTCAACGAGTACGCGTCTGCGGCCCGGTTGGGCGCGCCGGAGCGTCGGCAGGAGACCGTCGTCGCCGTGAGCGATGGGCGGCCGGTGGGCGTGGGCCGCGTTGGGCGCCGGTACGAGGTCCCGCACGTCGACCTGCTGTTCGTCGAGAAGGAGATGCACGGGCAGGGGGTTGCTCGCGAGATCGTGAGGCGGCTGCTGGAGATAGCGCGCCGGGACGACCCAGCCGCCGAGCGGGTCACGGTCAATGCGACGCGGTACGCGGTGCCGTTCTACGCGCGGGTCGGCTTCGCGTCGTGCGGGGAGGAGCGCGTCATGGCCGGCATCATCTCGACGCCGATGGAGATTCCGCTCAAGTAAGGAGTTGCCGATTCGAGGAGCAGCATGAGCGAGGAGCTGGACTACAGGGAGCTTGCCAGAGACAGGGACGCTATTGCCCCGGACGGCTCGGAGATACGGCTGCTGTCAGAAGCGGGCAGGGGAAGCATGGTCCACTGCACACTGGGTCCGGGCGAGGTGTCGGTGGCTGTCGCGCACAGGACGGTCGAGGAGGTCTGGTACTTCCTCGAGGGCAAAGGCCAGGTGTGGAGGAGGCATGGCGGAGAGGAGCGGATCGTGGACGTCGCCTCAGGCGTGAGCCTGTCCATCCCCGTCGGCGCCCACTTCCAGTTCAGGACAACGGGCGACCGCCCGCTGCGGTTCGTGATCGTCACCATGCCGCCCTGGCCCGGCGACGACGAAGCGTTCCCCGTGGCGGGCTACTGGGAACGGTCATAGTATTCATATCTGTGACACCAGCCCGTTGCGCGGACAACCTGCTCCTCCCTACCATGTCCCCATGACCACCCAACCGGCCTCTGACTGCGGCACGCCCAACCTCGCACGATGCAACGGAATGCAACACCCGTGTCCTCGCCTGAACTTGCAAACGTATGAGATTGTTATTGCCTTAATGCCGGGAAGCAGGCCGTGGCCTTGGAAATGCCTGTCAGACAGGGATTAAGAATGTCAAAACCCGGTCCCGCCTCACTCGTAGATTCCCGGTTAAGGATCTCATCGGGGGCCCCGTTGACATCCTTAATTCACGCCCAGACCCTCGCGGGCGTTGGCCTCTTCGACGAGGCGGTGGATGCCCCTGACCTGTCCGCTGAACGCGAACGCAAGGACGGTTACGGCGATGACCGCTCCGCCGCCGAGGGCGATGGCGAACGGCGTGCTCGTATACTGGGCGACGAAGCCCGCCTGCAGCGCGCCCAGCGGCGCAAGGCTCCACATCACGCCGCGCAGCCCCATGACGCGTCCCCGGAACTCCGTCGGGACGAGCAGGTTGAGCAGGGTGTTGGAGGCGGTCTGGAAGACGGCGTAGAGCCCGCCGCTCGCCGCGGCCATCGCGAGTGCGAACCAGTACCACTGCATCTCGCCGTTGACGCCGAACAGCAGCACGGAGAGTCCGAGCAGCCCCGCGCCGCCGCCGAGCATCCACGCCTTGCTCTGCTGCTGGCCGAACGACGCCGAGAGGAAGATGCCGGTGAGCCCGCCGACGCCACTCGCGGTTTGGAGCAGGCCGAGCCCCTCCGGCCCCAGCCCCAGCACGTCCGCGGCGAACGCAGGCAGCAGCCACTGGTAGGAGAGCCCGAAGTAGCCGATGGCGAAGCTCATCATGAGCAGGATGAGGAAGATGCGGTGCCGCACGACGAAGCCGAGCCCGTCCGCGATGTCGTGCAGGACGGTGCGCCCCGTCGCGCGCCGCATCTCCGGCAGCGTGATGGTGACGATCGCGATAGCCATCGCCGCGAACCCCGCCGCGATGAGGTAGAGCGCGACCGCCGCGCCGAGGTGGAAGTCGCCCGTGATGCCCCCGACGATGGCGATGGGCATCGCCCCGACCATCGGCGAGAAGACGCGGGTGCCGTTCCAGACGCCCTGGTTCAGCGCGGTCGCGAACATGAACTGCTGCCGCTCCACGAGCGCTGGCCAGACGACGCGGCGCGCGGGCTGGTCGAGCGACGTGGAGATGCCGATGAGGAACGCCGAGACCACGATGTGCCAGACCTCGACCCGCCCGATCAGCACGAGCGTCGCCAGGACCGCGATGACCAGGGTGGCGACGCCCTCGCCGAGCACGATGAGGCGGCGCGGATCGAGCCGGTCGGCGAGCGCTCCGGCCAGGAGGTTGAAGACGATGGCGGGGACGGCCTGCGCGGCGGCGACGTATCCGAGGACGACGACCTCGCCGGTGATGTCGTAGAGCAGCCAGCCCTGCGCCGTCATCAGCGCCTGCTGCGACGTGACGCTCCCGACGAGGCCGAGCCAGTAGCGGCGGTAGTCACGCCGTCGAAGGACGACGAGGAACTCGAAGCGTCGGGCAAGGAAATCGCGCACGGGGCTAGTTTAGCCTGTCCGGGTCAGCCGTCGAGGGATCAGAGGGACGCGTACCAGTTGGCGAGGGCGTGCCCGACCTCGTCCGGCGAGTCCTCCTGGATGAAGTGCAGGCCGCGCACGGTCACCTCGCGCTGGTTGGGCCACGTCCGGCAGAACTCGCGCTGCGCGCCGGTGAGGATGATGCCGGGCTCCGCGTTGATGAACAGCTTCGGTAGGTCGCTGGCCGCGAGCCAGTCCGCGTAGCGCTGCACGAGGTCGACGACGTCGGCGGGCTCGCCGTCGAGCGGAATCTGTCGCGGCCACGTGAGCGTGGGGCGCCTCGACTCGCCCGGCTCGAGGTAGGGGCGTCGGTAGACCGCGAACTCCTCGTCGCTGAGGGTGCGCATGATGCTGGCGGGCAGGACGCGCTCCACGAAGACGTTCTTCTGGAGGACGATCTCCTCGCCCGCCGGGGAGCGCATCGCCTGGAAGATGTTGCGCGCCTGCTCCGGCCACTCGTCCCATGTCATCGGGCGTACGATGCCCTCCATGTAGGCGACGCCTTTCACCCGCTCGGGATGGCGGCACGCCCAGTCGAACCCGAGCGCCGAGCCCCAGTCGTGCCCGACGAGCACGACGCGCTCCGTGAGGCCGAGGGCGTCGAACCACGCGTCGATGTAGCGCGCGTGGTCGGCGAACCGGTACGAGCCGCCGGGCGCTTTGCCGGAGTCGCCCATGCCGATGAGGTCGGGAGCGAGGCAGCGCGCCTGCCCGGACAGGTGCGGGATGACGTTGCGCCACATGTAGGACGAGGTGGGGTTGCCGTGCAGGAACACGACGGGGTCGCCGTCGCCGGTGTCGACGTACGTCATCTCGCTGTCGAGCACGTCGACGGTGCGGCGGGGGTGCGGGTCTGCTGCGGTCACGGCGCCAATACTACAGGGTAGGGTGTAAGCTCGCGCCATGTCCGGTACGGCATTCGAACGCTCCGCTGGCGAGGGGCCCTAGATGGACCCCCGGTTCGCCGGTTTCCCACGCAGGCGCGTCATCTGGGGGCAGTACATCATGTCCTTCTCCTGGAGCCTCGGCCTTTGGGCGGCGGTGCCGGTCATCCCCATCCTCTCGCTCCAACTGAACGAGAACATCGCGCTGGCCGGTCTGGTGGTCTCGATAGGCGGCGCGGGGCGGTTCCTGGTCAGCTACACCACCGGGCCGCTGCTGGACCGGTTCGGGCGGCGCGGGATCGGGTCCGTCGGCATATTCATCCGGATGGTCTTCTCGTTCCTGGAGGGGATATCGCCGACCTACCTCTCGCTGCTTGCGTTCCGGTTCGGGTCGGGCATCGGCACGTCGATATGGGGGACGGCGCACCAGACGATCACGGCGGACGTCTCGACGCCCGAGGACCGGGGGCGCATCAGCGGACGCAAGCAGGGTTGGGCGCAGTTCGGCGCCATCGTCGGGCCGGTGGTGGGCGGCGCGGCGTGGGCGATAACGGGCGACATCCGCATCCCGTTCTTCATCAACGGGTTCAGCAAGATGGTCTGCCTCTTCGTGATGATCTTCATGATGGTGGAGACGCGGCAGCTCTCGGCACGCCCCGCCTCGGCTCCCGCGCCGGCGCCGACTCCGGCGGAGGCCCGGGCGGCGGCCCGCCCTCCGATGCCGCGCTCGACCGGGTACCTGGGCCGCTTCTTCTTCCGCGTGGGCTATGCCGCCGTCAGCATGGGAAGCGTACCGTCGATGATCGTCTCGATGGCCGCGACGGGGTTCCTCTACGTGCTGGTCGGGACGTTCGCGGTGAACCTGATGCGCGCGACGGTGCAGGATCTGGTGTTGCCGGTCTACGTCGAGGAGGTGCTGGGGCTCGCGGAGTCGCAACTGGGCGTCGTGATCGCGGCGATGGGCGTCGGCGGACTGCTGGCCTCGCTGGCGGGCGGCTGGGCGACGGACCGGTGGGGCGTGCAGACCGCGCTCGTGCCGGGCGCGCTCGCGGCCACTGCCGGTCTCGTGCTGACGGCGCAGGGCCCCGGCCTCTTCGGCATGGTGCTGCTAGCAGCGGCGCTCGGCGCGGCGGCTGCCCTGGTCATGGTCGGCACGCACGCCTTCTCCATCGACGTATCGCCGCCGGGCGCGCGGGGACGGTTCTTCGGCCGGACGCAGGCCGCGGGGCACTTCGCGACGTTCGTGGGGCCGTTCGCCATCGGCGGCATCGCGGACCTGTTCGGGCTGGGGGCGGCGTTCTACGTCATCGGCGCGATCTTCCTGTTCATGGCGCCGATCGGCGTGCTGATGGGGGTCGTGGGGCCGCAAGTGCGCGCGCGGCTGGCGGCGGAGGCAGCCGCACCGGGGTCCTCCCCACTCCGCCCCGGTCCACCCTCACCCTAGCCCTCTCCCTGAGGGCGAGGGGACCAGATGTTGTTATGCTGGTGAGCACAGGGAGGCGCTTGCCATGACTGATCACCCCACGCTCGGCGAATTCATACTCGGCTTCGAGGGCCTCGGCATCATGCGCGCATGGACGCTGGACCCGGAAGTCGTCAAGGCGCGGGTGCAGGGCATCGTCGAGATGACAGGTCGCCTCGACGAGGAGCCGTGGTCGAGTCCCGCCGCCGTGGGAGAGAAGACGGTCACGGACGGCTACGCCGAGTGGGCCGCGGTCTATGACGCACCGGGCAACCCGGTGATTATCGCCGAGGAGCCGGTCGTGCACGAGATGGTGGCGCGTTACCCGACCGGCGATGTGCTTGACGCGGCCTGCGGCACCGGCCGGCACGCCGAGCACCTGGCTGCAGCAGGTCACTGGGTGGTCGGTGTCGACGCCACGCCCGAGATGCTGGAGCGGGCCAGGGCGAAGGCGCCGGGAGCGCGGTTCGAGACCGGCGACCTCACGGCCCTTCCGCTGCCCGACGGCACGGTGGACCTCGCCGTCTGCTCGTTCGCGCTCACGCACTGCGCCGACCTCGGCCCTCCCGCCAGGGAGCTCGCGCGGGTGGTACGGCCCGGCGGGCACGTGGTCATCTCCGACGCCCATCCGTTCTCGGTCATCCTCGGCGCGCAGGCCCGCTATCGTGCCGCCGAGGGTCGCGGGTTCGTCCGGAACCACGTCCACCTGGCGTCGGACTACCTCGCGGCGTTCCAGTCCGCGGGACTGGACGTCGTGCGTTGCGTGGAGCCGCTCTGGGGCGACCAGGAGATCGCGACGTTCGAATTCGCGGCCGAGTTTCCCGACATGCTGGACGCCGCAGTCAAGGGCATGCCCATCGTCATCGTGTGGGAGCTGGAGAAGCGCGCGTAACGCCGCGGAGGAACCCTGCGCCACTCCGCCCCGCCGGGTTCACCCTCTCCCTAACCCTCTCCCCTCGAGGGAGAGGGAATCAGACACTCCGCTCCGGCGCACCGCACCCCGCTGTCAGCCTGCTGGCGCGGCGTCGGACGCGGGCTGAGGACGGCGGAAGAGCCTGTTCAGGAGCCTCGGTATGCTGTCGTTGAACAGCATGTAGACGATCGGCAGGACGAGCAGGGTGAGCCCGGTGGAGCTCATCAGGCCGCCTATCACGACCGTCGCCAGTTCCGCGCTGATGATGCCGCCGCTGCCCTCGCTCACCACTGCGAGCGGCAGGAGGGCGAAGCTCGTGGTGAGCGCGGTCATCAGGATGGGGCGCAGCCGCACCCGCGCACCGGAGACCAGTGCATCGTAGACGGGCATGCCCTTTGCGCGCTGCTGCTCCACGAACGCGATGAGGACGATGGCGTTCGTCACGACGATGCCGATGAGCAGCAGCATGCCCATCATGGCAGGCAGCCCGAGCGAGCGCCCGGTTACGGCCAGCGAAACGAACACGCCGATCAGCGCGAGGGGCAGCGTCGTGATGATGACGAACGGGTTCCGCAGCGACCCGAGGCTGGCGACCATGACGAGATAGACAAGGACGATGCCGACGGCCATGGAGATGAAGACGGCCTGGAAGCCCTCCGCGATGTCGGCGAAGATGCCGCCGCTCTCGACGCTCACGCCCGGCGGGAGTTGCAGGGCGTCGATCTTCTCCTGAACGAGGACCCCGACCGCCTGCGCGTCGTCCGAGATGATGTCGCCGGTGATGCTGGCGGAGCGTACGCCATCGGTGCGGCTGATCTCGACAGGGCCCTCGCGCATGGCAAGTTCAGCGATCTCTCCGAGAGGTGCCGAGCCGACCTGTCCGGCGATGATGAGCGAGCCCACACCGTTCAGTCCTCCGGAGGCACGCGGGTCCCCGGCAACGACCACGTCGTACGTCCGGCCGTCTATCGTGATGGTCGTTACGGTCTGGCCGATCAGGTACTGGCTGAGCTGGAAGGCGACCTGGCGCGTGGTGAGGCCGAGGAACGCGGCCTTCTCGGGGTCGACCTCGATCGCGACCTCGGGACGGGCCTGCGTCACGGTGTTCTCCACGTTGACGATGTCCTCGATGGTACCGAGCGACGCGGCCAGGTCGCGGGAGACGACCGCGATGTCGTCGTAGTCGGGGCCGGTGACGACGATGTCGACGCCGCCTGCCGGTGGGCCGTCCACGAGCTCCGAGATGCTGACCACCTGTCCGGGTCTGTTGAGCTCCTCCCGGAGTATCGCGGCGATGTCCTCCGGCGCGTCATCCCTGAGGGTGACGAAGAATTCGGCACGCCGGGCTGGTCCTCCGCCTGAGAAGAAGCCGAACTCCGACGCGCCGATGGTCACCGAGTAGAGGTCGGAGACGTCGTTCAGCCGCTCTTCTATCTCGACGACCGCCGCAAGGGTCTGCTCCGGGGCGGTCCCCGGCGGCAGCGTGACCTCGATCTGCAGGCTGTCGGTCTCTCCGCCGAACAGGTTGACGGGGATGACGGCCAGAAGGCCGAGGCTCGACAGCGTGATCAGGAAAGCAGCGAGCAGCGTGATGAACCTTCGCCGCAGCACCCATCGAAGGATGGTCGTGTAGACGCGCTGCAGGGCGGTCTCCGGCAGCATCAGCTCGCCCTCGTCGCCCGCTCCCTCCGGGAGGTCGCCGGGGCGGAGGAGGTACGCGCCGAGGACGGGGACCGCCGTCAGCGCGACGAGCAGCGACGCGATGAGCGCGAAGGTGACGGTGAGCGCGAAGGGGGAGAAGAACGCGCCGAAGAGGCCCGGGATGAACGCCAGCGGGAGGAACACGACGACGGTGGTCATGGTGGAGGCGAAGATGGCTGGGCCGACCTCCGTGGTGGCTTCCAGCGCCGCGCGCCACCGCTCGCGCCCGCCCTGTATGTGGCGGTAGACGTTCTCGAGCACGACGATGGAGTCGTCCACGACACGTCCCACGGAGATGGCGAGTCCTCCGAACGTCATGAAGTTGAGCGTCATGTCCTGCGAGAACATGAGCAGGATGCCGGTCAGGACGCTCAGCGGGATAGAGAGCGCGATGACCACGGTGGGGCGGAGCGTGTTGAAGAACCCGCGCACCACCGTCGGCCGGATGGTGAACATGAAGGCGAAGACCACGGAAACAGCGAAGAAGAAGCCGAATATCGCCTCCCTGGCGAGGGCGTTGATCTGCGCCTGTATCTCGGGGCCCTGGTCGGAGACGACGATAAGCTCGATGTCCGGCGGCAGTCCTTCGATGCCGTCCAGCGCGTCGTTGACAGCGGTCGTTACGTCCACGGTGTTGGCGTCAGGCTGCTTGGTGATGGAGACGCCGATGCCGGGCTTGCCGTTCGTGCGGTCGATGCTGTCGGGCACACCGTTACCGAAGGTGACAGTTGCCACGTCGGCGAGGCGCACGACGCCGGCCGCAGACCCTCCGACGATGAGGTCCTCGATCTCCTCCACCGACTCCAGCGTGTGGGTCGTCTTGGCGATGACGGCCTGCGAGCCGTCGAAGATGACCCCGGCGGGCAGCGTCAGGTTGTTCTCGCTCAACGCGCCCGCGACCTGGAACAGGGGGATGTTGTTGGCCGCCATCTTGTCGGCGTCCACGGTGATGCGCACACTGCGGTCCACGGTGCCGGCAAGCGAAACGTCCATCACGCCGTCGAGCCCGGATATCTCCGGCACGATGCGCGACTGCACGATCTCCTGTATCTCCGGCAGGGGCCTGTCGGAGATGACGCTGAACTGAATCACGGGGAAGTCGTCCGGATTGAAGCGCCCGACGTCCGGCTCCTGAACGCCGTCCGGGAAGGCGACCCCGCCCACGGCCGCCTCGATGGCTGCCTGCGCTTCCGCCATGTCCGTGCCGTAGCGGAAGTTCGCGAATATCGCCGACCTGCCCTCGGACGAGGTGGACTGTATCGATTCGAGATCCGGTGTGTCGGAGATCGCGCGCTCGATAGGGTCGGTGACCGAGCGGACGACGGCCTCCGGGTCGGCGGAGGGGTAGGCGACGAACACGGCTACCAGCGGGAAGTCGATCTGGGGGAAGAGCTCGACCTGGAGCGAGCGATAGGCGCTCACACCCGAACCGAGGATGAGGATTATGGCAAGCACCGTCACGGTCGGGCGGCGCAGGGCCATCGACGTCAGGAAGCTCACTCGCCTATCTCCTTTACTCCCGGTTCCGCAACGGGAGCAGGAGACATCCGTTGGGCGTCGACTGCGGGTCCGTGCAGGCTTCTCTCGGGCGGCACTGATCCATGGGTAACGGGTTAAGGATAACGTGTTTCCTCAGAGAACAACCGCGCCATACTCCAATTACGTTGCGCCGTGGATCCTGGATCTGTCGCGACGTGCGGTGTTGGCCCGCCCGGAGGGAATCGAACCCACGACACTCGGTTCCGAAGACCGATGCTCTATCCGCTGAGCTACGGGCGGGCGTCTCTTTCGATTGTACTATGCACCGCGATGCTCCCGCTCTGGTAGGCTGTTTGCATGATTCGACGAGGAGCACGCCTGCAATGACCGGTCAGGGACAGCCAACGGATGCACTACGCAGGGCTACCGACGCAGTAGCGGAGGAGGACCTGGAGCGGATGCTGCTGGAGCCCACCGATATGCCGCCGGACCTTGCCGGATTCGTTGTCGCGCGAGAAGGCGAACTGGACAACGAGACGATGGCCGAGCATGGCTTCCCGGGTCAGACTGAAGAGTCGATCGGGGAGGCGGGACGTATCGGCGGCTACCTGCGGGAGATCAGCCGTGAACTGGAGGAGGAGCCGGAGACAGGCCTCATCGTCAGCGCGGGCATGGTGGCGCACCTCTTCCGCGACGGAGAGTCGGTCGAGCGCTGGATAGACGACACGTTCCTCCACGAGTTCGTCGGCAACGCGGGGCGCGTGCTGGACAACGGCCATGAACTGCTCCACGCGGAGGAGGTGCCGGTATCCGGCTTCCACGGCAAGGCGGCGGGCGTCTTCGCCGTGCACGACGTGCCAGTGGGTGTCATCGGCTCCACCATCGTGGACTTCGCGCTGGGGCGGCTGCTGGGCGTCGCGTTCGTGGTTGCGCTCGGCAGCAGCGAACATCTCTCCACGGCGCGGGACCTGGCGCTGCGCATGGAGCGAAGGTTCGTGAGCGTCGCGCTGGGCGGATACTAGCCCTGACGGTCGCGCTCCCGCAGCGCGCGGTAGACCTTCTCCGCGGTAACGGGCGCGTCCGTGATCCGGACGCCGACGGCGTCGGCCACGGCGTTGGCCACTGCCGCGCTGATGCCCTCGATCGCGTACTCCCCGATGCCCTTCGTGCGGTACGGGCCAACCCCCTCCTCGGATTCGACGAGCGCGGTGCGCAACTCAGGGAGGTCGGCGATCGACGGCAACTTGTAGTCGGCGAGGCTGGGATTGACGACGCGTCCGTCCTGGAGCATGAGCTCCTCGGTGAGGGCGTGGCCGATGCCCTGCACGACGCCGCCATTAATCTGCCCCTGGTGGCCGATGGGGTTGATGATGACGCCGACGTCGTGTGCGCTGGTCAGTTTCAGCAGTTCAACCCGGCCCGTCTCCGGATCGACGCGCACCTCGGCGACCTGCGCCATGGCCGATGCGACGGGGGAGTGCTCGTGCGCGTTGTTCGTCGAGCTTCCCGTGATGGGGACATCAGTCTGTGCGACGAGCCCCGCCCAGAGCGTTGACTCGCCCGTGTCGGTCCGTCTCACGGCGTCGCCGGATAGCGCGATGCGCTCAACGGGCCAGCCGAGCAGACGCGCTGCAAGCTGAAACAGCTCTGCTCGCGCGCGGATGGCTGCCTCGTACGCAGCCGGTCCCGCCACGCGGGTGACCCGGCTCGCGCCGACGCCGGTGTCGAACGGCCCGTCGTCCGAGTCCCACGCCTCTACCTCGATGAGACCGGGCGCCACGCCGAGCGCTTCGCCGACGATCTGAGCGAGCGCGGTGTAGGAGCCCGTGCCCTGCTCGAACACCGAGGTGTTCAGGAGTACCGCGCCATCGGGCCGGAACGTCACTGCCGCCGACGACACACCCTCACCCTGGTCCTTATAGGAGAGCGAGATGCCGCGTCCAACATATGCCGGTCTGGGGTCGTGGAAGCCGGACGCGCGGATGGCGGCGTCAACGGTCTCCTCGGGACGCATCATAAGTCCGGGCATGCCGTTGGCGAGCTCCTCGCCGCCGCGCACGAGGTTCTTCTGCCGCAGTTCGAGCGGGTCGAGGCCGAGGCGCTGGGCGATGACGTCCATGTGGGACTCGATGGCAAAGTTTGCCTGCACTGCGCCCGGCCCGCGGAAGAAGCCACCGGGGATGGTGTTGGTGTAGGTGTGGACGGCCTCGATGCGTGTATGAGGGATGCGGTAGGGCCCGGCAGCGTGGCTCGCTCCGGGCAGGTTGACGCCTGGCACCGGTTTGAATCCTCCGTAGGCGCCGCTGTTGAAGAGAAACCGCGCCTCGTGGGCGGTGAGCGTACCGTCGCGCTTCACGCCGGTGCGCATCCGCACGACGCTGGGGTGGCGGGGGTTGGCTGCAGAGAACTCCTCGACGAACGTCATGACGCTCTTGACCGGCCGGCCGGTCTTCCGAGCGAGGAAGTAGCAGACGGGGATGTCCATCGGCGAACCCTTGCCGCCGAAGTCGCCCCCGATGGTCGAGTGCCGGACGACGATACGCTCAGGGTCGAGGTTGAGGGCGTCGCCGAGGTTCAGTTTCAGACGGTGGGGCGCCTTGTTGGGCGCCCATATCTGCAGCCGGCCGTCGTTATCGATCCAGACGACGCACGAGTGGGGTTCGAGATATGCCTGATGTGCGCGCTGCGTCGTGTAGACGCCCTCGACGACGAGGTCGGCCTCGGCGAACCCGCGTTCAGGGTCACCGCGCCCCCACACGTCGCTGACGAACGCGTTCGTGGGTTGGGGCAGGGGTGCCGGCAGGCCGTGATATGTCTGCACGTCCGGATGCAGCAGGGGTGCGTCGTCGGCGAGGGCGTCCTCGGGCTCCAGCACGGCAGGCAGCTCCTCGTACACGACATCGATCAGATCGACAGCCCGCTGCGCGGTCTCGGCGTCGCCGGCGGCGACAGCCGCAACGCGCTCGCCGGCGAACCTGACGCGTTCGTGGGCGAGCGCCGGAACGTCGCGCAGCCGCCGTCCGTAGAGGACGCCCGCGACGTCAGCCCCGGTCAGCACGGCGTGAACGCCGGGGAGCCGCAAGGCCCTGGACGTGTCGATAGAGACGATGCGGGCGTGCGGGTAGGGGCTGCGGAGGGCTTTCATCCACAGCATGCCCGGCAGGTCGGTGTCGGCGGCGTAGCGGGCTGCGCCCGTCGTCTTGGCGACGCCGTCGACGCGCGGGGCAGCCGTTCCGATCACATGGTAGGCCTGCACATGGCCTCCTGGGTGGGGCCTAGTTCTTGCGCGGGCCGACCGAGACCTCGCCGTCCTCGACGCTCACCTCGTAGATGGGAAGGGGAATCTCAGCGGGAGGGGCGGTCACCTCACCTGTGAGCACGTTGAACCGCGTGCCGTGGCAGTCGCACTCGATCTCGTCGTCTTCGTCCACCGCGCCATAGTAAAGGTCGCACTCCTCATGGGTGCACATGTTGTCGAATGCGATCACCTCGCCCCGCAGCTCGGTGACGATGACCTGGTTCTCGCCGACCTGCACCACCTTCAATTCACTCGCGTTCACTTCGTCGCGCGACGCGACGCGCTCATAGCCTTCCGGCATGTCACACTTCTCCTGTGTTTACTTCCTCTCCGAATGGGAGAGAGTTAAGCGGGGCCTTCCGCTAGACAACGGAGCCGCCGCCGTCGTTCCTCAGGGTCTGTCCGTAGAGGTGGCGTGCGTCGTCGCTGGCGAGGAAGAGGGCAACGCTCGCCTGCTCCTCCGGGTAGCCCGCTCGCCCGCCGACGAGGTTGTTCGTCGACCGGTCCTCCATCGCAATCATGCCGCCGACCTGCGAGCCCGTGATGCCCGGTGCGATGGCGTTCGTGCGGATGCCGTACTGAGCCAGCTGCACTGCCATGTCCATCGTCAGCGTCACGATGGCGCCCTTCGCCATGTCGTAGGCGACGCGCTGCTTGTTGCCGCTGAACGCGGAGCCGGACGAGAAGTTGACGATGGCGCCGCCGTCGCCCTGCTTCACCATCTGCTCCGCGACGTATTTGCACGTGAAGTAGGTGCCGTTCTGGGTCACCTCGATGATCTTCCTGTAGTCCTCATCGTCGAGCTCCAGCATGGGCTTGCGGTCGGAGATGGCGGCGCAGTTCAGGAGGATGTCGATCCGGCCGTAGTGCTCGACGACCTTCTCGATCATGTTCTTGACGTCATCGACCTTCTGCACCTCGCCCACGACGTACATGCACTCGCCGCCCTGCTCCGCGACCTCTTCGGTCACCGCTGCGGCGCGGCTCTCCTCCATGTCGAAGATGGCGATCTTCGCGCCCTCGGAGGCGAAGAGTTTGGAGGAGGCGCGGCCGATGTTCCTGCCGCCTCCAACGATCACTGCGACCTTCCCGTCGAGCTTGCCCATGTTGCACCTTCCCTGTTTCGTGGTTGGGGGACGCGCGCCGCGCCCCGCGGGATTCTATGCGAACGCGCGGAGACGGGAAAGGGCGGCCGCTCAAGGCCGCGAGTTCGGAGTCCATCGTGAGTACAGTGTGAGATTCGACTGGAAAGAAGACTGGGGTGAGCGGAGGGAATCGAACCCTCGATCTCCAGGGCCACAACCTGGCGTCTTAACCCCTCGACCACGCCCACCACGGAGTGCTCATTGTAGCAGAGGAGCCTGCGACAGAGGAGAACAGCGCTTGTGGAAAGGCTGCCTGGACCATACCCGGGAGGCGAAGCGGCGGCTTTACGCACGCTTGTCCGGTTCACTACGGCCTCTCCCGGAGATACGATTCTTACCCTTGGCGCGCGGCCTCATGGCCGATGAGGGCACGGAGGAGACGAGTATGGTAAAGACGGCCGGTATAAGCCGGTTCTTGACGGTTCTCGCCCTGATAGTTGCTCCTGTGGGCATCGTCCTGACCTATAACGGAGCAGACGGCCTGGGTCTCGTCTTCGCAACGGTGTTCTCCACAGCCTGGCTCTCGCTGTCCGTGCTTGTCTACTACCGGAAGTCGACGTTGGAGCGCCTTCGCGCACGCGAGGAGGCCCTCGCCGCCGATCCACCCGAATAGCAGGGCCGTCCAGGTTTCCTCCGCCGTTCCTTACACGACCTCGTACCCCGTCGCTGCAAAGCGTCGGCGTAGACGCGCGTGCCACGTACGAGCGAGAGGGGTATAGTTCCGGGTAACGCGGCACAGCGGCAGCATGAGGGGAGGGACGCCATGGCCGAAGAGGTGCGACGGTTCAGGTATCCAGGCCCCGTAGACCCCGACGCACGCGACCGCGGCCCCACGAGAGGCCGTTCGTCCGATCTCCTCTACAACCACATGGTCATCAGCACCGTCCAGGTCATGGAGAAGGGGCAGACCACCGGACTCCACCACCATAACGACCAGGACGGCTACTGGATGGTGCTCGCAGGCAAGGCGCGCTTCACCGGCGAGGGCGACACGCACTACGGCGACCTTGGCCCGATGGAGGGCATCTTCATGCCCCGCTACACCCGCTATTCATTCGAGAGCGTCGACGACGAGCCGCTGCAGATACTCCGCGTCAGCCAGCTGCGGCCGGTGGGAGGGAAGCCCCAGGCGAGAGACAGGGACATACGGAACGAGGTGAAGCGATTCAGCTACCCTGGCGCCGCAGACCCCGGCGCGCGAGACAGAGGTCCCGACAAGGGCCGCTCGTACGACCTGCTCTACAACGACAGCATGGTCAGCACCGTCCAGATCATGCAGAAGGGGCAGGGCAACGCGCTCCACTACCACAACGACCAGGACGGCTACTGGATGGTGCTCGCGGGGAAGGCGCGCTACTTCGGCGAGGGAGATACGCACTTCGGAGACCTCAGCCAGGCGGAGGGCATCTACACGCCGCGCTACACGCGCTACGGGTTCGAGTGCATCAGCGACGAGCCGCTACAGATCCTGCGGGTCAGCCAGCTGCGGCCCGTGGAAGGGAGACCCCGACCGAGAGGGCGGCGTGGGTCGCCGGGGATCGCCGTGACGTGAGCGGCGAGCGCCGCCAGGCTGCTCAGCCCGCCAGATCCTCCACCAGCCGGACGAGCGTGCGGGTGGGGACGCCCGTCGCGCCCTTGACGACGTGACCGGCGGCGCGCTCCGACATGAACGTCCCTGCGATATCCAGGTGCGCCCACTCGACGCCGTCCGTGAACTCGCCGATGAACAGCGCCGCGGTGATGCTGCCCGCAGGACGCCCACCGGTATTCTTCACGTCCGCGTAGTCGGAGCGGTTCTGCCGCTTGTACTCCTCGAACAGCGGCAGCTGCCACATCTTCTCCCCCGTGGCCTTCGATGCTGAGAGCACCGAGTCCACGAGTTCCTGCGACGTGCCCATGACGCCGCTCGCGACGTGCCCCAGCGCGACGACGACCGCGCCGGTAAGCGTCGCGATGTCCACGACGCGGCGCGCCTTCTTGACTTCCTTGATGTAGCAGATGGCGTCGGCCAGGATGAGCCGCCCTTCCGCGTCGGTGTTGTCGACCTCGATGGTCTTGCCGTTCATCGCCCGGATGATGTCACCGGGGCGCTGCGCCGTTCCGGACGGCATGTTCTCGACCGCTGGGACGACGCCGAAGACGTTGATCTTCGGCTTGAGCGCGGCGATGCCCTTCATCGCCCCGATGACCGATGCGCCGCCGCTCATGTCGCCCTTCATCTCCCACATGCTGGCCGCCGGCTTGATGGAGATACCGCCGGAGTCGAACGTGATGCCCTTGCCAACGATGGCGACGTTGTTCTCCGGGTGCTCAGGGTCACCCGCATACTCCATGATGATGAGGCGCGGCTCGTTGGCGCTGCCCTGCGTCACGGCGAGAATAGCGCCCATCCCGCGCTCCATCATGTCCTCGCGCCCCAGCACGGTGATAGGGAGTCCGGCGTCGTTCGCCATGTCGGTAGCGACCTCGGCCATGCGCGCAGGGTTGACGACGTTGGCGGGCTCGTTGACGAGGTCGCGCGCGAGGATGGCGCATTCGGCGAGGAGCGTCCCCTTGGCTGCGCCCGCAGCGAGCGTCTGCACGCGGTGTTCGTCGCGTTCGACGATGACGAGCTCGTCGAGCGACTTGCCGTCGTCGCTGCCGTTGGACGAGGAGCGGTAGCGCTTGAACTCGTAGAGGCCGAGCAGCGTGCCCTCCGCCGTCGCCTGTGCCGAATCGCCCGCGTCGAGCCCGCCGATGCCTGCGCCGTGCGCGATGACTGCGGCGCGCTTCGCGCCCAGTTGCCGGAGGCGGCGCGCCACGCCGCCGGAGACGGAACGCACCACGTCCGTGTCGAACCTCTCGCGCTTGCCGAGCCCGGCGATGACGACGCGCTTGGCAGGGAGCTTGCCGAACGTGTGGATGGTGGCGGTCTCGCCCTGCTTGCCGGTGATCTCCTTGTCCGCGATGAGCGCGGAGATCGCGCCGTCCAGCGCGCCGTCCACAGCTCCGGTCCCGCCGCCCGGGGTCGTCACTCCCTCGAACAGGTTGACGACGATGGCGTCTGCGTCGGACTGAGTGATGTCGCCTTGCTCAACTCGCACGGTGGTCATGTTGCGTTGCCTCTCTTGGTGGGAGTGGCGTTAGCGTACCACAGGGCGCAGGAGCGAATGCGGCGTTACTAGTCCACCGGATGGAAGGCGCAGCCGACGAGGCCGGGGCCCGTGTGCGCGCCGATGGCAGGCGTGAACTCGGTGATGAACATCTCCTCGACGTGCAGGCGAGCTCGCAGCTGCTCGGCGAGGAGCGACCCCTTCTCCGGCTCCATGGCGTGCATCACGGCTGCGCGCGTGGGGCGTCCGGCGGTGCGCTCAGCGGCGATGGCGGTCAGGCGCGCCAGCGCCTTCGCCTCGGTGCGGGGGCGTTCCACCAGGCCGATGCGTCCCGCGGAGAGTTGCAGGACCGGCTTGAGGTTCAGGACGCTCCCCATCCACATGAAGAGCCTCGGCACGCGTCCGCCGCGCCAGAGGTAGTAGAGCGTGTCCAGGTAGCCGATGAAATGGGTATCGCCTATGCGCCGCTCCATGCGGGCGAGCACGTGGCTCATGGACGCGCCGGAAGCAGCGGACCGCGCAGCGTCGAGCGCGATGAGGCCCTGTGCCGCGCCCGCGCTCCGCGAGTCGACCAGCGTGACATT
This sequence comes from Dehalococcoidia bacterium, assembly GCA_034422595.1. GTDB lineage: Bacteria > Chloroflexota > Dehalococcoidia > Lucifugimonadales > Australimonadaceae > Bin16. The sequence goes on along the minus strand of DAOUJO010000007.1, from coordinate 480,267 downwards.
AAGGTGCGGGAGTTGGGTCTCCGCGAGCCTTACTGCCTCCGCCGCTGCGCTGTGCGCTGCGCTCAACTCTGACGATATCGTCATGCAGACAACCTCGTCCGCGGCCTCGCCTGCCCGCCGGATGGCGTCCAGGAACGCGCCGGGAGGAGGAGCGGCGGTCGTAGGCAGTTCGGCGCTCGACTTCAGGCGTGCGTAGAACTCTGCCGGAGCGATGTCCACGCCGTCGGCATAGACCCGTCCATCGATGCGGACCTCGAGCGGCGCGAGGAACAGCGGCAGCCCGCGTGTGATGTCCGCAGGCAGGGAGACGCTGGAGTCGGAGACGATGGCTGTGGCCATGAGTGAGCGGCATTATAGGACGCCGTGCCCACCTCTGCCTTCCGCGTGGCGCGGGTTCAGCCGAGGCTGACGATAGCCCTCTGAAGGATGATAAGCACGATGATGGCAACCAGGGGTGTGAGGTCCAGCATCCCCGCCATGGGGATGACCCGCCTCAGCGGCCGGTAGAGCGGGTCCAGTACGTTACCGATGGTCTGGTAGAGGCGGACGACAACATCATTCCGCACTCCCGCGACGATGAGCCAGGAGAGGAGCGCGTGCGCGAGTATCGCAAGCAGGAGGACCTGGATGATGGCGAGGGCGAGTTCCTTCACCGCTTGCCTCCCAGCTCCTGCGAGCGGTGGAACGCCGCGGTCACTCCCTCGATGAGAGCGCTCTTGAAGCCCCTGCGCTCCAGCTCCTGCAGTGCCGCCGCGGTAGTGCCGCCGGGCGACGTGACCCGCTCCCGGAGGATGGCGGGCGCTTCGCCGGACTCGCTCGCGAGCCGGGCGGAGCCGAGCGCAGTCTCGACGGCCAGCGTCTGCGCCATCTCGCGCGGCATGCCGACGAATACCCCTGCCTCCGTCAGCGCTTCGATGAATGCGAAGACATAGGCAGGGCCGCTTCCCGAGACGGCCGTAGCCATGTCCAGGTAGTCCTCGCTGTCGACGCGCCACTCGCGTCCGAGCGTTGCGAGGAGTAACGCTGCCGCATCCCTCGCCGCGCCCGGCACTTCAGGCGTCGCGGTCCAGACGGACATGCCGGCGCCGATCTGAGCGGGCGTATTCGGCATGACGCGGATGATGCGGTCGTGGCCCAGCCCCGCGGCGAGTGAACCTATCGTTACGCCGGCGGCGATGGAGAGCGCCGTCTGCTCAGCATCGAGCACCCCGTGCAGATCATGGTAGACGTGGCTGATGTGCTGCGGCTTGACCGCGATGACGACGATCTCCGCGCCCTCGACCGCGGGCGCGTTGTCCGCGTGGACGTCGACGCCGTAGCGCTCCGCGAGGTCGTCACGGCGGGCGGGTACCGGCTCGCCGACGCTGACGTCGCTCGCGGCGCACAGCCCCGAGGCGATCGCTCTGCTGAACATCGCTTCGGCCATCACTCCGCCGCCCGCGAACCCGACGCGCACCACAATCCTCCTCGTACAAAGACGCGCCAGCGTGTTCTCCATGCCGGCGCGTGTCGAGAGTATAGCACTCGCAGGAGTGGAGACGTGCGCTTCACGCGATGCGCGGGGAGGGGAGACGGCCGGTGCGCGAGACCTCCGCTGCGTAGCGGATGGCCTCGACCATGCCCGTCGCGTCGGCGACACCCTTTCCCGCGATGTCGAACGCGGTGCCGTGGTCGACCGAGGTGCGGAGGAACGGCAGGCCGATGTTGAGCGTGATGCTCGCCGCCCAGTCGTGCACTTTGACGGCGATGTGCCCCTGGTCGTGGTACATGGCGAGTACGGCGTCGTAGCGTCCATCGATGGCCTGTCCGAATACGGAGTCGGCGGGAACGGGACCTGTGGCGGCTATGCCTTCCGCGTTAGCATCCTCGACGGCGGGGCGTATCTCCTCGATCTCCTCTGATCCTATGAGCCCAGCCTCGCCTCCGTGCGGGTTGAGCGCTGCGACGCCGATGCGGGGTTCCGGGATGCCGTGCGCGGCGAAGAAGCCGTGCGTGAGACGCAGCGCTTCCAGCACCCGCTCGCGGGTCACGAAGAGCGCGGCGTCGCGGAGAGGGTGGTGCGTGGTGAGGTGCACCACGTTGAGCCCGTTCGTCAGGAGCATGGTCAGGACGCGCGGCACTCCGGCGAGGTGCTGGTAGATCTCCTGGTGCCCGAAGTCCTCATGTCCGGCGAGGCGGGCCGCCTCCTTGCTGATGGGGGCTGTGGCGATGGCGTCCACCGCGCCCTCCATCGCGAGGCGGGCTGCGGCGGATGCCCACTCGACAGCCGCGGCTCCGGCGCGCGGCGAAATCTCGCCGTAGGACAGGGAGGCCAGCCCGTCGTCGTCGTGTGGGGAGATGACGTTCACGCGCCCGGCGGCCACGGCGTCCCCGGTGCCGTCGACGCTTCGGGCACGCAGGTCACTGCCAACGAGGTCGAACGCCCGGTCGAGCACGGCGGGAGAGCCGACGACGAACAGCGCAGTATCCGTGTCCAGTTCCGGCTGGGAGAGCGCCTTCGCGACGACCTCCGGGCCGATGCCGGTGGGGTCGCCGAGGGTTATCGCGATGCGTGGGCGTGCGTCCATAGTCCAGTATCCCTGCGGGGTGCGTCGATGATTATAGCGGTTTAAAGAGGGCGGGCCCCGCGGGATAAACCCAACGGGGCCCGATGGCCCGCTCCCGTGGCGCGTCGAGAGGGGCCTGCGGAGGAGGGAGACGTGGAAGAGCGCAGGGGAGAGCGCACTTCCGGTCGCCCCGGCTCGAGAGCCGGAGCACGCAAGTGTTGGTATCGCTGTCCGAGGTAGTGGGGAAGACGCTCAGCCGGCGCCAGCCGTGGTGCCGTGGAGCGGCTGGGTCATGCTGGGCCTGCGGCCCCGCCGACCGGTGCGCTTGGTAGGAACGGCGAACTCGTTGGGGATGAGGGAGAGCTGGCTGACCTCCTGCTCGGAGGCCAGGCCGCCCGTTGCCTGGTATTCGCGGATCTCCTGTATGAACCCGTCCAGTGTGTCGAAGTCGCGATAAACGCTGGCGTACCGGACGTAGGCGACAGGGTCGAGCTGGCGCAGGCGTTCGAGGGCAAGGTCGCCGATCACGGAGGCCGGTACTTCGGCCTTACCCAGGTCCTGCAGGTCGTTCTCAATCTCACCAGCGAGTTTCTCGATGGCGCCTGTAGGCAGAGGACGCTTGGTGCAGGCGAGCCGGATGCTGCGAAGGAGTTTCTGCGGATCGAACTCGTCGCGCCGGCCATCGCGCTTGATGACCTGGAGCGTGGCGTGCTGGATGCGTTCGTAGGTGGTGAAGCGCACACCGCAGCGTCCGCACTCCCGGCGGCGGCGGATGTCCTGGCCGGTGTCCCGGGAGTCGGTTACCCGGGTGTTTGGGTCTCCACAGTTTGGACAGTGCATCTCAAACCCGCTGGCTGGAATCGGTCCGAGTTCCCGTCAAGGAAGGCTCGTTCCGTGCCTCGGACAACAATATAGGGGATTTTAAGGTGCTCGGGCTACCAGATAAAGCCCTTTCGCTGACAGCCGCTATTCTTTTTCAACCAGCGCGGAAAGTCAATAGGCAATTTCAGAGATTCTACCAGTTGTCGGGATATGCCTTTATGACAGTAGCACATATTGCGTTAATCTCCGGCGGCGGCATGGATGCGGCAGGACATACGAAGGCCCCCGGAGGTGAACCTCACGGGGGCCCTGGATCACGATACCTGCGGAGCGAGCCTGGGGAAACCTGCTCCGCGCTCCGCCGCCGTGGGGGACGTGCGGCGGAGTTGGTTTCCGAGGGTTGGCTCCTTCTAGGACGCCTGGCGGTTGCTCGGGCGTAGGAAGGGCGGCAGGTCGAAGTCCGCCTCGTCGCTGATGGCGCGGCGGAGGAACTCGGCGATGCCGTCGTCGTTCAGGCTCATCTGCTCGATGCTCGGCAGGCCGGTGGCGATGATGGTGACGCACATCTCGTCCTCCATCTTGGGGTCCGTCACCATGCCGAAGATGATGTTGGCGTCCGGGTCGACGGAGTTGGCGATGACGTCGGCAGCGCGCTGCACTTCCTTGAGCGTCATGTTGGTGCCGCCGGTGATGTTGAGGAGAACGCCGCGTGCGCCTTCGATGTTGACGTCCAGCATCGGGCTGTGGATGGCGCTCTTGGCCGCCTCGATGGACCGGTTCTCGCCGTGGGCGGAGCCGATGGACATCCACGCGGGGCCAGCTCCGGTCATGATGGTCTTGACGTCGGCGAAGTCGAGGTTGATCTCACCGGGGATAGTCACCAGCTCCGCGATGGACTTGACGCCGAGGCGAAGCACGTCGTCGGCCAGCCTGAAGGCATCCTCTGCGGAGAGGTCGTCGTCGCACATCGCGCCGAGGCGGTCGTTCGGGACGACGATGAGGGTGTCCACAGCCTCGCGCAGGCGGGCCAGTCCGTCCTCGGCGTTCTTGCCACGCTTGCGACCTTCGAACCGGAAGGGCTTGGTTACGACCGCGATGGTGAGCGCGCCGGTCTCGCGGGCAACCTCTGCAACGACGGGGGCTGCGCCGGTGCCGGTGCCGCCACCCATGCCGCTGGCGATGAACAGCATGTCGGCGCCGCGGACCGATTCGTAGATCTCTTCGCGGGACTCTTCCGCCGCGGTGCGCCCGATCTCAGGGTCGCCGCCAACGCCGAGTCCGCGCGTGATCGTGTCGCCGATGCGTATCTTGACCGGCACGTCGAGGCGGACGAGGTGCTGAGCGTCCGTGTTCACGGCGAGGTACTCGACGTGAGGGACGCGCTCGCGGTACATGCGGTTAACGGCATTGCAGCCTCCGCCGCCTACGCCGATGACCTTGACGCGCGCGATGCCGTCGATGTCCGCCTTCTGCTCGTTGCCAAACAGTTCCATGGTCATAACCGTTACCCCTTTGCCTGGTCCTCTGCTGGACTGTGGTGTTGTCTATCGCCTGTGGGACGCCTCTTCCGCTCTGTCGCCCTCTTATTCCCGCTGTGGGAATGCTCTGTTCGGTCGTTTCATGCGCTCACTTCCGTTGGTTGCTTCGACTTGAATCGGGAGAGCCAGCCGCCGGACCGCGATTCAGAGGTCCCAACGTACCTGGACTCCGTGAGCGTATTAATGTGCCTTTGCCGGATGGCCCAGAGCACCAGGCCTACGGCTGTGGAGTAGGTGGGGTCCAACAGCTCATCCGGCAATCCGAGCGTGGAGGAGGGGCCCCCGATACGTACGGGGCATTTGCCATAGTCAGCAACGATGTCCGTCAGCCCCGGCAGAGCCGAGGAGCCACCTGTCAGCACGATGCCGGCTGATGGGATGTGCACCATCCCGTTTGAGGCGAGGCGGTACATCATCATCCGCACGAGCTCCACTGCCCGGTCGTGCAGCAGCCGGTTGAGCTTCTTGAGGTGAACGGGGATAGCGGTGGTGCTCAGCGCCGGCTTCACTTCAGCGGTGTCCCTCTCGGTCAGGTGCTCGAACCAGACCGAGCCCTTCCTGATCTTGGCGTGCTCCGCGGCGGTAGGCAGCAGACCCAGTCCCGTTGCGACGTCGGTGGTGAAGTGCTGCCCTGCGACGGGGATGCTGGTGGTGTACCAGACGGACCCCTCCCGATAGACGACGACATCCGTGGAGCCGCCCCCGATGTCCGCAAGGACGACGCCCAGGACACGCTCTTGCGGGTTGAGGACCGCTTCACCGCTGGCGAGATGCTCCGGCACGAGCCCCCGCAGGGTGACGCCCGCTCCGGAGAGGGTAGCGGTGAGGGTGTCGATGGGCACCGCGTCACCCATGATGACGTGTGTCTCTTCGAACGATCGCGGAACAGTCTGGATCACCCGCATGCCGATGGGGTTGTGGGCGCTCGCCTGCACCAACCCGTCGACGGTAGACCGGGTGAAGTAGCCGTCTTCCGGGATAACGCTGTCCTCGTCCCCGCTGTTGCTCTCGTTGTGGGATTGGAGGTGGCTGCCGGTAACTCCGGCGATGACGGGCGGCAGCTTGCGTCCGAGCGTCTTCTCCGCCTCGCGGACCGACAGCCGGATGCACTCCTTCATGGCGTCAGGGTTGACGACCATGCCTTTCCGCATGCCGGCGGAAGATGCGTGCCCCTGGGCAACGACATCCACTCCGCCTTCCATGTCAGCCTTCGCGACGAGTGTGACGACCTTGGTCGTGCCGACATCTATGGCGGCGTAGAGCTGTTCACGAGAGTTTGTCATTGTCCCCTTCCAACTCACACGTGTTCTGCAACGCGCATCCGCGCACTGCGGCTGCGCCTGTTGCGGGATATCTCTTCGGAGTCCGGCTTGAGGACGCGTTTCATCACGGGGCGGACCTCGCCGCCGTTCACGAACCGCTTGACCTCGCGGTCTTCGATGGAGTGGTAGGCGATCGTTACGAGGCGCCCCCCGGCGTTCAGGACGGACGCCGCCTGGCTGAGCCCACGCCGAAGGTTGCCAAGTTCGTCGTTCGTGGCCATGCGGAGCGCCTGGAAGGTGCGCGTGGCCGGGTGGGTGCGGCCCCTGCGGTAGCCGGACGCGCGCGCGACGACCTCCGCCAACTCGGCGGCGTCGGTCAATGGACGCGCTGCGACGATAGCGCGCGCGATGCGGCGTGAGCGCGGCTCTTCGCCGAGCGTGTAGATGAGGTCCGCGAGCTCCTGCTCCGGCAGACCGTTGACGAGGTCTGCGGCGGAAGCGCCCTCCGGGGTGAACCGCATGTCCAGCGGGGCGGAGCGGCGGAAGCTGAACCCACGCTCTTCCGAGTCGAGCTGGCGTGAGGAGAGGCCGAGGTCGAACAGCACTCCGTCGGCGGGCGCGAAACCATGGGCATGCGCCTGCGATGCGACCGTGCCGAAGTTGGCGTTGACGACGATCACGCGGTCGCCGAACCGGCGCAGGCGCTCGGTTGCCGGGGATACGGCCTCGGGGTCGGCATCGAGTCCCAGGACGCGCCCATCCGGAGCAGATGCCTCGAGGATGGCGGTGGCATGCCCTGCGTCGCCGAGGGTACAGTCGACGTAGGCTCCGCCCGGCCGCACAGCGAGTCCGGCAAGGACCTGTGCGGTCATCACCGGCTCGTGGTATATGTGGCTGTTGGCGGACATAAGACTGTCTCTGCCTCCGCGCTGCGCGCTCCGATCAGAAGCGTTGCAAGGAAAAACGTTAGACGTTGTCTAAAACAGAATCAATGCGTTTGCCTAGCATTCAATCGGGTTTATGAGGTTCCGGGGGCTGCCTCGACAGGGCAGAATCATGCAAATGCGAGGCCGCCATCGCAACAGGGCGCGTAGACGATGAGCGCGCCCACAACATGTTGTAGGTTTTTCTCAAACATCGGCTAGAAACGCCGCCAGATTCTTCTCCGGCAAGAGAGGTGTTGCTATAATGCTCCCGCCCTGCGCCCGGGCATCCGCCTCACGCCGGGCATATCCCACATTGTCGAGAATGCCGTATGACGCAAGACACCGCCGGCTTCATGCCTCCATACCGGCTGCTCATGGGAGCAGGTCCATCCAACGTGCACCCTCGGGTGCTGCAGGCGATGGCCTCCTCGCTCGTTGGACACCTGGACCCGAACTTCCTCGCCGTGATGGATGACGTACGCTCGCTGCTGCGCTACGTCTTCCGGACGGAGAACCCGGTGACGCTGCCCATCTCCGGCACCGGCACCGCCGGTATGGAAGCCGCGATGGTCAACATCATCGAGCCGGGCGACACGTTCGTGGTGGGGATCAACGGCTATTTCGGCCAGCGGCTGGGTGAGATCGCGGAGCGCAGCGGGGCGAACGTCATCAAGGTCGAGTATGAGATGGGGAAGGCTGTGGATGCGGAGCGCCTGCGTGAGGAGATCGTGGCGGCAGGGAAGGTGAAGGCGGTCGGCGTGGTCCACGCGGAGACGTCCACCGGCGCGGCCACCTCAATTAAAGAGATAGCGGATGTTGCCCACGAGGCGGGCGCGCTCCTCGTAGTGGACGCGGTTACCTCGCTCGGCGGCGTGGAACTGCACGTGGACGAGTGGGGTGTGGACGTCTGCTACAGCTGCACGCAGAAGTGCATCGGCGCACCCCCGGGACTCGCGCCGCTGACGCTGAGCCCACGAGCAGTGGAGACGCTGCAGAGCCGCACGTCAAAGGTCCGGAGTTTCTATCTGGACCTCACTGAGTTGAGCAGCTACTGGGACCGTCGCGCGTACCATCACACCGCGCCCATCTCCATGATCTACGCGCTGCGCGAGGCGCTCCGGCTGATCGCGGAGGAGGGTGTGGAGGCACGATGGGAACGTCACACGAGGAACGGGGAGTCGCTCCGTGCCGGATTGCATGCGATGGGGCTGAACGTCGTGGCAGACCCGGAAGTGCAACTGCCGAGCCTCACCGCCGTTCGTGCCCCGGAGGAGATAGACGAGGCGCAAGCGCGCCGCTACCTGCTGGACCGGCATAACATCGAGTTGAGCGGTGGCCTGGGAGCGCTCGCCGGCAAGGCATGGCGCATCGGGTTGATGGGGCACAACAGCACCGGCCCCAACGTGCTGACGGTGCTCGGCGCGCTGGAAGAGGCGATCGGCGACCAGGGTTACGAGACGCAGGCCGGGGCGGGAGTCGCGGCGGCGCAGCGCGTGCTGCGCGGGGTGGACTAGCGCCCTACGGCTTGACCGCTTTCACGCTCAGTATCGGCCAGTAGAACTCGATCAGCCCGTCGGCCTTGGGCGTGATGCCGAACGCTTGCGCCGCCGCCGTTGGCGCGTCCTTCAGCGCCTGTCCCAGCCGGGCGGCCTCCTCTTCCGGCATCCCGGCGCGTTCCGTCCAGTCGGGGTATTCAAGGTCGACGCGCGAGAGGGCAGTCTCGGCGACGCTCATCCCTGCGCGTTCGATCGCCTCCAGCCACTCAGACTCGCCGAGGTTCCGTACGTGCGAGGGGTCACGCCAGATCTCGATGTCGTGCATCCAGGCGGTTGCTTCCGCGTCGTCCGGCGAGACGGTATCGATGAGGATGAGCTCGCCGCCCGGGGCCAGTGCGCGGTTCACCTCGGCCAGCCAGGAGTCGACGTTCAGGAAGTGGTGCGCGGCGGTGCGGCAGGTGATGAGGTCGAGGCTACCGTCCCGGCAGGGCAGGGACTCGGCTGCGGTCAGCACCAGTTCGGTCTGCGGCGCTCCACGTTCACCGCGCAGCGAGCGCGCCTGCTCCAGCATCTCCGGCGTCACGTCGGTCGCGATGACGCGGTCGCAGCGGTCGGCGACGGCGAACGCAGTGAAGCCGGGTCCCGCGCCGATGTCCATGGCTGTCCCGTAACGGCGATCGCCCAGCATGGATGCAGCAGATGCGAGCGCGCCAGCCTGCGCGTGCGTCTTGCTCGCGCCGTAGGCCCCGGCGAGCCGTCCGAACTGGCTCTGGGAGCTTCTGTCGGGCTGTGCGTTCGTCATCGGGTGTTCTCTCCTAGAAGGCGAGCCAGGCGAGCACCGCAGTCACGATACCCACGGCGAGCCCCGCCAGCGTTACCGCGGCTTCTTCCAGCGTTACGGGGCCGAGGTAGAGCAGTGGGAAGCTGACGATCGTCCCTGTGAGGACGACATGCCGGAGTTTGCGTTTCGTTGCGGCTGAAAGCATGGCTTACCTCGATAGTGCGGGCAGCAGTTCGATGATGATGATGGCCTCGATGCCGGCGAGGAAGACGAGTCCGAGGATGTAGGGGATGACGATGCGGAAGATGTCCCGCTCCTTCCCCGCGAGACCGACGACCGCCGCGCCAACGAGCACCTTGGCAGGCGCCATCGGGCTGCCCACAGACGCACCGATCGACTGGATGCTGGAGATGGTGACCGTCCCGATGCCCAACTCCCGCGCCGTCTCCAACTGGAGCAGGCCGAACATGACGTTCGAGTTCGTATTGCTGCCGCTCATGAACGAGCCAAGCAGGCCGATGAAGGGCGAGACGAACGGGAAGAGCGGGCCGGAGGCGTTCGCGATACCTTGCGCGAGCAGCACGGTCATGCCGGTGTCCGCCATGACGACCGCCATCATCACCATCGTCGTCACCCCGATGGAGGAGCTGAGGCTTTGCCCGTAGGTCAGCTTCATCGCCTCCCAGGCGACGCCCTTCCGCCAACGCTTCGCCAGGACGTAGACGACCGTGCTGATCACGATGCTGTAGAAGATGAGCGGGGCGGGATGGTTGAGCACGCGTATCGGCGCGTAGTCGTTCGCGGCGGCAACGGCGAATCCCTGGGCGGACGTGAACGCAGGGTAATCGAGCGACCACTGTATGCCGCGCACCGCCTCCTTCACCGGGCCGATCTGCGATATGACGCTCAACGTGATGAGCAGCAGATAAGGCATGAAGGCAAGGATGAACGGCATCGGACGGGAGTCGGGTTCGTCCGCTGCACCAGCGGGCGGCGTTTCCGGCGCCGCTTCCGTCTGTGGTGCGCTGCGCAGGAGCGGAGTGCGGGAGAGCAGGGCAAGCGCCACCATGCCGAGGATGCCCGGAACGGTGGATGCTATCTGCGGCGCGCCGCCCCACGCGAGTGCGTACATGGCCGCGGCCATGAGCGCGCCGGTGATGACTACGACCGGCAAGCTCCGCCGCAGCGCGCTCAGCCCGCCCTGTATATGGGCGACGAGCATGCCGCTCGCGACGATGATGGGCGCGAACAGCAATGCCATGTGGGGTGCGATGACCTCGCCCTCGATGCCGGTGACCAGTTGGATCGTGTAGTAGGACGAACCCATGGAGCCGAACGTCACGGCCCAGCCGTGCCCGACGAGCGCCATAGCGGCGGCGCGGGCGGGCGGGAAGCCGAGCATGATGAGCAGCGGGGCCGAGACGGCCACCGGCACTCCGAACCCGGTGATGCCCTGGATGAAGCTGGAGAAACCCCAGCCGATCAGCAGCGCCTGCACGAGGCGGTCGCTCGCCAGCGCGGCCATCGTCCGCCCGATGGCGTCGATGCCCTTCAGCTTGTCCACCATGTTGAACAGGTAGACGGACGTCCAGACGATGGTGAGAACGAAGACCGCGAGGCTCAAGCCCTTTGCGCTCGCGATAGCGACATGGTCCCGCGCCGCGCCGAAGATGAGCAGCGCCAGAGCGAGCGCAAGCAACCACGCGATAGCGCCGGCGCGCGGCGCGCTCCAGTTCAGCCAGATGATGGCGACTACAAGGAGGACGACCGGCGAAGCAGCCAGCAGCCAGTTGAGAATCGTGAGTTCCGGACCTGTCATAGAGGGCGCAGCATAGCCGTCCGGCCTGTTCCGCACAACGTCGGCAGGGCGGCGCTGGTACAATCTTCAGAGGTTCCGGCTCATGGACTTCTCGCTCTCCGAACGCTTATCCCGTGGTCTGCTGCTCTGCGACGGCGCCACGGGCACGCAGATGTACGCACACGGCCTCACCGCCGCGTTGCTGGAACCGGCCAACGTCGACCAGCCGGACATCGTGAAGGGAGTGCACCTCGCCTATCTTCGTGCAGGCGCGGAACTCATTGAGACGAACACATTCGGGGCGAATGCGGCCAAACTCGGCATGCATGGGATGGCCTCCCGTGTTGAGGAACTGAACCGTGCCGGAGTCGCACTGGCGAAGGAAGCGGCGCGGCTGCATGGCCAGAACGTGTGGGTAGCGGGCTCGATGGGGCCGCTGCCGCCGGACAGCACCGGCGCCGGTCTGTTCTCTCCGGCATCCGCGCGGAACGTGTTCGCGGAGCAGGCGTCGGCGCTCTCCGACGCCGGGGCGGACCTCATCCTCTTGGAGACGTTCACTTCACTGGCACAGCTCAGGCTGGCCATCGATGCGGTGCGCTCCGTTTCCGAATTGCCGGTCATCGCGCAGATGACCTTCACGGGCGACGGCCTGACGTCGAGTGGGGATGCGCCGGAAGACGTGGTCTCGGCCCTGAATGATGCGGAGTTGCTTGCGTTCGGTGCGAACTGCAGCATAGGCCCGGACCTGCTGTTGAGCGTCGTCGAACGCATGGCAGCGTCGGCGGACATGCCGCTCATCGTTCAGCCGAACGCGGGACTTCCCGCCTACGTGGGCGGCCGATTGGAGTACACCGCGCAGCCGGAGTACTTCGCGGAGACGGCGCGCGAGATCGCGCGTGCGGGAGCAGCAGCGGTCGGCGGATGCTGCGGGACTACGCCGGAGCACATCGCCGCCGTACGGGACGCGGTGCGCGGCGTGCTGCAGTCCTCGGCGCGGCGTGCGCCTGCTCCTGCTGCGGCACGCCCGCAGCGCGTCGAGGCCCCGGCCACCCGCCCCACGGGACTTGCGGAGCGCATCGAGCGCGGGGAGTTCGTCGTTACGGTGGAGCTCTCGCCTCCGCGTGGGTTCGACGTGAGCGGAACGCTGGACAAGCTGCGCGGCGTGGTCGGGAGCGTCAGCGCGGTGAACGTTGCGGACAGCCCGCGTGCGCAGGGGAGGATGAGCGCGCTCGCCACCGGCAGCCTCGTACAGTCGCGGTTGGGTGTCGAGGCGGTGATGCACATGGCCATCCGCCACCGCAATCTGCTGGCGCTGCACTCGGACCTGCTGGGCGCGCACGCGCTGGGCCTGCGCAACGTCTTCACGGTGATGGGCGACGTCCCGCTCACCGGCGACTATCCCTATGCGACCGCAGTGAGCGACGTGACGGCGTCCGGCCTGATCCGGCTGATGGCGGGGTTCAACGAGGGCGTGGACGCGAACGGACGGGAGATCGGGCAGCCGACGTCGTTCTTCATCGGCGCGGCGCTGAACTTCAACGCGCCGGACCTGGACAGGGAGCTCCGCGTGCTGGAGCGCAAGGTCAAGGCCGGAGCGCATTTCCTGCTCACGCAACCGGTCTACGCGGCGGAGCACGTGGAGCGTGTCTGGTCGCTGCTGGGGGGCTTCCCGCTGCCGGTCATCATGGGCGTGCTGCCGCTCCGCAACGCCCGCCATGCGCGCTTCCTGCAGAACGAGGTGCCCGGCATCGTGGTACCGGAAGACGTGATGCAGCGCATCGACCTTGCGGAGTACCGGGGCGACGCCGGGGGCAAGGAGGGCATCGCGCTCAGCCGCGAACTGCTCACGGCGCTCTCCGGCCGTATCGCGGGCGCGTACTTCATGCCCCCGTTCGAGCGTTTCGGGGTCGTGCAGGAGACGATGGAAGGACTGTCGATGCCGGGGCTCAGTTCGCCGTAGGCTCTGATGGTATCCTGAGCCGTACACGTGGGGCCGTAGCTCAGCTGGGAGAGCACCTGCTTTGCAAGCAGGGGGTCAGGGGTTCGAGTCCCCTCGGCTCCACCACGCCAAGGCAGTCCTGAAGGAATCGCAGCTATGACTGCACAGCGGGTCGTCATCGTTGGCGGGGGCTTCGCTGGGCTTAGCGCCGCCTACGTGCTGATGAAGCGGGGCATCACTCCTCTCCTGCTCGAAGCCCAGGAGCGTGTGGGCGGACGTGGCAAGGGCGAGAGGGTGGACGGGTTCTCCCTGGACATGGGCGCATTCGTCTTCACCTCCACCTACGACACCGCGTTCCGCCTTTGCGAGGAATTGGGACTGCCGCTGGTCCCTTCAAAGATGAAGTTCGGCCACTACCGGAATGGTCGGTGGGTTACGACGACGCCGGACCAATCGCTCTGGAATTTCGTACGGCACCTGCGTACGGCCTTCACCATGGGCTTCCTCTCACCCTCAGGCATGCGGTCAGGCTTCAAAGTGATGCGGCAGATCCATCGTCAGTCGGCATACATGAGCTTCGGCGGCGACAGCCCCCTCGCCGAGATCGACGACGACGAGTCCTTCGGCGATTACATGGAGCGGCTCGGTGTGCCCGGGAAGCTGCAGGTGACGCTCAGAGGGCCCCTCGACATGATACTGGGCGACCCGATGCCAGCAGGCCAGGCGCTGATGCGGGCGTACATCGGAGAGACGATGCTGCACTCCGGCAAGGTCTACATGCCCGAGCGAGGCATCGGCTCCCTGAGCGAAGCGCTTGCCACCGCCTGCTCCGATGCGATCCGCGTGTCGACGCCCGTCAGGAGGATCGTCGTCGCAGACGGGACGGCGACCGGCGTAGTCGTGGACGGCGAGACTATCGAGGCCGACGCGGTCATCTGCGCCGTTCCCGGCACGAAGGCGCCCGACCTTATCCCCGACCTGCCGGAAGAGACACGCCGCGCACTCCGCACCGTCAGCTACTCAACCGGTTGCCGGGTGGTGATAGGCCTCGACCACTCCCCGCTCCCTCCGGGTTGGCATGGCGCGCTCTACCCGGAGGACAACGACACCCCGCTCCTGCTGGACCGCTGCGCCTTCCTCCCTGCCTGCGCGCCTCCGGGCAACAGCATCCTCGATCTGCTCATCGGGCGTGACCGTGCGAGGGAACTCATCCCGCTCGACGATGATGAGATAAAGCGCCAGATGCTGGGCGCCGCTCGCCGGAAAGCGCCTCCAGGTTCCGCTCTTCCGGGCGACGACGAAGGTCTGTTCTTCCGCGTGTACCGCTGGGAGGAGGCGCTGTGCATGGGGACACCCGGTATGCTCGCCGCTATGGCAGAAATCCCTGAGCAGCTTGCAGGGCGCATCGACAACCTGTTTCTGGCAGGCGATTACATGCGTGTCCCGTCGGTCAACGGCGCCCTCGCCAGCGGCTACAGCGCGGGGATGCGGGCTGCGGACGTGCTGGAGTCGCGCTCCCGGTGAGGGTGCGAGCGTCTCCGAGATAAACTCGGGCAAACATCCAGAGGAGGATTCCGTGCCCAAAGTAACCATCAATGGCGTCGGCATCAGCTATGAAAGCGATGGTGAGGGTTTCCCGCTCGTGCTCTGCTACTGCCGGGGAGGTAACGCCACCATGTGGGGCCCGCAGGTGGAGGCGTTCTCCCGGGACTACCGGTTCATCCGCTTCGAGCCGCGGGGACACGGGAACTCGGACTCTCCGGAGGACCCGTCGGCCTACGGGCTGGACACCTCGGTCGGGGACCTTCTGGGCCTGCTGGACCACCTCGGCATCGAGAAGGCCTACGTCGGCGGGCTCTCTATGGGCGGAGGCATCACCACGCGGTTCACGCTGCTGCATCCGGACCGGGTGGCGGGCCTGATGGTCATCGACTCCGGTTCGGCGTCGGGCCACGCCCACAGCAAAGAGACCAGGAAGAATACGGCCAGGGTACGGGAGCTGGCCTTCACCGAGGGGATGGAAGCGGTAGCCCGACACTCCATCCGGGAGGTCGACAGCTTCGCCCTGAGGGCAGCCAGGGGCCCGGAGGAGGCTGAGGGCATGCTCGAGATGCTCAAGGCGCTGACGCCGCACGGCTACGTCTACTCCCTCGAGGCTCTCGACCAGGCGCCGGTCTTCGACGACCGCCTGTGCGAGATCAAGGCGCCGACGCTCTGCATCGCAGGGGAAGAGGACCCGGCCCTGGAGGACGTCAGGTTCATCCACAGCCAGATCGAGGGCTCGGAGCTGGTGGTGGTGCCCGGTGCGGGGCACTTCACCAACCTCGACCAGACGGAGACATTCAACAGGGAGGTCCTCGCCTTTCTGGCAAAGGTGGACGCCCGGCGGGCAGCGGCGGCGGCCTGATCGGTCAACGCCAGGCTCACGTGCAGGGAAGATTCCGCGTGGGCAAGCAGCGACGATGGTAGAGCAGGAGGCCATGGCAACCGGAGAGACAGGGACAGCGCCGCGGCGTATCGCCATCGTGGGCGGAGGCGTTTCAGGACTGGGCGCTGCGTGGGCGCTGCATCATCACCCGGACCGGTTCGATTTCCGGCTGTTCGAGGCCAGGGAACAGATCGGCGGCAATGCCGTCACGGCTGACATGCCGCAGGACGACGGCAGCTCGATCCCCTTCGACATCTCCGTCACCGCCTGCATCCCATCCGTGTATGACCACATCCTGTTATTGATGGAGCAGTTTGGCATAGAACTGGTCGATACCAGATTCAGCTACAGCGTGAAGTACGGTGACCAGGTCTATGCTCACGATTTCGATTCCGACATCAGGGAGCAACTGCGATCCGAGATCGCGAAGTTCCAGCGGCTGTTGAAGCGTCTGCGCTGGTTCGGCCGGCTGACCCGTTCCCAGTCCAAGTGCCTGAATGCTCTCAACCCGTTCAACTACATCAGCATGGGGACGGTACTGAACCTCGGAGGGTTCTCCGGAGACTTCAGGTACAAGGTACTGAAACCCATGTTCGTCAATTTCCTGATGGCGACGAACGTGTTCGATATGCCCGCGGCGCTCTTCTCGAGGTATCTCGAGTTCTTCGATATCGAGACCGCCACGCCCATGCAGACGTGGGACCAGGGAACACGCCGCATCTACGAGAACCTGTCGGTGAACTTCCGGGACAGGATCTACCTGAGCAGACCTGTCCGCAAAGTGTACCGGCGGACGGATGGCGTCGTTGTCGAGGACCAGGAAGGCGTCCAGGAATCGTTCGACGACGTGATATTCGCATGCAACGCGAACCAGACGCTGATGATCCTCGACGAACCCACGTTCCTCGAACGCTACATCCTCTCGTCGATACGTTACGAGAGTGAACTGCACAACCACACGGTCATTCACTCCGACTCGTCTGTCCTTCCGGACAACGAGGTGAAGGCTCTGACAACGCGGAGCAACCACATCGAACAGTACGGCGCGAGACCGGACAACTACGAGATCACGTACATCATGCACAACCAACAGCCCTGGGCTCACCGGTCTGACAAGCCGTGCCTGGTGACCTACAACCCGATCAGCCCCATCGACGAGCGGAAGATCGTCAAGCGATGGTGGTTCCAGCACATCGTCCATGACGTACGTCACGTCGTACTGCTGGTCAACATCTTCCGCTGCATCCAGGGCAAGAGGCGAACGTGGCATTGTGGAGCTCATACCCTGGTCAACAGCCAGGAGACCTGCTTCGTCTCCGGGCTCGCCACTGCGAGACAGATGGGCGCCGATTACCCCTTCGACGACCCCACGGCGAAGCGGTCGTTCAACTACTACGGGAGCATCATGTACGGCTGGCGGTTCAGGAAGGCGTAGCGCTGAATGCTCCTGAGGGTGCTTGCCCGGCGTCTTTTCCGGGTGGTACCGTGCCTCACATGATGATGGCACTCGCTCCATCTATCCGAAGGGCAGTGGGTCGCGGATTGTCGATTACTGTGCTGGCGTTGGGGTTCCTCTTCCTGGCAGCCGCGTGTGAATCGGAACCCACGCCGACCCCTGAGTTGTCGGTGGATGAGGTGCTTTCCAGTGCGGCGGAAGAGCTGGCTGCACTGTCGACGGCGAAATTCCAGATGACTGACGAGATGGAATCGGGAGCGAAGTTCTTCGAGATGACTCTGAAGAGCGTGGAAGGAGAAGTCAAAACGCCCGACAGCTTCAGGATGCTGGTGGAGCTGGTGAATCCCGGCCTTGGATTCGTGGAGGTCGGAATGATGGCGGTCGGAGACCAGGCGTACATGCGGTTCTCCGAGGACGCCCCATGGCTCCCCCTGCCGCTGGACCAGGTGCCCTTCAACTTCGGAGGGATAGGCGTTACTTTGAGCGAGATACTGCCCAGCATCGAGAACGCGGAGATCACAGGCCGGGAGTCCGTAGAAGGCGGCCAGGCTGTCCGTATAGACGGGGATATCGTCTCTGACGATATGTCGGGCCTCATCACGGACGTGGACTCCGGCCATGCGATCACGCTGTCCGTGTGGATCGACGAGGTCTCGCATGCCCTGCGTCAACTCAGGATAGACGGCAGACTCTACGATGAAGATGCGCCGGAGACGACGCGGCTGGTAGTCATCAGGGACATCAACTCCCCTGTCGATATCCAACTCCCAGAGATAGCCTCAGGGTCGTGAGCACTGCCAGGTCCGGCCTCCAATCCCTGAGATCTTCCCAGACTGTGGTGCTGGGGATCATCTGCCTGGGGGTATTCTCGACTGCCCTGGACCAGACCGTGGTGGTCGCCGCCCTGCCCGCGGTGATGGTGGACCTTGAGATCCCTCTTACCGACCTGGACAGGGCGTCCTGGATCGTAACCGGATACCTGATCAGCTACACCGTAGCGATGCCGCTGGCAGGGCGTCTGTCCGACGTCTACGGCCGCGTCCGGATGTTCCACGCGGCATTGATCGTCTTCTCCATCGGCTCGGCATTCGTGGCACTTGCGCCGAACTTCGAGTGGGTAGTATCCGCCAGGGTGGTCCAGGCCTTCGGAGGCGGCGCCACGGTCCCCATAGGCCTCGCTATGGCTGTGGCCGCTGTTTCCCCTGAGAAGAGAGGATTGGCGATAGGACTCGTGGCGGCCTCGGCTGAAGCGGGGTCAGTGCTGGGCCCTCTCTACGGAGGGGCCATCATCGAGTTGCTGGGCTGGCGTTGGATATTCTGGCTGGACATCCCCCAGAGCCTCTTCCTGATAGCGCTTCTGGCCATCCTGCCGAACCGCGCCAACCCTGCGGCAAAGATGGACTACTTCGGGGCGCTCGTGCTCGGAGCAGCCCTCACCGTCCTCAGTATTGGCCTGTCGCAGAGAGCAATCTTCTCCGGAGAGTCCCTCTTCCCGTATGTCCTGATAGCCCTTGGGGTCGGGCTGGTCCTCCTGTTGGTCCTGTTCGAGCGACGCACGGCCCAGCCCCTGCTGGCATCCTTCCTGTACACCTCCAGGGCGTTTCTGTCCTCCAACATCACGCAGTTCCTCGTGGGAGTTGCGTTGATCATCTCACTGGTAGCCGTGCCCCTCATGGCCGGCACCGTCATGGAGAAGAGGGCGTGGGAGAGCGCCCTCCATCTGGTTCGTCTGACAGCCGCCATTCCGGTTGGAGCCGTGGTTGGAGGCTACATCCTGCGCTGGACGGGAGTGAGGACGGTGTGCATCACCGGCCTTGCGTTCATAGGAACGGGGCTGCTGTTCATGAGCGGCTGGGAGACGGAGGTGGAGGAGCTCAGGCTGACCATGCCTCTCGTCATGGCGGGTCTCGGGTTCGGGCTGGTCATTCCTCCCATAGGCGTCAGCGCTTTGAGCGCAGCACCCAGTCACTACTGGGGAGCGGCGGCATCGTTGATCACCGCATCGCGCATGGTGGGGATGGCGTTGGGGCTGGCGGCCTTGTCCGCCTGGGGTATCGAGCGCTTCTACAGTCTGACGGCTGATGTGACGATCGGTTCGACGTTCGAGGAGACCGAGGCTCCCTTGATCGAAGCGGGAGTGACCGTGTTCCAGAACCTCTTCATGATTTCAGGATTCCTTGCCCTGTTTGCCATCCTCCCGGCCCTGCTGATGCGAGTGGAAGATGTCGAAGAGGAGGCTTCGCCCGAGGGCAGCCGCTGGCCGACATCCCTGCCTGAAACATGATGTATTCAGCCGCTGGCGCGAGGGTGGGATCGGCGAGCGAATCCCGTATCCTAGACAGTGCCTGGATTGTTCCAGAGGGTTATCTACCCCGGGCCGTCCGGGCAGGGAGCGCCATTCGATGACAACCCGGCGTGCGGAGCCTGACAACGTCCAGTTGCCTTCCCCGTTTCCCGAGGGTTGGTACTTCGTCGCAAGCCGCAAGGCCATACAGAAGGCACGGCTCATCCAGAAAACCTGGATGGGGGAGAACATCATCGTCTGGTGCGATGACGATGGGAGCATCTGCGTCGCCGGGGCTTACTGCCCGCACCTTGGCTCCGATCTGGGGCCCGCTGCCGGAGGGCGCGTACGTGACGGTCGGCTCGTCTGTCCCTTCCACGGCTTCGAGTACGATGCAACCGGCCAGTGCGTCGCCACTCCCTATGCTCCCCCGCCCCGGGCCGCGCGGTTGCGCGTCTTTGAGACACAGGAGATCGCCGGGCTGATCTTCGGTTGGTGGGGGATCGATGGGCGGGAGCCGCAATGGCGCCTGCCTACTGACCTGTCAGACCAGACCGGCTGGAGCGCCCTCTCGGTCCGGACCCTCCGCTTCCCCGGGCATCCCCAGGATACGACTGAGAACTCGGTGGACCTGGCCCACCTGCTCTACGTCCACGGATACGGCAACGTGGACCGCGTCGGGGAGGTGTCAGTAGACGGGGCCTACTTCCGAAGCGACTTCGACTTCAGGCGCAACTACAGGATAGCCAGGACCCTGCCCTTCAATCTGGACGTGTCCACCAACACCCACATCTTCGGGCTGGGCTATTCGTTCGTGGCTATCCGTGAGAAGTCCATCGGCATGGACATGCGTCTGTGGGTGCTGTCGACGCCTGTCGACGGTACGCTCATCGACCTGTCGCTGGTCTCTCAGGTGCGGGAGATACGCAACCCGAAGCGCCGGGTAACGGGCTTGGGGTTCCTCCCCGTGGGACTGCGCGCGCCACTCATGAACCGGTTCATCGCCGCACAGCAGGAGCAGGACGTTCTCCGGGACGTGGTCATCTGGAGCCGCAAGCGGTACCGCTCTCTCCCGCGCCTGAGCCGTTCCGACGGGGAGATCATGACGTTCCGTGCGTACTGCGCCCAGTTCTATCCTGAGCCATGCGCTCCTGCGGTCGCACTCCCCGGCACATCTGACGAGGCTATAGTATGACCGCTCAAACCGGCCTCAACGACCTCCACCACGCAGCACGGGGGTACATACCATGAACAACATACTCGGCAGGCTGAGCCGGCTGGTCACGGTTCGTCCGTGGCTCACCCTCCTCGTCCTCCTCATCGTTACCGTCGTGATGGTTATGGGGACGCAGCAACGTCTGCCGCCGACGGAAGGCGCAAGTGTTGCCTTTCTCCCTCCCGGCCATCCCATCGCTGAAGCAACACAGGAGATAGATGAACGGTTCGGGGACTCCGGCGAAGTGATCGTTGTCACACTTCTCTTTCGCGGGGAGGCGCTGACGCCGGGGGGGCTCTTCCAGATGGATGGTCTGTTGGATGAGATTGTCCAGGACCCGGGCGTCGCCGAGCTGCTGGCGCCCGGCGATCCGATCGTTGCACCATCGTCGCTGATCGGCGCCGTGCTCCAGGTGGACAGTTTCGAGTCGATCACGCAGGAACAGATCGACTCCGCACGCAACGTCCCCGGAGTCGGGGAGGCGCTCGCTGAGATGACTGGCACCGACACCGACGGCACGCTCGTTGCGATCGCCATCGTGCGTCTGCGCGACACGGGCGACGAGCGCGTTGGCGATGCCGAACGGAGGATCAGCGAGCTGGCTGCAGGGGACGAGGGGGCGTCGCGTGTGAGCAGCCTGTCATCGGCGGTCATCGAGGATGCGTACAAGAAGGCGACAGAGGAAGGGATGGGGCCGCTGATCGGGCTGGCGCTGTTGCTGATCGCCGCTCTGCTCCTGCTCTTCACCCGGGCCCTGTCGGACATGCTGCTGACCCTGCTGGGGCTTATCGTCGCGATCATGTGGGTTGTCGGCGCTGAGGGCTGGCTTGGCCCTGATGGACTCGACGTGATAGGTCCTCCCAGCTCGCTAACCGCGATGGTGCCCGTCATCATCATCAGCCTCACGGTGGACTATGCGATCCAGGCGATCTCTCACTACCGGGAGCAACGGCTCGCAGGCGAGCCCGTTGTCCGAGCTGTACAGATCGGCCTGCGGAACGTCACGGTCCCACTGACGTTGGCCGCAGTCACAACGATCGTCAGCTTGTTGGCGACCCTCTTCTCGCCGATAGGCGTGATCGGAGACTTCGGCGTTGTCGCAGGGATGGGGGTGGGGTTGAGCCTGATAGTGATGCTGACGCTGGTCCCGGCGGCCCGGACGATCCTCGACCGGCGTCGCGAGGCACGCGGCACGTTGCGGCAGCCTCGCCCGCTTTCGAATGCGCTGCCCGGCGTCCCGCGGCTGGCGGAGGTGCTCGGAAGACGGGTGACGCGCCAACCGGCGCCCTACATCATCGTAGTGCTCGCAGTGACGATCGCGCTGGGGTTCGCGGCTACCGACCTCAAATCGGAGTTCAGCATCCGCGATGTCCTTCCCCGAGGCGGGACCATCGTGGCTGACATGGAAACACTTGACGCGACCGTCGGCGGTTCGACGGAGATGGCCAGCGTGCTGGTGAAGGCCGAGGCTACGGAGACCCGCACACTTCTGAACCTGCAGGACCTCAGGACCGCTTTCCAGGACGAGCAACAGCGCCCGCGCGCAGCGGCAGGGCCGCTCCTGGCGTCGTACGAGTCGCTCCTGGAAGACTGGACCACCGACAGCGGGCAACCCGGTGACAACTACGACCGTGAGCTTGCGGCGCTCTTCAGCCAGGCTTCCTCGGGAGTGCAGCTCGATCCGGCCCTGATGCAGGAGCTCCTGGACAAGCTGGAGGAGAGGGAACCCGCGGTCACCCACGGTCTGGTCAACGATCCGAACGGCATCGACACCATCCTGTTGCAGTTCCCGACCTACTCGAACGATCCGGGAGCAACCAAGACACTTCAGGACGATCTCGAAGCGCTCTGGGCTGGAGACGACACCGCTCTCACGGTGCTTTCCGAGACTGTCGTCTCGATCGGGGTTACGGATGCCATCACCGACCGTCAGACAGAGGCGATCAGCACTACTATCGCGGCGGCGCTCACCGTCCTCGCTGTCTTCTTCTGGCTGACGGCACGCCAACCGGCGCTGGCAGTCATCGCGGTCGGGCCCATCGTGCTCGTCCTCGTCTCGGTGCTGGGCACCATGGCGCTGTTGGGCATCCCGTACTCACTCGTCACATCGATCATCACGGCCCTCTCGATCGGGATAGGCGTGGACTACACCATCCACGTGATCCATCGCTACCGAGATGAGTTCACCCGCACCCGCAATCCGGAGAGTGCGGCGGTCCGGACGCTCGCGACAACGGGTTCGGCGCTCTTGGGTTCCGCAATGACGACCGCGCTGGGATTCGGAGTGCTGATCGCTTCGCCCTTGCTTGCTTCTCAGCAGTTCGGCATCACGGCGACCATCACCATCGTTTACTCCCTGATCGTCTCCGTGCTCCTGGTGCTGCCCGCGATGGTGGTCTGGGGTGCGTACCAGAACATGCGACTGCGCTCCATGGTGGAGCGCCAGTGGGCCGAACTCGACGTGGCGATAGAGGGCATACATCAGCGCAATGAACCAGGGCAAAGCTCGTCGTAAGGAGGCTCATGCAACTTCGCAAGCTACCCAGCGGACTGAAGGCCGCATACCGCGGGTCGGACGTCCAACGTCGCGTGGAACGATTCGATGGATGGACGGACAGGGCGTCCGCGGAGGACACCGCCCCGTCGGGCTACGACCACGTCGAAACCGTCAGGGAATACTATGACCTCTGCAATGAGTTCATGGTGTTCGGCTGGAGCGAGTCCCTCCACTTCGCGCCGCTGTCGCCCGAGGAGAGCCTCGAGGACTCCCAGACCCGGCACCAGCGGCTAATGATTGCCAAGCTGGAGTTGCAAGAGGGCATGACGGTGATCGATGTCGGTTGCGGGATAGGCGGCCCGATGCGCCGTGTCGCCCGGGAGGCCGGTGTCAGGGTCGTCGGTGTGAATACCAGCAAGGTCCAGTTGGGGAAGGCGAGGTCGTTGAACGCCGAGGCGGGGCTCGACCACCTGGTCGACTACCTCGAGTGCAGTTTCATGGACATGGGCGCCGTCGCGAACGACACGTTCGACCGGGGATACGCGATCGAATCGACGTGCCATGCGCCGGACAAGGCGGGCGCCTTCGCGGAGATCTACCGCGTGCTGAAAACCCGGAGCTCTCTTCTGGGGCCAGGAGATGTGCATGACGGACAGGTTCGATCCCGGCGACAGCCGGCACCGGGCCATCAAGAGGGACCTGATGCACGGCATCGCGCTCAAGGACATCGCGACTACGGACGAGGTGAACCAGGCTCTCGAAGCGGCAGGATTCCAGGTCATGGAGGGCAGGGACCGTGCCGTTGCGGAGAGCGGTCCGACCACGCCGTGGTATCACCCCATGGAGACGCGGGGCAAGACGCGGAACAGCCCCCTGCGCAGGATTCCGTTGGGCCGGAAGGCGTACATCGGGGTATCCAGGCTGGCCGAGGTGTTGGGCGTATTCCCGAAAGGGTCCGCGGACGTCGTCAGGCTGATGGACCGCACCGCCAGGGCCTATGTCGCAGGCGGCAGGGCCGGGGTCTTCACGCCGTTGTACTGCTTCCTGGCCCGCAAGCCCCTTTAGGCTTTCTTTCCGCTCTCTTGAGCGCCGTCAGGCGACCAGGGGTATCTCGCGCCGCAGCTCGGCGATGCGGAACTTCAGCTTCTTGTTCGGCTTCATCGACGGGACCGGGTTGAACTTGAGCTTGTAGTCCGCGGGGGACACTTCGATGTTGAAGTAGTGCGCGACCATCAGCACGTTGATCGCCAGCTGCAGTTCCATCCAACGGGTGCCGAGGCAGGTGTGCGTGCCCAGCCCGTAGGGGGCGTACCCGGGACTGAGGTGCTCGTTGCGCGGTGCCTTGTAGCGGTCGATGTCGAAGGTGAAGGGGTCGGGGAAGACTTCCTTCATGTAGTGCGTCGCCGTGGTCGCGATGAAGACCTGTGACCCCACCGGCAGTTCGTAGTCCTCGACCACGCACGTGTTCATCACGTTCCGGATGGACATCGGAACGATGGGGTATATCCGCACGGTCTCCATGAGGAAGCGATGCGTGACGTCTATCGCCTGCAGGGTGAAGTCCGCGCCGTCCGGGTCGCCGTTCTCGAAGAGGGCGTCGGCTTCACGCTGCAGATCCCGGTAGAGTTCGGGCTGCGACGCCATGGCATAGAGCGCGAAACTGAAGGCGTCGCCAAGGTAGACGCTGGCAATCAGCGCTGCCGAGAGCTGGAAGCGCAGGGTCGTCTCCGGCACGAACTGCGGATCGCTTGCGTGCAGGCTGAGCCAGTCGTCCGCGAGGTCTCTTGGAGAGCCGGCCCGTTGCGCGGGTGTATGGACGCTCTGGACCCGCTCCAGGAGGGTATCCACAGCCTTTGCCCTGCGTTTCATGCCCGGAGTGCGGAGCATGAACTTGGGCAGGGCCTTCATGATGTGGGTGAGGAGCGCTCGCTCCTTGTACTTCGCCAGGTCGTCGAAGATGTCCTGGGAATCGACGCTGACGAAGAGCGGCGAGAGTTGCGCGTTGATCATCTGCCGGCTCATGCTCGTCGCGGGGTACGAGTCTCCGACCTTCCAGCCCGACATGTGTTTCCGGGCATGGCGGTAGAGGATATTCAGCTGTCCCTCCAGCCTCCCGCGGGAGTACGCCGGCGACATGGCCTTCCGGAGCCGGAAATGATCTGCCCCGTCCATGGAAGGCATCACACCGTTCGCTCCATAGACCTTCTCGAAGTCGGAGAAGTAGTCCTTGGCTCTCAGGTACATGCGCCCGTGCCGGTGCACCCAGTGGTTCGTGGCTGTCCCGGCGAGGAAGATCATCGGTTTCTTGAACGGCGGATGTATCTTGAACACCGGGCCGTACTCCTTTGCGAGGTCCGCAAAGAGCGCCGCGATGTTGCCGCTGCGAAGATGGGGGCTGAACAGCATCTTGCGCAGCGAGACGTTCGGGATCTTCTTCGTGAAGGCGGAGCGTCGAAGTAGCGGACCAGCGATGTTCTGGGAGACCGCCTCGGCTATGGAGCGGCCTATCAGGTCCATCCTGCAGATCGCCTGGATGCGCTGCTCTATCTCGTCGTCGAGTTGGAACATGAACCGGAAGACGTCGCACGTATCGATGAGCGCGATGATGATGACGTCCCTCGGATCGGGTATCTCGTTGTTGAAGATGACCTTGGTGATGCGCGTTCTGACGAACTGGGCCGCTGTGCCTGTTGAGGAAGTGTTTGAGAGTTCCGCCTGCAGAACGTTGCGGGACAGCGTCCAGAACTCCCCGTCATGGTGTTCTAGGATGTTCAGGTCAACGAGGCGGTCCAGCGTCAGGTCGACGACGGATTCTGCACGGGGGGCGAGCCGCTCTATCCAGTACTGGGTGTTGTGCTGGCCCGGTTCGCCCGCGATCTCCTTCAGGATGGGGTCCAGGGCAGGGTCGCCCGTTTCAGTCCGGTCGACGATGAACAGGCTCTCGACGTCCGTGTCGATACGGCCCATGAGGGAGAGTTCCGCGAGCACGGCGCCGGCGACGGTGCAGTTCAGGTCCCAGCCGGGAACCTGGTGAAAGTAACCGCTCTCCTCATTGAGGAGCATCAGGATGAGCTCTTCCGGCAGGCTGAGCGCCTGGGTTGTCACACTTTCGGTGGAAAGAGTCATCGGTCTCGGTCTCCGAGCACGTCTCACACCTTCGGGCCACTTGTACCCGTAACCAAGTTAGTATGACTCCCGAAATTGGGGGGTGTCAACGCGATAACGAAACCACCCTCGTTCCACAGACCTGAGAACGCAGCGCTCGCTCTCGTACGTCGCTAGAGCGAGGGCGGCTCCTCTTCGTAGAGCGACACAGGCACCTGGACAGGGAGTTCGCCCGTCGTGATCGCAGTGTGGACGGGCTGAACGTACTGGTAGTCGATATCCAACCGGTAGCGGAACGCTCGGGCCGCGGTGAGTTGCCGTTCGGTCGTAAAAGCCCACTCCACGAGCGTCGACTCCTCCCAGCCCAGGTCTTCTTCCGCATCCTGGGCGAAGCGTTCGAAGAACTCCAGGTGCTCTGCCGCGATGCCGTACTGCGTCTGCAGGGCTTCACCTGCCTTGCCCATCGTGTCCCTGGCCAGCAGGTCGCTTGCGAACAGCCCGGCGATGCCGTCGAGCCATGACCACTCCCACCACCGCGTGCACAGCGAGAGCGTGGACACCGCGAAGTAGGAGCGCGTGAAGTTACGCCACGCCATGACCTCCTCGCGTTCGAGGCCGATGCCCTCACAGAAGCGCAGCCACAACTCCTCGTAGGCGGGCGTCGTCCAGCCAACGAGGTCGTTCACAATGTCCCGGCCTTCGATCTTGACGAGCTTCCTCAGCTCATGGGTGCGGGATGCTTCGTCGTTGTTCTTGACGTAGAGGGCTGCGGTGCTGAACTGCAAGCCGTGGTCGAGGTAGTAGTAGTGGTTCTTTGCCCACAACTGCAGGTCGTCACGGGTCAGCGAGCCGTCGTAGAGGAGCTGGTAGAACGGCGGCGGTTCGGGGTACCGCTCCGCCCGCTGCCGGTGGAGCAACTCTATGAACTCCGGCCCCGGGAGGGGCGGGTCCTTCAGGTCGTCGGCGTTATAGGGAGGATGGTTCAGCATCGCTGTCCCTACCGACTACCGGCGCTGCAACCTGAATATGAAGACCCGCCGCAGCCGCTCCTGCAACTCCGGTGAGTCTACGAATGCCTTCGTCACGTCCTCCCCGAACACGACGTGGTCTGCATCTGCTCCGATCGGTGAGTGCTCGCGCTGGTTGAGCATGGCCCGCTCGATGTCCTTGATGCCGAGCTTCTCGTAAAGCTGCCTGGTCTCCTCGAGGTCCTGAATCATCTGCTCGCGGACCTCGGGCAGGCGCTTCTCGCCCTCGCCCACGAGGGCGCTGCCCAGGAGGACGGGCCAGGGCTCGGTGCGGTGCATCCAGTAGTACCAGCCGTTGGAGACGAGCTCTTCGGGCGCCCAGTCGCTCTTCTCCAGCGCGTCGATCTCTTCTTTGGGAAGGCCGAACTCCTCGGAGTGCCAGCGGCTCAGCGTGGGGTGGCTGGGCACAGGCCCCCCCACGGCGTCCTGTCCGCCCTCATCGATGAGCTTACGAAGCTGGAAGCGGCGGACATCCTTGTTCGTGGTGTTGATGTAGCGCTCACCTTCGAACCGGTGATTGCCGTCGCCGCCCTGGTGGGCGCGGCGCTTGCGCTCGGCGATCGCTTCGATGGTGGTCGCCTTCGGCCTCGCCGGGTGGCCCTGCTTCCATTCGGCCCGGATACCTTCCAGTTCGTCCATCAGTTCGTCGGGGGAGAGCTTGTCACGGCCCCATCGCTTCGTGGTTGCCATATCCCTACTCCTTCCTTGCGCGACGTTCAGCGGCAGATTACTCCACGTTCACCGGTTCCTCAACATTCAGGCAGCACGGTGCTTCGGACGCGCGCTGGCTCCGAAGTTCCGGTGGTGCTCCAGCCAACGCTCGATCTCGGCGCGGTCGCCGGGTGGGTCGGGCGGAGCGGGAGGTTCGCCGTTGTTATACACGCGCGCCGCCGTGCGCCAGACAACCTTCTCCTGGACGTCATGGGGAAGGCCCCCCAACTCCTCAGGGATGAGGATATTGGAGTCGGGCCAGGTGCAGGCGGGGTGAGGGTAGTCGTTCGACCACATGAAGTTGTCCTGCCCGAAGTCCTGTAGGAGGTAAGCGCCCACGGCGTCGCTGATGAAGGTACAGAAGACCTGCCGCTTGAAGTACTCGCTGGGCGGCATGGGCAGAGTGCTCCGGCGGCTCATTGTGTAGTGGTCGGCTTCCTGAAGCCAGAAGGGGACCCAGCCCGCGCCTGCCTCTGCGACTGCGACGTTCAGGCGTGGGTGCCGCTCGAGCACACCCGATGCAATGATGTGCAGCAGCGAGTCCATCGCGTCGTGCTTGTGTCCGTTGATGGAGTGTATGGGGATGCCTGCGGGGTCGCGCTCGCGGGACTCGGCGCGTCCGTTGATGTGCATATTGACCGTTGCGCCCGTCTCCTCGGCGGCAGCCCAGAAGGGCTCGTACCGTTCGTCGCTGTAGGGCAGACTCTCAGGCGGCGCGATCCAGATGTCGACACCCCGCAGCCCGGCCTCGATGAACCGCCGCATCTCCGCGATGGCGTTATCCACGTTCCAGAGGGAGACCATTCCCAGCCCCCAGTACCGGTGAGGAGCGACGCTGCAGAAGTCAATCATCCAGTCGTTGTAGACGCGCAGATGCGCCTCCTCGAGTTCGTGGTCATCGATCAGCCATGCACGGACAGCGAAGGTCGGGTAGAGCACCTCGGCGCTGACGCCGTCGAGTGCGAGGTCTTTCAGCCGCTCGTACGGGTCCCAGCAGCCCGCACGCAAGAGATGGTTCGTCTCGAACGGCCTCTCTTCGATCTGTAGCGCGCGCGAGCGGAACTTCAGGGGAAGCTCCTTCTCCCACAGGTCGGGCGGCTCGCCCATGTGGGAGTCGGCGGAGATAAGGAACTCTTGGAGCGAGGATTCCTCATTGCTCACAGGACCACTCCAGAGGTATCCAGGTTGGCGTCATCATAAGCCGGTGCCAGGGCGCTAACAACTGCGTCAGGGAAGCTCTCACAACGTTCTACGTCAGGTTGACTTGCCTGCGCTTCCTTCGCTGGGTAACCTCTCGAAGTCGTTGGGGGTGGAGCATGCTGACCCGCGAGGAGAACGACCTCCTGACTCAGGTTGGTCCCGGGACGCCCGGCGGCGCGCTCATACGCCGTTACTGGCAGCCCGTCGCGCTCAGATCTGAGATCCCTCCGGGCAGCGCCCCTCTTCCTGTGCGTCTGCTCGGCGAAGACCTCGTGCTCTTTCGCGATCAGTTCGACCGTATCGGACTGCTTGGCATCCATTGCGCTCACCGTGCAGCCGACCTCAGCTACGCCCGGATAGAGGACGGAGGGTTGAGGTGCCTCTATCACGGCTGGCTCTACGACATCCACGGGAACTGCCTGGAGCAGCCCGGAGAGCCGGAAGGCAGCACCTTCAAGGACAAGGTACAGCATCTGGCCTATCCAACTGCTGAGCGCGGCGACCTCGTCTTCGCATACCTCGGCAGCGGCGAACCGCCGGCATTGCCTCCCTACGAGGCGTTCGACGTGCCGCCCGGGCAGCGCTCCGTCTACAAGGTGTTCCAGGGCTGCAACTACCTCCAGGGCAATGAGGGCAACATCGACCCCCAGCACCTCTCGTTCCTCCACCGGCTGGGCCGCCCGGGTGACCTCAATCAGACCCTGAACACCCGGGTTACCGCGCCTCACCTCGAACTCGAGGAGACCGACTTCGGCATCCGCATCTACGCAGTGCGGAGAGTGGACGAGGAGAACACCTACGTACGGGTCACGAACTTCGTCATGCCCAATCTGGCAGCGGTGGCAGGCGACGCCGAGGGGTACAGCATCAACTGGCACGTGCCTATCGACGATACCCACCATTGGCGCTACGGCATCCGGTTCAACCGTACGCAGCCCATACGTCCGCAGCAGAATGCCCGTTCCGAAGAGATCGGTGAGGACTTCCGCCTCATCCGCAACGAGTCGAACCGGTACCTGCAGGACCGTGAGTCCATGAAGAGCAGGGCGTTCATCGGAATGGGGCCGAACTTCGTCGTCCATGATACGTGGGCGACCCAGGGGGAGGGCGCGGTCCAGAACCGCACTACGGAGCACCTGGGTTACACGGACATGGCCATCGCCGCGGCTCGAAGGATGCTGCTGAAGGCCGTGCGTGACGTACAGGAGGGGCAGGACCCGCTCCACGTCATCCGCGATTCGGAGAAAAATTCAGAGGACCTTGGCATCTACGTACGGAACGACATCGTGCTTCCGTCTTCTGCCGATTGGCACCGCTACTGGGAGAACGATGCGATCCGTGATCTGGCGACCAGCACCCACCGGTAACGTTCGGGCCGCTACATCGAAAGGAGCAACGCCGTGACGACAACATCGGAACCGACCGGACCGATCTTCGATGGGTTGCAGGAGTACGTGGCCGCATGCCAGGAGATCGATGACTACCACGTCATCGAAGGAGTCGACTGGGATGAGGAGCTCGGAGCGCTCGTGGAGGCGGTAGCCGAAACGATACCGAATGCACCCATGCTCATATTCGACAAGGTGAAGGGGTACCCGGAGGGGTACCGTCTCGTGTCGCTGGTGGGCGCATCCTACAAGCGGGCCGCGCTGGCGCTCGGGTTGCCGATCGACAAGAGCCGCGACGAACTCGCAGAGCTGGCGGCTCAGCGGCTCAGGGCGGTCAAGCCTATCCCACCGAACGAGGTACCTGCCGGCCCTGTGATGGAGAACGTGATGGAGGGTGAGGAGGTTGACCTCTGGCGCTTCCCTGTCCCCCGGTACCACGCTTCGGACGGCGGGCGCTACATCGGGACGGGCGACTCGCTCATCAATCAGGACCCGGAGAGCGGGTACGTCAACATGGGCACGTACCGCATGGAGGTCCACGACAAGAACACACTGGGACTCTGGATGAGCCCCGGTCAGCAGGGCCGGCTCATCTGCAACAGCTACTGGGAGAAGGGGGAGGCCTGTCCGGTCGTCGCGACCTTCGGCACCGACCCACTCACGTGGATGGCCTCCCACGGACGCTCTCCCTGGGGAGAGTCGGAGCTGGACCACGCCGGTGGCCTGCGCGGAAGACCGGTCGACGTCATCAAGGGCCCCATCACCGGCCTGCCCATCCCTGCCCACGCGGAGATCGCGATCGAAGGCGAGGTTCCCCCACCCTGGGAAGAGGCCCGGGATGAAGGCCCCTTCGGGGAATGGCCGGGCTACTACTCCGGGGGGACTCTCGGCACCGGCGAACCGCAGCCGGTCATCCGCGTGAAGGCGGTCTACTTCCGCAACAATCCCATCATCCTGAGCCAGGCCCCCATGTGGCCGGGCGCGCGACAGACAGGCCTTCCGATGGGCGCCGGACGCGGCGGCGCGGCCGACCTTGCCCGCGCGGGCGTCTCGCATGTGGTCGCAGTGGGCACTCCATTCGCGTACATGCGGGTGATCGCCATCAGGCAGCAGTACCCCGGCCACGCGAAGCAGGCCGCCATGGCAGCCGCGGCAAACACGCGCAACGGACGCTGGATCGTCGTCGTGGACGAGGACATCGACCCCGAGGACCTGAAAGAGGTGCTCTGGGCCATGACCACGCGCTGCGACCCGGAGACCGACATCGAGATACTCAACGGGATGTGGAGCACCCCGCTGGACCCGCTGGTATCGGCGCGGCCGGACAAGAAGGAGTCCGGTGACCACACCAACAGCCTGGCGATCTTCTATGCGGTCAGGCCGTTCCACCGCAGGGAGCTGTTTCCGGGAGTGAGCCGAAGCCCGAAGGAGCTCAGGCAGCGCGTGATGAAGAAGTACGGGGACATCCTGCCGTTCCCGAACCTGTGACCGCCGCGACGGGTTAGTGGATAGCTCCTGCAGGGGCCGTGGACGCCGTTGGGCGGTCTGCTTCACGCGCAGTCCGGGTGTGACTGACGCCGAGCTGCAGTCCGAACTTGCGGGCGATCAGCGCGATGCCCGCCGTCTGGGCCACCATGAAGAGGCTCACGATCCCGGCCCCCTCGAGGTCTTGGCCCACGGTGCTGGTCATCATGTCCAATGCCAGCAGGGACAGGGTGGACGTCCCCCGGTCGGCGATCAGGATGATGCTACTGGTGGTGCCGGCGGCAATCACGAAGTTGAACGTGCCGATGAGGATGAGCGTGGGCATCAGCAGCGGGATCCAGATGCGGAAGTAGGTGCGCCACCAGCCCGCTCCGGCCACACGCGCAGCCTCCTCCATGTCCGCGCCCATCTGCAGGAAGACGCCCTTGATGAGCTGGGTGCTGGTCAGCTTACCCTGCATGATGACGACCAGTATCAAGGCGTAGAGCGTGCCGTAGAGCGGGGTCAGGATCGGTGTGCCGAGGAACAGCCACAGCAGACCCAAGCCGGACAGGATGCCCGGCATCGCCGTGGACATCCAGAAGATCGCATCGAGAACAGACCTCCACTGCCACCGGGTTCTGACGAGCACGTAAGCAACCATCGAGAACAGTATCGGGCTGACGATGGCGGTGGACAGGCTGATGATCAGCGTGTTTCTCAGTGCGGACAGGAAGAAGCGGTTGGCGAAGACGTCCTGCCAATGGCTGAGTGTGTAGGTAGGTGTGCTCGAGAACCAACCCACCCGCGTCATGAAGCTGCCGCCTACCAGGATCAGCACCGGGATCGCCGTGAGCAGGAGGATGAGGAAGAGGACCAGGCCGAAGACCAGAGGATGCCACCTGCCGAGGTCGATGAGTCCGGGCTTGAAGCTGCCCGTGACGGTGGCGTAGTTCCGCCGCGTGGTCAGCCATCGCTGTAACGGGACGATGAAGGCGATGATGACCAGCACGACGCTGGCAAGCGCCGTCGCCGACCCGTAGAGGGGCGGGTCGAAGAACCGGATGAACTGGAAGATCTTCGTCGAGTAGACGTAGAAGTCGATCGGCGTGCCCAGGATGAGTTCCGTCTCGAACGACTGGAAGATACGGACCAGGTTCAGCATGAACACCACAGTGATGGCCGGAATCATCACCGGGATCGTCACTCGCATCATCGTGCGGAGGTTCGATGCTCCTGAAACACGTGAGGCTTCTTCCAGCGAGAGGTTCATGTTCCGGAACGCCGGCGTCAGCAGCATCACCGCGCTCGATATGGTGTTGCCCATCAGGTGGACCCAGATGATCCCGGGGACACTGTAGATGTTGAACGGACCATGCTCGATGAAGGGCAGATATCCGATCGCTACGTTGAGCAACCCGAAGTCCGGGTCGAGCATGAACACCCAGCCTATGGTAGTGGCGATGCCCGGGAGCATGAATGAGACCCAGAACATGAACTCCAGTCCGTAGCTCCAATGGATGTTGGTGCGAGCAAGCGTCCATGCGATGAGGATGGCGATAGGGAAGCCGATCGCCTTGTAGCCGATGTAGACGAC
The DNA here is from genome assembly GCA_034422595.1 of Dehalococcoidia bacterium. Lineage (GTDB taxonomy): Bacteria > Chloroflexota > Dehalococcoidia > Lucifugimonadales > Australimonadaceae > Bin16. Next base: position 446,785 of record DAOUJO010000007.1, on the reverse strand, counting down.
GAACGTGTTCCTGAGTGCTTCGAAGATGCCAGGTTCGGAGAACGCTATCCGCCAGTTCTCGAGCGACCATTCGGTCGGCTGGTTGATGCCGGCGATGTTGAAGCTGTTGACCAGGATCACCACGATGGGCGCGAAGATCCAGAACCCGAAGACGGTGAGCAGCACCGCCATGACAAACGTGCCGGTACCCGGACGGATCCATAGGGCCCGCCGGGTACCCACCACGCCTGTACGCGATCGCACGGCCATCTATATGTCCTGATCAGCCTCCGTCCGATCTATCGTCCGATCTCCTACTTCCCTACTGAGGCCAGCGCGTCCCGGACGACCGTGAGCGCCGATTCGAGCTGGTCCTGGTAGTCGGTCTGGCTACCCAGGATGAAGTAGTCGACGTCCGGGTTGCGGATGCTTGCCGGGTTCACACCATCCGTCGGGATGTCGGTGCGAAGCGACTGTGATTCGCTGGCCTTCTGCGCAAAGATCTGGCCTTCACGGCTGAGGAACCAGTTGGCGAAGAACTTCTGGGCGTTCGGGTTCGGTGGCCTGTCCAGCACGTAGAAGGCGCCACCGCCCGGGCTGATGCTCGCGCCCTCCGCGAGGATGTGCGGCATTACGTCGTTGACCGGTTGTCCCTCGCGCTCCAGCCGCTGCACCTCACGGCCGCACGCCCACATGCAGAGATGGAACTTGCCGAGCGCCAGCTGCTCCGCAGCCTGCCGGGCGTTGCTGGTCAGCGTGAGATCCATCTCCGTCATCATCCGCGTGAGCCATTCTTCACCCAACTGCTCGTTCATGTAGTAGAAGGCAGTGGTGCCCGAGCTGCCGACCTCACGCGGGTCGCGGATGATGATCTTCCCCTTCCACTTGGGATCGAGCAGGTCCCAGAACGACTGGATCTCATTTGGGTCCACCAGGTCGGTGTTGTAGGCGATACCGGCCGTCGTCCCGGACCCGTTCCAGCCGATGACGTATTCGTTGGCCGGCTGGTCGAACCAGTGGAGCCGGTTGTCGTACCAACCGGACTCATCCAGCACCTCGGGGAAGAACAGCAAAGGCTTCAGAGGCCTGATGACGCCGCCCGGGATCAATGTGGGGATCGCGGGGTTCAGTCCGCCCGACCATACGTCGAGCGTGTACTGCCCGGCTTCGCGCTCGGCGATCACCTTGGGCGCCTGCTCGCGGGAGGAGCCGCCTGAGAAGACCACCTTGATCCGGTACTTGTCCTCGAAATCACGGATGTGATCGGCAGTTCCGTCACCGAGGGCGCAGCAGAAGAAAGCCTGTAGTTCACCCTCTTCCTGGGCCGCCGCGAGCAGAGCTGCTTTCTCGGCTTCGAATGCTGCCATAGCGTCCGGCGTCGGCGTTGCCGTCGGGTCGGGCGCAGGCGCTTCGGTGGGCTGTGCTACCGGCACCGGCGTTGGCGTCGCAGTGGGTTGCGGCGTAGCCGTTGGTGTGGCGGTGGGGTCACTCCCGCACGCTACGAGCAACAGTGCACCCGCGATGCCTGCTATCAATACCATGCTGAGTCTGGTCCACTTCATCACGGATCCTCCCTTGGTTCGGATTGGGCGTGCCCTTAGACGCGCCGTGGTTTCTGAAGCGACCGGCTACGGCAGGCCAAGCTCCTGCCAGCGGGCCGCGATCTGTGCCATGTACTCCCGGCTCGACTTGTTGATAGGCGGCAGACTGTCGAACTTGAATTTGAACGAGGCGTTGATGCCCGTTGGGTCGGGGATGTCGGAGTCGATGTCGTACTCGATATTCCGCCCGCGGCGTCCCTGGGTCTGGCCCAGGTTCGGGTGGTAGGCTTTGCCCTTGACGAAGTCCTGGTCCCAGCGGACGTTGGTGACGATCCTCCAGGTCACATCGTTCCAGTTCCGGATGTCACAGTCCTCGTCGACCACGATCACCCAGCGGTTCGGAACGATCTTCCAGACAGCGTCGATGATGCGGAGGGGCTCTTCGGGGTCGGTGATCTCCGCTGCGACGATGGCGGCTCCCCAACTGCGGCCGCCTATCTCGGGGAAGTAGGCGTGCCTGATGCTGGTCAGCCCGCTCTCGTTCTTGATGCGGGCCTCGAAGGAGCCCGAGCGGAAGAGCCAGCGTGGGTAGTCCTCTTCCAGGAGGCATATCACGCCGTAGTTGATCGGGTTCTGCCGGTGCGTGATGCAGTGGACCGTCATCAACGATGCCTCGAGGTTCTGGCCGTAGAATCCGCCGGCTTCGCCGTGCGGGCCCTCCACGTGGGTGGTGTTGGCCGGGATCTCGCCCTCGATGATGTACTCCGATTGCGCCGGCACCATCAGGTCGTTCGTTTCGCAACGGATGAGCTCCGTAGGAGCGCCACGCCACGCGCCTGCAGCCTCGTACTCCATGTGCCCGTTCTCATCGACGGGGACGGGGCTGCCTGAGGCGAGGCAGAGCAGCGGGTCCATGCCGACCGCTATGGCGACAGGAGTGGGCTTGCCCTGGGCGTCGTTCCTCATGACGTGGTTCCGGAGCTGCCCGGAGATGGTCAGGTGGTTCCTGTCCACGATCATGGCGCGGTAGGTGCCCATGTTGATGATGCCCGTGTCCGGGTCACGCGTGATCACGCCTGCCGCAGTGCCGATGTACTGTCCCCCATCGAGTTCGTGCCAGTAGGGGGTGGGCATCTCGTAGAGATCGATGTCGTCGCCGGTGGCGATGACTTCCTTGCATGGCCCGGCCTCGACGTTGACGGAGGGGATGCGGTTGTTGTGACCGTCGACGATGATCGCGTACATAGTGTCCGGCTCCGGCTCGCAGTTGAAGGCAACGGCGAGCTGGTCGACGGTAGAGATGATGTTGCTCACGAGCGGCTTGCCCTCGTAGCCCTTGATGTTGTCGAAGACGATCGCCGGGCCCTTCCGCTCCAGTGAGCGGGTGAGGATAGCCCCGATCTCATGCTTCAGGTCGACGGGCGCCGTCACGTGTGCCAGCAGCCCCTTCTGTTCGAGGAGGTCCATGTACTCGCGCAGGTCCTTGTAGCCGACCTGCCTGTTCCGAGTTGCCATCCGCGCTCCTTGAAGGGACCGAATCAGACCGAGCTTTTCGGGGAGGTTTCTGCGCGGCGACGGTACACTTGACTACGAGAAACGTCAAGCATCGGCGCTGAGGTGAAGGACTCCTGTTTGAGTAGGCTATGGTGCCCAATGTTTCCTTCGTTCAGGCACGTCACGACTGCCGAGACTTAATGAATGGAATAGACTCTGCCTCCAGACTCCCTCTAGGAGGCGGTGCATGCTTTCTCAGGAAGACAACGAACTGCTGACGCGGACAGGGCCGGGGACGCCCGCAGGCAACCTGCTCCGGCGGTACTGGCAGCCGGTGGCGCTGTCAGAGGAGCTGACCGAGGACGGGCCGCCGCTCGCGCTGCGGGTCATGGGTGAGGATCTGACGCTCTTCCGCGACGAGTTCGGACGTCTGGGGCTGCTCGGACTCCGCTGTCCGCATCGGGGCACCGACCTGAGCTACGGGCGGATCGAGGACGGCGGTCTCCGCTGCGTCTACCACGGGTGGCTGTTCGACGTCCACGGCAACTGCCTCGACCAGCCGGGCGAACCGGAGTGGAGCAAGTTCGCAGGGAAGGTGCGGCAACGCTCCTACCCGTGCATGGAGCGGGGAGGGCTGGTCTTCGCCTACATGGGGCCGGGAGAGCCTCCCGAGCTTCCGGACTACGAGTGCCTGGGGCTGCCTGAGGAGAACGTGCTCGTTACCAAGTTCTACCACGAGTGCAACTACCTGCACGGGCACGAGGGGAACATCGACCCCCAGCACCTCGCCACCCTCCACTACGTGCTCCCCGATCAGGTCGCCGATGCCGGGGTCCGGTGGGACGCGAAAGGTATCGACGTCGCCCCTCGCATTGAGGTCGAGGAGACGGATTACGGCATCCGCATCTACTCCGGACGCGACCTCGACGACGACCACGACTACGTGCGCATCACCAACTACGTCTACCCTGCTGCGGTGGCGTTTCCAGCCTTGCGGCCGCCGGACATCACCGGCGCGCCGATCGGGACCGCCGTCGGCGCGGGCTTCTACGGCGTCAACTGGCAGGTGCCTATCGACGATACCCACCACTGGAAGTACATGCTGCTCGTGTCGCCGAACGGTCCGCTTGCGAAGGATCGCATCGGGCCGGTCATCCTGGCCGACATGGGCCCCGGATACGCCCACGTGCGCGACCGTTCCAACCGCTACCGCCAGGACCGTGACGAGATGAAGCGGACGACGTTCCTCGGCATGGGGGCGAGCTTCGCACTGCAGGACAAGTTCGCCGTCGAGGCGCAGGGCGACATCCAGGACAGGACCGTCGAGCACCTCGGCTATGCGGACAAGCCCGTCGCGCTCTCGCGGCGTCTGCTGCTCCGCGCCATCCGTGAAGTGGAGGAGGGCGGAGAGGCGCCGCACGTCGTGCGTGACCCTGCGCAGAACCGGATGGAGCACCTGCGCGTCTATGAAGCGGTCATCCCCAAGACCGAGGACTGGACATCCATCTGGCAGAAGGACGCTGCGCCAAGCTGACCGCACTGCTAGAATCCGCCGCGCCGACAGGCGAGATTCGACCGGGAGTGGACTTATGGCGCTGGCGTCGCCGGAACAGTTCGAGGACCAGATGGCGCGTCTCATCTGGGAGACGCGATGGAAAGAGCACAACTCCTTCGACGTGTGGCTGCAGACGCACATGTGCCGCGAGGGCGCAGCCGTCTTCGCGCTGGAGCACACCGTCTTCGCTGACGAGTTCCCCCGTTGGTTCGGCAGCATCATCGGCAATTGCCCTGCGCTCGACGTGCGCCAGTACATGATCGAGAACATGTACGTTGAGGAAGTGACCGACCCGACGATCGACACGGGCCACTACGAGAGTATGGTGGACTTCTCCGTCGCGCTCGGGTTCGATCGGGACTTCGTGTATGCCTACAAGGGGCGTCCGTACACGAAGATGGCACTGGCGTACTGGGAGCGCGCCAGCCGGGCATGGCCGTGGCTGGAGGCATTCGCCGCCGTCGCCGGGCTGGAGGCAGCGCGCGGTCCGGCGGTAGCGAGACTGGGCAACATCGCCTCGCTCAACCGCAAGGTGTGGGAGCCGCTCGGCCTGCCGGACGAGGCGCTGTCTCACTGGTCGGCGGGCGAGAAGGCCGACTTCCCGGAGGGCGGGCACGGCGACATGACGCTCAAGATCCTCGCGAAGTACGCCGACGACGCTCCCAAACAGGAGAAGGTGCTGGACCTGCTCCGCGAGACGATGCAGATACGCTGGTTCCACTTCGACCAGATAGGCCGCGACGCGCTCATCGCGTCCGGCGTCGACCCCGCCAGCGTGAGGCGGTAGGCCGCCGTGGCGGCTGAGCGTCCACGCGCCGCCATCGTCACCGGGGGTGCGGCAGGGATAGGGCTGGGCATCGCCCGGAGGCTCTTCGATGACGGGATGAGCGTCCTCATCGCTGACCGCAACCCCGATGCGTGCGATGCTGTTCGGCCTCAGTTCGAAGGACGGCAGGCGTACGTCATGCAGGCGGACATGGCGGACGAGGAACAGGTCCGCGAGGTCATGGACGAGGCGCTCGTGCACTTCGGGCGCATCGACCTGCTCTGCAACAACGCCGGCGTCCGCCATCTCGCACCCCTTGCCGACATCTCCCTCACCGACTGGCAGGAGTCGTTCCGGGTGAACGTCGACGCTGCGCTGCTTGGCGCCCGCGCCGCGCTGCCCGCGATGCGGGAGCAGGGAGGCGGCGTCATCGTCAACATCGGCTCGATCAGCGGCGTCGCTCCCTACGCGGAAGGCGGCGCCTACGCCGCGTCCAAGGCGGCGCTTGCCACGCTGACGAAGGTGCTCGCGATGGAGTTCGGGCAGTTCGGCATCCGCGTGAACTGCATCGCTCCGGGATCGATCGACCGGAGTGGTGCCGGCGAGATGTCCTCGTCCCACATCCCGATCGGGCGGGCAGGCGCTCCCCACGACGTTGCGTCGCTCGTCTCGTACCTCGCCTCGGATGAGGCGGCGTACCTCAACGGCGCAGTCATCGTGCTGGACGGCGGCGCCACGGCGGGCCGGGCGAGGCCGGGACGCTGAGATGCTGAACGTCGGTGGCAAGCAGATACCCGAAACGCTCAACGAACTGGTCGATCCTGCGTGGACGTGCCTGCTCATCCACGACGTGCAGAACGATTACTGCGCGCCGGGTGGGAAGCTCTTCTCGAAGTTCGACGAGTCGCTTGCGGCTTCTACGCGGCAGGCTGTCGAGCGCATCGGGGTACTGGCGCAGGCGGCCCACACTGCAGGTGTTCGGGTCATCTACACGAGGGCAAGCCACCTGCCGGATGCCTCTGACGAGTCGCCCGTGCACCTGCGGCACCTGCTCGCCAACGGACAGCGCGGGGCCGAGCCGAACGTCGTCCTGGGCAGTTGGGGGCATGCCGTCGTCGACGAACTCACCCCCCAGCCGGGCGACACCGAGGTCGATAAGTACGCTTTCAGCGCGTTCCAGGGCACACCGCTGGACAAACTCCTGCGCTCGTTCTCGGCGCGGACGCTCGTCCTGACCGGCGTTGCCAGTCATTCCGGCATCCTGACGACCGCCCGGTTCGCGCTCACGCTCGACTACTTCACCGTCATACCCCGCGAATGTGTGGCCGGGATGAACGCGGCACAGCACGAGGCCGCCATGACGCTGCTGGCACCCGACCTTGTGGCGCTCGACGACGTCCTCGCCGTTTGGGGCGGGTAGCGGCCTCGTGGGGAGCGTCGTTGGCATAGACGTTGGGGGCACGTTCACCGACTGCGTGGTCGTGGACGATGCGGGGCGGGTCTGGATGGACAAGGCATTCACCACGCCGTCCAACCTCGCGGAGGGCATCGTTGCCGCGCTCGCGAACGTCTGTGACCGGCTGGGCGCGGATGTCGATGCCGTGCTTTCGGAGGCGAGCGTGTTCGCCCTGGGCACGACGAGCCTCATCAACCGGGTCGTGTCGCGGCGCGGCGCCAGGGTGGGCTTCATCACCACGCAGGGCCACGAGGACGCGGTGCGCATAGGCCGGGTACTCTCACGATCCGAGGGGTTGCCTGAGCAGCTGCACTACGACGTGGCCGCTTGGAACAAGCCTGAACCTTTGTTCGTTGAGGGCGGTGTGCGCGGTGTCTCGGAGCGCGTCGATTCAGACGGCGCGGTCGTGGCGCCGCTTGACGAGGAAGGGCTGCTGCGGGCAGTCGATGAGCTTCTCAGCATGGGCGTGGACTCCATCGCCGTGATGTTTCTCTGGTCGTTCCTCAACCCCCTGCATGAATCGCGGGCGCGGGAGTTGATAGGGCAGGCGGCGCCCGACCTGCCGGTGAACCTCTCCAGCGACATCGCGCCGACGCTGGGCGAGTTCGAGCGCGCGAACACGACGCTGATGAACGCCTACCTCGCCCCCGGCGCCGAACGGGACTTCGCCGAGATCGACGCCCGGCTGCGCGAGCGCGGCCTGCGCCAGCCGCTGCTGCTCATGCAGTCCAACGGGGGGCTCTCCGCCAGCGAGGAGTTGCGGCGCAGGCCGGTCACGGGTCTGGCGGCGGGACCGGTCGGGGGTGTCGTGGGCGTGCAGCGTCTCGCCGCAGCCCTCGGCGTCCAGAACGCTATCTGCACGGACATGGGCGGCACGAGCTTCGACGTCGGCCTCATCGTTGACGGCCAGCCGCGCTTCTCCGGAGAGAGCGTGGTCGAGCGCCACCGGCTGCGCGTACCCACCGTCGAGGTCACGTCGATAGGGGCGGGAGGCGGCAGCATCGCCGCCGTGGACGGATTCGGGGAACTGCACGTCGGCCCGCACAGCGCCGGCTCCACGCCCGGCCCCGTCTGCTACGGCGCCGGAGGGGCAGAGCCGACCGTCACCGACGCCAACGTCGTGCTTGGACGGATAGGACCCGACTCGTTCTGGAGTGGCAGGCGCGCCCTGGACAGGGAAGCGGCGCTCGCCGCCATCACCGAGCGCGTCGCTCGCCCCCTTGGCATGGACCCGGTGCGGGCCGCGCTCGGCATCGTCGATATCGTCGACGCACGCATGGCCGACCTGCTGCGGACGATGACCATCTCGACGGGATACGACCCGCGCGAGTTCGTCCTGTTCGCGTACGGAGGAGCCGGTCCGGTCCACGTGGGCGCCTATGCGCGTCAGCTTGGCGTGTCCAGGGTCTACGTGCCGCTCTACGCGCCGGTGCAGTCGGCGTTCGGCATCGCCACCGGGGAGTTCCGCCGTCACCAGACCAGGGCAGCGCCGATGCGCGAGCCGTACGCAACCGAGGCCATACGGGAGACGTGCGCTGCCATGAAGGCGTCGATGCAGGCAGGCTGGCAGACCTCGGCGCTGGACCCTGCTGCCGCTGCCTATCAGTGGTTCGTCGACATGCGCTTCCGCCACCAGGTGCACGAGATACGCGTGCCGCTGTCGCCGGAGGACACGGCGGAGAGCCTCGTGGCGCGGTTCTTCGCGAGCTACGAACAGACATTCGGCAGAGGGAGCGCGGTTGCGGGGTCGCCGACCGAGATCGTGACCTTCCACCTCGTCTCGACGCTTCCCGCTGCCGCCTATAGCCTCACGCGCAGCTCCCAGGCGGGGGGCTCTGCCCCTGCGCCCACGACGACCCGTGACGTGTACTTCGACGAGCAGCCCACCGCGACTCCCGTGTTCGCGCTCGCCGACCTCGCGCCCGGAGCGAGGCTGGAGGGCCCGCTGATCGTCGAGTCGCCGAACACGACAGTCGTCGTGCACGCGGGGCAGGCTGTCGAGGTCGACGGCTACTCCAACCTCGGGATCACGGTGTAGGAGGAAGGCATGACTTCACTCGACCCGGTTACGTTCGAGATCCTCCGGCACCGCCTGGTCACTATCGTGAACGAAGGGGCCATCTCGCTGCGGAGCGTGTCCGGCTCGCCCACCGTCGCGCTGTCGAACGACTGCAACGTTGCGCTGCTGAACGACCGGGGCGAGGCAGTCGTCGTCGGCCCGACGATCGTTACGCACGCCCTCGCCTGCAGCTACGCCTGCAACTACATCGACGAGCACTGCGTCACGAACCCCGGAATCAACCCCGGGGACATGTTCTTCACCAACGACCCGTATGTCTCCACGCCGCACCAGACCTGTACGGTCGTGGTCGCGCCCATGTTCGCGGGCGACCGGCGGATCGGGTGGACGGGGGCCGGCATCCACGTGGCCGACGCGGGCGGTTCGACGCCGGGGCAGGTCTCGCTCGGCGCGCAGTCGGTCTGGGACGAGGGTCTGCCCATGCCTCCGGTGCGCATGGTGGAGGGAGGCGTCCTGCGCAGCGACATCGAGGCCGACTGGCTGCGCCGCTCCCGCACCGCCGCCCAGAACGCCATTGACCTGCGGGCCAAGATAGCGGCGAACACCGTGATGCAGCAGCGCGTTTCGGAACTGGTCGAGCGCTATGGACCGGATACGGTGGCCGCGACGATGGGACGCATCATCGACTCGGTCGAGGCCCGGCTGCGCGGCATCCTCCGGGAGGTCCCCGATGGCTCGTGGTCGGAGGAGACGTACCTCGACTACTACGACCGTGGCGGGGTCGAGATATATGCGTGCCGGTTGACGCTGACCAAGCAGGGCGACTCGCTCGTGTTCGACTTCTCCGGCTCCTCGCGGCAGGCGCCGGGGGTGATCAACGTGACCCGCCCAGCGCTCGAGGGATACGTGGTGCGGGCGGTGATGGCGACGTTCGGCTATGCGGTCCCGCTCTGCCCGGCGGGCGTGGCGCGCGTCTGCGACGTGCGGGCCGAGCGCGGCTCGTTCGTCGATTGCGATTGGCCGGCAGGCGTCTGCAAAGGGACTACGTCGGGCACGTACGCGGTCTTCCACGCCGTCACCAGTTGCATCAGCAGGATGCTCGCGGACGGCGGGATGCCTGACCGCGCAATCACGACGTGGCGCTCACACATGCCGCTGTTCGACTTCGCCGCTTTCGATGCCCAGGGCAACCGGTTCGCAGGCGTGTTCACGGACTGCGGACTCGGGCAGGGCAGCGGCGCACGGGGCGCCCAGGACGGCATCGATACCGGCTCGGGGAGCGAGCCCGAGGTGACGGTCCCGAACGTCGAAACGAACGAACTGCGCTATCCGTGGCTCTACCTGTTCAGGCGACAGGGCCGGGACTCCGCAGGGGCCGGACTTCGACGCGGTGGGGTCGGCATCGAGGTCGGGCTGACGCCCCATGGCGTGGCCGAGATCGGCTCGCTCGTCTTCCACAGTCACGGGCTGGACTGTCCGAGCAGCCCTCCCTTCGACGGCGGATATCCCGGCAGCGCAAACGTTCTGCAGGTCTTCAGGCAGGCGCGAGCAGCAGGTTCCATAGACCCGGACGTGGGCTCGGCAACTGACGCAGAGGTCCCGCCATCCTTCGGACGGACCTCGTTGCGGGACGGGGACGTGCTCTTCTGCAGTGGGGCAGGGGGCAGCGGTTGGGGTGACCCGCTCGAACGAGCGACGGAGGCGGTCGCCGCCGACGTGGCGTCCGGCCTGCTGTCGGTGGAGGCAGCGGGGCAACTGTACGGCGTGGACCTCGACTCCGGTGGAAGCGTGGACGAGGCGCTGACGGAGGAGCGCCGCGCCGCCATGCGTCGCCAACGCCTGGAGGCAGCCGAGGTCGAACCAGAGGTGGCGCAGGCCATCGGCGCTCTGCCCGCGGTATGTGGCAACTGCGGCGACAGCCTCACGGGGAGAGTCAAGGTTATCGAGGTGGACTGGGCTGACCTCGGTGCGTCCTATGCCCCGTTCACCGGCACGGGGTTCCGTCTGCTCGCGGGTGTCTGCCGGGCGTGCGGCACCTTCGTCGCGTCGCGCAACTATCTGCCGCCGGAGCTTGCTGTACCGCCGGTCTAGACGTGGACGATCTTCATATTGGCGACGTCGGGCGTGGTAACGCCGAGGTCGGCCCAGCTGTCGCCGCCGTCCTCGCTCGTGAAGACGCGGCCTGAGCGGGTCGCTAGGAAGACGCGCCCCGGAGTCTGAGGGTCGACGGCTATCGCCTCAGGGAACCCCCGCGCTGCCTCTTCGCCCGCGTTCAACTCGTGCCAGGTAGCGCCCCCGTCGCGCGATCGGATGAGGTTCGCCTCTGCGCCGGACTCCCGGGCGCGCCACAGGCTCGGATTGCCGTTCGCCACCGCCGAGTACATGACCGACGGGTCGGACGGGTCGTAGGCAAAGGCGACTGAGTACTCGTTCTGGAACTCCATCGCTATGGGCAGCCAGTTGTCGCCGCCGTCGAAGCTCCGGTAGAGGCTGCGCCCCGGCGCCTTGCCTGATCGCATCCCCTCGCCGCCGCTCGATATGTAGAGATGGGCGGTGTCTCGCGGATCGGTGATGATGGCGTGTACGTCCTCGTCGAGGCCGTTGTCGAGCAGCCGCCATGTCGCGCCGCCGTCCGTCGTCTTGAGCATGTAGCCCACCTGGAGAGCGGCGTAGATGGTGTTCGGGTCGTCGGGGTCGACGGTGATGTCACGCACGTGGGGTTCGACAGTGGGGACGGGATAGCCCATGCCTGCGACGCCCGGGAAGTTGCGGACGGACTCGATCTCGGTCCATGACGCTCCGCCGTCGGCGCTCTTCCAGATGCTGATGGGCTCACACCCCGCATAGACGGTCTGGTGATTGTGCGGGTCGATGGTGACACAGCGCACCTTCCCGGGCGCGACTCTGCCGTAGGAAGGCTTGGACCAGTGCGCGCCCGCATCCTCGCTGCGCCACACGCCGTCTCCCCGCGTCCCCGCGAGAACGCATCTGGGGTCATCCGGCGACGGCTCGACCTCCGGGACCTCCCAGCCCTTGAGATCGTGGCTGGCGATGGCCCAGCTTCTGCCGTCCTCGATGACCGCCAGCACTCCGTTCCGCGTTCCCAGGTAGAGGACTGTTCCCATGTCCGTTCCTCCTCGTTCTCTCGGCGCGAGCGTACCGCAAAAGCCTGGGCCGCGCTACGTGCACCTGCTCACGTGCGTTTGCGGTGGTAGCATGCGCCGGACAGGCAGGCGAGACCGGAGAGGAGCCATGGGGACGTTCATCTTTCCGGCTGACCAGGCCGGGGCCCTCGACTACGAGGCCGCGGTCGTTCACTGGCGGATGCTCAGGTGACGCAGAGCCGTTCCGATATCGAGGCCATCCTCGCGTACCACGAGGCGACCAAGCACTCCGTGGAGAGCGTTCGTCGCGGCGGGCACATGCTCGACTTCACGAACATGCCCCGCCCCTGGAAACTCTACGACGCTCCGCTGCCGGAGGTTCCGCTCCCACAGCAGTTGAGCAGGACCGGTGTTTCTGTTGGCGATGCGCTTCTCGGTGATGGTTCCCCGGTCGTGGGCGACGCCGGGTTGACGTTGTCGGATCTGGCGAGCGTCCTGCAGCTGTCTGCCGGGGTCACGAAGCGGATGCGCACGGGCAGCGGCTACATGTACTTCCGCGCCGCGGCATGCACGGGCGCGCTCTACCACATCGAGCTGTACGTCGTCAGCGGGCCGCTCGATGGCCTGCCTGCCGGTGTCTACCAGTACGGCGCGCACGACAACACCCTGCGCAGGGTCCGCGACGGAGACTTCCGGGCGGTGGCGGCGCAGGCTGCGGGGTTGGAGCGCATGCCTGCCGCACTCGTCGTCTACACGTCCACGTTCTGGCGCAACTCGTGGAAGTACGGCAGCAGGACCTACCGCCACGCCTTCTGGGACTGCGGAACGATCTTGGCGCACAGTCTTGCTGCGGCGCGTGCAAACAGCGTGAAGGCTGACCTCGTCACGAGATACGCGGACGCACCGGTAAACGGCCTCATCGATGTCGATGGGGAGACGGAAGCGTCGGTGGCGCTGCTGCCGCTGGGCGAGGGACCCGACGCGCCGCCTGTCGATACCCCGGCGCGGCTGGACATACCGGTCGTTCCGCTCTCCCGCACTCCCATCGACTACCCGCTGATCCGCGATGCGCACAGGACGACTACGCTCGACGGTCCCGCTCCTATCGGATCGGTGTCGAGAGAGGGAGACGAGGGCCCGGCGCCAGGCAGTGACCTCGTCCCACTTGGCGAAAGCGCGCTCCTTGTGAGAACGCTGGAAGACGTCATCCTGCAGCGCGGGTCATCGCGCAGGTTCGCCCGCGAACCCATCGGGCTGTCGGCGCTCGTTGCGATGCTCGATGCCGCCGCGTGTCCGGTCGGGCCGGACGGCGCCAGCGCCGCCGAGGTGTTGAACGATCTGTACGTCATCGCGAACGCGGTTGAGGGCCTGGAGCAGGGCATCTATCGCTATCAGCCCTCGCTACGTGCCCTGGAACCGGTGGTCGTATCAGAGACGCGGGCGCTGTCCGAGCATCTGGATTTGGACCAGCCGCTGGGAGGAGACGCTGCCGCCGACCTGTACTTCATCGCGGACATGCCCGCCGTCCTCGACAGGTGGGGAGCACGCGGTTACCGCTCCGCCCACCTCGACGCCAGTATCAGGGCTGGCCGCGTGTACCTGGCGGCGTATGCGTTGGGGCTCGGCGCGACGGGACTCACGTTCTATGACGACGAGGTCGTGGAAGCCCTGGGCGCGGCGCAGGGTTCCGCCGTAACTTTCCTGGTTGCGGTAGGTGTTCCATGGCGGAACCGGCGCATCACGGAATGAAGTGCCGGTACGCGGGTACCGCTACTGCGGGATCACCGCCATGATCTGGCACTGCATCAGCATGCCCCCGCCGAGGTCAGCGTTCTCCGCGTGCCGTGCGGGACGGTCCTCCGGGTCGGGGAACATCGCCAGCCACTCGGGGTCCACGAACTCCCGGAGCGCGCGGTCCTTCAGGCGCAACTGCATGTAGATGATGTCATCGGTCGACCCGCCGGCTGCCTCCATCATCCGCTCGATGTTGCGGAACATGCACTTCGCCTGGCCTGCGGCATCCTCCGGCATCGAGTCGGTCTCAGCGTCTCGTCCGCTGATGCCCGACGTGTACAGGATGTTGTCGATCCGTACGCCAAGTGAGATCGGCGCGCGGTGGCCCATTCCCGGTAGATCGATGACCTGACGGCGTCCCATGTCTGCCTCCTGACCGGCATCTGCCCTAGTGTTATGGGCGGAGTGTACAGTGCGTGCGACCGTCCCGCTAACCGGTGCGCGTCCATCCAGTCGCAGACCCGCGGTACAGTATCCTTACTCCCCAGAGCCGTACCCTGCCGAAAGGATCCCGTCTCCTGCATGCGTAGTTCAGCACCGTTCGTCCCCGCCCTCCTGTTCCTCGTCCTCCTCGTCGCCTGTGGACCCGGCGACGGTGAACCCACACCCGCCATCCCTCTCGATCCTGCTGGTGGCGAAGAAGTTCTGACGCTCCTCTATTGGCAGGCGCCGTCGATACCGAATCCCTATCTCTCCAGCGGGTATAAGGACCGCGACGCAGGGGCGGTCACTCTCGAGCCGTTGGCCGTGTACGACCCCGACGGCAACCTTGTTCCTGCACTCGCAACGGGGATACCCACGCTGGAGAACAGGGGCGTTTCGGATGACCTGATGTCGATCACGTGGACGCTGAAAGAAGGATTGCAGTGGTCGGACGGCAGTCCCGTGACAGCCGACGACGTGGTCTTCACGTGGCGCTATTGCGCTGACGACGAGACGGGCTGCACAGGGGCGGACGCATTCGAGGGTATCGCCTCCGTGGAAGCACTCGATTCGGTGACGGTCGAGATCAGGTTCGAGGCGCCCATGCCATACCCGTACAACGCGTTCGTCAGCACGAACTCTCCCATCATCAGCGAGGCGCAGTTCGCCGACTGCGTCGGCGCTGCTGCTGCGACTTGCGACACACAGAACTTCGAACCCCGGGGCACGGGGCCGTTCCGCATCACCGCGTTCGAACCCAATGAGCAGGCCGATTACGAACGCAATCCGTTCTATCGGGGCCCGGAGCCCTACTTCGACCGCGTGGTCATCAAGGGCGGGGGCGATGCCCTGTCCGCTGCTCGCGCCGTCCTGGAAACCGGCGAAGCCGACTACGCCTGGAACCTGCAGATAGAGCCGGAGGTCCTCGCCATCATGGAGGCGGGAGGCAACGGCACGGTGGTCTCCGCGTTCGCCAGTCTGGTCGAGCGCATCGTCCTCAATCAGACGGACCCGGACCCTGCGCTGGGGGACGACCGCTCCGAGTACATGGATGGGCGGAACCCGCACCCGTTCCTCACCTTCACGCCCATCCGGCAGGCCATGTCCATGGCCATAGACCGGACGCTCATCTCAGAGCAGCTCTACGGGTTCGCAGGACAACCTGCGTGCAACGTCATCACGGGTCCTGCTGCCTACGCTTCAACCGCCGATGAAGGCTGCCTCGTGCAGGACATCGAGGGCGCGAACCGCCTGCTCGACGAGAACGGCGTGCTCGACACCGACGGCGACGGCATCCGCGAACACGAGGGTGTTCCGCTGCGCATCGTCTACCAGACCTCGACGAACGCTATCCGGCAGGAGACGCAGTCCCTCATCCGCGATTGGTGGAGCCGGATCGGCATCGAGACCGGGATCGTGCACCACGACGCGGCGCTCTTCTTCGGCGGCGACCCTGTGGAGAATGCTGACGAGTCCTACCGCAGGTTCTTCGCCGACGTGCAGATGTACGCAACGGACTCTGGCATCGACCCCCAGCAGTACCTGTTCGGCCTGCTCTGCGACCATATCCAGACGCGGGAGAACAGTTGGGCCGATGGGAATAATGCCCGCTCCTGCAACCCCGGATACGACGAGCTCTACGCCGGATTCGCGGAGACACGGAACGAGCCGGAGCGTGCGGAGTTGGTGAAGCGCCTGAACGACCTGCACGTGCAGAGCTACTTCGAGATACCGCTGGTGAACCGTGGCTTGGTTTCCGCGCACCTGAACACGCTGAAGGGCGTCCGCATCAACGGCTGGGACAGCGAGCTCTGGAACATCGCCGGGTGGCATCGTTGAGCGGGGAGTAGGGCTATACTCCGCGCTGTACGGGATGGCAACTCTGCGGGAGGTGACCGATGGCGCGTATCGACGTTGACGCACACGTGGACGAGACGGAAGCCACCTGGAGCTTCCTCACCGAATCGGAAAGCCGGCACATGCCGGTCTGCACCGACCCAGGCGTGCCGACGGTCCCCGGCGACCGCAGACCCCACCGGCTCTGGCTCATCGACGGCGGCACGCGGCTGCGCCGCTGGCGCGACGACGTGCGAACAGGGACGGTGCAGGCGACACGGGAACTGACCGACATCCCCGCGCGGCTCGCGCACATGGATGAGCTGAACGTTGACGTGCAGGTGCTCTACCCCACGCTCTTCCTCGGCGGGTTCACCGCGCGTGCCGAGGTGGATACCGCCCTGACCGGCGCATACAACCGCTGGATGGCCGACGCCACACAGACCTCCGGCGGACGGCTGCGATGGGTCGCGCTCGTGCCCATGCTCGACATCGACGAAGCCGTCAACCAGTTGCGATGGGCGAAGGAGAATGGCGCCTGCGGCGTTATGAAGAAGGGCATCGAGTGCGGGCGGAGCGCCAGCGATCCCTACTTCTTCCCGCTGTACGAGGAAGCGAGCCGGCTGGACATACCCGTCTGCATCCACACCGGCACGGGCAATCCGCCGACCTCCGGCGCAGACATCGGGGGTCGGTTCAACGCCATCGCCGCGTTCACCGATCTCGCCATGAGCGACGTTCCCGACCGGTTCCCGGAACTGCGGGTCGGCTGGATAGAGACCGGCGCGTCGTGGGTGCCGTTCCTCATGGCAGACCTCATCGCCAAGGCGCAGAAGCTGACGTTCCACCCGTTCGACTACCGCTCGGACCTCTTCCGCAACTGCCGCTTCTACGTGGCGTGCGACACAACCGACGACCTCCCGTACATCCTCTCGTTCGGCACCGGGGACAGCCTGATGATCGGAACGGACTACACGCACGCTGACCAGTCCGCCGAACTCCACGCGCTGGATGTCATCGAACGCCGCGAAGCGGAAGGGGAGATACCGGAGGGCGTGGCGAAGAAGATCATCGACGAGAACCCGCGCCGGTTCTACGGCATCTGAGCCGGGAGGGAGCCATGGAAAAGGTCGTGCTCGGACGGACGGGGTTGGAGGTCACCAAGCTCGGTTTCGGGGCGTTGGAGATGCGGGACGTGGTGGAGAACGGAGGGCGCCTGCCGAGCGAGGAGCACGCGGGCGTCGTGCTGAACGCTGTGCTGGACTCAGGCATCAACTTCATCGACACCGCTCCCGGCTACGGGCGGAGCGAGGAGTTCATCGGCCGCTTCATCTCGCACCGGCGCGACGAGTACTACCTCGCGACGAAGTGCGGGCGTCCGCAGACCGGCGTTCCGCACGCCGAGTCCGAATGGTCGCGCAAGGACATCCTGCGCACCATCGACGAAAGCCTTACCCGCTTGAAGACGGACCACGTCGACCTCCTGCAACTCCACGGCCCCCACGTCGCGGACATCGAGTTTCACGACTGCGTCGCGACGCTGGAGGATGTGCGGGCATCGGGCAAGGCGCGCTTCATCGGTGTCTCCGCCATCCTGCCGGACATCGCGACGTTCGTGGACTGGGGCGTGTTCGACGCGTTCCAGATCGTCTACTCGGCGCTGGAGCCTGAGCACGAAGACACCATCACGGCAGCCGAGGCCGCGGGCGCCGGCACCATCATCAGGGGTGGGTCGGTCAAGGGCGCCCCATTGCGCGAGCAGGGACGGGGCGGAGAGTTCCCGATCGTGCGCAGGCGCTGGGTAGAGTCCGGTCTTGCGGACGTACTCGAAGGGATGGACCTCGTCTCGACGATGTTCCGCTACTCGCTTGCGCATCCCTCGGCGCACACGTTCATCAACGGCACCAAGGACCTGGACCACCTGAAAGCGAACATCGCCGCCGCGGAGGCTGGTCCGCTGGACGACGACCTGCACGCGCTGATCCGCGAGCGGGTGATGGCCGCAGTTGCGAAGGAGGGCTAGGCGCGCGGCCCTGCCAGGATGTCGCCGCCCTCGATGCGTATCTCGTACGCGACGACGGGCACCTCTGCAGGCGGGTTCGTCACTTCTCCCGTGCGCAGATCGAAGGCGCCTTCGTGGATGGGGCACTCGACCTCACAGTAGTCCTCGTGCAGGTACCCGTCCGCCAGGAATCCGTCCGCGTGCGAGCAGAACCCGTCGAGCGCGAAGTACTCGTCGCCGAGGCGCGCCAGCAGTACGTACTCGCTGCCCAGCCTGATCGTGCGCATCTGGCCGGGAGCTATCTCCCCGACCTCCGCGAGCTTGGTGAACTCGGTCAACATTCGAGCGGCTTCTCCGGCGGCCATTCTAGCAGCCGCTATCACCTGTCCGGCAGGGCGGTGACTTGCCTGACCGCAACGGAATCCGTACGCCGCAAGCCTGCCTGTGGCGGCGCTTCTTTCCAATTTCGCCGGGCATGTGGTTGAATAGCGCCAGATTTGAGCCGCGGGTATACCAGGGAGGGAATCATGGTTCAGCTCACGTCGGAGATGAAGAGGCTGGTTGACTCCGAGAGCGGTACGGTCAGCAGGGAGATCTTCTGGAGCCAGGATCTCTACGACCAGGAGATGGAGCAGGTGTTCAACCGCTCGTGGCTGTTCGTCGGCCACGAATCGCAGGTACCGGAACCCGGCGACTACTTCCTGGGACGGATGGGCGAAGAGGCGGTTGTCGTCAGCCGTGCGCGCGACGGGAAGATATACGTGTTCCTGAACTCCTGCAGGCACCGGGGCAACCGCGTCTGCCGCTACGACCAGGGCAACTCGTTCACCCACGTCTGTTCCTTCCACGGCTGGACGTACGACGCCACGGGCGCGCTGGTCGCGCTGCCCTACCACGAGAACGGCTACGACCTGATGGACAAGTCGCAGTGGGGGCTGCTGCAGGCTCGCGTGGAGGTCTTCCAGGGCTCCATCTGGGCCACCTGGGACAAGACCGCCCCCAACTTCCACGAATATCTCGGCGGGTCCGACTTCTACCTCGCCACCGGCCTCCTGCACACGGACGGCTCGGACAACGGTGCGGAGGTGCTTGGCGGTGTCGTCAAGTGGCGGCTGGGGTGCAACTGGAAAGTGCCGTGCCCGGACACGGACACCACGCACGGCTGGATAACGCATCGCTCGACCGCTCTAGCGCTGGGCGTCGGAGCGACGGGCAACCCCGTGCGTCCACGGGATGACCGCTCGATCTCCGTTGGGCAGACGCGGAGTCGGTACACCGTCTCATTCCCGGAGGGGCACACGATGGGTGTGACGATACCGGAAGAGGGCGACCCGGGCTGGGATGAGTCCGGCACCTGGAACGAGCGGCCCGCCGTCCGCGAGTACCTGCGCGAGAAGTTCGAGGAGCGCAAGAAGCGCCTGGGCCTGATGGCGCATCTTTCCGTCGGCCCGGCGATCTTCCCCAACGAGGGCTGGCTCGGACGCGTCGTCCGCATCATGCACCCGCAGGGCCCGGCGATGACCGAGATATGGACGTACTTCTTCGTGGACAAGGACGCTCCGCAAGAGGTGAAGACCGAGCTTGCCAACTACTACGAGCTGTACTACGGCCCCGGCGGCGTGACGCAGCAGGACGACATGGAGAACTGGTACGCGCTGACCATCGCGAGCAAGGGACCGGTCGCGCAGAAGCTGGACCTCAACTACCAGATGCGGCTCTCCGAACCGCCGCTCCACGGGCCGACGGAGTTCGGCATGCCCGGCCTGTTCGCGCACAACTACAGCGACGAGAACCACCGGCGTTACTACCAACGCTGGGCGGAGGTGATGCAGGCGAAGGACTGGGGCGAGATGGCTCCTACCAGGACTGCCGCCGCGAAGGATGACTGGATGAAGAACGGAAACGGAAGGTAGGAGGGCGCCGTGGCTGACCTGCTGTCACACGAGGAGCTGCTGCTGCGGCTGGAGATAGAGGACTTCCTCTACATGGAGGCCGACCTGCTGGACGAGCATCGGTACGAGGAGTGGCTCGACCTGTTCACGGAGGACGCCCGCTACCACGCGCCCATGAAGCGCAACGTCTCTTCCAGGGAGATGGACACGGAACTGACGCGCGAGAAGATTGAGATGTCCTGGTTCGACGAGGGTAAGGACACGCTCACGAAGCGCGTCGCGCAGATCCGTACGGGCGTGCACTGGGCGGAAGAGCCGCTCTCCCGCGTTACCCATTTCGTCTCCAACGTTCGCCTGCTGGGCTCGGGCTCTGGTGATGTCGGGGCGGGGGAGATACGGGTGAAGTCCCGGTTCCTCGTGCACCGGAACCGTCTGGAGGACGAGGACAACACCTGGATAGGGAACAGGATAGATACCCTGCGCCGGGTGGACGGGGAGTGGAAGATATCGCGCCGGGAGATCTATCTCGACCAGAACGTGCTGCTCTCCAAGAACCTGACGAACTTCTTCTGATCGGCACACGGATGAGAGGGCCGCGTCGGGATCGATGACGCGGCTCTCTTTCATGTTGAGGCACGGGAGGGCGATCCTTGGACATCCTCGCCGACTCCGTCCCCATCGTTGGTGATCTGCTGATCAGCCCCGGGTTCTGGGGTGCGCTGCTCCTTGCCATGCTCATTGCAGGCCCGATCGGCCTGATACCCGGAGTCGGCGGCACCACGACGATTGCCCTGCTGCTCCCGTTCCTCATCCTCAGCGTCGACCCCACGATTGGCCTCATCTTTGTCGGGGCGATGATTGCGCTCGGGCAGTCGGTGGACATCATTCCGGCGGTGTTGCTGGGCTACCCCGGCCCGTCGTCCACGGTCGACTTCCTGGAAGGGCACCAGCTGGCGCGGCGCGGCTTCGGCGCGCGGGTGATCGGCGCGACCTACGTCGTTTCCGCCATAGGCGGCGTTATCGGGGCTATCGCGCTCATCATCGCGTTGCCTTTCATCAAACCGCTTATCGTGCGGTTCTCATACGCCGAGATAGCCGCGATGGCGCTCCTCGGCGTCGCGATGGTGGTCATGGTCGTGCGGGGCTCCCTGCTGCGCGGGCTCGCCGCCGCGATTCTGGGCGTGCTCATGTCCACCATCGGGACGGCTGCGCTTACCGCCATAGACCGGTTCAACTTCAACTCGGCCTACCTCATAGACGGACTGCCGCTCATCCCGACGGTGCTCGGCATCTTCGCGCTGCCGGAGATCATCGACCTTGCCGCCAGCAGGCGGCCCATCGCCTCCACCGGTGAGGTCTCGAACCGTGAGATATGGATCGGTATGAAGGAGGGGCTGAAGCGGTGGAAGACCATCCCGCGCCAGAGCTTGTTCGGCGTGTTCCTCGGGGCGGTCCCGGGCATCGGCTCCGCGGTAGTAGAGTGGCTGTCGTATGCCTTCGGCATCCTGTTCGCCAAGGACAAGTCGCAGTTCGGTAAGGGCAGCCTCGACGGCGTCCTGTTCACGGAATCGGCGCAGGCCGCGAAGGAGGCAGGGCAGGCGATCCCGACGCTGGCGTTCGGGATACCGGGCGGCGTGGGTTGGGCGATGATGCTCGTGGCCCTCATCTCTTATGGCGTCGCTCCCGGCGTGCCGATGCTGACGACGAACCTCGACATCACGATGGGCCTGGTGCTCGCCATCGGGATCGGCAACGTGCTCAGCATGGTGGTCGCCATTGCGATCGGCTCCCAGGTCGCCCGGCTCACGCAGGTACCGTACACCTTCGTTGCGGGGATGATGCTCCCCATCATGTTCCTCGGTGCGTTCCAGGCCACGCTTCACCTGGGCGACATCATGGTTGTGCTCGCGGTCGGCGCACTGGGATTGAGCATGAAATGGCACGGCTGGCCGAGGGCGCCGTTCCTGCTCGGATTCATCCTCGGCCCGGTGATCGAGCATAACGTCTTCACGTCGCTCTCCCTGGGCGGCTTCTCCTACATCTTCTCGCGTCCCTATGCCATCACCATCCTCGTTCTGGCGGTTCTGTTCGCTTCCTACCTGTGGTGGGTGATGGGCCGTGCTTCCCGTGAGTTCTCGGAGGCTGCAGTTGAAGCAGGCCTGCAGGATACCGGTGCTGAGCCTGCGGATGTTCGAGAGGCTACGACTGCGCCGGCTCTTCCGGACAGCAGCGTGGCGGTTGCTCAACCCTCCACGGTCTGGAGTACGCTCGCTCGCTATTGGCGGTGGGAGTTCGCGATGCTGCTGGTCCTCGGGGGCTGGACGGCGTTAGTCGTGCTGCCGGAGGCGATCGGTTACAACCAGCGTGAGGCGAAGCTCCTGCCGATATGGGCTGGTTCGGCATTCCTGGTCGTGCTGCTGGGGATAGCGGCAACCACCCTGCTTAGGGCTCGCGGTGGCACCGCGCCGGTGTTCGACATCGGCATGCGGACAGGGAACGATCTCCAGGCGGCGTGGGCGCTGCTGCGGATCATCGCCTGGATAGGCGTGTTCATGCTGCTTGCGGGGACGATCGGGTTCAAGTACGCGGCGGTGCTCTATCCTCTGGTGTTCATCAACCTGAACCTTCCCTGGCAGGGGAAGAGGCGGCTATGGTCGCTGATCCCCGCCGCCTTCGCGGCGTTCGTCGCATTCGTCGTACTGGACAGCTTCCTGCACGTCATCTGGCCGGACCGCTTCGTACTGAGATGGCTGGGGCTGTCATAGTTCCGGCAACGTGAGCGGAGGCGGGATTCATCCCGCCCCCGCTGCTTTGACGCTCCGGTCGGGCTCGCGCTAGTTGAGTGGCGACTCGTAGTTCGGGTCCCACCTGCTGTAGGCGCCGTCGAGGTCGGTAACGCTGAACGACTGCGCGATCTCATCCAGCTCCGGACCGGGTATCAGTTCGTCGGGGGCTCGGCCCATGAGCTTGGTGAGACCCTCTATGAACCCCGCGTCCTGGAACGCTCGTACCAGCGCGTCCGAGAAGAGGTTGCGCACCTCGTGCGGCGTTCCGGGCGGCAGGAAGCCGGTGCGGTAGAGCGCGCCGTCTGTGGCGGTGAGGATCTCGAAGTCGCGGACGTGTTCCTCGCTCATCAGCGACCGCACGTTGACGAGATCATCCGGTGGCTCGATCTCGCCGTTGAACTGCAGGCGCG
The DNA here is from genome assembly GCA_034422595.1 of Dehalococcoidia bacterium. Lineage (GTDB taxonomy): Bacteria > Chloroflexota > Dehalococcoidia > Lucifugimonadales > Australimonadaceae > Bin16. The sequence goes on along the minus strand of DAOUJO010000007.1, from coordinate 423,727 downwards.
TGGTCGGGTCGGCGATGATGGTGAACGGCTCGATGTAGCCGTCCGTGAACCACCCCGGACGGTCGCGGGCGATGCGGTACCAGCCGCTGCCGCTGATCATGCTGTCGACGTCGCCGCGGTCGAACGCGAGCAGGAAGCCGGTGGTGCCTCCCTGGATGCCGAGCACCTGGCGCACCGGCAGGTTGAGCGCCTGCTTCATCAGTTCGACGGTGGCGCTGAAGGTGGTCGTGCCGTAGGTGAACTCCTCGGTGCCGCCGATGGCGTCCTGGATGCGGTTGTATGGCGCGTCGCCCGAGATGTACCAGGCAGCGGGGCGGTTCTCGAACGTCCCGATGCGCACGAACTTGTCGAACTCGTACTCGACCTCGGCCGCTCGGGTGAGCTGGCTGGTGGGCTGACCGCCGACGCCCCAGTACATGATGCTTCCGTCCGGCGGCGAGTTCGCCATGAGGTTGCCGGCGATGATGCCGCTTGCGCCCGGCTTGTTAGTCACGATCATGCGGGGGCTGCCCTGCAGGAACCGCGGCAGCTCGCTCGCGATATACCGCGCCTGCAGGTCGGAGGACGTTGCGGGGTCCCAGCCGACGATGACCCGGATGGTCGTGCCCGCGAGGTAGGTCTCAGGGTTGAACGACGGAGGCGGAACGGGCGTGGCCGTAGGAGTTGCCGTTGGAGGAGCGGGAGTGGGTGTCGGCTGACCCGGCGCGAGCGTTGGCGTCGGCGTGGGGTCGTCCTTCGGCATCATCGCCTCTGTGGTGGGCGTCGGCTCCGGCTGCGGCGCTGAGGGAGGCGGTGTCGGCGTGGGCTCGGGTCTCGGCGTGGCCGTTGGCTCTTCGGAACCACACGCGCCCGCCATGAGCAGCGTGGCCAGTATGACTGACAGAACGGTCGTGAGTCTGAGAAGCCGCATCGGAGACCTCCTCGTAGCGTCTATCCTCTGCACGGACACTCTCACGTTCGACCGGCGGACGCAGCCAGTCTTCTCGATACTGCCTGTTTTCGGAACCAACTCCCCTGTCGATGAACGGAAACGTACCTGTCATGCTATCACAGGACACAATAGCGCAATGTGTCGTTCTGGCAGTACGCGCCAGGTATGATGGCCCGGATGAGCGGCCCTGTGTTGGAAACGATCGAGATACGCCAGTTCGACGCATTCGCTCCTGACGAAGGGCAGGCGTGAGCCGTATGCGGTGGACTGCGTCGGTGGCCCTGATGGCCTGTCTGGCGGCTGTTGCAGCGTTGGTGGCATGTTCCGCCGAACCCACTCCAACGGCTGCGCCGACTGCGACGCAGCACCCCACCCCCACTCCCACGACTGCACCCACGCCGACCTCAGCGCCCACTGCGTCCCCTGCGGTTGCAATTGCGCCGTCGCCGGAACCTACTGCCACATCCTTGCCTGAGCCGACGGCAACAGCGGAGCCCACGGCCACTCCCACGTCCGTGCCAGCGCCCGCGCCGGAACCAACCCCGACCGCAGCGGCGCCCGTGGATGATGTCGCGCCTTCCGAGACGCTCGTGATGCTGGCGGACCCGCTGGACGAGCCGGAGTTCTACTGCGTCGACGTTGCAGGCTTCGGGGCCGGCCTGAACGTGGATGCTCCGCTGCAGGCGCACACCTGCAAGCCGGGCGCGGACGACGAGATGTTCGCGTTCAACCTGCCGTCCGAAGGGCAGATCTATCTTGTCGAGCACGACCGCTGCATCGAGGCGGACGGGACGAGCCTCTACGTGCGGCCATGCTCGGAGTCGCCGCTGCAGCGGTTCGTGTATGGCGCCGACGGGACGCTACGGCTCGATGGCGAAGACACGTGTCTGGCTGTGGCCGGGGGCGACGGCGAACCGGCAGGCGGGCGCAGCCACGTCAGGCGGGACCTGCTCATGCAGCCCTGTTCGGAAGCCGCGCCGGCGCTGTCGCAGTGGGTGTTTCCGGGGCCGAGCCCCGGCGTGTGAACTGCCCGGAACCCTGGAGGTTCCCATAGCCCGGTGAACGGGTATACTTCCGCAATCTTCCGGGCGCGCCCGTCCTGATGAGGAGGACAAGATGCCGCTGGCAGTGCTCGCGATGGCCTTCACGACGTTCCTCGTCGTGGCCAACATCATCGCCACCAAGATCGTCTCGCTGGGCGGTTGGGAAGTGTCGGTCAGCTTCATCGCGTACCCGCTGACCTTCCTCGTCACCGACACCATCTCCGAGGTGTACGGCAGGCGCACCGTCGCTATCGTCGTCTGGACGGGGTTCGCCCTGAGCCTGCTGGTCGTGCTGCTCACCTACGTCGGCGGCGTCATCCCCGGCGCTCCGTGGTGGGAGGGACAGCAGGCGTACGACGACATCCTCGGCTCGGTGCCGCGCATCGTGCTGGCGTCGATGATCGCGTACCTCGTGTCCCAGAACAACGACGTCATCCTGTTCCACATCCTGAAGAAGGTGACGAAGGACAAGCACCTCTGGCTGCGGAACAACGGCTCCACCATGGTCTCGCAGGCGCTGGACTCCGCGATCTTCGTCTCCATCGCGTTCGCGGGGAACGTTCCGGGCGGCGTGCTGTGGGAGCTCATCTACGTGCAGTACGTCATCAAGCTGGGCATCGCCGCGCTGGACACCCCGCTCATCTACGCGCTGGTCGGCTTCGTGCGGCGCATCGAAGGCAAGGAGTCGGTGCAGGCCTAAGCCGGCAATTGCACGCTGGCTTCTATCGACACCAGCCCGCCCTGGCCGGTCGGCTCGAACGAGCCGATGCTGGGGCGGGCGTCGTTGTAGTCGCGTCCCACGGCGAACGTGAGCAGCTCCCTGGGGTCCGCGAGCATCCGCGCCCTCGTGGGGTCGGCGCTGACCCAGCCGTGGTCCGGGTGGAAGAACTCGATCCACGCATGGGTCTCGCCCACCTGGGTGGCGAGCAGGCCGGAGACGTAGCGCGCGGGGATGCCGAGCGCGCGCAGCAGGCCGATGGAGGCGTGGGCGTAGTCCTGGCAGACGCCGCGCCCCCGTGCGATGGCCTCCTCCGCCGTGGTGAAGACGGAGGTGTAGCCGCGCTCGTAGGCGATGTGGCGATGGAGCCATGCGGTGACGGACTCGACGACCTGCAGGAGCGATACCGCGCCGCCTGCCGCCGCCTGCGCCTGCGCGGCGAGCGCGGCGGGGTCCACGAGCGCCGTCTTCGCGAGGTAGACGTTGCCGGGGAGCAGACGTTCCCGGTAGACCTCCATCCGGAGGTCGGTCACCGGCTCCTGCGCGAGCCGGACGGCCACGGAGCCGGATGCCTCCACGACCATCTCGCGGTGCGGCTGCGTGACGAGCGAGCGGAGGACGAGGTTCCCGAACGCGTCGTGGTGCTCGTCCCGCGCTCCGTCCGGCGTGGTGGTGATCTCCCAGGCGGCGTTGTGCTGCGCGCCGTCCACCCGGGGGACGATGCGCAGCTCGTTCTCGTTGCGCGTCACCTCATGGCCGTAGGCGTAGTGCGCCCGGTAGGTGTAGCGGACGGTGGCTTCGGCGTCCGGTGCGGTGTTGGGGAGTGCGCCGGCTTCCATAGGGCTCCGGTTTGGACCTACGCGGTTGCGGTTGCCGCGGGCCGTGTGGCCGTCTCTCCCTGGGGTCCCTGCCAGTTGTAGAGGCGGACGGCGTTGTCCCGGTAGATCTTGCGGAGCACGCTCTCCGGGAGGTCGGTGCGGGCGAGCGCTTCGTCCAGCTCCTCGGCGACCATCTCCTTCGTCTCGTGCGGGTAGTCGGTCGCGTAGATGATGGCGTCCTCGCCGAGGCGGTCCACGGCGTACGGGAGGCCGGGGTCGGCGCCCTCCACGCTGACGAGCACGCGCCCGCTGTGCATGAGGTCGGCGGAGTCGGTGCGCCCGCGCCGCTTCTTGCCGGACATGCGGTCCATCATGTAGGGCATCCAGACGGTGTTGGCCTCCAGGTAGGCGATGCGGAGGTCGGGGAACTCGTCGAAGACGCCCTCCAGGAACATGCTGGCGAGCTGGATCATGACGGAGAGCGGGTGCTCCAGCACGTTGGCGAAGGTGACGCTGCGGTTGAAGTCGATGCCGAGGCCGACCGACGGCGCGCCGTGGACGGCGAGGGGTACGTCCAGCCGCTGCGCCTCCTCGTAGAGGGGCCAGAACATCTCGTCGCCGAGGGGGCTGCGGACGCCCATGTTGGCGCTGTTGGCCGGGAGCATACCGCCGACCATGCCGAGCTCAGTGACGCTGCGGCGCAGCTCCTTCACGGCGGCGTCGACGTCCTGCAGCGGGAGCAGCGCGACGCCCACGAGGCGGGGGTCGACCTGGCGGTAGGCGGCGTCGAGCCAGGAGTTGTAGCCGCGGCAGACGGCCACGGCCCAGTCCGGGTCCTGGATCATCCCGACGCCCAGCCCCGCGGTGGGGTAGAGGACGGCGTAGTCGAGGCCGATCTCGTCGAGGAGCCGCTGCCAGGCGCCGACGTCGATGACGCCCTCCCTCCGCTTGTGAGCGCCCGCCGCCGCGCCGAACGCTCCGCGCTGGAAGCCGTCCAGCGAGGGGAAGAACGGGTAGTTGAGCGTGATCTCGGACGAACCGTAGGGCTCATCGAGGTACTTCCAGATCTCGGCGTCGGGCTCGCGGATGTGGCCGTCGCCGTCTATCGCCCGGAACGTCGTTCGGTCCATGTCGTCAACCTCCGGCGGCTACGATGGCAGCGGCGAGCTTCGTGAGGGTTTCCTCGGAAACGCATTGGAACATGAAGGCGCCGGCCGGGTCGTTGGCCAGTTCCATCGTGATGGTCATCTCCAGGGCCATCGCATACATCGCTTCCCCTGCGGTCTCCTTGAGGCAGGTGAGTTCGTCCTCAGGGAGCAGGGCGAAGAGCTCGCTTCCCTTGATGCCGCCTCCGCCCGCGGCGGAGGGAGGCTCGGGGGTTGGTGTAGGTGTGGCGGTCGGCGTGGGCGTGGGAGTTGGGGTAGGCGTGGGTGTCGGCGTGGGTTCGGCGCAGGCAACGGCGAGGCCGAGGAGCGCGATGAGGATCAGCGGGAGCGCGAGCGATGCGCGCCACGCGACGAAGGGTCCTGCTAGCTTGTTCGACAACACGGTGGTCCTCCTCGGGACTGGGTGTTGTAGGGGGATGGGGCTATCCTACCCGTGCTGTCACAGATATTCCAGAGAGATGTTTCGACTTCGCCTCCGGCTCCGCTCAACATGACAATCTCCCCCTATTCGCCGGTGAAGCCGCTGCGCGCGGGGCGTTGGAAGAGCGGACGGCGAGCGGGGCAGTGGCACGTTGCGCCCACCTTCATCAGATCGCGCTCCGCATAGGCGTGGGCGATGGCCTGAACGATGCGGGTCTCGTCCGGGATGCGTCCGGTCTTGAAGCACTGCCGGAGGTACGCCATAACCGGTTCCGGGCTGAGCACGGGGACGCGCGCGGCGCCGGCGGCCTCGAAGAGTTCCGCATAGTCGGGCGGGTACTCGCCGCGCTCCACGGCATCCATCCAGCGGTCGACATAGTCCTCGGCGATGGGTTTGAGTTTCGCCTGCGCCAGCAGGCAGGTGTAGTAGCGTTCGAGGGCTCTCACCGAAGCTCTCATCGCTGCTCCTTCATCATCCTCTGAGCGTTCTCGATGACCTCGATCCTGCTCCGAATCTCCTTCTGCTCCTTGACGGAGAGCGAGGTGGAGAGCGCGACCTTCAGGGAGCGGAGCCGTATGCCGGGGTCAGGGTCGTCGAGCAATTGCTCGAGGCGGATAACGCTTTTGAGGGCGAGGCCTTCGAGTTCACTGAAGGCGAGGTCGGCCATGTTACGCCGGATGTGTTCGAGTTCCGCTCGGAAGGCGGGGTCTCGCATCCATCGCATGAGGGTCATCTTTGCGATACGCGCGGCTCGTGCGCCCTCCGAGAGCGTGGGTTCAGAGGCGATGTAAGGGAGCGCAGCGTTCTGGCGTGGGGAGAGGGAAGGGTTCGGCCTGGCGGTAACATTCGGTAACATCTGGTAACAGTCCTCCTCTACGGTTCGGCCCTTCACCCCGGCGATACTGCGGGGTAGCGTCGGGCCGTCGGGAACAGGGTAGGGAGGGGTGGCTCGTCCGCGCAACGGGCAGATGTCACTAGTGTGACGGGGTGTTTGCCCGCCAAGTGTTTTCGTTAGTAAAGTGGGTGCCGAACAGAAGGAGGTCTGGCATGACCGAGATCATCTTCGAGGTCACCGAGGACGAAACGGACGGCGGCTACTCGGCCAGCGCGATCGGCTATGGGATACACACGCAGGGCGATTCGCTCGAAGAGGTCCGCAGCAACGTCCGGGAAGCCGTGGACTGCTACTTCGACTCCACGATGCCACGGCCGAAGTTGATCCGCCTGCACTTCGTGCGCGACGAGGTCCTGACTGCGTGAGGATGCCCCGGAACGTGAGCGGAACGAGCCTGGTGGCGGCTCTTCGGCGGTTGGGCTACGAGGCCGTTCGGCAGCGGGGCTCCCACGTGCGGATCACTACACAGGTGAACGGCGAACACCATGAGGTGGTCCCTCTTCACGATTCGATCAAGGTGAAGACGCTGTTGAGTGTCCTGAAGAGCGTCGCATGGCATCACGAAATGACTGTCGACGAACTCCTGAGCGTGTTGGACCTATAACAGAGATTCCTCGACTCCGCTGCGCTCCGCTCAGAATGACAAGCGCCCAGCCGCACCCTCCACAGTACCCTCTTCCTAACCCTCTCCCCTTGTAGGGAGAGGGGATCAGACGGCTATAGGCGTGTCGTAGTCGACGCCGCGGGAGCGGAACCAGATGTGGACGCCGGTCCAGAAGCGCTGCGGGTCCATGTCGATGATCTCGCCGGTCTCGGCGCGGGAGATGACGAGCGCGCCCCACGGCTCCGGGCGCTCCTTCTCACCCTCGACGGCGTGGTCGCTGCGCCAGGAGCGAAGGCCGCTCATGGACGTGAGGAAGTCGTGGAGGATGGCAGGGCCCGCGGTCATCGCCTCGCGCACGATGCCGTCCTCGACGACGAGGACGACGTCGAACTCGCCGAAGATGCGCCATTCCGCGGTGAGAGTCATGGACGTTGCTTCCAGGCGTGCTGCGCTTTGCCTCGCGGGCGCCCCCCGAGAGATGTTTCGGCTGCGCTCAACATGACAAACCGTTCCTCCTAGAAGAAGGTCGTGATGACCTTGGAGAGCAGGACGTTCTGGTCGAGCAGGATGAGGCGGCGGGCGATCTTCCAGCCGGTGTCCGGGTCGCGGCGGAGCACGTCGTGGCGCGTGCCGACGAAGACATTGACCTCGTCGTGCAGGCGGTTCGTCCAGACGAAGAAGTTGCTGCGGACGGGCACCTCGTCGCCCTGCAGTTCGCCCACCTGGACGTTGCTGATGACGTGGCGGACGCGGGAGAACGGCTCCTCGGCCCAGTGGAGGCCGGTGTTGATCTGGCGGACGCGGCCCGCGAGCGTGCGCTTGCCCTCGTCGAACCAGGAGATCTCGGACTCGGGGTCGGTGTTCTCGCGGTGCTGCTCGCCGAACTTGACGTTGCGGCGGACGGGCATGTGGTAGTGGATGTCCTCGGCGACGAGCTCGATCCAGTCGTTGAAGCGGCGGTCGTCGAGCAGTTCGGCCTCGCGGTAGAGGAAGCGCTCGATCTCGCGCTCGAGGAGGAGGCGTTCGAGGGTCTGCTCCGGCGTCGTGATGGTGACGGGCCGGGCGAGGCCGGCGGAGCGCTCGGGGCCGGTGTCGACGGCTTCGAACGGCGTGGTGTCCGGGCTTTCGATGAGGCCGACGACGTCAGTGGCGAAGACCATCTCCTCGTTCCCGACGAGGGCGGGGTCGACAGCGGACTCGATGAAGCGGGCGCGCACCCAGCCGCCGTCGCGCGGGTTTGCGGTGACCTCGGCGGTGGAGCCGTCGCGGAGCTTCATCTGCTGCCCGATAGGCAGGTTGGTGAGGATGACGGTGTTGTTGACGTTGATGAGCTCTTCGCCCTTCTGGTCCGGTCGTCCGGTCGTCATGGCGTTCCTCCAGTCTCGTTCAGGACGTGATCTCGATGCCGCCGAAGAGGCATGAGCCGGTGACGGTGAGCGTGGCTTTGGGCTCGGCGGGGTCGGGGCGCTTCTTCTCGACGCCGCCGAAGGTCGAATCGGCGCGGACGTGGACCGCCCAGTCGGGCGGGACCTGGAGCTTGACGCCGCCGAATACCGCGTTGACGTTGACGGTAGCGGCGTTCCCGTCCATGGCCGCGCCGCGCAGGTCTATCTCCGCGCCGCCGAAGGTGACCGAGATGTTGCCGCCGTTGAACCGCTGGCTGTCGATGCGCTGCTCGCTGCCCGAGAAGAGGGCGGAGACGGCGAGGTCGTCGCCCGCCGGAGGCGCGTCGTTCGCGGCCTTACGGGAGCGGGAGTGGCCGAAGAGGATGGCCACGCCGACGGCGATGAGCGCGAGCGGCCAGAGCAGCCAGAAGCTGATGTCCAGGATGTCCAGGTTGCTCAGCAGGAATACGACACCGATGGCGATGACGATGAGGCCGCCCTTCATGCTGCCCTTCGAGATGCTGCCGGCCCCCATGAGGATGAGGAAGAGCGGCCACCAGTCGCTGAAGGAGAACTCGAAGCTGCTGATGAGCGGCAGCAGGAAGAGGACTCCCAGGACGATGAAGCCGACGCCGACGAGCCTGTTGTTGGAGGATGAGGCCATCAGCGCTCCGTGTTCTTCTTCGGGTGGACAGGGTAGATGTCGTCCCAGCTGGAGGCTTCCATGAACTCGATCCAGCGGCGGAGCCGCGCGCGCTGGTTGGCTTCAGCGATGCGGTAGGTGAATGTCATGCCGGGGAAGCGCTCGTCCTTGAAGTCGTGGCCCAAGCCCATCTGGAAGTTGTAGGGGAGGCGCTGGGCGATGGTGCCGAGGCTGGCGGGGAAGGCGTAATTCCAGTTCTCCATGTCGTCGGACTCGGTGAGGCCGGTGGGCCCTCCGTAGCGCATCATGTAGCGCCGCTGGGCATCCTTCACGATCTTGGGGGCGTTCCTGTCGACGGGGTACTGCCGCCAGGATTCGGTGACGCCGACGCCGTGCGGGTGCCAGACGAGGATGCGGTGCGGCTGGATATTGACGTTCGGCCAGACGAGGGCGGTGCCGCCGTTGCCCGCGTGGAGGTAGGTGTCCTTGTAGCGCGCCTGCTTCTTCTCGCGCTGCTCGCGGTAGTAGGCGTCCACCTCGGGCGGCTCGGTCTGCCAGGTGTCCATGTACTCCGGCGTGCCGGGCTGCTCGTACATGTAGTTGTGGCCGCCGTGGCCGAGCTCCGGCAGCTGCATCTCGTAGGAGGTGGAAGGGAAGGGGGCCTTCATGCCGCTGCGGCTGCCGCCCTGCAGGTCTCCCTGCGGGCCGATGGCGGCGACGTTCACGGAGCGGTGGGTCATGGCGCCGTGGGCGCTGTCGCCGTCGAAGGAGAAGCCAGGGAACTTCCAGTTGGTGGGGATGTACCACTTGGTGGCGGGGTTGAAGAGCTCGACGCCGTTGTCCTCGCCGGCGCTGCTCTCGAAGCACCACTTGATGGTGGGGGCGTAGACGCCGAGGTAGTCCTCGAACGACGGGGCTTTGGGGTCCCACGTCGCCCAGAGCGAGCCGTAGTAGTTGGCGAGTTGCGCGACCTCGAACAGCCCCCATTTACCCTTGTCGAGCTCCTCGTGGTAGGCCTGCTTGTGGTGCGGGACGCCGACGAGCCTGCCGTCGGTGTCGTACGACCAGCCGTGGAAGGGGCAGGTAAAGACGAGGGTGTTGCCGTCGTCGTAGCGGCAGACCTTCATGCCGCGGTGGCGGCAGGTGTTGAGGAACGCGTGGATGACGTTCTTCCTGTCGCGCGTGACGATGATCTCCTCCTCGCCCATGCGGGAGATGACGAAATCGCCGGGGTTGGGCACCTGGCTCTCGTGTCCGAGGAAGAGCCACGCGCGGGCGAATATCTGCTCCAGCTCCTGGTGGTAGATCGCCTCGTTGACGTAGATCTCTCTCGCGATGAGCCCCTCGTCGAGGTTCACCAGGCTGCGAAGCGACCGGTCGCCGCGTGAACTGATGATCGAGACCATTGCAGTCCTCCTGTGCCGCGCTCGTTGTCACGAGGGCGCTCTTTATCCTGCCGTGCGCGGGCGTTTTCCTACAGTCCGGGTGGATTGTCAATCAGATGGCAGGCGGGTGCAAGTTGACGGCGAGCGCGGGCGGGAGGATATTGCGGGCAAGAGCACCCACCGGACGTGAGGAGGAAGCCGATGACGGATGCGTGGTACATATCGTCGGACTCTCACATGAGCGAACCGCTGGACCTGTGGACGACGCGGATGGACGCGAAGTTCCGCGACCGCGCGCCGCACGTCGAGGACGAGTACAACGGCGTTCCGGGCGCGTGGTGGGTCTACGAGGGCTACCAGCCTCACGACCTCGCCGTCGGGATCGCGGGGGGCAAGAGCCGCACCGAGGAGGAGAAGGTCGAGTTCATGAAGACCGGCGGCTACGCCGACGCCCGTCCCGGCGGGTGGGACCCGGCGGAGCGGCTGAAGGATATGGCCGTTGATGGCGTGGCCGCCGAGGTGCTGTACACGACGCTCGGCTTCCGGCTCTTCTGGCTGCTCGACCCTGCGCTGCAGCGGGAGTGCTTCCGCGTCTACAACGACTGGCTGGCCGAGTACTGCAGCTACGCGCCCGACCGGCTGAAGGGGCTGGCGCTTATCTCGCTGTACGACCCGAAACTCGGCGCGGACGAGCTCGAACGCTGCGCGAAGATGGGCCTGAGCGGCGCGATGATCTGGGCGTCGCCGCCCGAAGACCAGCCGTACCACCTGGACGTGTACGACGTCTTCTGGAGCAAAGCGGAGGAGCTCGGGATGCCTCTCAGCCTCCACCCGCCGACGGGTATGGAGCGGCCCAGGTACGAGTTCGGGCGGGAGAACCGGGTGCTGCGGCCCATCATCGCGGCGCACGAGGTGCAGAAATCGCTCGCGGTCATCATCGCGTCCGGCGTGCTGGAGCGTTACCCCACGCTCAACGTTATCTCCGCCGAGTACGGCGTCGGCTGGGTGCCCTTCTGGCTCACGCGTATCAACAGCACGGTGGGGCGCGGCTCGAGCAGGCGGGGCGGCTTCTCGACGCCCCTCAGCATGAAGCCGACGGAGTACTTCGCACGACAGGTGTACGTCACGTACATCGACGACGAGACAGGCATCCAGTACCGGGGCGACATCGGCGTGGACCGCGTGATGTGGTCGTCGGACTACCCGCACGCGGCGTCGACGTGGCCGAAATCCCGCGAGTTCATCGAGCGCGACTTCGCCGGTCCCGAGGCGCAGGAGGACATGCGGAAGATCGTTCACGACAACTGCGTCGCTCTGTACGGCTTCCCGAGCTACCTGCCCGCGTAGACCCCACGGCTACTCGAACAGCAGGCGGTTGCGGCGGAGGATCTCGCTGAAGTGTTCGCCGTGGCTGCGGACGGCGGCGTCGCGGATGAGCGCCGCGGCTTCACGGGCGTCGTCGGTGACGGTGATGGCGGCGAAGTCCTCGGGGTCGATCATGCCCTGAGCGAGGAGGGTTTCCTCGATGAACCCGAGCATCGGCTGCCAGAAGTCCGCGCCCATGAGAACGATGGGAAAGTCCGCGATCTTGTTCGTCTGCACGAGCGTCGCGGTCTCGAACACCTCGTCGAGCGTGCCGTAACCGCCCGGCATGACGATGAAGCCGTAGGAGTACTTGACCAGCATCACCTTGCGGACGAAGAAGTAGTTGAACTCCTTGCAGGTGTCCAGGTAGGCGTTGGCGTCCTCTTCCATGTCGATGCGGATGGTGCAGCCGACGGTGCGCCCGCCCGCTTCCTTCGCGCCCCGGCTCGCCGCCTCCATTATGCCGGGCCCGCCCCCGGTCATAACGGTGAACCCGGCGTCCGCGAGCGCGCCGCCCACCTCCATGCCCATGCGGTAGTGGGGGCTCTCCTCCGGCGTGCGGGCGGAGCCGAACACGGTGACGCACGGGCCGACGAAGTGCAGCGCACGGAAGCCGCCGATCATCTCGCGGAAGACGCTTGCGGCCTGCCGCAACTCGCGCCTGCGGCGGTCCGGGCCCCGCAGGAAGCGGGCAACGTCCGCCGCCGTGCCGTTCCCGAGCCCGATGCGTTTGCCGAATACCTTCACGTGTACCCCGCCTGCGGACGGTATACCCGCCCATGCCATTATCGGGCACGCGGGGCGAGCGTCCCATCGGCTGACGGAGTATGATTGGCGCATCTTCCGCCCGGCGCGCGTGTCCAAGGGCGGTATCCGAGGAGTGAAGAGATGAGCGAACTGGCCGGCAAGGTTGTGGCGATAACGGGCGCGGCGCGAGGGATGGGCCGCGCGTTCACGCAGGCGTTCCTGGCGGAAGGCGCGAAGGTGGTGGCGATGGACCTGTCGTGGGAGCCGACGGGCTTCTCCAGCGACAAGGACACCGAGTTCCTGGACAGCCTGCGCTCCCGCCCCGACGACGTGATCGTGTCGACGGTGGACGTCGCGAACGGCGCGCAGATCGACGCGGCGTACGAGGAGACGATGGCGAAGTGGGGCACGTGCGACGTGGTCATCAACGACGCGGCGATCCGGCAGCGCATCCTCTTCCCGCCGACGGGGCGCATCACGACGCTGGAAACGAGCGACGAGGACTGGGAGCAGGCGTTCGCGGTCAACGTGTTCGGCGCGCTCAAGGTCACGCGGCGCTTCATCCGGCCGATGATCCAGCAGCGCTCCGGCAGCGTCATCTCCATCATCAGCAGCGGCGCGCTGCACCACTCGTACGGCGGCGCGTACAAGGCGTGGCGCCCGGACAGCAAGGAGATGCCGTACCAGTCGACGAAGGCCGCGCTGCTCACGATGATGTTCTACCTGGCGGACGAGACACGGCGAGACAACGTCGCGGTGAACCTGATGATCCCCGGGCACACGCGCACGACGGGCTTCGACGAGCAGAACATCGCGCGCAGGGAGCAGGGGATGGGGAACCCGAACGCCGCGCTCCCGCTGCGGGCCGACCACATGGTGCCGCTGGCGCTCTTCCTCGCGAAGCAGAACGCGTCGACCGAGGTGACGGGCAAGTGCTTCGACGTCGTTACGTGGAACATCGAGCACGGCCTCGGCGGCCAGCTGGCGTGGGAGGACCCGGACGGCACCGCCGTCTCCGAGAGCGCGGAGCTCGCGGCAGGGGTCCGGGCCAAGGTGGCCTCGAGATAGAGAGACAGCAGGGGTTGGACGCCCTCCCCACGCGGGAGGGCGTTCTTGTAGGGGGGAGGACGCTCCTTGCCCGTCAGACCGAGAAGTCGAATGGGATCGAGGCGTCGGCGTTGAACTCGACCTTCGGGCCGTCGTTGAGCGTGCCCGCGAAGGCGTCGTCCACGAATGCGGCGAGCAGGTCCCACGACTCGTTGCTCGCGGCCTCGTTGTAGTCCTTCGGTCGGGTGACGTTGAACCAGCCGTGACCGATGCCTCCAAAGACGCGGACGTTTGCGCGTTTGCCTAACGCCTCCAGTTCACCGCGGAAGCGCTTGACGTTCTCCATCGGCACGAGCTGGTCGTGCTCGGCGAAGCCCGCGAGGATGGGGGCGCTGACGCGGGAGATGACGTCGGCGATGGGCTCCTGCCCCTCGTAGATGGGCTCGTAGTCGCGGGGGTAGATGCCGCCGTGGAACACGCCCAGCGCCTGCACGTCGCGTCCCGCCGCCGAGTAGACCATGGGCGTGCGCCCGCTCTGGCAGAAGCCGACGAGGCCGATGTTGCTGCCGTCCACGAAGTCGAGGGTGCGCATGAACGCGATGGACTCGTCGATATCGGTTACCGTCTGCTCGTCGGTGGGATCGCACCGGGCCTCGGAGCGTTCGATGGGGCCGCGGTCGCCCTCGTAGCGGTGGAAGAGGTCGGAGAGGCAGGCGACGTAGCCGCGCCCCGCGACGAGCCGGAGGATGTTCCAACTCTGCTCCACCGGGCCGTAGCGCTCGTGGAGCATCACCATCAGAGGGCGAGGCTCGGTCGTCTCAGGCCGCGCGTACCAGAGTCGCATACCGCTCTGCAGGACGTTCTCGGTGATCTCCATGCTCTGCTCCTCCGCCGTTGTGTCGTGTGCGACTATACGCCAGTGCACGCATGGGGCGCATCGTGCGGTGATTTGCACGGCGGATTGGCGTATGCTGCGCCTGCAGGATGATGTCCGAGTGCAGAACGCCCCACCGGGCGTAACGGGAGGACGGCATGCTCTCTGCTGAGAACACGGACCTGCTCTGCCGCGTAGGACGCGGTACGCCGATGGGCGACCTGATGCGGCAGTACTGGCTGCCGGTCGGCTATTCGTGGGAGTACGAAGCGGAGGGACAGCCGCAGCGCGTCCGCGTGCTCGGCGAGGACCTCGTCGTCTGGCGCACGCTGGACGGGACGCCCGCGTTCACGCAGGCGAACTGCCCGCACCGGGGCGCAGGTTTCTTCTACGGCCGCACCGAGGAAGAAGGGCTGCGCTGCGCGTACCACGGCTGGAAGTTCGACGCCGACGGTCAGTGCGTCGACATGCCGAACGAGCCCGCCGAGAGCGTCTTCAAGAACAAGGTGCGGATAACGGCGTACAAGGGCGCGGACTACGGCGGGGTCACGTGGATATACATGGGCCCCAACCAGGACGACCCGCCCGGCATCCCGCTGTTCGAGTGGGGGCAGATACCGCCGGAGAACGTGAGCCACGCGCAGAAGATCGTCTACGAGTGCAACTGGATGCAGGCGCTCGAAGGCGAGCTGGACTCGACGCACGTCTACTTCCTGCACCGCCGGCTGAACATCGACGATTCGCCGCGCTACGGCCTCTACCACAACGACCAGCGCGCGCTCTTCCACATATCGGAGAAGCCGTACGGGTTCACCTACGGTGCGGAGCGCCACGAGCTGGACGGCAACGTCTACTGGCGCACCACGCAGTTCATCTTCCCCATCTACGGGATGTTTCCCGCGCAGGACGGCGTCGTGCCGCTCTCGATCTACCTGCCGGTGGACGACTACCACACCGTGCACATGGGCATCTGGTGGAAGCCCGCGGGCGAGATGCCAGGCAGCGGCAAGCCGCACTCGGCGCTGCCGGAGGAGCCGGGGACGCTCGTGCCGGGCGTCGGGCCGATGAAGCCGGAGCAGCACGGGCGCTTCTTCGCGAAGTGGTGGCCGCAGGCTGCGCCGGACAGCGACTTCCTGATGGACCAGGCGGCGAAGAGCCGCAACGCGACGGGCATACCGACGGTGCGGCTGCAGGACTCGGCGGTCATCCACAGCATGGGCCCGATCATGGACAGGACCCGCGAGCACTTAGGGACGACGGACGTAAGCATCATCCGCGCGCGGCGCATGCTGCTGCGGGCGGCGACCCAGCTGCGCGAGGACGGCACGCCACCGCCGGCGTCGGAGCACCCGGAACAGTACAGCGTGCGCTCGTGCGCGACGGTCCTGCCGCCGGGCGCGGACTGGGAAGCGGAATTGGACGACTGGCACAACTGCCGGACGACGGAGTTCCCCCGCAAACTGGCGGACGTGCAGCGCGCGTTCGAGGAGCGGACGCTCCCCGGCTCGCCGTCGTATCGTCGCTAGCGGCACGCTGCTAGCAGCGCGAACACAGGCGGCTGTATGATGCGCCCGGCAATCGAGACGAGGCAGAGAGACAGAAGGAGGAAGCGATGCTGACGCAGGAAGCAAACGACCGCTACACCCGGGTCGGCCCCGGCACGCCCACCGGCGAATTGATGCGCCGCTACTGGCACCCCATCGCCGCCGTCTCCCAGATGAACGACAAGTGGACGATGAAGGTGCGCCTCCTCGGTGAAGACCTCATCCTCTACAAGGACCGCTCCGGCACCTTCGGACTCATGGAGCCGCACTGCGCCCACCGCCGCATGAACATGATCTACGGCATCCCGGAGGAGCACGGCCTACGGTGCCCGTACCACGGCTGGCTGTACGACGAGACGGGCCAGTGCACGGAGCAGCCGTACGAGGAGACGGAAGACCCTGAGGCGCGGTTCAAGGACAAGATCCAGATGAAGGCGTACCCGGTGGAGCAGAAGGCCGGGTTGCTGTTCGCCTACCTCGGCCCCACCCCCGCGCCGCTCGTCCCGAACTGGGACGTCTTCGCGGTAGACGACGTCATCAGGGACATCGGGCTGGCCGTCCTTCCGTGCAACTGGCTGCAGTGCCAGGAGAACTCGCTGGACCCGGTGCACCTAGAGTGGCTGCATGGCTACTGGTCCAACTTCATCTCCGTGATGCGGAGCGAGCCGGAGCGCCAGAAGGTCATCCGGCACCACGAGAAGATCGCTTTCACGGAGTACGAGTACGGCATCTATAAGCGCCGCGTGATGGAGGGCGGCTCCGAAGAGGACACCTCCTGGCGTGAGGGCCACCCCATCATCTTCCCGTACTACCTGCGGCAGGGCGGCGACGGGTTCGACCGCGAGAAGTGGGGCATGACCGGCCCGGCAGTGCAGATCCGTGTTCCGATAGACGACTACAACACGGCGCACTGGTGGGTGATGTGCCACCCCAAGGATGCGGACACACCGGAGCAGGCGGCGGAGGACGTTCCGTTCTTCGAGCCTCCCGTCATCCAACTGGATGAGAACGACCAGCCGCAGTACGTCATCCTGGACAGCAACTCCGCGCAGGACGTCGCAGCGTGGATCACGCAGGGCGACATCGCCGACCGCACGGGCGAGCACCTGGGCCGCTCCGACAAGGGCATCATCATGTTCCGCCAGATGTTGGAGGACAACATCAAGATCGTCGAAGATGGCGGCGACCCGATGAACACGTTCCGCACGCCGGAGGAGAACAGGTACCACGGGATGGTCACGGAGTACCCGCGCGAGCTCGCGGCCAAGATCAACCCGAACGACCTCGGCGGCACGGGCACCGGCACGAGCGTCTACGAGCGCCAAGGCATGGCGAGCAAGTACAGCCCCATCCTCAACCAGCGCGGCGTGAAGGGCGGCGAAGACGCCGCCGAGCGTCGCAAGCTGGTGGGCCAGGGGTAAACCGGGCCCGGCGTCCGCAGAGTCATCGATAACGAGGCAGGAGGGGTCTGCATGTATTCGTGTGTCCTGGTTCCGCTGGATGGGTCGGACCTGGCAGCACAGGTGCTGCCGTATGCTGAGATGGTAGCGAAGTCCACGGGAGCGACCGTGCTGTTGCTGCGCGTGGTGAACCCGTATCCCGGCGAACTGGTCAGAGAAGGGATGAGCGTCTACCGGGAGACGGACGACCAGGCCGGGCCCCTGCCGTCGGCCGCAGACTGGGAAGACATCCTTGGAAGGATCAACAGCGACGCCCAAGCGTATCTCGACCAGATGGCCGAGACCATCAGGTCGGACGGCGTGACCGTCGAGACAGTGGTGAAGGACGGCGATCCGGCTGACTGCATCCTGGAGGAGGCTGACAAGGACGCCGGCACGCTCATCGCGATGACCACGCACGGCCGCACGGGCGTCGGCAGGTGGCTGCTGGGCAGCGTCACGGACAAGATGGTGCGGAGCGGCAGGCACCCGATGCTCATCACTCGAGCCCAGGAAGGCGGCGCTCATCCGGTCAACCGGGTGGTGCTGACGGTAGACGGCTCCGAGCTGTCTGAGCAGGCGCTGCCGCACGCGGCAGAGATGGCGAACGCGCTGGGCGTGGGAGTGACGGTGCTGCGCGCCGTCGCACTGAACCCGTACGGCGAAGCGTTCACGGAGTACGCTCCGATACACGCCAGCCAGGACCTGGCGGGCGAGATGGAGACCGAGGCGCACGACTACGTTGCGGCGAAGGTCGCCGACCTGCAGTCGGCGGGCGTCACGGACGCCAGCGGCAGCGTCGTGACCGGCTACCCGGCCAGCGTGATACTCGACGAGGTCGGCGAGGCGGGCGACAAGCTGGTGGCGATGGCGACGCATGGCCGCGCGGGCATGGCGCGCCTGCTGCTGGGCAGCGTTACGGACCGGGTTGTGCGGCACAGCGCCGGCCCCGTGTTCGTGGTCAGACCGGAATGATCATGCGCTCAGGCGCGGAGCGTGCATGGAGATAGGAATCGCATTTCCCAAGGTGGTCCCTGCGAACAAAGGGGACATCCTTGTCGAGTGGGCAGTACGGGCGGACGAAGGGCCGTTCTCATCGCTCGCACAGATAGACCGGCTGGTCTACGGCAACCACGACGTGCTGATAGCGATGGCTGCCGCCGCTGCGGTGACGAGGCGCGTCCGGCTGATGCCGACCGTGCTGATCGCGCCGCTGCGCAACGCGGCGATTATGGCGAAGCAGGTCGCCAGCATCGACTCGATCTCGGGCGGACGGTTCGTGCTCGGGCTCGGCGTCGGTTCGCGCCCGGACGATTTCGTCGCTGCTGAAGCCCAGATGAAAGCTCGCGGCAGGCGGTTCGAGGAGCAGATAGCCGCGATGCGCCGCATCTGGGCGGGCGAACCGCTGCAGGAGGACGTCGGCCCCATCGGTCCCACGGCGGCGTACGGGAAAGGGCCTGAACTCCTCATCGGCGGACGCACGGAGATCGCGCTGCGGCGCTCCGGCAGGCTTGGCGACGGCTACATCGCGGGGAGCGCGGGAAGCGCGGCTTCCAACCAGGCGCAGGAGGTGATGGGCTACTTCCGCGTCGTGGAGGCTGCGTGGAAAGAGGCGGGCAGGCCGGGCAGGCCGAGGCTGGTCGCCGGGCTTACGTGCGCCTGGGGACCATACGCCGCAGCCCGGACGGCGGAATCGATACGCTCCTACTACTCGTTCCGCGGCGAGGCTGCGCGGACGATGGAGGTGAAGGTGCCGTCCACGCCCAAGACGCTGCGGGAGGCCTTCCGCGCCTACGAGGAGATCGGCTGCGACGAACTGATACTGGAGCCGGGTCTCGCGGATATCGACCAGATAGACCGCCTTGCGGACTTCGTGGCCGGGCTGTAGACGCCGGTCAGAGGAGGGAACGTCCATGCTGGAAGAGCATCGCCTGGAGAGCGGCATGAACGTCTGGGTGGCGCGGCCCGACACGGATGAGCCTCGCCCCGCGGTGATGTGGCTGCACGAGCGGTACGGCATCGTCCAGCATCCCAAGGACATGGCCGAGCGGCTCGCTGAGGTGGGCTACGTGGGCGTCTCGCCCGACCTGTTCCATCGCTTCGACGGCGACATCGAGGCGGTGGCGCGCGGCGAGGCGCGTGTCGAGATACGGGACGACGAGGTCATCGACGATTTCGATGAGGTCATCCGCTTCCTGCGAAGCCAGGACTACGTCCGGAGCGACAGTATCGGCATCATCGGCGTCTGCCAGACGGGCCGGCAGCCGATCCTGTACGCGGCGCACCGGGACGACGTCGCGGCAGTCGTGGCGCTCTACGGCGGCGTGGACAATGCGAACTGGAAGCCCACGCCGGAGCAGCCGGTGCCCATGAGCGAGCTCATCGCCGCGACGAAGTGCCCGGTGCTCGGCCAGTTCGGCGAGGCGGACCACATCATCTCGATCGAGAGTCTCCGGGCGTGGCGGGACGCGTTCGAGCGCGCCAACAAGAGCTATCGCATCCGCGTCTATCCGGGCGCGCCGCACGGCTGGTTCAACGATACGATGCCCGGGCGGTACCGTCCGGAGCAGACCGCCGCCGCATGGAGCGATATGCTCACGTTCTTCGAGGAAGCGTTCGGCGCCGGCTGGGACACGAGCCGCGTGACGTGGGACTTCGCGAGCGACATCTCGGTGGACTACGACTACAGCAAGAACGTCAGGCTGGAGTGATCCAGCCGCCTGACCAGATCAAAGGAGGATAGGAGACATGGCGAACCCTCTCATCGGCGGGCCTGAGCCCACGGGAAGCGACATCTCGATAGACGCGGGCGACGCGCAACTGGCGGCGTACGAGTCGAGGCCGGCGGCCGGCGGCAGCGCCGCAGCGGTCATCGTCATCCACGAGAACCGTGGACTGGTGCCCTACCTGCGCGACGTGGCGGACGGCCTCGCCAGCAACGGCTACATCGCGGTCGCGCCGGACCTGCTGTCGCGCGACGGCGGTACGGCGAGCATCGAGGACATCCCGGCGAAGCTGGGCGAGATCCCGCGGGAGCGCCACATCGGCGACGTGCAGGCGGTGATCGCGTACCTGAAGGCGCAGCCGGACGTCACCAGCATCGGCATCATCGGCTTCTGCTTCGGCGGGGGCATCACGTGGCGCGTCGCGACGGAGAGCGCGGACATCGCGGCTGCGGTGCCCTTCTACGGCGCGAACCCGCCGCTGGAGCAGGTGCCGAACATCGCGGGCGCGGTCTACGCCGTCTACGGCGAACTGGACGAGCGCATCAACGCGGGCATCGACGACATCACGAAGGCGTTGAACGACGCCGGGACCACGTGCGACATGAAGGTGTACGCCAACGCGCCGCACGCGTTCCACAACCACACGAACGCGGAGCGCTATAACCAAGAGGCCGCCGAGGCTGCGTGGGCCGACGCCCTCGCGTGGTTCGGGAAGCACCTCTCCTAGCCGATAGCGCGCGTTACCAGAGACGGCGCACGCCGTAGCGGTCGAAGAGCGCCTCGTTGGACACGACGACGAGGTCGTGGGCCAGTGCCTGCGCGATGAGCATGCGGTCGAACGGGTCGCGGAGCGGGCCGGGGAGTTCCCCGGCTCGTATGCCTTCGGCCACTGTGACAGGCAGTTCCTCGAATCCCTGGAAGGCAATCGCTCCACGGATGTCGAGGGCGAGAGCTTGGGCATCCGGCAGCTTGCCGAGCCGGTGCTTGGTGGCGATCTCCCAAGCCGACGCCGCGCTTATCAGCTTATCGTTAGCTTCGTCGAGAATCTGGCGGTGCACAGGCAACGACAGCCTGGAACTGTCGCTGTACCACCAGATGAAGGCGTGCGTGTCGAGCAGGAGCCGCAACGGATCAAACGCCCCAGAGTTCCAACTCCTCCTCGGGCAACGGCTCGAAGAAGCGCTCGTCGATGCTGATAATTCCCTTCAACACGTCGGGCTGGGGCTTGCGCTTCGGCTTGCACGCGACGAGTTGCGCGACGGGCTTGCCGTTGCGTGCGATGATGACTTCCTCACCAGCCTCGACCTGTGCGAGCAGGCGGGAGAGTTGTGACTTCGCTTCGTGGACGTTCACGGTGGTCATTGGTCTTATCCTGCACTGTTCTTAGCTAAGTATGTGGCTAATGGCAGCGCTGCGTCAAGGGCCGCTCAGCCGATGACCATGTCCTCGTAGCCAGGCTCCAGGTCGACGTTCAGTTCGGTCTGGAGCCGGGCGAGTTCGCGCAGCAGCTCCGGCTCCTCGCGGAGCGAGCGGTGGACGGCGAGGAGCTTCGGCAGCGCGACGCCCGCCTCCTTCGCGGTGAGCACCTCCTCGCGCAGCATGCCCGGCGTCATGTGGCCCGACGCCTCTGCCACTGCGCGGAAGCGCTCCGGCCACTTGACGTCGATCAGCAGCACGTCCGGTGGCGTGGGGTGCGTGAAGAAGCCCATCAGCGCGCCGCCGGTATCGCCGGAGAAGCCGACGCTCAACCCGCCATCGCTCACGATGTAGCCCATCGTCGGCACGGGATGGTCGACGCGCACGCTGGAGACGCGGTAGCCGAGCACCTCGTGCGTCTCGTCGACGGCGAAAGGGCGGAGCGAGAGGGGAGGCGAGACGCCGGGCTCGGGGACCCTGGTGGCGTCGATGTAGATGCGTCCGTCCAGCAGTTGGGTGTTGGTGACCCGCAGCGCGGGAGGCTCGCCGTGCACCTGGACGGTCCTGCCCGCGTCGCGCGAATCCAGCGCGAGCGTCGGGAGGTCGCGGCAGTGGTCGAAGTGGTGGTGGGTGAGGAGGACGGCCTCGATGCGTTCCTGCTCGTCAGCGGCGAGCGCGCTCATGATGCTGCCTGCGTCGACGGCGATGTGGTCGTCGATGAGGAAGCAATTGTGGTGGGCGTGCTTCGAGTCCAGGCTGTGCGCGCCGACGATGCGTACCTGCAAGGGTTACCTCCATTGTCCTTTGCGCCTTTGACCCACAGCGTCTCGTAAGGGTAGGGTTAGTCAGATGATAACGGCCCGCCCATGAGGGCGCGCCCCAACGGAGGACTACGTGAAGATAGACATCTTCAACCACATTCTGCCCAAGCCCTACTTCGACACGATGACCAACATGAGCGAGGGCGGCGCGTACATGATGAAGCGCGTCTCCGCCATCCCCATGCTGTACGACGTCGACGCCCGGTTCGAGAAGATCGACCAGTTCGGCGACGACTACAAGCAGGTGTTCTCGCTGAACCTGCCGCCGGTGGAGGTCGTCGCAGGACCGGAGGACAGCCCGGAGCTCGCGCAGATCGCCAACGACGGCATGGCCGAGGTCGTATCGCAGCACCCGGACCGGTTCCCGGGGTTCGTCGCGGCGCTGCCGATGAACAACACCCAGGCCACGCTCGACGAGATCGACCGCTCCATCAACAAGCTCGGCGCGAAGGGCGTGCAGATATTCACCAACGTCAACGGCCGCCCGCTCGACGACCCCGAGCTTGCCCCGGTGTTCGACAAGATGGCCGAACTCGACCTGCCTATCTGGCTGCACCCGACACGCTCCGCCGAGTTCTCCGATTACGTGACCGAGGAGCGCTCCTGGTACGACATGTGGTGGGCGTTCGGCTGGCCGTACGAGACGAGCGTCGCGATGGGACGCATCGTCATGTCCGGCCTGTTCGACAGGTACCCGGACATCAAGATCATCACGCACCACCTCGGCGGGATGGTGCCATTCTTCGAGGGCCGCGTCGGGCCCGGCCTCGACCAGCTCGGTCGCCGCAGCGACGACCCGCACGAGGCGGGCACGCTCGGACGGCTGGCGAAGCGCCCGTACGACTACTTCCGCATGTTCTACGCCGACACGGCGACGTTCGGCTCCGTCCCGGCGACGGAGTGCGGGCTGGCGTTCTTCGGCGCCGACCACGTGCTGTTCGCGTCGGACGCGCCGTTCGACCCGGAGAAGGGCTCCGGCTACATCCGGTCGACGCTCGCGGTGATGGACGGCATCACGGCCAGCATCGAGGACAAGCAGAAGATCTACGAGGGGAACGCGCGCAGACTGCTCAAGCTGGACAGCTAGGGCGCAATCCTGCCCAGAGCAAGAGAAACCAGAGGGGCGCCCATCCGGGCGCCCCTGCTTCTTCGCGGAAATGACTGGACTTATCCCAGCCGGTAGTACCGCGTGGGGTTGTCGGCGAGAATCTTCTCGACGATGGGGGCGGGGAGGTCTTCGCGGCGCTGCATGACGCCCACCATGCCGTTGTCCTTCGACTGGTCCTGGTGGCCGTAGTCCGAGCCCATGATGATGTTGTCCTCGCCGATGTAGGTGAGGAGGTAGGGGATGTCCTCGTCGGTCTCGGCGGCGACGAACAGCCGGTAGTCGCGGAAGAGGGCTGGGCCGAAGTCGAGCGCAGAGTCGGGGTTGGCCCGGCCGATGCCGCGCTCGGAGGTCCGGGTGGAGCGCCGCAGGTGGTGGACGACGTAGGGCACCCACGACGCCGACGCCTCGATGAAGCCGAACGTCAGGTCGGGGAAGCGCTCCGGTATCTTGTGCGCGACGAGGTCGCGGAACGCGAAGATCGGGAGCGAGCGCACGTGCGGCAGGTTGTGCGAGACGTTGCGGTCGAACACCTGCAGCATGCCGGGCGAGCCGCCGCCGGTATGGATGCTGATGGCCATGCCCAGCCGCTGCGCCGCCTCGTAGATGGGGAAGAAGTACGACTCCGCGAGCGAGCGGTCGCCCTCGACCCCCCGGAAGAAGACGCCGACCGCGCCGTTGTCGCGTGCGAACTCGATCTCCTGCAGCGACGCCTCGATGTCGCGCAGCGGGGGCACGACGACCCACGCCATGCGGTCGCCCGCCACGCGCCAGGCGTTGGCCATGTAGCGGTTGTAGGCGCGGCAGATGGCGACCTCCAGTTCGACGTCGTCGGTGATGTAGGCGAGGAGGACGGTGGGGAAGACGACCTCGGAGTCGACGCCGCGCATGTCCATATCCTCGACGCGCGCGAGGGGGTCGGTGATGTAGCGCACGGAGGCGCGGATGTCGCTGCGGGCGTTCTCCGAGTCGGAGCCGCCCACGGCGACGGCGTAGCTGCCCTTGCCGGAGCGCTTCGGGACGGCGGTGCCGTTGACCATCCAGACGAAGTCGCGGGGGCCGTTCTCGCCGTCGAGCGGGATGGAGGCGAGCAGGGGCCTGCGGTCGTACATGTCGGCGTCGAAGTACTCCCAGACGCCGGGGTGCTCGATGATGTGCGTGTCCGCGTCGACGATTCCTGCCATGGCGTGTTCTCCTCCGTGCGTGTCGCACGTGTGCGCGTCGTGCTGCGAGTATACGCCCGCGGACGCCGCCGTCATACCGGCGTGCACACCCCGGCGCGCGGCGCGCTATACTCTCTCGCCGATAGCCAGCGCAAGGAGCGTTACAGACCGGTATGGCGAACGACAAGTTCAGAGAGCAGGCAGAGCGCCTCCTGGCGCCTGCGGAGGTGACGATAAACGGACCGGAGCCGTGGGACATCCAGGTGCACGACGAGCGGCTGTTCGCGCGCGTGTTCGCGGAAGGAACGCTCGGGTTCGGCGAGGCCTACATGGACGGCTGGTGGGACTCCGGCCAGCTGGACGAGACGATGGCGCGCATCCTCGGCACGGGAGCGCAGCACCTCCTCCCCCGGAACCTCAAGACGTTACGGCTAGCGCTCTCGGCGCGCTGGACGAACCGGCAGAACAAGAAGCGCGCCTGGGACGTCGGCGACCAGCACTACAACCTGGGCAACGACCTCTTCGCCGCGACGTTCGACTCGCGGCTCACAGGCAGCTGCGGCTACTGGAAGGAGGCGACCGACCTCGACGCCGCGCAGGACGCGAAGCTGGACCTCATCTGCCGGAAGATCGGGCTGCAGGCGGGGCAGTCGGTGTTCGACATCGGCTGCGGCTGGGGGGCGTTCATGGGGTTCGCGGCGGAGAAGTACGGGGCGCACTGCACGGGTGTCACCATCTCCAGGGAGCAGGTGAGCTACATCGCCGAGCGGTATTCCCACCTCCCCGTCAACGGGATGCTGCAGGACTATCGCGACGCCACGGGGCGGTTCGACCACGTGGTCTCCATGGGGATGTTCGAGCACGTGGGGCCGAAGAACTACCGTGCGTACTTCGAGACGGCGGAGCGCCTGCTGGAAGACGGGGGCTTCTTCCTGCTGCACACCATCGGCTCCAACAGGTCGACCAACGCCATCGACCCGTGGATGGACAAATACATCTTCGTGAACGGCGTGCTGCCGTCGGTGGCGCAGGTAGGGGAGGCGATCGAGGGTCTGTTCATCGTGGAGGACTGGCACAACTTCGGTGCGGACTACGACAAGACGCTCGTGGCGTGGTACGAGAAGTTCCACAGCAACTGGGACTCATTGAAGGAGCGCTACGACGAGCGCTTCTACCGCATGTGGAAGTTCTACCTGCTCGCGTGCGCGGGCGGATTCCGGTCGCGCAACATCCAGCTGTGGCAGATCGTGCTCGCGAAGCGCGGCGTGCCGGGCGGCTACGCTACCGTGCGGTAGGAGTGGGTTCCGGCGCCTGCTCCCGTCGCAGGGTTTCCCGGGCGAGCACGACGAACAGCAGCGCGCATCCCGCGGCGACGCCCACGAAGATGAAGAGCGTGCTCTCCAGTCCGAGACGTCCGGCCAGCAGCCCCGCGAGCAGCGGCCCGATCATCATGCCGGCGCTCGTGGCCATGTGGAACGCGCTCAGGAAAACGCCGCGCTGCTCCATCGGCGCGAGGTCCATCGCATACGTCTGGTTGGTATTGGTATTCATCCCCTCCGCGATGGCGAAGACGGCGAAGGCTACCGCGATGCCGATGAAGGCCGTCGACGCCCCGAGCAGGTAGACAGATGCGCCGAGCAGGACGAGGCCGAGCACGAGCGGCCACTTGCGCCCGAAGCGGTCGACCGCGAAACCGGTGGGCGCTGCCGCGAGCATCGTCAGGACGCCGCCCATGGCAACCAGATTGCCGATGACGTCCGGGGAGAGCATCAGCGTCTCCTGCGCGTGGATGGGGTAGTACGTGCGGAAGATGCCGGGCCCCAGCCCGATCATGCCGAAGCAGATGGTGGCGGCCGCAACCGCCACGAACGACCTGGTGCGGAACATCGCCCACGGGATGCCGCCGCCTGCGCTCCGTGCCTTGCCTGGCCGCTCATTGGGCTCGCGCGAGGTGCGGACAGGGCTCGTCTCCGGGATGAGGAACAGCACGACGAAGATCGCAACCACCTTGGTGGAGGCGATGAAGATGAACACCCATCGCAACTCGAACTGAGCGGCGATGAATCCCCCGACGAGTGGGCCGGCCAGCATCCCCAGCCGCATCGCCGTGTCGCGGAAGGCGACCGTGCGCCCGCGGTTCGCAATCTTCGTGAGGTCCGCTATAAGGACGCTGGAGCTGATCGTCCAGATAGCGATGGTGATGCCCGCCAGCGCTTCGAGCAGGGCGTAGTGCACGTAGTTGGTGGTTGCGAACTGGCCGACGAGGATCAAGCCGTGCCCGATCGCGCCCAGGATGAGCATGGGGCGCCTGCCCCAGCGGTCGGAGAGCAGCCCGGCGACGGGGCCGGAGATAAGGCGGGGCATCGCGCTCAGGGAAGAGACGAGACCGACCTGCAGCAGCGTCCCGCCCAGCGCGAGCGCAAAGAGGGGCCGCGCCACCCACAGCGCGCCGGTGCCGAACCCCCACAAGAAGAAGATGAGGGCGATGGGGATGGCGAGCCTGGTGATGTCCGGCGCGGGCGATCGCTGGGGCTGCATGACGCCGCGCCGGCCTAGATCGCCTGCGCGGTCCGCAGGGCTTCCAGCTGCGCGTCCGTGTAGCCTGCGATCTCGCGGAGCACCTCGACGGTGTGCTGCCCAAGTGTCGGCGGCGGCGTGAACCGCTCCTCGTGGCCGGTCTTGATGGGGTTGCCGCCGGTGCGGATGCGCCCTGCCGTTGGGTGGTCTATCTCCACCAGCATGTTGCGGTGGAGCACTTGCGGGTCCTGGTAGACGTCCGCGATGTCGTTGATGGGCGCGCCGGGCACGTCCCACTCGGCGAACAGGGTGCGCCACTCATCCTGCGTCTTGTGGCGCACCGCCTCACCGAGCAGGTCTTCCAGTTCGCCGCGATGCTTCATGCGCCCCTCGGCGGTCTTGAAGCGCGGGTCGTCGGGCAGCGACTCGTAGCCGGGGACGGTCGCGGCCATCATGTCGGCGGTCTTGAACCAGAACGGCTCGGTGCTGCAATGGATCTGCACCCACCTGCCGTCGCTGGCGCGGAACGCCTTGGCCGGGATGTTGCTGGGGTGGCCGGAGCCGATGGGTTGCGGCGTGACGCCGGAGGCGAGATAGAACGCGGCCAGGTGCGCCTGGAACGAGACCTGCATGTCCAGCATGCTCACATCCACGCGCTTCCCCTCGCCCGTCCGCGAGCGCTCGTGGAGTGCGGTGAGCACGCCGAAGGCGAGACCCCAGCCTCCTCCCACGTCGCCCATCGGGAAGCCCATGTAGACCGGGTCGTCGCCCGGGTTGCCGGTGACGCTCATCGCTCCGCCGAGCGCCTGCACGACGCCGTCGAACGCGGGGCGTCCGGAGTAGGGGCCGTCCTGCCCGAAGCCGGAGAGCGACGCGGAGATGATGGACGGGTTGACCTGCTTGAGAGTGTCGTGGTCTATCCGCAGCCGTTCGAGGACCCCGGGCCGGAAGTTGTCCAGCACCACGTCGGCCTTCGCGGCGAGCGCGTAGAACGCCTCGCGCCCCGGGTCGGTCTGGAGGTTGAGCGTGACGCTGCGCTTGTTGCGGTTGAAGCCGAGGAAGTAGGCGCTCTCGCCGTTCAGGAAGTAGGGCCCGAGCTTGCGCGACGCATCGCCGGAGCCGGGCTGTTCTATCTTGATGACGTCCGCCCCGAGGTCGGCGAGCAGCCGTCCCGCGAGCGGCCCGCCGAGCACGGAGGTGAGCTCCAGGATGCGGACGTCTTCCAGCGGCATGCTCACAGGCCGGCCTCGAAGAGGAAGTCGCCGGAGGAGTAGTTGCGGAGCAGGTTCCGAGCGATGACCTGCCGCTGTATCTCGTTGGTGCCCTCGCCGATGATCATGAGCGGGGCGTCCCGGAAGTAGCGCTCGATGGGGAGGTCCTGCGTGTAGCCGACGCCGCCGTGGATGCGCATCGCCTCGGTCGCGACGTTCAGGCACGTCTCGCTGGCGAAGAGCTTGGCCATACCGGCCTCCAGGTCGACGCGCTGGCCGAGGTCCTTCTTACGGGCGGCGTCCATCACCAGCAGGTGCGCGGCCTTCACCTGCGTCGCCATGTCCGCGATCTTCTGCTGTATCGCCTGGTGCTCGGCGATGGGCTTGCCGAACGTCTGCCGCTTCTGCGCGTACTGCATCGCAGCCTCGAGCGCGGCGCGCGCCACGCCGACCGATCTCGCCGCGACGTTGATGCGGCCCAACTCCAGCCCGCCCATGACGTGCCTGAAGCCCTCGCCCTCCGTTCCGCCGAGCAGGTTGGTCGCGGGGGTGCGGTAGTCTTCGAATGCGATCTCCGTGGTCTCGACGCCGCGATAACCGAGCTTGGGGATGTCGCGCACGACGTCGAGGCCGGGGCCCTTCTCCCCGAGGAGGATGCTGATGCCGCGATGCGGAGGATCGGCGTGCAGGTCGGTCTTGCAGACGATGGCGTAGATGCTGCCGTAGCGGCCGTTGGTGATGAACATCTTGCGTCCGTTCACGACATAGTCGTCGCCGTCGCGGACTGCGCTCGTCTTGACCGCGGCTACGTCCGTGCCTGCATCGGGTTCGGTGATGCAGAGCGCTGCGCGCCGCTCTCCCTGCGCCATGACGGGCAGGAAGCGCTCCTTCTGGTCCGGCGTGCCGAACGTCGCAATCATGTGCGCGACGAGGAGATGCGTGTTCAGGACGCCGGTGAGGCTCATCCACCCCTTGGACAGCTCCTCGATGAGCAGCGCGTAGGTCTCCGCGCCGGCGCCGCTGCCGCCGTACTCCTCCGGGATGGTCGCGCCGAAGAAGCCGAGTTCGCGCATCTGCGCTACGAGGGCGTGGGGATACTCGTCGGCGAGTTCGAGTTCGCTCGCGGCAGGCATGACTTCCCGCTTCACGAAATCGCGGACGGTGGCGACGAGCGTGCGCTGGTCTTCGGACAGTTGCATGAGCGCCTCGGAACGGAGGGTGAGCGTGGGGAGTATAGCCGTTCGGGGGCGCGCCCTGCGCGAGGGTGGTAGGGTTGCGGCACTCCCATGACCATGCAGCAGCCCCGGATATCCCGCTTCTGGCCGTTCCCCCGCGTCTACTACGGCTGGGCCATCATGACCGCGAGCATGCTGAACGCCGCGGCGAGCGTCCCGATGCAGGGGCCCATCGTGGGGGTATTCGTTCGCCCCATGCAGGACGAGTTGGGCTGGTCTGCAACGTCCATCAGCATCGGTTTCGCGCTGGGGTCCGGGCTGGGGGGCATCTCCTCGGTATGGGTGGGGCGGATACTCGACAGGCGCGGTGCGCGCGGCGTTACGGTTGCCGCGGGGATGGTTATCGTGGGCTGCATGGTGGGCCTCGCCGCGATGACGCAGGTGTGGCATTTCTGGGGGTTCTTCGGGCTGGCGCGCGGGACGGCGGCAGCGGGCGCGCAACTCGGGACGATGGTCGCGCTGGCGTCATGGTTCGTACGGAAGCGTGGCCGCGTCGTGGGCCTGTTGGGCGTGGGGCAGCGGACGGGACAGTTCATCATGCCGCTTCCGATAGTTGCGATCATGACATGGTTCGGATGGCGCGAGGCGTGGCTCGCGCTCGCGGGTTTCGCCGTTCTCGCGCTCGTGCTGCCGAGCGCCGCGTACATGCGCCGCAGACCTGAAGACTACGGGCTGCTGCCGGACGGACGCCAGCCCACGCACGATGTGCAGGTCGGGGAAGTGTCCGAGGAGGCCGGCGAGGAGCTATGGAGCCTGGCGGAGGCGAAGCGGACGGTGACGCTGTGGGCCCTCATCGTGGCGCAGGCCGCCGTGGTGCTGGCGGTGAACGCGACGAACCTGCACATCAATGTGAGCCTGCAGGACAAGGGTCTGTCGCAGTTCTCGGCGGCGATGGCGGTGACGATCTACCTGACCGTGGCCGCGCTCTCCGTGTTCGGCTGGGGACTGCTGATGGAGCGTGTGCACACGCGCTACCTGGCGCTCACGTCGGTGCTCTTCTACCTGACGGCGATGGTGCTGGCGATAGCGGTCGATTCGTTCCCGACTGCGGTAGCGTTCAGCGTCGCGTTCGGGTCCGCGTTAGGGGTGTGGACGGTGGTGAGCCGGATGATGTTCGCGAACTACTTCGGACGCAGGTCTTTCGGCACCATACGAGGCTTCGCCGCGCCCATCATGGCGGGTGTGAGCATGGTGGGGCCGATACTTGCCGGGATAGTGAAGGACATCACCGGCAGCTACGACCTGTCGTTCACGATATTCGCGGGCGTCTTCGGGGTGGCGTTCGTCGCGTTCGCGCTGGCGAAGCCGGTAGTGAAGCAGGCGTAACGCGGTGCGTGTCTACGCCATGAGCGCATCGGCCCACTCGTCGATGCGTTCCGGCGCCAGCCGGGTCACGACCAGCAGGTGGTCGAAGTCCGTG
Organism: Dehalococcoidia bacterium; assembly: GCA_034422595.1. Lineage (GTDB taxonomy): Bacteria > Chloroflexota > Dehalococcoidia > Lucifugimonadales > Australimonadaceae > Bin16. Next base: position 393,088 of record DAOUJO010000007.1, on the reverse strand, counting down.
TCCGTGGAGATGATGCGTGACACGCCGAGTCGCAGCGCAACGGCGGCGTGCACGAGGTCGCGGGAACTGATGCCGGGGTGTTCGTCGGCGAGGATTGCGGCGTGAACGACATCCTCAGCGTAGACCGGCTCGATGCGTCCGTGCAACAGCTCCACGAACTCCTTGAACGCTTCTCGTCCCAAGGACCACCGCCTTACCGAGCGATAGCGGTGCATGATCTCCTGAAAGACCTCGGCGTCCGTCAGGAATCTGTCCGGACAGACGGCGACCATCTCCAGAACACGGGAGCACGGCTCCTTGAGCGGATGGTCTTGTCCAGCCGCATACATAAAGAGGTTCGTGTCCAGCAACCCCACGAGATCAGAGGTTGTAGTCGGCTGGTTCATACTTGTCATTTAGCTGGCGCGCGAGCTCTTCTGGATCGGGCATCTGCTCGACATTCAGGTTGATGAGCCTCTCGACCGCCCGCCTTCGGCGCTCCCGGGAGATCTCTTCGTAAGCCTCATCGATCAGCGAGCGCACCACGTCTGAGACGGACGCACCCCTGTTTCCAGCGATCTCTTCGAGTTGCGAGCGGCGCTTCTCGTCCAGCCGTACTTCGAGCCGTACAGTCACTGCCGTACCTCCTGAGCCGTACGGATATGTACGGCATATCCTGTACGGAGCATAACATACGGCAGGGCTCATCGTCGAGCCCTGCCGTTGTAGTTCAAGCAGGTGCGCCTCGGGCGCGGCTGGTCTAGCGCCCGGCTGTCGCAGGGTACATGTCCGGCTTGAGCACGGACCACGGCTGGTCGGCAGGGAGGATGCGGTCGATCGCGCGGATGCCGACGAACTCGCCCTGGCTGCCGCGCGGCGTGCCGCCGTCCGAGTTTACCCGTATCGCTTCCTGGAGCAGTTTGCGCATCGCGATGATGGCGCGGTCGCTCGTGCCGAGGTGCTCTTGGCTGCGGTCGGCGATGGTGCCCATCGTCTCCTGCAGGGCGCGGTCCTGCGTGTTGACGCCGACGATGCCAGTGAAGTTCTCGGTGCGCTGCATCTGCCGGTCGATCAACCAGTCGTTCTCCTTGTTGCGCAGCGTGCGGAAGGTGTGGCGGTCGATGTCGACGTCCCACTCGTTGCCGGTCCCCGCAAGGCGGCGGTCCTTGTCAGCCAGCGGGTTCTCATCCCAGGTGAACGTCCAGTTGAAGACCATCGTGTTCTCGTCGTCTATGGGCACCCAGCAGTGGCCGGAGCTGCGCGGTTGCACGGGCTCGCCGCTGCGTCCCACCTGACCGGCGCGGAGCTGGTGGAAGGGGAGCACGTAGTGGTAGGTGCGCACGTAGTTACCCTCTTCCTTGGAGAGCGGGCGTACGGAGCTGTACGTGTAGCCGTAGTTGGTCTGCTCCACCTCCAGGTGCGGAGCCGTGGAGCGTGAGCGGAGCAGCGTCTTGTCGGAGAGGTCGTTGTTGTGCAGGAAGGACGAGTGGGAGGTGTCGATGCCCCCTTCCACGGCCTGCACCCAGTTGCACGTCTGGATGAGTTTCGTGACGCCGCGGTGGGAGTCCGGCACGGTCGTCCACTCGAACGCGGGTGGGGGTGGGACCTCGTTGGCCGGGCCGAGGTAGGCCCAGACGACGTTGCCGCCTTCCCACGTCTTGTAGGCGCGCGTCTTCACCTTGTGCTTGAAGTTGCTCTGCTCCGGCTCGTTGGGTTGGTCCACGCAGACGCCGTCCACGTCGAACTTCCAGCCGTGGTAGACGCAGCGCAGTCCCTCCTCTTCGTTCCTGCCGAAATACAGGCTCACGCGGCGGTGGGGGCACGCGTCCGGCAGCAGGCCGACGCGTCCCTTGGAGTCGCGGAATGCGACAAGGTCTTCGCCCAGGAGCCGCACGCGCACGGGGTCGCAGTCGGGTTCCGGCAGTTCGAAGTCCATGAGCGCGGGGATCCAGTAGCGCCGCATGGCCTCGCCCATCGGCGTACCCGGGCCTACTCGAGTGATGAGTTCGTTGTTCTCCTTGGAAAGCATGGCTTGCTCCTCCTGCGTGCATTCTTTCTCAGGACGTTACTTGCTGTCGCCGATTGTACTACTCCCGTTCAGCGGCGACATCCAACACCCTGTTCTCAAGGTGCGCTACGACTCGAGGTTGGATTCGTAGAAGTTGTGCCAGGCGTCGATGGTGGCGTCCCATATGGAGCCGATGACCGGCCAATCGCGTGCGACCGGCGTGCCCCACTCGGAGAGCAGGATGTAGCCGTAGATGCCGACGATGATGATCTCGAAGAACACCGCCGGGAAGATCGTCCAGTACCACTTCACCTTCCCGAAGACGATGAGGTAGACGATGGTGTACGCCGGCACGGCGATGTGGAAGCCGAGCACCCAGCAGCCCACCAGTAGAGCACCCGTCGACCCGATGAGCAGTACCCAGCGCCGTGCCACGACGGCGGGGTCGTCATCCGTTTCGAGGAAGCCGGTATCCATGATCTGGCCCCCCGTAGCCGATGCGCCCGCGCGGAACAGCGAAACTCCGCGCCAGACCCACAGCGGGAACCCGAACAGGACCGCGATACGCGGCAGGAGCCATCCGCCGTTGTTCCAGTCCAACTGCCAGGGAAGCCAGGCCAGGGCGCCGGTCTCCCAGTCCACCGAGTCCCAGTACATGTAGCCGAAGAACGCGCCGACCACGATCAGGAGTATCACCTCTCCGATGAACTCCAGGGACGTGAAGCGGCTGCCCGGGGCAGGGGTACTGCTGCTGGAGGTCGTCATGAGTCGTCGTCCTCCTCACTCAGCTCGGCTGCCTCTGCATCCGATTGCGCTTCCTGGGAGCGGATCCGCGAGGCGCTCCGCTGCACGCGGATGCCCACGAATGCACCGAGGAGGACGAACGCGATGATGGCGAGGAACTGCCATCTCAGGAACATCTCCCACCCGTAGGTATTGGTTGCTATCCAGAGCCACTTCTCAGCCTCGTTCGCCAGAACGATGGCGATGACGATGGGCGGGCGCGGCCAGGCGTACGCCTTCATGAACAGGCCCAGCACTCCCGCGCCTGCGAACAGCCACAGGTCGCCCACCGATTGCGAGCTCTGGTAGACGCCGATGACGATGATGGCCATCACCAGCGGGAAGAGGATGTTGGGCGGTATGACCGTCACGCGCGCGATGAGCGGCGCGAACCGTAGCACGATGGGCACCACGATGATGTTGGCGAGCGCTATCGTCCAGACGAGCGCGATGGTCAGGTCCAGATGCTTGTTGAGCATCGGAGGGCCGGGTTGTATGCCGACCAGGATGAGCATGGCGAGGATGAGCGCCATGTTGGGGCTGCCCGGTATCGAGAAGAAGAGCGTTGGAACCAGGACGCCGCCGTCTATCGCGTTGTTCGACGCCTCCGGGGCTATGACGCCTCGTATATCGCCTGTCCCGAACGACTCGACCGCGCCCTGCTCGGTCTGCCGCGCCTGCGCATAGGCGATCCAGTGAGCGGGCACCGCGCCAAGGCCGGGCATCATCCCTACGAACGCGCCGATGAGCGATGAGCGTACGATGAGCCACTTGTGGCGTGTCGCCTCCACCATCCCTTTCTTCACGCCTGCGCCGGAGCCGGAGAGCACCTCGTCCAGCCGTTCGGTAGCGATGGTGGTATTGCTGACGACGAGGTTGGCCAGTTCCGGTATCGCGAACAGGCCGAGGAGCACGGGAACGAGCGGAAGCCCGTCCCACAGGTAGCCGATGCCCATGTTCGCGCGGACCACGCCGCCGATCGGGGAAAAGCCGATGAGGGCGATGGCGAGTCCGAACGCGGCGGTGAGCAGTCCCTTGACCATCGCGCCGGAGCTCAGCAGCGCCACCGTGGCGATGCCGAGGAGCGAGAGCAGGAAGAATTCAGCGGCGCCGAAGAGTTTGAGCACTTCGCGAGCGATGGGCAGGACGCCCATCAGCATCGCCGCGCCGACGAGCCCGCCGATGAGGGACGAGACGTAGACCGCGCCGAGCGCCTCGCCTGCGCGCCCCTGCCGCGCCATCGGGTAGCCGTCGATGATCGTCGCCTGTGAGCCGCGAGAGCCCGGCACGCCGATGAGGATGGACGGTATGGGCTCCGTCGCGTCGTTGGCGGCGGCGTAGAAGACGGCGGCGGGGAGCGCTATGAACGGGTCAAGCTGAGAAGCGAAGCTGAGCAGCAGGATGAAGACAGGCACGCCGCCGGCGATCATCACGCCGTTGAAGAGCGCGATCGGGGTGATGATCGCGAATGCGATGAGCGGACCCGGGCTGAGCAGGTGCTGAGCCGCGCTGATGCTCGCTTCCCACATGCCGCCGCACGTCCTTTCTGCTGGTCTGCGTCAGACGTTGGCGCGCCGGTGCGGAACTACCCGCACCGGCGCTGCCTGTCCCTAGTTGATGGTCAGGTTGCCGACGCCGCTCAGTTCGAGCGCGATGTCGCGCGTCGCCTGGCTGGCGTTCTGTACCCGCCTGACGATGTCGAGGATGTCCTCGGCCCTTCCGTAGCCGAAGTCGTCTGCGTATCCGGCGATGCTGACCTGCTCCTTGAATGCCGCGTCTACCATCATCTGATCGAATGCTGACTGCCAGTACTGCTTCACGTCGTCCGGGACGCCCGGAGGCAGGAAGAAGACACGCGAGATCTCGGTCACGAGCAGGTTCAACTCGAGCGCCTCGGCCTGTGCCGCGTCGAACGTGAGGCCCGGCAGTTCGCGGAAGGAGGGGAGCGGGCCGTCGTGCCCGAGTTCGGCCAGCCATTCGTCGTTGTACGGCTTCTTCTCGTAGAAGATCGGGACCATGCGCCCCTGCTCTATCCACTCGGGGAAGAGGCGGCCGGCGGTGCCCGGGCTGCAGCGGTTCGTGCCGTCCAGTTCGCCGCGGTCGAACGCCGCCATGATCTCTGACGTCCCGCCGTAGCCGTAGATGAGCTTGAACGGGCCGCCGTTCTGGACCATGAACTCAATGGCGGGTTCGTTGCCCGCCGCCGCGGACCCGACCCTGATCGTGAGGTCGTTGTCGATCACTTCCTGCCAGGAAGATGCGAAGTTACTGTCCAGACAGAAGCCGTCCTCGCCGATGGTGAACGTCGGGGAGCCGAGGATGTGGATGGCGTCGATGTCGAATCCGGGCACGTCGCCAACGAGCAACTGTCGTGCGAACCAGCGCGAGTGCGTCGGGCCGATGGTGAGGCCGTCCGGCTCGGACTCGATCACGCCGCGCAGCCCGCGGAGCTGTCCGGCGCCGGGGAGGTTCTGCACGATGAAGCGCGTGCTGTCCGGGAACTGCCGTTCGGCTGCCTGTGCAACCAGCCTGCTGAAAGTGTCGTAGCCGCCGCCGGGGCTCGCGCCGACGATGATCTTGATCGTCTTGCCGCCGAAGTACTCCTCTGCGTCGAAGCCGGCTGGCGGAGGAACGGGTGTGGGCGTCGGCCGCGGGGTCGGGGTGGCGGTTGGGTCTGTCGTCATCGCACCAGGCGTGGGAGTTGCTTTCTCCTCCATCATCGCCTCGGCGGTGGGAGTGGGAGCCGGCTGATCGTCCATCATCGCCTCGGCGGTGGGCGTAGGCGTAGCCGCCGGACGGGGCGTCGCGGTGGGGTCTTCGTCGCCGCCACAGGCCGCGAAGAGTGCCAGTACCGCGGCTATCGCGCCGAGGGCCAGGAGTCGGTGGATGCGCATTCGGTTTCCTCCTGCGTTGCGCTGCATTCCAGACACGCGTTGTCGAACCGCTTCCGAGCGGGTCGTCGGTGTGCAGTCGATTGTTGCGGCGCAATGTACCTGTGTGCGGGCGTCAGGTCAATCGTTGGAGGCGTTTTTCGTGCATATCGTTCACAAGTTGCCGTCTGTTCGGTACCGGCCTATCCTGCGCCGCGCGGGGGAACACGCAAGAAGGAGGTCGGGGATGACCACAACGGCAACGCTCTGTATCGACGCGGACGGGCACGTGCGCGACGCGGACGAGGACATACGCCCGTATCTGCCCGCGCCGTACAACGAGAGGCCCCGCCTGAGCGCGAACTCCCCCCGCGACGGGTTCGACAACACGCTGGGCGGCCGTCTCGGAACGCGCCAGGTGGACACCGGCGTCTGGCTCGACGCATTGGACCGCGGCGGGCTTGCGGCGTCGGCGCTCTTCCCTACGGGGAGCCTCGGCGCGGGCTGGCTCATGGAGCCGGACTTCGCAATCGTGCGCTCCCGCGCCTACAACAACTGGCTGTTCGACACCTACCTGCAGGCGGACTCGCGGTTCAAGGGCGTCGCTCTGCTGCCGGTGCAGGACCCGCCCGCCGCTGCGGAGGAGTTGCGCCGCACCGTCAATGAGCTTGGCTTCCTCGGCGGGATGCTGCCGGAGGGGCCGTACCAGTTCGGCAAGCCGCAGTTCGACGTCATCTACGAAGAGGCGCAGCGCCTCGGCGTGCCGCTCGCGGTACACGGCAGCGGACGCATCACCGGCTCCTACGACGAGTTCCTGTTCGACAACCTCTCGCAGGTGCACTCGCTCGGCCACGCGTTCACGCAGATGAAGCAGTTCGTGAGCATCATCCTCTCCGGCGTCCCGGAGAAGTTCCCGGACCTGAAGATAGCGTTCCTGGAGGCCGGCTGCGGCTGGACGGTCTACATGCTCGACCGGATGGATGAACGCTACCACCTGCGCGGCCATGTGGACTCGCCGCTGCTCACGAAGTACCCGAGCGAGTACCTCGCTTCCCGCAACATCTTCATCTCCTGCGAGGCCGAGGAGCGGATGCTGCCGGAGACGATGCGCATCCTGGGCGAGGACATCATCATGTTCGCGTCGGACTTTCCGCACTGGGACGCCGAGTTCCCGGAGAACATCCAACATCTCCTTGCGCGCGAGGACATGACGCCTGAGCAGCGGGCGAAGGTAGCCGGGCTGAACGCACAGCGCTTCTATGGGATGACGTGAGCGCGATGTATGACCTCACAGGCAAAGTGGCGCTGGTGACGGGCGCCGGCGGCGAACGCGGGTTCGGCCGCGCCATCGCCAACCGGCTCGCACGCGAGGGCGCGGACGTCGCCGTGAACGATGTCGCGCTGAACCCTTACGGCAGCGCGGGCAGCTGGCAGGGGCTGGAGTCGGTCGCAGCCGAGATAGCCGAAACAGGGAGAGGTTCGCTTGCACTGGTCGGCGACGTGTCCGACAGCGCGTCGGTCGAGCGGATGGTCCGGGAGACGCTGGAACGTTTCGGACGGATAGACATCCTGGTGAACAACGCGGGGTCTCGACCGGGGCCCGACCGCGTACCGCTCGTGGAGCTGACGGAAGAGGCATTCGATGAGGTGCAGCGGGTGAACGTGCGCGGCACGTTCCTCTGCACGCGTGCGGTGGCGCGGCACATGATCGAGCGTGGCGGAGGGGGGAAGATCGTCATCATCGCCTCCACGGCGGGGAAGCGGGGGATGCCGCGCTACGCGGCCTACACGGCGTCGAAGTTCGCGCTCGTGGGATTCACGCAGTCGGTGGCGCACGAGCTGGGACCGTACGGGGTGAACGTGAACGCTATCTGCCCCGGACTCGCGGAGACGGAGCGCGCCGCATTCATCGCCGACGCGATAAAGCCGTCCGGCACGACGGCTGAGGAGCAGTTGCGGGGGATGGTGGCTGATCGGACGCGGGCGAACCCGCTCGGCCGGATCACGGAGACGGAAGATATCGCCAGGATGGCCGCGTTCCTGTCGTCCGCTGAGTCGGACTACATAACCGGCCTCGCGGTCTCCGTCTCCGGTGGGGACGTTATGTACTAGGCGACGGGAAGCCCGGCTCGCAGCCGGGCCTCCCGTTGAGAGCCTGAGGCTCTAGCTCATCTGGGCCATGGTCTTGCCGATGATGTTGAGGCCGATGCCGCATGTGGGGCATATGCCCTTGATGATCGGCTTGCCGTTCTTGGTCATCTCGTCGCGTGGGTCACTCATCTCGCGCTTGCCCCGACACTTGACACAATATGCCTGCATTTTGTCCTCCTTCTGCAGGTCGCAGCCTGTGGGCTGCAAGTATCGCGGAGCAATGCTTTCCTACCGGACAGGCGCTCTACAAGTCCTCTGAAGCCTCATTTTCGAGGGAATTTCGCAAGATGACGCCTGATGCGGCGGAATTGCCCCCCATCCACCCCGTCCGGATGCTCCACAGTAAGGGATCGGAGGCGTGCGGCGCGGACTTCCTCGCTGCGCTACACTCATCTGACCTTTCCAGGAGGTATCCGGATGATCTACGAACTGCGGACATACAACCTTACGACCAACTCCGTGCCTGAGGTGGAGCGCCGCTTCGCCGAGAAGATAGAGGCGCGCACGAAGCTGTCGCCGCTGGTCGGCTTCTGGCACACGGACATCGGCCCGCTCAACCAGATCGTGCACCTGTGGGCGTACGAGTCGTTGCAGCAGCGCGCGGACGTGCGCGCGAAGGCGATCGCGGACGGCATCTGGCCGCCGGACCTCACCGAGTTCGGCGTCTCGATGGAGAGTGACATCCTCGTGGGGTCGCCCGTGAACGACCCCCTGGACGGCCCGCGCGAGTGGGGCAACCTCTACGAACTGCGGATGTACACCTTCCCGTCGGGCACGGTCCGCTCCGTGATACAGCAGTTCAGCGAGCAGGCCGCGAAGCGGCTGGAGATGTACCCCGGCTGCTTCTTTATGAGCGACCTGGGGCAGCTCAACCGCTTCTACCAGCTGTGGCCGTACAAGGACTGGGCGCACCGTGACGAGCTCCGTGCCATCTACCTGAAGGAAGGCATCTGGCCCCCGCACACGGACGTGAGCGCCGTACATCAGCTCGTGCGGCACATGGTCCCGGCGTCGTTCTCGCCGCTGCACTGAAGGCAGCGGCGTTCCTGCGGAGGCGGGAGCCTTGCACCGTTGTGTCATGCTGAGCGAAGCGGAGCGGAGTTCGCGCTTTGGCGCGCAGCATCCTCTCGGGGATATTGGCGCATGGAGCGCTCCCACAACGCGCGTTGACCCCGCCTCTGGGCCGGTGTTAGCGTCATGCCTGACAGGCGAACAGGAGTAACGTATGCGCCTCGTGAGTTTCGACGATTACCGCATAGGCGTGCTGACCGACAGCGACGACGTCGTTGACGTGACCGGCCTGCTGCCGGAGCTGCCGGCCGAGTTCGAGCCTATGCGTATGCTGCTCCTCATAGAGCGGTGGGACGGCCTGCGCCCGCAGGTGGAGGCGATGGCGGCGTCGGAGAGCGGCGTGCCGCTCAGCTCGGTGCGGCTGCTGCCGCCGGTGCCCGCGCCGCGCAAGGTATACGCGCAGCCTGTGAATTACAGGGCGCATCAGGCGGAGATGCAGGACAGCCCGTGGAGCGGCACCGCGCCGCAGGTGTCGTCGGACCAAGGGATGTTCCTGAAGGCGTCCAGCGCCGTCTCCGGCCCGAACGACCCCATCCTGCTGCCGTACTCCGACCGCGTCATCCACCACGAGTCGGAACTCGTCATGGTTATCGGCAGGGGCGGGAGCATGATCCCGTTGGACGAGGCGCTCTCGCACGTGTTCGGCTACACCTGCGGACTGGACATGACCGTGCGCGGGCCGGAGGACAGGAGCAAGCGCAAGTCGTTCGACACCTTCGCGCCCATAGGCTCGTGCATCGTGACGGCGGATGAGATCCCTGACCCGCAGGACCTCGAGATCAACCTCTGGGTGAACGAGGAGCTGCGCCAGCACGCGTTCACCCGCGACATGATCGTGGACTGCAAGAACCAGATAGCCAACATGTCCTGGGTGGCCCGCATGGAGCCGGGCGACCTCGTCTTCACGGGCACGCCGGAGGGCGTCGGCTCCGTCGGCCCGGGCGACCTCGTCACGATCAACATCAGTCAGGTAGGCGAACTGTCCGCAAGAGCGCAGGCGAGAGAGTAAGAGGAGGACGACCATGACCTGGACGATGCCGGAGAGCGAGAAGGCGTACCACCAGGAGTTGGACGACGAGAACATCAACCCGCTGTGGGTGATGCACGCGAACCCGCCTGAGCGTCCGAAACTCGCGCCGCACGTGTGGCGCTGGGACAGGATGCGCGAGCTCGCGATACAGGCGGGCGAGCTGCAGAGCCTGAAAGGGCAGGGCTTCCGCCGGGCGCTCACGATGCGCAACCCCGGAATGAAGAGCCCGATGGCCGGCGCCACCAAAACGATGTCCGCCGCCATCCAGATCGTCTGGCCCGGCGAGATCGCCGAGGCGCACCGCCATACCGCAGCCGCGATACGGTTCGTCATCGAGGGCGAAGGCGCATTCACCGTGCAGGAGGGGGAGCGCTTCCGGATGCAGGAGGGCGACCTCGTTCTCTCCCCCAGCTGGGCGTGGCACGACCACAACAACCCGACGGATAAGCCCGTCATCTGGCTCGACTGCCTCGACGCCCCGTTGGTCGGCTACCTCGACGCCATGTTCCAGGAGCCGTTCCCGGAGGACGTGCAGCCTGTGACCAAGCCCGTCGGCTTCACCAACGCCTCCATCGGCAACGGCCTCATGCGCCCCAACCTGGAAGACGTCCACGGCGGCGCCCTTCCGCTCACCTACCGGTGGGACGAGGCTTACGGAGCGCTCCTCGGCTACGGCGAGGAGGACCCCTTCGACGGCGTCATCATGGAGTACGCCAACCCGGTGACGGGCGGCCACTCCATGCCCACCCTCGCACTCAAGCTGCAGCGCCTCGCGCCTGGCTCTCACACCGACGCCCACCGCCACACCTCCAGCGTCGTCTACCACGTCGCGAAGGGCGAGGGCTACTCGATCATCGACGGCAAGCGGCTCGACTGGTCGAGGGGCGACACCTTCGTGCTGCCGTCTTGGTCGCTCCACGAGCACGGCACCGACTCGTCCGACGACGCGGTGCTCTTCTCGATGAGCGACCTGCCGGTGATCGAGGCGATGGGCCTCTACCGTGAGGAAGAGGGCGCGCGCCAGGAAATCGTCGGCGCGATAGGGTAGGGTCTGTCATTCCGAGCGGAGCGCAGCGGAGTCGAGGAATCTCTCGGGATGTCCGGTCCCCTCTTCCTTGAGGGGAGAGGTCGCCGCGCAGCGGCGGGTGAGGATGGACAGTAAAGGAGCGAAACCATGGCCACAGGCTCTCCCAGACCCCTGAAGATGGGCATCATCGGCGTGGGCGTCGGCGCGACGCAGATCATGCCCAGCATGGAGAGCCTGGACGAGATCGAACTGATGGCCGCGGCGGACACCAACCCCCGCGTCCGCGAGGCGTTCCAGGCCCGCTTTCCCGATGCCCGCGTCTACGACAGCGCCGAGGCGCTCTGCGCCGACCCGGACGTCGAGGCTGTCTGGGTTGCGACTCCCAACAACTTCCACAGCCCGCACGTCGTGCTCGTTGCGAACGCGGGCAAGCACGCCGTCTCCGAGAAGCCGATGGCTCTGAATATGCAGGAAGCCGAGGCGATGGTGGACGCGGCGGCGAAGAGCGGCGTGAAGCTGCTCTGCGGTCACACGCTCGGTTTCAGCCCGCCCGTGCTGGAGATGCGGCGCATCATCCTCTCCGGCGAACTTGGGCCGCTCAAGGCGCTCAACAACTGGGCGTTCACGGACTGGATGCTCCAGGCGCGCCAGCCGGAGGAGCTGGACGAGAGCGTGGGAGGCGGCGTGCTCTACCGCCAGGGGCCGCACCAGTTGGACAGCCTGCGCGTGCTCGGCGGCGGCATGGTGCGCACGATACGCGGCGCCACCGGCAAGTGGTGGCCGGAGCGCAACGCCGTCGGCTACTACTCCGCGTTCATGGAGTTCGAGTCCGGCGCGACCGCCACCGTGACGAACAACGGCTACGGCTACTCCATGACCGCCGACCTCGTGCCGTGGAGCGACGAGCAGGGCAGGGGGCTCATCGAGGGCTACACCCACGACGACCGCATCCGCATCCGCGGGGGACTGAAGGATGGCACGCGCGACGAGTTCGAGGCCAAGGACTCGCTCCGCATCGGCTCCGACCACGAGCGCCGCTTCTGGCGCGAGCAGCCGAAAGAGGTTCCGCCGTGGCGGCCCACCAACCTCGGCATCCTCATCGCGACGTGCGAGCGGGGCGACCTGCGGCAGTCCCGCTACGGGCTGTACGTCTACAAGGACGGCGGCATCGAGGACCGCTCGCTCACGATCCCGCGCTACCACGCCGGCAGGGAAGACCTGATGGAGCTCTACAACGCCGTGCGGAACGACGCGCCCGTCTACCACGACGGACTGTGGGGCATGGCGACGCTGGAGCTCATCACCGGCATCATGGAGTCGTCGCGCACCGGCAGGGACGTGCAGCTCACGCACCAGGTCCCCATGTCGCCGGACTACGGCCTGTGATACCCATCCCACCTCTCCTGAGGGAGAGGTCGCCACGCGGCAGCGCGGCGGGTGAGGGCCCTCGTTGGGGGTGGGTGGCAGCCTTGTCATGCTGAGCGGAGCGCAGCGGAGTCGAAGCATCTCTCGGGGGAACGTTAGCGGACGGCATCCGCGGCGCCGTTGCACCGCCCTTGCGCCGCGGGAGTATCATTAGCCACGAAGAACGCCAGCCTCTGACGGAGGTACGTAGATGCTCACCGCAGCACAGAACCAGCGTCTCACACGGGTCGGGCCCGGCACACCCATGGGCGAGCTGATGCGCCGCTACTGGCACCCCATCGCCCCGAGCGCCGAACTGAACGCCGACAACCCCACGAAAGAGGTGCGCATCCTCGGCGAGGACCTCGTCCTCTACCGCGATGCGAAGGGCACGCTCGGCCTCATTGAGCCGTCGTGCGCCCACCGCAAGGCGAACCTCTCCTACGGCATACCGGAGGAGAACGGGATCCGGTGCGCCTACCACGGCTGGATCTTCAACGAGACCGGCCAGTGTGTCGACCAGCCGTCCGAGCCGGAAGGCTCCAAGTTCAAGGACAAGGTGCGCATCAAGGCGTACCCGGTCCAGGAGAAGGCGGGCATCGTCTTCGCGTACATGGGACCGTCGCCCGCGCCGATGCTCCCGCGCTGGGACCTCCTCGAATGGGATAACGTCGAGCGCTGGGTCGTCGCGATGGAGCTCCCCTGCAACTGGCTCCAGTGTATGGACAACTCGCTCGACCCGGTGCACTTCGAGTGGCTCCACAACTACTGGGGCTCCTACGTGCTCGGCATGGAGAAGCCGCCGGAAGAGCGTGAGGCTTGGAAGAAGCAGATGCAGGGCGAGGGTGCGCGAGGCCGCCACGAGGTGAAGGTCGGCTTCGACCGCTTCGAGTACGGCGTCATCAAGCGCCGCCTGATGCAGGGCGACACCGAGGAGAACGAGTGGTGGCGCATCGGCCATCCCGTCCTCTTCCCCAACATCCTCCGCGTCGGCCAGCAGCGCAACCACGGCTTCCAGATGCGCACGCCGATGGACGACACCCACACCTACCACATCGTCCTGCGCGTCCGCGTGCCGGAGATCGGCGAGGTCGTCGACCAGACCGAGATTCCGTACAAGTACGAGAACGTGTTCAAGAACGACGGACGCATCCGCGCCGACTGGGTGCTCGGCCAGGACCAGGCTGCCTGGATCATGCAGGGCCCCATCAGCGACCGCACGACCGAGGCGCTCGGCGTCACGGACGTCGGCATCATCCTCTACCGCAAGGTGCTGGAGGAGCAGATGCAGATCGTCGAGGACGGCGGCGAGCCGATGAACGTCCACCGCGAGGACAAGGGCGTCATCGTCCTGCCGCAGGAGCACTCCTACTACCCCGGCTACGACGTCACCGGCGGCCCCTTCCGCGACAAGCCGAACCTCAAGCCGCTCATCGAGGCGCAACTCGCCCCGGAGATCGACGCGAACTTCGCGTAGCCAATGCGGTGGCCCGAAGCGGCAGACGAGATCGTCGTGCGCGACGGTCACCTCACCATCAAACTCTTCAAGCTGGCTGATGGCTGGTACGCGCAGGTCGAGTCCGCCATCGAGGGCAGGATATTCGAGGGACGCGTCACGGAGATGTCCGGCCTGCTCGCGGGACATCCCATGGTGAGCGGCCTCACCGAAGACGACGACGGAGCACAGGAGGAGTAGCGTGGCAGACAGGCTCGCAGGCAAGGTGGCGATCGTAACGGGCGCGGGCTCGAGCGGCCCCGGAGTCGGCAACGGCAAGGCGGCTTCCATCCTCTTCGCACGCGAAGGCGCAAAGGTGCTGCTCGTCGATCGCGAGCTCGACCGCGCCGAGGAGACGCTGCGGCTCATCGAGGAGGAGGGTGGCACGGCGTTCGCCATGGGCGCCGACGTCACGAGCGCCGCCGACTGCGAGGCGATGGTGCGCACGGCGGTCGACCGCTACGGCCGGCTCGACGTCGTCCACAACAACGTCGGCATCTCCACCCGCGCCGACGTCACGGACGTCACCGAGGAGCAGTGGGACCACATCATGGCGGTGAACGTCAAGAGCATCGTCCTCACCTCCAGGTACGCCATCCCGGAGATGAAGAAGGGCGGGAGCGGCTCCATCATCACCCTCTCTTCCATTGCGGGGCTGCGCGCCAACAGCAGCACGCCGTACACCACCTCCAAGGCGGCGGTGGTCGGCCTCACGCAGTCGATGGCCGGCGACCACGGACGCGACGGCATCCGCGTCAACTGCATCGCCCCCGGCCTCGTCTACACCCCGATGGTCGCGCCCCGCATGGACGACGACCTGCGCCAGATACGGCGTGAGGCCGGCGTGCTCGGCACCGAGGGCACCGCGTGGGACATCGGCTGGGCCGCGGTCTTCCTCGCCAGTGACGAGGCCCGCTGGATAACGGGCGTCGTCCTGCCCGTCGACGCCGGCCTGCTCGTCACCACCCCGGTCACCTACAACCGCCTCGGCCAGCAGCAGCACGGCGGCCCCGGCGTCCGGTAGGCCTGGTCCCCTCTCCCTCGAGGGGAGAGGGTTAGGGAGAGGGTGAAAACTCCGCCACGACGTAATCCCCATCCTCCACAGCCCCGTCCGGCGCAGCCGCGAGCATCGGCGCCTCGATCCCCATGCGCTCGAACGCCGAGGCTGGGTCGCGGTAGAACATCAGGTACGCCCGTCCGCCTGGCGCGAGCAGGTGCCGCGCCTTCTCGACGACGTCCACGCCCGTGACGTGCGATGCCGACCCCGCCATCGCCACGATCGTATCGAACCGCAGCGGCGTCTCGTAGTCCTCGAACGTCGTGCGGAGCAACGTCGCGTTCGCCCTGTAGTCCGGGTGCTTGAGCGCGAACTTCGCGAGCATCCCCGCGCTAGGATCGATTCCGACGTACCGCTCGCGGTCGATCTGGCGGTAGCAGTAGTCGACCAGCAGCCCCGTCCCGCAGCCGACGTCGAGCACGCGCCCGGACGGCGCGGCGGGCTCGTACAGCGCCTTGCGCTCGGCCTTCACCTTCTTCCAGTACTCATCCGAGTCGTCGTACCGGTGTGCGATGGCGTCGAACGGCGAGTCGTACGCCCCGTGCGTCGAGTACTGCCGGTTGATGAGGATCGTCTCCTCGTCGCGAGGGACCATCGTCCAGTACGAGAAGCCGTTCACGTCCAGATAGTGCTGCTCCCACCCCGCGAATGGACGCACCACGTCGTGCTTCCGCATCTCCCACACGGTCCAACTGAGCTCCTCGCTCATCTCGCCCTTGAAGTCTGCCCAGTCCTTCGCGACCGTGTAGTAGTGCGGGAGATTCTGGTACGTGACCGCGTATCGGTACGGCGCGCTCTCCAGGTTCTCAACGAGCCGGTCAGGCAGTATGCGGAGAGGGTCGGGCATGGCTAGGCACCTCGCTCGGGCACAGTGATCCGGTCTCTGATTTCCTTCAGTTTGCCGACCACCTGCTCTCGAACGTACGCGTACCCCGCCGTGGCGTCGATAGGGATGGAGATATGGCCGTGCTTGTCCAACTCCGCTGATATCTGCGGGTGGATCTCCTCCGTCCGTCCAGGTTTGGCCTTGAATCCCGTTTGGTTGTCGATGAACCAGAGAAAGAAGGGGTCCCCGTTGCGGTCGAAGCTAAATCCCACCCAAGCCGCGCCGAGTTCCTCCTCCGCTGCGTTCACGAACCGGAAGAACTTCCCGAATTCGCCATCACCGCCAACGCCGAAACCCTTCGTGTTGGTGATTCCCCTGCACTCTGCCAGGGCGACGGCATCTACTAGGAAATCCTTATAGTGCCCGACCTTTTTCAACTTCTCTGCCTCACCGCTGGGGAGGGGCGTATAATCACAGGCCGGTGTACACAGCCCCCTCAACTGCCGTCGGTCGCCGTCAGTGTCAGTTCCGCTGCGTTCTAGGCGGTCGAGCAGGGTATCCCAGCTGGTCAGCATCAGCCGGTGACCGCCGTTGCCCACGGCCGCACTCCGCACCCCGTCTGCAGCTCGCTCGCGGGTGAACTGAAACTTGTCGGCCGCCTGCTCCCGTAACTCCTCCCACAACTCGTCCTGCCTGGCCTCCGGCGCGATGAAGAGGAGATTCTTGGCATCCCGCAAGTCCTTGTCCTTCATCATCAGTTCAAGATACCCATTCGGCTGGTTGGGTGTGAGTGTGGCCCAGAACTTCGACTCGACCAGCAACACCTCCCTCCCGTCGTTGAAGGCAACGAGGTCGGGCTTCTTGGTTCGTTGGTAGACGCCCTGCGTTTCGAAGGAGTCCATCGGCTCAGGGTCCGCGCCGCCCGACCTCAGCAGGTCGGCTAGGGCCGTGCGCGCGCCCTCCTGTTTGCAGAGGATGTAACACAGAGCCTCGGTCGCGATGTCTTCGGTAGCGCCCGGGAACCGCCAGGCAAGATAGCCGAGAAGCGAGTCGCTGGTCATGGGTTGACCTCCTTTGGAATCAGTGGTCCTGGAAGCGGCCGATGGCCGCGTCAATCATTTCCTCGTCTGAGAACGCCTTTCCGTCCGCAAAGACGTGGATCCGGAACCCGTGAGGCCCGTAGACGCCGGAGAAATCCCGTCCTCGGTCCTCGGCGGGGATGAGCCTGTTCAGCTGCTGGATGTGCAGGAGGAGGATCAGGTGCTCGTACGCATCGTAGTTGTACGACCGCACAGCGTCGACGATCTCCTCCGGGTTGGCCTCGGCGTAGGCGAGGTAGTCGAATCCCGGAACCGCGTCTCTCACGTCGGCGAGCAGGGCGCTCATCTCGGTTGAGAGGCTGACTCCTCCCTTGACCAGCCGCAGCCATCGCGGGTCCCTGGCGAGGCGGACCCCTCCACTGACCAGAGCCCCGACTACGCCGATCACGATGGGGTCGGGGCTGTCCTCAACACCCGCCTCGCAGCGGTCCCTCTCCGCGTCGAACACGATTCGCTGGAGGGGCGAGAGGCGTTCGACGATGCGGCATGTCTCGAGCAGGCACCTCGACCGCTCGACGTCGTTCATCCAGGGAACGGCATCGGCCAGCGACGGCAGTGTCTTCGGATCGGGCTGGGGATAGCGGAACTGAAGGTGCCCCAAGGGAGTGTCGGGGCGGGGGCGAACATCGGGCGAGTGCGGAACCAACGCGTCGGACAAGGCATCGCCTTGGAATTGATCGTTCATAGGATACTCCTCCTTAGTGGCCTGCTGCGGGCAGGTACTGACCTAAAAAACCACGCTTCATATTCGCTGATTTTTGGCTGCTATCAGCAGGAAGTGTTACTCGTAAAAAGCGTGCGATTAAGTCAGAATACTGGGAGTCCGCAGCACTCTGTAGAAGGAATAAAAACAAGCATTGCATTCGATACTATTGCATCTAAACGGCATGATTATCATAGCACATCACCAAGTAATTGTCAAGCCCCTGAATTCGTTCACTGCATACGAGACGGCGGGGCCATCGGCTTCTGCTGTCCAATCCCCCTCCCGTCATATCTGTGACACGCGCCCGTTGCGCCGACGCCGCGCCCCTCCCTACGATGGTTCCCGACCGGCGCGGCGAGCTACGGCGCGGGCTGCGTGGACGGAGGGGAGCGATGGCCTCATTTGGCCTCATTCCGGCCTCGTTCACGCCCGAACCGGCCTCGAATGGCCCCACCGTGAGGCCGCCGGAATGCTTGAAACCACGAGAGGATGGAGCCAAATGATGCCAGATGATGCCACCACAACCGAAGAGACCGCCTCCGGTGCCCCTCTGCCGCTCCCGCCCGCCCGGCTCACCCCCAGGCAGATGCTCGCCATCCCCTACATCGTCTCCGCCCCTTCGATACGTCAGGCTGCTCGCGATGCACGCATCGGACGTGCCACGCTCACCCGTTGGATGCACGACTCCGATTTCCGCGCCGAGGTTGAACAGGCTCGACGCCGCGTTGCAGACCTCGCGTTCGCCGAGATCAATGGCCTCGCTCTCAAGGGTGCTATCGCCCTCGCCGACCTCCTCGAAGACCCGGACCCCCACGTCAGGAGCACTGCCGCCCGTATCGCCCTCCAGAACTCGCTCAAACTCAAGGAGCTCGCCGAGATTCACGACCGCATGGACATCATGGACTACGCCTTCAGCATGCTGAAGAGTCAGGGAGGTGCGCGATGAACGCCCGGCTCAAGGGCCTTGAACGCCGTCTCGCCTGCCTCCGCGCCCAGGTCGTCCTCCACCCCATCGCCGAAGACTTCGCGGAGTCCTGGCAGCAGGCCCAGGAGCGGGACGAAGCTCTGCCGGACGTCCTCGACCTCGTCGAGGCCGCTGGCCGCGCCGCCGTCCCCGTGCTCTCCCTGGTGCCCATCGACGCCTACCTCAAGCAATGCGCCCGCAGCGGACGCGCCCCGGACCCCAACCGCGTCGTCACGGCCATCGTCCACGGCTTCGCGGAGGCCAATCTGATGGGCATGAACGGCGAGACCTGCACCTGCCCCGCGCGCCGGCCCCTCCTGAAGAGGCCACCTCGCACCTTCGGCGGCGGGTGAGGGTTGTATGAGGCCCCTACTCCAGACTCCGCTCCAGCTCCACCGGCTGCGGCTGCAGGTCGGCGAACGGGCCGCCGGTGTGTTCGTAGCCCGGGAACCACGCGTACTCCGTCGGCAGCTCGATGATGTCCCGCTGCGTCCGGTGCACGTTGACCGGGTCGCCGCCGTCCTCCACCACCTTGATCTGGTCGTTGAGCATGTTGCGGAACATGATGAGGCCGATGTCCGTGATGCCCAGCGCCTCGGTGCTCCGGTCCATGCGCGGCCCCTGGATGATCCACGCCAGTTGGTCCTGCCCCACGACCCAGTCGTCCTTGATGCGCCCGTTGTCGAAGAAGGCGGGCCGGTTCTCGTGCGTCATCGGCGTCGGCTCGATGACCTCGCCGGGCTCCGGCGTGCGGATGGTGTAGCCGAAGTGCAGCGTGTGCGTGTCGTCGACCGGAACGCGGTGCTGGAACTCGAACCAGGTGCCCTGGCCGACGCGCAGCGTGTACGGGAACAGGATGGGATGACCGATGCGCCACCACTCGCTCTGCTCGTCCTCGCCCTCCAGCATCCGGCGCTTGATGATGCCGTACTCGAACCGGTCGAACCCGATCTTCACGTGCGCCTTGCCCCGCGCTGCCGAGATGCGGTCGAACTCGTCGCGCCGCTCCTCGCCCATGATCTTGGACGCGCGCCACATCCCGTAGTAGCGGTGCAGCCACTGGAAGTGCACCGGGTCCAGCGAGTTCTCGTGGCACTGGAGCCAGTTGCACGGCAGCATTACCGCGTACGTCGAGCGCTCGACCCCCTCCCACTGGTACAGGTCCCAGTTCGGGAGGACGGGCACGGGGTCCGGCCCCATGTAGACGTGGATGACGCCGCCCTTCTCCTCCACCGGGTACGCCTTGATGCGCACCTTCTCCTTGAACTTGGAGCCCTCCGGCTCCGACGGCTGATCGACGCACTGCCCGGCCTCGTTGAATATCCAGCCATGGTAGGCGCACCGGATGCCCTGGGTCTCGGGTATGCCGTAGGACAGGTTCGCCTTCCGGTGCGCGCACGACGGCTCGATGCAGCCGACCTTGCCGCTGGCGTCGCGGTAGAGCACGAGGTCCTCGCCGAGAAGGCGTATCTCCTTCGTGGGGTTCTCCTCGGTCAGCTCCAGGCTCGCGGCGATGGGGTGCCAGTAGCGCCGCATCAGCTCGCCCATCGGCGTGCCGGGCCCCACCTGCGTCAGCCGGTCGTTCATGTCGCTGGTCAGCATCGAGTTCCTCCGTGTTCGGTATCGGGACGGACTCCGCGATGGTAAGTTTAGGGAACCGTATGCAATGCTACACAGCAGGAGCGAGAAAAGAGAAGGGTGGGTGGTAGCGGGAGACAAGGGAACATGACCGGAGATTTAGGAGAGCCCAGCAGATACCAGTTGATAGCCTCGTGCGAGAGGCATGGAAGGGAGCTGTGGCTCGATTCCTACGAGACCCAGAAGGAAGCGCAGGAGTTTGCTCGCCGCAACCCTCCGCCTCCGTGCAACATCGACACAGGTGTATGGACGCATTGGGAGATAATGCCCATCTTTGACCTTTGAGGCTGTAACGACGAAACGAGGAGCGACGATGAGCGAAGACATAGGACTGTTCGAGGCGATGTACACGCAGCGGGCGCTGCGCTACCTGAAGACCGACCCTGTGCCGGACGACTTGGTGCGGAAGGTCATTGAGGCAGGCATCCGCGCGCCCAACGGCGGCAACTCCCAGCAGTGGGGGTTCGTTGTCATCAAGGACGAGGCTACGAAGCGCATCATCGCGGAGCACTATCCCGCGGTCGGGCGTCCCAACCATGGCGAGGCCGCCACGGCCTCCGAGCGCCGCGCGGCGGAGTCGGCGGACTACCTGGGTGAACACATCATGGACGTGCCGGTGTGGATACTCGCCGTCACGCGCCACCCCGGGACCGACATCCACAACGGCGCTTCGATTTACCCCGCCGTCCAGAACATGCTGCTCGCTGCACGTGCCTACGGCCTCGGCAGCGTTCTCACGACGCGCGTCCGGCGCGGCTTCGAACCGCAGATACGCGAGGCCATCGGCCTGCCGGACGATTTCGTGACCGCGGCGATGATCCCGCTCGGCTGGCCGCAGGACGGCCACCGCTACGGCCCGACCACCCGCCGCCCCGCGTCGGAGGTGACGCACTGGGACAGGTGGGACAATCGCGGGTGAGGGTTACGCGCCTGCCCGCCGCGTCGCCTCCGCAAGCGCGCGCTGGGTGATGACCCGGGTGAGGTGCTCGCGGTACTCCTCGGAGCCGTGGACGTCCTCGATGAACTCCATGCCCCGCGACGCCCGCGACGCCGCTGCCGCGATGGCATCAGCTGACACCTCGCGCCCCGTGAGATAGCGCTCGCTCGCAGTCGCACGCACCGCGCACGGTCCCGCGCCCGTGACCGCGATGCGCGCCCGCGTGCAGATACCTCGCCGGTCCACCGTGACGGCGGCCGCAACGCCCACGATGGCGAACCGCGACGCCTTGTTCGCGAACTTCAGGTACGTCGAGCCCGTGCGCGCGGGCTGCTTCGGGATGCGGATCTCCGTCAGCACCTCGGTCGGCCCGAGCACGGTCTCGTAGGCGTCGACGAAGAAGCGGCGCGCCTGTATCGCGCGGCGGCTCGCGCCGCCGGTGGTGTGGAGCGTGGCGTCGAGCGCGAGGAGCGCCGCGGGAGCGTCTGCTGCGGGGTCGGCGTGCGCGGCGCTGCCGCACAGCGTGCCCCGGTTCCGTACCTGGATGTCGCCCACCTGGCGCACCGTCTCGACGAGCATCGAGGCGACAGCCGCGACCGTTCGCGACTTCTCGATGCTGCGGTACGTCGCGCCCGCGCCGATGGCGACCCCGCCGTCCTCGGTGCGCCGGACGTAGTCCAGTTCGTCGAGCCTGCCGATGTCGATCAGGTGGTCGGGCTGCACGAGCCGGAGCTTCATCGCCGGGATGAGACTCATGCCGCCGGAGACGACGCGGGCGTCGCCCTCGTACGCGCGCAGCAGGCGCACCGCATCGCGGAGCGTCCGGGGCGCGTGGTAGGTGAACGCCGCCGGGATCATCCGTCGCCTCGCATCGTCCGCGCCGCGTGCAGCGCGGACGCAACGATGTTCTGGTAGCCGGTGCAGCGGCACATGTTGCCGCTCAGCGCGGCGCGCACCTCGTGCTCCGTCGGGTCCGGGTTGCGGCGCAGGAACTCGTGCAGCAGCATCACCATCCCCGGCGTGCAGAAGCCGCACTGCAGGCCGTGCTCCTCGTGGAACGCCTGCTGGATGGGATGGAGCGTGTCGCCCTTCGCGAGCCCCTCGATCGTGGTGACCTTCGCGCCTTCGGCCTGCGCCGCGAACAGCGAGCACGACTTCACCGCCGCGCCGTCCAGCAGCACCGTGCATGCGCCGCACTGGCTCGTGTCGCAGCCGATGTGCGTTCCGGTGAGGCGCAGCTTCTCGCGCAGCATGTCCACGAGAAGGTCGCGGTCCTCGACCTCCGCCGAGCGCCGCCGTCCGTTGACCGTGAGCGTTACCTGTCGCATCAGAAGGTGATGACTCCCCGGCCCACGACGCCCCGGTCCAGCTCCTCGTACGCCTCGTTGATCTGGTCGAGGCTGTAGGTGCGGGTGATGAGGTTGTCCACGTCTATCTTGCCGCTCTCGTAGAAGTCGACCATGCGGTAGAAATCGATGGCCGGCCGTGACGAACCGTAGTAGGCGCCCTTCAGCGTCTTCTCGTAGCGCACGAGCGCGACCGCGTCGATGTTGGCGAAGTCGCCGACCGGTGCGAGCCCGACGATGACGGCGGTGCCGCCCTTGCGCGCCGCGTCGAACGTCATCGTGGTCGTCTCCGAGGAGCCGAACGCCTCGAAGGCGTAGTCCACGCCGCCGCCGGTCATGTCGCGTATCGCCTTCAGCGCGTCCCCCTCGTTCGGGTTCAGCGTGTCGGTCGCGCCGAACCGCGTGGCGAACTCGAGCGCGGCGTCGTTGATGTCCACCGCGATGATGCGCTTGGCGCCTGCAAGGCGTGCGCCTTGCACGACGTTCAGCCCCACGCCGCCGCAGCCGATGACCGCGACCGTGCTGCCCGGCTCGACCTGCGCGCTGAACAGCACCGAACCGACGCCGGTGGTGACGCTGCAGCCGATGAGCGCGGCCACAGGGAGCGGGAAGTCCGGGTCTATCTTCATGCACCCGGCTTCCGGCACGACGGCCTGCTCCGCGAAGCAGGCGACCTTGCCCATGTGCGCGAGGTCGTTCCCGTTCCAGTGCAGGCGGCGCGTGCCGTCGAACATCTGCGGACCGGTTGCGAGGTGAGTGTCGCAGAGGTTGGCGCGTCCGCTGATGCAGGACGGGCAGCGTCCGCAGAACGGCACGAACGAGAGGATGACGTGGTCCCCCGGAGCGACGCGCGTTACGCCCTCGCCGACCTCCTGGACGATGGCGGAGCCCTCGTGGCCGAGCACGGCGGGCTTGGCGATGACGGCCTCGCCGCGCATGAAGTGGAGGTCGCTGCGGCAGACGCCCGCCGCCGCGATGTTGACGCGCACCTCGTGCGCCTTCGGCGGATCGAGCTCGACCTCTTCTATCCTGAGCGGTTCGTTCGCTTCTACCAGAACGGCTGCCTTCATGCGTCCCCCTTGCGCCGCATCACGCTCTCCCCATGACGGGGCGCGGTGAGCCTATCACACGCGCAGCGCCGTCAGTAGTCCGCGCCGTGGGAACGAGTGAGGGACGACCTGCCTTTTGCAGGCAGTGCTGCTGCTACTCCACGCCCTGGCCCGTGTAGGGGACCTGGTGCTGCATGAACACCTCGCGGCGCTCGTCCGAGGACTGGATGATGCCGAGCACGACCTCCTGCGTTGCCTTGCCCCAGTGCGCGTCGTGGATGCGGACGGGCGTGTCCGTGCGGATGGCGCGGCACATCTCGTCGACCTCTATCGAGCAGTAGCGGCGGTTGTAGCCCGGGCCTGCGGGGAGGTCTATCTCTTCGTTGCCGTCGTCGCCGTAGATGGTGAGGCCGGTGGGCGTCTGCCGCATGTCGCCTCGCTCGCACGAGACGAGCGTGAGGCCGAAGAAGGCGTGCCGCCGGTCGGGCGAGACAGGGTGCTCGATCGAGCGTTCGAGCGAGCCGCCGTAGCGCGTCGAGTCCTTGTACGTCTCCTCCGCGTCGGCGTCAGCGAACGCCGCGATGCGCCGCCGCGAGTTGACGTGGAGCGCGGGGTCCATCTGCTGCCCCTGGAGCGTGTAGCCGAACGTCAGCTCCGCGCTGTTGAAGTGGCCATAGCCGTCGTAGGTGATGGTGGCCGTGTGCCCGTCCTCGAAGTCGAGGAACGCCATGAACGAACCGTCGATGGGACGGTCGGGGTCGACGATGTTCGTGCGGGCGCGGACGGAGCGCACCCTGCCTCCGCCGATCATGCGGGAGATGTCCACCTGGATGGGCCCCTGCCGGCGCACGATGCTGCCGCCGCGGTCCTGCATCAGCTCTTCCTTGGCGCGTGGCCGGTAGATCCAGTCGCTGTAGAACATCGTGTGCATCATCACGACTCTGCCGAGCCTGCCGCTGTTGGCGATCTCCGCCATCTTCAGGTTCGGCAGGTCGAGGCTCTGCGAGTGGCCGACGAGCACGCGCGTGCCGTTGCGCTCCGTCGCCTCGATGATGGCGTCGCACTCGTCGAGCGTCAGCCCCATCGGCTTGTCGAGGATGACCTGCTTGCCCTGCTCCGCCGCCATGATGGTGTGCGCCGAGTGCATCTCGTCCGGCGTCATCACGTAGACGATGTCCACGCCGGGGTCGGCGCACAGCCCCTCGGCATCGTCATAGGCGCGGCCGCCGAAGTCGCGCTCGAACCGCTCGCGGGCGGAGTCGCGCGGGTCGGCGACCGCCACGATGCGGGCGTTCGGGTTCGCCCGCAGTTCCGGGATCATGTTCATCGCGCCGGCGCCCAGCCCGATGATGCCGAAGTTGAGTGGTGCGTTGGTTGTCATGGCTATGCCGTCGCGTGGTGCTGCTGCACGAAGGCGGTCTGTGCCAGCAGGTCAACGATGAGCGGTTTGAGCGCGCTGCCGTAGCGCGCTACCTCGTCGATATCCGACGTGCGGCCGAGTTTGCCCCAGCCCTCCTGCGGCACGTGGATCATCACGTTCTCCGCAGGGTCGCGGATCACGTTGAGCGGCTCCGCGCCGTCCTCCACGACGGCTGCCTGCTCGTCCAGCATCTTGCGGTAGAGGATGAGGCCGCGGTCGGACTCGCCGAGGCGTTCCGCCGTGCGGTCCATGATCGGCCCCTGCAGTATCCACGCAGCGTGGTCCTGCGCCATGGTGTCGTCGCTGCGCCAGTAGCCGTCCGGCGTCTTGAGGCCGATGTTCGTGTAGGGGACGGTGTCCTGCTCAGGGACCTCGATGTCGTCCGGGAACCAGTAGCTCGTTATCTCCACGTGCCAGGTGTGCGTGTCGTCTATGGGCGTGCGGTACTGGAAGAAGTAGCGTCCGCCGCCGCCCTGCTGCAGGATGTTCGGGAAGAGCAGGGGGTGCCCCACGCTCCACTTGGGCGACTCCTTCGTCGTGTTGCCGTAGACGCGGCGCTTGATGATGCCGCGCTCGAACTCGTCGAAGCCGATCTCCCTGTGGCGGTCGTACCTGGCCAGGCTCTCGGCCACGGCGTCGCGGCGACCTTCCAGCTTTGCGCGGTGGGCCCCGTAGACGCCGTGCAGCCACTCGAGGTGCACCGGGTCGACGGAGTTCTCCATGCACTGCACCCAGTTGCACGGGACCACGGCGATGAACGCCTCCCGCAGCACACCCTCGCGCTGGGCAATGATGTCGTAGTTCGGCAGCAGCGGCACCGGCGCCGGGCCCATGTAAGCGAAGATGAGCCCGCCGAGTTCCTGCACCGGGTACCCCGCGACCTTCACCTTCTCCTTGAAGCGGCCATCGGGGTGAACGGTCTCCTCGAAGGGCTGCTCGATGCACTGGCCGGTCTCGTCCATCATCCAGCCGTGGTACATGCATCGGAGGCCGTGCTCCTCGGGGATGCCGTAGGAGAGGTCAACGCGGCGGTGGGGGCAAAAGCGGTCGATGAGGCCCAGTGTGCCGGACTTGTCCTTGTAGAGGACGAGGTCCTCGCCGAGGACGCGGACTGCCTTCGTGGGGCGTTCCGTCAGTTCGGCGCTTGCGGCGATTGGGTGCCAGTAGCGGCGCATCAGTTCGCCCATCGGCGTGCCGGGGCCGACTCGTGTGATGCGGTCGTTCTGTTCTTGCGTGAGCATGCTCTCTTCCTCGCTGTTGGCTTCAGTGATCCTATGCGCCGTACCAGCCGTGCCGATCGACGAGTCCGCGTACGTAGGCTATCTGCCCCGTGTGCTGGATGAGGTCGCCGGTGACGCGGGCTATCGACAACTTGATCGTCTCGTCGCGCGCGACACCTGCAGCGCTCGGCTTCTCCAGGTCGTCGTCGGTCACCGCGTCGAGGAACCTCCGGGACTTCTCGCGCGCGGCCTCGAAGTAGGCGATGAGCGTATCGGAGTCGATGGGGTCGAACGCGCGCACCTGCTCCAGCGAGTCGCCGTTGCCGGTGCCCCTGTCCGCCGGCTGCCCGAACCGCTCGCACCAGCGGTCCGCCGTCCACGCTTCCTCTCCCCCAAGCAGCTGGGAGTACGTCTTGTCCTGGGTGCGCGTGAGGTGCCAGGCCAGCCATCCGATGGGATTGCTCTCCGGGCCGGAAGGCTGTGCCTTGAGCTGCTCGATGGTCAGGCCGGTGAGGGCGCGTTGGAACACGCCGCCAATACGGTCGTACGCTGCGTTCGAGATATCGCCTGCGCTCATGTGCTACCTCGGGTCGGGTTGGGGTGAGCGTAGTTTGCCGTCCGCGCCGCGTCAATCGTGGAGGCGTGGAAGTGCGGCGCGGTCGTTGGACAGCGGGCAGGGCGCTCCATAGAATGCCGGGCGACCCCACGTTGCGAGGAGGTAACGCCACGAGCGAATTCATCGAAGTCCAACGGGCCGACGGCGTCGTGCTCATCACGCTCGACCACGCGTCGACGCGGAACGCGCTCGGTACGGAGATGGCCGCGGAACTGTACGCGGAACTCGAAGCATTCGAGTCGAATGACGCAGACCGTGTGCTGGTGCTCACCGGACGCGACCCCTCGTTCTGCTCAGGCGCGAACATCCGCCGCTTCGACGAGACCATCGGGCGCATCAAACAGGAAGAGGGCGCGCGGGCGGAGCGTCAGCCGTTGCCGTGGGGCGACATGGAGGCGCGGCTCGGCCAGCGCGCGTCGGAGAAGGCGGAGGCGGGGTTCGGCTCCGTCTCCAACGTGCCGTTGCGGATAAGCGAGGTGCAGAAGCCGACTATCGCGGCGGTGAACGGCCACGCGATCGGCGTCGGGCTTGGGCTGGCGCTCTCGTGCGACATCCGCATCGCGTCGGAGAAGGCGGAGTTTGCGGAGGCGTTCGTGCGGATGGGTCTCGTGCCCGGCGACGGCTCCTGCTGGCAACTGCCGCGCCTCATCGGCCTGAGCAACACCTACTACATGCAGTACACGGGCGATCGGCTGAGCGCCGACGAGGCCTACCGGATGGGACTCGTGAGCAAGGTGCATCCCCACGAGGAGATGCTCTCCGCCGCGATGGAGTTCGCAGGGCGTCTCGCCTCCGGCGCGACGTACTCGATGTCGCTCACCAAGTACCTCGTGCAGCGTTCTTTCGACATGGGGTTCGGCGATAGCCTGCGCTTGGCGCAGACGGCTCAGGAGTTGGCGCGCCGCTCGGAAGACCATAAGGAAGCAGTACGGGCCTTCCTCGACAAGCGAAGGCCGGAATTCAAGGGCAGGTGAACGCATGAAGGTTGGCGTTGGGCTTCCGTTCAGGATGCCGACGGACAGTTGGGCGTATATCTCGGAGCTGGCGCGGCGCGCCGACGAGGGGCCGTACTCCTCGTTCGCGGCGCTCGACCGGCTGGCGTACGACAACTTCGAGGCGATGGCCGAGCTCGCGGCCGTGGCCGCCATCACCAGGCGCCTGCGCCTCGTGACGACCATCCTGCTCGCGCCCGTGCGCAACGCCGGTGTCCTCGCCAAGCAGGCCGCAACGATAGATGCCATCTCGGACGGACGGCTCTCGCTGGGGCTCGCGGTCGGCGGGCGCGAGGACGACGCCATCGTCGCGCCGTCGCAGTTCCGCAACCGCGGCAAGCTGTTCGAGGAGCAGCTCATCCACATGAAGCGCATCTGGAACGGCGAGGTGCTGGAGGGCGCACAGCGTCCCGTTGGTCCTGCGCCGGTGCAGCCCGGCGGCCCGGAGATACTCATCGGCGGGACTCACCCGAGGGCTATCGCGCGCGTGGGACGGTTCGCCAACGGCTACGTGATGGGCGGCAGGGCGCTGGAGGCGGAGTGGTCGAAGGGCATCATCACGCAGGTCGAGGAGTCGTGGGCGGAGAACGACCGCGAGGGCAAACCGCGCATCGTCGTAACGCTCCCGTGCGCGCTCGGCCCCGGCGGTGACGACGCCGTAGCTGGTGCGCTGGCCGACTACTACGGTGGAGACCCCTCTCGCCAGGCGCGTTTACAGCCGACGTCCCCGGAGATCATCCGCAACGCGATCAGCATGCACGAGGAGTTGGGCTCGGACGAGATCATCTTCCGGCCCGTCACCCCGGACCTGGAGCAGCTCGAACGGCTGACGGACGCCATCGGATAGGCGATGCCGCCCGACGAGCAAGAAGCCCCGGCTTCCACCGACGAGGCGAAACCCGCAACGGGTATGCGGCGCTGGGCTGAACGCAACGAAACGCTCGTTTCGCTGTTGCTGCCCGCGTTCCTGTTAGGCACGGGGCGCGGCTTCATCGTGCCGGTGCTTCCCCTCCTGGCGATCGACTTCGGCGCGGGCGCTACGGGAGCCGGTCTGTTGCTGTTCGTGCCGATGCTTGGCGGCGTCATCGTTTCCTTGCCCACCGGCTATCTCATGGATCGCATCGGACGGCGGAAGCTGCTCATCGCCAGCACGCTCATCTTGTCGGCGTCGGCGCTGCTCGTCGTCCGGGCTTCGAGTTTCACCGAGATACTCGTCTACCTGGGGATCAACGGCCTCGCGCAGCAGATGTGGCAGATGGCCAGGCTCACCGTTATAGCGGACTCCAGCGCTCAGAACCGGCGCGGGCGGATGATCACCGGCATGGCGGGCGTGAACCGCGCCGGCACGCTGCTGGGGCCGCTCGCGGGCGGCGCTATCGCACTGGTCGACCTGCGCTTGCCGTTCCTGTTCTTCGGCATATTCGCGCTGCTGGCGACGGTACCGTCTTACCTGTTCATACGTGAGACTGCGCCCGCCGTACTGGCGCGCCGACGGGGCGAGGCGCCCGGTAAGGAAACGGACATCTCCTGGGCCCGGCTCATCACCAGGCCGGTGGTCGTGCTGTTCACCGCGCAGTTCATGGCCAACGTGGGGCGCGGCGGAGTGCAGGGTCAGGGCGGCATATACGTCGCCTACGCAGCCTTCGCCTACGGCCTCGATTCGCTTGCACTGGGAAGCCTCAGCTCGGCGATGGGCATCGTGGGCATACCGGTGACACTGATGGCCGGGCAGGTCATGGACAGGTTCGGTCGGAAGCGCACCATCGTTCCGGCGAGTGCGCTTCTGGCGGTGGGGCTCTACACGATGGGTGGCGTCGCCTGGGGCGAACTGGGACTGCCGTTCTTCATACTCGGCTTCATTCTCATCAATCTGGCGGTATCGTTCATGGCGGGCTCGATGCAGACCCTGGGCTCGGACGTGGCGCCCGCGGGGGCGCGGGGCAAGTTCTTCGGTGTGAACCGTCTCATCGCCGAGGCGGGGTCGGCGACCAACCCCGGCATATTCACGCTCTCCGTGGCGCTGATAGCCGGAGCCGGAGGCTTCACGGTGGCCTTCATGTCGATGGGCGGGTTCGCGATAGCAGCTTCGCTGCTCGTGGGGTTGGTGCTGCGCGAGACGCTGCGGAAGGGCTGAGCAACGGCTTTAGGCGAGGGTTGCGCGCACGGCGTGTGGGTGGGCACTGACGTCGTGCGGCGAAGCGACCGAGCCCCCTGTTGCATTCTCCACCGACATCGTGCTCGCGCCGTAGATCACGTACTCCTGCCCCGTCTGGAAACGCTCTCCCTGGATCATGCTGGAGAGCAGTTGGGCTGCGCCCCGGCCGACCCTGCCTATGGGGATGGAAACGAAAGTGAACGGCGTTCTGTGCAACTGGGGAACGAACGCACGATTGCCGAGCGAAACGATGCTGACGTCGTCCGGCCATCTGATGCCTCTTGCGAAGCAAGCCCGGGCTATCGTGGGGAGTTGCGAGGGTGGGGTGAAGACGGCACTCGCGCCTGCAAGTGCGTCGGCGAGTTCATGCGCGGTCTCGCCCTCCTGCGCCCAGATGATCGAGTCCTCGTCGAAGGTGAGTCCGAGATTGCTCCACGCGCGATCGAGCCCCCAGTACCGTGCGCCGAAACCGGCGCTGCCTGCCGCAAGGACGGCGTGCACCTGCTCATGGCCAAGCTCCTGCAGTAAACCCGCCGCCATCTCGACGGCGGCGACGTAGTCCCAGCCGATGCTTCCTATTCCCTCCGGAACAGCCACGGAAGAGCCCGCCCAGGGCTTGAGTAGAACGACGGGTATGCCCGCGGAGGTCACCGGTTTGAGCGATGCGAACAGGTCGTCGTCCGGATCGGGCACGTCGCCGGGGACACCGCAAAGGAGCAGGCCATCCACGTTATCCCGGATGGCCCATTGCAGATAGGCTCGCCGCTGGCGGTGCTCTCCGCCGCAATCGAGCGCCATGCACTGGTAGCCCATGCCTTCCAACGCGATACGGGTAACGCGCGCGAGGGGGCCGAACAGTCCGGAACTCATCAGGTCCCACGTGACCAGCCCGACCACGGGCTGAGCGCTCCTCGACCTGAGAGCGAGCCGCTCTTGCTGCACACCGAGCGTTTCCAGCTCGCGTACAGCCATCTGCGCCAGTTCGTCCGGCGGTACACCCAGCTCTTCGAGCAGATCACAGAGGCGTCCGAGCTTAGGGCTCGGTACTCGAACGCGTCCGCTGCACCAGTTGTGGACGGTCTGGACGGAGACATCGAGCCGGTGGGCGAGGTCCGAACGCGAGATGTGATGTGTCTTGAGTATCGAACCGAGCACAGGTTGCTCCTCTCGGAATGTAAACCCTATTACAACATTTGCTACTGTACTTTGCAATGTTTTTTGATAACACTACGTTTCTTCCGTGATAAAAGTCACAGGTCTGTATCCAGCTGCCCTTGTGCAGCCGATCCACTCCGCTGACAGGAGTGGATTATCAATGCAGGGAGGATGACATGCGGACTCGAATGAACCGATGGCTCGCCGGAGTCATCACCGCAGTGGCCACGGTGGCCGTTATCGCTGCGTGTGGAGGCGAAGACCCCACGCCCACGCCGCGACCGGAACCGACCGCGACGCCAACGCCTGAGGCAATGATGGCAGAGGATCCGACTCCTACGCCTGAGGCGATGATGGAGAAGGATGACCCGACGCCGACCCCGGCACCGGCGGACAGCGGCTCGACGGCGCCTGCGCCGGCCCCGACGGCTACTCCGGTGCCTCAGCCGACGGCAACCCCGACGCCCCCGCCGGGCTTCGATGCTGCTGATTACTTCAGCGGCAAGACGGTCCGCATCGTCGCGAACTCCTCGCCGGGTGGCGGCACCGACACCCAGGGCCGCGTGATGTCTGCCTTCATGAGCAGGTATATCCCGGGCAACCCGCGGGTGGTGTTCACGAACCAGCCGAACAAGCCGCTGGAGTACATCTACTCTGCGACCCAGGCGCCGAAGGACGGCACCTACATCTCCTGGAACAGCACGCCGCAGTTGGCCTTCGGCTTCTCGGAGAGCACGCAGTTCATCAAGCGCAGCACGTTCGAGCCGCTCGGTTCCACCATCGACCCGACCCGCGGCTGGATGCTGTACGACCCGGTTGGCAACCTCGGCGCAAGTGCGGCTGAGAGCTGTCTCTGGGACTACTCCGGCCAGAGCAGCACGGGCGGCGGCGCCCACGGCGAGTTCATCCTTGCGGACGAGCTGTCCGACATCGCCGAGGGCAACCCGACGATGCTGGCGACCGTCTACGCATCCGAGCAGTTGGACGTCCCATTCACCTACCTCGGCTTCACGACGGTCGACACCAACGCTGTGCGGCTGATGTGGGCTCGCGGCGACATCAACAGCACTGTCCGCTCCAGCCTCTGGTACCGGTTCCCGGTTGAGAACCCGGACTGGATCCCGAGCGGCCTGATGCGCCTGATGGCAGGCATGGGCCCCGGCACGCTGCGTGGGAATGCACAGACCGAGCCGCACTGTGGCGACGTCCGCGACCACCTGAATGCCGACCAGACACACATATTCAACTCCCTCATCGGGCCGACGAACTACGCATCCAAGGCGCTCTGGCTGCCGCCGGGCACACCGGAGCACATCGCGGACGCGTTGTCTGCGGCGT
This sequence comes from Dehalococcoidia bacterium, assembly GCA_034422595.1. GTDB lineage: Bacteria > Chloroflexota > Dehalococcoidia > Lucifugimonadales > Australimonadaceae > Bin16. The sequence goes on along the minus strand of DAOUJO010000007.1, from coordinate 360,751 downwards.
TCGAGGAAGCTCTCACCACTGACCAGGAACTCATCCAGAAGTACGCTGGCGTCGCGGGCGAGGAGCCCGGCTGGATAGGCCGCGCCGAGTTGAAGGCGGCGACGAAGGAGAACGAGGACCTGTTCGAGGGCTCCAAGGCCGTCGTCGATGAGCAGGCTGCCCGACTCCTGCCGAAGTACTTCTCCCAGTACGTAAGCGGCTAATAGGAATCACCTGCAACAAGGGCGGCGCGGATATCCGCGCCGCCCTCTTTCTTACGCAGGCCAGGGAGCGTGTTTCCGGCTGACCGTGCGGGCGGCTGGTGGCTGTTGCAACGGCCTGATGGGAGATATCGATGCTAGCTGACTTCGGAGAGGGCCTCTCCTATCTGGGAACTGCCGGCTACTGGACCGGCTTTCTGGTCGCCGTGTTCGTCACCGTGCCGATTGCCCTGATCCCGGGCATCTCGGCAACCTTGGTGATGGCCATTATGATCCCGTTCATCGTCATATCGGTGGACGACCCGGTCATCGGCCTCGTCATGCTGGCGACGTTAACCGGCATCGACAACACGCTCGACTCCATCCCTGCCATCCTGCTTGGCATGCCCGGCGGCGCGACGCAGGTTACATTCCTGGAAGGCAATCAGCTTGCGCAACGAGGCGAGGCGGCGCACACCCTGGGGGCGGTCTATGCCGTCTCTGCGATAGGTGGGGTGGTGGGCGCGTTTGCGCTCGCTATCATCATTCCGGTCATCACGCCCTTCGTGCTGGCGTTCGGGTTCGCCGAGATCGGCGCAATGGCGATCTTCGGCGTCGCGATGGTTGCCGCACTGAGCGGCGGTGCGATGGTCAAGGGCATCGCGGCTGCTATCTTCGGCATGCTGCTCAGTGCGGTCGGGCCGCTTGGCCTCGACTTCCGGTTCTCCTTCGAGCAGGAGTGGCTGAAATGGTCGGGCTTCCCGCTCATCGCGACGACCATCGGCGTCTTCGCGCTGCCGGAGATCATAGACCTCACGATGACGCGCAAGCCGCTCGCTCCCAGGGACGCACGCATCAGCTACAACGAGATATTCAGGGGCGCGCGCTACGGTTTCGCGCGCTGGCCGGTGGCGATCCGGCAATCGCTCTTCGGCGTCTTCCTCGGCGCGGTGCCGGGCATCGGCAGCGGTGTTGTCGATTGGATGGCCTACGCGTTCGGCATCTTCTGGTCCAGGGACAAGAGCCAGTTCGGCAAGGGTTCGCTGGACGGCGTGCTGTTCGCCGAGTCGGCCCAGAACTCCAAGGAGGCCGGGCAGGCGGTCCCCACACTGGCGCTCGGGATCCCGGGCGGACGTGCCTGGGCGTTCGTTATCGTTGCGATGCTGGCCTACGGTATCGCGCCCGGCCCGCGGATGCTGGAGGACCACACAGACATCACCATCATGATCATCGTCAGCCTCGGGCTGGGGAACCTGTTCGTGACGCTGCTCGGGTTCGGTTTCACGCGGCAGATGGCGCGCCTCACCCTCCTTCCGTACCCGGTGCTGGGCTTCCTCATCATCCCCATATCGCTGCTCGCTGCCTTCCAGGACACGCGGGACGTGAGTGCCATAGGCATCGTACTTGGCGGTGCGGTACTCGGCATGCTGATGAAGCGCTACCGCTGGCCGCGTCCGCCGCTGCTCATCGGGTTCATCCTCGGCTCCATCATCGAGAAGAACATCACGGACTCCGTAGCCCTCCTCGGCTGGGAGGGTACGTTCACGCGCCCGCTCTTCATCGTGTTGCTGGTGTTGGCGATCGCCATCGGAGCCCTCTTCACCAAGTTCATGAGCGGGGGAATGACCACCCCCGGCATGGAGGATATGCCCGTGCGTGCGCCCGCAGGCGAAGCCCCCGGCGCGCCGGCGCGCCGGCGCTGGCATTGGCGCTGGCGTGAGGAGCACATCTTCACGGTTGGGGTGATACTTATTCTCGGATACGCCATCTGGGAATCGACGACCTTCGCCTACCTGTCCAGATGGTTCCCGATGAGCATCGCGATTATGGGCCTTGGACTCTGCGCTGTTCAGTTCGTCCGCGAGGGATTGGGCGCTGAGACGGGCGAGATCATGGACATCGGCATCCGCAGCCGTGGGATGGAAGGGGCCCGCTCGGCGGGACTCATCTTCCTCGTCATGCTGCTCAGCATGCTGTTGATGACCGGTCTCATGAACGAGGGACTGAAATGGGGTGCAGTCGTCATCGCCACGCTCGGCCCTATGCTGATGATGCAGAACAGGACAGGCGTCATCGGCGGCATCGTCTCCGGCGTTACGATCCTCATCCTGAACCTGCTTTTCTTTGACTTTGCCCTCGCCGTCATCTGGCCGACGCCGTTCATTCTGGACTGGCTGAGCTAGAAACGGACCGAAGGAAGGAGCCCGGACGTGCAGAACGATGGGAACGGAACGAGAGCCCGCGCTGTGTGGAACACGGTCGGCGCGCTGCTTGCGTCTGCCGTAGCGCTCGTTGTGACGTACGCCCTCATCGAAGTGCTGAAGCCATTTGTGGCGGGGGACTACGGGCCGCTCGGGTACGTGGGGGTTGCGGTTGCCATCGTCGTGCTTTACGTGGCGCTGTTCCTGCTGCTTCGGTGGATCGCGCCGAAGTGGGTGGCTTCCGGGGAGAACCGCTTCCAGGGGTGACCGCGCCCTGACATGAAGATCAACATGCGGATATCCTTCGCCGGCCTCGTCGTGGCTGCCATAGTCATCTTCGCGGGATGGGCGTGGCTTGGTGTGGTGACGGAACTCGCGGAGCGGGCCGAGCGGTCGATGGCGGTGTATGAAGACAGCCGCCTGACGTACATCACGCAGGCGGGGCAGACGGTAACGATCCCAGCGTGGACCGAGTGCAAGTACTACTCGCGCCGTGCCGACGAGTGCGTTACCTACTACGCCGACGGCGATGAGGTCGTCGTCACGTTCGACTCAGCGGAGCCGTCACGTACATGGCGAGGCCCGACTCCGGGCGGACAGGCTGCGGCCGCGGTGTTCTGGAGCGGCATCGCGCTGGGAGTGATAGCCGTGCTCTCTCTCTGGTTCACGTCACCGCTCTACCGGCGGATCCGTCGTCCGGAGATAGCCGGACAAGCCCCCTTGTCGAACGACGAGGACTGAGCGCCGGGACGGACGCGCCCCACCACCGGGGGCTAGTCCAGCACCTCGGCGGTCTGCTTCTCGATCTCCGGGAATAGCAGCGACTTCACGACCACCGGCACGACGCGCGCCGGGTAGATCATCTCCCCGATGTCGATGAAGTCGAACTCCTGCAGGAACAGGTTGTCGATGGAGATGACCGGGTTCGGGATGCCCATGTCCTTGGTGATGGTGTCGCCTACCAATTTGGCGAAGTCGCCAGTGAAGACGAGCATGAGCGGTGCGCCGTTCGCCAGCGAGCGCGGCACCGCCGACGCGATGCCGTCCGCTATCTTCCGTATCTGGGCGTAGCGCGGCAGGCCGTCCCACTCGAACGCGAGCGCAACCTGCTGCTCACCCTCCACGAGGTCCTGCCGCTCGAACGCTTCTCCAACGAGCGCGGCGACCTCTTCCGGCTGCACCTCGTGGTCCTCCGGCAGCCGGGAGATGAGCACCGGCACGTTCCGGTAGGGGAGGAGCGACGGGTCCGAGATGGAGAGCGTGTTCCCGCTCAGCTGCACGGTGAACTGCGACGCTCCGATGACCGTGGCGCGGATGCGCTCCGCCGCGGGCTGCACCGGCGCCGGCAGGGCGTGCTCCGCCATCTTGCGCCGGACTGCAGCCGCGAGCGCGATTGCCAGGTCGCCGAACTCCTGCGTCTCGTTGTTGTAGACGTACTCCGAGACGCCGCCCGAGAAGACGAGCGCATCGAAAGTGGCATCGAGCGGTATGTCGGCGGTCAGCAGCAGCGCCTCTGTCAGCTCGGAGCGCGGACGGCCTTGGATCACGTCCAACAGGCACTCCGCGAGTGCGTCCGCGATGGCGGTGCGGTGCTCGTCCGGCAGGTGTTCGCCGAGCGAGAGCGGCACGGCGATGCTGTCGGCGGCGGTGTGCGCCGCGTCCTCGATGCGTGTGATCCTGCCGTCGTCATCGGTGGCGACGAGCCGTCCGCCGACATTGAGAGCGGCGGTGTGCTGGATGCGCCCGGCGTTGACCAGCGCGAACTTCGTCGTGCCGCCGCCGATGTCGACGTTCAGCACGGTTTGCCGCGGGTTGCGCGACAGTTTCACCGAGCCCGACCCGTTGGCCGCGAGCACCGACTCCAGGTTGTGGCCGGCGGAGGCGCAGACGAACTTGCCGGCCTGGTCCGCGAAGATGTCGGCTATCGCGTGGGCGTTGCGTCGCTTGATCGCCTCGCCGGTGAGGATGATCGCGCCGCTGTCCACGTCCTGCGGCTCGAAGCCCGCTTCCGCGTACGACTCGGCGACGAACCGTTGAAGCTGCTCCGTATTGATGAGGTTGTCGTGCGTGTACGGCGTGAGCAGGATGGGCGACTTGTAGAGCGTCTGCCTGTCCACGACGACGTACCGGCTGGAGTGCATCTCCTGCACACGCTGGAGCGTGATGCTGGAGAACATGAGGTGCGACGTGGAGGAACCGATGTCGATGCCGACCGTCGTGAGCTCGATGATCTCGTAGTGGTAGTAGTCGTGGTCGGGGTTGTTCAGTTCGATGGTGAGTTTGGCGAGGCGCTCTTCGTCGGGGTCGTGGATGTGCGCCCAGGGCTCGTCGTGCATGAGGGCTGGTCTTCCTTTCGGCTGGTGTGTATGCGAGGGGCGGGAGGCGCTAGTTCTCCTTGACGCCCGTGTAGTCCCAGCGGTAGTTGCGGTCGCGGTACGCCTCGTCCGGCATCTGGGACTCGATGCCCCGCTCGGCCAGCTGGCTCTCGAAGTACTCGCGTATCCACGGGTCTTCGTCGGGATACTCGATCTGGTCGCGCGAGAGGTCCTGCACCGACTCGGACATACCCATGAACTGGTTCGGCGGATGGAGCGCGAGGTAGCGTCCGGGGGCGGCGCCGAGGTTGAAGTGCTGGTGGAACCAGCGGTCCGGCGGTACGAAGCAGCTCGCCTCGTGCCAGTGGATGACGATCTTCTCCTGGCCCTCCTGCCACATGATGGAGAAGCCCTCGCCTCCGGGGATGACGATGACGCGTCCCGGCCCGTGGCGGTGCCCCTTCTTGTACGTCCCGGCAGGGAAGACCGACATGTGCGCGTGCAGCTCGGAGCCGGGGATGCGCATGTAGACGGAGCGGTTCAGGGAGCCGCGTCCCGGACGGTGCATCAGCTTGTCCCACACGCCCATGTCCGGGAAGAAGTTGCCGAGCCAGAGCGTGCGCCCGGCTGCGCCTTCGGCCACGTGCTCCTGCGTTGTCGCCTCGGCCTCGGAGTAGAAGTCGGCCCCCGCCAGCACGTCCTCCTCGAACGGGTTGTTGAAGAAGAAGTCCGGGTTGGGGATGGCCGACATGGCGATGGGCAGGTAGCTGTAGTGCAGCAGGCGGGCGGGCCGGTCGCCCTGCATGTTGTTGAACTGCGCCCACGAGTTGCGCGGGACCAGGAACAGCGAGCGCGGCGACCACTCGAACGTGTGCCGCTCCCCGCCGTTGCCGCTCCAGACGGACGCGGTGCCCTGTCCGCTGGCGACGTAGACCATCTCGTCTATCGCCTGCTTGAACGGCTTGATGGAGCCGCCCGGCGGCACCTCCTGCACACGTCCCTCCACGACGCCGGGCATGCCCTCCAGCTGGATGAATGCGGCGTCGCACTCGCGCAGGCTCCATGGGGCGAGTTCGATGTTGCGCAGGTCCTCGATGTAGTAGCCGCGGTGCACGGGTATCCCCTGCGCATTCATCCAGCGGTCGTAGGTGAAGTCTTCGGCCATGATGTCTCCTCGATATCCGTGTTGTACCGCGCAGCGTGGTGCGGTTCAGGGGTGCGTGCGTTGCCCGTGACAGATGCGGAGCATATCATGCCGCTGCCCGGATACTCGTGCGAGAGAGGTGTGTCATCGTGAGCAGCGTTATGAACAGGTCGCATAGCCCCGTATACACGACGCGTGGACTGGTCGGCTCCGCCTCGCCGCTGGCAGGCGCGGTGGGGGCGCAGGTGATGCGCGAGGGAGGCAACGCATTCGACGCGGCAGTGGCGGTAGCGGCGGCGGAAGCCGTGACGCTGCCCATGATGTGCGGCATCGGCGGCGAGGTGTTCGCGCTCCTCTACCACGCCGCGTCCGGCACGCTCTACGGCGTCTCCGGCTCCGGCAAGGCGCCGATGCGCGCGAGGCGGGAGTACTTCACCGACCTGGGCTACGTGAAGATGCCGGCCGACGGCCCGCTGACGCCCGCCGTCCCCGGTGAGGTGCGCGCGTGGCAGACGATCGTCGACCGGTTCGGGACGCGCTCCCTGGCGTCGCTCATCGACCCGGCCATCAGTCTTGCGTCGGAGGGGTTCTCACTCCCGCCGCGCTCCGCCAGCTACTTCAGCGACCACTACGACAAGATCGCCAAGTACGAGTCGACCGCGAAGACGTATATCAAGCCTGACGGCTCCGCGTACCAGGTGGGCGACGTGTTCGCTCAGCCGAACCTCGCACGCTCGCTGCGACGCATCGCGGAGCACGGGCCGGACGAATTCTACCTCGGCACGATCGCCAGGCAGATAGCGCGGGCGATGGAGGACGGCGGCGGCCTCATCGACGAGGCCGACCTTGCCGGGCAGGAGACGCTGGTCTATGAGAACCCGCCCTCCGCGCGCTTCCACGGCCACACGGTCTACGCGACCGGTCTGCCTTCGCAGGGGATGCTCACGCTGGAGCTGCTGAGCCTGCTGGACGGCTTCGACCTTACTGCGATGGGCCATAACACTATCGAGAGCGTCCACACGATGGTCGAGGCGAAGCGGCTGGCGTTCGCCGACCGCCTCGCGTACGTCGGCGACCCGGAGTTCATCGACGTGCCGCTGGACGAGCTGCTGTCGCCGGAGTACGCCGCCGAGCGCATCAAGCGCATCGATCCGGAACGCGCCGCCGAAGGCATCGTCCCCGCGGGCGAGCTCGCGCACTCCGTCGCGCCCACGCCGAGCACGTCGTACTTCAACGTCGTCGACAAGGAGGCCAACGCGGTCTCGTTCATCCACAGCCTCTCGGCGTACTGGGGCAGCGGGTTCGTGTGCGGGGATACCGGCATCCTGCTGAACGACAGGGCAGGGCGCGGCTTCTACCTGGACGAGGGGCACGTGAACGTGATCGCGCCGGGCAAGAAGACCATCAACACTATCCACGCCTACATGGTGTTCAAGGACGACAAGCCCGTACTCGTCGGCGGCACGCCGGGCGGCGACAACCAGCCGCAGTGGAACGCGCAGGCCGTGTCGAACGTTATCGACCACGGGATGAACGTGCAGGAGGCGGCCGACGCGCCGCGCTGGACACACTTCCCCGGCACCGACCCGCGGTCGATAGACGAGGAGATGGTGCTGCGCCTCGAGGACGGATTCCCGGAGGAGACGCTGCGGGCGCTGGAGGCGAAGGGCCACAAGATCAGGACCTACCCCAGCGTCGGAACGCCGGGCGCGGTGCAGCTGATAGGGATAGACCACGAGCGGGGCGTCCACACCGGCGGCACCGACCGCCGCTCCGACGGCTACCCCATCCCGGAGTAAACACATGGCGATAACGCTGATGGCGGACCACGAGTACGCCGCTGAGTACCTGGCGAACGGAACGGTGAAGGTGCAGGGCTTCGACGTGGAGACGGCGTGGCCGGAGGGCGGCGCAGGCGCGGCCTACCCCAGCTTCTTCACCGAGCCGGCCTACGACATGATGGTGGTGCCTATCACCAACTACCTCATCGCGCGAGACATCGGGCGTCCTGTCATGGGACTCCCCGTCTTCCCGGACGTGTCGTTCGCGCACGTCGGGGCGCAGGTGAACGTAAACGCGGGCATCCGTGGGCCGAAGGACCTCGAGGGCAAGCGCGTGGGCGTGCGGGGCTGGGGGTTCAACCCCGGCACATGGGTGCGCGGCGCGCTCGCGGACGTGTACGGCCTCGACCTGACGAAGGTGCACTGGGTGGAGGCGGAACCGAACTCGCTGATGAAGGTGGACTACCCCCGCGACCCGCGATTCACGATATCGAAGGGCGGCGACCAGGTCGCGGAGTTGGAGAGCGGCGAGCTGGATGCCGTGCTGTTCGATCGCTCCGGCCCGCCGCTGAGCGGCAACCGTGCACGGCTGTTCGATGACCCGCTCGACGCGGCGCTCACCTACCACCGGCAGAGCGGCATCTTCCCGGTCAACATCATGCTCGTGGCGAAGCAGGACGTGCTCGATGCCAATCCCGGGCTCGCTCAGGCCGTCGTGGACGCCTGCGACGAGGCGCGCCGCCTCTACTACGCCAACGTCTCGGACGACGACGAGCACATGGGGCTGCCCATCGGCTGGCTGCGCGAGCACGGCCTCTTCCCGCACGAGAACGGGCTGGAGAACAACCGCCGCGCCATCGAGACGATCGTGCGCTACGCCGCCGACCTCGGCATCATCAGCCGCCGCTTCACGCCGGACGAGCTCTTCTTTGACGGCGCGCGGTAGGCGCGGAGGACGGCCAATCCCCAAACACGAACGCGCCTCAGGGACAGCGTATCACTTGGATATAGAGTCGTGGGCGTATTTCGGGAACTGGAAGAGCCGTAGATGGCTACTTGGCTAGCGCTCGGGATGGCTGGTGGGCCCAGGATGGAAACGGACAGATAGGTCATGACTTAGCGCCAATTTAACTTCACTAATGAAGCTTTTGATGTCGGCGAAGTAGTTTGGGTATCCTCTCTTCAAGTCGTCAGAAGAGTCGGTGGAGACCAGGACCCTGTCGTCAAAAAAGCTAAGCTGACGCTCCCTATATGTATAGTCCATAAAGGCAATTTGCTCGTCATTTTTTCCGTAGGAACTAATCTGCACTTTCCGCTTCTTTGGATTCAGTTCTAGGAGGAAGTATCGCACATCTTCTGTGGCTGTCTTAGTCCGCGACGCAACAAGTTTGATGCGATTATAAGCGTCCAGTTGATCCATGATGCCCAAATCGTATACGTAGTATCGTAGCTCTTCGAGAAGTTGTTGCCTGTTGTCGGGGGTTCCCGGCACGGGAGCGGTTCCCTCTCGCAATGCCAACACACTTCCCATTAGTGCAAAGAACCTGATCCAATAATCATCACCTAAACCAGACTTCATTGCTTGCTCTTTGAAATCGCCAACTATTTCGACCGCTGTTGCCCATTGATGTTGTTTCCACGTACGTATCTGGACTTCAATCTTCAATTCGTTGTACACAGGGTTCTTATCGCTGAAATAGCGATATATTTGGTGAATCCCTCTGTACCCTGAAGGACGAGGTTCAGCGATGTAATCTTTCTCGTTGACTAACTCGTGCTTGAAACTGTTGTGGTCGTATTGATGCTTTAGGATTCTAACCCATTCAATTGGACCTGCCACTGACCGACAACCTCCAATGTCCTGCATCTGTGCCAGTTTCATAGTCGGTTGTTGTTCGAGTTTCAGTCTTATCGCAGGCAACCTTTTTGTTCGTTGAGCAACAACGCCGTGCTTGTTGACCGTCTTGGTTTGTGCTCGCAAGTATGCTTGGAATGTGTTGAGTGGGAAAGCATGTGCTCCGCGCCAATTATTCACTATGGCTAGCGCACGGTCGTACTCGGCTTCGCTGATGGAGTCTTTGAGGAGGGTAGCACCAGCTGCATTGACTTCCTGCCGCGAAAACTCAGGTTGTGTCCAAGCCATGGGTCTTTTAGATTCCCCCCGTGAGTAACGTCCCCATCACGCGTCGCGGACGGCGGCGACGCCCATGCGGAACACCTCGATGGTGCGCTCGATGTCCTCGTCCGAGTGGCAGACGCCCACGTAGAGCTTGCCGGGCGACTTGAGGATGCCGTTGTCCAGCAGCGTGTTGTCGAAGATGCGGTTGAGCGTCTTGTCCACGAGCGTCGAGCGGTAGTCGACGATGGGGTGCTCGGTGAAGAAGACGTCGAACATCATGTCGATGCCGCTGACCTGCGCCGGTATCTCGGCCTCGTCGAACAGCCGCTGGAGCGTGTTGCGGAGTGTGGCCGCGCGCGCGTGGTACGCCTCGTAGGTGCCGGGTTCGCGCAGCACTTCGAGGGTCGCGAGTCCTGCGGCAGCGGCGACGGGGTTGCCGTTGAGCGTGCCGCTCTGCGGGACGTAGACGTCCGGCGCGACGGAGCCCTGGTCATACGATTCCATGATCTCGCGCCTGCCGACGATGGCGGCGAGCGGGAAGCCTCCCCCGACGATCTTGCCGATGGCCGCGATGTCCGGCACGGCATTGTAGTACTCCTGCGCACCGCCGTAGGCGAGGCGGAAGCCGGTGACGACCTCGTCGTAGATGAGCAGGACGCCGTAGCGGTTCGTGAGTTCACGCAGCCCCTGCAGGAAGCCGGGCTGGGGCGCGACGGTGCGCTGTACCGGCTCCACGATGACTGCGGCGAGCTCGTCGTGGTAGCGGTCGAGCAGGTCCTCGACGGCGTTGAGGTCGTTGAACGGCGCGACGAGGACGGTCTCCTGTATGGCGCGTGGGATGCCGGCCGAACTCGGTTCGGCTTGCGGGAAGGGCGTGTTGCCGGACGGGGCGAGGCTCATGAGGGAGTAGTCGTGCGAGCCGTGGTAGCCGCCCTCGAACTTCAGGATCTTCTCGCGCTTGCGGAACGCGCGGGCGACCTTGAGCGCGTTGTAGGTGGCCTCGGAGCCGCTGCTGACGAAGCGCACCTGCTCCGCGCACGGCATGGCCTCGACGATGCGCTCGGCAAGCTCGATGGCGTAGGCGTTCTGGGTGAAGAACGTCGTGCCCTTCATCATCGCCTCGGTGGCCGCGGCGATCACCTTCGGGTGGGCGTGCCCCAGCACCATGGGGCCGGAGCCGAGCAGGTAGTCGATGTACTCGTTCCCACTCACGTCGATGACGCGGGAGCCGTGGCCCTCGCGCACGACGAACGCGTGCTCCTCATCGAGGCGGAGGTTGCCGAGCGAGCCTCCGGGCAGGACGGCTGCGGCTTTGGTCATCAGGGCCTGTTCTTCGGGGGTGCGGTTGGTGTTGCTCATGGTGCGATTCTCACACAGGCGGCGTGGTCGCGGCTAGGGGCGGGCGTAAAGAGGCCGGTGTCATACGTTAACGCCGCGCGGGCAGCAGGAGGTGGCGCATTGTTGTAGGATGGCGGCGGCCGGTGACGCGGCCGGCCCATCTCACGTGATATGGAGGGAGAGCATGGCAGTATCGGACGTTGCGGAAGTAAGTGCCGGCGGCAGCGCGATGTCGATTTACACGGCGCGCCCGGACGGTGGCGGGAAGAACCCCGCGGTGATCGTGATCCAAGAGATCTTCGGCGTGAACAACGACGTCCGCAGCATCGCGGACCGCTTTGCGAACGAGGGGTACTTCGCGGCTGCACCGGAGCTGTTCCACCGCTCCGGTAAGGGCGTGGACATCCCGTTCTCCGAGATGCAGGCGGCATTCGCGGAGCGCGGCAAGCTGAGCAACGACGACGTCTTCGCGGACGTGCAGGCGACGATCGACTACCTGCGGAGCAACCCGGACGTGGACGCCGACAACATCGGCATCGTCGGCTTCTGCTTCGGTGGAATGGTCTCCTACCTCGGCTCGACGATGGACGGCATCAAGGCTGCGGCCGTCTACTACGGCGGCGGTATCCTGCCGCGCCCGGACGCGCCGGCGGACGCACCCCGTCTGCTCGACGACACCGCCGACGCGGTGCAGGCCCCCATCATCGGTTTCTGGGGCACCGAGGATGCAGGCATACCGGTCGATAACGTCAATGAGATCGGGCGGGTGCTGACGGAGAAGGGCAAGTCGATCGAGAACCACATCTACGAAGGCGCGGGCCACGGTTTCTTCTGCACCGAGCGCGGGAGCTACAACGAGGAGGCATCCGCCGACTCGTGGCCGAAGACGCTGGCGTTCTTCGGGGAGCACTTGAAGTAAGCGGCAGGAACGACGAGATAGAGAAGGGCCGGACGCCGATCGCGCTCCGGCCCTTCGCTGTGTTCCGGATCCCTGTTGTCTGATCTATCGCTGGACTTCGCGGCGTCCGCGTACGGCAGAGAAGGCCGCGAGGAGCGTGAGGAAGAAGATGGGCGCTCCGAATATGTTGACGACGATCATGGGACCGATGCCGGAGACGAGCAGGAGCGCCGCAGCCTGCCACGGTTTCTTGAGGGACAGGATCGAGCCTGCGATGGCCAGGAGAGAGAAGAACAGCACCAGCAGCCCGGCGGTGTTGGTATCTCCCCCGCGGAACGCGAAGTCCACCAGATCGCCGATGAAGACGAGCGTCCCGATGAAGAGGCCGACGATGCCGCCCAGGAGCCCGAAGACGAGTGCTGCGATGAGCATGGCGCCAGACTCCGACTCCCCCGCTATCCGGACTGCGAGCGGATGGAGAATACGAGCGACTTGACGGTGACGGGGATGACCTCGCTCGCGCCCATCGGCTTGCCCACGTCCACGTAGTCCAGGTCGCCCACCTCGATGCCGTCTATCGCGATGACAGCCCGGTCCAGGTGTAACTCCTCGCGGATGATGCCGCCGAGCGACTTGGCCACGTCCACGTCCACGACGACGAAGACCGGGGCTTCCGGCGGCTCGTCGTCCACGGTCTTGACGATGGACTCGGCCAGCCGCCGGATGTACCAGTAGTCCGGCTGTCCGGCTATGGACATGGCGAGCGCCATGGTGGAAGGCAGCTTCTCCAGGTCGTACTTGCCGACGCCTGTCGCCAGCGCAGCCTCCATCTCTTCCGCGGTCTGCTCCTTGTTGATGAACGCCCGCGCGACCTGTATGCCGCGCACCGGAAGCACGTCGTGCGTGGAGATGTACGAGGTGCTCCCGCTCGCCTGCAGCGTGTATTCGCCCGCGCCGATGACGGTGGCGCGGATACCTTCGGCAGGCATCACCAACATGCCGGAACGCAGCGTCTGCTGGCAGCGCTCCCGCACGTTCTTGCCGAGCCACGGGCCGACGTCGCCGTACGACTCGCTCGTGCGGTCGTACACGTACTCGGAGACGCCGCCCGAGAAGACGACGTGGTCGACGTCTTCCAGCGAATCGATCTCCAGGCTGTCAGTGAGCAGGAGCGAATCGGTGAGCGGGTCCATCTCGCCGCCGCTGATGGCGTCGAAGAGGATGTCGGTCATCTTCGCTGCGAACAGCTCGCGCTTCTCGTCCGTGAGCTTCTCGCCGACCTCGACCGTCTGACCGAGCGAACCGAGGATGGTGCGGGCGGGCTGCTCGACGCGGGAGATGGTCATGTCGTCGTCGTAGGCGATGAGGCGCGCGCCGACCTCGATGGCGACCATCTGGGCAATCTCGCCGTTGCGGATGAGGGATATCTTGGTCGTGCCGCCGCCCATGTCGACGTCCAGCACGGTGTTGGAATTGCTCTTGGAGATCGCGACCGCGCCGGAGCCGAACGCGGCCAGCAGTGCCTCGTGCATCGGTCCGGCGGATGCGCAGATGAAACGCCCGGACTCCTCGGAGAAGTACTCCAGTATAGGCTGCGCGTTCTCCTTCTTGAGCGCCTCGCCCGTGATGACGACCGCGCCGGTGTCCACGTCGTCCGGCGTGAAGCCCGCTTCACTGTAGGAGCGCTCGATGAACTCCTGCACGCTGTCCGTGTCGATGGCGGTGCCGGAAGAGTAGGGCGTGAGCATGATGGGCGAGCGGTAGAGCACGTCGCGGTTGGTGACGACGAACTTGGCGGAGAGCCCCGCGCCCTCGCGGCGGAGCACCAGGCGGGAGAAGATGGTGTGGGTGGTGGAGGAGCCGATGTCTATGCCCACGCTGTAGAGCGTGAACTTCTCGATCCCCTCGATATCCTCGGCTTCTTCGTCGTTCAGCAGGTCGAATACGTGTGAATGGTCGAGATCGTCGTCGTCGTGCATGTGGCATCCTCAGGAAAGAGTTGCAGCGCAGCGCCGGGACTATGCCCGGCGCCGCCCTATCTTACCGTATCGCGTTCGCGCATGCGCCCCGGCGTCAGTCCGAGGACTTCGAGTAGTCCCACTCGTACGTGGGGTCCTCGTAAGCCTCCGCCGGGATCTCGGACGTCATGCCGCGCTCGGCCAGCTGGCTCTCGAAGTACTCGCGTATCCACGGGTCCTCGTTCGGGTACTCAATCTGGTCGCGGCCGCGGTCGGTCACCTTCTCGGACATGCCCATGAACTGGTTCGGCGGATGAAGCGCGAGGTAGCGCCCGTCCGAGCCTCCGAGGTTGAAATGCTGGTGGAACCAGCGGTCCGGGGGCACGAAACAGCTCGCCTCGTGCCAGTGGATGACGACCTTCTCCTTGCCCTCCTCCCACATGACGGAGTAGCCCTCGCCGCCGGGGATGACAATGACGCGCCCCGGTCCGTGGCGGTGGCCCTTCTTGTAGGTGCGCGCGGGGAAGACCGACATGTGCGCGTGCATCTCCGAGCCGGGCGACTGGATGAAGACGACGTGTCCGCCCGCGCCGCGCCCCCAGAACGGGACGAGTTTGTCCCAGGCGGCCATGTCCGGGAAGAAGTTGCCGTGCCACACCTGCCGTCCGCGTCCGGCGAACGCGCCCTCGCCCTCCTCCATGACGGCCTTCGCCTCGGAGTAGAACTCGTCGGTGCTGTGGAGGAACGAGTTCGTCGAGTAGGGGTTGTTGACGAAGAAGTCGGGGTCCGGCGTCGCCGACATGGCGATGGGGAGGTAGTTGTAGTGGAGCAGCCGCGCCGGGTTGTTGCCGTCCATGTTCGTCAACTGGCAGTACGAGTTGCGCGGCACGAGGAAGAGGCTGCGCGTCGCCCACTCGAACGTCTTCTTCGGGCGGGCGTCGTCCGTCCAGACGGTGGCGACGCCGCGTCCGCCGAGGACGTAGACCTGCTCGTCGACCGAGAGTTTCAGCGGCGGGAGCGAGTGTCCGGGCGGTATCTCCTCGATGCGGCCCTCGACCACGCCCTCCATGCCGCGCAGCTGCATGAACGCGGCGTCGACCTGGCGGTCCTCCCACCAGCCGAGCTCGGCGGTGCGGAGGTCTTCCACGTAGTAGCCCCGGTGGATGGGGATGCCTTGGGACTCCATCCAGTCGTCGTAGGTGAAACGTCGCGCCATACCAAGCCTCCGCCGGTTCCGGATGGCCGCATCTTACTCCGTGCCGGAGATTCGGTGTAGGGGCGGGCGTGTGACGCGTCGCAGCCTCAGTCGCGGATGTCCTGCAGGAACCACTCCGTGGGCAGTTCGTGGCCGAGGCCCTTCGCCTTCGCGAGTTCGTAGGCGCGGCCCGCGACGGAGAAGAACTGCGCGCCCTGGATGTTGCCGCGCTCCGAGTAGGTCACGGCGGTCGGGCTGGGGCGTCCTTCCGCCCCGTTGAGCAGCTCCTCGAGGAAGACGACGCGGTTCTCCGCGACGACTCCGTGCGCCCTGCCGACGCGCGTCCGCGACTTCCCCGCCGAGGCGGGCGTGCCGTCCGCTGCGTTCGCCTCGTAGGTGATGTGCTCGTCGTGCAGCCGCATCTCCGGTATGCCGACGGGCGCGGGCGCGGAGCCGAGGCGCAGGGAGCGGTCGATCCGCTCCATCGACTCGCCGTCGATGCTCCCGCCGACACAGGTGATGTGCGCGCCGTCCTCGATGTCCTTGCCGAAGATCACGGGCTCCACCGCGTCGGTGCACCCGGCGACGATGTGCGCGCCCTTGCACGCTTCGGCGGCGGACTCGACGGGGACGACCTCGATGCCCATCTTCGATCGTATCTCCTCGGCGTAGGTCTCGCGGTTCGCCTTCGTGGGGCTGTAGACCTGGATGCGCTTGATGTCGCGCACGGCGGCGAACGACTCTGCGTGCGACCGCGCCATGCCCCCGGAGCCGATCATGGCGACGACCGATGCATCCTCTCGCGCCATGTAGCCCGCTCCGATGCCGGAGTCGGCGCCCACCCGCATATGCTGGAGGTAGCCGTCGTTGATGATGGCGAGGGGTTCGCCGTTCTCGACGCTCATCAGCAGGATGAGG
Source organism: Dehalococcoidia bacterium (assembly GCA_034422595.1). Classification (GTDB taxonomy): domain Bacteria; phylum Chloroflexota; class Dehalococcoidia; order Lucifugimonadales; family Australimonadaceae; genus Bin16. Next base: position 344,705 of record DAOUJO010000007.1, on the reverse strand, counting down.
CCGCAGAAGAGGCCGGGCTGGTAGCAGTACTTCTCCTCCGTGCGCGTGCCGCCGTACTCCTGCTCGTAGACGACGTCCGACTTCATCCGGATGGCGAAGTACCCGGACGCCGAGCCGCCCTCCATGGTCCCCCACTGGTACATCTTCGAAGGGTCGGACGTGGGGATGCGGATGTCGATGCGCGGGCGGCAGACCGCCTCGGTGCGGGCGAGCTCCTCGTACGCCTTGCGCAGCGCGCCTATCGTCTCGTCCATCGTCAGCACGGATGCGATGTCGTCGTTGTTCAGGATGAGGGTCATGTGGGACCTCCGATCGCGTGTTGAGATAACTAGAGGGGCAGCCGTTCGGCTGCCCCTCTCAGGCGTTCGTTACTTGGCCGCGGCTGCGGCTTCTCTCATATCCAGGATGGGCGAGTACATGGTCGCCGCGCCCTGGCGAGTGGACGTGTCCACGTAGTTGTGCTGCTCCGTCATGAACGGGATGTAGACGTTCTCCGCAGGGTCGCGGTAGACCTCCATCGGGTCGCCGCCGTCCTCGACGATGCGCATGTTGTCCTCCAGCATCTGGCGGAACATGATGATGCCCTTGTCGGAGCGACCGAGGTGCTCGCCCGTGCGGTCGGCGATGTCGCCCTGCGTGATCCATGCCGCCGGGTCCTGCGAGGAGTTGCTGCGCAGCTCCGGGTAGATGGGCTGGTCGTTCTCGTCCAGCGTCGGCACTGGCGGGAGGTAGAAGGGGACCTCCTCCGGCGTCTGCTCGACGTCGCCCTCGATCATCGGGTAGCAGGCGACCCACCAGTGGGCGGTGTTGTAGTCGTCGATGGGGGTGCGGATCTGGAAGGCGGGACCCATCGAGAAGCTGCCCCGGTACGTTCCGTCGGAGACGTTGAAGCCGTCGCCGCCCTGTCGCAGGTAGTTGGGGAAGACGATAGGGTGGCCGTCCTTCCACTCGGTGTCCTCTTCGGAGCCGCCCTCCCAGATGCGGCGCTTGATGATGCCGTGCTCGAAGGCGTCGAAGTGGATGACCTTGTGCGGCCAGCGTGTGCGGCGCTCCTTGTCGCCGTTCATCTCGCGGATGAAGTTGGCCCACGCGACGTGGAGCCACTCCAGGTGCACCGGATCCAGCGAGTTCTCCTGGCACTGCAGCCAGTTGCACGGAAGCATCGCGTAGCCGATGTCGCGCAGGACGCCGGTTGCGGAGAAGACGTCGTAGTTGGGGATGAGCGGCACGGGTGTGGGGCCGAGGTAGGCGAACAGCAGTCCGGCCTTCTGCTCGACCGGGTACGCCTTCATCTGGATCTTGTCCTTGAACCGCGCTTCGGGATCCTCCGTCTCCTCGTACGGCTGCTCGATGCACTGGCCCGTCTCATCGTACAGCCAGCCGTGGTACGGGCAGCGGAGACCGTGCTCCTCCGGGATGCCGTAGATCATGTTCATGCGCCGGTGGGCGCAGTGCGGCTCCATGAGGCCGAAGGTGCCGGAGCGGTCCTTGTAGAGGATGAGGTCCTCGCCGAGGAGGCGCACCTTCATCGTCCACTTGTCGTTCATCTGGGAGACTGCGGCGACGGGGTGCCAGTAGCGGCGCATCAGCTCGCCCATCGGGGTGCCGGGGCCTACCCGGGTGTAGCGGTCGTTCGCTTCCTGCGTCAGCATGAGGTCTCTCTCCTGTGCTGCTGGATTTCGCGCTTTCCTGCGGCGGGATTATAGCAAGCCGCGCAACGTCAAGCGGCCCACCTACGCCCCGTGCGCGGCTCCCGCGGTGCGCGCCAGGCTGCGCATGCCCTCCCAGCTCTCCAGCGTCTCGTTCACGACATCGGCCACGACCGGCTCGCCGGCCTCGACGAGCGTGTAGCCCATGCGGCGGCGGTTGCCGAACTTCACGTGCTCCAGCGGCAGGCTGATCGCCTCGTTCTGCTCGGGGTCGCGGAACGTGTTCATCGGGTCGCCGCCGTCAGCGACGAGTTGCGCCTGCTCCTGCAGCAGCTTGCGGAAGAGGATGATGCCCTTGTCGGACTCGCCGAGCTTCTCCAGGTGGCGCTTGGCGACGGGGCCCTGCGTGACCCACGCGAGGTAGTCCTGGTTGAAGAGGATGTCGTTGATGTAGCGGTCGTTCTCGTCCTTCAGCGGCACGTAGCGGTAGGGGACGACCTCCTGGCGCGGGGCCTGCGCTCCCGGCGCGGGGCGCCACACGTAGTAGGAGACGTGGTAGGTGTGCTCGTCGTCCACTGGCACGCGGAACTGGAACGTCGAGCGCACCTCGTCGCCGACGAGGAGGATGTTGGGGAACATGATCGGGTGGCCTTCCTTCCAGTCGTCGTCCTCCTCGGTGTATCCGGCCTCGACGCGGCGCTTGATGATGCCGTGCTCGAAAACGTCGAATCCGATCTTGAGGTGCGTGCCGCGCAATTCGGGCAGCGCGTGGACGCCGTTGCGGACGACGTTGCCGTAGTAGGCGTGGAGCCACTCGTTGTGGACGGGGTCGAGCGAGTTCTCCTGGCACTGGAGCCAGTTGCACGGCAGTTCCGAGATGCAGACCTCCCGCACGGCGTTGTCCCACGTCAGCTGCTCCCATCGCGGCAGCAGCGGCATGGGCTGCGGGCCCATGTACGCGAAGACGAGTCCGCCGAGCTCTTCCACGGGGTAGCCCGCGACCTTGACCTTCTCCTTGAAGCGTCCGTCCGGATGGACCGTCTCCTCGAAGGGCTGCTCGATGCACTGTCCGGTCTCATCCATCATCCAGCCGTGGTACATGCAGCGCAGGCCGTGCTCCTCGGGGATGCCGTAGGAGAGGTCGACCCTGCGGTGGGGGCAGAAGCGGTCGATGAGACCGAGTGTGCCGGACTTGTCGCGATAGAGGACGAGGTCCTCGCCGAGCAGCCGAACCGGCTTAGTGGGGCGTTCGTCGAGCTCCGCCGTCGCTGCGACGGGATGCCAGTAGCGGCGCATCAGCTCGCCCCCCGGCGTGCCTGCGCTGACCTGCGTGAGTTCCTGGTTGGCCTTGACGCTGAGCATGCGTGTATTCACCTCGCGTGCGCGTATTGTGCGTGGCGTAAGGGTAGGGCGGGCGTGTGTGCGGGTCAAGCGCGACGGAACACTCGCTCGGCTAGAATCACGGGCATGCTGGCAACTTCGGAGGGACTTCTGTGGGAAAAGACGGTACTAATGACTTAGAGGAGAGGAAGCCGCGCCGCAGCGTGAAGCGCGTGGCGGGCGGACTTGCTAATGCGGCGGGCGCCGCAGGCAAGACTGCAGGTGGAATCGCTGGTCACGTCGGAGGAGTGGCTTCAGAGACAGCTGGACGTGCCGTTCATGCTGCAGCGAAGGGTGGGCGGACGGCAGGTGAAGTTCTTGGGGCGACGGGGAGTGCTGCAAGCAACGCCGGACGGGCGATAGGTGGCAACAAAGATGCTGTCGGCGAGAACGTTCGGCGCACCAGGGAGGTCGTTGGCCAGAGTCTCCAGCGCGCAGGTGCAATGACAACAGAGGCAGCAAGCACGGCGGGAGTGGCGGCTAAGGGTGCTGCAAAGGCCACAGGGCGGAGTTCCAAGCGCGCCGGTGAAGTGTTCACCGGCGCGGACATCCGCCGGTTGGACGAATTTACAGACGCGGTGACGCGTGTCATCGTCGGCCTGCACCAGGAGAACATCGATTTGAAGGAACGAGTCGCTCGCTTGGAAGCTGTGATGGCCGAATGGAAAGGATGCTAGAGGCTTGGCCATGGGCTACGACGAACTGGTGAACCTGGCAGGTTCCTACCCAGATGCCGAGAAGAAGGCATTGCTGGAACTGGCTAGGCAGGAAGAACTACGAAAGGAACGGGAGATTCTGGAGGTTGCTGCGATTCCCGCAAACCTCACTGCCGGTGCTTCCATCGCGGACCGCTTGTTTCCGGAGGTTGATCCCTTGCTGGCCAAGGCATTCGCCATGCAATACCCGGACGTTGATCCTTCGGTGCTGGTAGGAATGAAGCCTGAGCATCTGGCCGGTTTCATCGGTGGGGTCAAGGGTAAGTATTTCGAGGTGCTGGTGGCAGACCGACTGAATGCAGGTGCAACCCTTGGCGACTTACGGCTGGGACCGGGCCAGGTGGCACGTCTCGCGTCGTCTCCCTTTCAGCCCGGCTGGGACTTGGAGATAGTGGGGCGCAGTGGCCGGTCCTTGGAACAGATTCAACTCAAAGCCACGGAATCCATGTCCTACGTGAAGGATGCGTTGGAGAGATATCCCGACATACGCGTAGCCGTCCCCGCTGGCGTGGGCGGCACTTCCGGCAGCGTTATCAGCACGAACATATCCCACGCACACCTGGAAAGGGCGGCAGAGGGTTACGTCGAGGAGATCTCGAAAGGGGGGCTCGCCGCCGCTATGGCGGACGCGACGGGGTTCGTATTGAGGGCTGTGCCGCTTACGTCCCTGGTGATTATCACGACAACGGAGGGCTACCGGGTTCTGGCGGGTCGGACTACCTTGCGCGCCGCGATGAGCGCTGGGAGCAGGCGATTGGCGAAGGCGACGGCCTATAACCTCATAGGAAAGGCCTTGGCTGCTGCAGGGTTGGGGCCGATGGCCATCCCCGTAACCACAGCGCTGGGCGTTGCCGAGACGCGCGTCTCCGAACAGGTCAAACTGAGCGACGGTTTGGGGTCGCGGGCGGAGGAGTTGTATGCGCTGGTTGAGGGTACGTGAACGTGCGCGTCCCTACCGCCCCAGCGTGGCCTCCTCGCCGAGGTAGTCCACCCAGGTGCTCATGACCTCTTCGATCTGCGGCACCGCCGGGGTGTCGCCGGCTTCGGGCCGGACGTAGCGCGCCTGCGCCCGCACACCGAACTTCACCTTCTCCACCGGCGCATGCAGCAGTCCGAGCTCGTCTCCACGGAAGACGTTCATCGGGTCGCCTCCGTCCTCCATCACCGCGATGTTCCGCTTCAGCTGCTTGCGGAAGAGGATGATGCCGACGTCCGACTGTCCCAGCATCTCCAGGTGACGCTTGGCGATGGGGCCCTGCGTCGCCCAGGCCATGTAGTCCTGGTTGAACGTCCAGTCGACGATGTAGCGCCCTTCGTCGTCCTTCAGCGGGACGTAGCGGTAGGGGATGACGTCCTGCGTCGGTGCGCTTGCGCCGGGCGCGGCGCGGTAGTTGTAGATGGAGACGTGCAGAGTGTTGGTGTCGTCCACCGGAACGCGGAACTGGAACGTGGCGCGCGCCTCGTTGCCGACGAGCAGGATGTTCGGGAAGAGGACGGGGTGTCCCTCCGCCCACTCGTCGTCGGTCTCGTCCTTGCCCTCGAGGATGCGGCGCTTGATGATGCCGAACTCGAACTCATCGAACCCGATCCTCTGGTGCCTGCGCGACGAACCCCGTTGCTGCGTGGCGATGCGGTCCGTGTTGCGGTACGCGCCCATGTAGGCGTGCAGCCACTCGACGTGTACGGGGTCGAGCGAGTTCTCCTGGCACTGCAGCCAGTTGCAGGGGATCTCCGTGATGGCGATGTCGCGGACGGCGTTCTCCCAGAGCAGGTGCTCCCAGCGCGGGAGCAGCGGCGCGGGCTGCGGCCCCATGTAGGCGAATACGAGCCCGGCCATCTCGCGAACGGGGTAGCCCGCGACCTTCACCTTCTCCTTGAAACGTCCGTCCGGGTGAACGGTCTCCTCGAAGGGCTGCTCGATGCACTGGCCGGTCTCGTCCATCATCCATCCGTGGTACATGCAGCGCAGGCCGTGCTCCTCGGGGATGCCGTAGGAGAGGTCGACGCGGCGGTGGGGGCAGAAGCGGTCGATGAGGCCGAGCGTGCCGGACTTGTCGCGGTAGAGGACGAGGTCTTCGCCGAGGAGGCGCACCGACTTGGTGGGGCGTTCCGTCAGTTCGGCGCTTGCGGCGACGGGGTGCCAGTAGCGGCGCATGAGTTCGCCCATCGGAGTTCCGGGGCCGACCTGCGTCAGTTGCTCGTTCTCCTGTACGCTCAGCATCGCGTGGCCTCCTTCGTGTTCATTCGCTGGCGGGATTGTACCGCATGGCGCAAGGGGGGCTACACGAAGAGGCGCCCCGCAGGGCGCCTCTCAGCGGTCGTTGCTATGCCGCCTACCTAGAGCGGCCAGTTGTTCTTGATGCCCTCGACGGCGCCGGCCTTGTCTCCGGAGACGCGCGCGACGATCTCGTCCTCCGACTCCGCGGGTGCGCGGTCCGGGAGGTCTTCCCACGTCTGGAGCACCTGGTTGATGAGCTCGCCGTCGCGGGAGTACCCGGCCTCACCGGGGATGTACTTCTTGGCGCGCTTCATGCCGAACTTCACCCGCTCCAGCGGCGCGACGATACCGCCCTCCGGCGCGGGGGTGCGGAACACGTTCATCGGGTCGCCGCCGTCGGCAACGATGTCCATCTGCTCACGGAGCAGCTTCCGGTACAGGATGAGGCCGCGATCGGACTCGCCGAGGTGCTCGAGGTTCCGCTTGGCGATGGGCCCTTGCGTCACCCACATCGTGTAGTCCTGGTTGAACACCACGTCCACGATCCAGCGGCCGTTCTCGTCCAGCAGCGGCACCTCGCGGTAGGGGACGGACTCCTGTTTGGGCACGGGCTGGCCGGGAGCGCCCCTCCACGTGTAGAGCGACACGTGCAGCGTGTTCTCGTCGTCTATCGGGACACGGAACTGCATCGTGACCGAAACCTCGGAGCCGACGAGCAGGATGTTCGGTACGAACACTGGGTGGCCGTGCTTCCAGTCGTCGTCTTCCTCGGTGTAACCCTTGAACACGCGGCGCTTCACGACGCCGTGCTCGAAGATGTCGAACCCGATCTTCTGGTGCGTCGGCAGGTCGAGCAGCGCGCCCTTGAAGCCGGGGCCCTGCTGCACGTACTGCCCCCAGTAGGAGTGCGCCCACTCGACGTGAACGGGGTCGAGCGAGTTCTCCTGGCACTGCAGCCAGTTGCAGGGCAGGTGCGAGATCGCGATGTCGCGCACCGCGTTGTCCCACACCAGCGGCTCCCAGAGCGGCAGGAACGGGGCGGGCTGCGGGCCGAGGTACGCGAACACGAGTCCGCCGGCGGCCTCGACCGGGTAGCCGGCGACCTTGACCTTCTCCTTGAAGCGTCCGTCCGGGTGGACGGTTTCCTCGAAGGGCTGCTCGATGCACTGGCCGGTCTCGTCCATCATCCAGCCGTGGTACATGCAGCGCAGGCCGTGCTCCTCCGGGATGCCGTAGGAGAGGTCGACCCTGCGGTGTGGGCAGAAGCGGTCGATGAGTCCAAGCGTGCCCGACTTGTCCTTGTAGAGGACGAGGTCCTCGCCGAGCAGACGGACGGCCTTCGTGGGACGCTCGTCGAGTTCCGCCGCTCCGGCGATGGGATGCCAGTAGCGCCGCATCAGTTCACCCATCGGCGTGCCGGGGCCGACCTGCGTGAGTTCCTGGTTCGCTTTGACGCTGAGCATGCGTGCGTTCACCTCGCGTGCGCAGATTTTGCGTAGCGTAAGGGTAGGGCGGGAGTGGACACGGGTCAAGCGCGGCGCAGGCAGGTTAGGGGCGGAATGCGCCGCGTCCGGATCCTTGCGCCTACGGCCTGCCGATGTCCGGCTTCGCTTCCGGGTTGTCGGTGACGACGCGCGTGTAGTACTGCCAGACGCCGCCGACCCTGGGACGCCAGCCGGAGGGGAGCACCTGCGCGAAGTGCGGCAGTTGCGGCAGCGGCGTGCGCCCGGACATCTCGTCGACCAGTTCGTCCTCGAGGTAGGGATGGTCCGGCCCGGCGGAGGAGTAGGCCCAGTAGTTCATCTTGGCCTGCTCCTCCAGCTGCATCATCGTCATCACGGCGTCTTCCAGGCTGCTGCCCGCGGACGTTGCGCCGTGGCCGCGCAGCAGGATGACGGGGGAGTCGCCCATGAGCGCGGCGACCTCTGCGCCCTCCTCCTCGGTCTGCACGGTCTTGACGTGGTTCCACACGGGCAATTCCTTCTGCACCAGCTGGGCGCCCTCCTGGTTCATGGGGCGGAGGCGCCTCCCCAGCGTCGTGGCGAGGATGGTGTAGTGCGGGTGTACGTGCACCACGGAGTTGACCTCGGGGCGTGCCTTCATGATGGAGGAGTGCATGATGACCTCGAACGGCTGGGAGGAGCCGACCGGCCCGTCCACCTTGTAGCCCTCGATGTCCACGACGATCATGTCCTGCGGGCGCATGGAGTGCAGCGCGTCGACGGCGTAGCCGCGGCCCTTCACCACGAACTTGTCCGGGTCGTTCGGCAGGCGCATGCTGGCGTGCCCCAGCGACGCGCGGAAGCCGGTTGCGAGTCCCACCTCGGCGAGGACGCGGTTCGCGACCGCCACCTCGTATTTGACCTCGTCCCATTCTCTCGGCATGTTCTGGTCCTCCTGCTGGTATCAAGAGGACTCTACTAGATAGCGCAGCGTGGGGGTAGGGCGCGCCGGGCACGCCGCCTAATGGTAGGATTGCGGCATCCTGGAACGAGGAGCAGGGCGATGGACATCCTGGCGATGGACGGCGACGGGCACGTCGAGGAGTGGGAGGCGACCTGGTCCGACGACTACCTGGAGCCCGAGTTTCGCGACCGCCGTCCCAGGGTGGTCGAGACCGGCGAGTTCGAGCACGACTACATCTGGGATATCGCGGGCGAGCGTATTCGCATCGGCGGCTCGCCCTCCAGCAAGGACGGCGTCGTCTCCACCGAGTACGAGAAGATGGCGAAGTGGCGCGGCCCGCATGAGAGCGGCGAGTTCCACTCCGCCGAGGCGCGGCTTGCGGTGATGGACGCGGAGAACACGTATCTCTCCGTCAACTACCCCACGCTGCTGTTGAGCTGGCCCATCGCGAGCGACCCCGCGCTGAACGCCGCGCTCACCCGCTCCTACAACAGCTGGGTTGCCGACGTCTCCAACCAGTCGCCGGACCGGCTGAAGTGGGTGACGGCGATCGACCCCCGCGACCCCGCCGAGGCCGTTCGCGAGATGGAGCGCACGAAGAAGATGGGCTCGGTCGGTGTCATGGTGTTCGGTGACTACTCCGACAAGGCGCTGGACGACCCGAGCCTGGAGTGCTTCTGGGCCGCGGCGCAGGACCTGGACATGCCGGTGAACGTGCACCCCGGCACCGGCGCGCGGGACGCCATGAAGACGTACCGCAACATCGCAGGCGACCAGTTCCTCATGTCCGTCGTGCGCGGGTTCAAGACCATCTGCGGCTCCGGCATCCTCGACCGCTATCCGAAGGTGAAGGTGTCGTTCCTGGAGACGGGCTGCACGTGGGTGGACTTCGCCGTCGCCGTCATGGACTTTACGCTCGACAACGTGAAGGACCGGCTCGAACTCGGCACGATACGCTCGGAGCACAAGGCCATCGTGGAGCGCGGCCTGCCGGAGGCGACGCCCCTCGATTACATCAGGGACGGCCGCATCTTCATCGGCTTCGAGGTCGACGACGACCTGCTGCCCTACATGGTGAACAAGTACGGGACGGACTGCTGGGTGTATGCGAGCGACATCCCCCACGCCCACCGCGTGCCGGACTCGCCGCGCTACATCTCCAACCGCCCCGACCTCAGCGACGAGCAGAAGTCCCGCATCCTCTGGAAGGGCACCACGGAGCTCTACGGCCTGCCTGTCCCTGCGGGAGTCGGGATCAGCGGCTAGGGGGCGCTGACCAGCCTACTCTGACTTGCGTTCCGGCTTCGCGGTGTCCACCTCGCCGTAGCGCTCTTTCGCTGCCGCTCCGAACCAATCGGCGGCCGTATCCATTCTGACCGAGCCCTCTTGCGCGGTCGCTTCCCGCACTTTGCGCGTCGCGGCTTTTGCGGCGCCGACGGCGAGCTTGGCTGCCCGGTCTTTCACCAGGAAGCCTGCGGCTGCCGCGGCGGTGGCGGGTATAAATATCAAGCTTGGGCGCATACTGGTCTCCTATCCGTTCCTCATCTCGTAGGCGAGTGCAACTGACGACACGAGTTGGGCGGCTTCTGTTCTCACTGTGAATTCTACCGCGTCACGGCTACTGCTGGAATCAAGAAGAGGGGCATAACAGTCCGCATTTCAGTTACGGGCCTCGCCTTCTACGCCTGACGCGGCTTTCGCGCCACGACCTTCACGCCGAAGACGTCCGCCGGAGCGTCCCCTTCGACGCACGCCGACTCTTCGGTGATGGCGACGTCCTCGAACCCCGCGCTGCGCAGCCGTCCGAGGTACGTGTCCTTCGGCTCCGCCCCTGCGGTGCACGACACCCACGCCTCTACGTCCTTCTGCGTGGGGCCATCGTCGTTGAGCGCCATCATGTCGGAGATGTGCAGCCTGCCGCCCGGCGACAGCACGCGGAACGCTTCGCGGAAGACCGCGTCCTTGTCCGGCGACAGGCAGACGACGCAGTTCGAGATGACCACGTCCACCGACGCGTCGGGCAGCGGGATGTTCTCGATCTCGCCCTTCACGAACTCCACGTTGGTGAGGCCGAGTTTCGCCTGGTTGCTGCGTGCGAGGTCCAGCATGTCAGGCGTCATGTCGAGCCCGGTGACGTGTCCCGATTCGCCCACCTGCTGCGCCGCGAGGAAGCAGTCGATGCCGCCGCCCGACCCCAGGTCCAGCACGCGCTCGCCTTCCTTGAGGCCCGCGAGCGCCGTCGGGTTGCCGCACCCGAGCGAGATAGCGATCGATTCGGCGGGCAGCCCGGATAGCTGCGCCTCCTCGTACAGAGTCATGGCGCGGTCCACGCCGGATGGCCCGCAACACGCGTCGTCCTCGGACGTTGCCTCGACGGCGGTGAGTTCGATGACCGCCTTCGCGTCCTTCGCGTACCGCTCGCTGACCAGCCGCTTGATCTCCTGGGATTCCGTTGTCATCGCTACCTTCTCCTTGCCGCGCAGGCGGCTCTTCGTAGTATACGACGCCCCCCTTGGGCTGACAGTGATAGGCTTGCCCCATGGCACAGCGCAGCGCGGCATACGAGGCAGTGATGCGGCGAGTCGAGGGCGGCGGGTTCGCCTTGCTCGACGGCGGTGTTGGCACGGAGGTGCAGAATCGCGGCGGAACGCTGGGCGCTTGGGCGAACCTTGCGAATGCGGAGATACCGGACACCGTTCGCGCCATCCACTCGGACTTCATTGCAGCGGGCGCGGACATCATCAGCGCCAACACCTTTGGCTGCACGGACCTGAGTCTCTCTGCGCACGGGATACACGGACGCGAGGAGGAGCTGAATCGCGCAGCGGTGTCGCTGGCGATAGAAGCGCGAGAGTGCGCCGGAGCCGAGCGGCCCCTGCTCGTGGCGGGCTGTCTGACGACGACCAGCTACCGGGGACCGGAGGGCAGGGTGGCTCCCGCAGAGGAGGACTGGGCGCTTGCCTCGCAGGCGCGCACACTCGCGGATGCGGGCGTTGACTTCCTCATGGTGGAGATGCTGTCGCACGTTGAGCGCGCGAACGTCGAGCTGGCCGCAACCGCGACGGCGGGCCTGCCTGTGTGGGTGGGGTTCTCCTGCGTAATCGATGAGGAAGGCAACCTCACGCTCTTGAACCAGCCCGACGAACCGCTGGAGGAGTCGCTGCGCCGCATCGACCTCTCCGGCGTCGAAGTCGCTTTCGTGATGCATACGCGCGCCCCGCTGGTGGAGCGTTCGCTCGCCTCGTTGCGCAGTGTCTGGGGCGGCCCGCTCGGCACGTATCCCCACGGAGGACGCTATGAACGTCCGGCCTGGGTGTTCGACGACGAGCTCACGCCGGAGGCGCTCGCGGCGGGCGCCGAGCGGTGGCTGGCTGACGACTGCCGCATCGTGGGCGGCTGCTGCGGGACAGGCCCGGCGCACATCGCCGCGCTGCGCGAGGTCGTGGACGCGGCGGCGGGCGGCGGGTAGGCTGTGTGCTTCCCTCTCCCCTTGGGAAAGGGTCAGGGTGAGGTTTCAGACGTAAGGAGGGCGCAGATGCGATTGCAGGACAAGGCCATCATCGTGACAGGAGCGGCCGGCGGGCTCGGACGGCAGTACGCCATCCGCTTCGCAAAGGAGGGCGCGAAGCTCACCATCGCGGACGTGCAGGACGTGAGCAAGACGGCGGAGCTCTGCCGCGCGGAGGGCGCCGAGGTCATCCCGCTGCGCGTCGACGTCTCCTCCGAAGACGAGACGCAGGAGATGGCGCGCCGCACACACGAGCAGTACGGCCGCATCGACGGCCTGCTGAACAACGCGGGCATGATGCGCGGGCTGGGAGTGAAGTCCATCCTGGACGTGGACATGGAGACGTGGGACCGCGTGTTCGCGGTCAACGCCCGCGGGACGTTCCTGGGCATCCGCGCCGTCTTCCCCTACATGAAGGAGCAGGGCTCGGGCACCATCGTCAACGTCAGCTCCGGCAGCACGCTCCGCATCGCGCGCGGGCCGACAGACATGAACCCGCACTACGTCTCGTCGAAGTCGGCCATCATCGGCATCACCCGTGCCGTGGCGCGCGAACTCGGCCAGTACAACATCAACGTCGTCACGGTGGCGCCGGGGTCGACGACCTCCGACACGGAGGAACCGATCGGCGCGGACGAGGCGTACCCGGAGCCGGAGGCGTCGCTCGTACGGCGCGGCGTGCCCGAGGACCTGACCGGCGTGATGACGTTCCTCTTCACCGACGACGCCCGCTTCATCAGCGGCCAGATGATCGTCGTCAACGGCGGCAGGGAAGTGCACTAGGCCCCATGGCCGAGCTGACCTGGGAGCGCATGGGCCGCTGCGCCCGCCTCGCGTGGGAGCACGGCGTCGAGTCGTTCGAGAAAGCGTCACGCCCTCGCTCCGCGTTGATGACCGGCCACCTGCTGCTCGGGGTCATACGCCAGCCGGAGTGCGCGGGCGGGCTGATGCTGCGCCGCCTCGGCGTCGACATGGCGCTGGCGGCCTCGATCACTGAGTTCGAGCTGCTGCATGGGCGTCCGCTGCCGGACCACGAGGAGCGCGCCTTCACGCTGTGGGGCACGCCGCACACGCCGCAGGCGCTCCGCGCGATGGAGCTGTCCCTGGCCGAGGCGGAGCAGTTCCATTCGGCCTATCCCATCGGCACCGAGCACATCCTGCTGGGGTTGCTCGCCATCCCGGAGAGCATGGGCTGCCGCACGATGGCCTACTTCGGCGTCGACTGCACTCGCGCCCGCGCCGCCCGCGATGAGATCTGGGAGCTGCTCAAACTGACCGAGTGAGTGGAGCGTCAATGCCGGACTGCCTGGTTATATTCGACTGCGATGGCGTCCTCGTGGACACCGCTCCGGCGTGGAAGCGCGTCACTGAGGAGATGGTTGGCGAACTGGGCATCGCGCTGACCGAGCAGGACCATGAACGTTATCGCGGCGTTCTGGACATCGACATGCTGGCCGATCTTGCCCGTCGCTTCGAGGTTGCGATACCAGAGGAATTCTTCGAACGCCTTCAGGTTGCAAAGGTCGCCGCGAGCCAGCGCGAAATCACCGCGGTTCCCGGCGCAGCGGACGCGGTAAAGAGGGCCGCTGCCACTGGCGTGCAGATGTGCGTCGCGAGCAACGGGACAGTCGAGGAGACCGTCGTTAAGCTCAGAACGGCGGGGCTGCTTGGCTATTTCGATCGACGCATCTTCAGTGGAAGCGAGGTGCCCCCGGGCAAACCTGCCCCGGACCTCTTCCTGCGAGCGTCGCGCGTGATGGGCGTGGCCGTCTCACGGTGCATCGTCGTGGAGGACAGCGACACGGGCGTGCAGGGGGCGTTATCGGCGGGCATGACGACCCTCGTCCTCGCGCCCAACGGACCGTCGCCCTTCGTAGCTGAATCCGAAGCGATGGCATTTACCGGGTTCGCTGAACTGACCGGCGAACTGGTGCGGATGTGCAAGGGCGACAGGGAAGTCGGCTAGCCCCTCACGCCGGCCGGAACACCGGCAGCGTGATCTCCTCGGTGACGTCTGCGAAGGCGACCTCGACCGCCATGCCGACCTTGATGTGCTCGGGGTCGGGCTCAACGTCGACGAGGTTCGTGGGCATGCGCGCGCCCTCCTCGAGGTCGACCATCGCGACGACGAACGGGACGTGGTCGCGGAACGCGGGGACCGGCGCACGGTGCACGATGGCGAACGTGTGCAGCGTGCCTTTGCCGCTAGCCCGTACCCACGACACGTCGCGCGAGCCGCAGTACGGGCAGAAGTCGCGCGGGTAGAAGTACGCGCGCTCACAGGCGTTGCAGCGGCGCAGCCACAGTTCGTGGGCCTGCGCCTTCTCCCAGTAGAAGTCGGACTCCGGCTGCTTGACGGGCAGGGGCCCCTGGTACGCGCCGCTCGTCATCACTCCACCCCTAGGACGATGGTGCCGGTGGCCGAGAGCGCGCCGCCGGTGCCGTTCACGAGCGCCAGCGACACGTCCGGAGCCTGTCGCTCGCCGCACTCGGCGCGTAGCTGCCGCACCGCCTCCACGACCGGGAAGATGCCGTACATGCCGGGGTGCGTGTAGGAGAGGCCGCCGCCGCTCGTGTTGAGCGGGAAGTCGCCGCCAGGGGCGGTGCGCTGCCCCGCCACGAAGTCCGGCCCCTCGCCTGGCCCGCAGTAGCCGAGCGACTCCAGCGTCGCGAGCACCGTGTAGGTGAACGAGTCGTAGATCATCGTGAGATCGATGTCGTCGTGCGTGACGCCGGCCATACCGAGCGCGGCGGGGCCGGTGACGCGGGCGGGCGTTGAGGTGAGGTCCGGCATCGTGGTGATGCCCGCGTGGTCGTGGTGTTCCGCGTGGCCCAGCACCCACACGGGCGGCTTCGGCAGGCTGCGGGCGCGCTCGGGGGTTGTGACGACGATGGCCGCACCCGCGTCGGTGACGAGGCAGCAGTCCAGCAGGTGGAACGGCCACGCTATCCAGCGCGAGTTGTGGTAGTCGTCGAACGTCATCGGATCGCGCATCATCGCCTTCGGGTTCAGCTGCGCCCACTTGCGGGTGGAGACGGCGATCTCGGCCATCGCCTGCTGCGCCCTGTCCTCGCCGTACTGATGCATGTAGCGGGTGGCAGCCATCGAGTAGTTGATGGGCATGCCGATCATGCCGTACGGCATCTCGTACATCGCCGCGGGGAGGTTGGGGTCGCGTGGCACCGGCGCGCGGCTGCTGCGTCCGGCCTGGCCGTGCGTGATGAGCGCCACCTCGCAGAGGCCGTTCGCGATGGCGTTGACCGCGTGGCCTACGTGGATGACGAACGACGCCCCGCCGACCGTCGTCGTGTCGGTGTAGCGGGGCGCGATGCCGAGATAGTCCGCGAGGTCGTAGTTGACGTAGCCGGCGGTGAGCAGGCCGTCGACGTCGTTGCGGGTCAGCCCGGCGTCCTCCAGCGCGTTGTGCGCGGCCTCGGCGTGATGGGCGAGCGCCGACTTGTGCGGCACGAGCCCAATCTCGTCCGACTCGGCGACACCGACGATGGCCGCTGCTTTCGAGGTACTGGTCATGGCCGGAGTCTAGCGCATCCTGCGCTAACCCATCCCCATCTCCGCCATGCGCTGCATGAGCGTGTCCATGTCCACGTCCTCGACATGGGTGGCGAGCGTCCAGTGGATGCCGCAGGGGTCAGTCAGGTGCGCCATGCGCTCGCCGTAGAACTGGTCGGTGGGCTCTTCGTCCACGGTTGCGCCGGCGCTCACCGCTCGGGCATAGGCGGCGTCCACGTCTGTGGTGTAGAGGTGGATGTGCGCCGGCTGGGCGGGGGAATCGGGCGGCATCGCGTCGGAGAGCATGACGATGGCGCCGTCGATGACGACCTCGGCGTGCGCGAGTAGGTCCTCGGACATGGGGATGCGCATGCGCTCCACCGCTCCGAATGCGTTCGCCAGGAAGTCGATGTAGCCGCTCGCGCCCTCCACGACGAGGTAGGGCGTGATGGCGGTGTAGCCGTCCGGGATGGGCTTGATGTCGGACATGGGGCCTCCTTCTCTCCTATCGGTTGGTCGATGACTCGCCTTCCGCTGTTCCAGGTGCGCCATTGTGCGCCATTCTGGGCCACTGCACTCCTGACGGCGGCGGGCAGTCCGCGTGGCTGCGGGCTCCGCAGCGGGAACCATGGTAGGGCACGCGGTGGCGACCGCGTAAGGGGCAGGTGTCACTGGGGGAGGTATGGTAGGATGCCGCCCTCTTCCGATACTCCTCGGGTTGTGAGGCATGCATGGCGGACGAACAGGCATACCGAGATTTTTGGCAAGACATAGACAATAGACTGCAGGACGTTGGCAACTTTGAACCGCGTGCTAGTTCTGACTATCGATACAAGAGCGTCTCTACTGGAATCGGACAGGTTATATATAGCATTGAATTTCGAGAGCGTCCCAAGAGAGGAGTCAACGTGTGTGTCTATTTCGAGGGTTCGCTTGAATTCAACAACAGGATGTTCGACTATGTAAGTCAGCGCAGAGAAGAAGTCGAGGAGAAGTTTGGAGAAACACTTGAATGGGATAATACTAGTGCAAGACTGGCGCGGTGGATAGGCATATACTTGATGGACAGAACTATTAATGACGATCAGGAAGTCCTTGCTGATACTGCCGATTGGATAGTCCAGACAGTCGTTCGGCTGAGCCAGTCAGTTGTTCCTGTTGTACGTGAGGCGAAAGAGCAGGTGCCCATGAGAAACTCAGCAGACAGACCAAAGCGGTTGTTCTGCGTGAGGGCTGAATACGGCAAACATACAGAGGCATTTGTTCAAGGAGGTTACATAGGCCTCGGCTGGCTCGAAGATTATGACTTGTCCGACATACGCTCTCGTGAGAATATCCGAAGTTTGATGGAGGCAGGCTACCCTGATGACTCGAAGGGGACTATCAACAACTGGACTGGACAAGTCTACCGTTATCTGAATGAAATCAAAGTGGGTGACTGGGTGCTCACCCCGGACTCTGACGGCGGTAGCGTATACCTTGGATCCGTGCAGTCATCTCCTTTCAATGTGCCTAGAGGCCATGATTCCTGCCCGTATACACACCGCAGGAGAGTCGAATGGTTTCCAATTATGAAGCGTTCTGCATTGCCAGATACCACAAGACACTCGCTACAATCGCAACTCACGGTGTTTGAAATGCAAGGATTAGACCAGCTATTGGCAATAATATCGCTTGGCGAGAACGATTGCAGATCCGAACATAAAGCGGAATCTTTGGCTGCCAACTTGCTTCTCCCTGCCTCCTTCCTCAACGAGATTACCACCCTCCTCGACGAAAAGAAGCAGGTCGTCTTCCAGGGACCGCCCGGCACCGGTAAGACGTATGTGGCGCGGGCACTCGCCAGACACCTTGCGGGGTCGGACAGCCAGGTGACGCTGGTGCAGTTCCACCCGTCTTACGCTTATGAGGACTTCGTACAGGGCTTCCGACCAACGCTTCTGAACGGACAGGCTGGGTTTGAGTTGCGTGACGGTCCGCTGCTGACCGCCGCGATGCGGGCAGTGGAACACGGGGAGGCGAAGCACTTCCTCGTGATAGACGAGATCAACAGGGGCAACCTTGCCAAGTTATTCGGGGAACTGTACTTCCTGCTGGAGTACCGCGACGAGAAGATACGCTTGCAGTACTCGGACGAGCCGTTCTCGCTGCCGGAGAACCTGTACATCATCGGAACGATGAACACGGCTGACCGCTCCATCGCGCTGGTCGACCTTGCGCTGCGGCGTCGCTTCTCTTTCGTGGAGTTCGACACCAGCGAGGAGCCAATCAAGGGGCTGCTGCGCCGCTGGCTCAATGCCAATGCGCCTGATATGGAGTGGGTAGCGGACATGGTAGACCGAGCCAATCAGCGATTGGACGACCGGCATGCCGCCATTGGACCAAGCTACTTCATGAAACCGGGGCTGACGGGAGAGCGCGCCAGGCGCATCTGGCAGCACGACGTCCTGCCATACATCGAGGAACGTCTCTACGGGGAGCGCGACCGTCTCGGCGAGTTCGACTTCGACGTGCTGCGCTCCAGCGGAACAGATGAGAACGTGGCGGAGCAGACCGACGCGGATGCCGGAGACGAGGACAACAGCCGAGGGTGATGCGTCAGATTGACCTGCAAGAGTACCGCCAGAGCGAACCGCAGGTGCTCTCCATCGCGGAACGCGACGGGCTGCGAGCGGCGCTGCAGTACCTGACGCTCGAACCCGCCACTGGTACGGAGGGTGCGTATATTCTTACCCCCGGTTCCACCGTAGGCGCGGTTGAGCTTGGTGACCTCTCTGTGCTCATCCGCCCCAAGATAGGCATTCCGCAACTGCTCTCCCTCGCGTGCTATGCCATCGGCAGGGTCAAGTTTCAGGAGACAGATTTCAGATTCCCGGAGGAAACGGCGTTGCCTGATGCGCTGGCGCTTGCGCTCGTAAGCGCCGCACGGCGCGCCTTCTCGCGCGGGCTGTTCCACGGCTATCGCACGGAGGAGGAGGCGTTGCTGACGGTGCGGGGCCGCATTCGGTTCGACGACCAGGTGCGGCGCAGGTTCGGCGTCCCGCTGCCGGTCGAGGTGCGCTACGACGAGTTCACCGACGACATCCTCGCCAATCAACTTGTGAAAGCGGCAGTTGTGCGGCTCGGCGGGATGCGCCTGCGCTCGCCGGAGGCGCGGCGCGGGCTGGGATGGGTGGCGGCGATGCTCGACAACGTGTCGTACGTGGAGTACCCGCCCAACGGCGTGCCGGAGGTCACGTTCGACCGGCTGAACGCGCACTACGAGCAGGTCGTCGCTCTGGCGCAGCTTGTCCTGCGGCGCGGCGCTTTCGAGGCGAACAGGGGAGAGGTACGCGCGTCCGGCTTCCTGATGGACATGAACCAGGTCTTCCAGGAGTTCGTCACGGTGGCGCTCCGGGAGGCGCTGGGTGTTTCCGAACGTCGTTTCGGAGAGAGCGCGATACCCTCGCTCGATGAAACAGGACGCGTACACCTCCGTCCGGACCTCGTGTGGCGGGAGGGCTCCTCCTGCGTATTCGTGGGCGACGCCAAGTACAAGAACATTGAGGGCGGGAGGGTGCCCAACGCTGACCTCTACCAACTGCTCGCGTATACCACCGCGCTCGATCTGCCGGGTGGGTTGCTGGTCTACGCGAAGGGAGAGGCGGACACGGCCACGTACACGGTGCGGCACTCTGGCAAGCGGCTGGAGGTCGCTGCGCTCGACCTCTCCGGCCCGCTCGAAGGGGTGTTGGAGCATGTTAGGGGTCTTGCGCGCAAGGTGCGAGCGTTGCGTAGCGAGACTCGCCAGATGCAGCGCGCCGCGTAGCCCGCTGCGTAAGGGGCGGGTGTCAGACATCGGGGACCAACCCCGGAGCCGAGTGAGGCTCGTTGACCTCACCCTCACCCTCTCCTATCCTGCCGAAAGTACACCTGCGAGTCAGGCTGAGAACGCTTTGATGCCATTCCAGCTTTTCAACCTCCTGAAGAACCTGCAAAGGCCTGCCGGTGTCGGTTCGGCTGTCCGCGAGTACGAAGACATCTACCGGGATGCCAAGCGCGGAGGACTGGAGAGCAGGAAGAGCGACTACAGAAAATCCAATGACCTCTATTACGACTTAGCGACGGACTTCTACGAATACGGATGGGGTAGATCGTTCCACTTCGCCCCCCGCGTTCCGGGAGAGAGCTTCAGGGCATCGCTCACTCGCCATGAGCACTATCTGGCGCACGTGCTCGGCCTCAGCCCCGGAATGGTCGCCGCCGACCTCGGTTGCGGCATCGGCGGGCCGCTGTTAGAGATTGCGCGCTTCTCCGGCGCCAGGATCGTTGGTGTGAACAGCAACGGCTATCAGCTTGAGCGTGCCCGGAGGCTGGCGGAAGAAGCGGGTCTGACACACTTGGCCGATTTCCTGCACTGCGATTTCCTGCACGTCGATGTGCCGGACGAGTCGTTCGACGCGGTCTACGCCATTGAGGCGACCTGCCTGGCACCGGACAAGCCCAGCATCTATGGTGAGATCTTCCGGCTGTTGAAGCCAGGGGGGTGCTTTGCTGCCTACGAGTACTGCCTGACCGAGCGCTTCGACGCACAGGACCCCCGCCACCTCAAGATCAAGGCCAACATCGAACTGGGAGGCGGCCTGCTCGAGATCGACGACCGGCAGACGGTTGACGACGCGCTTCGCTCAGTGGGGTTCGAGGTGTTGGCGACTCGGGACCTTGCCGTGCAGACCAGCCCGTCGGTCCCGTGGTATCAGCCGCTGGTTGGGTCGGGGCTCTCGCTGGCGAGCTTTCGCAGTTCGAAGGTGGGGCGCGGCGTCACCAACAGTTCATTGCGTGTGCTCGAGCTGCTCCGCATCGTGCCTCACGGGTCGCTCCGCGTTGCGAAGACGCTCGGCCTCTGCGCGGGTGCGATGGTCGAGGCGGGGCGGCTCGGCATCTTCACGCCGATGTACTTCATCTACGCCCGCAAACCCGGATAGGGGAGCGGCGCTGTTGTCAGCGGGGCGCGGGTGCGGGATACTTACGGCGTTCAGAGGGCAGCGATACGCCAAAGGAGTGAGGACATGACCACGGCGGTGAAGTACAAGGCTATCGACGCGGACGCGCACGTCATCGAGAGCGAGCAGACGTGGGACTACCTCGACGAGGCGGACAAGCAGTTCCGCCCGTTCCTCTTCACGAACCCCGAGAGGCCCGCGAGCCGCTACTGGGTGATCGACGGACGCATCGCAGGGCTACGCCCCGCGTCGCCGGTCGAGCGCGAGCTGAAGGCGATGTCCGAGCGCGCGGGACGCGACCTCGTCACCGCCGAGGAGGCCCGCTCCCTCGACGACATCTCGCTGCGCCTCGCGCACATGGACCGGCTCGGCGTCGACATCCAGATCCTCCACAACACGCTCTGGATCCGCGACGTGTCGCAGCGTCCGGAGGTGGACCGCGCGCTCTGCAAGGCGTGGAACCGCTGGATGGCCGAGGCCTGGAAGGAGTCCGGCGGACGCCTGCGCTGGGCCGCCGTCCTCCCGCTGACCGATCTCGACACTGCCATCGACTGGATGCCGTGGGTGAAGGAGAACGGCGCGGTGGGCGTGGTGACGAAGCCGTTCGAGGGGCACCGCTTCATGCTCGACCCGTACTTCTTCCCGTATTTCGAGGCGGCGCAGGAGAACGACCTCTCTATGACCATCCACATCGCGAATGCGAATGAGGCGTACGTCAGCGCGATCGCGTCGGCCTACGACCCGAGCGGCGGCCTGCCGACGTTCCGGATGCCGACCGTCCACGCCTGCAACGGCCTCATCCTGAGCGACATCCCGAAGCGATACCCCGAGCTGCGCTGGGGCTTCATCGAGTCGTCCTGCCAGTGGGTGCCGTGGATCATCCACGAGTCCTCCCGCCGCGCGAAGCAGGCTGGCTGGTACTACCCGGACAACCCGTTCAAGGAGTACAACATCTACGTCTCGGCGCAGACCGACGACGACTTCCCGTACGTGTTCGACTACGTCGGCGACGAGAACATCGTTATCGGCACGGACTACGGCCACACGGACACGTCCAGCGAAGTCGACGCCATCGAGACGTTCCGCAACCTCGACACCATCAGCGAGGAGTCGAAGCGCAAGGTGCTCGTAGACAACTCAGTGGCGCTCTACGGGCTGTAGGAGGAGGGAGTGCCGCATCCGTACGGGGGCGCCCTTCGGGGCGCCCCTTGCCTTATCCCCTCTCCCCCTGGGAGAGGGTTAGGGTGAGGGTGGAAGGAAGGCTCACGTCTACGCCTTCGGCTCCTCGATGACGCCGAAGAGGTTGCCCTGCGGGTCCTCGCAGTAGGCGTGCGTGCCGACGTAGGGGATCTCGTTTGGACCGAAGACGAGCTTGCCGCCTGCCGCCGTCACCTTCGCCAGCGTCTCGTCGAGCGAGTCGACCAGCGTCGTGTTGATGACGGGCTGCGGGAAGTGGCGCTTCATGATCGCGCCGTCGATGCCCGCCTGCTCCTTCGGGCCCGTCGCGGCGAGCCAGTACTCCTGCTGGAACTCCTCGGAGCCCGACCACGACTGGAACTCCCAGCCGAGCACGTTGCTGTAGAACTCCGCCAGCTTCGCCGGGTCGTCGCCGAGGATCTCGAAGTGGACCGGTCTGCCCATGCGTTACCCCCGTATCTCCCGCGCAAGCGCGTCCGTGCGCGCGGCCATGATGAAGTCGTTGCGGTGCAGCCTGCCGAGGAAGTGCGTCCACCACGACACGGTCACCCGTCCGTACTCGGTGACGATGCGCGGGTGGTGGCCCTGCTCCTCCGCCGCCTCGCCGACGGCGTTCGTGAACGCGAGCGCCTGCGCGAACGCCTCGAACCGGAAGGTGCGCACAAGCTGGTCGATGCCGTTCTCGTTCGCGACGCTCCACTCCGGCAGGTCGGCCAGCATCGCCGTAGCCTCGTCGGCCGTCGCGAGCGTCGACTGCGCGTTCAACTCCACGCACTGTTCGTCTGCAAGCGTCATACAGGGAGTTTCGGGGCTGGGGGCGCGGGGTGCAAGCGCGCCGTGTGCTAGCATCGCGCCATCCTCACGGTTCGGAGCGGGACGCACATGCCGGTAAGCGGAGCGCAGATCATCACGCGGGCGTTGCGGGAAGAAGGCGTCGATACGATCTTCACCCTCGCGGGCGACCACATCCTTCCCCTGCTGGACGTGCTGTACGACGAGGACTTCCGCCTCATCGACTGCCGCCACGAGCAGGCCGCGGTGCACATGGCGGAGTCGTGGGCGCGGATGACCGGCAGGCTGGGCGTGGTTGCGGTCACGACTCCGGGGCATGCGAACGCGCTGCCGGGCCTCATCAATGCGCAGTCCACTGAGAGCCCCATCCTGAACATCGCGGGCTCCTCCGACCTGCGGAACTACCACCGCGGCATCATGCAGGAGATAGACCAGGTCGGCATCGCGCGGACGGTCACCAAGGGCGCGTGGCTCGCCCACGACCCGCGCCGCATCCCCGACCTGATGGCGACGGCCATCCGGGCGGCGTTCGAGGGCAGGCGCGGCCCCGTGCACCTGACGGTACCGGTCGACGTGCAGAGCGCCGTCGTCGAAGAGGAGGAGGTGCGCTGGTTCGGCGCGGAGTCGTACCGGCGCACGCGGCCCATCG
This sequence comes from Dehalococcoidia bacterium, assembly GCA_034422595.1. Taxonomy (GTDB): domain Bacteria; phylum Chloroflexota; class Dehalococcoidia; order Lucifugimonadales; family Australimonadaceae; genus Bin16. The sequence goes on along the minus strand of DAOUJO010000007.1, from coordinate 321,697 downwards.
TCGCATCGGCGGAGGCGATCGAGGAAGCGGTGCGCCTGCTGCGCAACGCTGAGCGACCCATCATCGTTGCGAGCACGCCTGCCGCCTACGGCAACTGGGGCGGCATCTACGAGCGGCTCATCGAGACGACGAAGATACCGTTCCTGACGGAGGAGGCGGCGCGCGGCATCGTGCCGGACGACCACCCGTACTGCTTCGGCTTCTTCGACCTGAGCCAGCACACCGCCGCGAACCTCGTGCGGGAGGCGGACGCGGTCCTCTTCCTCGGCAAGCTGCTCGACTTCACCATCGGGTTCGGCTTCGGGCCCGTCATCCCGAACGACGCGACGGTGATTCAGGTCGAGCCGGAGGCGACCCAGGCGGGACGCAACCGGGGCGTCGACCTCGCGCTCGTCGGCGACGTCGGCCCCATCGCGGCGCAGTTAGCGGACGAGGCCGCGAAGAGCGACTGGCCGGAGCGTCCGTGGTTGGAGCGCTTCCGCACGGCCGTTGCGGAGCACAAGGTGTACCTCGAACAGTACGTGCTGGACGAGACGCCGCTGCGCTCGATGTGGGTGCACCACACGCTGGCGCAGCGGCTGCGGCGCGACGACGTGCTCGTGTTCGACGGCGGCGACTACGCCTACTACGGGCGGGCGTACCTGCCCGCGCTCGTGCCGCGCTCGTGGTACTACCTGCCGAACCTCGGCATGCTGGGGCAGGCGGTGCCGATGTCAATCGCTGCGAAGGTCGCCAGGCCGGATTCGCGGGTGTTCTGCATCACCGGCGACGGCGCGTTCGGATTCAACGCGATGGAGGTCGACACCGCCGTCCGTCACGGGCTGAAGGTGGTCTTCCTCGTGGGGAACGATGCGGCGTGGGGCATCGACAAGAACCTGCAGGTGGGACTGTACGGCAAGGCGGTCATCACCGACCTCGTGCCGTCGCGCTACGACCTCGTCGCGCAGGGGCTTGGTGCGTACGCGGAACTGGTCGAGCGACCGGAGGAACTCGGCCCCGCGCTCGACCGCGCGCTCGAGGTCGACGGCCCGGCGCTGCTGAACATCCGCGTACAGAGCCAGATAAGCCCACGCGCACAGGCCGTCGTGGCGAACCGCAAGTTCGGGGGTGGGCTGTGAGCCGTCTCGTCGTCTACGGTGCGGGAGCGATCGGCGGGCAGATTGCGGTGCGGCTCGCCAACGCGGGACTCGACCCGCTGGTTGTCGAGCCGTGGGACGCGCAGCGCGAGGCGATACAGACGCGCGGCCTGACGATGCAGACGGAGGGCGGCGGCGAGGAGCACGCCGCGCCGGTCGCCATCGCGCCGGACGAACTGGCCGAGGAGGTGTCGCTGCTCTTCCTCTGCGTGAAGTCGTACGACACGATGGAAGCGCTCGCGGTGATCAAGCCGTGGCTGGCGGACGACGGCCTGCTCGTCTCGATGCAGAACAGCATCAACGAGGAGTGGATAGCGCCGGAGGTCGGTACGGGGCGGACGGTGGGCGGCGTCATCCTCGTCAACGGCTCGTTCCTGGAGCCGGGGCGCGTGCAGGCGGCGGGGTCGGTAAGCCGGGCGTCTGCTGCCGCGACGCTCCCGGGTGTGTACGTCGGTGAGTATGGCGCGTCTGCCGGAGCGAACGCTCGCCGGGTGGCGGAGGTGCTGGGGAACGTCTGGCCCGCCGAGCCGGTCGACGACCTGCTGCACGAGCGCTGGTCCAAGATGGTGAACAACACGATGCTCAACCCCGTCTCGGCGGTCGGCGGGATGCGGTCGGCGGAGCTGCTGGCGAACGCGGACGCGCGGCGTATCGCCGTGCGGCTCGCGGCGGAGACGATGCGCGTTGCTGAGGCGGAGGATCACCCGCTCGCGCGGATCATGGGCGACTACGACGCGCCGGACGTCTACGCCAACGCGGCAGGAGAGTCGGACGTGGTCGAGCGGGGACTGGAGGCGCGTGCCGCGAACGTCGGGCCGGGCGCGATGACGTCCATGTACCAGGACGTGCGTCGGGGGCGGAAGACCGAGGTGGACTACTTCAGCGGCCTCGTCTCGCAGAAGGGCGCGGCGCACGGTATCGCGACCCCGTACTGCGACGCCATCACCGTGCTCGTCCACCGCGTCGAGTCGGGCGACGTCACGCCGTCTCCCGCGTCGCTGCGGCTGGTGGACGGGTAGGGCGCGCCCTTGACACGCACTCACGCAACAGCGTTAGATAGCGCCGCCGTACGGCCTCCGAGCCGCGGCTTCGGAGGTGTGGCTTGCGATACCGCATGATGGGAGCTACCGGCATCCGCGTCTCGGAGGTCGGCTTCGGCTCCGGCGACAATGCGGGCCTGCTCGTGAAGGGCGAACCGCGAGAGCAGCTCGAGGCCATCGAGCGCGCGCTCGAACTCGGCATCAACTACTTCGACACCTCCCCCGACTACGGCAAAGGCCTCGCCGAGACGAACATCGGTAAGGCGATGAAGGAGATCGGGTTCCGGCCCGTCCTCGCCACGAAGATCGAGATCATGCCTGACGAACTCGACCACATCGCCGACGCGGTTGTCGAATCGCTGGAGGAGTCGCTGGAGCGCCTGCAGGTCGACTACGTCGACGTGCTCCAGATCCACAACCCACCCAGCATCGAGACCGACACCACGGTTCCCGGCTGGCTGCACCTGGGACTGGACGACTACCTCGGCCCCGGCGGCGCGCTCGAGGGGATGGAGCGGCTGCGCCGCGCGGGCAAGACGCGCTTCTTCGGGTTTGCCAACGAGGACGCGAACGCTGATGCGGTGATGGCGCTCATGGAGACCGGCGAGTTCCACATGCTGAACGTGTGGTACGACCTGCTGAACCCGACCGCTGGCCTTGCGACACCGGACGGCCTGGACGTGCAGCACGACTACGGGCAGTTCCTGCGCCGCGCGCAGGAGTTGGGCATCGGCACGGCGGTGATACGTCCGCTCGGAGGCGGCGTGCTGACCGACCACGCGGTGGGCGGCGGCGGCAGGCACGCGCTCGCCGGCGGCGGGCTTACGCGCAACGCGGACATGTACCAGGCGATGGTGGAGCGGGCCCGCCCGTTCGCGTTCCTCTCCCGCCCCGGACAGACGCTCTCGCAGGCCGCGTACCGGTTCATCCTGCAGGACGAGGCGATCACGACGGTGCTGGGCGGCTTCTCGGAGATGTCGCACCTCGAGGAAGCAGCAGGCTGCTCCGGAGCGCCGCCGATAAGCGATGAAGACATGGCGCGTCTCGACATGGTGTGGCGCTCCAACGTTGGGAAGTGGGACCAGGAAGAACAGTTCATATCGGGCCTGTAGGCCACCAAACAGCCGGAGGAGGCACAAAACAGATGGACATTCAGCTCAGCATAGGCATGGCATCCAACCCCAGGACGTGGGCGATCCACGACGGTCGCATCAAGCCCGACGGCATTGAGCTCATCCCGAGCCCGGTGCACGCGTCGGAGCTCTTCTGGCGACAGTTGAAGTTCGGCGACTTCGACGTCTCGGAGATGTCGTTCTCGTCGCTCATCATGGCGATGGCGGCCGGCGACGACCGCTGGGTGGGCCTGCCGGTCTTCACGACCCGCCGGTTCTTCCACACCGGCGTCCTCATCCGGAAGGACTCCGGCATCCAGTCGCCCGCCGACCTGAAGGGCAAGCGCGTCGGCGTGCCTGAGTACCAGCAGACCGCGGCGCTCTGGACGCGCGGCGTGCTCCAGCACGAGTTTGGCGTCGAGCCGAAGGACATGGAGTTCTTCATGGAGCGTGTGCCGGAGCAGAGCCACGGCGGCTCCACGGGCTTCAAGCCCCCGGAAGGAGTTACCGTCAACCAGATCCCGTTGGAGAAGAACATCGGCTCCATGATGCTCTCCGGCGAGCTGGAGGCGACGCTGCTCTACATCGTCGACCCCAACCTCATCGACCGCAGCACCGCCGATCTCTGGAGCCACCCGGACATCGCGCCGCTGTTCCCGGATGCACGTGCCGAAGGCATCCGCTTCTACGAGAAGACGGGCCTCTACCCCATCAACCACGGCATGGTCGTGAAGCGTGAGATCGCCGAGGACCACCCGTGGGTGCTGCTCAACCTGATGAAGGCGTTCAACCGGGCGAACGACATCTGCAACCGCGAGCGCGCCGAGCACGTCGACTACTACGTCGAGACCGGGCTCGTGAACGCGGACGGCGGTGCGGCGCTCAAGCAGCCGCTGGTGCAGCACGGCATCCGCGCGAACCGGCTCGTGCTCGAGACGGCGGCGCAGTACTCATTCGAGCAGGGGCTCACGCCGAAGCTTGCGAATCTGGAGGACGTGTTCGCCAAGAACACGATGGACCAGTAGGCCGCGCTGCCTGCGCGACGCCTGCGTAAAGGAGGAGCACCGATGCGAGCGGAAGAGAACGTACTCTTGACGCAGACCACCGCAGGCACGCCCATGGGCGAACTGCTCCGCCGCTACTGGTGGCCTGTCACCAGCAACGGACGGCTGCTCCGCGACCCCGTCATGTCCGTGCGCCTGCTCGGCGAGGACCTGACGCTCTTCAAGGACAAGAGCGGCAGGCTCGGCCTCGTGGACCGGCGCTGCGCGCACCGGCGCGTCGACCTCTCCATCGGGATTCCCACCGAGGAGGGTCTGCGCTGCATGTATCACGGCTGGATGTACGACGTGAACGGCCAGTGCATCGACCAGCCGACGGAGCCGGACGACTCGCACTTCAACGAGAAGGTGCGCATCAAGTCGTACCCGGTGCAGGAGTTGGGCGGGCTGATATTCGCCTACCTGGGCCCGGAGCCCGTGCCGCTCCTCCCGCGCTGGGACGTGCTCGTCTGGGACAACACGTACCGGCACGTAGGCGCCTCCGTGCTGAACGCCAACTGGCTCCAGTGCATGGAGAACTCGGTCGACACCTCGCACACCGAGTACACGCACGGTTGGTGGTTCGAGTACCACGTTCTCGACCGTGCTGGCGGGACCGGCAACCCTCAACACGACGCGATCGCGCAAGCGCACGCGAACTCGTTCAAGCGCCGTCACCGAAAAACGGAATGGGCGGTGAACGAGTTCGGCGTCCAGAAGTTCCGTCTCCGCGAGGGCGAGGCCGAGGACACGCCGGACTGGACGATAGGCCACCCGCTCGTGTTCCCGTACTTCGTCCGCCTCGGCGGCAAGATACGCAGCGAGCTGCAGATCCGGGTGCCCATCGACGACGAGCACACGCTGCACCTGGACTACATGGCGTACAACCCAGGCCCGGACGTGGAGGTTCCGGAGCAGGAGTACGTGCCCTACTTCGAGCATCCGCTGTTCGACGAGGCGGGGCGCCCCATCGCGGACTACGTCCTCGCGCAGGACCTGGCGGCATGGTGGAGCCAGGGCGCGATCACCGACCGCGAGAACGAACGCCTCGGCGTCTCCGACCGCGGCGTCATCATGTTCCGCAAGCTGCTGATGGAGCAGATGAAGATAGTGCAGGACGGCGGCGACCCGATGAACGTGTTCCGGGACCCTGCCACGAATGAACGGATAGACCTGCCGGTCAACGTGGGGCCGGGGCCGGTCACGCGCAGCCCGCTCCTGGAGAGGGGCGACCACCGGATGACCGAGACCGAGAAAGGGGACGTTACCGCAGTAGTGGGTGAGGACGCGGCGTTCCAGTTGCGTCACTACCACATGGACAGGTACAGTCCTGCGCTCAACCAGATACTGGAGATCTACCGCCGCTACGAAGAAGTGCGGCTGCAGAGGTGAAGGCGTAGATGGAAGTTGGCCTGTTCGATGCTGCCGGCGAAGCCATCGGGAGGATGGCGGCCTGGCAGCCGATGCTTGCGCTCTTCATCGGAGTCGTCGTCGGCGTATTGAATGGCGCGATGCCGGGCGGCGCCGTCCCCAGCCTCGTCGTACTGCTGGGTTTCGCCTACGGCCTCGACCCATTGATCGCGTTGCCGCTGGCCGTGGGCATGGTCGCCACGGTTGCAACGGGCGATACGCTCCCCGCAGTGCTGCTGGGCATGCCCGGTTCCACCTCCGGCCAGGCTACGATCCTGGACGGCAACCCGCTCGCGCGACAGGGAAAGGCGGGCGTGGCGCTCTCCGCGGCCTACTTCGCGTCGCTGCTCGGTGGCATCGTCGGCGCCATCTTCCTGTTCGTCACGATCCCCTTTGCGCGACCGGTCGTTAACTCGTTCGGCGCATCGGAGTTCTTCGTCCTTGGACTGGTTGCGATAGCGGTCGTTGGAGTCGTGAGCAGCGGCGCGTTGGTGCGTGGGCTGCTCGCGGGTGTGTTCGGCCTGCTGATCGCAAGCGTCGGCTTCGACGACGCCACCGGCGTACACCGGCTGACGTTCGGGGCGGACTACCTGTGGGACGGAATCCACATCGTGCCCGTGGTCATCGGCCTGTTCGCGTTGCCGGAGTTCTTCGACCTGATCGTGAGCGACGTGCCTATCGCGCGGCGCGCAGGGGGAATGGGGGAAGCGGCAAGCGCCTCAGCGCAGCGTATCGAGGGGATGCGGGCAGTGGTCCGCAACTGGCTGTTGGTGTTCAGATCAGCCGGGATGGGCCTGTTCGTTGGTCTGCTCCCCGGCATCGGCGGCTCGCTTGCGCAGTGGCTGTCGTACGCCTCGGCGCGCCAGACGGTGCGGGGTGGCACGGAGACGTTCGGAACAGGAGACATACGGGGCGTCATCGCGCCGGAGTCTGCGAACAACGCCGTGGACGGCGGGCAGCTGGTGCCCACGCTCTTCTTCGGCGTACCCGGCTCGGTCGGAATGGCGCTCTTCCTGGGACTGCTCGTGATCCTCGGTCTGCAGCCCGGGCCCCAGATGCTCAACGAGGACCTGCCGCTCACGTTGACCATCGCGTTCTCGCTGGTGCTGGCGAATGTGTTCGCAACCGGGATAGCGCTCTGGTTCACGCCGCTCCTCACGCGCATCGCCTTCGTCCGTCCGAACGTTCTCGTTCCGCTGGTGCTGGCCGTGATGACGATAGCCGCGTTCCAGGCGAACCGGGCGATCTACGACCTGCTCATCATGCTGGCGTTCGGCGGTCTCGGTTACTTCATGAAGACGTACGGCTGGCCCCGCCCGCCCATCATCATCGCCGTCATCCTGGGCAGCATCATCGAGCGGAACTACGGCCTCGCGACCGGGCAGTACGGCTGGGGTATCTTCACACGCATCCCGGTCATCATCATCGTCCTGATCGCCGTCGGAACAGGTCTCTACACGGTATGGATCCAACGCAGCGTGATCCGCAACCGGGCACAGCAGGAGGCCGAGATGGGGGCGGTCAGTGCACCTGAGATACCTCCTCCTGCGGGCGCTGAGAGCGATGCCCCTGCTGCGTCTCCCAGCCGTCCGAGTTTCGTTGAGCGTCTGCGCCCGACCGCCAGCGGCGTGTTCATCGCACTGCTGACCGTCGCGTTCGTCTACACGCTCTGGCAGACGTACGACTGGTCGGACGAGGCGGCCCGGCTGCCCCGCGTGGTCGTGATAGCAGGGCTGGTGCTGGTGGGGATATACGCGGTCCTTCACCTGCTGTTCCCCTCGTCCGGCAAGGGCCGCATCATGGACATCGGGAGAACGGTCACCGGCGACACCCGCGAGGTTGTGCTCCGGCGCACGGCCAAGGCACTGGGCACGACAGGAGCGCTGGTAGCGGCTATCTGGCTCGTCGGGTTCCAGATCGCTCTGCCTACGTACGTCTTCCTCTACCTGCTCATCTTCGGTCGTGTGCGCTGGTGGGTAGCGCTGTTCTGGATGGTCGCCTTCCTGGTGCTCATCTACGGCTTCTTCGACCTCGTCATATACATCCCGTGGATAGACCCCGTGGTGGGCGACCTGCTGCCGGACATCCTCAAGGGCAAGGAGAACATCAGGGAGTTCATGAGCAGGATGACCTCCTCTTAGAGGAGCTGCGGGTGCGTTGTCCCTGCCATGGGTGCAAAGATCCCTTGAAATAGACGGATGAAACTTGCCGTGATAGCATGCTGCGCTACACGCGCGCATGCGTAGACCATACAGTAGAGTCGATGCTCCGAGGAGGACAGATGCGCACCGCATTTCTCACAGCAAAACGGGCGGTCAGCCTGATTGCACTCGCGTCCGTGCTGGCGATGCTGGCCGTCGCCTGCGGAGGCGGCGACCCGGAACCCACCGCGACGCCGGTCCCGCAGGCAGCCCCGACCGCGACGCCCACCGCCGCAATGATGGCGGAGGAGCCGACGCCCACCGCCGAGGCGATGATGGAGGAGAAAGCTACTCCCACGCCTGAGGCGATGACGGAGACGGCAGCGCCGACTGCTACGCCAACGCCGCGGCCAACGGCCACGCCTCTGCCCCCTGAGGAGCGTGTGGACTTCGGCGGCAAGACGGTGCAGATCACTGTCGGTTACCTGCCTGGCGGCGGGTTCGACACGTTCTCGCGTATCTTCGCCGCGCATCTGAAGGAAGCGCTCGAGGGCAACCCGAACGTCATCGTCTCCAACAAGCCGGGCGCAAACACGCTCGTTGCGGTCAAGTCGGTCATCGGCGAGCCCTATCGTGAGCGCCGTCCGTCGATCGTCGTGGTGAACGCAGCGCTGATCCAGAGCGAGATCATCGGAGGCGCGGGCGAGTTTGACCCCGCCAACGACCTCGTGTACCTCGGCGCTCCGGACTTCACCCCCAGTGAGCACACGTGGTGTATCCGTTCCTCCGTGGCGGACTCGTTGGACGATTACCTCGCCGGCAACTACTCGGTAGGACTGATCGGCCAGATCGACGGCTACGCGCAAGCGACTGAGTGGCTGGTGCAGGCAGGGTTCCCCTTCAACCGGTTGTTCGGACACCAAGGGACGTCCGGCCTCAACGCCGCGTTCAACAGCGGGGACATCGACATAACCCCGACGTGCCGTGACTCCGAAGCGCTGCGCAACCCCGAGTGGGTCGATGGTTACGCGACGCCGCTGTTCTACACCATCGTCGAACCTCAATGGGTGAAGGACGGAAAGGCGGAAGGCAAGTGGCTGTGGGTCAAGTCTGTCCGGGACATCGCGGCCGAACAGTTCGGTGCGAGTGAATCGCACCTTGACGCCTTCGACAAGCTGATGGAGATTAGCGCTTCTTCCCGCATCTTCGCCATGTCCGCCGACACTCCGCCTAACGTGGTTGCATCGGTCAGGGAAGCGTTCGAACGAGTGGTGTCCAGCGACGCTTTCATAGCGGACATGAAGTCGCGGAACTACGACGTGGGTCTGAGGACCGGCAACCAGTATCAGGCAATGGTGGAAGGCATCGCGAATCTGCCACCCGAGACGTTCGAGGTCATCAAGGGTCTCTTCCCGGAGGGCTAGGTTCTCGGAAAGCAGGATATGGACAGAGGAGCGCCCAAGCGGGCGCTCCTCTTGCGTTGAGCGGTTCCTCGGCTACACTGCGCAGGCAACCGATGGAGGAGCGATGTACGACCGGCAGGTGATGGACGTGGAGGACGCGCTGCGCGCCGTCGATGCAGCGCTGGAGGCGGCGTCCTTCGAGGGGGCAGGGCCGGTCGCCGTCGCCGTCGTCGACGACAACGGGGACCTCGTCGCGTTCGCCCGCGCGGACGGTACGCCCATCTTCCAGCGCAAGCACGCCATCCGGAAGGCGTACACGGTTTCGCGCGTGGGCGCGGACCTGAAGGAGTTTGCCGCCGAGCGCGCCCAGCGCGGGATGAGCGCCGCCGAATTCGACGATGGGTTCGTGGGTGCCGCGCATGGCGGCGTTGTTGTGCGTGCAGCGGGGCAGGGCGCTGTTGTTGGCGCTATCGGTGTCCAGGGCTTCGATCGCGAACTCGACGAACGCCTTGCACGTGCCGCACTTGCTGCGCTGCAGGGAGGGCTCCCGTGAGGACGCGTACCACACTGGGACTGGCCGAGTCGCGGCAGGCGCTCGCGGAGATGCTCCGCAAGGCCGAAGAGATGGGCGGACGTCCGATCGCCATCGCCGTGATGGACGACCGCGGCGAGCTGATCTGCTTCGCGGCGCAGGCCGGAGTGAACGCCGCGCTCGCCCGCCAGAACGCCATGAAGAAGGCGTACACGTCGGCCTGCATGCGCGCGGACACGCTCGATTTCGCGGAACGGGCGAGCGCGTCGCCGCAGGGGCTCGCGGGTTTCGGCAATCCAAACTTCACCATCGGCGGGGGCGGCGCGGTGGTCGTCGCTCCGGATGGCACGATTCTGGGGGGGCTCGGCGTCAGCGGACGTACCGCTGAGGAGGACGAGGAGATCGTGCAGGCGGGCAAGGCGCACATCGGACGTCTCATCCAGGAGCAGGCATGAGTTTCTCTGGCAAGACGGTGGTGGTGACGGGCGGGAGCGGGGCGGTGGGGCGCGTGGCCTCGCGCAGGTTCGCGGAGGCGGGAGCGCAGGTGGTTGTCGCCGACATGGCGCCGCCGCCCGACGAGGCAGGCGCGGTCGTCTACCACGAGACCGACGTACTCGATGAGGCGTCGGTGCGGGGGTTGTTCGAGCGCGTCGCGTCGGAGTACGGGGGGCCGCACGTGCTCGTGAACATCGCGGGCGGCTTCCGGTTCGGCCCCTCGGTGGCGGAGATGGACGAGTCGGACTGGGACGGCCTGCTGCAACTGAACCTCAAGTCCGCGTTCCTCACCATCAAGAACGTGCTGCCGTACATGAAGGCGCAGGACTACGGGCGCATCGTGAGCATCGCGGCGCGCAGCGGTCTGCATGGCGACCCGATGGTCGCGCACTACTCGGTGAGCAAGGGCGGCGTCATCCTGCTCACCCAGTCCGTTGCGGCGGAGGTGAAGGCGCACGACATCACCGTGAACGCGGTGCTGCCGAGCATCATCGACACGCCCGCGAACCGCGCGGCGATGCCGGACGCGAAAGTGGAGCGCTGGGTGCAGCCCGACGACCTGGCGAACGTCCTGCTCTTCCTCGCGTCCGAGGAGGCGCGGGCCGTCTCCGGTGCAGCGGTGCCGGTCTACTACAAGGCGTAAGACTGCAGGAGGCTACCCGATGCCTGACATCGAACGAACGAACCCGGAGGGGCTTGCGCCACCGCCCGGCGGGCGCTATTCCCACGTCGTGCGGTGGGGGAACCTCGTCTGGATAGCGGGGCAGACGTCGCGCGGGCCGGACGGCAAGGTGATCGGACTCGACAGCGCGCCCGCGCAGTGCCGGCAGGTCTACGAGAACCTGCGCACCGCCATCGAGTCGGTCGGCGGGACGTTCGCGAACATCGTGAAAGTGACGATCTTCGTCACGTCGGAGGCGTACCTTCCGGCAGCGCGCGCCGCGCAGAACGAGTGCTGGGGCGACGCGCCAACCCCGGCGAGCTCAATGGTCATCGTGCGCGCGCTCGCCCAGCCGGAGTACCTCATCGAGATTGAGGCGTTCGCCGTCCTCGACGACTAACGGGCAGGCGACGCGGCCCAGTTGTCGCCGCTGTCCTCCGGGCGCGGCCCCCACTTCCCGGCCTCGGCCTGTGCGAGGAACTCGGCGACGGCTGCGTTGAACGCGGCCGGCTCCTCCAGGTTGCATGCGTGGCCCGTGTGCGGCAGCATCGCGAGCCCTGAGTTCGGCACGGTGCGGTTCAGGAAGAGCGACGGCCCGACGCACGGGTCGTCCTCGTCGCCGCAGACGATGAGCAGCGGCACGTCGAGCGCCGCCAGATCGGCCTCGCGGGTGTAGAGGCTCGGACGCCTGCCCTGGAAGCCGCGCAGCGTATTGGCCGAGCCCGTGGCTGAGTGCGCGAGGAAGAGCGCGGCGAACCGGTCCCAGCCGGCGGGGTCCTTCTCACGGAACCGGATGCGCGTCGAGCCGGAGAGGTACGCTTCCATGCCGGCCATGCCGTTCGCTTCCAGCAACCCCGCGCGCTCCTCGGATTCGGTCAGGAACGACGCCGGGTCGTCGCTGCCGGTGCCGACGCCCGCCGCGACGACGCTGAGGCAGCGATTCGGGTGCGTGAGCATGAACTGCACCGCCGTGTACGCGCCCATCGACAGCCCGCAGACGTGCGCTCGCTCGATGCCCAGCGCGTCCAGCAGCCCCAGCAGCACGGCCACTTGGTGGTCCCACGTGTACACCTCCCAGTCCGCCGGGACCTCGGAGGGCGGGTAGCCCTTTGCGTTGTAGGTCACCGTGCGGTAGCGGCGGGAGAAGTAGTTCACCTGCTGCTCCCAGCTCTCCATGCTGCCCGCGAACTCGTGGCAGAAGACGAGGGGCAGGCCGCTGCCCGCCTCCGCGTACTCGATGGCGGCTCCGTCTACTGTAACGTTCGGCATCGCGCAACTCCGTGCATCCGTAGGTGGCAGCGATTCTAGCGCGTCGGTGCGATACTGGCTCTCTCCCCCCGGACACCAGGAGGCGCTGTATGGTCGCGACCAACACGACGAACTACGGCCTGATCCGCACCGTGCAGGTGCGCAACGAGAACATCCCCGGCGTGCTTGGCGCGCTTGCGTCGGCCATCGGCAGCGCGGGCGCGAACATTGGCAACATCCAGACCGTCCATCTCAGCCAGAGCTATGTGCTCCGCGACATCGACGTGCACGTGGAGGACGAGACGCACCTGCTCGAGGTGCTGCGCGCGGTAGGGCAGGTGAAGGGCGTGCGCGTCACCGAGACGCGCGACGAGGTGATGGACCTGCACCAGGGCGGCAAGATCGCGATCGTGAGCCGCCAGCCGGTCGTGGACATCGCGATGCTGCGGAAGGTCTACACGCCGGGCGTTGCGGAGATATGCCGCGCCATCCACGCGCAGCCGAGCCTTGCGCGGCGCTTCACGTCCATCGGCAGCACGGTCGCTATCGTGACGGACGGCACGGCGGTGCTGGGCCTCGGGCGGATCGGGCTCGCGCCTGCGATGCCGGTGATGGAGGGTAAGGCCGCGCTGCTGCAGCAGTTCGCGGGGGTGAACGGCGCGCCGCTCCTCATCGAGGCGTCGAACGCGGACGAGTTCGTCGAGGCCGTCGTGCGTGTCGCGCCGACGTACAGCGGCATCCACGTGGAGGACGTCGCCGCGCCCGCCTGCTTCGACATCGTGGCGAAGCTGCGCGAGCGGCTCAGCATCCCCGTGATGCAGGACGACCAGGACGGCACGGCTGCGGTCGTGCTTGGCGCACTGATGAGCGCGATGCGGACGACCGGCAAGCGCCTCTCCGACGTGACGATAGGGCAGGTGGGCCTCGGCGCGGCGGGGCAGTCCGTAGCGTCGCTTCTGATGCACGCCACCGGCAAGCCGGTGCTGGGCGCGGATGTGAACGAGGACTGCATCGCGCGGCACGAGCAGCAGGGCGGGCACGTGGCGTCGCTGGACGAGATCATGGCCACGGCGGACGTGGTCATCTCGACGACCGGCGTGCCGGGCCTCATCGCGCCGGAGTCCGTTCGCAACGGGCAGGTCGTGTTCGCGCTCTCGAACCCGGACCCGGAGATACGGCCTGCGCATGCGATCGAGGCGGGCGCGGCGCTCGCCGCCGACGGCACGACGGTGAACAACCTGCTGGGCTACCCGGGCATCTGGCGCGGGGCGCTCAGCACGCAGGCCAGCGAGATCAACCGCTCGATGCTCATCGCGGCGGGCGAGGCGCTCATGGAAGTGACCCCGCAGGGCGACCTCAGCCCCACCGCGCTGGACCCGGAGGTGCACCGCAGGGTGGCGTACGCCGTCGGCAGGGCGGCGGTCGAGAGCGGCGTCGGCGACGCGGACGGGTTGGTGGACCTGGAGTGAGGACCGCTAGAACTCTTCGTTGAAGGCGACCTGGCCGGTGACGGCGACCTGGTAGGCGGAGACGCGCCGCTCGAAGAAGTTGGAGAGCTCCTGCACGTCCTGCAGCTCCATGAAGGTGAGGGGGTTGCGCGTGCCGAAGTAGGTCGGCAGGCCGAGATTGGTCAGCCGCTGGTCGGCGACGTACTCGAGGTACTGGCGCACCTCCACCACGGTGAGGCCGGCGACGCCGCCCTCCAGCAGGTCCTCGGCGAACTGCGTCTCGCAGTCCACGGCCTCCTGGAGCATCTGCGTCACCTGCTCCTCCATGCGCTCGTCGAACAGGTGCGGGTACTCCTCGCGCGCCGTCCGGACGACCTGCAGCCCGAATTCCATGTGGGCTGACTCGTCGCGGAAGACCCAGTTGGTGCCGGACGCCAGCCCGTTCAGCAGCCCCTTGGAGCGCATGAAGTAGACGTAGGCGAACGCGGCATAGAAGAAGAGCCCCTCGATGCAGGTGGCGAAGCAGATGAGGTTCAGCAGGAACTGGCGCTTCTGTTCGTCTGTGTCCAGCGTGTCGAGGTCGTGGATGGAGTCGATCCACTTGAAGCAGAAGTCGGCCTTCTGCTTGATGGAGGGGATGGTCTCGATGGCGCGGAACATCTCGTGCCGCTCGTCGACGTCCGGGACGTAGGTGTCGAGGAGAGTGAGGTAGAACTGGACGTGGAGCGCCTCCTCGAAGAGCTGGCGGGAGAGGTAGAGCCGGGCCTCGGGCGCGTTGATGTGCTTGTAGAGGTTGAGCACGAGGTTGTTGGCGACGATGGAGTCGCCGGTGGCGAAGAATGCGACGAGCCGCTGGATGAGGTGCTGCTCCGGCTCGGAGAGCTTGCCGGTCAGGTCCTTGATGTCGTCCGACCAGTCAACCTCGTCGACGGTCCACGTATTGCGTATCCCGTTCTTGTACATCTCGTAGAAGTCCGGGTAACGCATGGGCCGGAGCGTGAGGTTGAGTCCTGGTTCGAGGATCATCGCGTGTCTCCGTGTTCTGTTCGCGTATGCCGCATCTTCGCTGCACTCCTGCGGGAGCGGCACGTCCCTGCAGGGTGCGGACGTATCGTCGCGAACCAGCCCGCGCTGCTGGCCGCAGGGCGGGCTCGTCCGGTGGGGCCTGCCTATTGACAGGCTTCGCAGGACTCCGGGTTCTCCAGGGAGCAGGCGATCTCTTCCTGGTCCGCGTACTCCTTCTCGGCCACGGCGATAGTGGTCTGGGTGATGCGCGTTGCCGGGCGGGAGCGGAGGTAGTAGGTGGTCTTCAGGCCGGTCTTCCAGGCGTAGAGGTACATGGAGGAGAGCTTGCCGATGGTCGGCGCGGCCATGAAGAGGTTGAGGGACTGGCTCTGGTCGATGTAGGGGCCGCGGGCGGCGGCCATGTCGATGAGCGCCTTCTGCGGCAGCTCCCAGGCGGTCTGGTAGAGCCGCTTCAGGTCGTCCGGTATGTCGTCGACGTACTGCACGGAGCCGTCGCTGAGCTTGATGCGGTTGCGTATCGCTTCCGTCCAGAGCCCGCGCTCCTTCAGGTCGTTGACGAGGTAGTGGTTGATCTGGAGGAACTCGCCGGAGAGCGTCTCGCGCTTGAACAGGTTGGAGACCTGGGGCTCGATGCACTCGTAGGCGCCGCAGATGGAGGCGATGGTGGCCGTGGGGGCGATGGCGATGAGCAGGGAGTTGCGCAGCCCGAAGCGCTTGATGCGCTCCCGCAGCTCCGGCCACTCCGGCTTGCTGGGGGTGATACCCCAGAAGTCGAACTGGAGCTCGCCGCTGGCCGCGCGCGTGTCCTTGAACGTCTCGTGCGCCCCGCGCTCCTCCGCCAGCGCGCAGGAGGTGTCGAGCGCGCCGAAGTAGACCTCCTCCTGGATGCGCGCGGCGAGGTTCACCGCTTCGTTGCTGTCGAACGGCATCCGCATCTTGAAGAGGACGTCCTGCAGGCCCATGACGCCGAGGCCGACGGGCCGCCATTTGCTGTTGGAGTAGGCCGCCGCGTCGGTGGGGTAGAAGTTGATGTCCACGACGCGGTCCAGGTAGCGCACGGCGGTCTTCACGGCGCGGTTCAGGCGCTCGTAGTCGAACGCGCCTTCATCGGTGACGAAGTGGCCGAGGTTGAGCGAGCCGAGGTTGCAGACCGCGGTCTCGTCCTTGTTGGTGACCTCGAGGATCTCCGTGCAGAGGTTGGAGAGGTGGATGACGTTCTCCCCCCGCAGCGTCTGGTTGGACTTGCGGTTGGAGGTGTCCTTGAACGTCATCCAGCCGTTACCGGTCTGCGCGAGCGTGCGCATCATGCGCGCGTACAGTTCACGCGCGGGCAGTTGCCGCTCGTACCGCTCCTCGGCTTCAGCCTGCGTGTAGATGCGCTCGAACTCGTCGCCGTAGGTGTCCACGAGCTCGGGCAGCGCCTTCGGGTCGAAGAGCGACCAGACGCCGTCCTCCTCGACGCGCTGCATGAACAGGTCGGGCACCCAGTTGGCGAGGTTGAGGTTGTGCGCGCGGCGGGACTCGTCGCCGGTGTTGTTCTTCAACTCGAGGAAGTCCTCGATGTCCGCGTGCCAGCTCTCCACGTAGACGCACGCCGCGCCCTTGCGCTTGCCGCCCTGGTTGACGGCGGCGACGGAGGAGTCGAGCGTCTTGAGCCACGGCACGATGCCGTTGGACGTGCCGTTCGTCCCCTTGATGAGGGAGCCCTGCGAGCGCACGCGCGAGAAGGAGACGCCGATGCCGCCCGCGAACTTGGAGAGCTTGGCGATGTCCGTGTAGCGGTTGTAGATGGCCTCCAGGTCGTCCTCGGGGGAGTCGAGGAGGTAGCAGGACGACATCTGGGAGTGGCGTGTCCCGGAGTTGAACAGCGTGGGCGAACTCGGCATGTAGTCGAGCCGGGAGATCAACTCGTAGAACTCGATGGCGTCGGCGGGGCTCTCCGCGAGCCCGCAGGCGATGCGCAGGAAGAAGTGCTGCGGCGTCTCGATGCTGTGCCTGCTCTCCGGGTGCTTGAGCAGGTAGCGGTCGTACAGCGTGCGGATGCCGAAGTACTCGAACAGCTTGTCCCGCTCCGGAGTGATGGCGTCGTCCAGTTTGCGCGCGTTGACCGCGGCGAACTCCGCGACGCGGTCGTCGATGAGGCCGAGGGCGTGCCCCGCCTTCACCGACTGCGAGAAGGAGTGGATGTCCTGGTTGCGCACTTCCTTGTCTATGAAGACGGCGAGGAGACGCGCGGCGAGCTTGGAGTACTCCGGCTCCTCCGCGATGAGCGATGCGGCGGTGCGGATGGAGAGTTCGTCCAGCTCGCTGGTGGTCGCGCCGTCGTAGAGTCCGCTGATGGTGCGGGTGGCGACGCGCAGGGGGTCGACGCTCTCCAGTCCTCCCGAGGAGCGCTCCACCGCGCGCACGATCTTCATCACGTCGGCGGGCTCGAGCCCCCCGTTCCGCTTGCGGACGTGCATGGTTGTGGACGCTGCCGCGTCCGCTGACGTCTGCTCCGGCGTTCCCGCGCTGAACTGGTCGGTACTCACCACGTAAGTCATTTCAAAAGCCTCCGGAGCCGCCCTCCCAGCGGCGTCTGACTACCCTCGTTCCAGTGCGACGGACGGCAAGTATGCGCCGTAGATAGCCGCCCGTCAACCCATATCTAGTGGATTTCCGTCGATTCCCCACTAGATATTGTATCGCGGGACGGGCCCGCATACGAGTGTCTACGAGTGTGCGTCCGCTCCTCCGGCATGGTCTGCGCGCAGCGCGGGACCGCGCAATAGGCGCGTGTCACTGGTTCCGGAGGGTGGTTGGGACGGCGTTGCCAGGTGCCGTCAGGCAGCGAGGGCGGGCTTCTCGAAGACGATCTGGACGTCGTCGGTGGTGTTCGTGAGGAAGCCGGCCTCACAGGCGGCGAGGTAGTAGTCCCACGTCCTGACGAAGCGTTCGTCGTAGCCCAGGGCGCGCACGTCCTCGATGCGGTCCCAGAACGTCCTGCGCCACTGCCGCAGCGTCACGGCGTAGTGCTTACCGATGTGGTCGACGGACGCGATGATGAGCCCCGTGCGGGCGTTCGCCTGCTCCATCGCGGCGAGCGACGGCAGCACACCGCCGGGGAAGATGTACTTCTGTATCCAGTTCACGCCGCGCTTCTGGGCCTCGAAGTTCCGGTCAGGCACGGTGATGACCTGCATCGCCAGCTTGCCGCCGGGTTTCAGCAGCGACGCGCTCTTGAGGAAGAACGTCTCGAAGAACTCTGCGCCGACGGCCTCGAACATCTCGATGGAGACGATGCTGTCGAACGTGCCCTGGACGTCCCGGTAGTCCATGAGGCGGATATCGATGCGGTCGCTCAGCCCTGCCTCCGCTATGCGTTCGGAGGCGAGGTCGAACTGCTCCTGCGAGATGGTGACGGTCGTGACGTGGCAGCCGAACTCGCGTGCGGCGTGCATGGCGAACCCGCCCCAGCCGCTGCCGATCTCCAGCACATGGCTCCCAGCCGTTATGCCCGCGAACTCGCACATGCGCTGGTACTTGTTGGCCTGCGCGTCCGCGAGCAGCTGGCCCTCGAACGCAAAGACTGCACTGGAGTAGGTGAGCGTCGAGTCCAGGAAGATCTGGAAGAACGCGTTGCCGATGTCGTAGTGCGCGTGGATGTTGTCCTTGCTCTGCTCTTTCGTGTTGGCGCGGGAGCGGTGGAGCCGGAGGTTGGAGCGCTTGGAGAGGAGGCGCATAGCTCCCTTGTTCAGGTCCACCGCCTGCCGGTTGAGCAGCGCCAGCCTGAGCAGCTGCTCAAGGTCCGGCGAATCGCAGATGCCGTCCTGGTACGCCTCGCCGAAGCCGACCTCGCCACCCGTGAGCACGCGCCGGTAGAACGAATCGTCGTGTATCCGGAGCTCGCCCTGTGGGCCGGGAGCGGTCGTCTCGAAGGAGTAGGACCTGCCGCCGTCGGGCGTCTCGATGCGCAGCGAGCCGATCTTGATCCTGCCGACCGCGGAGAGGAACACCTTGCGCGCGAGGAGGTCGGCCGCAGGCGTGCCTGCGCGCTTCGCGGCGCGAACCGCGGGCCGCAGTGGCAGACGTGGCAGTCGAGGAATGGCCGTTAGACCTCGCCGATGATGGCGGCTGTTTCTATCCGTCGGATGATCATGCCCCGCACACGGGAGCGGAACGCCTCGTACATCCGGGGCGGCAGGCTGACAGGTCCGGTCTGATCTTCGATGGTCGGACGGGGGATGCCGAACTTGTCCAGCAGCGCTTCGCCGAGGAGCCCGTAGCCGGGTCCGCCGATCTTGTCCAGCACCCGGCGGGCGGCGCTCAGCGGCATAGGGCCGATCTTCACGCCGCGCCTCGCCGCGAGCTCCACGAAGAGCTGGCCGGCGCGCTTCATCGTTCCCGCGACCTGCTGGAAGTTGCGTACGAAGTCCCTCGCGACGCGGGGGAAGTCCACGTTCGCCTTGCTCATCCATTCGAGCGAGCGAGCGCCGAACTCGGGAACGAGCCGCGTCCCCGGCATCTGGAACGTGAGCACGGTGTCGGCCACCAGGTGAAGCATCTCCGGGTTCTCTTCCACCTGTATGGCGGTCATCTCCCGGTACCAGGTCGTGTGGAGTGTCTCGCGGCGCTTCACCATGGACGCGCATTTCGCAGCGTAGGGTGAGGACGGCTTCAGCAGCTGGCTGATCATGCCGTGCCAGTTGTCGGTGAGGTACTCCTGGATGATGCCGTAGGTGGTCAGTTCGATGGGGGTGCGGCCGCAGCAGTGCTCGTAGTTGCGCTCCTGTACCTCGCGCATCTCGCGGTCCAACTCCTCCTCGGAGTAGCCGAGCGACTGCAGCATGAGCTTGTACGGCGTGTAGTGGGTGTGCTCGTCCGGCGTCCAGATGCGCTCGTTGAACCGGGCCAGCCAGGGGGAGTCGAACCGCTCCGCGCCGTCCTGGAAGACGGCGGAGTACGAGTCGGTCGCGCACTCCGTGAGCATCGCCAGTTTGAGGATGCCGACGAAGTCTTCGAGAGACATGTCATCCGGCAGCTGCTCGATCGCGCTGCGGATGTCCAGGTCTTCGGATGCCTCGCGCAGTGCGGCGGGGTTCAGCAACGGCCCCGGGTTTGCTTCGATGCCGCCCACCAGCGTGTCCAGCCGGGATACGGCTCTGGGCGGCAAGTGGAATCCGACGGAGGCGCTCATGGCAAAGTGCTCCTGATCAGGGGGAATGTCCTGCGGGGTGAACCGATACGACGGCTGGATGGGCTATGCATCATAGCGTTGGCGAGTACCTGAATGTTGCGGTAGTTCGACGCCGGCCTTCTTGTCGGATCGGGGCAGATGCATGGATGTATTCCGAGCATTATACACGGCCATGCTACAGGGCGGCACTGTACGCGGTAGGTTAGGGCGGTGTCAACGCCGCGTTAACGAGTTTATAGCGAATTACGGAGCCTCCCCGACTGAGCGCGGCAGGGTAGGCTCGGGCGGCGGCGCGTCCAGCGGGACGGGCGTGCCGGTCAGCGTCAGCTCGACACAAGGCATGGAGTCGAACACCCGGCGGATGCAGTAGAACGGCCCCCACCATGGCAGACGCAGCGCTCGGTTGACACGTACCGCCGCCAGCGCCCACCGGACGAGGCGGCGCTGGCCCCCGCCCAGGCGCAGCCAGTGGCGTACGTACGCCATGACGTAGGGCGTCCGCTCTTCGCGGACCCGCAGCACACGCGCGGCCGCCGGAACGGCGAACCACTGCCCGCGCTCCACGGTGTAGACGGTCGCGTCCGGGTGCGCTCCCATGTTCGCCACCCAGTCCCGTTTGCCGGGATAGCCGGAGAGGTAGATCTTTCCCGCCCCGTCCCAGTAGTAGGTCGTCTCCAGCACGCGGGGCAGACCGCTCCGCCGTCCCGTGTGGGTCACACGGATGACGAAGCTCGTGCTCAACGCACGGCGGAACGCGTCGTCAATCCGCACGGCTGTCGCGGCTCCGGCGGTCGTTTGTGCGTTGGACGCTCACGGCGGTCATTGTACGTGCCGCGTCTGTTGGACACTCCCCACCGCCCATCCGTACACTTCCCACGACTTCCTGCGCCTGAGAGGACCTGCCGTGTTCAAAGCCGCCCTCGTGGGGGCAGCCATCACCCTTGGTTGCATCCTCATCCCCATCGTGCACTTCGTGACGGCGGTCCCGTCCCCCCTCATCGGGGGGTACATGGCGGGCACGCGGAGCGCCTGCACCCAGGGAGAGGCCCTGCTCATCGGCCTGCTCATGGCGGCGTTGCTGCTGTTCCCCGCGGCTGTAGCCGTCATGGGGGTGGCCCTGTTCGCGCAGTTGCCGGCGAACTTCGTACTGGTGGTGGTCGGAGGGGCAGTGCTGTGGGTGTTCGCAGGAGGCACGGTCGGCGCTGCGCTCGGTGGTGCGAGCGCCCGCCGTTCAGCCGCGTCCTGACCATTTCCTAAACTTCGTTCAATATCGATTCCATGCTTCCGGCAAGGCTGTCCGGACCGTACTCGCACGACCGATATCCGACTGCGTGTAAGACTTTGGTTGAATTCATAGACTGAAATCTAAACAAAGTATTGACAAAACCGAAAACTTGGACATAATAGCCGCCATTGTTCCTGCAAGCGCCTCTGCGCCTAAGGAGAATCCGATGGGTAAGGCAACCAAACCGTACATACGTCTTCTCCGCGTCAGCACCACTCGTCTGGACGGCGGCACCGTGTTCGGAGCGACCGCCAAGCAGCTCTGGGAGCGGTTCGTTTCCCCGGACCGCCAGAACCGGGTCTCCATCGGCAACTACAGCCTGCTCATCGATCACCCGGACGGCTGGGTGCTCGTGAACACGGGCCCCGGCGACAAACCCCCGCTCTCTCTCGACCTTGTCCGGACCCGCAGCAGGTCGTCGATGGCGAGAGAGCTGAAGCAGATCGGCCTCATGCCGAAGGACATCGCCGTCGTCATCCAGACGGACCTTTTCTCCGAATACGCGGGAGGCTGCACCCACTTCACTTCCTCAGGGCGTGTGCTTCCCACCTTCCCGAACGCCCGCTATATCGTCCACAAGGACGCGTTGGACGAGGCGATGCGACCGAGCAGGAGGAACCGCAAGCAGTACCGCGCGGATGACGTCGAGCCTCTGCTGGACAGCGGACAGCTCGAACTGGTCGACAGCACCACCGAGGTCTGCCCCGGCGTCTGGGTCGAGCCTGCCGCGGGCCCGACTCCCGGCCACCAGATCGTCCTCTGCCAGCAGGGGAAGGCGATGTATGCATTCCTCGGCATGCTCGTGCCGACCTCCATGCATCTCTCGCCGACGGTCAACGCAGCGTACGACTGGAACCCGGAGGCCACCGCCCGCACGAAGGTCGAGGTGAAGCGTCAGGCCATGCTGGAGAGCTGGCTTGTCGCTCCGGTGGGACGCGACGAATGGGTGCGCGCCAGCCAGTTGGAGAGCCTCGAAGCATTCAGCCTCGGCAGGACGGCGCTGCCCGAGCCCACCAAGACCCGCCGCGTGGCGGCTCCGGCCCGCAAAGCAGCCCCCGCGGTTCCGGCGGCATCCGAACCGGTGGTTACTCCTGCGGCCCGGGTGCCGGCGTAGGCGGCTGCCAGCCCAGGGCGCGGAGGGTCTTCACGTCCTCCGCGCTCAGTCCGGCCTCGGCGAGCATGTCGGGGCGCCGTTCGAGCGTTCTCCGCAGCGCTTCCTGCCTGCGCCATCGCGCGATCGCTGCGTGATTGCCGGAGAGCAGCACCTCCGGCACGGCAAGCCCCTCGAAATCGGCGGGGCGCGTGTACTGCGGATGCTGCAGCAGCCCTGACGTGTGCGAATCGTCGGCCAGTGCCTCCTCGCTGTGCCCCAGCGCATCGGGCAGCAGCCGCACGAGCGCGTCGACGATGAGCATCGCGGGGATCTCGCCGCCGCTCACCACGTAGTCGCCGGTGCTGATCTCCTCCGTCGACAACCCCTCGACGACGCGCTCGTCGATACCCTCGTACCGCCCGCAGATGAGGACGACGCGCTCCAGTCCGGCGAGGCGCTCAGCCGCCCGCTGATCGAACGGCCTGCCCTGCGGCGTCAGCGCGACGATAGCGGCATCCGGACCGGCTTCCAGCGAGCGCACGGCCTCGAAGAGCGGCCCTGGCAGCATCACCATCCCGGGACCTCCGCCGAACGGGGAGTCGTCCGTGGAGCGGTGCCGATCGTGGGCGAAGTCGCGCAGGTCGTGGACGCGCACGTCCGCGATGCCGTTCCGTACGGCCTTGCCGACGATGCCGGCGTCGAGCACCGGACCGAACATCTCCGGGAATACGGTGAGGACGTCTATGCGCATCGTGGGTCAGTGTCCGCGGTTGGCGCCCGTCAGTTGTCCGAGGGCGTGCGGCAGGATGGGCGCGAGCACTTCCAACCCCTCGCGCACGCCCTTCGGGCTGCCGGGCAGGTTCACGATGAGCGTACGCCCGCGCACGCCCGCCGTTCCGCGGCTGAGCATCGCCATCGGAGTCTTGGTCATGCCGTAGGCGCGCATCGCCTCCGGCAGGCCGGGCGCGAGCCGGTCGATTACCGCCAGCGTCGCTTCCGGCGCGACGTCGCGGTCAGTCAGGCCGGTGCCGCCGGTCGTGAGGATGAGGTCGAGCCCGCGCTCGTCGGCCCACGTTCGCAGCGTCTGCTCGATGGTCGCGCGGTCGTCGGGGACGACGACGTACTCGGCGTGCTCGTAGTCCGGCGGCACGAGGGCCTCGCGGATCAATGCCCCGCTGGTGTCCTCGCGCTCGCCGCGCGCGCCCATGTCGCTGCTCGTAAGAACGCCTACTTTGTACATGCGCCGATGATACCGCATCCGCCTGGAAAGTCGTGGTGGGCGCGGGGCTGCCGGTTATGCCCGGCCGTTGCGGAGCGCTTCCAGCGCCTCGAGCGCGCTGCGGGCGTGGCTCTTCATGACGAACTCGTTGTGGTACACCCTCCGGATCACTCCGGCGGCGTCGACGACGTAGGTGAATCGGGATGTGCCCAGTCCGAGCCGTCGCCGCACGTCGTAGAGACGCCGCACCTCGCCGGAGCGGTCGGACGCGAGGCTGTAGGGCAGGCCGAGGCCCTGGGCGAAGTCGGCGAGCGCGTCGGAGCCGTCCGTGCTGACGCCAACCACGACCGCGTCTGCGCCGGTGATGCGTTCGTGCCTGTCGCGGAACTCCGCGGCCTCCCACGTTCACCCCTTGGTGCCCGCGCGCGGGAAGAAGAAGAGCACGACGTTCCGCCCGCGCTGCTCCGAGAGCGTGAAGAGACCGCCGGTGTTGAGCGGCAGGGTGAAGTCGGGGGCCTGTGTGCCGACGCTGAGCATCTCTCGCTGTCCGTTCTCGTTTCGTTCGCGTGGATGGTAGCACTCCTGCAGCGCAGCGTAAGACCTCGCTCCGGCCTGCACCTCATGCGGCCATCCCGCAGGTCCCGGGGTTGAGCGGACACGACGCACAGCCGGACGCCGCGTGCGCCGTGTGCAGTTCGACCGTTCGGCGCGCCGGTTGCGAGCGGACCGTACTCTGCTCCGGGAAGAGCGCCAGTTCGCCCTGCTTCGCGGGGGCAGGCTTGTGGCCGGGGTAGCGCAGGAAGGGCATGGCGCGCTTCAGCACCACTCCCATCGCCTGCAGCTCCTGCCGCTGCGTGATGGTGTGCAGCGCCCGCTGCTTCACGATGCGGTTCGCAGCCAGCGGCCCGACGCCGGGAACGCGCAGCAGCTCGCGCTCACTCGCGTGGTTGACGTCGACGGGGAAGCGCTCGAAGTTGTTCACCGCGATCATCAGCTTGGGATCGGCGCGCAGTTCCAGGAAGCCGCCCGTGTCGAAGGCGGGACGCAGCTCCTCGGTGTCGTAGCCGTAGATGCGCGACAGCCAGTCCAGTTGGTAGAGGCGGTGCTCGCGAGCGGGCGGCGTCGCGGGGTGCTCCTCCAGCGGCGTGTATTTCACGGGCCGGAACGCGGAGTAGTAGACGCGCTTGAAGCCGTACTCCCCGTAGAGGCTCCGCATCCGTGCGTAGATGTCCCAGTCCGACTCGTCAGCCGCCCCGACCACGAGCTGCGTCGCCTGGCCGACCGCGCCGCCGTACCGCTCCTGCATGAGCTCGCTGATGCGCTTCATCGGCGCGACGATGCCGTTGTCGAAATCCTTCATCGTGCTGACCTTTCGCAGATGCTCCGCGGACGGGGACTCCATGTTGACGGAGAGCCGCGCACCGAGCCTCTGGCTCTGCTCGAGCAGTGCGTCCGTGCTCGTGCCGGGCATCACCTTGAGGTGGACGTAGCCGCGGAACCCGTAGCGCGAGCGTATCGCCTCCACCACGTCCAGCAGCCGCTCCTGCGTGGCGTTCGGGTCCTTGAAGATGCCGGAACTGAGGAAGAGCCCTTCCACCATGTGGCGGTTGTGCATCTCGTAGAACAGCCGCGCGAGTTCGTCCACCTTGAACCCGTAGCGCCTGCGGGGCACCCAGTAGGAGTTGGGGCAGTAGTGACAGTCCATGATGCAGTAGTCCGTGAACATCACGCGCATCAGCGAGATCCGCTTGCCGTTCGGCATCGCGGCCCTGTAGACGCCGGCGTGCGGCGTCACCCCGCCGCGCGGCCCCACGCGTTCCCAGCCCTCGCTCGGACGCGCCATACCGTCCGAGCGCTCGGCGGGCGAGAGCACGTCGTCCGTCGCCATCCCGCCGAGGTGGCGCAGCTTCTCGTATACGTCCGGAGTGCGCTGGATGAGCATGATCTGACCTCCCCTGAATAGAACTAATGTTCCGAACAAATATCATACTTTGCTCAACGGCGCAAGCCCTCCACGGCTTTGATGCAAAATCCCCAGATTGATGCATAAGTCCCGATCCTGATGCAAAAGTCTTCGCCGCGCTCGTGCCCGACTTGTTTGGTAGGATGGATACTTGGGGCAACGGCCCCCTGGGAGGAACAGATTCGTGGCAACGTCGAAGTGGCCGGGTAAGTCGGGTAAAGAGTACATCTTCGAGGTCTACGATTCGGGCTCTGTGCCGGATTCTCTACCAAGCGGCGGCGGGAACTACATCTTCGTGAAACAGGGAGAGGGCTCCAAGAAGGCGCTCTACATCGGGCGGACCGGCAACTTCAAGACCCGTCCAGTCGGTCCAGGGCACGAGAAGTGGTCATGCGCTAAGGGCGAGGGACTGAACAAAGTGCACGTTCGGCGAGAGGCCGACGAAAATGAAAGGAAGCGGATCGAGAATGACTTGCTGGCCCGCCGCGATCCGCCTTGTAACCGCCAGCAGCAATCTACTTCGTAACCGACCTCCTCCACAGTTCCCTCGACCACCGCGACTAGGGAACACCGAGATGCCCGCCTAGTGGCGGGCATCTGAAAGGTTCAGTTTGGAACCGAGGGCGCGTCAGGCCGGGACGCGCTCGCCGTCGACGACGCGGAACTGGTAGGGGCGGTCCCAGTTGGGACTCTTGCACTTCGGGCATACGCGCGGGCGCTCTTCTGCCTTCGAGACCCACGTATGCCCGCATCGGCAACGGCACTGGTAGGCCGTTATCGGGGTCACTCCAGGCTGGGTGTCTGCTTCTGCCATGGTGATTCGTTCTCCTTTCGTTCCCCTTGAACCCAAGGGGAGTAGCCATCTCCCATAGTAGCGATTCGAGTATTGACCGTCAACGATTCTAGACGTATACTCTGGTAGTTATTAGCGGAGATACTACAGGGGTAAAACGATGACAACCTACACCTTGGCGCTCGGACCAGACGATCCCGACGACGGCGAAGAGGGACGCCGCCAGCGCGGACTCGCGATAGCCGCACTGGTGCCGATCCGCCCTGACCGCTACGGCTACAAGGTGCCGGCGCAGTCAGGGGTCGGGTCTTACCTCGTGAACCTTGAACACGGCCCCTACTGCACTTGTCCGGACTTCGAGAAGCGCGAGCTGGCCTGCAAGCACGTCTACGCGGTCGAGTTGGTGCTTCAGCGCGCGGCGCACCCCGACGGCCCGCCCTTGGTGGCACCCGACATCCAGCGGGTGTCGCTGTCTCAGCCCTGGTCGGCCTACAACGCCGCGCAAACCCACGAGGGAGACCTGTTCGCGGTCCTGCTCCGCGAGCTCTGCGACACCATTCCCCAGCCGCCTCAACTGCGCGGGCGCCCACGGATGCCGCTTGCCGACATGGTGTACGCGATGGCGACCAAGGTCTACGCGAACCGCAGCACCCGGCGGGCGATGTCGAACATCCGGGATGCGGTAGCGTCGGGCCGCATGGAAGCGGAACCGTCGTTCAGCACGCCGATCCGGTACTTCGAGCGGCCTGATGTGACGCCGGTGCTGCGCGACCTCATCCAGCAGAGCGCACTTCCGCTTCGGGACATCGAGGTCTACTTCGCCATCGACAGCACCGGCTTTGCATCCACGGCCTACAACCGCTGGTTCGACGCCAAGTGGGGCGGCGTCAAGCGTGAGGTGCAGTGGACGAAATTGCATGTCATGTGCGGGGTGCAGACGAACATCGTGACGGTCGCAGACGCGACCGCAGGCCAATCAGCGGATTCCCCCTACTTCGTAGACTTCGTCCATGCTACCGCCGAGAACTTCACGATTCGAGAGGTCAGTGGCGATATGGCATATTCCGGCAGGCCGAACCTCCACGTCGTCGACGACTTCGGCGGTACGGCTTACATCCCATTCAGGAACAACGCCGTCGCAAGGCCCGTCCAGAACAGCCAGCACGACGCTCTCTGGGAGAAGATGTTCAACCTCTTCCACTCGAATCCGGCTGAGTTCAATCGCCACTATCACCGCAGGTCCAACGTCGAGACGGTCTTCCACATGATGAAGGCCAAGTTCGGCGACCGCGTGCGGGCCAAGACGCCGACCGCACAGGTCAACGAGGTGCTCGTCAAGGTGCTCTGCCACAACCTCAGCGTCCTCGCGCACGCCATGCACTCGCTCGGGATCTCGCCCTCGTTCGGCGAACCCGTCGAACACCGGCTGGCATCGTAGTTGACACCCCCTAGATTCTGCTCTTTCAGGGTACCTGATTGAGTCTGGGGAAGGGAGGGGGTGATAGGCGGTTGGCCATGCCCAGCGACGGTACGTCTAGGTGAAACGCAGAGGTGAGGTTTGGAGTACACTTCCCTGCATAAGGGGAGGGCCGTCAAGTGGGGAGCACACTCCGTCCGCCAGACATCATCTACATGGCAGTGACCGCCGGTGCGGCCATAGGGGTGGCTGCGTGGCTGATGGAGGCTGGGTGGGTACAGGTGTTCGCCGTTGCCTACATCGGTTTCACAATGGTCGCGTTGGTGCTCTGGTACCGTCTCGGCCTACGGCGACATGGCTTCCATCTCTACTACCGATTCTTTGGCCCTACATGCACGATCAACGTATGGGCGTCTCTGGACGTGGATGCCAACGTCAGTGCACAGGAGCACTTGGAGCAGGTGTACCAGACGGCAAAGCACGTCATTCCGTCGGCAAGAGTAGACATGATGGTCGACAACCGGAGTTCCATCAGCATCGGGGCACAGACGCTGAGGGCTACGGTCGTGACAAGGGGAGTCCTACGACGAAACCGCATGGGGCGAGGAATGGGGCGAGGACGACGAGCAGCAGGTCGTGGAGAAGTCGCTAGAGATCGAGTTTGGCGGATATGAAGGGCATATCACAGCCATGGACGCCACCCTTGACCGACGAGTGCGCCTGCTGCTGGACGGCCTGGATGACCTCAGAGAGAAGGATCGTCCAGCCAACCTCTCGCTTGAAGCGCATATCACCGAGGGGAACCCGTTCCTTGTGTTCTATCTCCGCGACGTGGCGGCGGACCGGGTAGAAGACTTCCAGATGCATTTGCGGCTACAGCATCCCAGATGCGATGTCAGAGTGAGGGCAGACGCTGTCTCGGTAGCGTCGGACACGCCCACCGGGCTGATACACGCAGCCCGGCGCCACCTTGCCTCACCAACCCTATCGTACTAACTCCCGCGCACGCCCTTAGGGGACGAGCATCCCGTGATGATGGGGTGCAGCGTGGCCAACAATCCCAGCGCAGGCTCATCTCCTGGGTAGTCTAGGAACGATACGTTCCCGCCCTCTCCTATCCAGACCTCGACCAGTCGATTCCCGTAGAGCAACCTCACCGCGAAAGCTCGTACACGGCCCGCCCGATTCTTGGCATCCTGTACCTCATGGTTGTTGCTGATGTCCTGCCCTAGCACGTCAAGGTTCCTCAGCGGCGTGTCGGACCGGACGCGGACGAGCTTATAGCCGATGACTTCCGCAACTCTCAGGGAACTGGCGTCCTGAAGTTCTCTCTCTAGGTCTTCCAAGTCAACGTTACGAACATGCAATTCCACTCCGGGCCCGTTGGTTTCCAAGGCGCGACGGAACATCTGCCGTACCACTGTCTCGGACGCTCCAACGTACGCCTGCCCGTGGTCACTCACGAACTCGTACAGGTAGAAATCCAAAGGGTGAGCGATGCGGGCTTCCCTGGTTTCGTTGGGGTTAGGGTTATCGTCCGTTCCAGCGACGTACTCCATAACGGGTTTGACCGAGTCATGCCTTACGGAATACGAACGGAAATCGTCGTGAACTGTAACGGCCTCTGAGAAGGTAGTTATCAGATGTCGTCGATCCACATCCTCAGGGGCGAGTTCGGCAATCGTTACCGTACCGTCCAATGCAGGGGCTTGTACCGTGAGGTTCCGCCAAACGGCAGGCGTGAAGGCCGCGTAAACGAAGGATCGACGGGCCAATGGGAACCTCCTCAGGTCAGAGTGACCGTGTGGTTAGCCGGAGCCTATCACATGCACGACTCACTCGGGTAGTCGTCGCGGTTGGTGGCAGTGGCTCATTTTGAAATTTGTGAGGGATTTAGGAGTAAATCGGGCAATTCGGCCTTATAGTCTCCGTCAAGCGCCGGACCCTCTCCGTCAAGCTCGGACGTGTCGGTCGGGGGCTTGAACGAGCACAACTAAGCCGTTAGGCTTGCGCGAACCCAAGGAGGGGCACCATGGACGACACCCAGCACGCCAAACGTATCGTGGACGCCGCAACCCACAAGCCCGACCTGCCGATCCTGCCCCCCGACCAGCCGCTACGGTTCCCGCTCCGCGTCGGGGACAACGTCATCACCGGCGAAGAACTCCAACCCGAAGACATCTGGCCCTCCGACCCCGACGTACCGACCGAGTAACGCTTCTCCGCTCCCCGCGCATGAAGATACTCGCACGGTTCCGCCGCAACCGCTCTGACTCCTCAGGGAAGTACATGCCCCGGCGCACAGAAGACATCACCCCCCTGAAGGGTCTCTGTGCCATCGGCTGGCTGGCCTTTTTCTGCCTACCCGTAGCGGCCGCTGGTCTATGGCCATGGGCACTGGCGATGGCGCTTCTTCCTGGTTGCTTGTGGGCGAACGGCTGGAGACTGAAAGGGTACCCACCCATTTCGTTCACCTACGCCAGAGTATTGGGCTATGCCCTCCAGCTCACGGCGGGTATCGTATTTGCAGTGCTGGCTTGGGCCATAATGCTCGCGGTTCTCGTCGATGAGAGTATCGTCAGAAGGGAGGCCACCACTTGGGCTGAAGAACTCGCTAGTGAGATGGGGCGCCCTGACTTATTAGCAGAGATGGCGATTGTAGCCATAGGGATTCTGTTTCTTATCGCCCTCGCGGGGGCGACTCGATGGGCATGGTTGGCCGCAGGGAAAGCGGCATCCAACCCCTCAACCACGGTTATACGGCTGGTTCAACTCCTACGGGATGAGCTCATCGACGACCACGCCGACAGCGTCCCCCTCCCGCCCCGCCTCTCTGAGATTTCGTCTCGCATGATGAAGCGACGATACCTCTATCACGGTAGGCGCTCGGCGTAGGTCACGCCTGTGTAACGCGGGAATTCCCACTTACGGCGGCAACGGCAGCGACGGCAACAGCGAGCGCGAGCGGCGCAGCCGCTACACCGGCGCCCACCGGGAAGTCATCATGGGGAACCCCGACCCCAGTGCGATCAGCACGTCCTACATCGAGCGCATGAACCTGACGCTCCGCATGGGAACCCAGCGCATGACCCGCTCGACCAACGCGCACTCCAAGCGGGTCCTCCAACATGCGTGCGCGGTCGCGCTGCTGCTGTTCTACTACAACTTCATCCGCACGCACGAATCCCTGCGCGAGCCGTTCCGCGAGCGCACCCCCGCGATGGCAATCGGCCTCACGGAACAGGCCTTGGGAGTTCGCCGACATCCTGAACCTCGTGGACGCCATTGCCCGCAAGCCGAGTCGCCCCGCCCACTACAGGAAACGGGGGGCTACTAGAGGTCAGGGTTATCGCGCTTGATGCGTAGTTCAAAGCCCAACTCATCAAGCACCTGCGTAGATACCCCCTCAGCGAGGTTCAAGGCGGAATCCCTATCCACCAATCCCCTGGGGAGGACTTCCGGGCACTGGCTCAGTTTGAAATCAGGAGTGCTTAGGAGCAAACCTGAGAAGGGAGCAGGCTCAAAGCATCAGAGGACGTGGGGGCTCCGAAGCCGCCAAGGCCAAGCGCGTCGGGAAGCGCGCCGCTGCTGGGTGAGGCCTGCCGCCATCAAGGGCAAGCAACTCGAACAGGGTAGGCGTTTTGCGGCTATGGGTTGTAGTAGATTGATAGAAGAGTCGCCAGCACTAGGGTGCACGTAGAGCCAACCCATAGGACACAGAGTCCCACTGGCATTAGTGCCACGACTCGTCTGATCACTATGCTCTGCTGTCGTCGATTCGGGTCGTAGGCGCGGTATTGCGCACGACCGCGACGGCGAGGCGCTAACGGTGCTGGGATCAGTATTCGGGGGCACCAAAAGTAGTACCAACTAGGGAGGAGGTCTGGTTGGTAGCGCCGGGAGTCATTTGCGCTGGTTATGGCTCGGTCAGCCCAGAGAGCAAGAGATACCATTGGGAGCGAAATGGTGAAGAAGCTCACTGCGACCCCTAGGGTGGTCTCCCAAGCCCCGCCTTGGGAGAGTACATCGAGTGCTCGGTAAAAGAACCAGGCAGCCATACCGAGAGAGACTGCAACAGGCAGGTACGCGAGGAAGGAGATTATCCCCCACGCTGTTTCGTGGACGTGGTTGGCGCACCGTTTGTATGTTCGCGCCGTGCAGCCACCAGCTGTGCGAATCGCCCAAAGAGCCGTATTGCCAAGTGTCCGACCAAGGCGATGCCCGGCAGAACCCAGCGTTGAAAGAGAACGGCGGAGGCTATCGTGGTCACGGCGGCACCATAGATGCCTGCCAAGACGAACAACCACACTGGCCCTGGCCCTAGGTTTCCGCTCTCCATGGCTCCCCTCTATGACTGACTCGTCGACCATAGCATTGCCGCGGGTGCTCCGCTCAGGCAGCCTACTACGCGGTCACGAGTGCCTGAAACCCCACAGCCATGCTTGCATGTAGCGAAGGCCGACGCCCAAGACCAGATTACCATGCCAGTCCAGCGAGCCATTCGTAGTCGCGGCGGTAGCGGGTGAGATTCGCCGCCATGGCTGGACGTGGGTGGGCGATCTGCGCGGACTCCCGGCTGGTTCCGACGTGGTGCCAGTGCCCCAGTAGCCGCCCTGCGACAGCATCAATCAACCTTGATTCCCGGTAGCCACCCGTATAAGTCCCTTGCGTTTCACGCCCGGCTGGCGCGTTGACACGTCTTCCGCTACTCGGGTAGGCTCCCCCCTCGTATGCTCGGCCGCAACGGGAGAGGTGGGGAACCATAAGCCCCAGAGGAGAAACCAGTTGTGACTTACCACTACAAAATCATCGGTGGCACGGGGGAGCTTGATCCATCCAGTTTAGCCAGCGACCTTGACCAGGCAGGGCAAAATGGGTTCCGTCTTGTTGCGCATGAGATGCACCATCAACCAGGGGCAGGTTGGATGTACCTGTTCGTCATGGAGAAACAAGAGAACTAGCGGCGGCGCGTTGACACGTCTTCCGCTACTGGGGTAGTACCACCGGCATGGCTAGCGGCGACTGGAAGAACATCGTCATCGGTTTCCTTGCGGGCATCCTTATCGGGGCCGCCGTTGTAGGCGGGCTCTGGTTCGCCAGCGCATGGGACTAAGGAAGGGCAAAGGGGCATGAGACGACTTCTACTGACGCTGATGGTGGTTGCGATGGCTGTGGGCTGCACGCAGGCAGCCCCGGAAGGCTCATGGTTCATGCCTCCGCCGGAAGACGGGGCGCAGTACCGGATCACCGAGATGTGCGACCTCATTCTCGACGAGGGCTACGACATAAGCGGGTCCATCGGCTACACCGTCACGGCGGACGACCTCGGCATCCTCGACGACCTGCCGGCGCTCGTCCGTGGTCCGGCAGAGGCCGCTATCGGTGACGGTGTTCAATTGACCCTGCGGCTCAACGGGCTGTGCGGCTACGTGGGCTGACGGAGGTTCTACAGCATGAGTACCCACCTACCAGAACCACTGAGGCGAACCCTCAACGAGATGACTTATCCCACCCGGCGGGATCAGAGCAGGGTTGCCTTTGCGGAGTACGTGGAACAGGAGTGGCCGGAGACGTGGGCGTTGCTGACGAGAAGGGGCTGGACTGAGGTAACCGGCGTAAGCCCAGGGTTTGCCGACTCTGGCGGCACGCTCACGTTGACCATCCACGGCCGCACAGCCATCGGAGACGTGGTGCATGAGATGACATGGCCTGTGTCCTCCACTGTGCGACCGGAAGGAGACACGGCATAGATTTTCGGCTTTGGGATTCCTCCTACGGTTGAGACGGGAAGCATTGCAGCGCTTGATCGGTGTAGAGAGAACGCCCCTCTTCGTTTCCGATGTAGACGGAAGTAGCGACGAGACCCTCTTGCCCCATAGCGTCCTCAATGCAGAGTTGCCACGAGGGGAGGACATCCGCAGCTCCATCAGTCGCGCCCATGAACGTGACGTACTCCGCATCGGATGCGTGCACGGCCCAGCACGAAAGCCCCTGTACGTGGAGCACGACCCCATACCGCTCCATGTAGTCTCCCCGCTGCACCGCCAACTCCTGCTCGGAGATTTCGCGGGCAGACAGCCGTGAGGTTCGCTCAGTCTCGCGGTCCATCATGCAGTTGAAGACCGCCTGAGGCACCAGGCGCGCGACATCGATTGTGTAGACATCGTGAACCGAAACGGTTGGAGTCGGTGCAGGCGCAGGCGAGGAGCAGGCCGCCGCGACCACCAGCAACAGAACCACCGCACACGCACGGGACGCCATCGCGAGCCTCCTACGTGGTCACGCAGGATGCCTGGTGGTGGCGGATCGAGGCATCGGTGCCCTCTCGCCCGCGTGAGCAAGGTCGTGCGAACTCCCCTGTTCCCAGAGGCGACCGAGAGGGCGCGAGGCACACTTGCCCCGCGCGGAGATATGAACCTCTGGGTTTTCGGCGAATGCCAGAGGGGAGTTCGCAACGCGCAGTCTATCGGCACGATTGGGGATGTCAAGGAAAGGCGGAAGTCGGTAGTGTCTCAGTTAGGGCGCGAAACCGAGGACACCACCCCTAGCATGATTGCTAGGGCTATGACCGCCATCAGCGCAAGGATGGCCAGCCCGATGGTGATCTGCTTGTCCATCAGTCCTACTCGTAGAGGATAGCGGCTGCGCCCTCCTCTGAATGCTCTGCTCAGCCTTTTGGCCCGGCAGGCGCGGGGCTGTTATGTAACCGGTGAGCGGCGCGACCTTGCCGAACCCACCCCCAGCGCGGGCCCCAGTAGAAGCTGAAGGGACTGACGGCATCCGCGCCGTACTCGACGCTCGCTCCATCGCGAGCGCTTCTGCGGGACTCGAAGTGTGCGGCCGCAAACGTGAGGTTCGACCGCGAACTCCATCCAGCGGGAGGCCGATATCTGGCGTGACGTCGTCCCGTGCACGAGTAAACTGGCAGCTCAATCTGGGACCAAGACACCAAGCGCTCATCGGAAAACACGACTTCCCGCCGGCCCCGGTGGACTCCGTCTGTAGCTTGGCCCGACTCATAAACGCGATCTATAGGTGCTGTGTGTACGACGGTCATGACTGCTCCCAGTTGGTCGGGGTCAGTCTTGTCGACCCCTCGAAATGCCGAGGGTTCAACCCCGACTGCTCCGCCAGTTCGCGGATCAATCTGGGGATTCCCTCCCTACTGTCACGAGGGTTGGCTCGGTATCGGTTGTAGGATTCCATCGCAGCGGAATCATCGTTGAACACGGCAGGGACGCTGTTCAGCGCCCTGAAGAACCCAGCGCTTTCTGGTCCTACTCGTTGGTTCTCGGCTATCGTCCAAGACTCGGCGTAGAGATTCTTAACCAAGTCCTGCTTAGCCCTCTTCGCCTCGCGGCGCTTCCTGCTGTGCCGACGCCAGAACTCAATGAGCACCATCCCTGCGACTACCACCAACCCGCCCACGATTTCGGCCAGCATCTCTGGGTATCCTTCCTAGAGGCCATCTGCCTCTTCAGGGCTTTGCGGCGGTTCTTCCGGCAACCGCCGCAGCACCTCATCGATTTTCCCTTCCATCTCTTTCAGGTGCTCGCGCTCCTTGACCGCGATCCAAATCCCCCACAATAAGGGCAGCGAAACAGACAACACCGCTAGGAAGAGCGGCCTATCCCAGATGTAGGCCACGAACGCCCAGATGCCCACATACACCACTGCGGCGCCAATCAGGGCGCTCTTCGCTGTCCATGCTAGGACGGCCCGCGCACGTGTACAGCAATCGGGCTTGCTCATTACTGGATTGCACGAGGAGTGATGAGTTGCGCCTTCACAGACTTCGCTCCCCCGCTGGCTTTCCTGAGTATCCGCTCTGCTTCTACGGCATCGCTCTTCACACCATGCAGTTGCGTAGCGATGTGGGTCTTGTTGCCTACCCCAGTCGAACCCTCCAAGTCGGCTAAGTCCGCATCACAGGCATCCAGAAGTTCGCGCATCGCACCTACTGCCTTTCGGCTTTCCGCCAGGCTCTTTCTGAATAGTTCATCCGGCGTCAGCGACCTTTCGTGGTAGTCGAGTTGAGTTACTCCCATAGCCCCGTACTCCTCTCTGTCCTCGCAGACGTGCCGCGTCGTTTTGTTCACGGCCTACCCCCCTGAGTAGAGGACGCGCTCCGCTAAGCGGGGCGCGTCCCTGCGAGAATGTGGAGCGGGAGCCTAATCGAGACAGCCGTGCAGCGTCAACGCACTAGCTGGTCACCCCCGCCTACACGGCACAGCACGCTCCCTCAGCCCGCCAGACCCGCCAGCCATGCGTAGTCGCGGCGGTACTGCGTCAGGCCTGGGCCGCCATCGCCGGCGTCTTGCGGAGCGAGCTGTGCGGGCGGCACCAGTTGTACCAGACGAAGTAGATGGCAACCGTGTTGCTGATGTTCTCGTGCTTCTTGGAGTGCGCGTTGGTCTTCCGGGTGAAGCGCCGCTGAGCCATCCGCATCGTGAGGCTTGGGCGCTCCACCAGGGACGTGCTGCAATACTTCAGATCAGGATGGCCCTGTAGGAGGCCAACGAGGCGCTCATGAAGGTGCTCTGCCACAACATCTGCGGCTCATCCACGCAGCCTACGCGCTGGGCGTCGCGTCAGCGTTCGGCGGGACTCTTGCATCAGAACGAGCGCTTGCCAAACTGAGACACTTCACTCCTAGAATCACCCGTCAAACTGGGCAGTTATCGGGTGAGGGGTCGAATCGGGTAAGAAGCGCACGTCACACGTAGGGAAATGGGAGACGGAGGAGGGAATTACGCCAGCAAGTTGATTGAGGCCCGAGAGGCTGAAGTAAGTTCAGCCGATAGTGTTGCGCGGATAGAGTCAATCTTACTGTAACGCTCTGCAATTTCCTTCTGGGCAGATAGGTCGAACTCCCCATCCGGCCCAACAGGTACGTCGATTGTAACCAATCTGCTCACATTGCTGAGTGAAGCTCGATAAGTCCTGTCGAAACCGTATCGATTCTTTGATTCTTTCAACACACAACTAATGTACTTCACATCTAAGGCATCATCTTGTACCTTCAATCTACCGCAATGGTCAGTAATTTCAAACAACTTGCCAGCGGGCATATATGACCAATCAAAAATACCATCTATGCCCCATATCACTGAAGACACATCAAGGTCAGAGAGGTTAGTGTTTTCACAGTAACCAAATGGCTCAACGACATTTGCACTGAATACAGGTATCGAGGAAAGGCTATTCCGCTTCTTGAGTAAGTCCTTTTGCAATTTCCTCTCTCCTATTTCCAATTCAAAATATGCCGAATCTGCAAGAGACAAATTGACACTGTCCATTCCGGTGAGCATACCTGTCAACGACACGCTCAATGTCCTAAGCTCATCAGCGTATTCCTTTAGCTTTTCTTGAAACGCCCGCAAGTCATCATGTCGTTGCACGATTCTGCGCTGTCGCTCAAGATCATAGTCCGAAGACTCCGTCAACGGTATCTCGACATTCACTGACATCAAATTGTGTTTCGTTACCTTATGCGTGAAATCAAAGCCATAGTGGCTGCTCATTGTTCTGAGTTGATATTTGATGAACTGAATATCAATCCCTTCATTTTTCAGTCGAACTGCAATACGGTCGTTGCTGATATAGAATGGCCGATCATGGATAATGAGGTTCCTGCCGGCACTACCATCGCCATTGGAGGCAACCGACAATACTGGCTGATTCAACGATGCTGCGATTGCTTCCTGCCCAGCAGTAAGGTTAGGAACGTATGCCACAGGATTGCCTGCAGCAGTAAATACAGGGACGTCGTTTTCGTCACCCGTATCATGGATGCGGTAGAAAGCCTTAGTCCAACCGACCTTGGTAGACACAAAGTCAAAGATGGCCCCATCGCCGAGACTGATAGTTGCGGTTTGCTTCAAGAGGCGCCTCCTTCTGCTAGTTGAACAAAACTTGTCATGAATTGCGATATGCCTCGCACTTTCTCTAGAAATTCCTCTTCAGTCGCCTCTGAGGCTTCTTCGGCGATACCGAGCTCAACTTTCTCTTCCTGAGTCCAAAAACGGTCCACCATCCAATGAGGGTAACTGGCAAAATCTCCATATGGAATAGTTTTACAGCGAGGATCCGTCGTGTTGTAGCCAGCTGGCGATCCTTTGAAGTGATTAAATTGGACAACCATACCGGGTAGATGATTTTCATAAGGCTGGAACCTCTGTGCGTCTCTAGTCTCGCCAATTTCGCTTATGAGATAAGTAAACACCGGTGTGGTTTGAACAACTTGGGCATCATGCTTCTTGCGAATTACTAGAATGAAGGTTTTCTTTGCAGTCGAATAAAAGGTCCTGACAGGCAGAGAGATTATCCCTTGCACGATACAGGTCGCTTTGATGTGTTGCAAAACAATAGATTGGTTCATCAGACCATCGGGCACAACGACAACCGCCTGACCTCCTGACTTCAGATTGCGAATAATCCACTCCATCGCTAGTGCCTCTAGCCCCCGCCCATTCACGGCGTAGTGTGATGCTAATCCTGAATCTTCCAATAATTGCTTTATGCTGCTAGAACCACTGGTTACATAGGGAGGATTTGTAATAATCAGGTCATAGGGTTCATCGTCCAGCTTTCCAAATGTACCCATGCCAGTTCTAATCAGTCGAAAAACAGCATTGAAGGCATTATTCGCAAATTGCTTCAGGTAGGCAGGTGTATGGTACTTGAGCAATAAGTCTGAGAAGTAGATTAGCATATTCGCCTTTGCCAATATAATAGTACGTTCGTCATCTTTCTCGTCCGTGCCTTTGTCGTAACCAACAAGAGTGACGCCAGGCGATACAACTCCGTTAGTGGGTTCGAATTCGCCCAGCAAATGACCATTGTTGCTAAGTAGTTCAAGAAGAAAACCGCCCACACCGCAGAAAGGATCACATATACGTGAGCCTTTCCCCAAACTGGGGGCATCCGACATTTCCAATGCCGCCCGGACCACATTCCTAGGAGTAAAATACTGCCCCAGAAACTTCACGCCTGCGCTCTGTCGCAAGAAAGATTCGTAGAGCCTAGTCTTGAATTCTTTGTCAATATATCGGAATGAACCATAGTCCACATCATATGCTTGCAAATGACGAATCACCTCGGCGAATAAGCTTGACTGTGTTATGTTGGGATCCCCTTTTTCGTTTACGAATATCGTGCCATTTATAATAGTTGTTCCATCCATTCCTTTCGGAAACAGACGTTCAATAGCTTTTCGACAGATACTAGCGTAGTGTCGCAGAGCGTCTTCGTTCTCCTTGTCCTGTACCAGTCTATACACTGACTGGAAATTGTCATGGTCTTTCAGGACGCCAACGTCGCTCAAAAACTTGAACATGAAGAGTTCAACGACATTGTACAAGCATCTCTCGGGTTCCTTTCCGGTGTTGATCCATATTTTTTGCCAGAGAGTGCGCGCGAGCGTCGAAGGATCAAGGGGTTTGATCGGTTGGATTATGTTATTGCTTTCGTCAATTGATTGATCTATACGGTCAATCAGTTGTTCGAGGTCAGCAGCATCTTCATCCGTGATGGTCCCATTTTCAATAGGGATTGCGTCAAAGATTTCTGATAACGGCCTACTGTCTTTGTCAAGTATTCTGTCTCCATTTTTGGCATTAACCCATACGGTCTTCTGTCCGGATGTGACTATGAGTAGGTTACAGAGATCCTTTGCCACGTCTAATTCCTGGTTGATGGCCTCCTGTATTTTGCTTTCAGTCCTTATCTCTTTGGGAGGTTTGTATTCTACGACAGCCTTTACGCTGCCTCCAGCGAGTACAACGAGACCGTCGGGCTTCTTTTGTGCAATATGTTGGGAGAAGGACGACCTAATAATCTTCCCTTTTTTCAACTGTTGTAGGGTCGACGCTCCTAGGCTATAGTACAGGAAACGTCCTAAGTTTTTCGGGGAGCGTTGCTGTAATTCTTCGCTGCTAGGTAGCGGATTGGTCTGTTTCATCGTTGCCCCGACTTACCCGAATTATGCCTTGTCTTTCTTCAGCCGCGATTATTTTCAGCATACTGGAGTATGTGCCATCCTCTAGTGAGCGTCAAGCGTCAGCCCCTGCACCGAACGGTCAGGATGCCGTCTGCGACTTCCGCACCGGCGTTGCGAGGTCGCATGAGCTTAGAGGCCAGTGCCCCCGAGCTCGATGCGCGCCGCGACAGGAGGAGTGGAATGGTATGACGCGTGGGTACTGCAAGACGGGCTTTCCCGCGTGCTGTCTCGTGGGGCCATCATACTCGTGGGGCCATCATAGCATAGGGAGCGCATCCGCCTTCCTTGACATCCCCCATTGGCACTGGCTCAGTTTGAATATACTGCTGTTAGGGGTCAGGTTGAAGGAACACCGAGGCCGCTTCGACGAGGCGAGCTCCCGGCAGCGCAGACCGTGATACCAGCGTAAAGCGGACAACGCAGAGGACCACTGCCACATGCTGGCGCTCCAGTTCTATCAGTACAACTGGCACCGCCCGCCATCAGCCGGTCCAGCCATCAGCCGGTCCAGATGACCCCCGCAACGGTCACCGGGCTGGCCGAGAGACCGATGACTCTTAGGCATGTATCGAAACTCGCGGTGACGCGGTAACAAGGAGGACACGTGGTTCACATATACAGTTCCGGAGACCGAATGGGGGAGTTTCCCTCAGAGTTGGAGGCTCTGACCTATGTCTGGAGTCAAGGAGATATGCCGGATGATGGGCCGGCCCTGTATCTCGAGACGCAGGCACCCCAGGGAGTTGAACTGGAGTGCCTGCCGATCAGCCGCAATGGTTGGGTGCCTCATCGCCTGATGACGATTGCACTGGCCAAAGCATCGGCTAAGGCTCTCCAAGAGATGGATACCATGCGGCGTACTCACCAAGCAGAGATCGATGACTTGCGGGCTCAGTCAGATCGGCAGGCTGGAAGCATTACTGGATGTAGACGTTCAGTAGGTCTCATAGCTCGCCCTCTCAACCTGAGACACTTCATCTCGACAGATGGCCGCATGATGCAACGGCAACCCTTGCGCCCGTGCTATCATCTGGTAGGGAGAAGTACCAGATGGTCATCAATCCGCACGAACCCATCACTGCCCCCGCTCCGCGAGTGGAGGGACACGACGCGATAGCGTCGCGCCTAGCCAAAGACTACTCGTCTCTGCTGGCTCCTGGGTTCTGGGAGCGATTGTGGAACGATCGGCACCGCCTCACCCCTGGGCAGTTCCTTCTGTTGGTGAAGTCCAAGGAGAGGTTCTTCTGGGGTGATTACCGCTCTGCCCTCATCTGGCTAGCCGAATGCATCGACACTCCTGAGGGGATGGAAAAGCGCACAGCAAAGGCAGTAGCCCGAATGGCTACCTGCATGGAGTTGCTGTGTGAGCTGCCACCATCTCTGGAATCAGTGTTCTCTGCGGGGTATGCGGAGAACCGATTGCTTGTGCCGACCGTGATGAAGATGTATCCACCCCCGTCCTACAAGGCATCAGTCATCAAGCGATTGGGACGAGACCACACCAGATGACCTAGGGGCTGAAGTTCTAGCGGCCAACCCTCATCTCTCCACACTGAGCCAGTACCCCCTTCGACGTGTGCGCCACCTACGCTCTTGGGCTTCGGACCTGCCCTTCCCCCTGACTTTTGCATCAGAACAGGCCACTTGATGCAAAAGTCCTCGCGGCGTAGAGGTTTTGCATCAAAGCCAGCCCTCCACCCCATTGCGCTACACTAAGAGGGCAGCGCCGGGGCGTAGCGCAGCGGAAGCGCGCCTGCTTTGGGAGCAGGAGGTCGCCAGTTCGATCCTGGCCGCCCCGACCACCGCCTCACGCCGTCATGTGCATCCCCGTTGGTTTTTGGTAGGCTTGCGCCACATCGCGCAGAGAGGGAGGCCTGCCATGGCTACTGCCGTTCAGACACGAGTCATCGACGCCGATTGCCACGTCATCGAGACGCCGCGCACATTCGACTTCATGCGGGAGGAGGACGCGCGGTTCCGTCCCATCGTGCTCGTCCGGGAGGACGGCGCGAACACGGACAAGTACTGGTTCCTGGAGGGCCGAGCCTGGCGCATGAACCAGAACGTGGGGCCGGAGTTCCCCACCGCCGCGCGCGAGGCCGCCGACATCAAGGCCCGCCTCGACCACATGGACGAGCTCGGCGTGGACATGCACATCCTCTATCCCACCATGTTCCTGCGCCCGCTCACGAACCACGCCGACACCGACTACGCCATCTCCCGCGCCTACAACCGCTGGCTCGCCGACATCTGGGCGCAGGGGGGCGGACGCCTCCGCTGGGCCGTCATCCCGCCGCTGATGAACATGGACAAGGCCATCGAGGAGATCCACTTCGGCAAGGAGAACGGCGCGTGCGCCGTCTTCTTCCGCGGCCACGAGCACAACCTCATCCTCTCCGATCCGTACTTCTACCCGGTCTACGAGGAGGCGCAGAAGCTCAACCTCGCCATCGCCGTCCACGCCGCCGCCGGCCAGT
Organism: Dehalococcoidia bacterium; assembly: GCA_034422595.1. GTDB lineage: Bacteria > Chloroflexota > Dehalococcoidia > Lucifugimonadales > Australimonadaceae > Bin16. The sequence continues at coordinate 279,581 of DAOUJO010000007.1, read as the reverse complement.
TCGCGAACATGGACCTGCTCGACCGCTCGTTCGGTCTGCCCACGTTCAAGTTCCCGACCGTCGGCGCGTTCAGCGACCTCGTCCTGCACCGCGTGCCGGAGAAGTTCCCGGACCTGCGCTGGGCGTTCATCGAGGTGACGTCGCAGTGGCTGCCCTACGTGATGAACGACCTCGTCCTCCGCTCCCGCAGGTTCGCCGACGGCGCGTTCCCGCGCGACGCCGAGCTCATGGAGGCGTACAACCTCTACGTCGGCTGCCAGACGATCGACGACCTCGGCTACATCATCGACCGCGTCGGCGACGACCACCTGGTCATCGGCACCGACTACGGCCACGCGGACACGACCGCCGAGATCGACGCGCTCAGCAAGGTCCGCGACGAGGGGAAGGTCTCCGAGGCGAGCCTCCGCAAGTTCCTCTACGACAACCCCAAGCGGCTCTACGCGCTGTAGTTCCCCGGAACGAGACACAACGAGAAGGGGCGCCCACCCCGGGCGCCTCTTCGTCATATCCGCACCCCACTGCCGATTCCTCGTCCTTGCGATTATCGAAGGCGATGGTAGCATTCCCGCTGGAATGGATTCATCCGGCCAGCCTCAATTGCCCGGTTGCGGGCATATACTCCGGTTGAAGCGAGTGGATGACGCTCGACCACCGTGGGTCAGTGGTCAGGAAACAGAGGAGGCTGCGGCGTTATGGAGTACACGAACATTTCAGCAGACAGCCACCTGAGCGACGTCTGGTATCCGGCGGACCTCTTCCAGAGCCGGTTGCCGTCGAAGCTTCGAGAGGTCGGCCCCAGGGTGGTGGAAACGGACAAGGGGACGATGTGGCAGTGGGAGGGAGACCTCCACGCTGCTGCTGCGGACGGCAACGATCTGCCGAAGCATGCAAAGGGGCACTTCCGCGCCAGCCGCGCGGCAGACGCCGTCGTCATCGAGGTCGAGGAAGGCAGGCTGGCGTCGGACCCGGACATCATCCTCAAACACATGGATATGGACGGCACCTACGCGGGCGTGTTCTACACGGGGAACACGCGCAAGGAGACGTTCAGAGACCCGGAGCTGGAGAAGGCGTACTGGGCGATACATAACGACTGGGTGGTGGAGGTCTCATCGGCGAGTCCCGACCGGCTCATCATCCTGCCGACGTTGCCGACGACCTACCCCGAGGAATGCGCCAACGAGGTCTACCGCATGGCGGAGAAGGGGGCGAAGGCGGTTGAGTTCGTGCTCTTCGATGCGGCGGAGCCGGTCTACGAAGAGGTGTGGGAGCCGGTATGGGCCGCGGCGGAAGAAACGGGGACCGTTATCTGTTCCCACATCGGCGACAGGAAGGGCACTCCGCGACCTCCGTACCGCCGCGGTGCGCGTCTCGCTCACTACCCGCAGGCCCCGAAGACGATCGGGCCCTATCTGGCGCAACTCATCTTCAGCGGGGTGTTCGAGCGCCACCCGGACCTTCGCTACTCGTTCGGAGAGTGCCGGATCGGGTGGGTCCCGTTCGACATCCTGTGGATGGACAGGACGATGGAGCAACGGTACCTGAACGCGGCGGAGCCCCAGTCCGATATCCCGCTCAGCATGATGCCCAGCGAGTATATCAAGCGGCAGGTCACCTTTACGTTCGAGGATGACACCGTGGGCGTGAAGATGCTGTCGGACCCGGAGCTCTACATCTGCGACACTGCCGTCTGGGGCAGCGACTATCCCCACGAGCAGGGGACGTGGCCGAACTCGGAGAGCGCGCTGGATGCGATGTTCTCGGGGATCGACCCTGCACTCCGGCGCGCCGTGGTGTGGGAGAAGAGCGCGTCCTTCTTCAACATCAAGGGCCCGTGATCCTCGGTGGCCGAGAAAGAGATACTACTGTGGGACGAACGGGGCCGGGGTTTCCCTGCCCTCGTTCGATACGGTCCTCACCTGTTCCTCTCGGGTTCGGACGGCTACCGCGACCCGGAAACGGAAGAACTCGACTTCAGCCTCGTCTACAAGCCGATCGAGCAGTGCCATAACGCCTTCGCCCGGATCCGGCGACGCTTGGAGCGGGTCGGCATGACCGGCGACTGCGTGGTGCGCGTGCTGCACTTCACCAGCGGCCAGGAGTGGAGCCTCAAGCGCATGGCCGTCTGGCCGGACTACTTCGGTGAAGTGGGACATTCCGAGGCGGTCGCCTGGGGCGCACAGGCCAAGATGGTGGACTTCAATGCCATCACCGCCATGGCGACCGGACTGACCTGGGACGTGCCCCGGCAGGTGGTTGTCCCGCAGCCCCGGCGCGGGCAATCGGCGCGGCTCGTCCGCGCCGGCGACTTCCTCTACGCGTTCGGCGTGGGCGGGTACACGAACCCGTACACGGGCGAAGAGGTGCCGATCAACGCTCCGGATGCGTTCAGGCGCCAGCACTTCAACAACTTCGAGACACTACGGTCGTTCATGGACGAAGTACCCGCGCCGCTGGACGACTTCGTGCGGCTCGACGCCGGGTTCCGGAAGAACGTGGAGGACGCCCGCGCCTTCCGCGCGTGCACGAAGGAGCTCTTTGGCGGCAGGATCCCTTTCGCCCATTTCGCACTGCCGCTGGGTGAGCTGGCCAACCGCCTCATTCAACTGGGCGGCGTCGCGGTGGCGCCCGGCGTTGAGAAGGAGGTCCACTGGTCGCCCCACGACCCCGACATGGCGGAAACGGTCCGGGCCGGCGGTCTGGTCTTCGTGAGCAGCCTTCCGGGCAATCGCGATCCGGAGTCGGGTGAGGTGTTGCGCGACCTGTGCGCCGACAAGCGGGCCCAGGCCCGCCAGTCGCTGCGGTGTCTCGCGGCGGCACTGGCCCGGGCAGGCACGAGCATGGACCGCATGTTGTCCCTCGAGGTGTACCTCCGCGACACCTACTTCGAGGACGGGTTCATCGAGGTCGCGAAGGACGTATTCGGGAGTGATTGCCCGGTGATAGGCGTCGCCGGAGCCGAGTTGGAAGAGGGGATCGAGGTGCAGCTCGTGGGGGTTGCGGGCTCTTCCTGATAGGGCTTACGGGAGGTGTGATATGGCAGAGAAGCGTTGGCGGTCGAGGTGGGTGAGGACCGGATCGTTCCGTACGCATTACGTGGAAGCGGGAGGCGACGACCCCGTGCTGGTCCAGCTGCACGGGGGCGGGTACGCTCAATCGGCTGTCTCCGCCAATGGCACCATCATCCCCATCCTGGCGGAGCACTTTCGCGTGATCGCGCCGGATGCCGTCGGCGGATACGGGTTCACGGACCTCGTTCCCGCCTCACGCGGGCTTCAGAGCAGGGTGGACCAGCTGGAAGACTTCGTCGACACGCTCTGTCTCGACAGGTTCTCGATCATGGGCAACTCGATGGGCGCCTGGCAGGCGGCGCGCTACGCCATCCTTCATCCGGAGCGCATCGAGCGGATGGTGCTGGTTGGCAGCGGGTCGATAGCCGTGGCCATGGGGCTCGAACGGATCCGCCTGCCCGGGAACGAGATTGCCGACAGCTACGGTCAGGGTGGAACGCGGGAAGACATGCGCATGCGGATCAAGGCCATCATCCACCGGGATGAGATGATTACCGACGAGGTCATCGACCAGCGACTGGCGGTTGCGAACCGGCCCGGAGTCCCGGAGACGAACAAGGCCTTCCAGGAGGCGAACCAGCGGTTCCAGAACGACCCGCTGCTCAGGATCGGCTATGACCTGCGCGAGACGCTTCCCTGGGTAACGGAACGCATCCCGACGATCTTCCTGTGGGGCGAGCAAGACCACTTCGCTTCTCCGGAGTACGGGAAGCAGCTCGAGAAGATGCTGCCGCACGTCCCCTTCCACTGGATCCCGAACGCGGGCCACCAGGTCCAGAGCGACCAACCCGACCTCGTGGCCGGGATCGTCAGGGAGTTCCTGCAGGAGGGGTGAGGATACTGCAGCGCAGCCCCTACCGCCCCTCGGCGCGGCGCATCTCCGCGACGTAGTCGGCGAACGCCTCGGGCACCGAGAACTCCGGCTGCCAGTCGAGCAGTGCCTTGGCGTTGGAGATGTCGAGCGGCGTTGTGGCGTCGGGGATGGGCCGGTCCGGCGATTCGACGGTCACGTTGAGGTCAGGGAACACCGTGCGCACCGCCTCCACCAGCTCCTCGAACGTGGTGATGTAGCCGTTGCCGCCGTTGAACGCCGTGACGCCGGAGAGCGGGATGCCCGCCGCGCGGCGGATGAGACGCCCCAGGTCCTTGCCGTACACGTACTCGAACGCCCGGCCGCGGATGGCGGGCACGACCAGCGGCTCGCCGGTGAGCCCGGCCTCGACGACGCTGTGGACGGTCATGCCGCCGCCGGAGCCGCCCCGGAAGTGGTTGTAGCCGAAGACGTTGGACGGGCGTACGAACACCAACTCGAAGCCGTAGTACGTCGCGTACGCCTCGGCGATGTGCTCGTTCGCCACCTTGGACGCGGAGTAGGGGTTGCCCTCGCCTGCGCGGGGATAGTTCTCGGGTATCGTCCCGCCGGCCTCGGAGCGGCGGTCGTAGACGCCGTAGGTGCTCACGTGGATGAACCGCTTCACGCCGGTGAGCCGCGCGGCCTCCAGCACGTTGATGGTGCCTTGCACGTTGATCTGCATGCCGGTGTAGACCGGGCTGCTGACGCTGTTGCCGATGAGCCCCGCCGTGTGCACGACGATCTCCGGCTGGTGCTTCTGCATCGCGGTCACGAGCGCGGGCAGGTCGCGCAGGTCGCCCTGCGCGGTCTCGTACGCTGCGCCGTCGAGTTTCACGTTGATGTAGTTCGCGTCCGGGCGCACGTCGTAGAAGACGACGGGGTCTCCCTGCGCGATGGCCTCCCGCGCGTACGACGTTCCGACGAGTCCCGCTCCGGTGATCAGGCTGGTCATGATTTCGCTCCTCTCGCTCGAATCCCCTCTCCTGGAGGGAGAGGGCGCGCGTGCGGAGGGTATCCCGTGGGGGAGAGGGGCGCAACATTCGAGTGTGCGCTCAGAGCGACGTGCCGATGAGCGCGACGCCCACCACGACCGACGCCGCGCCTATCCAGATGCGCTTGTCCATGAGTTCGAAGCGCCGCGCGATGACCTGCGCGAAGAGGATCGCGATGATGGGCGATAGCGCCACGACCGGCGCGACCGCCGTGACGGGCGCACGGCTCGCTGCGTTGTAGAAGAGCAGGACGCCGAGCGACATGCCGGAGCCGCCCAGCACGAGCTGCCAGCCGCGCCGGAACGTGATCCGCCGCAGGTCTTTCCTAAGACGCGGCAGCGACAGCATCGCGACCATCGCCGTGCCGAACGAGAACACGAGCGACGCCCCGATGATGGGCTCCGTCACGTCCGTCACGATCTTCTTGACGAGCGCGCTCACTGTTCCGTAGGAGAGCATCGCGCCAAGCGCGGCGAGGAGGCCCTTGGTCGTCTCTGCGAGTCGCGGGTCCTCGGCGAGCGCGGACTCGTCGGCGGACGGTCCCTGCCGCGCGGCCCACGCGACGAGCACCCCTCCGCCGACACAGGCGAACATACCCAACCCTTTCTGGAAGCCGAGCACCTCACCGAGCCAGATGATGGCGATGGTGCCGGCGACCACGGGGTTCGCGGAGACGATGGTGTTGCCCCGCGCGACACCGATACGCAGCATCGCGTTGAACACCAGCAGCCGCCCGATGGGATAGTTGATGACGGAGGTGAACACGATGAGCGCCCAGCCGGAAGCCTGGATCCCGCCGAGCGTGGAGGCGTAGCTGGGCGCCGCGACCGCTACGATGAGTGTCGTGCCCGCGATCATCGAGACCACGGTGCCGGTGACGACCGGCGTGCCAACGAGCCCGAGCCGCGCGACGGTGGAGCCAAGCCCGAACGCGATGGAAGTGCCGACGGCGAAGAGGACGCCGGTGAGCTCGGTGCTCACCTCGGCGCGTCCGTGCGCCCGTCATTCCCCGGCGGGGGCGCGTCAGTCAAGACCGTAGAACCGCGTGGGGTTGTCGCGCACGATCTTGTCGGCCACGTGCGCGGGTATGTCCTCGCGCCTGCGCAGGATGGCGTGCGCCTCGATCTCGGCGGACTGGTCGGCGTGCGTGTAGTCGGTGCCGATGACGAGGTTGTCCTCGCCGGTGCACTTCATGATGTATGGCAGGTCCTCGTGTGTCTGGCAGGCGAGGTAGAGCCGTCCTTCGCGGAAGAGGTCCTGTCCCAACTCGAACTGCCCCATCCAGCCTGAGCGCTCGTGCCGCGCCTGCAGCTCCGCCATCGCGTACGGCGCCCAGGACGACATCGTCTCGATGAAGCCCACGCGCAGCTTCGGGAAGCGCGCCGGTATGCCTGCCAGGACCATGGAGATGAACGCGTCGATCGGGGAGAGGCTGAAGTTGTACATCGTCAGATGGGACATGAGCGTGTCGGTGATGGCCGGGTCGCCTGCGGCGATGTGAACGCAGACCGGCATGTCCAGCCGCTCCGCCGCCTCGTACAGCGGGAAGAAGTACGGATCGTTCGCCGAGCGGTTGCCCGCCTCGACGCCGCGCTTGAACACGCCGCACGCACCGTGCTCCTTGCCCCACTCGATCTCTTCCGCGGCCTTGTCCATGCTCAGGATGGGCGGGATGACGACCCAGCGGAGACGCCAGCCGCTCTCCTCCGACTTCGCGCCGAGCCAGCGGTTGTAGGCGCGGACGAGCGCGTACTCCACGTCCGGCTTCGCGCTGACCGTGGTGAGGAAGAGGGTGGGGTACATCACCTGCACGTCGACGCCCAGTTGGTCCATGTCGCGCAACCGTCCGGCGACGTCGGTCAACTCGCGTGTCCCGACGGTCGTGCCGGTGCGGATGTCGTCGCGGTTGCGGCGGATGCGGAGCGCGCCATCGATGCTCCAGAAGCGGTTGTAGCCCTTCGGGGCGAGCGAGGGGTCGACCCAGCCGTCGGGCGGTTCGATGGTGATTGGGCGGAACCGCTCGTGCTCCGGCAGCAGGTACGACCACGTCTCCTCGTTCTCGTCCACGTGGGTGTCGGCGTCGACGACCGGCATGATGCGCCTCCTTCGCTGGTGCGTGCGGGGAGTATACGCCCGTGGGAGGAAGGGAGGGGGCTACAGCCCAGGCACGAGCGCGGCATCCGCGGTCTGCGGGTCGAGGCCGTAGACGTCTATCGCGGCCTGCCTGCTGATGAGGCCGTTGCGCAGGTCGCGGACCACCTTGCGGCGGTCGCGCTCCTTCGGCGGGCCGACGCCGCCCGCGCCGCTCGTGCGCGCCTCGATGATGCAGTCCTCGGGCAGCGGTACGTTGGAGATCAGGCCCAGGTGCGTCTCCTCGTTCTCGGCGCCGGGGTTGACGGTGACGCCGCCCGGCGCGCCGTCGCCCGCGCCCGCGAGCCCGTGCGGAGGGCGCAGGTTGCGCGGGTTGCCGCCCGCGAACCGGCTTTCCGAGTGGATGCGGTAGCGGCGCAGCAGGCCGTTGCCGCCCCGGTGCTTCCCCGCGCCGCCGGAGTCCGGGATGATCTCGAACCGCTCGACCTCCGCGTCGAACTCGGACTCGATTATCTCGACGCTCGTGAACTTGGAGCCGCCGCTCGCCGAGTGCGCGGTGCCCGTCCAGCCGTCGCCGCCGTCGTACGCGCCGTTGCCGGAGCGCAGCAACTCGTACTGCACGTAGCGCTTTCCCCGGCCGGAGACGTTGCCGATGACGACGAGGTTCGGCGGCGCGTTGTGCGCCACGAGCGGACGCCCCGCCACCTTGCTCATCGCCTCGAACAGCACGTCCTCGACGACCGGGATGGTCATCGAGTAGAAGCCGACTGGCGCAGGGTAGGTGGGGTTGACGACGCTGCCGGGGCGGAAGCGGAACCGTATCGTCCGCGCGAGCCCCGCGTTGCCGTACAGGTCCGGGTCGATCATCGCGATGAGGGCGAACTGTGCCATGCCGTAGATGAACGGCGGGCGCACGTTGATGGGGCCGGGGCTCTGGTCGTCGGAGCCGGAGAAGTCGGCGAGCAGGCCGTCGCCCGACTTCTCGATGCGGACGTGGATGCGCACCGCCTTGCTCTTGTCCACGATGTCGTCCACGTAGCCCTCGGCCTCGGCTTCGCCATCCGGCCACTCGGCGATGGCGGCCCGCACGCGCATCTCCGTGCGCCGCGCGGTGTCCGCGAACGCGCCGGTGACCGTCTCCGTGCCGAACTGCGCGAACAGCTCCTTCAACCGTCCCGCGCCGATGGTGTACATCGCGCCAGCCTGCGCGTTCAGGTCGCCGATGACCAGCTCCGGCGTGCGGCTGTTGGCCGTGAGGAACTGCATGACCTCCTTCACGGGCTCGCGGCGGCGGTGGAAGCGCACGGGCGCGATGTTCAGCCCCTCGCCGAACACGTCGCGCGCTATCGCGTTCCGGCTGCCGGGCGACTGCCCGCCGATGTCGCTCTTGTGGCCCATCGAGGAGCAGAACGCGACGACCTCGCCGTCCACGACGACGGGCGTCACGACGACCATGTCGTTGGGGTGTGGGCAGCCGGACGAGTACGGGTCGGAGATGAGGTAGCAGTCGCCGTCCTCCATCGCCTCGCGCGGGTAGTGACGGAGGACACCCGCGACGCAGTCCGGGTACGCGCCGCGGTGCTGGAGGAGCGCCGAGTGCTGGCCGACGGTGTTGCCGTCGCGGTCGGTGATGCCTGCGGAGAAGTCGTGGGACTCGCGGATGATGGTGGAGAAGCCGGTGCGCATGACGGCGGCCTGCATCTCGCGCATGATGCCGTCCACCCGCGCGCGGACCACCTCCTGCGTGATGACGTCCGGCGCCGTCGCGCTCATTCCGCCTGAACCGCGAGGGCCTCGCTGATGGCCTCCTCGTCCAGTCCGTAGATCCGGACGGCGGCCTCCGTGCTGATGTAGCCGTTGCGCAGGTCGCTCACGACACGCTCGCGATCGCGCTCGACGGGATCGCCCGCGCCGCCCGCGCTGCCGGTCTCGACGCGCACGACGTCGCCCTGCTCGACCATGACGTTCGAGATGATGCCGACGTAGCGCCGCTCGTCGTCCGCGCCGGGGTTGACCGTCACTGCGCCGCCGACGCCGTCCATGCCGCCCACGACGCCGTGCGCGGGTGCGAGGTTGCGCGGGCTGCCTCCGGCGTAGCGGCTCGGCTGCTTGACGAGGTACTCGCGCCGCATCGCGAGCCCGCCCCGGTATTCGCCCGGCCCGCCGGTGTCCCGCACGAGTTCGAAGCGCTGCATCTCGACGTCGAACTCGGACTCGAGGATCTCCGCGCTCGTGATCTTGCTGCCGCCTCCCCAGGAGTGGCCGGTGCCGGTCCAGCCGTCGCCGCCGTGGTGTGCGCCGTTGCCGGACATCATCAGCTCGTACTGCACGTAGCGCCGTCCGCCGCCGACCGTGCCCATGACCACCATGCCGCTGCTGGCGTTGTGCGCGACGGCGGGGCGTCCCGCGGCCTGGCTCAGCGCCTCGAAGATGATGTCCTCGACGGTGGAGAGCGTCATCGAGTAGAAGCCCACCGGCGTCGGGAACGTCGGGTTCAGCACCGTCCCCTCGCGGAAGCGGCACTCGACCGCCCGCGCGAGCCCGAAGTTGTTCGGCACGCCAGGGTCGATCATCGCGATGACGGCGTAGTAGGCCATGCCGTGGATGAACGGGGGGCGCACGTTGATGGGGCCGGGGCTCTGGTCGTCGGTTCCGGAGAAGTCGAGGGTGAGCGAGTCGCCCTGCTTGATAGCGGAGACGTGCAGGCGCAGCTTGCGGTTGGGGTCGACGATGTCGTCGGTGAACGCCTCTGCCTCGTAGACGCCGTCCGGCCACTGCCGTATCTCCTGGCGGACGCGGGCCTCCGTGCGGAGGCCGATCTGCTCGAACGCGTCGACCACGGTCTCCTGGCCATACTCGTCCATGAGGTTCTTCAGCCGCGTCGAGCCGATGCTCCACAGCGCCCCCGCCTGCGCGCCGAGGTCGCCGATGACGAGCTCGGGCGTGCGGCTGTTCGCGCGCAGCATCTGGTGCGTCTCGTACAGCGGTTCGCGCCTGCTGAGGAACTTGACCGGCATGATCTGCAGCCCCTCGCCGAATACGTCCCGCGCTAGGGTGTTCCGGCTTCCGGGCGACTGCCCGCCGATGTCGCTCTTGTGCCCCATGCTGGCGCAGAACGCGACGACGCGCCCCCCGTGGAAGACCGGCAGCACGACGACCATGTCGTTGGGGTGCGGGCAACCGGAGTAGTACGGGTGGTTGATGAGGAAGCAGTCGCCCTCCTCCATCTCCTCGAACGAGTAGAACTGGAGGACGCCCTTGACGCACTCCGGGTACGCGCCGAGGTGCGGAGGGAGCGGTGAGTACTGGCCGACGACGTTGCCGTCGCGGTCGGTGATGCCGGCGGAGAAGTCGTGCGATTCGCGGATGATGGTGGAGAAGCCGGTGCGGAGCACGGCGGCCTGCATCTCGCGCACGATGCCGTCCAACCGGGCGCGGATGACTTCCTGGGTGATGACGTCTGCTGTGCTCATGCGCCGGATGCTACCGCAATCGCCGCACTTCCACATCCCTCCCTTTGCTGCGATCGGTGACACGCGCCTCTTTCGCGGTCGCGCCCTGGCCGCGTACGCTGTCTTCGGCGGCGTGGCGTCGGCGTGGGGCTGCCCGGGCGCGGGGCCGGGTCGCGGGAGAGGGATGTTGCGAAGTGTTACAGAATGTTGCAGCTACGGCGGTTGTCCGGCGGAACGCCGCGCCGCAGGTTGTGGTCACAGGAGTGCAATAGCGTGAGCGGCTATCGGCGGTTTCGCGCGGGAATGAGGCGGTAATGAGCGGTTTCGCGCGATTTGGGGAGGTTGAGCAGGGCGCGGAAACAGAGGTGGATGAGCGCGGAATGAGCGCAGATGAGCGGTTTTTCACGGGGATTCAGATGCGCTGTTATGCTTTGAGCATCGTCATTACTTAGGAGTACGCATGGGGCCCAGAAACCGCTTGGTATCCGTAACGACAGGGATCGTTCTGATTATATCGCTTATCGCGCTCGCGTCTGCCGCGTGCAATCTCTCGGTTTCCGTGGGATCGGAGAGCAGCGGGGGCGACGCGCGCCTGACCGCTCGGATGCAGAACGTGGACGGCGACGCCATCGGCACGGTCGTCATGGAGCAGTCGCCGACGCGCGGCTTCCTGGTGACAGTCATGCTGGAAGGGCTCGAACCGGGTTTCCACGGCATCCACATCCACACGATCGGTTCGTGCAGCCCGGACTTCAAGGCGTCCGGTGGGCACATCAACGTGCACGACAAGCAGCACGGGCTGCTCAATCCCGAGGGACCGGATAACGGCGATCTGCCGAACATCTACGTCGCCGCGGACGGGACGGCGCAGGCGGAGATGTTCACGACGCTCGTGGACGCGGACATGCTCATGGACGACGACGGCTCGGCTATCGTCGTCCACGAGAACCGCGACGACCACATTACGCAGCCCATCGGTGGGGCAGGGGGGCGCGTCGCCTGCGGCGTGCTGTCCGCAGGGTAATCATCAGGGTTCCAGTCGCGGACAAGGAGGGCGCGCTCATGGCTGACGTAAGGCTCGACGGGAAGGTGGCGCTCGTGACGGGCGCGGGCAGCCCCATCGGCATGGGGCGGGTGATTGCGCTCGCGATGCTCCGCGCCGGGGCACGGGTTGCGATGCTGGACATCAAGGCCGATTGGCTCCAGCAGACCGCGAACGAGGCCCGCGAGATAGCAGGCGACGCTGCGGTCTCCACGCTCGTGGCCGACACCAGCCGGTGGGACGAGGCGCAGCGCGTCGTGCAGAGCACGGTCGATACGCACGGGAGCCTGGACGTCCTCGTGAACCTGGCCGGGGTACACCATCGCTCGCTCCTCCCGCCGTCGGACAGACCGCTCCACTTCTGGGAGCAGCCGGTGGAGGTCTGGGAGCGGATGATCGCGGTCAACTCGACCGGCCCGTTCCTGATGGCGCGCGCGGCGGTGCCGGGCATGCTTGAGCGTGGCTGGGGCCGCGTCATCGGCGTCACGACCAGCCTCGACACCATGACGCGCAACATCCCCTACGGCCCGAGCAAGGCGACCCACGAGGCGATGGTGTCGGCGATGGCGCCTGAATTGGAAGGCACCGGGGTAACGACGAACGCGCTGCTCCCCGGCGGCGGCACGAACACCATGTTCGTCGACCGCGACCCCAGCCGCGACTTCTCCGCGCTCGTGCAGCCGGAGGTCATGGGCCCGCCCGCCGTCTGGCTCGCGTCCGGGGAGTCGGACGGCTTCAACGGCATGCGCGTCATCGCCAACGACTGGGACACGGCCCTCAGCGTCGAGGAAAATCTCCAACGCTCGTCGGCGCCCGCCGCCTGGAGGCAGCTCGCGCGCGGCCCCGGCTGACGGAGGTCAGAGGAGCGATACCTCCACGTCCGGCTTGCGCGGCATGACGCCGTACCACGGCCCACCCGGCTCGTCGAAGCCGGGGAACGGGGCTGCCTCGTTCGGCAGCAGGATGCACTCGTTCTGCGCGGGGTCGCGGAACGTGTTCATCGGGTCGCCGCCATCCTCGACGATGCGGAGGTTCTCCTCCATCACCTTCCGGTAGAGGATGATGCCCGCGTCGGTCACCCCGAGGTTCTCGCGCGTCCGGTCCACGATGGGGCCCTGCGCGACCCACGTCATCTGGTCCTGCCCCGGCACGTCCGTGCTGACCAGTCGCCCCTTCTCGTCGTAGAGCGGCTGCCCCTCGACCGGGATGGAGCCGAACGCCTGCACCGGCACGTTGGCGCCGGCTGGATGCACGGTCGTCGTGTAGCGCACGTACCACGTGTGCTCGTCGTCGATGGGGACGCGGAGCAGGAATCGATGCGCGCCTTCCAGACCGCCGATCTTCAGCGTATACGGGAAGACGATCGGGTGGCCGGTCTGCCAGTCGGGGTGCGTTTCGTCGATGCCTGCGGTGACCCGTCGCTTGATGACGCCGTGCTCGAACCGCTCGAACCCCAGTTTCAGGTGGTGCTTCGCCCGTTGCGGCAGGCGGTTCGTCCACTCCTCGCCCTGTCCCTTCTGCGCGTTGATCCAGGTGCCGTAGTAGCCGTGCAGGTGCTCGAAGTGCGCCGGGTCGAGCGCATTGTCGACGCACTGCAGCCAGTTGCAGGGGAGCGTGGTCGCCTGGATGCGCCGGGTGACGTCCTCCTCCCACGCGAAGACGTCCCATCGGGGGAGCAGGGGCGCGGGCTCCGGTCCGAGGTACGCCCAGATGAGCCCGTGCAGCTCCTGCACCGGGTAGGCGGTCAGCCTGATCTTCTCCTTGTACGTGCTGCCCGTCGGCTCGGAGGGCTGCTCCAGGCACTGGCCGTTGAAGTCGTACAGCCAGCCGTGGTAGCAGCAGCGGATGCCCTCCTTCTCCGGGATGCCGTAGAGCATGTCGACGCCGCGATGGGCGCAGCGCTGCTCGATGAGGCCGAACTCGTTGTCCGGCGTCCGGTAGAGAACGAGGTCCTCGCCGAGGAGCCGGACTGCCATCGTGGGGTCTTCGCCCATCATCTGGGACGTTCCGGCGATGGGGTGCCAGTAGCGGCGCATCAGCTCGCCCATCGGCGTGCCCTTGCCGACGCGCGTGTACCGTTCGTTGTCCTGCTGCGAAAGCATCGCCGTTCCTCCTCTTGCGGAGCGTTCCTTGTCGGATGCTCAGGCTTCAGCTTACTCCAACGATAGCGCCTGCTCGATGGACGCCGCGTCGAGGCCGTAGACACTCGCGGACTGCTCCGGCGTGACGTAGCCGTTGCGCAGGTCCGACGCCGCGAGCGCGGGGTCGCGTTCCTTGGGGTCGCCGGCGCCGCCTGAACTGCCGGTGTCGATGCGGATAACGTCGCCCTCGTTGAGCAGCAGGTTGGAGACGAGTCCGCGGTACTCGACGGCGTCCTCAGTATCCGGGTTGATGGTGATGACGCCGGGGCGTCCAGGCAGTCCGCCCTCCACGCCGTGGGGAGGGTCGTTCTGGCGCGCGGTGCCGCCGGAGTACTTACTCTCCTTGAGCACCTTGTACTCCCGCCGCATGCCGTGCCCGCCCCGGTTCGCTCCCGGCCCGCCGGAGTCAGGGATGAGGGCGAACCGCTGCAGCTCCACGTCGAACTCGGACTCGAGTATCTCCACGCTCGTCAGCTTCGCGCCGCCCGCCCACGAATGACCGGTGCCGGTGTAACCGTCGCCGCCGGTGTGCGCGCCGTTGCCGGAGCGGAGCAGCTCGTACTGCACGTAGCGGGCGCGCCCCTCGCCGGACGTGCCGAGCACGACCATCGAGGAAGCGGCGTTGTGTGCGACGGCGGGGCGTCCGGCGACCTTGCTCATCGCTTCGAATACCACGTCCTCTATCGCGGCCATCGTCGTCGAGTAGAACCCCACCGGGCCGGGGAAGCGCGGGTCCATGACGCTCCCCTCACGAAAGCGGCACTCGACCGCCCGCGCGAGCCCGCCGTTGTTGGGGACGCTCGGGTCCATCATGGCGATGGCGGCGAAGTAGGCCATCCCGCGTATGAAGGGTGGTCGCACGTTGATGGGCCCGGCGCTCTGGTCGCCGGAGCCGGAGAAGTCGAGCGTGAGCCGGTTACCCTGCTTGATGGCCGCGACGTGCAGCCGGATCGTCGTCGATGGGTCGACGATGTCGTCGACGAGCGCTTCCGCCTCGGCGATGCCGTCGGCCCACTCGGCGAAGTGACCTCGGACGCGCGCCTCGACGCGCTCGATGATGTCGCCGAACGCGGCGGTGAGCGTCTCTCCTCCGTACTCGTTCGCGAGCGTCTTCAACCGCGCCGCGCCGATGCTCCGCAGCGCGCCTGCCTGCGCGCCGAGGTCGCCGATGACCAGCTCTGGCGTCCGGCTGTTCGCCCGCAGGAACTGCGCGACCTCCTTGTTCATCTCGCCGCCGCGCTGGAAGAGCACGGGCATGATCTGCAGGCCGTCGCCGAACACGTCCCGCGCGATGGTGTTCCGCGAGCCGGGCGACTGCCCGCCGATGTCGGCCTTGTGCCCCATGCTGGCGCAGAAGGCGATGACCTCGCCCTCGTGGAACACCGGCAGCACCACGACCATGTCGTTCGGGTGGGGGCAACCGGAGTAGTAGGGGTGGTTGGCCAGGTAGCAGTCGCCCTCCTCCATCTCGTCGAGGGGGTAGAAATCGAGGACGCCCTGCACGCAGTCCGGGTACGCGCCGAGGTGCGTGGGCAGGGGAGAGTACTGGCCGACAACAGCGCCGGAGATGTCCGTGATGCCGGCGGAAAAGTCGTGGGACTCGCGGATGATGGTGGAGAAGCCGGTGCGGAGCACGGCGGCCTGCATCTCGCGGACGATGCCGTCCAGCCTGGCGCGGATAACTTCCTGGGTGATGACGTCGGTGGTGGCCATGTGCCGGATACTACCAGCAACCGACGCGCGGGGCAGGTGGTTACGGCCGCTTACGCCAGACCGAGCAGTCGTCTGCGGGCCTCGGGGTCGCTCAGGTCGTCCGGCGTGCCGCTGAAGATGACCTTGCCCGCCTCCACAACGTGGACGTTGTCCGCGACCCGGATGCCCAGCTCCACGTTCTGCTCCACAAGCAGGATGCCGATGCCGACCTCCTCCACGAGGTTGCGGATGATGGCTGATATCTGCTCAAGGATCGGGCCCGCGAGAGCGCCGGACGGCTCGTCCATGAGCATCAGCTTCGGCTTGAGCATCAGCGTCATGGCGATCGCGAGCATCTGCCGCTCGCCGCCGGAGAGCGTGTCGGCGTCGGAGCGGCGGCGCCGGTCGAGGATGGGAAACATCTGGTACGCCTGCTCGAGGCGCTCGGGGACGACTTCGTTCGGCAGCGCGTAGCCGCCGAGCTTCAGGTTGTCCTCCACCGGGAGGTCGGCGAAGACCTGTCCGCCCTGCGCAAGGTAGCCGATGCCGTCCTTGATGTTGTCGTACGGCGCGTGGTTCGTGATGTCGTGGCCGTCGAACGTGACGGAGCCGCCCGTGACCCGCGCGATGCCGTAGACGCCCTTGATGAGCGTGGACTTGCCCGCGCCGTTGTGGCCGACGATGGTCGTTACCTTCCCGGCCTCCACGCCCATGCTGACCCCGTTCAGGATCTGCTTCGGGCCGTAGGAGACGAGCAGGTCGGTAGTCTCAAGTAGCGGCATTCGACACGAATCCCAGGAACGCGCTCGTGAGGCGTTCGTCGTTCTCGACTTCGGACGGCGGGCCCTCCACGACGACCTCCCCGCGCACCACCACGACGTAGTCCGACACGTCCATGACGACCTTCAGGTTGTGCTCGACGAGGATGACGGCCTTGCCGTGGTCCACCGCGGCGGAGCGGATCATCGCACTCAGTCCCGCGATGAGGTCCGGGTGGATGCCGGCCATCGGTTCGTCCAGCAGGAACACCTGCGCGCGCGAGTTCAGCATCCGTGCGAACTCGAGAAGCTTCTGCTGGCCATAGGAGAGCGCCTGCGACAGGCTCGTAGCCTTGGACTGGATGTTCAGGTCGGTCAGGTGCCCCATCGCCTCGGCGCGGCGCTCGCTCTCCTCCGCGGCGACCATCACCGGACGCAGGAGCGCGTTGTACTCCAGTTCGCCCTTCTGGCCCGGCGACGAGACGACGACGTTGTCCAGCCCGTTCATGTAGAAGAGCACCTGCGAGTCCTGGAAGGTGCGCGCGATGCCGGCCTTGAAGCACTTGAACGGCGGGGAGCCGATGATCTCGTGCCCGTCCATCACGACGCTGCCGGAGTCCGCCTTGAGGAACCCGGAGATGATGTTGAGCAGCGTGGACTTGCCCGCGCCGTTCGGTCCGATGAGGCTCGTCACCTGGCCGAGTTCGGCGTTCATGCTCACGTCCTCGAGCACGAGGTTCCCGCCGAAACTCTTGTTGACGTTCCTGACTTCAAGTATCGCCATGCGTTACTCCAGCCGGTACCTGCCGATGATGCCCTGCGGCCTGAACAGCATGAGGAAGAAGAGCAGCGCGCCCCAGGTCATCGTGGTGATGCCGCCCGTCTTCTCGCCGGGGATGACCGGGAAGAACGAGACGTAGGAGTGGAACCACTCGGTGATCTCCGGCACGTAGCGCACCACTTCCGAGACCGTCACATAGGCGAGCGCGCCCAGCACCGCGCCGAGCCACCGACCGGAGCCGCCCAGCACCACCATGATGAGCAGGAACGTGCTGAACTCGACGAGGTACTGCGAGTGCGCCGCGACCGTGACATACGAGACGTACACCGCGCCGGCCACCCCCGCGAAGAACGCGGTGATGACGTAGACGCGCAGCCGCACGAAGCCGACGTTCTTGCCGATGCTCTCTGCGACCGCCGGGTTCGCGCGGATCGTCGTCAGCACGCGCCCGTAGGGAGATTCCACTAGCCGCCAGAGGATGATGATGCAGATGATGGCGATGGGGATGCTGAACAGCAGGAACTTGTCGGCGGTGTCGAACGCGTAGCCGAAGATCACCGGGCGCGGCACCTCGCGGATGGCGAGCGAGCCGTTCGTCATCCAACGCCACGCGAGTATCACCTGCGAGAGGCTCAGCATCACCGTTACGGTCGCCAGCACGAAGAAGTGACCGCGCAACCGCAGGATCGGCGAGACGATGAAGGCCACGACCGAAGCGACGAGGCCAGCGACAATGATTGACGGCCAGTAGGGGAGGCTGAACACCTCTGCGCCGGGCGGCGGGTTGAGCGTCTCCGTCGTCAGGACGGCGAACGCGTACGCGCCGATGCCCATGAACCCGGCGTGCGACAGGCTCATCAGTCCCGTGTAGCCGACCGACATGTTCAGCGAGGATGCCAGTATGGAGAAGACGCTGGCCACGACGATGAGGTGCGCCATGTATTCGTCGCTCAGCCCCAGCTCGAAGCGCCACAGCAGAGAGAGGACCAGGATGAAGAGCGCGAACGCCCCCAGGCCGTACTTCTGTTGCAGCGCTGCGACGATCAGCACCGCGACGCTGCCGACGGCGTGGACCGTTGTTACGAACGCCCCGGTGACGTGCCCCGTGCCGAATGGGATGAGCGCCAGCAGCATCAATGCGCCGAAGGCGACGAGCGTCCGGTTCGGAGTTACGACGGCGCGCCAGCCTTCCAGTGGCTCGACAGCCCCGGCCTGCTCCTCGTCGACCTCTCCGTCGCTGAGCGCTTGCGGTTCCTGTGCGTCGGTGGTCACAGCAGCCTCCGCAGTTCGCGGTGTTCCCGCGTTCCCAGAAGTCCGTAGGGCCGGAACAGGATGACGAGCAGCAACAGGATGAACCCCGCGGGTATCGCCCAGTTGCCGCCGAAGTAATAGCTCGCGATGGTCTGCGCCAGTCCAAGCGCCAGTCCGCCCACAACCGCGCCGGGCATGCTCCCGATGCCGCCGATGATGACTCCGCCCGCCGCCGTGATGGCCAGCCGGATGCCGACGTTCGGGATGACGCCGCCCTCGTACGTCTGCATGACACCGCCGATGCCGGCGAGCGTCGAGCCGAGCACGAACACCATCAGGTAGACCTGCGAGGCGTTGATGCCCACCGCGACCGCAAGGTCTGGGTTCGAGGCGATGGCGCGGATCATGCGTCCCCACTTCGTGTAGCGGAAGAAAAGCGTCACGGCGACCACGAGGATGGCGACCAGCACGATGGTGTTGACCGCGTGCCACTTGATGAAGAGGTCGATGTCGAGCGCCTCGATCTGCAGGTTGAACGTCGGCAGGGGCCCTCCGGGCCGGGGCAGCCGGGCAGTCGTGCGGGCGATGGTGAGCAGCAGGCCCTCGAAGAAGAAGAGCGCCGCGAGCGAACCCAGGAACGAGACGAGGAAGCCCGCGCCGCGTACCCGCAACCGCCGGTAGACGGCGAGCTCCATGAAGATGCCCGATGCGCCCGCGAGGATGACTGCGATGGAGGCCGCGAAGAAGATGGGCAGCCCCTGCTCCTGTGCCAGCCACCACGTGGCGTAGCCCGCGATGAGGAACGCCGCGCCGTGCAGCACGTGGAAGATGCGCACGGTGTTGTAGATGACCGCGAACCCCAGCGACAGCAGGGCATAGATGGCCCCGAGCGAGAGGGCGTTGATGCCTATCTGGATGAAGGTTTCCACTGAGTAGTCTTAAAGGGGCTCCTCCGACCGGAGGAGCCCCTCGTGTCAATCGATCCTACTGGATGTCCCGGTACGGCTCGATCTGCGGGACGAGGTTGACGAACTCGCCGTTCACGACATGGCCGATACCCGGCGGCGCCCAGGCGTCGCCGCCCTCGTCGAAGACCCAGAGTCCGGCGAGGCCGGTGATCTCCCGGACTTCTGCGAGGTGGTCGCGCATCGACTCGGAAGAGGTCGCGTCTGCGCCCATCTTCAGCGCCTCGGCGATGACGAGCGTGCCGTCGTAGAAGTGCGTGGCGTAGGTGTCGGGGTCGTTGCCTTCCTTGCCCGCGTAGCAGTCGATGAAGCGCGGAGCGCGCGCGTCGGCTTCCTTGTCGAACTGGCCCGGGGCGGAGTAGACCAGGCCGTTCGCGGCTGCGCCGGCCACGTCGATCAGCTCCGTGTTGCCCTCGGCTCCGCCGCCGGAGATGGTGTACTTGGGCTCGAGCCCTTGCTGGGCCATCGTGTTGATGATGAGGCCCATCTCCTTGCCGAGCGACATCAGCTGAACGACGTCCGGTTCGGCGGCCTTCATCTTCGTGATCTGCGTGTCGAACGAGACGTCATCCTTCTGGAACGTCTCCTCGGCGACGATCTCGAAGCCCAGCGCGTCGGAGAGCACGTGCAGCCGGTCAACCTGCAGGTCGATCGAGTCGTTGCCCTCCTCCTTGATGTAGGCGTAGCGCAGGCCGCTGAGGTCCTCACCGGAGCCGCCCGCGTAGTCGTCCAGCCAGCGGACCAGCGCGTCAGCGTTGAGCGTCGTGTTCAGCGCGTTGCGGAACACCCACGGGCTGTCGTAAGCGAACATGGGGTTCTGGATGCCGGAGCTGAACAGCACAACTTCGAGTTCGGAAGCGACCGGCTTCTGGGCAAGCCCGATGCCGGTGAAGATGGTCATGACGACCGGAGCGTCGTTCACTGTGGCCAGCTTGCGGAGTCCGGAGACGCCCTCCGCCTGGTCTGCCTTCGAGTCCTCGGGGAGGAGTTCGATAGTCGTGGAACCGAGGTCGCCGCTCGCGTGTACTTCGTCGATGGCGCACTGCATGGCGGAGACGAGCCGTCCCCAGTGGGCGTAGGAGCCGGACTGCGGGACGGTGAAACCGAGCTTGAGCACCTGCGGCTCAGGCTCCGGGGTTGGCGTCGGGGGCACGGGCGTCGGCGTCGGATCCGGCTTATCGTCCATGGCCGGAGCCGGTGTCGGCGTCGCGGTGGGCGGCACGGGCGTTGCCGTTGGGTCTGCGCCGCACGCCGAAGCGATGAGCGAGATGCTCATCAGTGCGGCGAACGCCAGCAGGATTCTTGCGCGAATGGGTCCGAAGTGCATCAGGTCCTCCCCCTGCTATCCATGTGATTTCCTTATCCGGCTGTTAACCGGATACAGGTGGAAAACGCATATCAGTCATGCGCTTGAAAGTCAAGTGAAAGATTTCACTTTAGGGGTAGATCTGCGCATGCGGACAGGCAGCCGGAGCCGACCGTTCAGCCCGGACTGCGCAGGGGCGCGGTAACCGTCAGCCGATGGAGATGATGAGGTTGCCGTAGTCGTCCACGAGCGCTTGCTGGCCGGGGTAGACGACCGTCGTGCTGTCCAATTGCTCGACGATGGCCGGGCCTCCGACCTCGTGGCCGGGCGCGAGCAGCGTGCGCTCGAACACCGGCGTCGGCGTCATTCCGGACGCACGGTCGAAGTACACCTCGCGCTCGCCTATCTTCGCGCTGTCCGCCGACCCCGTGGCGCGTTCATGGCGCTTCATGGAGAACTTCGGCACGCGCACCGTCGCGCGGACGCGGTAGTTCACCGCCTCCACCGGCTCCGTCTTTGCGCTGTGACCGAACAGCTGCTCGTGCGCCTGGTCGAACCGCTCGCGTATGTCGGCGATGGCCTGCGCGCTCAGGTTGACGTCGTCCCCCGCGGGGACGTTCAGCTCGTAGCCCTGGCCCTGGTACCGCAGGTCCACCGAGAACGAACAGCCGATGGAGTCCTCGTCGAAGCCGTCCGCTTTGAACTCACCGATCGCGTGGTCGCGCAACGCCCCGAAGATGGAGCCCAGCTCGCCCGCGCCCAGCTGTTCGAGGTCGGTCAGGCGGGAGCGCACGAAGTCGCGGCGCGGGTCCGCCATGATGAGGCCGAGCGCCGAGCTCACGCCCGGCATCGGCGGGACGACAACCTTGCTCATGCCGAGGTCGGCGGCGAGTCGTCCGGCATGTACCGGCCCCGCGCCGCCGAACGCGACGAGCACGAAGTTGCGGAGGTCGTACCCGCGCTCGGTCGAGACTTCGCGGATGCCCTCCTCCATCTTCGCGTTGATGATGCGGATGATGCCCTCGGCAGTGGCCATCGGCTCGATGCCGAGTTGCCTGCCCATGTCCGCGACGGCCTCGTACGCCTTCTGCCTGTTCGTCTTCACCTTGCCGCCCAGCAGGTACTCCGGGTGCAGGAAGCCGAGCAGCAGGTTGGCGTCGGTCACGGTCGGCTGGGTGCCTCCCTTGTCGTAGGCAACCGGGCCGGGGTCCGCGCCCGCGCTGTGTGGGCCGACCTGCAGCGCGCCGCCGCCGTCTATCCACGCGATGGTGCCGCCGCCCGCGCCGATGGTGTTGATCATCAGCATCGGCGCCGCTATCTCCCAGTCGCCGACGAGCACGGACGTCTGCTCGAGCACGGAGCCGTTCTCGCCGAGCGCGATGTCGCTGCTCGTGCCGCCCATGTCGAACGACACCATGTTGGAGAACCCGGCGGAATCGGCTATCTGCATCCCCGCCTCGGAACCGGCGCACGGGCCGGAGAGCAGGGTGGTGATGGGGATGACGCTCGTGATCTTCGCGACGCCCCCGTTGCTCTGCATGATGTAGAGCTGCTCGGTGGTGATGCCGAGGCCGCGAAGCCCGGCGGCCAGCTTGCCGAGGTAGTCGATCATCGCGGGAGCAAGCCGCGCGTTCGCGACTGTGGTGCTCAGGCGGGGGAACTCGCGTATCTGCGGCAGTATCTCCGACGAGAGCGAGACCGAACCGTCCGGGAACTCCTCCTTGATCATCTCGCCGAGCGCCCGCTCGTGCTCCGGGTTCAGGAACGAGAACAGCAGCACGACGGCAACGGACTCCGCGCCCTTCTTCTTGAGACGCTTCACGGCTTCACGCGCCTGCTCCACGTCCAGCGGCTTCTTCACGTTGCCCTTGTAGTCGACGCGCTCCACGATCTCCTCGCGCAGCCACGGCTCCACGGGCGGGTTCTTCTCCACGTAGATGTCGGACAGGTCGCTGCCGAACCGCGGGATGTGCCAGACGTCGTTCACGCCGCTGAAGCCGTCCGTGATGAGCAGCCCCACGCGCGCGCCCTTGTCCTGCACGAGGATGTTCGTACCGACTGTCGTTCCGTGGGTGAACGAAGCCACTTCGTCGGCCTCGAGGTTGGCGTCGAGCAGCTCGCGCAGGCCGTCGATGATTGCGCGTCCGGGGTCCTGGGGCGTGGACGGTACCTTCAGCACGTCGACTTCGCCGGACTCGTGCTCGAGCACGACCATGTCGGTGAACGTTCCGCCCGTGTCTACTGCAACCGTCTTCATCTGGAACCAGCCTTCCTTGCGTGGGATCGAACGCGAACTATAGGGGCGCCCAGGCGTTCGCGCAAAGCGCTGCGCAGGTTTGACAGCCCCTCGTGGCGCGCATAGGTTATCACCACCCAGGCGGGAGGGATGGTTGATGGCGACGGACGTCATAACGCAGGAAGTCATACGAGCCCGGCTGGACGGCATCGTTCGCGAGATGCAGGCCGCCGTCCTCCGCACCGGCTATTCCACCATCATCCGCGAGTCCCACGATTTCTCCGCCGGCATCACCGACCGCTACGGCAACGTTGTCGGCCAGCATTCGCCGCTGCCGACACATCTCGGCGCATACCCGGACTGCGTGCGCGGCGTGCTGGAGTTCTACGACGTCGAGGAGATGCGAGAGGGAGACTGCTTCCTCACGAACCACCCGTACCATTCCGGGTGCCCCCATCCGAGCGACATGGTCGTTGTCATGCCCGTTTTCGCCGGAGATGAAGTCATCGCATTCTGCGCCAGCATGGGCCACAAGGTGGACATCGGCGGGCAATCGCCCGGCTCGCGCAACGCGATAGCGCGGGACCTGTTCGGCGAGGGACTCTCGATACTGCCGGTGCAGTTCATGCGGCAGCGCGTGTTGCACAAGGAGGTCGTACAGTTCCTGCGTTCCAACACGCGCACGCCGGAACTCGTGCTGGGGGACCTGGAGGCGCAGGCGGGCGCGCTCTGGAGCATCGGCGTCCGGCGCCTCGGCCACACGGTGGAAACCTACGGCAAGGAAGCCGTGCTGGACGCGTTCAAGGGCATCGGGGACCGCACCGAGGTGCGCGCCCGCCAGGCCATCGAACAGTGGCCGGACGGCACGGTGGAGGTCGAAGCGTTCATCGACGATGTTGCCAACCCCACCGAGACGATCCGGATCCACGTCGCGGCCATCAAGGAGGGCGACAGGCTTGTCATGGACTTCAGCGGCTCGGGCGATCAGTCGCTGGGGCCGGTGAACGCCCGTCCGCCGTTCGTGCGCGGCATGGTGAACTACGCGGCGATAGCGATGATGGGCTCCGACATGCCCAATAACTACGGCCTCGCGCGCGCCATCGAGTGCCGGTTCCGGGAGGGCAGCGTCATCTGCCCGACGTTCCCCGCGCCCGTGGGCTTCTACTCGATGACGATGCCCGTCGTGGAGGACGTGGTGTTCGAGGTGCTGAGCAAGGTCTCGGGCAACCCCGCAGTTGCGCACAACAGCGTCTCCGGCATGGTGGTGCTGGGCACGAGCGGCCCCGCGGCGAAGCGGTACGTGCAGTACGAGATCATCGTCTCCGGCAACGGCGCATACGACGGCGGCGACGGCTACACGGGCACCGCGCACTCCTGGACCGGCGGCGCGAAGTACACGGGCGTCGAGATCATCGAGTCCGAGTTCGACGTGGATATGGAGCAGTTCTGCCTCGTGCCGGACACCGGCGGGGCAGGGAAGTACCGGGGGGGCCTCGCGCTCCGGCGCGAGTACCGCGTCCGCTCGCAGGCGCAGTACGCGGGCGGTACACCGAGGACGCTCGCTCCGGCGCGCGGCGTGAACGGCGGTGGCAACGGCAGGCCGGGCCGCGTCGTGATGAACCCGGGGACCGACACGGAGAAGGCCTACACCGGCCTCATCTCCAACGTTCCCATGGCTCCGGGCGATGTCGTGCGCATGGAAACGGCATCCGCGGCGGGTGTTGGCGACCCGAAGGAGCGCGAGCGCAAGCGCGTCGCATCCGACCTCCGCAACGGCTACATCTCCGTGGAGACGGCGCTCGACGTGTACGGCATGAGCAGGGAAGAGGTCGAAGCCGCGGTCAGCATCTGATACCGGGAGGCAGGGTTGCGCATCCTCGTAACAGGCGGGTTGGGAGTGAACGGGTGCTGGGTCACCCGCGACCTGCTCACGATGGGGCATGAGCCTGTCGTCTTCGACAACCGTCCCGACTTCACGCTGCTGCGCGACGTGAGCGACGAGTTCGCGTTCGTCGAGGGCGACATCACGTCGCTGGAGCAGTTGGACCGCGCGTGCAGGGAGCACCACATCGAACGCATCTGTCACCTCGCCGCGGTCTACCCCGACACTGCCGATGCCGACCCCTTGCTCGGCTTCTCGGTCAACGCGCTCGCGACGGTCTACGTGCTCGAAGCGGCGAAGCGCAACGGCATCGACCGCGTCTCGTTCACGAGTTCGATAGGCGCGCTCTCGCGGATGACGGAAGAGCACCTCGAACCGCAGATGGTCCCCGTGAACGAAGACTTCCCGGCGTACCCCATGGGGAGCGTCTACGGCGCGGCCAAGACGGCCTCCGAACTCATGGGCATCCAGTACAAGCGGCTCTTCGGCATCGACTTCGCCGCCATGCGGTTCGCCGCCATCTACGGCCTCGGCAAGGGTGCGGAGCGCCACGGCAGCCACAACATGATCTGGGGCGAGCTGATCCGGAGCGCCATCGCGGGACGTCCCATCGTCATCCCGCAGGGCGGCGACCAGCGGCTCGACCTCACCTACGCGCGCGACGTGGCGCAGAGCGTCGTCAAGGGGTGCTTGGCGGACAGATTCGAGAGCCACGTCTTCCATATCGGCAGCGGCCGCACCTACACGCTCAACGACTTCGCGGACGCCATCCGCGCCGTCATCCCCGGCGCGCAGATAGAGGTAGGGCCGGGGCTCGACCCGCGCGGCATGGGCCCGCTGGCGTACTATGCGCTCGACATCGGCCGCGCCCGCCGCGAGCTGGGCTACGAGCCCCAGTACCCGCCGGAGGCGGCGATACGTGACTGGCTCGAATGGACGGAACGCCTGGAACTGACGGAGGGTTAAGCGCATGACGACGTGCAAGGCTGCCGTATTCGTTGGAGCGAACAGACCGCTGGAGGTGCAGGAGTTCCCCGTCCTGCCGATGGAGCCGGGCGGTGCGCTCGTGCAGATGCAGATGGCCGCCATCTGCGGCACGGATGTGCACGCGTGGCACCTGGACGCCACGCCCGCGCCGATGATCTTCGGCCACGAGAACGTGGGTGTCATAGAGGAGATCTCGCCGGAGTTGAAGACCGACGTGCTTGGGGAGCCGCTGCGCCCCGGCGACCGCGTCATCTTCCGCGACGCGTCGTGCGGGCGCTGCGTCCGCTGCGCCGTGGGCGAATCGTGCCAGAACACGCGGTCGTACGGGACGACCCGCTGCGACGAGCCGCCGTTCCTGCGCGGCGGCTTCGGACAGTACATCCAGTTGAGCGCGACGCCGTGGCTGCTGCGCGTCCCCGACGACGTCTCGAACGAGCGCGCGCTGCTGAGCGTCATCGGCAACCACACGGCGCTGAACGGCGTCGACCGCATCGGCGGCGTCGACCTCGGCGACACGGTGGTCGTGCAGGGCTCCGGCCCCATCGGCATGGGCGTGCTCAACCAGGTGCTGCTCGGCGGGGCAGGGCGGGTCATCGTGGTCGGCGCGCCCGAGAGCAGGCTCGAGCTCGCACGCGAGCTTGGCGCGACCGAAACGGTGGACATCTCGGAGTGGAACACCCCGGAGGCCCGCATCGAACGCGTGATGGAACTGACCGACGGACGCGGGGGCGACCTCATCGTCGAGGCGTCCGGCGGGCTGACGGCGTTCCGCGAGGGGCTGGAGATGGTGCGCTTCGGCGGGCGCTACCTCGTGATAGGGCAGTGGACGGACTACGGCCTGCTCGAGGCGAACCCGGCGCTGCTGACGCGCAAGGTCATCCGCGTGCAGGGTGTCTTCTCGGCCGGCCCGAGGCATATCATCCGGTCGTTGCAGGCCATGCGTACAATGGTTGACAGGCCCGTGGAGAAGCTCATCACGCACAAGTACGAGCTGGAAGACGTGAACGAAGGCTTCGGGGCGCACGAGCGGCTCGAGGCGATGGTGGCGGTGATTTTGCCCAACGGCGAACCTGCGCGATAGGAGAGCGGCGATGGCCAAGGGTGGATTCAGGATCATCGACAGCGACATGCACATCATGGAGCCGCCGGACCTGTGGCAGCGGTACACGGACAAGAAGTACCGCGACCACGCCCAGGTGGGCGTGACGTCGGACAACGTGCGCGACCTCCGTACGGTCCATCCGGATGGCAGACCTTGGGGAGCGCCTGTGCGCGCCGCGAGCAGACCGAGCCAGGCGGGCGGCCACAACTACGAGCGCAATCAGAAGCTCTACGTCACTCACGCGGAGCGCGGCTGGTCCACCGAGGTGCAGCTGGAGGCGATGGACGTGGAAGGGCTGGACGTCGCGGTGCTCTTCCCCACGCGCGGGTTGCACACGCTGGCCGAGCCGTTCATGGACCCGCCGTTCGCGGCGGCGCTGGCGCGGGCCTACAACGATTGGATGTACGACTTCTGCGCTCCGGCGCCGGACCGGCTCATCGGCGCGGCGATGGTCTCGCCGTTCGACATGGACGACGCCGTCGCCGAGGTCGAGCGGGCGGTGAAGGAGCTGGGTTTCCGCACCGTCTTCATGCGCTCCAACCAGATGACGGACAAACCCTGGCACGACCCGTTCTATGACCCGCTGTGGAGCGCGCTCGAGGAGTACGACATCCCCATAGGGTTCCACGAGGCTTCATCGTCGGGCGCGAAGCAGGCGGGCGACCACTTCGGGTCGAACACCATGCTGCGCCGCGTGTTCGCGCAGCCTGTCGAGCAGATGATGGCGCTCGCCAGCTTCTGCGGCGGAGGCGTGCTGGAGCGCCACCCCAGGCTGCGGGCAGCCTTTCTGGAGGCGAACTGCGCATGGGCGCCGTGGCTGCTCTGGCGGCTGGACGAGGGGTACGAGCGCGAGGCTGACGTATTCGTTCCCGAACTCAGCATGGCGCCGACGGAGTACTTCAAGCGGCAGTGCTGGATATCGGTCGAGCCGGACGAGGAGCCCGCGAAGTACGCCATCGACTGGGTCGGCAGCGACAAGATGGTCTTCTCGACGGACTACCCGCACGGGGACTCGAAATACCCCTACGCGGTATCCAGCTTCATCGAACTCGCGCTTCCCGATGAGGACAAGAAGAAGATACTCTGGGACAATTGCGCCAGCCTCTACAAGCTCGCGGAAGTCCCAGCCAGCGTTTAGACAAGTAGAGAGACAGGAGGACGGCGATGGCCAAGGGTGGGTTCAGGATCATCGACAGCGACATGCACATCATGGAGCCGCCGGACCTGTGGCAGCGGTACACGGACAAGAAGTACCGCGACTACGCGCAGGTTGGCGTTCTCTCCGAGAACGTCCGCGACCTCCGTACGGTCCACCCGGACGGCACGCCGTGGGGCACTACGACGGGCGTGCGGTCGCGCAACCCCAACCAGGCGGGCGGGCACAACTACGAGCGGAACCAGAAGCTCTACGAGAGCCATGCCGCCCGTGGGTGGTCCACCGAGGTGCAGCTGGAGGCGATGGACGTGGAAGGGCTCGACATCGCGGTGCTCTTCCCCACCCGCGGGCTGCACACACTGGCCGAGCCGTTCATGGACCCACCGTTCGCCGCGGCGATAGCGCGGGCGTACAACGACTGGATGTACGACTTCTGCGCCCCGGCGCCGGACAGGCTTCTCGGCGCGGCGATGGTCTCGCCGTTCGACGTTGAGGATGCCGTTACCGAGGTTGAGCGCGCCGTGAAGGAGCTCGGCTTCCGGGCGGTGTTCATGCGCTCCAACCAGATGACCGACAAGACCTGGCACGACCCGTACTACGACCCCCTGTGGAGCGTGCTCGAGGAGTACGACGTCGCCATCGGGTTCCACGAGTCGTCGTCGTCCGGCGCGCGGCAGGTGGGCCAGCACTTCGAACCCAACTTCATGTTGCGCCGGGTGTTCGCGCAGCCCGTCGAGCAGATGATGGCGCTCGCCAGCTTCTGCGGCGGGGGCGTGCTGGAGCGTCACCCGAAGCTGCGGGCCGCCTTCCTGGAGGCGAACTGCGCGTGGGCGCCGTGGCTGCTCTGGCGGCTGGACGAGGCGTACGAGCGGGAAGCGGACGTATTCGTTCCCGAACTCAAGATGGCGCCGACGGAGTACTTCAAGCGGCAGTGCTGGATATCCGTCGAGCCGGACGAGGAGCCCGCGAAGTACGCCATCGACTGGGTCGGCAGCGACAAGATGGTGTTCTCGACGGACTACCCGCACGGGGACTCCAAGTACCCGGACGCGGTGTCGAGTTTCCTCGAACTCGGCATACCGGATGAGGACAAGAGGAAGATCCTCTGGGATAATTGCGCCAGCCTCTACAACCTCGCGGAAGTTCCGGCCAACGCTTAGCCGGAGAAAGAGGAGAAGCCATGACCACGGTAACGACTGAGACGGCCCTAGACAGGTTCATCAAGCAGACGCGCGAGCTGTTCGCCAGCGAGCCGGACCTCGAGAAGCGCTGGGTCGCGCTGACGCCGGTGCTGCAGGAGTTCCTCGCGGACCCCACCGTGCAGGAAGCGTCGGCCAAGTGGCCGGTGAATGTTTTCACCGACCGCGCGGAGAACCTGCTCTTCTACGAAGACCCGGACTACGGTTTCGTGGTCAACGCGCTGAAGCGCGAGCCGACCGGGAGGCCCGTCGAGCCTCCGAAGTATCCGGGCTGGCGCGGCATCCACGACCACGCGCATATCTACACGCTCTACGGCGTACTCGTGGGCCATGAGATGATCGAGCGCTACCGCGCCGTCGAGGGCGCCGAGCGCCGTGACGACTACGTGCCCATCGAGGAGGTCGGCAACTTCAAGGTCGAGCCGGGCTGCGTCGACCTGGTGCGCCCGTACGAGATCCACGCGGAGCGCAGCCTCGGCGAGCAGACGTGTGCGGTCATCATCCGCAGCCAGAAGTCCGGCGACTTCATGCAGGGCCGCTACAACCTCGAGACGGGAGCGTACTGGGAGGGCCTCGGCCCGGTCCAGCGGGAAGTGGAGATGTTCCCGGAGGACTAGGACGTCCACACGGCTCGAACGTCATCGTGAAACAGACCACCTCGCCTGCGGGCGGGGTGGTCTTCGTTTGTGCGCGGGGGCCGCTTGCGATAGTCTCCGGTGCGCAATCCATCCGTGAAAGGGGCGGGATGAAGTACCAGGGAAAGGTGTCGCTGCAGGCCACGGCCGAGACGGTCTGGGACGTGGTGCTCGATATAGAGCAGTTCGCGGACTGTATGCCCGGCATGCAGGACCTCGTGAAGATAGACGACCGGACGTTCGAGGGCGGCATGAGCGCGAAGGTCGGGCCGGTCGCGGGCGACATCAGGTTCCGCTCGCAGATCGTGGACGTGGACCCCCACGTGAGCCTGACCGCGCACGTGGAGGGTGAGGACTCGCTGACGAAGAGCACGATGACCTCGGACATCACGATGACCCTCGCTCCGGACGGGTCCGCCACCGAGCTGGCATACGTGGCCGAGGTGAACATCAAGGGCCGCTTGGGCATCGTCGGCGACATGATCCTGCGGGCGACCGGCGTGCAGGTGATCGAGGAGTTCTTCAACCGCTTGCGGAAGAAGGTCGAAGTCCCGGCTTGAGGAGGCGCTGAGTGCAGGCGAAACGTTCCTACGACGTCGTTGTGATAGGCGGAGGCTCGGCGGGATGCGCCGCCGCCGCCCGGCTGAGCGAGGATGCGGACAGAGAGGTGCTGCTGCTCGAAGCCGGCCCCGACCCTAATCCCATCCCGGAGGAGATTGCCGACGGGAGCCGGGTGGCGCGCGTCGTGCTCGAGTCGCCGTATGTCATGCTCTACCCCACGCCCCGCGCAGGCGACGGCAGCACGTTCTACAAGGTGAGCGGCCGCGTGATGGGCGGCGGCTCGTCCGTCAACGCGATGGCCGTCGTCCGCCCCACGAAGCACGACCTCGATACGTGGGCCGGGCTCGGCAACCCCGGCTGGTCGTTCGACGAGTGCCTGCCCCTCCTCCGGAGGATCGAAACGGACTCGGACTATGGCGGCAACGACATCCATGGAGAGGACGGGCCGCTCTACGTCTACCGGGCCTTCAGGGTGGACGAGGAGGAGAGCGCGGACGCGCCGGTGCGCGCGTTCATCGCCCGCGCCCTGAGCATGGGGCTGCCCATGTGCCCTGACCTGAACGTGCCGGACCCGTACGGCATCTGCAGTTCGGCGTACAACGTCAAGGACGGCGTGCGGCAGAACACGACGGTCGCGTACCTCGACCCCGCGCGGGGACGCCCGAACCTGGACGTCATCGCCGACGCGCAGGTGCAGTCGCTCTCCATCGCGAACGGCCGCGTCAACGGCGTCGTCTACAAGCACGAGGGCGAGGTGAGCACGGTGGCGGCGGACGTCGTCGTGCTCTGCGCGGGCGTCTACCACAGCCCCCAGATCCTCATGCTCTCCGGCATCGGCCCGGCGGGCGAGCTGGAACGCCACGGCATCCCCGTCGTTCAGGCGTTGGAGGGCGTGGGCGGGAACTACCAGGACCACGCCACGATAGAGATGACGTTCGAGGGGAACAGCGACTTCAACCCGGACTGGGTCATCCCGCGCTTCCGCCTGATGTACAAGAGCGACCCGAACAGGCCGGACGGCGACTTCCACATCTTCCAGCGCCCGCCGACAGTGGTGGAGGGCTTGAAGACCATGTGGCCCGTGTCGGCCAACCTGCTGGAGCAACGGGACAGGGGCCGCATCCGCCTCGTGAGCACGGACCCCGAGGACCTGCCGGAGATCGAGGACGCGATGCTGCGCCACCCGGACGACCTGAAGGCGATGCTCACGGCGATGGAGTTCATCTACGAGCTCGTTCAGGACGAATCGATGCGGGAGTTCTACGGCCCGCTCATCTCGCCGACGCGCGACGAGGACTGGGGCGAGTTCGCCCGCAGCGCGCACGGCAGCTACCACCACGGCATTGGCACCTGCAAGATGGGCCCGGCGTCCGACCCCATGGCCGTCGTGGACGCCAACCTGAAGGTGCACGGGATCGACAACCTGTACGTGGCGGACGCGTCCATCATGCCGACCATCCCGCACGCGAACACCAACGTCACGTCCATCATGATCGGCGAGCGCCTCTCAGACATCGTGAAGGGACTGGTTGGGTAAGGGCTTGCCAGACGGAGTAAGATAGCGCCACACAGAACGAGGGAGGATGCCATGACCACCGAGACGCAGACGACGCCCCAGACGTCCACGTTCGCCATCAAGGGCCCGTACCTGTCGGCAGGACGCACGAACATCGACCTTGCCCGCACCGACCTGCTCTGGCTGAGCTTCAAGGTCAACGCGGAGGGCGGCGAGAACGCGGTGCACGCCCACACGGACGAGGACCATGCGTTCGTCATCCTGGAAGGCGAGGTCACGTTCTTCGACGACAAGGGCAACGGGAAGGTGCTCGGCGAGTACGAGGGCATCATGATCCCGAAGGGCGCCTACTACCGGTACCTGAACACCGGCGGGCGGAACCTCTTCATGCTGCGCGTCGGCGCACAGATGGACACCAGCGGAGGCATCCAAACGCGGGTGAAGCCGGACGGCAACGCCATCCCCGCCGACTCCGCCGAGAACTTCCACGTCGACCCCGTGGAGATCGAGGGCAAGTTCTTCGGCGCGAAGTAAGTCTCAGCGATAACGCTACCGGCGGGCGTCCCTTTGGGCGCCCGCCACTGCTACCCCAGGGCGCGCCAGACGCGCTCGGTGAGGAGCGGCATGTCGACGCCGCTCACGTCCGCACCGGAGCGGGCGAGCGCGTCCGCGACGGCGTTCGTGACCGCCACCGGCGCAGCGACCGTCGGCAGTTCGCCGATGCCCTTGATGCCCAGCGGGTTGGTCGGCGACGGCGTCTGCTGGTTCTCCAGCGCGAATGAGGGCAGCGACTCCGCGATGGGGATGCCGTAGGTCATGAAGCTGGCGGTCTGCGGCTGGCCCGCCGCCGTGTAGAGCATCCCCTCGCTCAGCGCCTGGCCGATGCCCTGCGCGATGCCGCCCTGTATCTGCCCGCGCACGATGACCGGGTTGATCATCGGCCCGCAGTCGTGGACCGCCGCGTAGTCGGTGAGGCGCACGTCGCCGGTGCCCTCGTCCAGTTCCACGACCGCGACGTGCGCGGCGAAGCCGAACGGGTTGGCGGGCAGCTCCCACTCCAGCTCCACGGTGATGCCGTTCGCGGGGATGCGCCCGCCCGCGGCTTCCAACCGGCGCTTCACCTCCCGCAGCGCCACGTAGGCCGCGTTGCCGCCGACCGCGAGGCCGCGGCTCGACGTGGTGCCGCCGCCCGACGCGAGTTCGTCGGTGTCGCCGTGGTGCAGCTCGACCATCTCCGGCGCCACACCGAGCGTGTCGGCCGCGATCTGGGAGAACGACGTGGCCGTGCCCTGTCCGTGCGGCGACACGTCCGTGACGATGACGACGCGCCCGTCCGGCTTCACCTCGACGCGGGCGAGGCTCTTGCGCACGTTCGCCTTGCCCCCGGACGCCTTCGTGACCGTGGCAACGCCGATGCCGGTGCGGAATGGGCCGCGCTCAGACGCCTGCCGCTCGCGCAGACCGGCGTACCCGGCCATGCCGAGCGCGCGGTCGAACGCGGTGTGGAAGTCGCCGGAGTCGTACTCGAGGCCGGTGGCCGTCCGGTAGGGGAATGCGTCGGTGGGGATGAAGTTGCGTCGCCGTATCTCGGCGGGGTCCATCCCGAGCGTGCGCGCGGCGTCGTCCATGATGCGCTCGATGGGCACGGCGGCCTCGGGCCCGCCTGCGCCGCGGTAGGGGCCGGTGGGCGGGCGGTTCGTCGTCACGCCGAGACACTCGACGTCCATCGCGGGGATGGCGTACGGCCCGGCGACGCGCTGCACGGCGTTGCCGAGCGGCCCGCCGCTGGACGTGAGGAAGTACGCGCCCATGTCGGCCAGCATGCGGATGCGGACGCCGAGCATCGTGCCGTCCGCGCGCACGGCGGCCTCCACGTCAGCCGTGAAGCCGCGACCGTGCGACGCGAGCGTGCTCTCCGAGCGCTGCTCCGTCCACTTGACCGGCGCGCCGAGCTGGACCGCCGCGTACGCCGCCGCAACCTCCTCCGGCCAGACCTCGATCTTGCGCCCGAAGCCTCCGCCCACGTCCGGCGTGATGACGCGCATGTCCAGGTCGCCGGGGAGGAGCATCGCGAGGAACGTCTTGACGCGGTGCGGCACCTGCGTCGACGTCCAGACGGTGACCCGACCGCTCGCCGCGTCCGGCGCGACGACGATGCCCCGGGTCTCCATCGGCATCGCGACGAGGCGGGGTATCTCGTACGAGGCCTCGACGATCGCGTCGGCGTTCTCGAACGCCTCGGCGACGTTGCCTTCGCCCGCCTCGGTGCGCATCACGACGTTCGTGCCGATGTCCGGGTGCAGCGGGCTGGCGTCCGATGCCGACTCGCGCGGGTCGAGCAGGGGCGGGAGCGGCTCGTAGTCGACGGCGATGCGGTCGCGCGCGTCGAAGGCCTGCGACCGGGTCGAGGCCACGACGATGGCGACGGGCTGGCCGACGTAGCAGACGCGGCCCTTCGCCAGCACGGGGTGCTCGGGGACGGGCGTCTCCCCCATGCCCTCGCGCCGTATCGCGCCGATGTCGGGCACGACGCCGTCCAGGTCTGCACCGGTGTAGACAACGGCGACGCCCGGACTCGCGATCGCGGCGGCGGTGTCGACGGAGCGGATGCGGGCGTGCGGCTCGGTGCTGCGGAGCACGGCGGCGTGGAGCATCCCGTCGAGCTGGATGTCGTCGACGAACGTACCGCCGCCGCGCAGCAGCCGCTCGTCCTCCATGCGCGCCATGCCCTGGCCGCGGTAGGTGGTCATGGTTACTCCACGGGCAGGACGGGCAAGTGCACCTGCACGTAGGTGCCTGGTATCTGCTGCCAGCAGATGAAGCGCAGGTCCTCGTCGTGCGCGTTCGTCGTCTCGTGGCGGGTTCCTGCGGGGATGCAGGTGAAGTCGCCCGCGCGCACGCGGACGCGCTCCTCGCCGATGATCTCGACGCCCTCGCCGCTGATGTAGTAGCGGACGGCGTCGCCGGAGGTCTGGGGCGCGCCGTTCTCCGTGTGCGCGGGGACGTTCTCCATGAACAGTTGGAACGAGTAGATGTCGAAGCCGAGCTCCGGCGATATGACGTGGTGCCTGCCGGGGCCCCACTCCATGATGGGCGCCTCCTCCGCCGGGACGTGGAGGCGCTTCTGCTCGCGCCTGCGCTGCATCTCCATCGCGATGCGCCCGAACGCCATCTGCTCCTCCAGGTAGCGGAGGTATAGCGGCCACGGCTCCAGCTTTGCCAGCTCCTCGTCCGAGAGGTCGCTCACCTCCGGTGCCTTGTGGGGCGCGGTGAGGTGGACGAACGGCGTCGGCACCTGCCGGTATGTGCCGGGGAACTGCTGCGCGGCGAGGAAGACGAGCGGTTCCGGGTGCGGGTTCTCGGTGCCGTGCCAGATGTTTGCGGGGATGTGGCAGAAGTCGCCGACCTTCACGTCGAAGCGCACGTCCTCGATGAGCTCCTGTCCGCCGCCCTTGACGTAGAACTTGAGCGCGTCGCCGTGGGTGTGGTAGCGCTCCGAGCCGCCCGCGCGCCCCGAGGTGAAGACGTGCAGGTTGTGGACGTTGAAGCCGAGCTCCGGCCCCACGATCATGCGCTGGTTCGGCCCGGCGTTCGGTACGTCGGCCTCCTCGGCGGGGACGTGGACGCGGCCCAGCTTCCTGCGCTTGTCGAGCGCGAGCGCGGCGCGCCCGAAGTTCACCTGCTTCTCCATGTAGAGGGCGTAGAGCTCCTCCGGCGTCAGCTGCGCCAACTCCTCCTGCGCGGTCCCTGCTGTTGTGGCCATCCGTTCCTCCGTGGCATCTGGTGTCTGCCTGCGTGTGAGGCTAGCAAAACCGGCGCGCCAGCGAAAGTTCCGGGGGAAATGCTGTGCATTACCGCTCATCGGGCAGGAATCCACCTCTGGGACCGGCCCTTCCGATGAGCGGTTCAACTGCTCAAAACCGCTCATCCGCAGCTCATTTCCGCTCAGAACCACCCGAAACCGCCTCATCCCTGCTCACCCGCGCCGGTGGGGTGAGTGGGCGTCCTGTATCCGTCGCTCCGTTCATGGGACCAGCGTACGCGGGCAGGGGACGACTGCGAAAGGGGCGGGTGTCGCGAGCCCACTACTGCGCTATGGTCGGACCTTCTCCGATCCGCGCCAATATTCTATCGCGTAGGCTTTCGCGTAGTTCAGACGTACTGTTCCAGGTGATATGAGCGTATTGGCGTGTATCGAAATGGATCTTTTCAATCATGTCGCCACGGCAGGTAAAGATAACGGGAATGCCGCGACCATGTGCAAAACCAGCTTCGTAGTACACTCCCCCTCTTGCTCCATCGTCGCCATGTGTGAAGTCAGCGACAAGAAAGCGTGACCGCCTAATCTCTGCAATTATGGCATCATCAATCTTGTCGACCGTAGAATCGCGGTCGATTCTCTTTGGCTCAAATCCGCAGTCATAGATCGCAGGTGCGATTCCTTCATCGTATACCTGCGAAAGGGAGTCATCGAACCACATTGCCACAAAGACTTGAGAAGAATCTACATTGGCTGCCTCTTCAGAGATTCGGACATGCCCGCCAACAGTGACCAAATATCGATGCGAACGAGAGAATACACCACTTCGCTTGAAAGTCTCCCGTACCCAACCCTCATCCTCTAGGTAGTCGACCAAATATGAAACTTCATTATCTGTAATGGACTCTGACCAAGCCATCGCACCTAGCACAAACGGGTTTGTCGGCACATCCGGAAAGATTGGCTGACCGTTTGAATTCTGAGGGAACTCCTCCCAGCCCCTGGAGTGTTTGATTAATGAAATGCCTTCTCCTGCTACTATAGTTTGTTTGGAAAGGAACTTAAGCAATCTTTCAGCACGCTCATAAACTGGAAGCCTATGCTTGCGGGTCGCGTATTCAATTGCTTCCTCCGTCACAATGGGACAGTTATTTCCCTGCTCTCGCTGATCTACTAACCAAGAAGTGAGCTGAGCCTTCCCTCCGTCATCAAGATTGTCGAGGTGTCGAACGATGCCACTAGAGACTGTGTATCCTCCACCTGCGCGAGGGGACTCAGTTACTGTAATCCTGTCGAGCTCGGGGATGTTTTCTCCGACGGCTGTGAAATCATCACCCCAGATCCGGCATGTTGTAATCTCATTGGTCATTCGGTCGCTCCCCAGTGTGAGTGTCGAGTTGCATTGGTGGCACGCCGCGAATCACCTGACACGAGTTGACTTTGGCTTCCGGCATATGATGTCAGCACTGCGCTGTCGACGGCGTTACCACTGCATGAACATAGGGTACGTGGGCAGAGGGCGATGAGGGAAGCGGCGGGTGTTAGTGGAGATGTGCTACCCCAACCGGCAGAGCGCCTCGATCTCCTCTCCGTCGAAGCCGTCGGCGCGCGGCCTGATGAGGTCGACGGTACGGAGCTTGTAGGAGGCCGGGCGGGTTGCCTGCGGGGGCTCGGTGCCTTCCATGAGATCCCTGGCCGCGCGGATCAGGGCGCGGCGCACGCGGATGATGGCAGAGTCGGACGAGCCGAGGTGCTCCTCCGTCCTGTCGACGATGCTCCCCATGCCCTCCTGGGCGGCGAGGTCCTGCGCCTGGAGCGACTCGATGCCGGTGAACGTCTCCGTCGCCTGCCGCTCGCGGTCTATCAGGTAGTCGTTGGCCATCGTCTGCACCATCATGGACGTGCCCGGAACGACGGCCCCGCTGAACGCCTCGCAGGCGGCGCGTTCACTCTCCGTCAGCGGCGACTCCAGCGCCCAGCTGACCGAGAAGACGGCGGTGGTGTGGTCGTCGACCGCGGACCAGATGAGCCCTCTGCCGAGGCGGGTCTGGCCGTCTTCGCGCACGCCTCCGAAGATGTTCGCGTGCGGCAGCAGCCAGTGCGTTATGCGCCAGTAGAAGCTGTCCTCCCCGGCGTCGCGCTGCGTCCCGATCAACACGCCGTAGTCGGTGTCGCGCAGGCAGAAGCGGGGAGAGAGGTCGCTGATGAAATATTCGACCAGCCTCGCGTCGAACTGGAGCCTGTCGCGGAGGCCGTCGAAGAACTCGGCCGTCCGCCGGAACGCCGGGACGGTGGTGTGCAGGAAGTTGGAATGGCAGGAGTCGATGCCGCCCTCGAGTCCCTGCACCCAGTTCGCGAACTCGTACCGCTTGGTCAAGTAGACGTGGCCCTCCGGCAGCCCGAGCCACTCGATGCCTGGCAGTTCCGGTTGCAGCTCCGGCGGGCCGAGGTAGGCGAAGATAACGCCGTTCGTCTCGCGGCACGGATAGGCGGTCGTGCGCACCTTGGAGGCGAAGTTGCTGCCCGCGGGTTCGCTGGGCATGTCGACGCAGCGGCCCTCGACGTCGTACTTCCATCCGTGGTAGATGCAGCGCAGGCCGTTCTCCTCGTTGCGCCCGAAGAAGAGGCTCGCCCTGCGGTGAGGGCAGGCCTCGGCCAGCAGGCCGACCCGGCCGCTCGTGTCGCGGAAGGCGACGAGGCGCTCGCCCATGAGCCGCACGCGCACCGGCGGGCAGTCGGGCTCCGGCAGCTCGCTCGACAGCAGGACAGGGTGCCAGAAGCGGCGGAGCAGCTCGCCCATCGGCCTGCCCCTGCCGACGCGGGTGAGGAGTTCGTTGTCCTCGAGGCTCAGCATGCGCGCATCATACCAATCGCGGCGAGCGTTGGCGGCTTGACACCTAACGATTTTATCGGTAGATTGCCCTGCCATGAGCACACAACACAACACCGCAAAGCAGATCATCGACCGGTTCGGAGGGCAGTCCGCGCTCGCGGGACTGCTGGGCAGGCGTCAGAGCACCGTGCAGCACTGGGCGCGGACGGGGAGGATCCCCGCGCAGTGGCACGGCACGCTGATGGACCTCGCCCGCAGGCGCGGCATCGGCCTCGACCCGAGTGACTTCATGGAGTCGGTCTCGAATGGCGTCGGACCCGCGGACGGGAAACTCGGCGTGCTGATGGTGGGCCTGGGCGCCGTATCGTCGACCGTGATCGCGGGCGTCGAGCACATACGACGCGGCTCCGGCGAGCCGGTTGGCTCGCTCACGCAGATGGCGACGATCCGCCTCGGGAGGCGCACTGACAGCCGTGCGCCGTTCATCAAGGAGTTCGTACCGCTCGCGGAGCTCGACCAGCTGGTCTTCGGCGCGTGGGACCCGATCCCGGACAATGCGTACGAGGCGGCGCTCCGGGCAGGGGTGCTCGACCGCTACGCCGAGATCGAACCCATCGCGGACTATCTCAGGTCGATCGAGCCGATGCCGGCGGTCTTCGACCAGGACTACGCCAAGCGCATCGAGGGCGCGAACGTCAAAACGGTCGAGAGCAAGCTCAGCGCCGTCGACGCCATCCGCGAGGACATGCGCCGGTTCAAGGCTGAGAACGGCTGCGACAGGCTGGTGATGATCTGGTGCGCATCCACCGAGAAATTCATTACCGAGGAAGAGATACACCAGGACATCGAGGGCTTCGTCTCCGCGCTCCATGCGAGCGACCCGAACATCGCGCCGTCGATGATCTACGCCTACGCCGCGCTGCAGGAGGGCGTTCCGTATATCAACGGCGCGCCTAACCTGACGGTCGACATCCCCGCGCTCGAACGGCTGGCGCGGGACAGAGGCGTACCCGTCTGCGGCAAGGACTTCAAGACCGGCCAGACGCTCGTGAAGACGGTCATCGGCCCGATGCTGAAGGCGCGGATGCTGGGGCTGAACGGCTGGTTCTCCACCAACATCCTCGGCAACCGCGACGGCGAAGTGCTCGACGAGCCCGAGAACTTCCGCACGAAAGAGGAGTCGAAGCTCGGCGTGCTGGAGCACATCCTGCAGCCGGAGATGTACCCGGGCCTCTACGGCGACGCCTATCACAAGGTGCGTATCAACTACTACCCGCCGCGCGGGGACGCCAAGGAGGGCTGGGACAACGTCGACCTGTTCGGGTGGCTGCGGCATCCGATGCAGATGAAGATTGACTTCCTCTGCTCCGACTCCATCCTCGCCGCGCCCATCGTGCTGGACCTCATCCTCTTCATGGACCTGGCGCAGCGCGCCGGGATGTCCGGCATCCAGGAGTGGCTCTCGTTCTACTTCAAGAGCCCGCACCATGCGCGGAACCTCTATCCGGAGCACGACCTGTTCATCCAGCAGACGAAGCTCAAGAACACGCTGCGCTGGATGATGGGCGAGGAGCAGATCACCCACCTCGGCCTGGAGTACTACCACCAGGACTAGCTTTCCCGGTGGGCGGGACCCTACGGAACCGAAGACGAGACTGGGACAGCTGATTGCTCCCGGTCAGGGAACAAGTTGGCTGCTGAGGAGCGAAGGCGGGTTCCATGGACGACTTCTGGACGTATGGATTCTTCACGCGGAACTTCGGTGGCCCTCTCTTTGGCCTCTCGATGTTTGTCGCGTGGACAACGCTCTCGTGCGCTCTGTTGGCACCCTCGTATGTATGGCGCGGGTGGAGGTGGAATAGAATCCTCATTCCGATAGGCATCCCCGTCTCAGCAGGCGCCTATCTCGTTCTTGGATTCTTGATCGTTCCGGCTTACTGGGGTGGTCCCATAAACTTCTTTTGGGACTCCGACAGGTGGATGGGCAACCTGTTCAGCCTTGAGGGCATCCTCTCTGTATTGCTCTGGCCGTTGATGGTTCTCATGCTGAGTGGCGGAGGATAGCGAAGGCACCAGGTTGCCGTTCCTCCTTGAGGAGTCGCAGCTACGCGCCGGAACGAACGATGACAAACAATCCTCAGACTATGCCCAGACTGGTCATCTTCGATTGTGACGGCGTGCTGGTCGACAGCGAACCGCTGATCGTGCGTGCCCTGGGAACTGTTCTTGCACGTTACGGCCTGCAAGCAGAGTTGGAGGAGCTGCACGCTCTCTTCCGTGGAGTTTCGTTTGACACCCTGCAGGATGCAGTGCTTAAGCATTGGGGCGTGCGGTTGCCGGATAACATAGTGAGCCTTATCGAAGAAGCAGAACGCGTCGCGGTGGAAGATGGGCTCCGTGCTGTTCCTGGCGTTGCTGACGCAGTGCGTTCGGTCGCCGCTTCGGGGACAATGGTCTGCGTAGGCTCGAACGGCTCTCTCCCTGCGATAGAACAGCGGCTGAAGCTCACGGGCCTCTACGCCTGGTTCGAAGGGCGGCTGTTCAGTGGGGGGATGGTCCCGCGACGCAAGCCCCACCCCGACGTGTTCCTGCACGCCGCGGAGACGATGGGGTTCTCTCCGTCGGAGTGCGTGGTCGTCGAGGACAGCGATTCAGGCGTTCAAGCCGGGCTGGCAGCGGGGATGAGGGTACTGGCATACGTTGCGAGCCCAACGTGTGACGTCGCCGACAGGAGGGGAGTTGTGCGGTTCACCGATATGGCCTTGCTGCCTATGCTGCTCGGGATCAACGGAGCGGAGCAGGCGCAAATGAACCGAGGAGTTATCTGATGCCACCCCTGTACACCGCCGCGCTCTTCGACCTCGACAACACGCTCTGGGACCGCGACGGCGCGATACGCGCGACCGGGCGGCTGCTGCACGAGACGTGGCCCGCCGTGCGCGCCGCAGCGTCCGCCGACGAGGCTGAGGCGAAGTTCGCCGCGTTCGATGAAAGAGGCCTGGCGGGCAGGGAGC
Source organism: Dehalococcoidia bacterium (assembly GCA_034422595.1). Taxonomy (GTDB): domain Bacteria; phylum Chloroflexota; class Dehalococcoidia; order Lucifugimonadales; family Australimonadaceae; genus Bin16. The sequence continues at coordinate 238,302 of DAOUJO010000007.1, read as the reverse complement.
GGCTGATGGCCCGCACGCTCGAAGAATGGCCTGGCATCGGACTGTCGCCCGAGGCATTGGCCGAGTGGTACCTGCAGGTGTCGCGCGCCGTCCTCCCGCAGGACCCGGACGTCTTCCCGCTGCTGCACGACCTCAACGTTGCGGGAGTGCCATGGGGCATCGTCACCAACGGACCATCGTCGGGGCAGCACTTGACGATCAGGTCGCGCGGGCTGGAGGGGCTGACCGGGTGCGTTATCGTCTCCGAGGAGGCAGGCTGCCGGAAGCCCGACCCCGCGATATTCCACGTGGCGCTCGAGTGCCTCGGAATGCCTGCCAGCCGCGAAGTGCTGTTCGTGGGCGACGACGTCGCAGCGGACATGGGCGGCGCGAAAGGGGTAGGGCTCTCGACCGCGTGGGTGACGAACGGGCAGTCGTGGCTGGACGGCGTCGAACCGCCGGACCATGAGGTTTCGCACGTCAGCGAGGTCGGACCGCTCCTGCTGGGCTAGGGGAGCGCGTTGAGAACGACCTCGCTCTGTCCTCCGGCCGGGTAAGGGTTTGCACACCCGTGTGATAATGGCATAGCGCAACCGCGTACGTGGGCGAACCCTGCTCCCCCAAGGACTTCGACTCCATGAACATCCCGATCGACTCTCTTTCGCAGCGCGCTCGCATGGCCGAGTGGACCGATCCTGATGGCCTGCGCCACGCGGCGGCGGTCTCCGTGTGGGGACGTTGGTTGATCTTGGTGGTGGCCCTGGGCCTGATGGCTTACCGCCCGGACTACTCGCTTGCCATCCACGTCTCTTACACCCTGCTCGCTTTGCTTGCGATGTCCTACAACGCCTACGTCCATTTCCTGCTGCGGACCGGCAGGGACGTGAAGTGGCAGAGCCTGCTCATGTTGAGTGCGATGGACGTGGCCCTGATCACGGGGGGCGTCGCCGTGGGTGGGGAGCTGGGGACGTTGTGCTTCCTGCTGTACTACCCGGCTCTGGCCATGTTCGCCGTCGTCTTCGCTTCTTTCAGGATCAGCTTCGTCTGGGTGACGATGGCTGCCGTCCTGTACAGCATGGTGGTACTGATGACCGGAGATGGGCTCGATATGGCTGCGAAGGAAGAGAAGGTGCTGATCGCGAGGATCGCCGCCATGTACGGAGTGGCGGTAGTGGTCACTCTGATCTCCGGGTTCGAACGCATCAGGAGACTGGAAGCCGTCGAGCGGGTGCGTCAGCAGGAGCGGGAGCGCCAGCTCCAGATGGAACGGCTCCGTGTCTCGCAGATCATCCATGACACCATTGCACAGTCTGCGTACGTGCTTGGGCTGGGTATCGAATCGGCCATACAAGCCGAGGACCCGGAGAACCGAGATCAGATCGCCCGGCTCCAGGCGATGCACGCACTGTCGAGATCGACCATGTGGGATCTGAGGCACCCCATAGACATCGACCTCATATTCAGGGGCAGGGAACTCGGCACGGTGCTCGAGGCGCACGCCTCGACCTTCACCAACATCACCTCGATCCCCACCGAGGTGGTGTGCTCCGGCGAGGAACCGCCGCTCTCCACGGTGGCCCGAGGGCTGCTCTTCGCCATCGCACATAACGCGATGGCGAACGCGCTTCGGCACGCGTCGGCCGGGAAGATAACCATCACGCTCGACTTCCAGGACGACGCGCTTCACATGTCGATATCCGACGACGGCATCGGCCTTCCGTCCGACTACGCGGAGCGCGGCCGTGGCTTCACGAACATGGAAGCGGACGCCGAGCAGATGGGAGGCACGCTCGAAGTGTCTTCGGGCGAATCGGGACACGGCACGACCGTAACCTGCGTGGTCCCGTACGAGAATGTGCCGGACGCTTCGTGAGGAGACCGGCGGTGCGTTCTATCGCACTGGACGCCGGTACCAGCCTGCCCAGAACGCCTTACGTCGCCGGAACAGCGCGATGAAGAGTGGGTTCGTCCAGAGCAGCGTCTTCCACTGCGGCCACCTGTCGAAGCGCCGCGACGATGCCTGGACGCGCGGCTGCTCGATGAACCGCACCGTGCCACCCGTGCTCCCGGCGAGTCGCTCCATGCTCCTGTAGAAGTCCACGTCTTCGCCTATCCACGCCTGCTCGTCGTAGCCTCCGATCTGCTCGAAGGCGTCTCTGCGGCAGAACTGCGTCGCGCCCTGCACCAGCCGCATCCGCCGCGCGAGCGATCGCCATGCGCGCAGGTAGAGCCGCATGACGCGTCGTTGGGGACGGTACTCGACGTCCACGCCGCCGCCCACGCAGGCAGGGTCGCTCATCGCTTCGTGGATGGCCTCGAAGAGGGCAGGGGGCACGAGGGCGTCCGCATCGACGAACACCAGCACGTCGCCCTGGGCGTGACGCGCTCCGGCATTGCGGGCCCGTGCGATGCCCTGCACTGGCTCGTACACGACTGCGGCGCCCTTGCCTCGGGCGATGGCGGCTGTCTCGTCCGTGCTGTTGTTGTCGACGACGATCGTCTCGACCTCAGCGCCGGAGCGAGGGCGCAGGTGTCCTGCCGCGGCCTCGATGGCGTCCAGCGTCGCGGGGAGGTACTCGGCCTCGTTGAACGCAGGGACGATGACGGTGAGGTTCACCTGTACTCACAGCCCCTCGGCGTACGCGGAGTGGAACGTGTCCACGCCTGCGCGGAGGGCGCCGTCCGGGTCGCGCACGATGGCGACAGGGCTTGCGAAGCTGGCGAAACCGCCCTGCACGTGGCCTTCACCGATCACCTGGATACGGTGTCCGCGCCGTTCGAGCTCGGCGGCCACACCGGCGGGCAGGTCCCGGTGGACGAGCGTGGCGGGCTGCGAGCAGTCGACACGCGGCGCGTCTATCGCCTCTTGCGGACCCATGCCGAAGTCGACCACCTTGGAGATGAGCTGCGTGACGCAGTTCGTGATCCGCCGCCCGCCGGTTGCGCCTACCGCCATGCGGACGCTGTTCCCGTCGAGCACGAGGGCAGGGGTCATGTTGTTGAGCGGATACTTGCCGGGCATGATCGAGTTCACGCGCCCGGGCACCGGGTCGAACCACATCATGCCGTTGTTCATCACGACACCGGTGCCCTTCGGCACGAACCCGGAGCCGAAGCCCGCCATGAGCGTGTTCGTGAGCGACACCGCGTTGCCGTCGCCGTCGATGACGCACAGGTGCGTCGTGCCCGTGTCGAGCGCCGGAGCGCTCGCAGGCAGCCGCTCGCCCGGCGCGCCGTCGTCGAACGCCCACGGATCGCCCGGCTCAGCGGGGTTGAGACGCTGCATGTCGATCAGGCCGCGCCGCAGATCGCTGTAGCCGTTGGAGACGAGGCCCTGCCACGGCACGCTGACGAACGCGGGGTCGGCGAGGTACGCGAACCGGTCTGCGTACGCGAGGCGGGCGCTGCAGATGTAGGCGTGGAGCGCGTCAGGCGAGTTGTGGCCCATCGAACGCACGTCGAAGCCGTCCAGCAGGCGCAGCGTCATCGCGGAGGTCGTCCCGGCGCAGGCGAACGGCGGCACGCGCACCGTGTGACCGGCGTACGGGAACTCCAGCTCGTTCTCCCATACGAACGGGCGGTACTCCGCGAGGTCCCGCTCGGAGAGGATGCCGCCGTTGTCGCGGATGCTCGACAGGAGCGCGCTGGCGACGTCGCCGGTGTAGAACGCCTGCGGACCGTCGCGCCCGACGGCCTCCAGCACGTCGGCCAGCTCCGGCTGTCGGAGGAATGAGGGAGTGGTCGCGTCGCCCGCGGGAAGCCGGTCGCCGGGCATCAGGATGCGGCGCAGCTCCTCGAACGCGAAGAGGCGGTGCGAGAGGAGCCCCCACGAGTAGATGTTCTCCCAGCCGGGCGAGTGGCCGTCCCGCGCGAGCGACACCGCAGGCGCAAGCACCTCGCGCAGCGGCAGCCTGCCGAGCAGCCGGTGCGCCTCGCACAGCCCTGCGACCGCGCCGGGCGTCGCGATCGACCGCGGCCCGTCGAGGTTCTCGTTGTCGACGACGCCGGGCCAGCCGAAGTTGCCGACCGCGGCCTCGCCGGTGAGCTCGTACATGTCGGGCTTGGCGTCGAGCGGCCCGCGCATCGGGAAGCCGATGACGCCGCCCCTGTCCCCGATCTGGAAGACGAGGTAGCCGCCTCCGCCGATGCCGCTCGACTCCGGCTCCACGACACCGACCGCGAAGCACGCCGCGACCGCAGCGTCGACCGCGTTGCCGCCGCTCTCGAGCATCTGCAGACCGGCCCGCGTGGCGTGGACGTCCTTCGTCGCGACCATCCCCCGCGACGCGCGCGCCTCGCTCTTGCTGATGGTCATCCGGGTCGGTGTGGCGTCGGTCATCTTCTACTCCGGCTATGGATGGCGGGAGTGTAGCACTGGGGGATGAGGAAGCAGTGATTGACATACGTAACTGGCCAGTACGACAATCTAGACAGAACAGATGGACAGGATGTGTTCCATGACCGAGTGGCAGTTGCAGGACGCCAAGAACAGGTTCAGCGCGGTGGTAGACGCCGCGCTGGCGGGCTCGCCGCAATGCGTGACCCGGCGCGGCAAGCCCGCAGTGGTCGTGCTGGCGGTCGAGGATTACGAGCGCCTGCGCCGCAATGGAAAGGCGGCAGCGCCGACGTTCGTCGAGATGCTGCTTGCTATCCCCAAGGACGGCGAGGAGTTCGAGCGGTTGCCGCTGAGGCTCCGGGAGTTTGACTTCTGATGTTCCTCCTTGATACCGATGTGATTTCGGTGTTGCGAAAAGACGAGGGCGCCTCCAACCTGACACGATGGATGTCGGCCCAGCGGATGCCGGACCTGTACATAAGCGTGGTGTCAATCGCGGAGGTGGAGCGAGGGGTAACCCGCCAGGAGCGTCGTAATCCTGCCTTTGCGCTTACTCTGGCCTCCTGGCTGGATGACGTGCTGGCCGTGTACGGCGACCGCATCCTGCCCGTCGACCTCCCTGTGGCGAAGCGCTGGGGTCGCTTGTGCGCTGTGCTTGGTCACCAGAACGATGACTTGATCATCGCCGCTACTGCTCTCGAGCACGGCCTGACGGTCGTGACCCGGAACGTCCGCCACTTCGAGCCCACGGGCGTCCCGGTCCTCAACCCGTTCTAGTGGGGCCGTCCTACTCCCCCGCCGCGTCCAGCCCGAAGTTAGCGCGCCAGACCATCTCGATGCGCTTCATGTTCTGCACGGAGAGCGGACCCTTGCCGGAGCAGGCGGCGTTCTCCTCGACCTGGTGGGCGTCCGAGAAGCCGCCGAGCACCGTCGACACTCCGTTGAGCGAGAGTACGAACCGGAGCGCGGCCTCCGCAAGGTTGTGGTCGTCCTCCTGGGTGTCGGGGCTGAGGTTCCGCGAGAGGAACCTCAGCGCCCGCGCGCAATGGAGCCCCTCCGCGTCAACCTCCGGGCTGCGCGACCCCCGGGCGAGGGGGTGCGCCGCTCCTCCCTCCGCCGCGTTGTCGGTCAGGAACCAGCCTGCCAGCGGAGAGTAGATAGCGGCTCCGACGCCGTTCGCTGCCGCATAGTCCAGGATGCCGTCCCAGTCGGCGTCGAAGCGCATTCCGTCGGGCTTGATGCTGGCCGACGGGTTGAGCAGGTGCACCGAGACGTTGATCAGGCTGAAGACGCCGGTGTCGATGAGTTGGCGCGCAGCGTCGCCGTCGCCGCCCCGCGTGATGAACCCGATGAAGCGCGCCTTCCCGCTCTTCTGGGCGCGCTGCAGACCTTCAAGCGCCCCGCCGGGCCTGAGGTAGTCCTCGATCCAGAGCCGGGCGTAGGCGCGTCCTGACAGCTCGGGACGCTCCATGAGCGGACCGTTGTGTATCTGGAGGAAGTCGACGTAGTCGACGCCGAGGCGCTCCAGGCTCTCGTCGAGCGAGCGGGTCACGTGACCGGCGATGTCGTCCAGGTTCTCGGCGCGCACCTCGATCTTCGTGGTGAGGTACGGCCGGAAGGCGAGCTCCTTCATCAAACGGCCGAGGTTCGCCTCCGAGACGCCGTCGCCGTAGTCGGGCGACTGGTCGAAGTAGTTGATGCCCAGCTCGATGGCACGTGCGACGGCCTCGCGCTGCTGCTCGGGCGTGCCGCGCACCATCAGCCCTGCGTTGCCGCCTCCGCCGAACCCGATCTCAGAGACCTGGACACCGGTATTCCCAACTTCTCGGTATTCCACGTTGCCCTCCTCGTGCGTAAGGGGAACAGGGACTGCGCCTGCTGTGGGGCAGTTTAGGGGAGAGGACGGCTGGCGGCTACCGGGCAGCCAGCTACGCCGCCGGCGCCGCGTTGACGCGGTCGAACCGCTCCGTGACCTCGGCGGAAGGCGGCGAAGTGAGCAGCGTGACGACGACGGCGACGGGCAACGCGAGGATGAAGCCGGGCGCGCTGGCGATGGCCATGTCGAACATCCCCCACGGACCGCCCGAGGTGAACTGGAACACGCTGACCGTCGTCGCTCCCGTCACGATGGCGGCGAGCGCGCCCGGGAAGTTGAACCTGCGCCAGCAGAGCGCGAGGATGGTCACCGGCCCGAACGAGGCCCCCATGCCGCCCCACGCGTAGGCGACCAGGCTCGCTATCGAGTCCGGCCAGGCGATCGCCAGCGCTCCCGCGATACCGCCGATGACCAGCAGCAGCGTGCGCCCCAGCCACACTCTGCCGGACGCCCACAGCACGCGTACGGGCTCCAGCCGGCGCCCGAGCCGCCTGATGAGCGGAACGTCGTCCGTGGCGATGGCGGAGCCGAGCAGGAGTTGCGAGTCCGCCGTGCTCATGATGGCGGCGACCACGCCCGTGAGCAGCAGGCCGGTGAAGACTGGGTTGAAGAACGCCTCAGAGACCACGAAATAGACGCGCTCCGGGTCGAAGAGGCTCTCTCCGCCCAGCAGGCCCATCTCCATGAGGGCCGGGCGCGCCACGATGCCGAACAGGAACCCGAACGAGAAGATGAGGACGATCCAGGTGACGGCGAAGTTGCGGCTCTGGGTGACTCTCCCCTCGTTCTCTATCGCCATGAAGCGCTGCAGCACGCGCTGCGATCCGAACGCGCCCAGACCCCAGCCCGCGGTCGAGAGGACGAATACGGCGGTGATGGCCTCGTTCCCCGCGCCGGTGAACGGGTTGAGGAATCCCGCGGGCTGTCCCTCCCCGCTGAAGGGGGAGGTGGTGGTGGAGATGAGCGTGAGCGGCAGGATGATGAAGCACGACAGCATCACTATCGACTGGAAGACGTCCGTGCGAGAAACGGCCATAAAGCCGCTGATGAACGTGTACGACGTGACCGCGGCGAGCGTTATCAGCACGCCGACGTTGTGCTCCACGCCGAAGATCGTCCCCAGCAGTTTCGTGCCGCCGATCAGCCCGGAGTTGACGTAGAACATGATGAAGAGGAGCGTCAGCGCTGACGCCACCGTCCGCAGCGCGCCCGTCCGGTCGGCGAACCGCTTCTCGAAGAAGTCCGGGAGCGTGAGCGATTCCGTTGCTATCGTGTAGCGCCGCAACCGCCTTGCCACGAACGTCCAGTTGAACCACGCGCCCAGCACGATGGACACGAGCGTCCACAGATGCACGGTGCCCTCGGAGAACGCCAGGGCCGGGAAGACGAGCATCGTCCAGCCACTGGTCGTGGACGAGCTGGCGCTGAGCGCCGACGTGATGCTGCTCATCCGCCTGCCGGCGAGCACGTAGTCGGCCATCTCGCGCATCCGTACCGCGCCGACGAGGGCTATGGCGATCAGCGCGAGGAAGTACGCTGCGAAAACGGCGATGATGACGGGCTGGATGTCCATGGGCGCTACTGGAAAAGCGTTCTCCCCTCTCCCTCAGGGAGAGGGTGCGCATCTCCGATGCGCGGGTGAGGGTGTCCGTACACGGTACCAAGAAAGGGGGCGATTCGTGAACCGTCCCCTCCTGTCGGTTTGGCCGTCTGCCTGCAGTGGTGTGCTTACAGGCTGGCCCGCCCGACGGTTCTCGCGAGCAGTGTCATGGCGTCGACGCCGGAGGGCAGGCCGTCGCCGCACCAGACGGCGTACTGGTCCGGACGCACGAGGATGAGGCGCGACTCGTACGCCGCGCGGCTCTCCTCGAACGTGTCGCGCACGACCTTCAGCGGAACGCCCTGCTCACGCGCCGCGCGCTCGAACCCGGCGACGTCCGCCTCCGGCGCGTCGAACGCCAGCAGCGTGAACCACGCGCCGAACTCCTCCTGGACGCCGCGACCGTTCGACAGCATGCTTGGCGGCAGGTGGTGACCGGCGCGCGCGGTGAACGTGTGGCTGCCGTGCGCGCTGCACACCCCGCCGGGCGGTCCCCACACCACGGGTGAGCCCTCGTAGTTCGGCTCGTAGGTGCCGACGCGAGTGCCGCGTCCTATCCGCTGCCACGCCTCCTCGAACTCCGCCCTGTCGTGCTCGGGGTTGTACCGTTCCAGGAACTCGCGGTCCGACCTGATGCCTGCCGCGATGAAGTCCTGCCCCGTCTCCCAGAAGACGGCCCGCCGCTCTTCCCCGTACGAGTCCAGCAACGATTCGCCGCCCCAACCCTGCAGCACCGCCGCCAGCTTCCAGCCGAGATTGACGATGTCCTCCAGCCCGTTGTTCAGCCCGAAGCCGCCGTACGGCGGATGGCTGTGCGCCGAGTCTCCCGCGATGAACAGCCGACCGCTGCGGTAGGCGTCCGCCACGGTGACGCGCAGGTCCCAGAACCCGACGTGGTCGAACTCGGCCCTGAATTCGAATCCGGCGGCGCGGTCCAGCAGCGCTTGGAAGTCGTAGTCCTCCAGGTTGGCGTCGTTCGGCACCGGCGCGTGGAAGAACCACCCCTCGCCGACGTCCACGCGACCGAAGAACATCCAGTAGCCCTGCAGTTCCGGGTCGAGCGCGCGGTACGTCGTCACCTCCGGGAAGCGGCTGAACGCCTCGTGCAGCTCACGCGACCTGAATACCGCCAGCAGCATCTTCTGGTCGAAGTCCTCGCCGCTCGACGCTATCCCCGCTGTCTCCCGCACCAGCGACCGCGCGCCGTCGCACCCCACGACGTACTCCGCTTCGAGCGTGCGCCGCTCCCCGCCCGTGCTGAACGGCTCACCCTGCCGGGCGGTGAACCCGCCCCACGCGTAGCCGTCCCGCTCGCCGCTCGTCTCGACGATCTCGACGCGGACCGCGTGCTCGTCCTGCTCGACGCTCTCCACGTTCCAGCCGAACAGTCCCGTCACGCTGGGGAGCGTCGCCATCTTCCTGCGCAGCACCGCTTCCGTGCAGTACTGCGGCAGGCGGTCATTCGTCTCGTAGTAGAAGGAGCGGACGGTCTCACGGCCCGGCGGCAGGTACCAGTAGTCGCTCATCAGGTGCTTGTACGCCGTGACACCGGCGATGGGGTAGTTGTTCGGCATCACGCGGGCGGCGCGCAGCTCGTCGACGATGCCCCAGAAGTAGAAGTGCTCCAGCGTGCGCGCGGTGAGGTTCTGCCCCTTGGGGATGCGCTGCGGCTCCGGGAAGCGCTCCACGACCGCGCACGAGACGCCCCGCATGCCGAGCTCGACGCCGAGCGCCACGCCCACTGGCCCCCCGCCGACGATGACCACCTGGTAGCGCTCAGCCATGCCTCGCTCGCTCCGGACGTTCTCGGCGGCAATCTACCACACGCCCCGTGTGTCATTTCGAGCGGAGCATAGCGGAGTCGAGAAATCTCTCGGGGAGCGTTACTTGCCCCAAGCCTTCCCTGAGAGATGTTTCGACTGCGCCTCCGGCTCCGCTCAGCATGACATGGCCTGTGGTAGCATCCGCGCCATGGCGGACGACGCTCAACTCCAGGCGTTGCGCGAGCAGGTGGCGCTGGCCAACCGGCTGCTGCACCACTACGGCCTCGGCGCGTACCAGGGACACGTGAGCGCGCGCGTGCCGGACTCCGACCTCGTCCTCATCCGCGCGACGCCCAGCGTCAGCCTCGAGCGCGTCGAGGCGGACGACCTCATGCTCATCGACCTCGACGGCAACCTCGTGCAGGCGAGCGAGGCCTATCCCGGGCGCGTCGGCTCGTGGGCGCTGCACACGGAGATCTACAAGGCGCGGCCCGAGGTGAACGCCGTCACGCACACGCACCAGAAGTGGTGCACCGTGTTCGGCCTTGCCGGACACGACGTGCTGCCCGTCATCCACCCCCCGACGGCGTCCGTTGCAGCGGAGCGGTGGCCGGTCTACACCGGCACGCCGGACGCTATCGACTCGCCGGAGAAAGGCGCCGCCGTCGCCTCGTGGCTCGGCGGGAACGTCGCCTGCCACTTGCGCGGGCACGGCATGGTGTTCGTCGGCACGACGGTCTCGAAGTCGATGCTCGCCGCCGCCGATGCCGAGGAGCAGGCTGAGCTGACGTGGCGCGCGATGCTCGTCGGCACGCCGGAGTGGATCGAGGAGGAGTACCTCGCCGCCGACGTCGCGAAGCGCTGGGAGACGCCGAAGCCCGACGTGCGCGACGGCGTCGCCCGCGGCGAGTGGGGCAACCAGGAGTGGCTCGACGAGCACCGCGACGCCGCCTACGTCCGCCACACGGGGCTGTAGCCATGACCGACGACGCACTCGCAGCCCTGCGCGAGACGGTGGCCGTCTCCCACCGCCTCCTCTACCTCACCGGACTCGGCACCACGCGCGGCCACACCAGCGCGCGCATCCCGGACACCGACACCTTCTTCATCAAGCCGTGGCCCCACATCCAGATGCACCGCGTCCGCGCCGAGGACCTCATCGTCATGGACCTCGACGGCAACATCGTCGGCGCCGGCGACCGCCAGATCACGAAGGTCAGCGAGTGGCCGATACACGCCGAGATCTACCGCACGCACCCGGACGTCGGCTCCATCATCCACACCCACCAGAAGTGGGCGACGATGATGGGCCTCGCGGGCGCGACCATCCTCCCGCTCCTCGACCCCGAGCTCGCGACCGCCGTCGCGCACGAGCCTGTCATGTACGACGAGGACAAGGCGCTGATACGCAGCGTCGAGCAGGGCAGGGCGGTCTCCGAGCGGATGCAGGGTGCGAACGCCTGCCACCTGCAGAACCATGGCATGGTCTTTACCGGCCCGAACGTCGAGACCGCCACGATCGACGCCATCGCGACCGAGCACCTGGCCGAGATGACGTGGCACGCCCAATTGATCGGCACGCCCGAGGCGATGCCCGAGCTCGTCCTCCGGCCCGGCCTCGCCCGCCGCTCCGCCGGTGAAGTCTCCGAGGCGTGGGAGCACTACTGGAAGTGGGTCGACGCCAACCCGGAGTCACTCAGGCCGCGGTCGGCGGACATCTAGGGGGCTCCTCAACCTCGTCATTCCCGCGAAGGCGGGAATCCAGCGTGGGCGATGGGCCACACAGTGAGGCATGGGCTAGCAAGAGTTGTCGTCATTTTGTTGGTCCAAAAGACCACGCGATATAAGTTCAATGCGTTGTGTTGCATGGCGAAACCCGAAGGTTGGTTCATGCCTATGGGAGGTTAAGAACCTAGTTGCTAGCTCGACTACTGCCCTAGCATAACCCACAACTGGGTCACGGGAATCGTCCTGAGATGGAGACGCAGCTATCAATGCCTTGTAATGGATGAGCAAGGGAGATGCGTCAAATTCCTTGAACGCCCAATTGTTATCTTCTTGGCCAGCAGCTATGAGCAATGCCTCAAACTGTGCATCCGATCTATCGACAACGAAACGATTTGGTTTCCTGTTTTCAATTAGATAGTCGACTACGTCCTTGTCAGATGCTCGGTGCTCAACGAAACGGCGATAGAGGTCAATATTCATCGTCCGCAGAATCAAGGCAACTGTAGCCATTGTAATGAATGAGCGCTGATCGCTTGCAAGTGAAGCGTAAACCAAACCGAAGTGATGAATAGACTGCGCGATACTCCGCAAACTGAGGTCGGATGTATTGAAATACTTCACAAGATAGTCTTGTATGGAGTCTCGTTCGAAGGATGCTCTACGGTCTGCGGTACGTTCAAAATAGGAACTAATGCCGACTTCATCAATCATCGCCGTGATAAAATCTTGTCGGTCAGGGTCAGGGAGAAGGAAATCTATATCGAAGAATCTGCGCAAGTAGGATTCGGCGTCAAAACGGCTCCCGTATACAACCCTTACGGAGTGGGACAACTCTGACCGGTTGATAGCGAGCACGAAGATTATCTCATCTACTGAGAACAGGTGTTTGGCTACCTCTAGCAATTCAACAGCGTAAGAAGGCCGGCATCTGTCAAGTTCATCGACTATAACAACTAACGGAGGAGTGTCCCTGGTTGGCCGGAGAGCATTCGCGGCATCCTGTAAGGATTGTCTGAACTCAGAGAAATAGGCCTTCAGGTCGCGATAATTTGCGATCCTCGACTTCGACTCGGAGTTAGTCTCGCTTTTTGCTATGATTGCCGCAGGGTCAACTATTCCTTGCGTCACATTCTTGATAACATTCGAACTCGTGGTCAGTAGAATTCTCTCAGCCTGTGCCCTCAGTCGATTAACTATCACCTTTTTCCTGCGAGGCATATGTTCTTGTATACCATCAGTCAATTCTGCAGTAAGGGCAATAAAGGGATCCTCAGCGAAATCTGTTTCCCAAGCATTGAACTTAACCACAGGAAAACCGCGATTCCCTAGGTACTTCTTCCACATCTCTAAGAAAGTGGACTTCCCCGTTCCCCAGGGCGCATCTAACGCAATGACGCAAGGCCCTTCGATGTTTTGAATTATGTGACTGAGAACCTCGATGGCATCGTTGCGACTGAGGAGGTCCTTTTCGAATGGGCTATCGTCAGATACTTGGAGCTCTCTCGGTTGTATTCGTATTCCCACGTAAGTTCCTTCCAAAAGTAAGATCCCTACTTCCCTAGCACGGCCTCGCGGAGTGCGGCGTTCGCGCGGGTCTGCCAGCCGGGGCCGTCTACGCGGAGCCGGGCCACGACATCAGCGTCGAGGCGGATCGTCACGCGGGTCTTGGGGTGCTCCTTGCGGAGGTAGGGCGCGATGGTCAGCTTGCCCTCGTGGTACATCGCGAGGAGTTCAGGGTCGGCTTTTGCGATGGGAACCAGCGGACCGGTTGCTTCCCAGGTGTCTGGGTCACCGGCAATGGCGGCTTCAATGGCGGCCGATTCTTCCGGCGTTGGGCTTATGTGGTCTGGCTTAAGAGGCGGCACCTCTATCCCCCGTTCCTCCTCACCTGGCGCACGTCCTTGCGGACCTTGCCGTCGGCAGTGAAGAGCTGCGGCCAGTTGGAGCGGAGCTCGGCGGCGTGCTCCTGCGTCGCGCGGGCGACCGGCGGGAACGTCGCGAGGCGCTCGAAGGGGCGGCAGGCATCGATGATCATGCGGTTGTTGTAGTAGCGCGGGCCCTCGTCGCCGGCGTACGCCATCGGGTCGAGCGACGTGCTCCACATCCGCTTCACGACGTCGATGTCGTCCGTCACCTCGGTGCGCGTGCAGAGCGCCCACAGCACCTCGTTCGTGTCGGTGGGGTCGATGTCGTCATCGACCACGATGACGAACCGGTTGGCGTAAGCGCCCGCGTGCACGGCGGTCGTCGCGTGCCCCACCTGCTTCGCATGGCCGGGGTACATCTGCTTGATGGAGATGACGTTCAGGAAGCGCCCGCCGCCGGCCTCGTGCGACCACGCGCCGACGACTCCCGGCACGCCCGCGCGCTCCAGCTCGTTCCAGAGCATCGCCGCGCGCAGCGGGCTGCGGAAGTACGTGTTGTCGTTCGGCGGCTTGCCCGGCAGGCAGCCCATCACGATGGGGTCGTTCCGCCAGTTGATGGACTTCACGTTGATGATGGGCATGTCGCGCTCGCCGCTCGCGTAGTAGCCCGTCCACTCGCCGAACGGACCCTCCTGGTGGAACTGGTCCGGCGGTATCTCGCCCTCGATGACGATCTCCGACGTCGCGGGGACGGGCAGGCCGGTCAGCGGCGCGGCGACGACGTCCAGCGCCTCGTTGCGGATGCCGCCCGCGACCGCGAACTCGTCCTCGCCGTAGTCGACCTCCAGCCCGCCGAGCAGCAGCAGCAGCGGGTCCTGCCCGAACGACACCGCGACCGGGCACGCCTCGCCCTTCGCCCAGTACTTCTCGCGGATGAGGCGTCCGTGCTTCCCGGGCGAGATCATGATGCCGAGCGTCTTGCTGTCATGCACCTGCACCCGGTATGTGCCCGCGTTCACCCAGCCGGTCTCCGGGTCGCGCATGATGACGATGTTGCCGGTGCCGAGGAAGTTGCCGCCGTCCTCGGCGTGCCAGAACGGCGCGGGGAACTGCGTCACGTCCACGTCGGCGTCGACCTGCCGGTTGTCGAGCACGGGCCCGTCCTCGACCTGCCTCGGCGCGATGGGCGAGAACTCCTTGAGCCGGTCGCGCCACGTCCGGACGAACTCCTGCCGCGTGAGGTGCGTCGGGAGGTCGAGGCTCAGGCAGATGCGCGGCAGCGACGTGAGGACGTTCGAGATGAGCCGGTAGCTCTCCGGGTGGCCCTTGATCTTCTCGAAGAGCAGGGCGGGGTTCTCCATGTCCCACTGGTAGAGGTCGGTGAGCCCGCCGATCTCGAGGTTCGGGTCGGCGCCCTCGATGCGGGTCAGCTCGCCCATCTCCTCGATGCGCCCGATCCACTCTCGCAGGTCCTGCACTGGCATGTCGTCCTCCTTCTGTCCCGCGCGATTGTACCCGATGGGCCTTACGCCCCGTCATGCCAGCGAAAGCTGAGATCCAGGGTGACCGCCAGGTCACATGTAGACAACCGGCGAGAACCGCACGAGGCCTCGCACGCCGTCCAGGGTTCCCGGCGTGAGCGCCAGGACCATCTGGCTCTCTTCGGACATGGCGAGCGGCACCTCAATGCCAAGCGGCCCGGCTTGCACGAAACCGAAGCGAGGGTAGTACGTCGGATGACCGATGAGCACGACGATCCGATGTCCCAGCCGCCGGCAGACCGAGAGGCCGTGTTCGACCAGTTGGGATCCCACTCCCTGCCGCTGTTTTGCGGGTAGCACCGACAGCGGCCCCAACGTCAGGGCGGGAACGGACTCGTCCCCATCGTCGATGTGGGAGGTGGTGAACATGATGTGGCCGATCACAACCCCATCGCACACTGCCACCAGGGCCAGTTCAGGGATGTACTCTGCGGACCCCCGCAACGCTTCCGCCAATCCGTTCACGTCCTCGTCCGGGAAGGCCAGGTCGATGACCTCCTGGACCGCGGGGAGATCGGCAGGTGTCTCGGGCCGTATCACGATGTCCACAGGCTGGCCTCCATCGGCATGGGACTATTCATCAGGATGACGTGTCATGCTCTTCCTGTTCCGGCGAAACGGGAACGCGCCGCCTTGGAAGGGGCAGCGCGTTCGTTCGCGGTGAGCCTGTCGAGTCCGTCGAGCCGCACAGCTCCTAAACTGGCGACGGCAGCCCCACGCCGGGGATCTCCAGCGTGCGCGCGTCCATCCAGTCGCCGAGCTCCTCGATCCAGTCGGCGTCCGCCGGCATCGTCCCCGACGCCGAACGTATGTGGTACCACTCGGGCGTGTCGACGCAGGGCGGCTCGACGTCGTCGTCGCGCAGCGCCTTCACCGCGCCGAGCAGGCGCCGCCGCATCCGGATGATGGCCGCGTCGGACTGGCCAAGGTGCTCGTGGGAGCGGTCGGTTATCGACCCCATCGTCTCGGTGACCGCCTGGTCCTGCAGCGGGATGGTGGGGATGCCGGTGAACGTGTCCGTCCGCTGGGCATCTCGGTCCTGCAGGTAGTCGTTGTACCAGTTCGCCTTCGGGCGCCAGCGGCCCATGCCGTCGGCGGACTCAGGCTCGTACTCGCCGACCATCGCGCCGGAGCGCGCCCGCCACGCTCCGCTCTGTTCGAGCTCGCGCACCGGGTTCCAGCCCACCGACCACACCATCGTGTTGTGGTTGTCCTGCGGCACCCAGATGTGACCGGGCACGAGCCCGTTGGGGCGGCTGGGGAAGAACGTGTAGAACGGGAAGAGGAAGTTGCTCACCCGCCAGTAGGTCGACGCCGTGCCGCTGTCGGCCTGCCGGGCATCGATGTCGCCGTACCGTCCGCCGTACATCATGCCGTACCGCGTGGTGACGACGTCGAGGAGGGGAGGGTGCTCCTTCCGCCAGGTGTGGACGGCGTCGGCGGTGCGCTCCAGCACGCCGTGCAGGAAGCCGGAGTGGCTCGTGTCGATGTCGCCCTCGAGCGCCTGCACCCAGTTGCATCCGCGATGGAACGACGCCAGCTGGCGCTGCTCCTCCGGCACGTCCATCCACTCGAAGTGGGGGAGCGGCGGCGGCTCGGCGCGCGGGCCCATGTACGCCCAGATCATCCCCGCCGCTTCCCTGCACGGGTACGCGGACGGCCTGATCTTCTCCTTGAACGTGCTCACCTCCGGCTCGTTCGGCATGTCGACGCAGCGGCCGGTGACGTCGAACTTCCAACCGTGGTAGATGCAGCGGAGGCCGTCATCCTCGTTCCTGCCGAGGTAGAGCGAGGCGCGCCGGTGCGGGCAGCGCTCAGGGAGCAGCCCCACGCGTCCGGACGAGTCCCGGAAGATGACGAGGTCCTCGCACAGCAGGCGCACCCGCATCGGGTTGCCGTCGGGTTCGGGAAGCTCCTCCGACAGCATGACGGGTATCCAGTAGCGCCGCACCAGGTTGCCCATCGGCGTCCCCGGTGAGATATCGGTCATCAGTTCGTTCTCTTCAACGCTCAGCATGTCGGCCTCCCTTCGTTCCGGTATCTCTGTCTAGTCGGCTGCGGCGCCGACGATGGACTTGAACATCTCCACTCCCGCCGGCGAGAGCGTGTCCACGATGCCGTAGTCCGCCAGCGCCTTGTCCTCGTAGACGGGCACCGTCTCATATCCGGCCGCGGCCGAGAGCGCCACGAACTCGGGGTCTTCGAACATCTGCCTCGCTGCCTGGATCCACGCGTTCTGGATGTCTCGCGGAGTGTCCGGCGCCAGCACCATCATCCGGTTCGTGCTGAGGCTCGGGGAGCTCTTGAGCCGGAGGATGTCGATCTGCTCCTGGGTGGGGCTGATGCCGGCCAGCTGGCTCACCTCGCTGGGCTGCGGCCCGGCGAGCAGGGCCAGTTCGTCATCGGGGATCGGGAAGTTATTCCAGTAGACGGGGACGAGCGTTTCGCCGTCGAACCAGTTGGGGTAGATGGTCCGCGCCGAGTCGCTGCTGCACTCGACGACCAGGTTCGTCTCGCCCCGGTTGAAGGCGGCCAGGTTGTCCGTAGTGCCGGCGTACCCGAAGATGACGTTGACCGGCCCGCCGACCAGTTGGACCCACTGCATCGCGGATGCGGTCCCGCCGGGCTCGGAGCTCGCCACCTTAAACTCGATGCCTTTCTCGAGCGCGTCCTCCCACGAGTCCGCGAGCTCCTTGCGGATGCAGCCGTAGCTCGACGAGGAGCCGCCGTTCGGCGCCGCGACGAAGGTGGCCGTTCTCAGATCGAATCCGGGAACGTCCGTGCCGAGCAGTTCGCGGATGGCGAAGCGCGGGTGCAGCTGTCCGACGGTGAGACCGTTCGGCTCCGAACGCATCACGAACTGGAGCGCCCGCACGCTGCCACCGCCGGTCAGGTTGCTGATGGTGACCGGGGGATTGCCCGGCAGGTACTTCTCGATGAAGCGTGCCGAGATGCGTCCGATCGTGTCGTAGCCGCCGCCCGGCGAGAACCCGACGATGAAGCGGACGGTCTTGCCCTCGAAGTGTGCGGTCAGATCGGTCTCCGGCGGCGGAAGGGGAGTGGGGGTCGGCTGCGCAACCGGCTGCGGCGTCGGGGTCGGCGGGGGTGTGACGCCGGGCGGGACAGGCGTGGGCGTCGCCGCCGGCGCAGGTGCTGCTGTCGCCGCTGGCGCCGGGGCCGCTGTTGCCTGTTCGGGGACCGGCGTCGCCGTGGGCTGAGGCGCCGTGGTCGGTGTCGGATCGTCGCCGCCGCACGCCACGAGGGCCAGCGTTGCCGTCAGCGCCATCATCAGAAGAGCTCGGCCTAACATCTTCATGTCGGTCTCCTTTCGTGCTCAGCGTTGCGCTGGCCCCCTGCGGGAGTTCTCATCTCAACATCCTGAATACGACCGGGTCGTTCCATATCGTGTCGAACAAGGCGCCGTAGATGCCGATGATAACCGCGAGGAAGAAGATTCCGCCAAGTGCAGCCTGCCATATCTTCAACCTGGCGAATATCAGCAGGTAGGCGAATGTCCACAGCGGCAGTGTTATGTGCCAGCCGAAGAGCCATATGCCGAGGAGGAGGAACACCAGCGCTCCCGTGATGTTGAGGAACCGGACGAGTGCGGCCCGTTGGTCGTCCCCCATGTAGAACCCGAGGTCCATGATCTGGCCGCTGGACTCCTCCTCCCGCCGCACGCCCCGGTACCGTTCGGGCTGCGTCCCGAGGGCGTACCGCACGAGGCCGAACACCCGTATGAACCACAGCGGCGCGCCGACCCCGATCGCGATGCGCGGCATGAGCGCCGATGCGGTCGTCCACTCGCGCGACTCCCACAGCATCGTGCCGAACATCACGCCCACTATCGCCAGGAGCACCATCTCGCCCGCAACCTCGGGCCGCGTCAGCCTCCGCAGGAAGCCGGGGGAGGGCTGCCCGGATTGGCCGGATGTCTCCGGTTGGGTGCCTGGTTGCTTGTTCTCTTCCATGCTCATCGTTCGACCATCTAGTCCGTCGTCGCTTCCTTGAAACCCTGCGACTGCGCCGCGACCTCTGCGCTGCGCTGGGTCCTGGCCGTCCAGACAACGAGCCCGACCCCGATGATCAGAATGAGCAGGAACTGCGGCCGCTGGAGCATCTCCCAGCCGTAGGCCTGCGAAGCCGTCCAGAGATTCTTCTCCACCGTCGGGATCAGCACGAGCGCGATCAGGATGGGGGTCCTCGGCCAGCCGTACGCCTTCATGAACAGGCCAAGCGCGGTGAACGCCGCCACGATGCCGAGGTCGGCCATGCTGGCGGACGACTGGAACGCCGACAGCAGCACCACGCCCGCCACGAACGGAGCGATGAGCGTGGGCCGCAGCGCCGTGAACTTGGCGATGGTCCCGGCGAACAGGAACATGATCGGCACGACCACAACATTGGCAAGCGCGATCGTGAACACCAGCGCGATGGTGATGTCCAGATGCTCGTTCAGCATCGACGGGCCAGGTACGAACCCCAGCAGGATGAGCAGGGCCAGGAAGATGGCCTTGCCGCCGGAGCCCGGGATGCCGAACGCAAGCGTCGGGATGAGCTCGGCACCGTCGATGGAGTTGTTGGGCGCGTCCGCCGCGATGACTCCCCGGATGTCGCCCGTTCCGAACGTCTGGGTCGCGCCCTTCTCCGTCTGGCGAGCCTGCGCGTAGGAGATCCAGTGCGCCGCGCTGGCGCCGACGCCCGGTATGACGCCGACGATCACGCCGATGATCGAGGAGCGTGCCATGAGCAGCTTGTGGCGGAACGCCTCGCGCATGCCTTCCAGCGCCTGCTGCTGCGACGCTTTGCCGTGCAGCACGTCCTCGGCGTGTTCGCGGGCGATCGCCTTGTTGCTCACCACGAGGCCCACGACCTCCGGCACGGCGAACAGCCCGACAACCGACGGGATGAGCGGCACGCCGTCCCACAGGTAGTCGATGCCGAAGTCGGTGCGGACGTTCTCGCCCGTGAACGAGTTGCCCATGCACGCGATGGTGATGCCGAACGCCGCAGTCAGCAGTCCCTTCACCAGCGCTCCGCTGCTCACCACCGCAACCGCCGCGATTCCCGCGAGTGACAGCAGGAAGAACTCCGCCGAGCCGAGCAGCTTGAGCACTTCGCGCCCGACGGGCAGGAACGCGTAGAGCACTGCCGCTCCGACCAGCCCGCCGACCAGCGTCGTCGTGTAGCTCGCCCCGAGGGCGTACGCAGCCTTGCCCTGCTGCGCGAGCGGGTAGCCGTCGAGGATCGTGGCCTGCGCCGCGCGCGCTCCCGGAATGCCCATCAGGATCGATGGCACCGGCTCCGTGATGTCGCCGGCGGCGTCCTTCGCGGTGACCAGCACCAGCGCCACCAGCGGGTCGATGCGGTGAGCGAAGCCGAGCAGGATGACGGTGAGCGGGAGGTTCGTGCCCGGCATCAGCCCGCCGAGCAGCGCGTAGGGGATGACGAGGAAGAACGCCAGCAGCGGTCCAAGGCTGAACAGCTGCTGTAGCGCGCTTGTGGTGGCCTCGAGCATCGGCAGTGTCCCCTTAGCTCGTCCTGGTGGCTTGCTTGCTGGCGGGTGTCCTGTCTCCGGCGCGCGCAGTATACCCCGCCCATGTGCCAGCCGTTTCATGAACCTGTCGAACCACGCGGGACACGCAGGCGTATACTCCCGCCTGAACCACGATGCATCAGGGGAGGTGCACGATGACCCTCGAACGCCAACGAGTCGCCTACACCGACATGCGGGACTTCATACGCCTGCTGGACGAGAAGGGGCTCGTGCGCCACGTCACGGCGGAGGTCGACCCCTACCTCGAGCTCGGTGCTGTCGCCGCTCGCTCGCTGGAGCGGCAGGGCCCGGCCATCATCTTCGACAACGTCAAGGGCTACCCGGACAAGCCGATGGTCGTGAACCTGCTCTCCACCATCGAGCAGGTCGCGCTCGCATTCGGCACCGAGCCGGACGAGGCGAAGATCCACGAGCGTGTCGTCGGCGGGATGGACCACCGCCTGCCGTCCGTCGAGGTCGACTCCGGGCCGTGCAAGGACGTCATCGTCACCGGCGACGACGTCGACCTCGACTTCATCCCCACGCCCGTCTGGCACGAGCACGACGGCGGGCAGTACCTCGCCACGACCGCGGGCGTCGTGACCCGCGACCCGGTCACCGGCATCCTGAACATCGGCCTCTACCGTGCCATGATCAAGGACAAGCAGACGCTCAGCCTCTCCGGCGGCGTTCGCGGCAGGGAGTCGTCGACCGGCCCCGGCGGCGGCGACCACATCCTGAGCAACGAGGCGGAGGGACGCCCCACGCCCATCGCCATCGTGATGGGCACCGACCCGCTCGTCACGCTCGCGGCGGGCAGCCCCGTCCGGCCCAACAGCGGCGAACTGGAAGGCTCCATGGAGTACGAAGCCGCGGGCGGCTGGCGCGGCGAGGCAACGAAACTCGTGAAGTGCGAGACCAGCGACCTGCTCGTGCCGGCGGACTCGGAGGTGGTCATCGAGGGCGAGGTCGTGCCCAACGAGCGCACCGAGGAGGGGCCGCACGGCGAATCCACCGGCTTCTACGGCCAGAACCTGGCCGCGTTCGTCATCAAGGTCAAGGCCATCACCCACCGGAAGGACCCGCTGACGTACGGCCTCATCTGCCAGCGCGTCGAGGACTACCCCCGCCAGCTGCTGCGCTCAGGCTCGATGCAGTCGCGCCTCATCGACCGGACGGGCAAGACGAACATCCGCGAGGTCTACTTCCCGGAGGTCGGACGCCACGGCATGCTCATCGTCTCCGCCGATATTGAGCGCCAGGAGGAGCCGCGCGAGATCATGGAAGCGATATGGGACGTCGAGCGGTGGCGCTGGATCATCGTCGTGGACGACGACTGCAACGTTCGCGACTGGGAAGAGGTCATGTGGCGCGTCGTCTCAGCCGCCGAGCCGGACGACCACGTCGTTCTCGGCCGGGAGTTCGAGCCAACCCCGCGCCTGCGCGGCGAGGTCGACTTCACCCCGCCGAGGCGCGGCGTCGGCATCGACGCAACCATGAAGTTCAAGGACAACGACTTTCCGCCCGTGAACAAGGTGAGCCGTCACATCATGGAGGGCGTCGCAGCCCGCTGGGACGAGTTCGGCCTGCCGTAGGGCATCGGTCCCGGCCTTCGGACCCGTTCATGGCGAGCCTGTCGAACCACGCACATTCGTGGCGCAGCTGCCCTGAGGTTCGCATATACTCCGTCATGTACTGAGGACGGAACGGATTCCGTCGTACAGCGCCAGCACAGCAGGGGAGGTGCGCCATGTCCGGCTACGTCGACGCAGATGGTCACGTGATCGAGAACGCCGTCGAGATCTTCCAGTATCTCGAAGCGCCCTTCGACAGGATGCGCACGCCGCTCAACATCCTGCCGGACGGCGACAAGTTCCACTCGCCGAGCGTGCAGAGCGCCAACCCGGCGCCGGGAGCGTTCGAGCCCGCCGACGCGGCGAAGTGGACGTCGTTCATGGACCTCACCGGCACGGACTGGGCCGTCCTCTACCCCACGCGCGGCCTCTTCTACGGGCGCATCGTCTTCGAGGAGTGGGCCATCGCGTACGCCAGGGCGTACAACAACTGGCTCCACGATAAGTTCGTGAAGGAGAGCCCGAGGCTGCGGGGCATCGCCCTGCTCCCGATGCAGGTCGTCGACGAAGCCGTTGCCGAGCTCCGCAGGTGCGTTCGCGACCTCGGCATGGTCGGCGGCATGATCCCGTCCAACGGCCTCATCAAGCACATCGCCTCCCGGGAGTACTGGCCGCTCTACGAGGCCGCCGAGGAGCTCGGGTGCGTCCTCGCGGTGCACGGCGGCAACTACGAGCGCCTCGGCTTCGACAGCATGTCCAACTTCCCGGCGTCGCGTGCGCTCGGCATGCCCATCCCGCTGCTCAGCGGCATGACGGGCATGATCGTTGACGGCGTGCTCGACCGCTTCCCGAACCTGCACTTCGGCTTCATGGAGGGCGGCACGGCGTGGATCCCGCTCCTCATCGACCGCCTCGAACGCGAGATGGGATACGGCGGACTGGAGCTGCCGCACCACCCGGAGGACTACTTCCGCCGTGGGCAGGTCTTCATCGGCTGCGAGGGCAACGAGAAGGCCCTCTCCTACGCCATCGAGCGCGTGGGGCCCGACCCGTTCATGTTCGCGTCCGACTTCCCGCACGAGATTACCATCGAGAACTGCATGGAGGAGATCGACGAGATCCTCGAGCGGGAGGACATCAAGGAGGAGCACCAGATGCTGATCCTCCGCGAGAACGCCCGCAACATGTACGGCGAGCCCTAGCCGCGCGCTGGCCTGTCTCAGATGTAGGCTACAGCAGCGACTCGCTGTCGAGCAGCGTGCGCGCGAGGTCGTCGTCGTCGGTCGTGACCGCGACGATGGCCTGTCCCGCCAGGCGGTGCATGATGTGGATGGTGCGCACGTTCAGGTCATGTTGCCCGAAGAGTTGCGCGACGCCGGCGAGCGCGCCGGGCCGGTCGGGCAGGCGGAAGACGACGGCGTCCGACGTCACCGCGCGCAGGTTCGCCTTGAGCAGTGCGAGCAGCGCCGCATCGTCGTCGCTGGTGTTCAGCGTGATGATTCCCAGTTCGCCCGCGAGCCGCCCGTCGATCGCTTCGATGTTGATCTCCTCTTCGGCGAGCGCCGCGGCGACGCGCGCCAGTTGCCCCGGCTGGTCGGGCACGATGACGATGATGCGGCGTTCGCGCGCCGGTTGGTCTGTGGGCTGCTGGTTCATGTGTTGGCTGGCGGCTGTGTCAGGCAATCGGCGATGACCTCGTCGATCATCTCGCGGGTGACGTGGGGCATGGTGATGAGGTGAGCGATGTCGCCCAGGGGCGCGAGCTGCCACTGGAACAACACCTGTGGGGAGGGGCGGGGGATGACGACGATGGGGCTGTTCCTCGTACGCCAGGCGGGGATGCCGTTCGCGTTGAACCGTTGCACGGCGTATTCGGCGGTGTCGAGCATCTCCGCAATGATCTGCCGGAACCCGTCCCGCCCGTGCTTGGTCAGCGAGTACCAGATGATCATCGGAGTGATCGCGTTGCGCGAGCCGAGCAGCGTGGTGTCCAGGGCGCCCACGTACTCGATGGCGCGGCCGATCTGCGCGGTGTACTCCCGCCTCGTTATGACGACGCCGCAGGGCAGCGGCGACCCGATCATCTTGTGGCCGGATACCGCGATGCTGTGTATCCCGCTGTCGAAGCCGAACGGCTGCGGGTCGTCCACGAACGGCAGGATCATCCCGCTCAGCGCCGCGTCGGCGTGGATGTAGTAGCGCGTCAGCGCCAACTCCTCGACGATCCCCCGGATGCGTTCGAGGTCGTCCACGGCGCCTTTCATCGTGGTGCCGATGTTCGCCACGATCAGCGCCGGTGCGTCGCGGTTGATGCGGATGGACTCGCGCAGGTCGTCGTAGTCGATCTCGCCGTTCTCCTGGCTGCGGATCATGATGTTGCGTATGTTCAGGATGTGCAGGATCTTGAGCACCGAGTAGTGCGTGTCCTGCGAGAAATAGGCGACCGGGTTGCGCAGCATCTCGCGCCCCACGTAGATGCCGTACATGTTGCCCTCGGTGCCGCCCGCTGTGACGTACCCCCAGGCCTCCTCCGGCGGCAGCCGCATCAGCTCAGCGACCGTTCGCACCACTTCGCGCTCCGTCTCGTGTGTGTTCGCCTGGTAACGTGAATAGCCGAAGGGGTCGCCAACGTTGTTCGCGGCGAAGCGCAGCAGGGGATAGAGCGCGGAGTAGTCGAAGTCCTGGTTGACCGGATAGCCGGCGAAGAACGGGCCCACCAGTTCGAACTCGGAGAGCACCTGGTGGATGCGGCGGTCCAGTTCAGCCTGGCTCATGCCATCCCCCTCAACCCCCCAGCTCCTCCGCGATGCGGCGGCTGAACTCGGCGCGTATCTCCTCGGACTTGCGCTTCACCGCCGTGTTGCCGAGTGTCGCCAGACGCCCGTAGAGATTGAAGTCCATCGCGTAGTTCACCTCGGTCTGCCCCGGCGACGGTTCGCTCAGTTCGAGCGCGAGCCGGTTGACGTGGAGCCGGTTGCCCATGCGGTCCCTGCCGTTGCCGCTCACGACCACGCGCCGCCCTTCCTCCGCCTCGTCGATGCGCATCTCCATCTCCAGCGTCACCTTGAACGGCCCTACGCGCTGCGTCATGCGCGCACGGTACGCGCCGCTGCCTGCATCCTCGATGCTCTCGCAGCCGGGCAGGCACTTCGCGACGCGGGGCAGGTCCCAGAAGAACGCCCACGCCTCGGCGGGCGACGCGTCCACGGCGAAGCGGTCGGTCAGCTCCACGAGCCGCGCTCCTTCGCTGCTGCTTCCACCGACCGCAGGATGCCCGCATACCCGGTGCAGCGGCAGATGTTGCCGCCCATGTAGCGGATGATCTCCTCGCGCGTCGGGGCCGGGTTCTCGTCGAGCAGCGCCTTCGCGAGCAGGATCATGCCGGGGGTGCAGTAGCCGCACTGGAGCCCGAAGTTGTCCACGAACGCCTGCTGGATCGGGTGCAGCCCCTCCTCCGGCGTCAGCCCCTCGATGGTGAGCACGTCAGCGTCCTGCACCTGTCCGGCGAGCATGCTGCACGAGCTGACCGCCTTGCCGTCGGCGAGCACGGTGCACGCGCCACAGACGCCGCTGTGGCAGTACTCCTTCGTCCCGTGCAGGCCCAGCCGGTCGCGCAGCAGGTCGAGGAGCGTGGTAGAGGGTGGCACGTCGAGCGAGAGCGTCTCGCCGTTCACGGTGAAGGTGACGTTCATGCCTGCCCCTCCAACCCCGCGATGACCTTGTGCGGCGTCAGCGGGATCTCATGGAAGAGCACGCCCGTCGCGTCGTAGACGGCGTTGACGACGGCCCCCGGCACGACGACCGAGCCGATCTCGCCCATGCCCTTCGCCCCGAACGGCCCGCCCTCGAACGGGTGGTCGACGAAGCGCGGCGCGTACTCGGGCATCGTCTCCATCGTGGGGAGCGGGTAGTCAAGCAGCGCCGCGTTGATGAGCTGGCCGCCGTCGTCCCAGACGAGTTGCTCGAACAGTGTGGGGCCGATCTCCTGCCCGATGCCCCCTTCCAACTGCGTCTCGATGGAGTGCGGGTTGACCGCGGTGCCCGTCGTCGCCGATGCCGCGGCCTTCACGACGCGCACCGTGCCGGTCTCCGTGTCGACCTCCACCTCGGCGGCGCACGACGCGAACGTCCAGAACGTCGACGCGATGGGGTACGACTTGCCGTCCGGCCCCGCGTACATGCCACCGACGACGCAGTCGCCCGTCGCCGCGAGCGGTGAACCGACGCGCTCCACGAGTTCCTGGTACGTGACGCCCGCGCCATCGTCAGGCAGTGCGATGCCCTCCGGCGTGAACGCGAGGCTGGCCGCCTCGCGCTCCAGCAGTTGCGAGGCCGCTTCGAGCATCTGCGGCTTCAGATTGTCGGTCGCCTCGACCACCGCGCGGCCCATGTGGTACGTGGAGCGGCTCGCCGTCGTCGAGCTGTCCACCGGCACGCGGTACGTGTCGCTGTGGACGATGCGTACCGACTCCAGCCCGACGCCGAGCGCGTCGCCCGCGATCTGCGCCATGACCGTGTCGGAGCCCTGGCCGATGTTCACCGTGCCGATGCGCACCTCAAACACGCCATCCTCGACGAGCGCGACCTCGGCGCTGTTCTCGGACATCTCCCGCGCGGGCGTGAGCGTGTACTTGATAGTGCAGGAGACGCCTCTCCCGCGTAGCTTCTTCCCCTCCGGGTCGACGGGCAGCGGCTCGTCCCAGCCGATCGCCTCCGTCGCCTGCTCCAGGCACTCGTGCGAGTGCGCGGAGCGCAGGTAGTCGCCCGTGATGTGGATGTCGCCGTCGCGCACCAGGTTCCGGCGGCGCAGCTCCAGCCGGTCGATGCCGAGGTCGCGCGCGATGCGGTCGAACTGCGCCTCGTATGACATCGTGTGCTGCGTCGTCGGCAGCCCCCGGTACGGTGAGGAAGGCGGCTTGTTCGTGTAGACGGCGTAGCAGTCGACGCGGGCGTTCGGGATGCGGTACGGGCCCGTCGCCACCTTGAGCGTGTTGTTCGCGCTGCGCGCCCCGCTGATGGCGTAGCCGCCCACGTCGACCCAGAACTCGTTGTGCCGTGCGACGATGGTGCCGTCCTTCTTCACGCCCGTCCGCATCCGGTTCCGATACGCCGGGCGTATGAACGTCATGAACGTCTCTTCCTGCGTGAGGATGTAGCGCACCGGACGCCCGGCCAGTTTCGCAGCGGCGGTGATGACGCACTCGATGCGGTCGCGGCTCTTGCTGCCGAACCCGCCGCCCACGTACGGGATGATGACGCGCGCCGGCATCTTGAAGATGCGCTCCAGTTCGCGCCCGAGCGGAAAGGGCGACTGGCAGTTCGTCCACACCGTGATCTGCCCGTCCTCCACCTGCGAGATGACGGCGTGAAGGTCCAGCGCACAGTGCTGCACCGGCGGCGCGAGGAACTCGTCCTCGTAGACGAAGTCCGACTCCGCGAAGCCTTGCTCGACGTCGCCGCAGCCGATGGTCGCGTGGTGGCAGACGTTCGTGCCCTCGATGGGCCGCAGCTCCGGCGCGATGGGGAAGAACTCCTCGTGCACCTGCACCGCCCCCTCGGCCAGCGCCTGCGGCACGTTCATCACCGCGGGCAGCTCCTCGTACTCCACGTCCACGAGTTCGGCGGCGGCCTCGGCGGTGTCGACGTCGTCGGCGACGACCACTGCGACGATGTCGCCCTGGTGCCGCACCTTGTCCATCGCCACGAGCGGCGCGTCGCGGTAGACGAAGCCGTACACCTCCTCCATATCCGGGTCGGCGCGCACCTCGTCGCGCGTCAGCACACAGAAGACGCCCGGCATCGCCCGAGCCTCCGAGGCGTCGATCGAGACGATGCGCGCGTGGGGCAGGGGGCTGCGCACGACCTTGGCGTGCGCCATATTGGGGATGGTGAGGTCGGCCATGTACTCGATGCGGCCTGCCGCCTTGTCCGGCGCTTCGAGCGACGGCATCGACTGGCCGACGAGGCGGGTTACGTTCGGGCCCGTTGCAGCGCACATGTCAACGCTCGCTCCACAAGGATCCTGAGTATCCGGCGCTTGTACCACTCGGGCCCGCGCAGGTCTTCTATCGGGTCGGCTTCCTCCGCCGCGGCTGCCGCGACCTCCGCGATGCGCTCCGCCGACGCCTCGACGCCCACCAGCGCGCCTGCCGCGCTCGCGACGACCGGCACCGGCCCCGCGGCGCCCATGACGACGCGCGCCGCGACGCATGCACCGGACGACGGGTCGACGGTAACGAGCGCGGATGCGTTCGCCACCGGCTTGTTCTCCGGCGACCCCACGGTGAACTTGATGTGTGCGCCGCCCGAATGCGGGGGCGCCTCCGGCACGTCGAGCCCCGCGACGATCTCGCCCTGTTCGAGGACCGTCTCATACGGCCCCACGTAGAACTCGCTGATCGGCACGCTCCGCTCGCCAGCGACGCCCGCGATACGCACGACCGCGCCCGACGCGGTGAGCGCCGTCGGCGTGTCAGTCTGCGGCTCGCCGTAGGCGACCGCCCCGCCGACCGTCGCGACGTTCCGCACGCGCACGTTCGCCACCTGCGACGCCGCCTCTGCGAGCAGCGGGTACGCCGCGCGGACGCCGTCGTCGAGTTCGAGGCTGCGGATGCTGGCGAGCGCGCCGATGTGCAGCCCGCCGTTGCGCCGCAGGCCGCGCATCTCCTCGATGCCGCCGAGGTCGACGACGACCTCCGGGCGCACGACCCCCAGACGCAGCATGACGACCGCCGCGCTGCCGCCGCCGAGCACGAATGCGTCCTCGCCGCGCTCGTTGAGCACGCTGACCGCCTCCGCGACGCTCGCAGGCCGTATGTACTCGAACGGGCGCATGGCTACGGCGAGCGCCGTATCACGTTCTCCGCGAAGCTCTGCAGGTACTCCTTGCGCGCTTCCAGCGTTTTCGGCAGGTTGTAGAACGTCATGCCCACGTAGTCGATGCCGTGCTCCGCGATGGCCGCGAACTGCTCCAGGCAGTCTTCGCCGTTGCCGGTGACCGCCCAGTCTTCGACCTTCGAATCGGAGTCGATGTTGATCTTCAGCATCGTGTCTTCCTGCATGTTCCACGTGCTGTACATCTTGTATGACGACGCAGCCGCCTCCTGCGCCTCGGCCGCCGCGGTCGCCTTGTCCTTCCCGTACGCGACGCCCCGCGTCAGCGTGAGCCGTCCGGGGCCGTTGCCGGACGCCGCCCGCTCCTCCCGGTACGCGTTCACGACCGTGCCGAGGTCGGAGAGCCCCACCTGCGGCGCGATGTAGCACGCGTCGGCGATGCGGGCGGAACGCCGCACCGCGCCGTCGCTCTGGCACGCTATCCAGATCGGCGGGTGCGGCTGCTGCACGGGGAGGAAGCCCATCTTCGCCTCGCTCACCGTCCAGTAGCGCCCCTCGTACGTGACTTCCTCGCCGCTCCACAGCTGCTTCATGATCTCGATCGACTCGGTGAGGCGCGGCACGCGGTCCCGCCGCGTCGCCCCGACCGCTCCCAGCTCCGTCTCGCGGTAGCCGATGCCGACCCCGAACGTGAGTCGTCCGCGGCAGATGTGGTCGAGCGTCGCCACGTCCTCCGCTATCTGCACGGGGTTGTGCAGCGGCAGCAGCACGATGCCGGTGAGCAGCCGCATGTCGCCGGTCTCCGGCGCGAGGCGAGCCAGCACCTGGAAAGGCTGCGGCCATATCGTCGGGTGCGACACCCAGTGCTGGGGCATCGTGACGGCTGAGAAGCCGCTGTCGCGAGCGACGTGGCATATCTCGACCAGCTCGTCGATCTGCTCGTAGAGCGGGCGCGTGCGGTCGGTGAGGAAGGAGCGCAGGTACAGGCCGAATTCCATGGAACGTTTTCCGCCGTCAGGGATTGACGGAGAGCCTATCAGACCTCGCGCCCGCGTGGGGAGGGCATGTCATTCCGAGCGCAGCGCAGCGGAGTCGAGGAATCTCTCGGGTCTCCCTGGGGGAGAGGGTTAGGCTGGCGGCGTCACGAACGCGCACTCCGGCCCGGCTGCCCGGCTGAGCCGGCGGTCGATCGTCACGAGCGGACAATCGAGCGTCTCCGCCAGCGCGACGTACCACGCGTCATAGATGCTCAGGTTCCGGCGCAGGGCCCATATCCGGTTGGCGAACGGTGCGAACGGAGCGAGTAGTGTGCGTATTCGTGAGAACTCCTCACGCGCGCGGATCGCGCCCGCTGCCGTGAGTTCGCCTCTCAGTTCCATCCGCCTGAGGACGCTATGGACTTCAGCGGGCATCACGTGGGGGCTGTGGGCACGTTGACTCCGAAGCTGCTCACGTACCCACGCGCCTTCGGGGCTACGGCCGGTTATGAAAGCAACGACAGCGGAGGCGTCAACGACGATCATACAGCCGTTCCTCATCCATCGCTGCCAGGATGGTCTCTGTGGAGACGCCCCTGCCTGATGCGTTGACGCGCTCGCGGATCTGGTCGAGCACGGTCTCGTAATCCGGCTCCGACGCGATGCGCTCCAACTCCGCGAGGATGAACTGCTGCATCGACTGGTGCTTCAGCGCGGCACGGGAAGCGAGTTGGTTGCGGACTTCTTCGCTCACGTTCCTGATGGTGATCTGCACGGCCATGTCGTCCTCCTCGACTGCTATGCAATCATAATGCCAGCACTGCCAGCACTATGCAAGCACTCCCTCACCCCAGCAGGAACGACCGCACCGTCGACGCGTAGGCGTCCGGCTGCTCCAGGTGTACCCAGTGACCGCCGCCCGGCAGCTCGACGAGACGGCAGTCCGGTATCGCGGCCTCCATCCGCACCGCTACGTCGTGACGCAGCAGCGTGCTCTCCGCGCCCCGCACGATGAGCGTCGGCGCCCCGACCTCCGGCAGACGCTCCCACACGTCCGGCCTGTCGTACTTCGTGACCACGTCGCGGCTGCGCTTCCAGGTGTAGCGGCCGTCGTCCAGCCGCACCGCGAGCGCGTCCACGTTCCGCTCCAGCTCCTCGTCCGACGCGTTCGGCTGCCGCGAGCGCAGCCGCTCCACGACCGCCGTGCGGTCCTCGTAGAAGTCGGTCTCGTCCTTGTAGCGCGAGATCATGGCGACGGAGCCGGGGTTGTACGAGTCCGGGTCCATGTCCGTGATGACGAGTTTCGATGCGATGCCGGGGTTGTCTGCGATGCACGTCCACGCGTTCTTGCTGCCCGCCGAGTGTCCCATGAGCACGGGCGCGTCGAGGCCTAGGTTGCGTATCACGTCGCGGGTCTCCGCGATGTAGTCGGCGAGCGCGTACGTCTCGGCGCGCGGGCTGTCGCCGTGACCTCGATGGTCGAGCGCCATCACGTGGAAGTCGTCGCGCATCGACTCTGCGAACGTTCCCCAGAGCGCGGCGGAGTCTTGCAGACCGTGCAGCAACAGGACCGGCGGCGCGTCCGGGTTCCCCCAGTCGAGGTAGTGCAGGTCGAGCCCGTGCGCGTGCACGGTATGTTCGGTCGGGGGCATGGTCATGGCGTCGCGCTCCGTTGCATAGGTTGGCGGCGTGAGGGTAGGGAGGCGCATGGCGCTCCGTCAATGGGCCTCCCTGCACCTTGCTACCGGCGGCACTGAGAACGAGAATAGCGGTGTGGGCTTCTTCTCCCGTTTGAGGATAGTACTGACCGGCTGGTACGTCGTCGCGCCGTTGCTGGCTGCTCTGGGCATCGCGGTCGGCGTGTGGACGTTCGCCAACGCTACTCCCGGACAACCCAGGGTCGGCGTCATCGACATCCCCTTCACGGTGATCACTGAGGACTCGGCCTATGTGATGGGCAGGCTCCTCGACTACGCCCGTCAGGACGATTCCATCCAGGCTGTGGTCATCAAGCTCACCTCCCCCGGAGGAGGCGCCGCGGCCAGTGAGCACCTCTACCTCGAGACGCGCACGCTCCGTGCGGAGAAGCCTGTCGTGGTGGTCATGAACGGGCTGGTTGCCAGCGGCGGGTACATGATGTCGATGGGCGCCAGCCACCTCTTCGCCAAGCCGTCCTCCCTCGTCGGGAACGTAGGGGTGGTCTCCGCGGCCGACCCATTGATCCCGCCGTTGCCTGAAGAGGACGTGGTGTTCAGCGGTCGGCACAAGCTGGACGGCGCTTCGAGGAGGGACTGGATCGGGATGGTGGACGAGCTGAAGTCGTCCTTCGCGCAGACGGTGGTCAGCGAACGAGGGGACAGGCTGCGCATCTCCTGGGACGAGTTGATCGAAGCGCGGCTCTACTCCGGCCTGGACGCCGTGAAACTGGGCCTGGCCGACGAGATCGGGAGCGACAGCGACGCCATCGAGAAGGCGGCGGAGCTGGCGGGCATCTCCAACTACGGCTTCGTGGACGTCAACCTCGAGGTGCAGATAGAGATCATCCGTGAACTGGCGCGCATCCTCGAGCCCCTGGACGGCGAGGATGGGTTCGACCCGGCTGACGTTGTCGCCCTGCTCGCAACGGACGACGGTGGCGGCGACCCCTTGCTCGAGGCGTACCGCGAGGAGAACGGCCAGGGACTGTCGGCACTCGATGCCCTGCAGGGATTCGTGATCGACCGCCAGTTGAGCACGGACCAGGAAGACCCGCTGCCGGACTTCCCACTGGGCATAGGCCAACCGAAATTCTACTACCTGTACGTGGGAAATGGCTCGTAAACTCGCACTCTTCGCCCTGTTGCCCGCGTTCGCCGTCATCGCTTTCGGGGTAGCCTTCCTCCTCTTCTACCGTGGGGGCTACGACCCGCCGCCCCAGGTGGAGATCCCCTACGAGCAGATAGCCGCGCCGCGTCTCCCGACGGACGCGTCCGTGGACTCGCCCGTGACCCGGGTGAAGCTAGGTCTCATGGTCGTCGACGCCATGCACGGCAACGCGTTCACGGAGAGTGAGTTCTTCACCCTCAGCTCGCGGGTCGCCAACCGGGGATATGACGTGGAGTTCCTCGGCGGGTTCACTCCGTATTCCGAGGATGCCCGCTACCCCCTCCTGGAGGAGAGCCTGCGGCGCGCGGACAGCCTCGTGGTCGTCCTTCCGCAGTTGGAGTACTCCGAGGCCGAGGCCGCCCTGGTGGAACGCTTCGTGAGCAAGGGCGGAAAGCTCCTGCTCGTGTCCGATCCCACTCGCTCCCAGCGGATCAACACGCTGGCCGGAAGGTTCGGACTGGAGTTCCGGCCGGACTATCTCTATGACATGACGGAGTACGACCTGGTCTTCCAGAACATCATCGTGACCGAGTTCCAGCCCGACGAGCTTACCGTAGGTCTGGACTCCATAACCCTCTACATCGCCGGCTCGGTCCGCTCGTCCGGCCCCGGCCTGGCGTTCGCCGCCGACGGTACACGGTCGTCGCTGGTGGAAGACTTGGAGCAGCTCTACCCCATCGCGGAAGGCGACAGCCGTAACGTGCTGGCGATAGCAGACCTGACCTTCATGGTCCCCCCGCAGAGCTCCCTGCTGGACAACGACAGGCTGATATCCAACATCGCCGACTACCTCACCTCGACCGAACGGGAGTACGAGTTGGCGGACTTCCCGCACTTCTACGAGACCGGCTCGGAAGCAGGCGCGGACATCCTGCTGGGGAGGGAGTCTCTCTGGGACGTCGGCATCGACATGAAGAACGGCCTCTCCGCGTTCAGCATCTCTTCCGAGGTACGCGGCGTCGAGGACCTCAGCCGGGACACCGTGTTCCTGGGACTGTACGAGGACGCCCTTCCGATGAGCCGGTATCTCCAGGCCGCCGGAGTGCGTATCGGCGACACCCTGGGCACGCCCTTCACCCCGGACCTCGACCCGGATGGGACGTCCGTTATCGTGCTCGACCAGGACCAGGACCGGCGTGTCCTGGTGGTGCTGGCGGATGGCCCGCGAACACTGGCCGGCGCGGTCGACCGCTTGCTCGTTGGCGAGTTCAGAAGTGACTTGGTGACTGATCACGTGGGGGTAGGCAGGTAGTTCATGAAAGTACGACTCGGCTCCCTTGTCCCGCTGCTCCTGGTATCGCTGTTGCTGGCTGCCCTGGCGGCTTGCAGCGAGACCGCCGATACCCAACCGCCGACGGCGCCCCCGGATGCGCCGTCCGCCTCGACCGCCGAGCCGCTGTCGGCCGCCGACCGGATGGCGATGGATGCGTTCGCGGAGCAGCGGCAGACCATCGACGAGGAGTGGGACCGGCTCCACCAGGACTTCGACGAGTGGCGCGCAGGGCTGACCTCCTGCCACAGGAGCTCGGTGCACGAGGCGTTGCAGGGCTTCGCCGCCGGCTTCGCGGAGATCACGGCACAGGCGGGAGACCTTCCCCGGGCGACCGTCACCAGGGAGATCGCCGACGTCGTGATCGCAGCCGCCGAGGACGAAGAGGCGGCGTTCCGCCGGCTCCGGGACCGCTGGCAGCCCGACGACGTCTCCCTGTTCGAACAGGTCGAACAGCGCCGCGCGGGTTCCGCCGGGGCCCAGAGGCACGCGGAAGACAGGGCTCTGGAGCTGCGGGAGCAGTTGGAGGCAGCCGCCGAGCCCGGAGAGCGGGCGGCGTTGACGAGGTTCTCCGACGCCCTCGATGCCGTCGGCAACGACTGGAACGGGTTCCATGGCGACTACGCGGAACTGCAGGCGGCAGCGGCCCAGGCGGACCCCTTCGCGGTCATCGCCGAGCTCGAACGGCTCATCGCCCGGTTCGACGCGATAGCCGACGCCGTGTCCGGCCTCTCCGCGGAGGGCGCCACCGAAGGCGTCGCCGGGACGCTTCGGGCAGCGGCGGCGGCCGAGCGCGAGGCCCTGCTCTCGGTGCACGCCCGGATGCAGGAAAACCTCGCTGCCCTTGTCGAGGGCCGGAGCCAGCTCCCGCATCCGACCGGACCGACGGGCTCCCTCCTGGACGAGATGGAAGCCATCTTCGAGGAGAGCGAAGCCGTCCTCGAGGAGGTCGACCGAACGGTCAGGCTGCTGATCGACGACGACCCGGAGGACACGCTGGCGGAGGTCGAGAACTTCGAGGACCACTACGCGGCCCTCGTCGCGAAGTGGGACGCCTTCCACCAACGCTACGCCGGCTGGCGCAGCACTGACGGCGGGTGTGACCGCACCGAAGTGCTCCGGTCTCTCGACGGGTTCAACCTGCGCATGGGCGACCTTGGCCGCGAGGTGCGGAGTCTCCCGCAGTCCGGCTTCCTGCTGCCCATGTACAACCTGCTGGTCGAGGCGGTGGAGCGGGAAGAGGGGGCCATCCGCGCCCTGCGCAACTCCTGGCGTCCCTTCACCGTCGACGCCTTCAAGACCGTGGACCAGGAGCGGGTGACCTCCGACAGGCTGCGCCGCCAGGCCGCCGTCGGCCTGCAGCAACTCCGCGCCCGCTCCTGAGCCCTCACACCACAGTGACCGGGTGCGGCACCGCCGCCCAGAAATCGTAGCCGCGCTCGTTCCACGCCATCGCGTCGGGCTCCGGCTGCGTGTTGCCGGCGCTGTCCGTCGCCCGCATCGTGATGGTGTGCTCGCCCGGCGTCGCGTCCCAGATGAACTCCCACCGGCAGCCGCCTTTGGAGATGTTCGGCTCCTGGATGCAGGCGTCCGCCCACGTCTTCCCGTCGTCCAGGCTGTACTCGACCCGGCTGATGCTGCCGTGACCGGACCACGCGAAGCCCCGTATGGCCTGCGTGCCTGCCCGCAGCGCCCCCGGCCACGCCATCGCGATGCCGGAGCGCACCGGCGTTGTGGTCAGAACGGGCCCCCAGGCCGGAGGTTCGGGCGGAAAGTCCGGCCCTTCCAGCACGTACTCCTCGGTGTTCCGCATCACGTAGATGGGCTCTTCCGCCACGTAGATCTTCCCCACCCACTTGATGCTGTTGACGCCGACCCACCCGGGAACGACGACCCGGGCCGGGAAGCCGTGGTCGGGAGGTATCAGGTCCCCGTTCATCGCGTAGGCGACGACGGTGTCGGGCTCCATTGCCTTCGCCACGGACATCGGCCGCTCCACGGCGGCCTCGTCCAGCCCCGTCGGCATCACGTCCACCGCCGTCGGCTTGATGCGGGCGCGCTGCAGGATCTCGCTGAGCGGCACGCCCGTCCACTCCGCGACGGCGTAGGAGCCGTAGCGCCAGGGCCTGCCCTTCGGCATCTCCCCCTGGTACTCCTTGAAGAAGATACGCCCGTTGCCCGCGCACTCGATGAAGCGCGTCACCGTCACCGACGGCATCCGCAGCAGTTCGTCGTAGCTGATGCTCAGCGGGTTCGCCACGCCCGGCCCTTCCACGCTCAGCCGCCACGTCTTCGCGTCGATGATGGGTGTCGGCCCGTGGTTGCGGATGTAGAAGAGCGATGCGGGCGTCAGGTACCCGCGTCCGTACAGGTTCTCCCAGCGCGTCTCCACGCAGACGTCGTGATGGAAGAACAGGTCGTCCGGCGTCGGCTTGACGTGCGTGCCTTCGGGGGTGGGCTTCGAGTCCATGCGGCCTCCTACTTCATCCGTGGCGGGGGCATGAAAAAGCCCCGCAACCGGAAGTGTGGTGCGGGGCAGGGGTGTCCAGGCCGGTGAGGTGCATACAACAACACCCCCCGGCTTCGTGGGCGCAACAGCTGCTACAGACGCATGCGGACGTCACCTGGACACCTCTCACCGTTGGGGACTGGCGATTCTGGCGGAACCTTAACCGATGCGATGCGTATGGTGTCAATGCCTCTGCTGCCGGTTTCGCGCCACTACTGGGGCTGACCGCTTGCCGCCGCGACGCTCCGGCAGATAGCATCGCCTGCGCTATGAGACCCTTCCGCTTGCATGAACCCACGACCGTGCAGGAGGCCGCGTCCGCGCTTGCTGACGCGGATGGCAGCGCGGCGCTCTACGCCGGCGGCACCGAGCTCCTGCTCGCCATGAAGTCCGGCCTGCTCTCCTACGACACACTCATCAACGTGAAGAGCATCCCCGGCCTCGACGCCGTGTCCGCAGACGGCGGCAGCGTCGTCATCGGCGCGAGCGCCACCCACAGCGCCGTCGAGCACGACCCGCTCGTGCGCGAGCGGCTGCCCCTGCTCTCCGAGGTCGAGCACGGCGTCGCGAACCTGCGCGTGCGCAACGTCGGCACGCTCGCGGGCAACCTCTGCTTCGCCGAGCCTCACTCCGACCCCGCGACGCTGCTCCTCGTCTACGAGGCCGAACTCGACGTCGCAGGGCCGTCCGGCTCGCGCCGCATCACCGTCGGCGACCTGCAGACCGGCTCGTACGAGACCTCGCTTGGCCCCGATGAGTTGCTGACCGCCGTGCGCGTCCCCGCGTTCCCTGAGGGCATGCGCGCCGCCTACTCGAAGTTCGGCTACCACCATCGTCCGACGCTCGGCATCGCGGCCGCGCTCGCGGTGGAGGACGGCGTCGTCGCCGGCGCGCGCCTCGCCCTCGGCTGTGTCTCGCCCGTCGCGCGGCGGCTGTCGCGCTCGGAGGACGTGCTGCGCGGTGAGCACGTCGACGCCCTCGCCGAGGGCTCTCCCGTGGTGCGCGAGGCGTGCCGGTTGGCGTCGGAAGATGCCGACGCTGTCGAGGATATGCACGGCGGCGTCGACTACAAGGAGCACCTCGTGCGCGTCTTCATGGAACGGACGTTGCTGCGCGCGCTGGCGCGGAACGGAGGCGGCGATGGCTGAGGCGCAGGACACGCTGGCGGTCGCATTCGAGTTGAACGGCGCGCCGGTCGAGGCCGCGGTCGAGCCGCAGACCCCGCTCATCGATCTGCTGCGGGAGCGGTTCGGTCTCACGGGCACGAAGCGTTCGTGCGACGTGCAGGTCTGCGGCGCCTGCACCGTGCTGCTGGACGGCGCTCCCGTCAGTTCCTGTACGGTTCCGGCGTTCGAGGCGCGGGGCAGGGCGGTGCTCACCGTGGAGGGCTTCGCGGCGGACGAGAGCGCGTCCCCCCTCATCGAGGCGTTCGTCAACAACGCCGCGTTCCAGTGCGGCTTCTGCACGCCGGGCATGCTCCTGGCCGCGAAGTCGCTGCTCGATGCCGACCCCGCTCCTTCCGAGGATGCGATCAAGGACTACATGCGCGGCAACGTGTGCCGGTGCACCGGCTACAAGAAGATCGTGGAGGCAGTCCACGAGGCGTCGGAGGCGGGCCGATGACAACGCGCGAATTCAAGACGGTCGGTACGGCGGTGCGCAGGGTCGACGCGGACGAGAAGCTCTCGGGCCGCGCGCAGTTCACCGGCGACCTCGAAGTGGCGGGCATGGCGTTCTGCAGACTCGTGACGAGCCCGCTGCCGCACGCCCGCATCACGCGGGTCGACGCGAGCAGGGCGCGGGCGCTCCCCGGCGTCTACGCCGTCCTCACCTCGGCTGAGCTCGTCAACATGGAGACGCACTACGGCTCCGACAAGAAGGACCGCCCCGTCATCGCCATCGACAAGGTGCGCTTCCAGGGCGAGCCCGTCGCTGCCGTCGCCGCCGTCGACCTCGCGACCGCCGAGGCAGCCGTCGAGCTCGTCGACGTCGAGTACGAGGAGTTGCCGACGGTCACCGGCATCGACGAAGCGCTCGACGAGTCCGGCGAGCCCGTCCACGAGACCAACTTCTGCCACGAGTACGGCTACGAGTGGGGCGACGTCGACGCCGCGTTCCGGGAGTGCGACCGCGTCTTCGAGGACACGTTCGAGTTCCCGATGGTCTACCACTACGCGATGGAGCC
This sequence comes from Dehalococcoidia bacterium, assembly GCA_034422595.1. Lineage (GTDB taxonomy): Bacteria > Chloroflexota > Dehalococcoidia > Lucifugimonadales > Australimonadaceae > Bin16. The sequence goes on along the minus strand of DAOUJO010000007.1, from coordinate 199,864 downwards.
GCACACCTGTATCGCCAGCTACGAGCCCGACCGCATCCGCCTCTGGACCTCGGCGCAGCACCCGTTCCTCGTGCAGGCGGAGATCGCCCGTCTCTTCGGGCGGCAACTGGACCAGGTGCAGGTGGTTGTGCCCTATGTCGGCGGGGGCTACGGGAGCAAATCGTACACAAAGATAGAGCCGCTCGTGACGGCGCTGAGCCGCGAGGCGGGCAGGCCGGTGCGTCTTGCGCTGAGCGTCGACGAAGCGATGCGCACCGTGCGCCGCCACGCCGCCCGCGGGACGATCCGCACCGGCGTGATGAACGACGGCACCATCGTCGCCCGCGAGTGCACCGGCTACGTCGACACAGGCGGCTACACCGACAACGGCGTCCGCGTGACGGAGCGCTTCGGCGACCGCATGCCCGGCCCGTACTCCCTGGCGAACGTCCGGGTGAAGACGTACGGCCTGTTCACGAACTCCACCCCGGCCGGCTCCTACCGCTCCATCGGCGGTCCGCAGGCCATCTGGGTGTGCGAGTCCCAGATAGACGTGATCGCCCACGCGCTGGGCATGGACCCGTTCGAGTTCCGCGTCAAGAACCTCGTCCGCGAGGGCGAGGAGGTGCGGCGCGGCAGGCGCCCCATCGAGGGCGACCTCGAGTACGCGCTGCGGAAGGTCGCCGACGACTTCGGCTGGGACTCGTGGACGCCCGGGCCGACGCCGCCCGGCGTGAAGCGCGGCATCGGTTTCGCCTGCGGTGTGACGAACTCCGGCGCGAGCCCCACGTCGACCTCGCTCGTGCGCTTCCACGCCGACGGCAGCGCGACGGTCTACATCGGCAGCGCCGAGATGGGACAGGGCTCCCGCTCGGTGATGGCGCAGATCGCCGCGGAGGAGATGCGCATCCCGTACGAGAAGGTGCGCGTCGTCGCGTCGGACACGACCGCCGTGCCGTGGGACCGCTCGACCGGTTCCAGCCGCTCGACCACGCTCATGGGCCTCGCGGTGCACGACGCCGCGGTCGACATCCGTACGCAGGTGCTCGACCTCGCCGCCGAGCACTTCGAGGCGTTCCCCGAGGAGATCGAGGCCGAGGACGGCCGGGCGTCGTTCAAGGGCGAGACCGTCGCGTTCGCGGCGCTCGTGCGCAACATGTTCGGCGGCTCCGGCGGCGAGCTCATGGGCAGGGGCTACGTCACTCCGAAGCACCCCAGCGGCAAGCTCCGCCAGGACCCCGTCTTCTGGGAGGTCAGCATCGGCGCGGCGGAGGTCGAGGTGGATACTGCCACCGGCGAGGTGCGCCTGCTTCGCTACTACTCCATCTCAGACCCCGGCAAGGCGATCAACCCGAAGCAGGTCGAGGGTCAGGATGAGGGCGCGGCGATGCAGGCCATCGGCCACACGCTCTTCGAGGAGATGCTCTACGAGGACGGCCAGCTCCTGAACCCGAACCTCGTCGACTACCGCGTGCCCGTCTTCACCGACCTCCCGCACGAGTTCGAGACCGTGCTCATCGAGAGCGGCAACGGCCCCGGCCCCTACGGCGCGAAAGGCGTCGGCGAGGGCGGCATCGTCTGCGTCGCGCCCGCGACCGCCAACGCCGTCTTCAACGCCACCGGCGTCCGCATCTCGACGCTTCCCCTCACGCCCGAGCGCGTCTGGCGCGCCCTCCACGAGGCCGGGCAGGCCTCAGGCTAGCCCCAGTACGGAGTGCCGGCCCACGAGATTGTGGAGATGCGCAGCGTCGTGGCGTTCTCGAACTCGTAGACGATGAAGAAGTTGCCCGCGGTATAGCCGATCGTGCCGTAACGAAAAGGGAATGGCATTCGGACTCTGGTGCGGTTATCAGGGTAGGGGTCAGTGATTAGCAGGCCTATGCCGACCATGAGCCGGTCATAGCCATAGCCAGAGAGCGCATCGATGAATTCCTGGGCCCGGTCTTCGAAGAAGACATCAAACGGGGCGTTCTCGCCGTTTGCCATTCACCCAGTCTCTGATGTCGTTGCCTCGGACGAGGACACCTGAAGATTCGCCGGCATCTGCCCGCCGCTGCGCCTCCAGCGCCTCAGCGACGAGCTTCTTGTCGGCCATGATTGCGCGCACGAGCGCCTCGCCCTCGAGGGGTTGCGGTTCACTCTGTTCGCGTTGCGTCGCCATGTCAGCCTCCACGCCCGTGCCTAGACGCGGCGCACCTATTGTATCAGCGGCCCCTCTCGGCGTGACCTGCCGTGTGACACACGACTAGCTGGCCGTTCACCCCGGGTTGCCGAACATCTCGATGGGCGTCTGGCGCGGGCCGTACCCCTGCCAGTACTCGCCGGTCTCCGGCCGGTAGCGGCCCTGCAGGTGATTGCCCGCCTTGTTGCTGCGGATGATGACCGCGACCGAGCGCTCGCCCACCGTGTTCTCCCGGTGTATCTCGTACGGCCCTACGAGGTCGATCTCGCCGGGGCCTACGTACAGGTTCGACGCCAGCGTGATCTCGGCGTAGTCGGGGCGTGAACGGTCGTCGTGCCGGTCGTAGCGCTCGATGCGCTCGTGGCCGTCGAGCACGCCGTACAGCGTATAGATATACCCGTGGTCGTGGATGCCCGAGAGCCTGCCCTGGCGCGACTCGCCCTTGACGAGGCCGTTGATCGCGAAGCCGAAGTCAGGGTCCTCGTAGAAGATGAGGTTCTCGCCGCGGCCTTCCTTCGCCACGCAGTCCGGCCAGCTCTTCGACGCCTCGATGACCGTGGGGTCGGCGAGCAACTCTGCCAGGATGGGCCTGAGCGCTTCCCAGCGCGTCGGCAGGTCGGGCTCGCTCTCGAACAGCTCTCGAGTCTTGCTGATGAAACGGTCCAGCGCGTTCTGTGTCCTCGTCTCAACGACCATGGCGGCCCTCCTTCTCTGCGATCGGCTGCTGCTGGCAGTGTGCGCCCGCCGCAAGGCGTAGTCAAGCATGGTTTGTCCCCTCTCCTGAGGGAGGGGTTAGGGTGAGGGCTCTTGGTGGCGTGGGGAGTGGGTCCCTCCAGCGTGCACGCTCTGCACGGCTGGCGTATGGTTGCGCCAGTGGAACTGACATAGGAGCACACCATGGACTTCGACCTTACCGGCAGAGTGGCCATCGTTACCGGCGGAGCGCAGGGGCTCGGCTTCGCCTGCTGCACCGAGCTTGCGAAGCATGGCGCCGATATCGTCGTCGTGGCCCGCGAGCCCGAGGACGTGACCGGCGGACGCGCCCGGCCCCACGCCCCCGTGAGCGACGGCGTCGCCGCTGTCGAGGCGCTCGGACGACGGGCCCTCGGCATCACCGCCGACGTCCGCGACAAGGCGCAGGTCGACGCCATGGTCGAGCGCGTGCTCGCCGAGTGCGGGCGCATCGACATCCTCGTGAACGTCGTGGGCGGCAGCTGGGGCGAGACGTTCAAGGCCGGGCCACTCATGGAGCTGACCGAGCACGACCTCGTCGAGGCGTACCGCGTCAACGTCGTGACGATGTTCCAGTGCAGCGTCGCGGCGGTCACCGCGATGAAGCAGCAGGGCAAGGGCTCCATCATCAACATCGCCTCGGTGGCCGGACGAGCGCCCAGCCCCGACTCTCCTGCCTACGGCGCGGCGAAGGCGGGCGTCATCAACATGACGCTCTCCATGGCGCAGGCGTGGGGCCCGGAGGTGCGCGTGAACGCCATCGCCGTCGGCGGCATCGAGACGCCGCACCGCCCGCGCTGGCGCCAGGACTCGTCCGCGGCGTACCTCGCCGGCGGGGTCTCCGCGATGGGACGCCTCGGCAAGCCGGAGGAGCACGCAGGCACCGTCGTCTGGCTCGCCTCCGACTACGGCGGCTACATCACCGGCGAGGTGATCGACGCCAACGGCGGCGCCCGCCGCTGAGTTCTCCATGTAGAATCCTCCTCGCGCCCGCGCACTCCGATAGTGCACGGGTGCGAGACTCTGAAGATGCGGCGTGGCCATGCATAACATACTCGGATGGCTGAGTTGGCTGGTCACGGTCCGTCCGTGGCTCACGCTGCTCGTTCTCCTCATCGTTACCGTCCTGATGGCCATGGGGTCGAACCTGCGCGAGCCGCCGCTGGACACCGAGGGGACGCTCCCACGGGACAGCGACGTCGCAATGGCGATGGCCGAGATCGACGAGCTCTTCGGCGACTCCGGCGAGGTCAGAGTGGTGACGCTGCTCTTCCGCGGCGAGGCCCTCACGCCCGGCGGGCTCGCCCAGATGGACGCCCTCATCGCCCGTATCGCCGCTGACCCGGACGTGACGGGGGTACTTGCGCCGACCGCCCCATTCTTCGCACCCTCGCTGCTCGTCAAGGCCGGTCTCCAGGCGGCGAGCCTGGAAGGTGTCACGCAGGAGCAGATCGACGCTGCCCGAAACATCCCCGGCATCGGGAAGACGCTCGCCGTGCTGACCGGGACCGACACGGACGGCACGCCCGTCGCCGTGGGGAGCATCCGCCTGCACGACACGAGCGACGAGCGCGTCGTCGACGCCGAGCGGAGGATCAACGAGCTGGCGATCGACGACGAGGGCCCGCTGCGCGTGAGCAGCATGTCGTTCGTCGTCATCGAGGACGACTACAAGAAGGGCACCGAGGGGATGGGGCCGCTGATCGGGCTGGCGCTGCTGCTCATCGCGGGGCTGATCGTGCTCTTCATGCGCTCGATCTCGGACCTGCTGCTCACCCTGCTGGGACTCTTCATCGCGATCATGTGGATCGTGGGGGTGGAGGGCTGGCTCGGACCGGGAGGACTGGGACTGGTCGGCGCCCCGAACACCCTCACGGCGATGGTGCCCATCATCGTGATCGGCCTGACGGTGGACTACGCGATCCAGGCCGTCTCGCACTACCGGGAGCAGCGCATCGACGGCGAGGCGGTCGCGTCCGCCGCGCGGGTGGGACTGCGGAACGTCACCGTTCCGCTGATGCTGGCAGCCGCGACCACGATCGTCAGCCTGCTGGTGGGCCTCTTCTCCCCGGTCGAGATAGTCGGCGACTTCGGCATCGTCGGCGGGCTGGGCGTGGGGTTGAGCCTCATCGTGATGCTGACGCTGATCCCCGCGGGCAGGACGATCATCGACCGCCGGCGCGAGGCGCGCGGCAGGCTGCAGCCGCCCCGCCCGATCTCGCAGGCGCTGCCCGGCATCGACCGGCTGGCGGAGCTGCTGGGCAGGCAGGTCACCCGCAGGCCCGCGCCCTACATCATCGCCGTGCTGGTGGTGACGCTCGCGCTGGGGTTCGCGGCCAGGGACCTCGAGTCGGAGTTCAGCATCAGGGACCTCCTGCCCAGGGGCGGCGCCGTGCTGGAGGACCTGGGCACGCTCGACAGGTCCGTCGGCGGCTCGACGGAGAACACCAGCGTGCTCCTCAGGGCGGAGGCCACGGAGACCCGCACGCTCCTCAACCTGCACGAGTTCAGGGACGCCTTCCAGGACGAGCAGCGCCGCCCGGCGGCGGCAGCGGGGCCGGTCCAGATATCGTACGAGCTGCTCATCGAGGACTGGACCCACGACAGCGGGCAGCCCGGCGACAAGTACGACCCGCGGCTCGAAGCGCTCTTCCGGGAAGCCACTGCCGGTGTGCGGCTCGACGGGGCGCTGATGCAGGAGCTCATCGACGAGATCGAAGCGAGAGACCCCGCCCTGAGACACAGCCTGGTCAACGATCATGCCGGCATCGACACGATACTGCTCCAGTTCCCGGCTTCCACCGGCGACCCGGCCGCGTCGAAGCGATTGCAGGAGGACGTCGAGGCGGTCTGGGCCGGTGACGACGACGCTCTCACCGCGACCTCGGACAGCATCATCTCCTTCGTGGTCACGGACACCATCAGGGACCGGCAGACGGAGTCGATCGGCACGACCATCGCGGCGGCCCTGGTGGTTCTCACGCTCTTCTTCTGGTTGACGGTGCGCCAGCCCGCGCTCGCGGTCATCGCCGTGGTGCCGACGGTGCTCGTCCTCATCTCGGTGCTCGGCACCATGGCGCTGCTGGGCATCCCGTACACCATCACCACGTCCATCATCACGGCGCTCTCCATCGGCATCGGGGTGGACTACACCATCCACATGATCCACCGCTACCGCGAGGAGTTCACGCGCCTGCGCAACCCGGAACGGGCGGCGGTCCGGACGCTCTCGATCACCGGTTCGGCGCTGCTGGGCTCTGCGCTGACGACGGCGCTCGGCATCGGCGTGATGGCGTTCTCGCCGCTGGCCGCGATGCAGCAGTTCGGCATCACCGCGGCCATCACCATCGCGTACTCGCTCCTCTTCTCCGTCCTGCTGGTCCCGCCCGCCATGACGGTCTGGGGCGCGTTCCAGAACATGCGGCTCCGCTCGGCGACCGAGCGCCAGTGGGCCGAGCTCGACGTGGCGATCGAGGAGATATACCACCGCCGCGAACATGACGAGGACTAGAGGCGTATAGTATCCCTCGTAATCCGGATGTGACTGGGGAGGACGCCGATGGTCACGAAGGACGAAGAGCGCAGCGAAGAAGCGCCGTGGGAGCCTATCCCGTACCTGGGCCGCAGCGTCCGGGTCGTGGGCGATTGGCAGTCCGTCGACGCCTCGCAGACCCCCCACGAAAAGAACAAGCGCGGCGAGCTCGGCAAGCCGCTCCACAACTGGTACTTCAACCGCACCTCCCGCGACCCGCTTGGGCGCGTTGCGACGGCCAACTCGTCGGCCGACCGGCGCAACGCCATCGAAACGCACATCGCCGGGGCTCCTCGCGGGAAGATCAACCCGGAACGCACCGAGGTCGTCGACCCGAAGGTGATGACCGAGCACATCAAGCGCGTCGCGAAACACCTGGGCGCATCGGACGTCGGCATCATGCGCGTCCACCCGTCGTTCCTCTACAAGGAGGGACGCTACCCCGACGACGGCAGGGGCGCGGACGGCGGGGGCGGCACGATCATGGTGAGCGCCGAGGAGACCGCGCGCCGCTACCCATACGCCATCGCCTGCATCTATGCGTGGGACTACGAGATGGGCCGCGCGCACCGGCACCGCATCGGCGACGCCGCGTACCACTTCGGCGCGGAGGCGCTCCGCTCGACCTACGCCAACCTCGCGGGCTACATCCGCGAGCTGGGCTACGGCGTGGCGACGCGCGTGGCGACGCCCATGCCGGTGGCGCTCGGAGCCGGGCTCGGCGAGATCGGCAGGCACGGGATGCTCATCACCGAGAAGTTCGGCGCGCGCGTCCACCTCGGTGACCCCATCCTGACCGACCTGCCGCTCGTGCCCGACGAGCCCATCGACATCGGCGTCGAGGACTTCTGCAAGGTCTGCCGCAAGTGCGCCAACACATGCCCGACCAACAGCATCTCCACCGAGGGCAAGAAGGTCGTCAACGGGGTCGAGAAGTACAAGATCAACTGGGAGACCTGCTACCGGCTGCGGCCCCACGTCATGGAGTACTGGGACATCTGCATGACGTGCGTGGCGGTCTGCCCCTACACGAAACCGGACGTCTGGTGGCGCACCGTGGCTGTGCGGTCGATCAAGTGGACGCCCATCCCCCTGCGCGGGATCACGACCCGCGCGCTGAAGTGGATAGACGACCGCTTCTGGGGCAAGCTCGGCCGCAAGCGCGTGCAGTGGATGAGCCACGACTCCGGGCGCCTGAAGCTGCCGGACGGAACGGCCATGCCGGAGGAGCCGGAGCGCGGCTACTACTATCCGCTCAAGGAGAACACGCGGCGCTTCGACATCCTGAAAGAGAAGCTGAAGAGCAAGGCGTAAGCGATGGGACTCCTCCGCTGGCCGCTGCGCCGCTCGCGCGATCCCTACTGGGACGCCTTCGTGAACAGGCCGCTCGCCGATCCGGCGAACGCCATCACCGAGGCGATCCGCCGCGCGCCGGAGGGGCGCATCTTCCCCGTCCGCAGCGACCTTCCCGAACCGGCCCGGCTGCTGCAGGACCTCGACCAGCTCGTCCGGTTCCTGGGCGGCAGCGCCATCGGTGTGGCGAGGACCGACACCGCGTTCCTCCTTCCGGTCGGCGACACTGACCCCGCCGACCTCGCCGAGGACCATCCCTTCACCGTCGTCTGCGCCGTGCACGCCGAGCACCACCCCGACAGGGCGAGGGGCATGGCCGGTCAGCACGTCCTGCACGAGTCGGCGTCCGTCAACTTCAGCCTCGCGGCCTACATCCGGGAATTGGGCTACCGCGGAACGGTCCGCCCCGTTGACCCGGCTGCCACCGCCAGGGCCGCGGGCGTCGAGCCGGGACGCGATGAGTACGTCGGCGACGCCGTGCTGACCGACCTGCCGCTGCCCCTTGGCCGTCCGGGCTCGTGACCGGAGGACTCGCGTATGACCACTGACGCCCCCTTCTCCAGCTACGTCATCACCGACCCGTGCATCGGCGTGAAGGACGGCACGTGCGTCGAGGTCTGCCCCGTCGACTGCATCGCCTCCTCCGACGACGAGCCCCAGTTCTTCATCGACCCCGCCCTCTGCATCGCCTGCGAGCAGTGCGTGCTCGTCTGCCCCGTGGACGCCATCTACCTCGAGCATGAGGTGCCGGAGGAGTGGAAGGCCTCGATCGAGCGCAACCGGGTATTCTTCCTCGAGGCGAAGCAGGACACGCCCGCCGTCTCCGTCGAGTGGGCGCAGCAGCTCATCCGGTCGGCCCTCGCCCGCGCGGGCGAACTCGGTCTCGACGTGAGCGTCGTCGTCGTCGACCAGCGCGGCGAGTCCGTCGCGACCTCCCCGGCGTCCTCGGACGACGCCACCAAGGCCCCCACCGCCGCCAACCGCGCATACACCGCCGTGGGCTTCGCCCTCTCGACCTCGCAGCTCAACGAGCGCTCCCTCGAACGCGCCCCGGAGTCGCTCGACCGCACGCGCCTCGCCGCGGGCCCCGGCGGCATCCCCATCGGCAGGCCGTACGTCGTCGGCGCGATCGGCGTCGCGGGCGGCGCCCCCGAGCAGGACGAGCAGTGCTGCCGCGCCGCCGTGACTGGCGGGTAGGGAGCGTCTGATCCCCTCTCCCTACAAGGGGAGAGGGCTAGGGAGAGGGTACCCCGGGTGACGGGCGGCGTCAGGTGTAGGGGCGTCCCTCATGGGCGCCCTTGCCGTTGTCATTCCGAGCGGAGCGCAGCGAAGCCGAGGAATCTCTCAGGCTGTTCGGTCCCTTCCCCCTTGATGGGGGAAGGCTAGGATGGGGGTGAATCGGCGGTGTGAGGCGGTCCGTCGTTCCTGCGGAGGCAGGAACCTCGCAGTCCTGGTCCCCCGATTCCCGTGCTATAGGCGCTATCGTCATAGGTGGTGGGGCAGCAGGCTTTTCTCAATCAGTTGCCTACCTAGTTGGGGATGAACTCGACAGCCCAGCGTGATTCACCTACTGCACCCACGTAGACCGTGAAAAGTCCGGCTGTATGAACCTCAAATGGTCCTCCAGGCGGGTACCAATAGCAGAAGTCATCACCATCGCCATCGTCGCAGCTGTCGAGTACGATCTCGTTAGCGTTTGTAATGGCAATCCAGTAATCCCCTATGGCCAATTCGACTTCGCCAGCAGGCCACTGTTCTCCCACCCCACGCAGCACTTGGTAGGTGGGCGCTACAGGTGCTGTGTAGGGCAGTTCCGTCCGCGTTCCCAGTTCCAAGTCCGGGAGGACTGCAGAGGCGGTCACTGCGCTGATGGCGTACCCAACTCCTTCTACCCCAACATCAACTTCCTTTGCGGTGTTGACGCCCACCACTTGGCCTGTCTCGTAGGACACCAATGGGCCACCGGAATTGCCCGGATTAATGGCGGCGTCTGTCTGTATCCAGTACCCATTTTCGTAGAAACTGGCCGAAACGATGCCCCTAGTGAGCGTCATGGCGGATGTCCCCAATGGGTACCCCAAGGCTAGGACCTCAGTACCGATTGGCGGCAGCCCTATGGATAGTTCGACAGGCTGGAATGCGGAACAACAGATGGAAATCAAGGCGAGGTCTTGGATCGCGTCGTAACCGACAACCGAGCCATTGAAGGTTCGTTGCCCCTCACCCACACTAACACTGATACTGTCCATCCCACCTTCAATGACGTGATGATTGGTGAGGATCAGCCCTTGGCCGGCGCTGTTGATCTTGACGACTAACCCCGGCCCGCTACCTTGGGGCGTTTCGATGCGCACAACACTAGGGATGAGGGAACGTACGCGCTGTTGGTAGGTTGGTGTGGGGGTGGGGGTCTGCTTAGGCATTGGGGTGGGAGTAGGAGTCGCCGTAGGCGTAACAGTTGGTGTGGGTGTAGGGGTAGGGGTAGGGGTAGAGGTAGCCGTGGGGATGGGTGTCGAGGTAGGAGTAGGTGTAGGCGCGGCCTCGGCGGTCTGCAAAGCCTCTATCGTCGCCAGCAGGTCCCTCGGCGATGGCCCAGTGGGAATGGTGGGTGTCGGTGGAGGGGGAGCTGCGCAGGCGGCGATTAGAAGAAGTAGGGGGAGAGCCGCGGTAGCGGTTCTGCGGGGCAATGAAACTCTCCTTACCGACGTGTCAACAGGCGCACCTGGCCCTCTCTCAGCAAAGGGAAGGCTGCGCGGTCATTATAAGAGTCTCCAACTTCTCACGTCACCCGCCGCGTCACACGTGTGACATCCGCCCATTGCCCGAACGAACCACCCCTCCTTACCCTGTCCTGTACGGCCCACCGCCGCCCGGCAACATCGCCGGACGTCGAGCCGAATCCCGCAGGAGGTATGTCCCGCAATGTCTCGGAATGTCTCACCTGAGCGAACGATCGCCCTTTCGCCCCGCCAGACTGCCGCCCTTCCGTACGTCGCGTCCGAGCCCAACCTCACGCGCGGGGCGCAGGCCGCGCAGATAACGAGGCGCACCCTCACGCGCTGGATGAACGAGCCCGCCTTCCGCGAGGAACTGGAGCGCATCCGCAACAACATCGCGGACTTCGCCTACTCGGAACTGGAGGGACTCGCCCTCAAGGGTGTCTTCCGCATCGCGCAACTGATGGACAGCGACGACCCCAACGTGGCCCATCGAGCGTCGAAGACGGCGCTCTCCCTGTCGATGAGCGTCCGCGACCAGCGCGAGACCCGGCGCCGCATGGAGACGCTGGAGAACGCCATCACCCTCGTGAGGCAACAGCGATGAAGAGCAGCCTCAGGTCCATGGAGCGCTACCTCGGCTGTCTGGCGATGCAGGCCACCCTCAGACCCATCGCCGACGACTACGTCGACCGCTGGACCGCTGCTGTCGAACGTGGCGAGCCCTTGCCGGATGTCGCGGAGCTCTTCGAGGCCGCCGGAGCCGTGAACGTTCCGGTCCTCAGTCCCGTCCCCATCGACGCCTACCTCCGCCAGTGCGCGAAGACCGGACGCATCCCCGATCCCGCCCGCATCGTCCTCGCCATCGCCCACGCCTGGGCCGAAGGAGACCTCATGAACCTCGGCAAGACCTGCCACTGCCCCGCCCGCCGCCCCCTCTTCCAACCCCCGCGCTCATTGTCCCCTCTCCCTACAAGGGGAGAGGGCTAGGGTGAGGGTACTTCGGGGTGGGGTACGGGCTGCGAGTGAGGGAGAGGGCTGGTCCGACGGTGACTTACGGGTGCGCGTGCGCGTCCAGCGCACGGATGCGTGCCTGGATCTCCCCAGGGCTAAGGCTCGTAACGCGGCCAGTGGCTATGTCGGCGTCTGCTTCTGCCTCGCCTGTCTGCCAGGAAGGCATCCAGAACCATGACTGGTCATCGGGCTCTCTGGTTTCCTCAGCATCTACCGAGAGGGGTTCCCGCTGCGGCTTCTGGTTCTGTTGCATCGTCGCTCTCCCAGGCGGGGGTGCACGGGTTGCCACAAGCGTGCGTATGCAGGTCCGGCCTACGAGCCAAGGACGGCTTCACGCAGGGCGGCGTTGGCGCGGGTCTGCCAGCCGGGGCCTTCTGCCCGGAGACGGGCCACGACGTCGGCATCGAGGCGGATCGTCACACGCGTCTTGGCGCGTTCATTGCGTGCGTGGCGGGGCAGGGTCAATTTTCCCTTACGGTACGCATCGAGGAGATCGGGGTCGGCTTCCGCGATGGGGACGAGCGGGCCGGTCGCTTCCCAGGTGTCCGGGTCGTCGGCGATGGCAGCGTCGATGGCGGCGGACTCTTCCGGTGTCGGCCTGATGGCGTTCGGGTTAGCTGGCGTCATAGCGGTCTTGCTCCCTGTCGTTGGCCTTTCGCAGGCTCACGACGCGGACGTTCGTGTCCCGCCGCACGTAAGCCAGGGCATGCAGGCGGTCGCCGATGTAGCCGTAAGCAAGGTAGCGTCGTTCTCCAAAGCGCACCTGGGTCTCTATCTGTGCCGTCTCCCAGCGGAAACCCTCCACCTGCGTGAAGTCTATCCCGTGCTTGCGGATGTTGATGCGGCGCTTGGTTTCATCCCATTCGTAAGGCATATCCAGTGTATGTACGTCCCGGTGGCGTGGTCAACGTGACGTGACGTCCGGCCCTCACCCTATCCGTTCCCCCCGGCCCTCGCGCAAGGACCGGATGTCACCTGCTGGGCCGTCGGACGTGTGACACGCGCCTCTTGCGCGGATGTCCGTCTCTGCCGCACGATGGTAGGGCGCGACCGAGAACGCGCACATCGACCCTTGCGGACGAGCCGCAGGAAGAACGCTGCCCCCTCAGCGAAGAGCGAGGGGGCTTTCTGTGTTAACCCGCACCCCATGGGTGGGGCGTTATCCGGGTGGAAGAGGTGGACCCGTGGCAGAAGACCTCACGCGATACGCGAACGACCCCGTCAGCTTCCTGACGGACGTGCTCGGCGACGCCGGAGCGCCGTACTCGAAGCAGGCCGAGATGCTCGAGGCGCTCGTGGAGCACCGGCGCGTCAGCGTCGTCGGGGCGAACGGCTCCGGCAAGGACTGGGCCGCAGCGCGCGCCATGCTCTGGTGGCTGGAGACACGCCCGGATGCCACGGCGCTCACGCTCGGGCCGACGCAGCGCCAGGTCGAGGAGATCGTCTGGCGCGAGATGCGCGAGGCATACGCGGCTGCCGCCGACGTGCTCAGCGGCAGGATGCTGAGGTCCGCGTACCGCATCGACGAACAGCGGTTCGCGCTCGGCTTCTCCACGAACAACGCGCTCAACATCCAGGGCTTCCACTCGGAAGAGCTGCTCGTCGTCGTCACGGAGGCGCACGCGATGCCGCAGCTGCACATGGACGCCATCAAGCGGCTGCAGCCGGACCGCCTGCTGCTCGTGGGCAACGCGCTCTCGCGCGACGGCGAGTTCTTCGCCTCCCACCACGCGAAGCGCAACCTCTACCACCGCATCGCCATCTCCGCGTTCGACACCCCCAACTTCACCGGCGAGGACGGCGGCAGGCGCGGCATGGTCACGCCGGAGTACGTCGAGGAGTACGCCGCCGACTACGGCGAGGACCACCCGCTCTACGCCGCGTCCGTCCTCGCGCAGTTCCCCGACTCGCTCGACGACTCGCTCATCGGCCGCGAGGCGGTCGAGTCCGCCATGGAGCGCGGGGAGGAAGAACACCTCTCCCTTGAGGGGAGAGGTCGCCACAACGTGGCGGGTGAGGGTGAACCGGCGGGAAGAGGGGATGAATCCTTCATTCCTGCGGAGCGGGACGTAGGGGCGGTTTTCAAAACCGCCCCTACACCAGGCGAGGTTCCTGCCTCCGCAGGAACGACGGAGCCCGTCTACATCGGCGTGGACGTGGCGCGGTTCGGCTTCGACAAGTCCGCGATCTGCGTGCGGCAGGGCGAGCGCGTACTGTCGGTGCAGTCGTTCGAGCGCATGGACACGATGCGCCTGGTGTTCGAGGTGCGTCGCGCGGTGCGGGTGTGGAACGCGGAGGCGGTATTCGTGGACGAGGGCGGAGTCGGCGGAGGCGTCGTCGACCGCCTGCGGGAGCTGGGGGCGCCGGTCTACGGCGTCCACTTCGGCGGCGCGGCGCAGCGTCCCACGCGCTTCTACAACCGCCGCTCGGAGATCTTCTGGGAGCTGCGCAGGCTGCTGAACGACGCGCTCATCACGCTCCCGCGCGACGAGGAGCTCGCCGGGCAACTGCTCGGGCTGCGCTACGACATATCGAGTTCCGGCCAGGTGCGGCTGGAGGGCAAGCCGGAGATGCGCAGGCGCGGCATGCCGTCGCCCGACAAAGCCGACGCGCTGGCGCTTGCGTTCCTCGTCCCGCCGTCGCTCGGCATCTGGACGGGGGCGGAGCCGTTCCTGCGCGACCCGCCGCCGAAGCCGCACATCATCGGCATCGGCTACGACCGCCCACCGCCATTTGCGGAAGACGTCGATCCGGACGAGGACGGCAGCGGCGGACTGCCGAACCGGCTGGGCGTGTGGTAGTGGGCCCCTCAGCGGTCCGACTTCAGGAGTGCGGGGAGGACGCGCGTGTTCCAGTAGTCTTTACCGCCGGCTTCCCGCAGATCCTCGACGAGTTGCGCCGTCTCCGCCCCGACGGCCTCGGTCAGTTCGGCGGACGTGCGCTCTCCGGCCAGCGCGGTCATGGCCGCCCGCAACTGCATCACGTACTCCGCGACCTCGAACGCGGCGCGGTAGGAGGCGGAGCGCGCCTGCAGCGCCTCCAGCTTCTCCAGCCACTCCAGGCCTCGCTCGGCCTCGTCGAACCGGTCGTCCAGCGCGTTGGTCGTCGTCATCGGGCATCCTCCGTTCTCATCAGCGTATATCAGGATACGGGGAACGGCTACAACTTGACCCCAGCCCGGCCGCCGATGTACACGATGGCGCGGAGGTACGGATGAAGGCGATCGTCGTCACAGCGTTCGGGGGGCCGGAGCAGTTGCGCCTCGAAGAGGTCCCCGACCCGGCGCCGGGGCCGGGCGAGGTGCTGGTGCGGGTGCACGCCGTCTCGGTCAACACGACGCTGGACGTACACCTCGTCGCGGGTGAGGCAGGTATGGCGCCGGCACTTCCGTTCACACCGGGCGTCGACCCCTCCGGTGTCGTCGAGGCCGTGGGCGAGGGCGTCACGTCAGTGAAACCCGGCGACCGCGTCGCGGCTATCACCGAGCTCTCGACGCTGGGCGGTTACGCGGAGATGGCCGTCGTCCGCGAGTCGCGGGTGGCGCTCGTCCCGGACGCGGTCGACTTCCCGACTGCGACCGTCGTGCGGCGGCACTTCGGCATGGCCCACTCGATGGTCGTTGAGTCCGGGCTGCAGGCGGGCGAGAGCGTCCTGGTGATGGGGGCCGCTGGCGCGCTGTCTACGTGCATCATCCAGCTGGCGAAGGAGGCGGGGGCGACGGTCATCGCAGGGGCCGGGAGCGGTGGGCGTGTCGCGGCGGCGATGAGCATGGGCGCGGACCACGGCATCGACTACCGGCAGAACGACCTCGTGGAAGGAGTCCTCGGGGCCACGGACGGGCGGGGCGTGGACGTGGTGTTCGAGAACCTCGGCGACCCGGCCCTCTGGCCGAAGGCCATCGAGAGCATGGCGGCCGGCGGGCGTCTCCTCACGGTGGGGACGCACGCGGGAGACGGCATCCTGCCGGTAGATGTGCGCCGCCTCTACCGGAACCGGCTGAGGATCATCGGCGGGCTCGGCGCGGGCTCCCGGGGCGACGCCTTCATCGACGACGCGCTTCGTGGCGCCGCGGAGGGCCGCTACCGCGTGCTGATCGATCGCGTGCTGCCGCTGTCGCAGGCCGCCGAGGCGTTCCGGCTCGTCGCCGCGAACGCGGTCACCGGCAAGGTGGTCCTGGAGCCGTGGGCCTAGAAGCCGTAGACGGCGCGGGGGTTGGCGTCCAGTATCTTGCTGACGATGTCCGGCGCGACGGTGCCCTGATCCTGGAAGATGCGCATCGCCTCGATCTCGGACGACTGGTCGGTGTGGCCATAGTCGGTGCCGATGAGCAGGTTGTCCTCGCCGGCGTAGTCGACCAGGTAGCCGATGTCGTCGTCGGTCTGGCACGTCACCCAGATGCGGTTCTCGGCGAAGAGGTCGTCGGGCGCGGGCCTGCCGTGCCGTCCGGGGAAGCGTCGGCGCAGGTCGTTGACGACGTAGGGCGCCCACTGCGCCGCGGCCTCGACGAACGCGATGCGCAGGCCGGGGAACTGCTGCGGGATGCCCGCCAGTATCCAGGCGTGGCAGGCCGCGACGGAGAAGATGCGCATGGAGGAGAACGGCGAGCCGCCCGCGCCGTGGTTGAGCAGGCTCTCGATCATGGGGTTGCCGTTGCCGATGTGGACGGTGACGGCCATGTCCAGCTTGCTCATCTCCTCGTACAGCGGGAAGAAGTACTCATCCTGGAGCATGCCCTCTTCCTCGACGCCGCGCATGAAGACGCCGTTCGCTCCGTGCTCGGCCGCCCAGTGCAGCTCCTTGATCGACTCGTCCATGACGGAGAGCGGGAGCACGGCGGCCCAGCGCAGCCGCGCCTCCGACTGCGTCCAGATGTCGGCCAGCCAGCGGTTGTAGCCCTGCGCCAGCGCGACGCGGGTCTCGTCGCGGTCGGCGAGCTTGCGGAGGAAGATGGTGGGGTAGAGCATCTGGTAGTCGATGCCCAGCTCGTCCATGTGACGCAGGCGGGCGCCGACGTCCTCCATGTGCTTGGAAGCGTCCGGCGTCGCCATCTTCCGTCCGGAGTTCGCCTGCGACGCGGCCATGTCCGGCGCGATGCGGGTGGGGTCCCACTCCTCGCGCTTGCCGATGGGCTGGCGCACCGTGCCGCGTATCACCCCGTCGATCTCCCAGTAGCGCACGTCGTTGCCGGCGTTGTCCGGCTTCGTGATGACGATGGGCCGCAGGTTCTGGTCGGAGGGCGGGATGAAGTCCCAGGTGCGTTCCGTTTCGACGACGTGGGCGTCAGCGTCGATGACTGCCATGACAGGCCTCCTTCTGCTCCGTTGCCGTTCAGCCGCTTGACGGGTGCACGTTAGCACAAGAGGGCGCGGGAGGGTAGGATGGCGGCGCGGCGGGACCGCGTGAGGAGGGAGCGCATGCTGTTGCAGGACCGGGTCATCATCGTGACGGGAGCAGCGTCGGGGCTGGGGCACAGGTACGCGACGCGGCTGGCGGAGGAGGGGGCGAAGCTGACGCTCGCGGACATCGCCGACCTCTCGAAGACGGCGTCGCTCTGCGAGGAGAGGGGCGCCGAGGTGCTGCCGCTGCGGGTCGACGTGTCGTCGGAAGAGGACACGCTCGAGATGGCGCGCCAGACGCACGAGCGCTTCGGGCGCATCGACGGTCTGCTGAACAACGCCGGCATCACGACGCGGCATGGGCTGGAGTACGCGTCGCTGATGGACGTCGACATGACCATGTGGGACCGGGTGTTCGCGGTCAACACGCGGGGCACGTTCCTTGGCATCCGCGCGGTCTACCCGTACATGCGCGACCAGGGCTCCGGCACGATTGTCAACGTGAGCTCCGGCAGCACGCTGCGCATCGCCCGGTCGGCGAACGCGACGAACGTCCAGTACGTCGGGTCGAAGTCGGCCATCACCGGCATCACGCGTGCGGTGGCCCGGGAGCTGGGGCAGTACAACATCAACGTTGTGACCGTCGCGCCGGGGTCGACGACCTCCGACACGGAGGACCCGATACCGGCGGAGGAGGCGTACCCGGAGCCGGAGTCGTCGTTGCTGCGCCGGGGCGTGCCGGACGACCTTGCGGGGGTGATGGCGTTCCTGTTCACGGACGACGCGCGGTTCATCTCCGGCCAGATGATCCTGGTGAACGGGGGACGAGAGGTCTGGTGAGGGGAACCCCACCTCCAACCCTCACCCGCCGCGCAAGCGCGTCGACCTCTCCCAGGGGGAGAGGTGGGCTGCGAGGTTCCTGCCTTCGCAGGAACGACGGAGAAGTAAGGAGTTGACTGATGGCTGACATCACACCGGATGAGTTTCGAGGGCTGGCGAAGGTTGCGGGGCTGCGGCTGCTGGATGAAGACGTCCAGCCGCTGACGGTGCAGTTCAACGCGCTGCGTGAGGCGCTGGAAGTGCTCGACGAGCACGACCTGGACGGCGTCGCGCCGCTGCCCGCGCTGCAGTATCCGGCGGACGCGCCGGGGGGTTCACCCTCACCCCAACCCTCACCCCTCAAGGGCGAGGGGGCAAACACGGGAACACCCAAGCTTACGGAAAGCTCCGACCAGCCGATGGCGTACAAGACCATCACGGAGCTGGCGCATCTGCTGCGCACAAAACAGGTGTCGTCGGTGGAGCTGACGCGCATGTATCTCGATCGCGTCGAGCGGTTCGACGGGGAGTTGCGGTCGTACGTGACGGTGACGGCGGAGCTTGCGCTGGAGCAGGCGGCGAAGGTCGACGAGGCGCTGGCGCGCGGAGAGGCGGTGGGACCGCTGGCGGGCATCCCACTCGCGCACAAGGACGAGTTCTACACGAAGGACATCCTCACGACGTGCGGCTCGAGCATCCTGTCGGAGTTCGTGCCGGACTTCGACGCAACGCCCATCGCGCGGTTCCACGAGGCGGGCGCGGTGATGCTCGGCAAGCTCAACATGACGGAGTTCGCGTCGCCGGTGACCTGGGTGTTCCCGTACGGCCAGCCGCGCAACCCGTGGAACCTGGAGCACGACGCGGGCGGTTCAAGCACGGGCTCGGGCATCGCGGTCGCCGCGGGCCTCTGCGCGGGGTCGCTGGCCGAGGACACGGGCGGCTCGATACGGCGTCCGGCGTCGTGCAACGGCGCCGTGGGCATCCGTCCGACGCTGGGGCGGGTGAGCACGCACGGGATGATCGCGAGCAGCTGGAACCAGGACACGGCGGGGCCGATCGCACGGTCGGTGGCGGACTGCGCGCTGTTGCTGGAGGCGGTCGCCGGGTTCGACGCCAACGACCTGATGTCGGCGCGGCTGCCAGTGCCGTCGTACTCCTCGTGGCTCGACGGCGACATCCGCGGGATGCGGGTCGCGGTCATCAAGGAGGCGATAGACGCGCCGCACCTGGACCCGCGCATCCGCCAGCTGACGCTCGACGCCGTGGGCGTGCTGCGGTCGCTCGGCGCAGAGGTCGAGGAGGTGTCGATGCCCCTCATCACGATGACGGCGCTCATCAACAACGCGCTGCACTCGCCGCGCGTGGCGCTGCAGTGGACGCACCTGAACGCGACTCCGGAGCTTTACGACGCAGGGGTGCGCCGGAATACGCTCATCTCAGCACTGATCCCGGCGGCGACGTACCAGCGGGCGCTGCAGCTGCGGGCCCGGTTGCGGGCGCAGGCGTTCGGGATACTGGAGGGCTTCGACGTGACGGTGGCCCCGGCGTACGCGCAGTTCCCGCCGCGCATCGCGGACACGAAGAGCGAGCCTTCGTCGAAGGAGGCGGCGGTGGAGCAGATGCGGAAGTACGGCTTCCACACGCCCGCGAACTACTCCGGCGCGCCTGCGATGTCGGTGCCGATGGGGTTCTCCGACGACGGTCTGCCGATCGGGCTGCACGTGATGGCGAAGCGCTTCGACGAGACGTCGATCTTCCGCATCGCGCACGCCTACGAGCAAGCGACGCCCTGGCACACGATGCGCCCGCCGTACGGCGACGACAGGTAGGCGGGCCTAGCGCGTGTCGGCGAGGAGGGCACCTGCGCCTTCGATGGGGTCGTGGATGCCGGCGAGGGCGAGGGCGCGCCAGAGGGTCGCGGTGTGGGAGGTGACAACGGGTTTGCGGATGATCTGCTCGAGGTTCTCGGCGACGGCGATGGCGTCGTAGTTCATGCAGCTCACGAAGAGGGCGTCCGGCCAGAGCGCGTAGGCCTCCTGCCAGGCGTCGAGGCAGAAGCTGCGTATCTCGTCCGGCGTCACGCGGCAGTACTCTTTCCCCGACGTGAGGCCCATGCCGCGCATGAGGACGGGTTCGATGCCAGCCTCGCGGAGGTAAGCCGCCTCATGCTCGTTATGGCTGTCGACGTAGGGACTCGCGAGGACGATGCGCCGGGCGCCAACGTGCTGCAGCGCTTCGACGCAGGCGAGCATCGTCGAGGTCGCGGGGATGCCGGTGTTCGCCCAGATGTCATCGCAGAAGGTCTGGTCCCCCTCGAACCCTCGCATCGCGCCGCTCACGGTGCAGCAGTAGGCGATGGCGTCGACGTCGGCGGTCGCGAGTTCCTCGATGGCGCGGGGGGCGTTCTGCTCCATGCGCAGAAGCCCCTCGGGGCCGCCGGTGTGGAGCATGCGGGAGGTGTGAAAGGTGACGCCGGGCGGAGCCAACTCGTAGTAGCGCGGCTCGGTGACGACCTGCCCGCTGGTGGTGATGAGGCCGATACGCTTACGCCAGAGGAGCGGTTCCATGGTTACGCCATCCCGTAGAGGCGGAGGGCGTTCTCGCGGAGGACGTTGCGGCGGAGCGTCTCGTCGATGTCCTCGCGGGCGAGCAACTCCTGCACGTTGTGGGGGTACTCGGAGTCCCAGTGGGGGAAGTCGGAGGCGAAGAAGAGCTTGTCCTTGCCGATGACGGAGGCGGTGTAGGGGAGCATCTTCTCGTCGGCCTCGGTGTGGAAGTACCAGTTGCCCTGCTGCACGTACTCGGTGGGGGACCTGCGGAGCATGGGCGCCTCGTCGGCGCCGCGTATCTTCCACTTCTCGTCCATGCGCTCGAGCCAGTAGGGCACCCAGCCGCACCCGGCCTCCATCCAGCCGACGCGCAGGTCGGGGAAGCGTTCCGGTATGCCGGCGAACATCATGCTGACCATGTGGCGGAAGAGGCCGACCGGGAAGCAGAAGGTGTTGACCTCGATGAAGCGCTGGTAATCGTCGGCGGCGAGGTGGTGGATGCCCTGGGTGGAGGAATGGACGGCGAGCATGACGCCGAGGCGTTGCGCCTCCTCGTAGAGCGGGAAGTACTGCGCGCGTCCGAGCGGCGGGTGCGCGCCGATGGCGGAGAGCATCGCGCCGGAGTGTCCGCGCTCAGTGACGGCCCTTCGCAACTCCTTGACGGCCTCGTCGACGTCCTGCAATGGGAGCAGGGCGACGCTCTTGAGGCGCGGGCTGACGGTTGTGAACTCCTCGTAGAGGAAGTCGTTGTAGGCACGGCAGACAGCGACCGCGACCTCCGGCTCCCAGATGAGCGCGGCGGTGAAGCCGATGGAGGTGGGGTAGAGGATGGCGGTTTCCATGCCGCCCTCGTCCATGGCGTCGAGCCAGGTCCGGGCGTCCTTCGCGACGGAGCCGAGCCGGCCGCCGAGGTTGATGTCCCAGTAGTTGTGGCCCGCGCGTATCTGGCCGCCCCGCGAGCGGTAGGGCTCGTCCATATAGGGGCGTATCTGGTCCTCGGACTCGGTTACGTGCCCGTCGCCGTCGACGATGCCGAACGGGGTCTGCATGGGGGGATATTACTCCACGCGGCCTGTGGATGCATGGCAGGGTAGACTCTTCCGCATGGCAGGGAGGTTCAGCGCACTGCGGCACCGCGATTTCCGCCTCTACTGGGTGGGGTTCGTCATCGCGGTATCCGGCCAGCAGATGCAGTGGATGATCGAGGGCTGGCTGATCTACCAGCTCTCCGGGTCGGCGGTGCTGCTGGGCGTGCACGGCATCGTTCAGTTCATCCCTTCCACGGCGCTGACGCTCTTCGGCGGGGCGCTCGCGGACAAGTTCGACCAGCGGAAACTGCTCATCGCCATGCAACTGCTGTTCGTCGTGGTGCTGGGCGCGCTGTCGGCACTGGGGCTCGCGGGAGTGCTCACGGCGTGGCACGTCATCGTGGGCGGGTTTGCACTCTCGGCCATAGGGGCGTTCGAGGGGCCCGCGCGACAGGCGATGTTCCCGCACCTCGTGCCCCGCGATTCGATGCCGAGCGCCGTCGGCCTGAACGCGATGATCCACCCGGCAACACGTGTGGGCTCGCCGGTCATCGGCGGCCTGGTCAGCGCGTTCGTGCTCGATGTATCCGATTCGGCTAGTGTTGCGGGCGGCGTGGTGTTCGCAATCACCGCGCTTGCGGTCGTGGTGTACGCGCTCATGCTGTTCCGCGTGCACCTGCCGCCGGTGGTGCGGTCGCGCGGACGGAACGTGCTTGCGGACATGGCCTCGGCGCTGGGCTACATCCGGCGGGAGCGGATATTCGTGTTCCTCATCGGCACGGCGTACTGGAATATGGCCTTCGGCGTTGCGCTGTCCGTGCTCTACCCGATATTCGCGAAGGACGTGCTGGGCGTCGGGCCGGACGGGCTCGGCTACATGTGGGGCGCGACAGGCATCGGGAGCGTGACGGGCGTGTTCATCGCGTCGAGCCTCACGGCGCCGAACCAGCAGCGCGCGCTGTTCACGAGCGGGGCGGTCACGATGGGCGTGTTCTCGATAGCGTTCGCGCTGTCGGAGTGGTACTGGGTGTCGCTGGGGCTGCTGTTCGCGTACGGCACGGGAGCGTCGATGGTGAACGTGGCGGTGCAGACGAACCTGCAGATGCTGGTGGCGAACGAGTTTCGCGGGCGGGTGATGGGGATCTGGAGCATGGTGCATACGAGCGTGCGCCCCGTCGGGGAGCTGCAGTTCGCGGGAGTTGCGGCGCTGGCGTCGGCGCCGGTCGCAGCGATCGTGGGCGGCGTCGCGGTGCTCGTGTACACGTTGGGCTATCTCGGCCGGAGCCGCCAGATACGCCGTCTGCAGGACCTGCGCGCGGGGACGCAAGCGAGGGAGGACGGGTAGTAAGGGTTCACCTGCAGAAGGGCAGGTCCAGTCCTCCGAGGTCCAGGCGCTCGATGTCGCGGAAGGATTCAGGTATGCACGCGCCAGAGGAGAAGTTGTTGGGCCCAAGCACGAGCCAGTTCAGAGCGGTCAGTTCCCCGAGTTGAGTGGGGATCCTGCCCGTGAGCTGGTTGCCGCCCAACTCGAGGTGTCTCAGATGCCGCAAGGCTCCCAACCGGGATGGAACCGGCCCGGTGAGTTGGTTGTTCGACACCCGCAAGCGGATGAGATTGCTCAGGTCTCCGAGGACAGCAGGTATGCCGCCGGTGAGCCGGTTGCCATTCAAGTCGAGGTAGCGCAGCCGAGAGAGACGCCCCAGTTCAACGGGGATCGTTCCGGTGAAGCCGTTGTCAGCCAGGCCGATGTAATCCACGCTCGGCATGGCCCCCAGTTCAACAGGTATCGGGCCTGTCAAGCCGTTGTTCGACAGGTTGAAATTGTCGAGGACCTCGAGACCTCGCAACCCGGGCGGAATCTCTCCCGTGAGACGATTGTCGTTGAGGTTGAGATGGTGCAGGTTCCTCAGCCTGTACAACGCGACAGGTATCTCTCCGGTGAGCCGGTTGTAGCCCAGGCCCAGCAGCCTCAGATTGGTCAGATCGCCCAGTTCCGGGGGGATGGGGCCGGTGAGATCGTTGGAGGTCAGTAACAGGGACTCGAGGTTATGCAGGTTGCCCAGCTCAGAGGGGATCTCTCCCGTGAGCCGGTTCGAGGCGACCTCCAGCACCCGCAGGTTCTCCAGTTGCCCCAGTTCAGGGGGGATCTCCCCGGAGAGTTCGTTGAAGCGGAATGCGAGCCCGGCCAGATTCGTCAGGTTTGCCAGTTCGGCCGGTATAGGCCCGGTGAGGTTGTTGCCCTCCGCCTCCAGCCACACCAGATTTTCAAGGTTCCCCAACTCCGGCGGGATGACACCCGATAGTTCATTTGTGTTGAGACCCAACCCACCCAGGTTGGTCAGATCGCCCAGTTCAGGAGGTAGGGGCCCGGTCAGCTTGTTGTGGCCGGCCCCGAACGACCGCAGGTTGGACAACCTGCCAAGGTCGGGCGGGATGGACCCGGTAAGCTCATTGCTGTCGAGGCGGAGGAATTCGAGGTTGGCCATCCGACCCAACTCAGGAGGTATGGGCCCTGTGAGCCGGTTGCTGCTGAGGCCAAGTTGTCTCAGGTTCGTCAGGCCGCCCATCTCCGGCGGGATGCTTCCTGTGAGCTGATTGCCATAGAGGTCCAGATTCTCCAGACCCTCCAGGTCGCCGAGTTGGGGGGGAAGCACGCCAGTGAGCTGTCTTTCGCTCAGGACCAACTCGGTCACACGGAGGGGCCGCCCCGCTGTGGTCACACCGTCCCAGCGCTCCATGAGAGTGTTCGCACTCCAGTTCAGGTCCGCCGTCCCTGCGAGGGCGTCCCGCAGCGACAACAGCGCGGCGCGGTCCCGGTCGATGCCGGGGATCGGCGTCGGCGTCGGCAGTGGTGTCGCTGTAGCCGTCGGAGTTGCGGTGGGCGTGGGGGTGACCGTTGGCGTGGGCGTTGGCGTCGGCGTGGGGGTGACTGTTGGCGTGGGCGTTGGCGTCGGCGTGGGGGTTGCAGTAGGTGTGGGTGTTGGCGTGTGTGTAGGAACGGGAGTAGGCGTTGGCGTGCTGGTGGGCGTGGGGGTGACCGTTGGCGTAGGGGTCGCGGTAGGCGTCGGCGTTGCAGTAGGGGCGGGCGTCGGCGTTGGGGACGCGCACGCGGCGGCGAACACGGTCAGGAGAATGGCGGCCAGGATGAGAGCCCGGCCTGCCTTTTGACGTAGTCCTCGACGGGGACGCATGAACCATCCAGCCATACCGGTCATCCTCCACAGAAGGGGAGGTCGAAGCCGCCCCTGTCCCTGTGTCCGATGTCGCGAAGCCCTGCCGGTATGCACGCGTCATCGGAGAAGTTGTTGTCATTCACCGTCAGGTAGGCGAGGTCCGGCAGGCTGGCCAGTTCGGGCGGGATGCCGCCGGTTATCTGGTTGTCGTTCAGGAAGAGCCATGCAAGGTCCAGGAGCTTGCCTACGTCGCGTGGGATCTGCCCCGTGAACCGGTTACCGGCCAGGTCCAATACGACCATGTCGGTCAGATGCCCGATCGAAGCCGGAAGCCTGCCGCTGAGCTGGTTCATGGCGACCCCGAGGCTCGTCAGCCCGTTGAGCGCCCAGATCCGTGGAGGAACCGCTCCGGTCAACTGGTTGTTGGACAGGCTGAGGGATTCCAGCGCCTTCAGGTTGCCCAGTTCAGGCGGGATCTGTCCTGTAAGCTGATTACCGCTCACGTCCAAGTCCCGTAGTCTCTCCAGTCGGCCCAGTTCCCTTGGGATCCGGCCGGTGAGCCGGTTGCCGCCCAGCGCCAGCCAATTGAGCTCCTTCAAGGTTCCCAACTCAGGAGGAATGCTCCCCGTGAGTTCGTTGCCTGACAGCCACAAGGTACTCAGTCTCGTAAGACGCCTGATCTCAGAAGGGATGGATCCGGAGAGGCGATTACCTGCAAGGTAGAGTGCCCCCAGATTCGTCAGATTGCCGATGTCCCGGGGTATGCCTCCGCTCAGCGTATTCCCATTCAATCCCAGGGAGACCAGGTTCTTCAGCCGCGTGATCTCGGACGGGATCTCACCGCTAAGCTGGTTGTCGCCCAGGCCCAGGCGCGTCAGGTTGGTGAGACGTCCGAGCTCGGGCGGTATGGGGCCGCTGAGCTGGTTGTTGGACAGCCCCAGGTCGTGCAGGTTGATAAGGCGTCCGAGTTGAGGGGGGACCCGCCCCGTGAACCGGTTGTTGCCCAGCACCAGTGTTTCCAGCCGGGAAAGACGGCCCAGTTCAGCGGGTATCGTGCCGGAGAGCTGGTTCCATGGCAGGTTGAGAGTTTCGAGGCTGCTCATGCCACCAAGTTGCGGGGGCAGCGGTCCGCCGACATCACTGTCCCTGATCGTCAGGTGCGTCAGGTTCTTCAGCCTGCCGAAATCGGGAGGGATGGGGCCATCCAGCCGTCCCCCAGAGAGACGGAGCGACCTGAGGCTGCTCAGATCGCCGAGTTCCGGCGGGATGGGGCCGTCCAACCGCTCGCCTTCGATAGTGAGCCCTCTCAAGTTCGCGAGGTTGCCGATCTCTGCCGGTATCGCGCCCGATATGCGGTTGCCTTCGAGGGTAAGGGACTCCAGTTTCGCCAGATCGCCGAGTTCCGGCGGGATGGGCCCGTCCAACCGGCTGCCCTCGATAGTGAGACGTACGAGATTCCTGAGGTTGCCGATCTCAGGAGGGACAGGGCCGGTGAGCCGGCCGCCTGACAGCTTGAGGAACGTCAGTTCCGTGAGTTCGCCGATCTCCCCCGGTACCGGTCCACCGAACTCCTCATTCGAGATCTCCAGGTGGACGAGTCCTGTCAGTTCTCCCACCTGACCGGGGAGTTGCCCTGTGGCTTCGTTGTCCGACAGCACCAACCGGGTTACGCGTTCGGGGAAACCACCGACCGTGACACCGTCCCATCGCGCAATCGGGATGCTGTCGTTCCAGTTCAATGCTTCGGGTTGCACCAGGGAGTCGCGTATCGCCACCAGCGCAAGCCGGTCCTGTTCGATGAGCGGCAGCGGGGTCGGGCTCGGTGTCGGTGTCGGGGTAAGCGTTGGGGTAGGCGTAAGCGTTGGGGTAGGCGTCGGTGTCGGCGTGTAGGTAGGCGTGGGAGTAAAGGTTGGCGTCGGCGTTGGTGTAGGCGTGGGTATGGGTGTAGGTGTGGGTGTGGAAGTAGGGGTAGGCGTGACGGTGGGAGTCGGCGTTGCGGTGGGCGTCGGAGACGCCGTCGGCGTGGGCGATGGTGTCGGGGTAGGGGAAGCGCATGCGGCGAGTGCACTCAGCAGGACGATCATCAGGACGAGAACGAGGCGCATGCGTGCTCCCATTGAGAGTTGCGGCACGGGCAGTATAGCGGGGCGTGCGGCGGGTCGTGGTCCGGCAGGCACACCGCCAGCGGTCTTACGGTTCTCTGTTTGACGGCGCGCCGTGTATGAGACAGGCATGGTAGAGTAGGCGCACGTACTACTGAGACTGACGGGAGGGCGAGATATGGCAGTCGTTGACCTGCGGGAGGCAGAAGTCCCCGACAAGATGGATATGTGGGAGTCGGGCGACCCCTACTTCGACTGGATCGAACGCGAGGGCGTCAAGCGGATCGTCGAGTACAAGTTCGAGGACCTGAACGACGTCGAGCTCGGCGACTGGGAGCGGAAGGGCGGCAAGGGCGCGGTGATCAACATCCCGAACCCGATGCTCCCGAACGACGCGCACCTGGTGGAGATCAAGCCCGGCGGGAAGTCGGAGCCCGAGAGCCACATGTACGAAGAGGTGATGTACGTGGTCTCCGGCCGCGGCGCGACGAGCGTGTGGCTGAGCGAGGGACAGAAGGCGACGTTCGAGTGGGCGGCAGGCAGCCTGCTGGTCATCCCGCTGAACGCGTCGTACCAGCACTTCAACGGCAGCGGCACGGAGCCCGCGCGCTACGTCTCCATGACGAACGCGCCGCCCGTGATGCGCATGTTCCGCAGTAACGAATTCGTCTTCAACAACCCGTTCCACTTCAAAGACCGCTTCTCCGGCGAGGATGAGGACTTCTTCAACGGGCAGGGGACGCTCTACCAACGGAAAGGGACGAAGTTCGGGACGATGTGGAAGACGAACTTCGTGCCGAACGCCGACATCATGCGGCTGTGGAAGTACCGCGACCGCGGCGCAGGCGGCATCAACACACACTTCGACCTCGCGGGGAATGTGACGGGGGCGCACATCTCCGAGTTCCCGGTGGGGACGTACAAGAAGGGCCATCGCCACGGACCGGGCGCACACCTGGTCATCCTGGGCGGCGTCGGGTTCTCGGCGCTGTGGTGGGACAACGACAAGCCCGAGTACGAGATCGCGCCGTGGAAGAAGGGCGGCATGATCATCGTCCCTGCCGACGCCACCTTCCACCAGCACTTCAACACGGGCCCTGAGCCTGCCCGCTACCTCGCTCTCCGCAGCGGCGACGGACAGCCCAGCCAGTGGGGCGAGTCCAACGTCAGCATCAAGGAGGGCGGCATGCAGATCGAGTATGAGGACCAGGACCCTGAGATCAACCGTATCTTCGAGGCCGAGCTTGCAAAACACGGCGTGATCTCCCGGATGAAGGCTTTCATTCCCTACAGCAACGGCGTAGTCGGCCCCACCAACGAGCGCGACACGTAGGGTTCACGCCAGCAGCAGGTTGGTGAGCCAGTCTTCGAGGAGGGCGCGGAGTTCGTCGGCGCACTCGCGGAGGCCGTGGCCCGCGCCGGGGTAGGTGACGAGCTGCTTCGGGCCGGGAGCCCAGTCGATGATGGTCTCGGCGTTCACGAGCGGCAGGACGGCGTCGGCCTCGCCGTGGACGACGAGCAGCGGCCTGCCGCCAAGGAGCGCGACGTCTTCCGCGCCTATGGTCTGGCTCGCGAGCGCGGCGACTCCCCGCGCGTGCGTCGTGTATCGTGACGCCGAGATGACGACTCCCCCGCCGAACGAATGGCCGACGAGCGCGACGCGCGTGTAGCCGAGCGCGGCCATGTGCCAGACGGCGGTGAGCACGTCCAGCGTCGACTCGTCGAGGTTCGCGGGGTGGCGGTAGTTGACGCGCAGCGACGCGATGCCGCGCTCCGCAAGGCGGATGGCAAGGTCGCGATAGAGGCCGTTCGCCGGGCCGTCGAAGCCGCCTCTCGCGCCCGCTGCCCAGACAACGCCCACGCCGCGCTCTTCGCCGGGGCGGTGCAGGATGCACGACACGTCGCCGCGCGTCGTGTGGAGCGTCACGCCGTCGCCGGGCTGGCCGTCGGGGGCGGGAGCGTCGTCCGCGCCGAGCAGCTCGACGGAGTAGCGTTCGTAGAGCGGGGCGCTGCGGTCGTCGTCGGGGGAGAACACGGGGACATTCTTCACATGGATGCACCAGATGTACAGGATGGGCCTGACTGTTGACCCTCGGCGCGTGGGGCGTAGAGTATGGGCGTGACAAGCAGAGGAGGCGCGGCATGACGACGACAGTGGACGTGAAGAGCTTCGTTGACGAGTTGGTGGCGGAGGTGGTGCAGCCCGCGGCCGACGCGCTGATGGAGACACGGTACTTCCGCGACCTCCGCGCGGGCACGCTGACGATACGCCGGCTCCAGGGGTACGCGCTCCAGCACACATGGTTCAACCGCGCGCTGCTTAAAAGCGGGGCGATACGCATGATCAAGGCGGCCGACAACCCGCGCGCGTTCAAGGACATGATCGCGGGCATCGTCGCGGAGCACGACCACCCGGACCTCTGCCAGGAGTTCGGCATCAACATCGGGCTGACTGACCGCGACTTCGAGGAGATGGTGCCGGTGCACGAGGTGCTCCTGCACACGAGCGTCATCGTCGCGTCGTCGCTCATCAACACGTGTCCGGCGGCGGGCAGGGCGTCCGGCCTGACGAACGAGACGATGGTGCAGCGGTACTCGACTGAGCTGTTCAACTACCTGCAGGAAGCGCCGTACAACATCCCGGCGGAGCAGCTGGAGTTCTTCCGCATCCACGGCATCGTCGACGTGGACCACGCGGCGGAGGCGGCGGAGGCAGTCGTGCGGCTGATCCGCGACGACCGCGATATCGAGATGGTGCGGCACATGGCGGAGACGCAGGTGCGGCTGAAACTGGGCAAGTTCGAGGGGATATACGACGCGTACGTGTAGCGTCCTTCGACAGGCTCAGGATGAGCGGATAACGAACTAACGCAACTCAAAAGGAGACAGCGATGCAGGTGCGGAAGATCAGTGAGGTCGAGAAGGAGCCGGCGGCAGGCCCGTTGTTCACGAGCGACGACGTGGCGCGTCAACCGCTGGCGCCGGACAGCAACGACTTCAACGTGAGCGTGGTGAGTTTCGGGGTCGGCGTACGGAACAAGTTCCACTACCACGAGAGCGACCAACTCCTCATCGTGACGGAGGGCCGCGGCGTGGTCGTGACGGAGAGCGGCGAGCGTGCAGAGGTGAGCGAAGGCGACGTGGTGTTCGCGCCCGCGGGCGAGAAGCACTGGCACGGCTCACTGCCGGACACGTCGTTCGCGCACATCACGGTGACGCGCAAGGGCGGCCAGACGACGCAGACGGAGGAGTAGGCGTCAGTTGAGCGGGTGGTCCGCGTAACCGACCTCGCAGGTGGTGTAGGCCGGGTGCTGCCCGAGAAGGGGCCGGAGGCGTGACAGCTGCTCGCTGAGGCCGGGCGTCGCCTCGCCGGACTGCAGCGTGTCCTCGGTCTCCCACAGCATGACGATCGTTCCGCGCGTGTTGCCCTCGCGCATCAGGTACGCGCCGTCGTAACCGGGGAGCCTGCGCATCTCCGGCACTACGAGGCGCTCGAAGGCTTCCTGGGCGTCGTCAAGGGCAGGGCGGGCGTGGACCTCGAACGTGATGACTCTCGCGTGCATGCGGGGGACTTTATCATGGCGTCCGACAGTAAGGCCTCCTACAGATCCTTGACCTTTGGCGTGACGTCTGAGGCGAGGAACTCGGGGACGGTGTCGTCGTGGAAGTCGAGGTGCTGGAACTGCACCTCGCTGATGCCGAGCTCCGCAAGCCTGCCGAGCTGGTCGATGACCTCCTCCGCGCCGCCGACCAACTGCCCGCGCGCTCGGAGAGCGGCCTTTCGCTCCTCGAGGGAGCCGTCTCCCGTCATCCTGGGGAAGCGGTCCATGTTGCGCTCGATGGTGGCGTCGTCCGGACCGACGAACGCGAACGTCATCATCGTTCTCCTGATCGACGCCGGGTCGCGGCCTACGGCCTCGCAGTGCGCCTCGAGGATGGCGATGCGCTCGGCGAGCGTCTCCGGCGGGGAGTTGACCGTGTTCCATTCGTCGGCGTACTGCGCGGCGTAACGCAGGGTGCGCTTCGGCCCGTTGCCGCCAACGAGCAGGTACGGACGCCCCGGCGCGGGCTTCGGGAGCACGTCGATGTCGCGCAGCTGGTAGTACCTGCCGTCGAACGAGACCGGCCCCGGCCCCCACATCGCCTTCATCAGCTGGATGGCCTCGCCCAGCCGCGCCGCGCGCTCAGCGGGCTCCGGGAAGGGGATGCCATAGGCGTCGTGCTCCGGCTGGTGCCAGCCGTTGCCCACGCCCATCACGAACCGTCCGCCGCTGAGTAGATCGATCTGTGCGGCCATCCGGCCTACGTCGACGGGGTGCCGGAACGTCACCGGCGCGACGAGCGGCCCGAACCGGAGCGTCGACGTCTCCCTCGCAGCGACCGCGATGGACGTCCACGTCTCCAGCGACGCTCGCTGGTCGTTGATGAAGTAGTGATCGGAGCGGAACACCGACGGGAAGCCGAGCCGCTCCGCCAGTTGCAGGATGTGCAGCCACCGGTCCCAGTCCAGGTCGTGCTGTCCCTCTATCATCAGCCCAACGTCCATGCATCGCCTCGCTTCCGAAGATGGCCGCTAGTGTACAGCGGCACGTGCCCCCGAGAGATGCTTCGACTGCGCCTCCGGCTCCGCTCAACATGACAGGCAGGCCCCGCATGACGAACCGGGGTGCGCGGTGTAGGATTGCGGCGTTGCACAAGCATTCGTTCCCAAGGAGGGCTGCGATGGCAGAGCGCGTGTGGGAGAAGTACCTGAGCGAAGCAGACCTGGAGCACGTTTCGGCGAGCGGACACAAGACCCGCGGGTTCGGGTCGCGGCCCGCGCTGCTGATGATCGACCTCTACCGCTGGGTGTTCGGCGACAAGCCGCAGACGGTGATGGAGGCGAAGGACGAGTGGCCCGGCAGCTGCGGCATGGCGGCGTGGGAGTCGCTGCCGCACATCCAGCGCCTGCTGGCTGCCGCACGGGAGACCGGCATCCCGGTCGTGCACGTCACCGGCCTGCCGGAGAGCGAGTCCGGCGTCATCGGCTGGGCATCGTCCGGCCGGAAGGACTCGGGCCGCGCGGGCTACATGGGCGGCGGCGCGAAGCGCGAAGGGATGTACGACATCATCCCGGAGGTCGCGCCCATCGAGGGTGAGGTCTTCCTGAAGAAGACGTCGCCGAGCGCGTTCTGGGGCACGCCGGTCACCGGCCACCTGACGGCACTGGGCGTCGACACGATCATCGTCGCCGGCGAGAGCACCAGCGGGTGCGTCCGGGCGTCGGTGGTCGACGCGTGCACGAACCGCTACAAGGTCGTGGTGGCGGAGGAGTGCGTGTTCGACCGGCACGAGGCGCCGCACGCCATCAACCTGTTCGACATGAACCAGAAGTACGCGGACGTCATGCCGCTCGACGAGATCATCGAGTGGATGAACCAGTGGCAGGCGCCGGAAGGCTTCGGCGACGCCGAGTGAGGCAGGAGTAAGCGCATGGGACGACTCGACGACAGGGTGATCATCGTAACGGGGGGCGCGGCCGGCATCGGGCGGGCGTTCGCCGAGGGGTTCGTGCGCGAGGGCGCTTCCGTCGTGCTGGCGGACATCAACGGCGAACAGGCCGAGCGCTCGGCGGAGGAGTTGCGGCAGGCGGGCGGACAGGCGATGGCGCTGACAGTCGACGTCTCCGACCAGGCGCAGACCGAGACGATGGTGTCGGAGACGCTGTCGCGCTTCGGCAAGGTGACGGGGCTCGTGAACAACGCGGCCATCGCCATCCGCGTGCGACACACACGCGCGCCGCTGGAGGAGATACCGCTGGACGAGTTCGACCGGATGCTCGCAGTGAACCTGAAAGGCGTCTTCCTCTGCTCCCGTGCGGTGCTGCCGCACATGAAAGAGCAGGGCTACGGGAAGATCATCAACATGAGCTCCGGCACATTCTTCAACGGACGCGAGAACCTCGTGCACTACGTGGCGTCGAAGGGCGGCGTCATCGCGTTCACGCGGGTGCTCGCCCGTGAGGCAGGCCCGTCCGGCATACGGGTGAATTCGATAGCGCCCGGGCTGACGGCGAGCGAGACCGAGGAGCACTCCCTGGAGGAGTTCGCGGTGCGTATCCCGAACCGGGCTATCAAGCGCATCGAGGTACCGGAGGACCTCGTCGGCGCGGGCATCTTCTTCATGTCGGCGGAGAGCGACTTCATCTCAGGGCAGACGCTCGCGGTCGACGGCGGGGTCGTAGTGCATTAGGGAACCCTCACCCGCCGCCGCAGTGCGGCGGCACCCTCTCCCAGAGGGCGAGGGGGGTGAACAGGAGCGGAACGTATGGGCAAGCTAGACGAGCGGGTAATCATCGTGACGGGGGGAGCGCAGGGCATCGGGCGCGCGTTCGCGATGCGGTTCGCGGAAGAGGGCGCGCGGGTGGTCATCGCGGACATCAACGGCCCCGCCGCGGAGAAGACGGCGGCGGAGATAGGCGAGGCGGGCGGGGAGGCTATCGCGGTGCCGACCGACGTCTCCGACCATGAGTCGACCGAGGCGATGGCGCAGGCGGCGCTCGAGAAGTGGGGGCAGATAGACGGTCTCGTGAACAACGCCGCGGTCTTCCAGCGCCCGCAGATCACGCGCGGGACGGTCGAGGAGATAACCGCCGAAGAGTGGGACCGCGTGATGGCGGTGAACGTTCGCGGGCCGTTCCTCTGCTGCCGCGCGGTGCTGTCGCACATGAAGGCGCGCGGCTACGGCAAGATCGTCAACATCAGTTCCGGCACGTTCTTCTCGGGACGCTCCAGCACGCAGTACGTGGCGTCGAAGGGCGCGGTGGTAGGCATGACGCGCACGCTCTCGCGGGAGGTCGGCGACTTCAACATCACGGTGAACTCGATAGCGCCGGGCTCGACCGCGAGCGACCCTGAGCGCGACGAGTCGAACTACCAGGGACGCGTGCCCGACCGCGCCATCAAGCGCGTCGAACGCCCGGAGGACCTCGCAGGCGCGGGTGTCTTCCTTATGTCGTCGGACAGCGACTTCATGACCGGCCAGACGATGATCGTGGACGGCGGCGCCGCGCTGAATTAGGGTACGAACGACGAACCAGGACAAGGAGAGAGAGAGTCGTATGGGAGAGATCGTCTGGGCCGCAGGATCGGTGCACGCGCCGCAGTTGCTGACGAGGCCTCCGCAGGAGGACCAGGCGCAGTTGCAGGCGGGGATAGACGCGATGGGCGTGCTCGGCAGCGAACTCGATGCCACGCAGCCGGACGTGCTCATCCTCATCGGCATCGACCACGTGGAGACGTTCTTCCCCGGCTCGGTGCCCGCGTTCGCGGTCATCACCGGCGAAACGGCGACGGCGGAGTTCGCGGGACACGAGTACGAGGTGCCCATCCACCAGGAGATGGCGCTCGCGCTGCTGAACGGCCTCGTGGAGGACGGTATCGACCTCGCGTACGCGCACGAGGCGCTGCTCGGTCACGCGTTCGCGACGCCGCTGGAGTACATCCACCAGGGCAGGGCGATCCCCATCGTGCCGATGTTCGTGAACGTCTACCTGCCGCCGCTGCCGACGACGCACCGCTGCATCCAGGTCGGCGAGGCGATGCGTAAGGTGATCGAATCGAGGGCGGAAAAGGTGGCGATACTCGCGAGCGGCGGGCTGTCGCACTACCCCGGCACGTGGAAGTACTTCTACCCGGAGTACGAGTTCGACCACTGGGTCATCCAGGAGCTCGAAGAAGGCAGGCCGGAGTCGCTGCTGGAGCTGACCGGCGAGCAGCTGGACGAGGTCGGCAACACGGAGTTGCTGCCGTGGCTGATCATGTTCGGCGCTACCGGCAACCGGCGCGGCGAACTGCTCAGCTACCAGCCGACGTCGCACCACGGCCACGGCGTCATGCGCTTCATCCCGGACCGCGGCGGTCGCGGGCAGGAACCCCGGGACATCCCGAAGTTCGGCGGGTTCGAGTTCAAGGGCCAAGGCTACGAGTTCTACAAGTATCCGACGCTCGAGACGTACCCGCTGAACAAGGCGCTGTTCGAGCTGCGGCGGGACGAGAGCCTGCGGGCGCGCTTCGTGCGCGACATGGACGGCGTCGCGGCGGAGTTGGGTGTGACCGGCGAGCAGGCGGCGGCGCTCAAGACGATGAGCACGGACGTACTCGCGAAGGCGGGCGCGCACGGCATCCTCGCCATCACGACGACGCTCACGCTCCAACGCTCCGCGAAGGAGGCGGGCATCGAGATCACGTCGGTGGCGTAGCAGGGCACAGCCCTGCACCCACTCGCGCTCCGCGCTGGAGTACTCAATGACGACCGACGCACGCCCCCGCTGCCCGTGGCCGAGCGACGATCTGATGCTCCGCTACCACGACGAGGAATGGGGCGTTCCAACACACGACGAGCGCACGTTGTTCGAGTTCCTGGCGCTGGAGGCTGCGCAGGCCGGATTGTCGTGGCGCACCATCCTGCACAAACGGGCTGCTTTCGTGCGTGTGTTCGACGGCTTCCATCCAGAGCAGGTCGCGCTCCTCGGCGACGCCGACGTCGAGCGGATGCTCCAGGACCCCGGCATCGTGCGGAACCGGCTGAAGCTGCGGGCGATCGTCCACAACGCCCAGCGGTTCATCGAGGTGCAGCGGGAGTTCGGGTCGTTCGACGCCTACCTCTGGGGCTTCTTCGGCGGCGCGCTGCCGAGGCCGGACGTGCTGACCGGCGATATGGTCCCCGCGACGACGCCCGAGTCCGACGTACTCTCCGCGGACCTCAAGAAGCGCGGCTTCAAGTTCGTCGGCTCGACCATCGTGTACGCATACATGCAGTCGGTGGGGCTCGTGAACGACCACGTCACGGGGTGCTTCAGGGCGCCGTAGCCTACCGTTCCTCCTGTTCCCTGAGGATGAGCAGGGTCGTGGGGATGCCGGCGGCGATGATGAGCAGGATGGCGGGCATCGCGGCGCGTGCGAAGAACGCCTCCGACGCCGCGCTCCAGACGGACGTGGCGAGCGTGCGGAAGCCGGTCGGACTGAGGATGAGGGTTGCGGGCAGCTCCTTCATCGTGAGCAGGAAGACGAGCGCGGCCCCTGCGGCGATGCCCTTCGAGAGCATCGGCAAGGTCACGAGCCTGAAGGCGTGGAACGGCGTCTTGCCGAGGCTGCGGGCGGCCTCCTCCAGCCTCGGGCTGACCTGCTTGAGCGCGGTCTGCGTCGCGCCCACGGACGCCGGAAGGAAGAGGACGACGTAGGCCGTCACGAGCAGGAAGGTCGTCTGGTAGACCGGCGTGAGGACGGACGCGCCGAAGAAGACGAAGGCCAGCGCCACCGCGAGGCCGGGCAGGGCGAACCCGACGTAGGCGAGGCGCTCCAGCAGCGAGGAGACCCATCCGGGGTAGCGCACGGTGAGGAGCGCGACGGGGGTGGCGGCGACCGCGGCGGCGCCTGCAGCCAGCGCGGAGACGTAAATGGTGCTGATGGTGTTGCTCCACAGCAGATCGAGCGGTTCGCCGGCGGTGACGCCGCGCACGACCCAGTAGATGAGGAGCGCCATGGGTCCGGCGAGGGAGAAGAACACGACTGCCGCGGCGTAGAGCGTGGCGGGCCACCGCCACCGTCCCAGGCTCGCGACATGAGGCATGCGCTGCGCGCCGGGCGTGATGCGGTGGTAGACGGCGCTTCCTCTCGTGCGGCTCTCGGCGATGAGCAGCGCGATGGCGAGGGCGGTGAGCGCCAGCGAGAGCGCGGCGGCGATGCTGCGGTCGAACGCGGTCTCGTACTGAATGAAGATGACCCAGGTGAACGTCTGGTAGCGCAGCAACGAGACGGCCCCGAAGTCGCTCAGCGTATAGAGCGCAACGAGCAGCGAGCCCGCGACGATGGCCGGTCGGAGCAGGGGCAAGGTTACGGAAAAGAACGCTTCCACGGACGACCTGCCGAGGCTGCGAGCTGCTTCCTCCATCGCGGGGTCCATCCGTTGCATCGCGGCCTTGACCGGCAGCATGACGTAGGGGAACGAGAGGAGCGTGAGCGTGAGCGCCGCGCCCGGCAGCCCGAAGATCGACGGCAGGCGGTCGACGCCGAGCGGTTCCAGCCAGCCCTGCGCCATGCCCTTCGGGCCGAGCGCGGTGATGACGAGCAGTGCGAAGACGTAACTGGGGATGGCGAGCGGCAGCGCGGTGAGCATCCCGAACACGCGCCGGAAGGGCAGGTCGGTGCGGAGCGTGAGCCACGCGAGCGAGACGCCGATGGCGGCGCAGGCGGCGGTGACGATGCCGACGAGCACGACGGTGCGGAGCAGGATACCGAGCGTACGCATGCTGAAGAGCACGTCCAGCCCCGCCGTGCCGGACTCGAGCGTCCGCACGAGGAGGTAGACGGGCGGGAGGAGCATGAGGAGCCCGATGGCTGCGGCGGGCAGCCAGATGAAGACGGGCGGCATCCTGACAGGCCGGGCCCTGTGCTGCTCCTCGGTAGTGTTCGTTACGCGCTGCACTGCGGCTATCTTTCACACTGACGGCGGCTGGCGCAAGACATAAAGAAGCGCCCCGGCGCGCCGGGGAGGATCGGCGGCCGGGGCTGTATCGGAAAGCGGGAGCGTGCTACCTGAGGGCTCTCCCCACGGCTGTGGCGGCGCCGATAAGCACCCACCACACCGCACGTCCGCCAACCCGTACCACGCGCAGGCCCTCCGGCAGGATGGAAGGCCTGCGCGGCGCGTCGTGTCTGCCGCCACTCGCTGGCGCGTCGGTGTGCGGCTGTTCACACGTAACGTCTCTCCACAGCAGTATCTTGGCTGCGATCATGTCGGTCTCATGGAAGGCGTGCGCGCACCAACTCAACTCGTTCCAGCGTTCCAGCATCTCGTTCCAGCACGCCTCGTAGTTGTTGTGTGACGTCTCCATCGCATACGTCCTTCTTCGCGCTACGGGAGCGCACCGAGGTCGCGCAGGATCGCGGTTGTGCCTTCGAGGTCGGCGAGGTCGGCAAGCGCGATGTCGGGCCTCTTAATCTCGTCGAGCGGCGTCAACAGGCGGTTGACGTTCACGCCTTCGACGAGGGGGTACTCGAAGGTCTGGCCCGCGAAGAACTGCTGGGCAACCGTTCCGAGGAGGAACTCGACGAAGCGCTCGGCGTTCTCGCGGTTCTCCGCGGTGCTGAGGATGCCCGCGCCGGAGACCATGACGAGCGCGCCGGGACCGCCGCCGGACGGGTGGTAGTTGCGCGCGGCGAAGTCCTCGCCCTCCTCGGAGATGAAGCGGTAGAGGTAGTAGTGGTTGACGAGCCCGATGTCGATCTCGCCCGCGGCGACGGCGGCGACCTGCGGCGTGTTCTTGGGGTAGATGGTTGCGCTATTGGCGACCATGCCCTCAATCCACTCGGCGGTCTTCTCCTCGCCCCAGAGCTTGCGCATGCCGGTGACCATGGTGAGGAACGACCCATTGGTTGGTGCCCAGCCGACGCGGCCCTTCCACTTCGGGTCGGTGAGTTCGAAGATGTCGGCGGGGAGCTCGCCCTCCGGCACCCGGTCCGGGCTGTAGACGAGCACGCGCGCCCTGCCGGAGACGCCGGCCCAGAGTCCCTGCGGCGAGCGCGCCCAATCCGGCGAGCGCTGCAGGATGTCGGCAGGCAGGGGAGCAAGCAGGGACTCGACCGCGCCCAGACCGCCGGGGTCCTGCGCGTAGAAGACGTCGGCGGGGCTGTTCGTGCCCTCTTCGAGCAGTGTGGCGGCGAGCGACGCGGTGCCGCCGTACTTGACCTCGACGTCGATGCCGGTCACGTCGGCGAACTGCTGAATGATGGGGTCGACGAGGCTCTCACCGCGCCCGGAGTAGATGACGAGCGAACCGGCGCCCTGCGGCACCGGCGTGGGTGTCGCCTGGGGTTGCGCGGTCGGCGTGGCGGTGGGGTCTGCGCCGCACGCGGCCACGGCTGCCGCGGCGCTGACGAGCGTTACTGCGGCGAGCGCTCGCCGCAGGTCGGGTAAGAATCGCATGGGGTTGTATCTCCTGACGTGTATTAGGTTGACCTGTGCACTTAAGTTAGTATGCACTAACTTCGTGAAGGAGTATATGCAACGATTTCCGATTGTCAAGGGGTGTTAACAGGGGAAATCCAGGGAGACACGCTACGGGCTCCCGGTTGCGTGGACGTGACGAAGAAGGGAACGACGGAGGAGCCGGGGGTCAGCCGGGGTAGCCGGGCGGGAGGAGGTTGGGGATGGAGTCGCGGATGGGGTAGACCGTACCGCACTTCGCACAGGTCAGCGCGCCGGTGACGACGTCGTCGCCGTCCACACGCTCCACGGTGAGCGTGAGCGGCGCCTTGTCGGCGGGGCAGGCGAGGATGTCGATCAGGTCGCGGTGCATCGTGGGCGCTCCGGTGGTTGGCAGGGAGATGATACAAGAGGCGGGCATGCGCGGGAGGAGTTGAGGACACGAGATGTCCTGGCGTTTGCATTGCACGTTGACGCGGACTACTATGCGCCCATCAGAACACGACCCAGACCGACCGAAGTGCAGCGAGCGTGACCCTGGAAAGGGGTTGGCGATGGCCCTGCCGAGCGTCACAAGGTCCGTGGGTGCGGCGTCGACGGCAACGTTGATGCCTTTTTCGGCGATGAGCCGCCTCCCCCTCTGCTGTTCGTATCACCGCCAGGGCGTTACCCCGCCGGGCGGTTTCTCTTGATCGACGACAGACCCTGTGAACCGGAGCAGGCGCGAACGTGCTCCGGTGGGAGATGAGTGCCGGCCATACGGAGGAGGGCAGAGATGACAGAAGAACTGAAGGTCACGCAGGCCTCGGAAGACCAGGTCGCCGCTAACAGGGCGGCCCAGCATGGGTACGAGAGCTGGATCAGGTCCCTCGGCATCCCCGTGCACGAGGGCTATTACCTCGATGACCTCCGCACCATCGAGCTGGGCTGGTGGGAGGAGCGCCAGTGCAATGCTGCGTTCCTCCAGTTGGAGGGACAGCAGGGCGTGGCCGAGGCGCGTGTCACCGAGATCGCGCCCGGCCAGACGCTCCCGCCGCTGAAGTTCGCACTGGACGACGTGGTCTACGTGCTGGAGGGCCGTGGCTTCTGCACCGTTTCATCGGACGACGGCCGGAGCACGCGGACGTTCGAGTGGCAGAAGCACAGCCTCTTCCTGCTGCCCCGGAACTACACGCATCAGCTCTCCAATGCCCAGGGAGACCGTCCCGCGCGGCTGCTGCACAACAACTACCTGCCGGTCGCCATGGTGGGTGTGCCGGACCCGGACTTCTTCTTCAACAATCCCTCGGCTTCCGGTGCGGACCGGTTGGTGGGCGAGTTCTACTCAGAGGCGAAGGTGCACAACCGGCCTATCGCCAATGGCCGCGTGCGCGCGCAGTGGATAGGCAACTTCTTCCCGGACATGCGCTCCTGGGACAAGCTCGTGCCGTTCTACGGACGCGGCGCCGGGGGCACGACGGTGTTCATCGAGTTCCCCGATTCGCCGATGACGTGCCACATGTCGGTGTTCGACGCGGGCACGTACAAGAAGGGGCACCGCCACGGGCCTGGCTTCGTCATCGTTATCCCTCGCGGCGAGGGGTACTCCATCATGTGGCCGGAGGGGCACGAGAAGATCATCATCCCCTGGCACGAGGGCAGCGTATTCGTGCCTCCGGCAAGATGGTTTCACCAGCACTTCAACGTGGGCGAGGAGCCGGCGCGCTACCTTGCGCTCCATCCCCCGCGGCCGTTCTCCGGTACGGGCGAGCGTGTCGAGAATCCCGCCGCAAACCAGATCGAATACCCGGACGAGGACCCGTTCATCCGTGAGAAGTTCGAGGGAGAGCTCGGCGCACGCGGGTTCAAGAGCCTCATGCCGGAGATCGCGTACCAGGACCGCAACTTCGAATGGGACTACAGCGCCGTCGAGGCGCAAGTGAGGTCGTCACAGACGTAGGGAACATAAGCCTGAGATGAGAGGAGGGCTCGACCATGAGCTTCAAGGGGACTCTCGCAGCGGCATTCCTTCTGACCTGCCTGTTCATCGTGGCGTGCGGCAGTGAGGCGACTCCCACGCCCACTCAGCCACCGCCTACCCCCACGCCCGAGTCCGGGGCTCCGGCAGCGCCGACGCCCACCGCCATGGCTCCGGCAGCGCCGACGGCTACTCCCGTGCCGGGCGCTCCCACGCCGACGCCTGTGCCGCCCACGCCGACCCCCACGCTGGCGCCGACGCCCACGCCGCCACCGTCCTTCGACGCGGAGGCGCACTTCCGTGGCAAGACGATCAGGCTCGTAGTGGGGTTCAACCCCGGCGGCGGAACGGATACGCAGGCCCGGTTCCTCGCAGCCAACCTGGGCAAGTTCATCCCGGGCAACCCGCGCATCGTCGTCTCCAACCACACGCCGCAGATGGCGGCTTCCAACTTCGTCTGGAAATCGGAACCGGACGGGACGGTGCTCCAATACACGGCCGGCACCCTGATCACCAACTCCTTCGAGCCCGAGGCTGAGTTCACGGCGTCCGGGTTCAGCCTCATCGGCGCGCCTCAGGGCGGCAATCCCTTCTGGGCCCACCGCGGAACGCTCCCCTACACGGACATCAGGGATGCGATCGGCAAACCGGATGGCGAACCGCTCGTCCAGACAGGCCCCGGCAGCCCGCCGGAAGCGACCGGCGTAGTTCTCGGCGGGATGATGGTAGCCGACTGGCTCAACCTGCCCATCGACTACAGAGTGGTCGCAGGCACGGGCACTGAGCAGACGCTCCTCATGATCGAGCGCGGCGACATCAATGCCTTGCTCATCGCTCCGGGGAGCTCGTGGTATACGCTGCCTGCCCGGCGCCCCGGCTGGTTCTCCAGCGGGTTCCTGAAGCCATTCGCAAGCATGCTGGTCCCCGGACAGGAGATCCATCCCAACGCGGAGATCGAGTTCACTGCCCCGCACGTACGGGAACTGCTCGAACCGGAGCAGGCGTCCCTGTTCAATTCGCTCACGTCTCCCCAGCACGTCGCGCTGAAGCACTTCGCCGGCCCACCCGGCATGGACCCCGCCGTGCTCGCGACGCTGCGCAAGGCGTGGGACGACGCTATCGCCGATCCGGAGTTCAACGCGGACTTCTCCCGCGTTCTCGGAACCGAAGTGGCCGCTGTCCAGGGCGCACGGCTCGAGCAGATCTACACGGCGACTGTCGATGGTTACCGCGAGCACCTGGGCACGCTGGGCGACCTGCAGGAGAGGCTGTTCAAGAAGTACATCGAGTGACATGACGCCGGTCTGATGCGTACGAAGGCCTGCCGGAGAGAAACCGATGCCTGATTTCAGCCAGGTGTTCGTGGGACTCGGGCACCTGGGGACCTCTACCTACTGGATCACGTTCGGGGCCGCCGTCATGATCGCGGCGGCCGCGGGCGTGATACCGGGACTGTCTGCGCCGCTGCTGATGGCGCTCGCCATCCCGTTCGTCGTCTTCACCATCGACGACCCAGTCGTCGGCATCGTCTTCCTCGCG
Organism: Dehalococcoidia bacterium; assembly: GCA_034422595.1. Taxonomy (GTDB): domain Bacteria; phylum Chloroflexota; class Dehalococcoidia; order Lucifugimonadales; family Australimonadaceae; genus Bin16. Next base: position 157,888 of record DAOUJO010000007.1, on the reverse strand, counting down.
ACCATCACGGGCGTCGAGGAGATGCTCGACGTCCTGCCCATCATCGCGATGGGCCATCCGGGCGGAGGGCAGGTCACGTTCATCGAGGGGAGGCCGCTCTCGCAGCGGGGGCAGGCCGCAAGAGCGCTCGGCTTCGTGTACGTCGTTTCGGCCATCGGGGGCGTCGTGGGCGCGGTCGTCCTGCTGCTTGCTATGCCCGTCCTCAAACCCTTCATCCTCTCCTTCGGGTTCGGCGAGATCGGGGCGATGGGGCTGTTCGGCGTGGCCCTTGTCGGAGCCCTCAGCAGAGGGGCGATGGTGAAGGGGCTCGCTGCCGGGCTGCTGGGCATCCTGCTGTCCACGGTAGGCACCGACCCGTTCACCGGGACCGACCGCTACACGCTCGGTTCGCTCCAACTCGATTCAGGGTTGCCCCTCATCGCGATGACGGTGGGGCTGTTCGCTCTGCCCGAGATGATGGACCTCACGATGACCCGGCGGGCGCTGGCGTCATCGAGCGCCGCGCTCAATGTTCGGGAGGTGTTCGCGGGTGCAGGCCTGGCGCTCAGCAAGACGCCGCTCATCATCCGGCACTCGATACTCGGCGTGATGATGGGCGCCATACCGGGTGTGGGTTCGCGGGTGGTCTCCTGGCTCTCGTACGGCGTCGGGATAGCGCTGAGCAAGGACAAGAGCCAGTTCGGCAAGGGCTCCTTCGACGGCCTCGTCTTCTCCGAATCCGTGCAGAGTTCGAAGGAGGGAGGGCAGGCGATCCCGACGCTGGCGATGGGTATCCCCGGCGGTTTCAGCTGGGCGTTCGTCCTCGTGGCGATGCTGGCCTACGGCATCTCTCCCGGCCCGCCCATGCTCACGCGCTTCGCGGATATCACCACCCTCATCGTGGTAAGCCTCGTGCTCGGCAACGCGGCACTGGCCGTCATCGGGTTGCTCGCCTCCGGACAGCTGGCGAAGTTGAGCCGCATCCCGTACCCGCTGCTTGCCGCCGCCATCATCCCGCTCGCGTTCCTCTCATCCTTCCAGGACATGCGTCACTGGCTGGCCATCCCCATCGTGCTGGGGTTCGCGGTGGTCGGGATGCTGATGAAGTTCTTCCGCTGGCCGCGCCCGCCGATGATCCTCGGGTTCATCCTGGGCCCCATCATCGAACACAACCTGATGTCGGCTGTCAGCATCCACGGTCCGGTGGGGATGCTCACGCGGCCGATAACGATCACGCTGATACTCCTGTCCGTTGCTGTCGGCCTGGGCTTCGCCTTCCTCGCCTCCAAGAGCGAAGCGACAGAACGCAGGATGGCCGAGGTCGGCGGCGGCGCTCCTTCGGGCGCCAGTTCAGACCCGCCGCAACCTGTACAGAAACCGCAGAGGAGGACACGCTTCGTGTGGCGCTCCTGGGAGCACTTGTTCCCTCTCACGGTGATGCTGGTAGCGCTGGTGTTCGTCATCGAAGCCATCGACTTTCCGACGAGGGCGCGGTCGATGCCGGTGATGGTGGGTATCGGGTTGCTCGGGCTGGCTGGTCTGCAGTTGCTGCTTCAGCTGAGGGGAGTGACGTCCGGGGACATACTGGACCTGGGCATGATGAGCAAGGCCGAGGAGCAGCGCCGCACCGGCAAAGTGCTGCTGGGCCTGATAGGGATGTTCGTCCTGATCTCGATCACCTTCGGGCTGAAGTGGGCCGCGATCGCACTCGCCCTGATCTTTCCTGCCGCCGTTTCGGGCAGGGGATACGCGAAGTGGGGCCTGCTGACCGGCGCGTTCATCACTGTGCTGGTGATCGGACTCTTCGACAACGTCCTGTTCGTCATCTGGCCCCAGCCGGCGGTGTGGCTGCTGCTCAAGGAGCTGTTCGGCTAGCGGGCATGCCTTCTCAGACTCACCCTGCCAGTTCCTGCTCCACGATGTAGCGCAGCACGTCCGACAGCAGGAAGACGATGACGCCCAGGATGACCACCGTGTTGGCATGACCGAGAGCGGCAGCGACTGCGCGGATGCGTCCGGTCCGGAGAGTAACAGCCTCTGCGATACGCCTGCGGCGGCGTATCGCGATGAAGAACATCCAGGCGGAGAGAGCGACCTTGAGCGCGAGCACGGCGACGTAGCTCGCTGTGGCGGTCGGCTCAGAGATCCGCGTGAAGAAGAGGACCGCGCCGGTGACCACGAGCGTCCACATCGCGAGTTTCACGAGCCCGCCGAAGCGCTCCGTGGCAGCGCGCGCGCTGTCGGAGGAGAGTGCTCCGCTGCTGACAGCAGGCCGCAGAACGAGCAGGTAGAAGATGCCGCCTCCCACCCATGCCACGGCGGCGATCGAGTGCGCCCAACGGGCGGCGAGCAGAGCAGCGTCGGTCATGGCGGCGGCATGGTAGGCGAGCGCAGAGTGTTCGGCAACGCCGGGGTGTGACACCGGCCCCTTTCGCGGATGCCCATCTAGCGGGTACGTTGGTCGGCGATGGCACGAGCGCCGTCGTGGGCTTGCCTTGGCGCGAGGCGGGTCGTAGGAGTGGAATGTCTCACAAAGTCTCAGGATGTCCCACATGGAACGGACATGCAGTGCGACCCACGCCTGCGCGCGGAGCAGGGAGGAGCGATTCGGAGCGGTTACCGGCGGTTTTGCCGCGCGATGAGCGGTATTGAGCGGTCTGGATAGCGTCACGGAAGGCCGCTGTCAGGAGTGGATGTACGCAGGATGGACGGAGATGCGCGGTTAAGCCCCGTGGCACAGAGATTCGGGGGTAAGGCACGGTAATCGAGGGGTGGTATCGCTAGCGCGGGTGCGAGGCGGGTGCGTACCATGGATGGACGGAATCGGAGGTGCGTACATGGCCGACGTCACACTGTACCACTGGGTGGGGTGAGGGACGTGCAAGACGGCGAGGGCGGCGCTCTCGCAAGCGGATATCGTGTTCACGGAGCGGGACTTTTTCAAGCAGCGTCTCTCCCGTGAGGAGATCGAGGCATTGCTGGGCGGCGAGCCTCCGAGCGCGCTGTTCAACCTGAGGTCGGCAACGTTCCGCAAGAGCGGCATCGACCCGGAGTCTCTGACAGAGGAGCGGATGCTGGAGCTGCTCGTTGAGGAGCCGCGCTACTGGAAGCGTCCGGTTGCGGTGGTGGACGGCAGGCTGATGGCCGGCGCGAACGCGAAGCAACTCGGGGCGGCGCTGGGGTTCTGATGGCGATACGGGTGCTGCCTGCGGGGGTCGCGGCACGGATCGCTGCGGGGGAGGTCATCGAGCGCCCGGCGTCGGTGGTCAAGGAGCTGGTCGAGAACTCACTGGATGCGGGCGCGCGCGTCATCGGTGTGGAGATACGGCACGGCGGGCTCGCCTCGATACGAGTCACGGACGACGGCTGCGGCATCCCCGCGGACGAGGTCGCACTGGCGTTCGAGCGTCACGCAACAAGCAAGCTGGCGTCGGTGGAGGACCTGGGGGACATCGGCACGCTGGGGTTCCGTGGCGAGGCGCTGGCGAGCATCGCGGCGGCGGCGAGTGTGCACATGACGACACGCACGAGGGATGCGGAGTCGGCAACGACGGTCGAGCTGGAGAATGGCGCGATCGTGCGGCAGTCGGCTGCGGGCGCGGGCCTGGGTACGACGATCGAGGTCGAGGCGTTGTTCTCGACGATACCGGCGCGGCTCAAGTTCATCCGCTCAGCCGCGGCAGAGACGGCGCGCGTGCGGCAGACGATGGACCACCTCGCGATGGCGCACCCCCACGTGCAGTTCTCGCTCAAGACGGACGGCAGACTGCAACTCTCCACCTCCGGCAACGGCAGCCTGCGCGACGCGGTCGCGGCGGTGCACGGCGCGGAGCTGGCGCAGGCGATGATCGAGGTCGGCTCGTGGACGGGTGCATACCCCGTGTGGGGCCTCGTGGGGACGCCGGAACAGAGCCGTGCGAACCGCACCGGGGTCAGCCTGTTCGTGAACAATCGCTGGGTGCAGCATCGCGCGGTGGGGGTAGCGATAGAGGAAGCGTACCGTGGCCTGCTGATGGAAGGGCGATTCCCGATAGCGGTCGTGTTCCTCGATGTGCCGCCGGGCGAGGTGGACGTGAACGTGCACCCGAACAAGCGCGAGGTACGGCTGTCGCATGAGGGCGACGCCTTCTCCAGCGTGCAGCACGCGGTACGCGACGCGCTGCTCGCGGCGTCGCCGATCGCCGAGGGAGAAGGGCTGCTTTCGTATGCGGTGCCCGCTCCGCCGTCCCTTCAACCTGAGCTGACGTTCACGACACAAGAGCGTGAGCAGGCGCCGCTGCCGGAGCCCGCGCCTGTCGCAGAGGAAACGCATGCACCGCTGGTGCTCCCTTTCGGGGCGTCGCCGCTGTCGCGCCTGCACGTGCTGGGCCAGATTGCGAACACGTACATCGTCGCGGACGGGCCGGACGGCATGTACCTGATCGATCAGCATGCGGCGCACGAGTCGGTGCTGTACTACCGGCTGCTGCGGCAGTGGGCGAACAGCACGCCGGAGGTGCAACCGATGCTGGAGCCGCTGCCGATGAGCCTGACGCCGCAGCAGATGGACGCGCTCGGCGAAGGGCGCGCGGTGCTGGAGCGGTACGGCCTGTTGGTGGAGCCGTTCGGCGACGGCACGTTGCTGGTGCGGGCGGTGCCGGTGATGGCGCGCCGCGTGGATGCCGTGAAGCTCGTGGCCGAGGCTCTCGACCGGTTCTCTTCCCGCGCCAACGGCACGGATACGCACCTGTCGGCTGCGGCGTCCATCGCGTGCCACAGCGCGGTGCGGGCAGGGCAGACGCTCGACCACCAGGAGATGTTGGCGCTCGGTGAGGCGCTCGCATCGGAGTTGAACCCGCAGCACTGCCCCCACGGCAGACCGACGGTGATCCGGGTCTCGACGGACGTGCTCGGGAGGCAGTTCGGGAGACTGTGATGGGTGTGGCGCTGGTGCTGGCGACGCGGAACCCGGCGAAGGCGGCCCAACTGCGCGAGTTGCTGGACGGGCTCGACGTGGAGCCGTCGGACGGAGCGTCGTTCCCGGAAGCGCCGGACGTCGAGGAGGAGGGCGGTTCGCACCTTGCGATAGCCATCGGGAAGGCAGCAGTGTGGTCACGTGCGCTCGGCGCGCTCGTGGTGGCGTCGGACGGCGGTCTGAGCATCCCTGCGCTCGGCGACGGCTGGTCGAGTCTGATCACGCGTCGTGGGACGGGCGACGACGTGCCGGACGAGGAGCGCGCACGGCGTCTGCTGCGTCGTATGCGCGACCTCGAAGGAGAGCGCCGCGCGTGCTGGTGGACGGAGGCAGTAGCCGTGGCGCGTGCAGGAGATCTACTCGGTGCGTGGGAGGCGAATGGGCTGGAGGGCTACATCGCGCACAACTTCGTTCCGCCGGAGAGCGGCACGAACGGGTTCTGGGTCGGTGGCCTCTGGGTGACGCGCGACGGCGTGCGACGCTGGGCATTGACGGCGGAGGACACGGCACGGCTGGGCGATCCGTGGATGTCGCTGCGCGAGCCGCTGCGGGGGTTGGTGAGCCGGCTGGGGTAGGTTACGGCAGGCGCACGCGTCCGCTGTCGCGGCGGATGAGACCGTCGCGTTCAAGGGCAGCGAGGAGATCGGATAGCGGGACCGGGCAGGACGCACCGGAGGCGGATTCGGCGTCGCTGAGGACGGTCTCGAGCGCGTCCTCCTCGACTCCGGCGTCGGACTGCTCGCGCAGGTGATCGACGATGCGCCCGCGGAAGTAACGCGCCGAACCCTGGAACCGCGACTGCCGCGGAGCGTAGGGGACGGACGCCTCGGCGAGTGCGGGGTCGCTGCCGGACTGCAGGTGCGGGGCAGCGGCGCAGTGCGGTCGGAGCGGACAGAGCATGCAGCGCGGCTGACGGGCCGTGCAGAGCGTCGCGCCGACGTCCATCAAGGCCTGATGCCAGTCCGCGGGGCTGATGGGATTGTCGGCCTGTGGCAGCAGTTCTTCGGCGAGCGGATGGAGCGCGTCACGTGGCGGAGCGTCGATGCCGTGGACGACGCGGCTGAGCACGCGATAGATGTTCGTGTCCAGCACCGCGACGGGCTCGCCGAACGCAAAAGAGGCGATGGCGGCGGCAGTGTAGGGGCCGATGCCGGGAAGCTTGCGGAGCTCGGCCACGGTGCCCGGCAGCGCGCCGCCGTGATGCTCCACTACCGCCCTCGCGAGCTTGTGCAACCGCACGGCGCGTCCGTTGTAGCCCATGCCGGCCCAGAGGCGGATGACGTCGGCAGGCTGAGCGTCGGCGAGCGTCCGGAACGTGGGGAACGCTTCAAGGAACGCGTGGTACTTCGGGATGACGCGCTCGACCTGGGTCTGCTGGAGCATCACTTCCGAGACGAGGATGGCATACGGGTCGGCGATGTCGCGCCAGGGGAGGACGCGGGCGTTGTGCGCGTACCAGGCGGCAACAGCGGCGTGGAGGGCGTGGGCGTCGACCATCGCGCTACGAGGCCGTGAGCAGACCGTCGAGGATACCGCGCAACTCCTCGGCGGAGACGGGGCCGATGAGCTTGCGGACGATGCGCCCTTCGGCGTCGAGGAAGAACTTCTCGGGGACGCCGCGCACACCGTAGGAGACGGCCATCGTGCCGCGCGGGTCCAGGATGTTGAGGTAGGTCACATCGTAGCGTTCGATGTGTTCATCCGCGTCGGCGGGACGGTCCCAGACGGCGATGCCCACGAACTCGACGTCCGTGTTGTCGTACTCGCGGTACACCTGAGCGAGGTCTGCGGCTTCGACGCGGCAGGCGACGCACCACGACGACCAGAAGTCGACCATGACCACGCGCCCGCGCAGATCATCCAGGTCCACCCGTTCCCCGGAGACGCGGTCGTACCCGCCGAACCAGGGCGCCAGGCGCACGAGTACCTGCGACTCGCTCGACTCTTCGTGCACCAGCACGCCGCCGGGGTTGTCGTCGGAGCGGAGCTGGCCCCAGAAGAGCAGGGCAATGATCGCGAGCACGGGCGTCATGCTCAGCAGGAAGAAGAGGAGGCGTCTCCTTCCCGAAGCAGGCGTGTCGCTGGGTGGCGCGTCGGCCTGGGGCGTTTCGTCGGGGGATGTCATGGGCGGTCAGGGTTAAGGGTAGCATCCCGTCTATCGACGGCGTCTGGCAACGAAACCGGCGACCACTGCCAGTACCGCAATGCCTGCCGCTGCTACAGCGATGAGCAGGATGGGGACGAGGTTGCTTTCGCTTTCCGTTTCATCGGGCAGCGGGATGGGAGTAACCGGCTCCGGTGCGGGTGAGGGCAGGGGCGTAGCGGGAGGCTGCATCGGCGTGGGGGTTGGAGTGGGTATCAGCGTGGGTGTCAGTGTCGACGTGGCTGTTGCGGTCGGAGTAGGTGTCGGAACGTTGGTGGCTGCAGGCGACGGCGTGGGAGCAGGTGTGGCGGTGGGCTCCGGCGTCGGCGTTGCAGTGGGTGTTGCGGTCGGCCTCGGCGTAGGTGTTGCGGTAGGTGACGGAACAGGAGTGGGAGTGGGCGTTGGAAGGGCAACCCCGCACGCGGCGACGTTGTCGGCCAGCAGGAATGCCGGAGACCAGTTGGAGAGCGGCTCGCCACTGGCGCGTACGACTCTCACAGTCAGTTGCACGCGCTTATGGTCGCTCCAGAGTGAGCGCCCAAGCCTCCCCATATCGATGCTGAAGCCACCCCCGGTTCTGGCAACCGTGTTGTCAGAGAAAGCCACGCGATGGACGTTCTCTGAGGTGAGCTTGCGGAACTCCAGTTGGAGGGTCCCGTCGGTAGGAAGTCCCTGGAACTCCAGGGACAGTTGTCTCTCGTAGATGCTCGATGAGCTGCGCACGGCGCAGAACGGCGGTTCCGGGCTGACGGACTCGACGGTAATCGGATGCTCGGGTAGGGGGGCAGGCTGGACGGTTGCCCCGGCGGGCGGCGGCGTAACTGTCCCGAATGGGTTGCGGTAGACCAGCACCCTTCCGCGATTGATGTCCGACATGTACAGATTGTCGTTCTCGTCGAACGTGGCGGAGTACGCCATCGACCAGAGATCGCGGAGGTACGTGTCCGGCTGCGTTCGCGACCCCAGCGGGTCTTCGTAGACGCCCGCGAACCTCCCGCCCCGGTACATGTTGTACCCCACGACCATCCTGTTCACGCTGTCGAATGCAGGCTCCCACGTCGATGCCGACAGCGGCCCCCAGTCGCTGTTATCGATAACCGGGCGAGGTTCGTAATCGCTCACGACGAGGTTGTGGCCTCGGACTCCGTGTTCTTCGAATGACTTGCTGGCACGAACCCCGAAGAGCGCCGTGGAGTTGTCCGAGGGCAAGCGTTCCGCCGGGAATACCAGCAACCGATGATTGCCATCGAACTCGAGGGCATGGTCAGAGACGTACAGGTTCCCGTACCGGTCGAGCGACAGGGCGCCGGGGAAGCAGAGCATGTCCATGGTGACGTTTTCGAAGACGCTCCGATCGGACGGTTGGTGTGCTCGCAGATCGGCCTGCCGGTTGCACTTCGTGCCGGTCGCATCAACCTGCCCCAGAATGACGTCGACGACCGGTTCGGTCAGGGGGTCCCGGATACGCAGCACGCGATGGTTGTCCGTGTCGCTGAGCCAGAGGAATCTTCCTCCCTCGGCCGGGGCCAACCCGAATACGCGCCCTCCGGTCCGCACACTGCTCCTGCTTCCCAGTACCGGGTAGGAATCGGTTCCTGTCCAGAGCGTGGACACGGGAGCGGAAGACTCATCCAATGGAAGCTGGTATACGTCGATGAAGTGCCGCCCCTCCCAACTCAGGCTCCACAACCGGCCCGCGTCATCGGCCTTGATCCTGCCGCAGCAGTTGGCCCCCGGACGCCACCGAGCGTTGCCGATGGCGCCGTCCGCTTCCTGGCCGTTGCTGAGTTCTTCGAGGCCGTTCCAGAACAACAGGCGCTGGAAGTCCGGGACAACCAGTTGGTCGCCGTAAACGGCAACGCCTCTCGGCGTGCGAAGCCCCTTGAGGCCGAGGTCGTTGTACTCACCCGGCGGGTAGAACAGGCGCTTGTCAGGTTGAATCACCCTCGATCGGGGGATGTCCTGGCTGCCGATGGGGAAGCGGAGCACGTCTTGGGACCCTGCTGCCAGGGGAACCAGCATGTTGTCCTCGGTGTCGAAGGCGATGCCCGTTGCGTCCCAGATCTGTGGCCATCCCGGCACGCTGTCGAAATGGGTCCCGCCGCCTTCCTGCGGCTGGTATGACGTTTTCCCGATGATCGCAAGCACTTCCTGTCCTCCCCAGTCCCAGAGCTCGACCATGCCGTTGCGCTGATCGTTGACCCAGAGCCCCCGGTCGTGGGGGTCGACCTCGATGGACACGGGGTTGTTGAGGCGCGACCCGATGATGGCGTCGGCTTCCATGCCCGAGGTGAAAGGAGGGTGAAAGACGAGGACTCTATTGTTGTCAGTTTCCACAACGTACAGCCGTCCCCGGCTATCGAACCTGAGCGCCGACGGTGTGTGGAACGAGCGCATCGAAGTTCCCGGGGCAGTACCTCGGAAGTCTGGCTGTCCCAGCACCAGGTCCGCACGCTTTGCGATACTTCCCGAGCCGCTGGCGGGGAAGCGCAGCACTCGGTTGTTGCCGCTGTCCGCGACCCACAGGTTGCCGTCAGCGTCCAGTTCCACCCCGGCGCCATACAGACCATCCACGAACCGGTTGCTGTCCGCATGGAAGCAGAGCGTCTCGGCGGTTGCAGAGCCGAAATCGCCACGGTTGCACATCATGCCGGAGAAGTCCCGCTGTCCCCAGACTTCATCGGCACGGGCATCGGACCCGAACGGGTCGTCGTACCGCAGCACCCGGTTGTTGTAGGAGTCCGGCACGTAGAGCGCACCGTCACTGTCGATGGCCATGGAGGCTATCGACTTGTGCTCCGTCGGGCTCTGCGATACGTCAGGGATGCCGCACAACGTCTCGGCGCTGGCAGGGGCCCTGTTGGGGAAGCTCTGCACGCCGCTGTCGCCGTTACAGGCGCCATGGTCGGATGCGGCCGGTTGGCCGATGACGATGTCGGCGCTGCACGGACTCTCACTCGCGTAGCACTTCTCGAGGTCGATCCCGAGGATGCGGCTGTTGCCTGCGTCCCACACGTATGCACGGCCTGGCGTAGCGGAACGGTCGATAACGATCCCGCCGGGGTTGAACGTCTTGTAAGGCACGATCTCCCCAGGCCCGATCTCCGAAAAATCGGCCTTGCCGAGAATCACGTCCGCCCAGAGATCGCCGGCCCTGCCGCGGACCGGTTGTCCCAGAGGGGCTTCGGTGATCGAGTTGGCTACTCCAAGGGTATTAGGGGATGTTGCGTTGGCAGCCTGAGCGAGAGTGGAAGCCCCGAAAGATGGACTGACTTGGGCCAGGCAGAGCAGCGAGAGCGTAAGCAGAGTTGCTGCGGCCAGTGCGGGGAAGAGAATGATCCGCAGCCCGGAAGTGCGGTACATGTTCCTACTCTAGCACGGAAGCAGTCAGGCCATCTGCCGACAGACACCCCCTGCTGAGGTATATTCGCTGCGGCTAGAATCAGCCGCATCCTGACAGACCAAGGAGGGGCGACACGTGCAGAAGATCACGCCGTGCTTGTGGTTCGATAAAGATGCCGAAGAAGCGGTCAATCTGTACACCTCGGTGTTCGAGAACTCCGAGGTCACCTCAGTGGCCCGCTACAGCGAAGCGGACGCTGCGGCGTCAGGGCAGCCGGAGGGTTCGGTCCAGCTCATGACGTTTACGTTGGAGGGGGCGGAGTTCACCGCGCTGAACGGCGGGCCGATGTACCAGTTCTCCCCTGCGATCTCGCTTCAGGTGCAGTGCAAGTCACAGGAAGAGATCGACGCGGTGTGGGAGAAGCTGAGCGAGGGGGGAGAGGAGGAGATGTGCGGGTGGCTGCGGGACCGCTTCGGGGTGTCGTGGCAGGTCCTGCCGGAGTCCCTGGGGGAGTTGCTGAACGTGCCCGAACCCGCGCGGGCGCGGGTGTGGGAGCGGATACTGGAGATGCGGAAGATAGATATCGCGGCGCTGCGGGAGGCCGCCGAGGGCTGACCCGCCGCAGCGCCGCGGCAACGCGCGGCCTACTGGTCGGCGCCGGAAAGCTCGTGGGCGACGATGGACGCCTCACCGAGGGTCATGACCGTCTCGGTGGTGCTGCCGCACACGACTTCGTAGCTGGATGACATCACGCCGGACGTGGCCGACGTGGTGCTGCCGCCCTCGGAGACCTCGTAGACCTCCGCGCGGCCCTTGGGGCCTTCGATAACCGTTATGAGTTCTCTGTCCGCCATGGGTGGTTCCCTCCCCGGATGTTTGCGGTTGCGGCGCATGCGCGACGCGCGGGGTCAAATATACCACCGAGCGCCCGCTGTTCAAACGGACGCCCGGTGGTAGATGAGCGGGAACCGAGGGACTAGAAGTTGGTGGCCCGCGAGAAGAGACGGCGGACGTTGCCTTCCATGACGTTGTACTTGTCCTCGTCGGTCAGCCAGTCGATCTGGTTGAGGATGACGGGGGCGATGTCGTCGGTCTCCCAGCCTTCGAGGTCGCCGGCGGGCACTTTCTTGCCCTTTTCCCACTTGTAGTCGGGATGGACGGACGAACCGCTGCCGGGGTTCTCGGTGCCGAACACGACACGGTCGGGGCCGCAGATCTGCAGGCAGTAGTCCAGCGACTCCTTGGTGTACAGGGCGCTGTCGTAGTACATGCGCCGCATGCTGGTGTCGAAGTCCTCAAGGTCCGGGTTGTTCTTCATGGCGTTGTAGCGGTTGACGCGCCAGCGGCCGATCTGGTAGGGGACGGAGCCGCCGCCGTGGCCCACGATGATCTTGAGGTTCGGGAACGTGGTGAAGACCTTGCTCGACGGGCGGGCGAGGTTCAGCACGGCCTGGGACTCGGTGGTGATGAAGTGCTGGCTGTAGTGTTCGCGCGGGTCCTTGGACGAAGCGGAGTGGATGAGGCCGGGCACGTCCAGCTTCTCCATCGCTTCGTAGAGCGGGAACCAGTACTCGTGGTCCAGCGGCGGGGTGTAGTTCGGGTCGCCAGGGTTGCCCTGCCCTTCCTCGGGGTCGGGGTTAATGAGACAGCCGATGAAGCCGAGCTCGTTGACGCAGCGTTCGAGCTCGGGGATGACGTGCGAGGCGTCCTTCGCACCCGAGACGTGCGGGAGGCCGCAGATGCCCCCGAAGCGGTCCGGGTGGGCCTTCATCTGGGACGCGATGACGTCGTTGTTCATCTCGTTCCACCAGCGGACGATGCTCTCCGGTTTCTCGGAGTGCATCAGCTGGAAGGGGCGGGGGGAGAGTATCTGGACGTCAGTCTTCACCTTGTCCAGTATCTTGAGGTTGTTCTGCGCGAACTGCTCGATGCGTTCCTCAGAGATGGGACTCTTGCCGTGGTAGCCGCGCCCTGACAAGAGCGACGCCTTCGCTGCGTACAGCTCGGGCGGAGCCACGGTGTGGCCGTGCATGTCTATGATCTTTCGTCCGTCAAGCATCTCTCCTCCTCATGTGGTGGATTTGCCGCCATACTGGGATTGGGGCTGCGAGGGGATGGCCGGGCGCTTGTACGTGAGAGCGCCACCCATCGATACAGGTTTATACGGGTGCAGGGTGGAAAATCAAGTAAAGTTGGGTGTCAAGTCCGAGAGCGCTATCGAGACATACTACGAACGACAGTCGCCCATTGAGATGGCGCGCGCCGTTTGCAGCGCGTGGTAGACTAAGCGCGACTGAGACCGAGCAACGCTTTCAGCGGGCGCACGCGTCCGCAACATCCGCACAGGGAGGTCAGTATGGCCGAGATAGTGCTTGGAGCAGGAACGTCGCACAGCCCCATGCTCGCACTGAATGCCGAGCAGTGGCCGCGCTACGCGGTGGGTGACCTGCGGCATCCGGAGCTGGTCTTCCCGCCGGAAGGCTGGGCGATGCCATACGACGAGGGACTGGCACGCGTGCCGACGGCGGTGAAGGAGAAGCCGCTGACGGACGAGGTGTTCTCGGCGCAGGTGGACGCCTGCCAGCGCGGGATCGCCGAACTCGCACGAACGTTCAACGAGGTGAAACCGGACATCACTGTCATCATCTCTGACGATCAGGACGAGTGGTTCTTCGAGGACAACATGCCGACCTTCTCCGTCTTCTGGGGAGAGTCGGTGCCGATCAAGCCGCGAAGCCTGGCCGCAGGGTTCCGCGACCCGGACATCACGCAGTCGATCGCAGACGGTTACGGCGACGTGGCGATGGACGTGCCGGTGGCAACCGGCCTCGGCCGCCACGTCATCGAGCACATGATCGCGAACGACTTCGACGTGTCGCACTTCACCTACCTGCACGATACCTACGGCGGGCAGGTAGCGCGGCGCTACCCGAAGGAGAACGGCGAGCTGGACTCGGTGCGGAGGACGGAGCCGCGCGAGCAGGGCCTGCCGCACGGGTTCGCGTTCGTGGTGAAGCGGCTGTTCGACAACGAACCGCGCACCATCCTTCCCATCTTCCAGAACACCTGCTACCCGCCGAACCAGCCGACGCCGAAGCGCTCGTTCGAGTTCGGGCGGGCGGTCGCGAATGCGGTCCGCGCATGGGACAGCGACGCGCGCGTGGCCATCATCGGCTCCGGCGGGCTGAGCCACTTCGTCGTCGACGAATGGCTGGACCGCACGGTGCTGAAGGCGCTCGAGGAGAAGGACTCCGAGACGCTGATGACGATCCCCCGCAACCACCTCTACTCGGCGGCATCCGAGACGCAGAACTGGATAGCGGTCGGCGGCGCGATGGCAGACACGGACCTGAACTTCGAGACAATCGAGTACGTTCCGGTCTACCGGACGCCCGCGGGGACCGGCGGCGGCTGGGGATTCGGCCGCTGGGTCTAAGCAGCGGCACGCAGCAGAAGAAGGAAGCGCCGGTGGATGCCCACCGGCGCTTCTGCGTTAACAGTCCCGTCAGTTCGCTGAGACGGTGCGGAAGCGTGCGACCGCGATCGCGAGGAAGGCGGCGGTGAAGAGCAGGAGCGCGGCCATGTTCGCGAGCACGTCCTGACCCTCCGCGCCGAAGAGCATGAGCTTGTTGAACGCGTCGTTCGCCCAGCCGTGCGGAGTGACTCGTCCGATGGCCTGCATCCAGTCCGGCGTGATGAAGAGCGGCCACCAGCATCCGCCGAGCGGGGCGAGCGTGAGAGAGGCAAGCACCGCCGCCGATGAGGCGCTCTTCACCGTACGGACGAGCGAGGCGAGCATGACGCCGAATGCGGAAGACGCAACGGCCATGAGCACGGAGGCGGCGATAACCGCAACGGGGGAGGCGCCGAAGTCTATGGAGAAGGCGAAGATGCCCAGCGCCCAGAGGAACGCGAGCTGAATGAGGCCACGGTAGATGCTGGCGAGCACCTTGCCGGCGACGATGGCGGAACGCCGGACGCCGTTCGAGAGCAGGCGCTCCAGGGTCTGGGTCTGGCGCTCGCGGGCTATGGCCTCCGCCCCCAGCGCAGCGGCGAAGAAGAGGAACATGGTGAGATAGCCGGGCAGGGTGAAGTTGGTGGCGTTGAACGGCTCGACATCTCCCACCTGCTCGGTGGTGAAGACGATGGAAGGCGGCGCAGCGCCGATCTCGCCGAGTCTCACGAGGTCCAGCGAACCGAGCCCTTCCAGCTCGGTCACACCGCGCGCCGCGAGACTGAGCGTGCCGATGCGTCCGCCTATCGAGCGGGCGAGCCCGCCCAGCACGGCCTCGGTCTCAGGGTCGCCGTCGGCAGTGATGACCCATATCTCGGCGCTCTCTCCGCTGAAGATGCGCTGCGTGAAGTCCGCGGGGAAGAGCAGGTAACCGGGGATACGCCCTTCATGGAGGGCCAGCCCGGCATCCTTCGGATCCCACTCGTCCACGCCGGTGGCGTCGCTGACGGTGAGGACGTCGATGACCTCACGGGAGAAGCCGCTCTCTTCCTCGGTCGCGACGGCCATCCGCAGCTGTTCGTCCTCCGGTCCGAGGTCTCCGAGTGCGAGCGAGAAGGCGACGATAAACAGGATGGGGAAGAGCAGGGCAAAGCCGAGAGCGAACCTGTCCTTGAAGAACAGGCGGGTGTCCTTGAACGAAAGGAGCAGGGCCTGCCGGAGCACGAGGCGCATCACTTCGCCTCCGACGAGACGCGGAAGAGCAGGCGCGCGACTATGAGACAGACCACTGCTACACCGCCGAGGAGCGCCATCTCGGACGTGGCGTCTCCGAGGGTCGCCGTTTCACCGAGGATGCCCTCGTAGGCGTCGATGGCGTACCGGTTCAGCGTGAACCGGCTGAGGAGCTCGAGCACCCCGGAGTCGCCGATGGGGAAGAAGGTGCCGCCGAACACGGTCATGAACATCGTGATGAACACGGCGCCCCAGGTGGCCTGATCATCCGTCCGGGCCGCAGTGGCGATGACGAGCGCTATCGCGCTGGCGGCCGCGGAGACCACGAGGGCCAGCACGGCACTCTGCGCCAATGCGGCGGGCCCGGCGATACGCAGCACGACGAACGCCAGAACGAGAAGGACGACGGTCTGCAGCATGCCACGGCTGACGCCCGCGAGGAACTTCCCGGCGAAGAGCTGCCCGGTGGTCAGCTGCGTGGTGAGCAGCCGCTCCAGCGTGCCGTTACGCCGCTCCTCGATCAGCGTCTGGGCGTTGAGGGTGACCGAGAAGAGCAGGAACATGACGATGACGCCCGGCAGCAGGCGGTCCAGGATGTCCTCTCCCTCCGCCTGCTCGTTGAGCGTCTGAGTGACGACGCGGACGGGCGGATCCCTGCGTGCATCGCCGAGGAGGAGCCCGGTGTGGGCCTCGACCTGCTCCGGCGGGATGGCCTCGCTGACGAGCGCACCGAGCGCGCGGCGCAACTCGTACTCGGAGGCGAGGCTGTCCGCCGCGCCCTGGACGATGGCCGCGGTTATCTGGCCAGCGTCGCCGCCGTTGCCGCGCCGCTTGACGCGCACGGTGGCAGGTGTACCCGACTCGAGCGCGCCGGTGAACCCCTCGGGGATGACGAACCCGGTAAGGACGGCCGAGCGGTCGAGCGCATCGTTGAGTCCCGCCTCCGTGTACCGCCTCACGTCGAGGCCGTCCACGTCCTCGATGCGTTCGATGAGCTTGCGCGCGGCGTCGCCGCCGTCGAGGTCGGCGACGTGGGCGGTGGAGTTGAATGACGTATCGCCGCCGAAGACCCCGACCATCAGGGCGAACAGCACGATGGGGAGTGCGATGCTGAAGGCAAGCGCGCCGCGGTCCGCAAGGAAACGCTTGACCTCGAAGAGTGCGAGCAGAGTGGGGCGGCCCATGCTAGTCGCGGAGGCTCCGGCCGGTGAGGCTGAGGAAGACTTCCTCCAGCGTCGTCGTGCCAGCGTCGCCGACCTGTGCCTTCAGTTCGGCGGGCGTGCCGAGCGCGATGATGTGCCCTTCGTCCATGATGGCGATGCGGTCGCAGAGGCGGTCGGCCTCCTCCATGTAGTGGGTGGTGTAGAGGACGGTCATACCTTCGTCGCGGAGGGCAAGAACGGTGTCGAAGATGTGGTTGCGCGACTGCGGGTCGATGCCGACGGTGGGTTCGTCGAGGAAGAGCAGTTGCGGCCGGCTCATGAGCGCGATGGCGATGTTGACGCGGCGCTTCATGCCGCCGGAGTACTTGCGGACGGCGTCCTTCGCGCGGTCCGTCAACCCGACGCGCTCCAGCACGTCCGCGGCGCTCTCTTTCGCCTCGCTGCCGGAGAGCCCGGCCATGCGCCCGAAGAAGACGAGGTTGTCGATCGCGGAGAGTTCCGGGTAGAGCGCGAGCTCCTGCGGGCAGACGCCGATGAGCTTGCGTACCGCGTCGCTCTCTTTTGCAACGAGATGCCCGCCGATGGTGACGTCGCCGTCGTCGGGGTCGAGGACGGTGGAGAGCATGCGGATCGTAGTGGTCTTGCCCGCACCGTTGGGCCCGAGCAGTCCGAATATCTCCTGCGAGCGAACGGTGAACGAGACTGAGTCGACGACCTGAACGCTGTCGAAACTCTTGGTGAGGCCGGAGGCCGCAAGGAAGTCTTCCATGCGAGCCATGGTATCAGGCGGGAGTATGGCGCCGACAGCGGTGTATGGCAGTGTCAGTCCGGCGGCTGGATGCCGGGAACGCCCTCCGCGATGGCGGACGTCCAGCTGTCGAGGTCGGTGACCCAACCGTAGCGGCGCTTGATGGCGAAGAGCGCCTGCTCGTGCGTCTCCGGGATGATGCCTCCGCAGCAGTCCTCAATGAGCACAGGGAAGTACTCGTGGAAGTACGCGTCCCGGGCGGTGGCCTCGACGCAGGTGGGCGTTCCGATGCCGGTGATGAAGAGGTGCCGGACGCCGAGACGCTTGAGCACGAGGTCGAAGTCCGTCCGCTGGAAGGCGCTGTAGAGGTTCTTCGCGATGACGTACTCGCTGTCCAGCGGGGCCAGATCCTCGACGATCTCGCCGCCCCATGTGCCGTCGATGCCAACGGCGCGCTCCATCGCAGGGTCGCTCAGGTCGGCCCGGTAGGCGGCGCTCTTCCAGTACCAGGGCGAGTCGGGGCCTGCGCGCAGCATCGGATCGGCGGGGATGACCATGCGGGTGAACAGGACGGGCATGCCAGACGCACGGGCGTACGCCAGCGCGCGCCGGATCGTGGGGATGACTCGGTTGCCGTGCTCCGTGTCGACGCCGGTGAGGTCGAAGAAGCCGCCGGGCTTGATGTCGTAGTTCTGCATGTCGATGACGCACAGGGCGCTCTTCGACACCTCGAAGTCGATGGCCTCCGGTTCGGCTCTCAGGTTCAACTGCATCACGGCCTCCCACTCGCGACGGTCTGGCGGGACGGTATCCCTGCTCTCATGGAGTGTCAATCGCCTTGACGCAGGACGTCCTCTCCACCGGCGGCGCGCAGCGCGGAGGCGAACGCCTCGATCGCGCGGACCGGGTCTTCCCCTGCGAGCTGCACCCGCGCGATGAAGCGCCGCGCCGGCGCCCGCTCCGCGAAAGCGAGCGCCATTGCTGCTGCTTCCTGCGGGGTGCCGTGCACCATGATGGCGTCAACCATCGCGTGCAGCTGTTCCGCGGAGAGGTCGGACTCCCTCGAGACGTCCTCGAGCGAGGGCATGCGCTCCCGCGTCACCCGCGAGAAGACCCGGTTGCGGTTCAACAGGCCGGAGAGCGCGTACCTTGCGGCACTCTGGTACGCCTCTTCCCGGGAGCCGGCCATGAACACCGGGAGCCCAAGCGCGAGCGCAAGGTCGTCCAGACTGCGCCCCGCCTCGCGAGCTCCGGCCTCAACGTGCCCCATCGCCAGGGCGACGATCTCAGGGTCGACGCCGACCATGGCGTAGACGCCGTCGGCAGCGGCGCCTGCTGCCGCCAGCATCCTTGGACTGCTGGCGTTGATGTAGACCGGCATGGGCGCCGGGAGTGTGAACTCGGCGGTCAGAGTGCGGCGCACAATCTCTGCGGCATCGGCCAGCTGGGACGCGGTGGCGCCGGGTTCGCCCATGTACCGCACTGCGAGGTCGCCGCTGCCGATCATCAGGCAGGAACGGCCCGGCGCGAGTTCCGCGAGCGTCGCTGCGTCAGTCGCCAGCATCTTCGGATGGCGCGTGACCGGGTTCGTCACCGACGGGAAGAGCGTGACCCGTTCCGTCTGCTGTGCCGCGAGCGCGAGCCGCACGAACACGTCTCTGCCGGTCTGCGGGTGGTCGGGCATCCCCACGCCGGAGAAGCCGAGCTGCTCCGCCCTGACGGCGAAGCGCGACGACTCCGCCAACGGCAGGTTGGTGGAGTCGTTGACGTCGATGCGGATGCCTGAGTCCGGTGTGGCCGGCCCTAGTGCTCCCGGCCGTCCGAGAACCACTTGCCCTTCCTGAGCGCACCGCCGCTGTCCAGGCGCTTACCGGAGATCTGGTACTCGGCTTTGATGCCTTCCCATTCACCCAGGCGCGCGCCCGAGCCGGAGAGCACTGCCTCCACGTCCGGCTTGCGGGGCGTCGTGCCGCGGTAAGGGCCGCCCATCTCCTCGTAGCCGGGGTACATGTAGTGCTCGCAAGGCAGCACGATGGTGCCCTCGTCCTCGCGGTGGACGTTCATCGGCTCGCCGCCGTCCTCGACGACGGCCGCCTGTTCGTCGAGCATGCGGCGGAACATGATGATGCCGACGTCCGTCACGCCGAGCCGCTCGGTCGTGCGGTCGGAGACGGCGCCCTGGATGACCCACGCGACCTGGTCCTGCGCGGCGACGAAGTCGCGGACGATGCGCCCGTTCGCGTCGAACAGGGGGCGCTCGTCATAGGGGATCCCGGTCTGCGGCTCTTCGCCGTCGTTGTACTGCCGGTAGTTGGTGATGATGTGGTAGGTGTGCGTGTCGTCCACGGGAACGCGGATCTCGAGCCCATGGCTGACGCGGAGGATGTTGGGGAAGAGGATGGGGTGGCCGATGGCCCAGTGGTCGTCACTCTCCTGCTCGTCGCCGACGAGCCTGCGTTTGATGACACCGTAGTCCGTGACCTCGAAACCGATCTTGCGGTGGTCGGCCCCGCGCGCGCCAACAGCGGTGTTCCACGCGTCGCGCTCCTCGGGCGACTTGATGCGGTTCATCTGCCAGCCGCCCCAGTAGCGGTGGAGCCACTGGAAGTGCAGCGGGTCGAGCGAGTTCTCCTGGCACTGGAGCCAGTTGCAGGGGAGCATCGTGCCCCAGGCATCCTTATGGCCCTCCCAGTTGAGCACGTCCCATTTCGGAAGAACGGGAGCGGGCAGGGGGCCCATGTAGACGAAGACGAGGCCGCCGAGCTCCTCCACGGGGTAGGACTTGATGCGCACCTTGTCCTTGAACTTGGAACCTTCGGGCTCCGACGGCTGGTCGACGCACTGGCCGTGCTCGTTGAATATCCAGCCGTGGTAGGCGCAGCGGATGCCGTTCTCCTCAGGTATGCCGTAGGAGAGGTTCGCCTTGCGGTGGGCGCAGGACGGTTCGATGCAGCCGACGGTGCCGCTGGCGTCGCGGTAGAGGACGAGGTCTTCACCGAGGAGGCGCACCTCTTTCGTGGGGTTCTCGGCGTTCAGCTGGGCGCTTCCGGCGATGGGGTGCCAGTAGCGGCGCATCAGCTCGCCCATCGGCGTGCCAGGCCCGACCTTCGTGAGGCGATCGTTCATCTCCGCAGTGAGCATGGTCGTCCTCCTCGGCTATCTACGTTCAATCGTATGTTCGGCTTGCAACGCGGTCAACGTGAATGGCCGGGGAGTTCCCCGGCCATCCCTGGTGTTACGTGGACGAGACCGACGCCGTCTTGAACTTGAAGTCGCGGTCGGTGTAGACCTCCGGCGCCATCTTCGATTCGAGGCCGCGCTCGGCGAGCTGGTTCTCGAAGTACTCGCGGATCCACGGGTCCTCGTCGACGTACTCGATGTTGACGCCCTCGGCGTTGCCCTGCTCGTCCTCGTCCTTGCCGAGGAACTGGACGGGCGGGTGCAGCGCGAAGTAGCGCGCCGCCTTGAGGCCCAGGTTGAAGTGCTGGTGGAAGTACTGGTCGGGCGGGGTGACGGCGCTGCCCTCGTGCCAGGGGTAGACCTTCTTCTCGCCGCCGTCCTGCGGCCACATGATGGAGTAGCCCTCGCCGCCGGGGATGACGATGAGGCGCCCGGGGCCGTGCCGGTGCGCCTTCTTGTAGGTGCCGGGCGGGAAGACTGACATGTGCGCCGATATCTCCGAGCCGGGGACGTACATGGCGATGGACGACCCGCCCGCGCCGCGGCTGCCTGCGGCGGTGAGCTTGTCCCACGCGAGCAGGTCCGGCCAGAAGTTGCCGCGCCAGACCGTGCCGCCAACGGCGCCCCACGCACTGCCGAAGTCCTTCTCGACGTCCTTGGCCTCGGAGAAGAAGTCCTGGTCCGCGTCGTCGAGGATGCTCTTGTTGACGTGGGGGTTGTTCATGAAGAACTCGGGGTCGGGGATGGTGCTCATGGCGATGGGGAGGTAGTTGAAGAAGAGGAGGCGCACCGGCGTGTTGCCCATGTTCCGCAGCTCGCACCACGAGTTGCGTGGGATGACGAACACGCTGCGGTCGGACCACTCGAAGTCGCGCTTGGCGTTGCTGATCTCACCCCAGACGGAAGCGAAGCCCCGGCCTGCGAGGACGTAGACCATCTCTTCCACACCCAGTTTGAAGGGGTTGAGCGACGCTCCGGCCGGTATCTCCTGCACGCGTGCCTCGGTGACGCCTTCCATGTTGGTGAAGCGGACGAAGGCCGTGTCGCAGCCCCGGACGTCCCAGTGGGCGAGGTCGAGGGTGCGGAGGTCCTCAACGTAGCAGTCGGAGAGCACGGGCACGCCCTTGGCGGCCTGCTCGTCGAGCCAGTTGTCGTGAGTGAAGTAACTGCGAACCATCGTTTGTGCTCTCCTTCTCTCTTTCTGTTCGGACAGGATGCCTGCGGCAGACCCTAAAGGGCGCGTACCTCGGTCATCGCCTCGTCCAGGAAGACGCCGTAGATGTCGTCCGGGTCGGCCTGCACGGAGTCGCCGGGGCTCTCCGGGCCGAACGGCGAATCGATGATGGTGATCGGAACCGTACCGCCGGCGAGCGGGCCGGCGACCTGCGCCGTCGCGCCGTTGGACAGCTCGACCTTGTCGCCTGCTTTCAACGTCTCCGCGCCCATCAGCGAGTGGCCTCCTGTGCGATCTCCCTGTTGCGCTCGTCGGCATCCTCGCCGCCCTCGGCGCCGCGCTGGTTCATGATCGGGCTGTACTTGCTGGCCATTCCCTGGCGCGCGAACGCGAACGCCTGGCCGCCGCCGAGCTCGGCGCGCTTGGACCAGTGCTCCGTGTCCATGCCGAGGTAGACGTTGGACGCCGGGTCGCGGAACGTGTTGATGGGGTCGCCACCGTCCTCGACGATGCGTATCTGCTCCTCCAGCATGCGGCGGAACATGATAACGCCCTTGTCCGAGCGTCCGAGGTGCTCGCCTGTGCGGTCGGCGATGAGGCCCTGCGTGATCCACGCGGCGACGTCCTGCGCCGAGTTGGAGTCGAGGATCTCGAAGCGCACCCGGCCGTCCTCTTTCAGCTGGATGAGCGGCGGGTGGAAGAGGGGGATGTCCTCATCGCGCTGGTCGGGGTCGTCCGGCGACACCTTCGGGTGGCACATCACCCACCAGTGGCCGGTGCGGTGGTCGTCCAGCGGCACGCGGATCTGGAACGACGGGCCGACGCCGCGCGCGATGCCGGGGGTGTCGCCCGGGTCCTTCCAGGTGTCGAGCGCCACACCGCTGCCGCCCTGCCGGAGGAAGTAGGGGAAGACGATGGGGTGTCCCTGCGCCCACTCGGGGTCCTCGTACCCGCCGCCCTTCACGAGGCGGCGCTTGATGATGCCGTACTCGAACTTGTCGAAGCCGATGCGCTCGTTCTCGTACCGTGTGCGCACCTTGTCGCCCTGGCCGTTCATGATGGCGACGTAGTTGCCCCACTCGCCGTGCAGCCACTCGGAGTGGACCGGGTCAAGCGAGTTCTCCTGGCACTGCAGCCAGTTGCAGGGAAGCTCCGTGTAGCCGATGTCCCGCACGACGCCGTCGAGTGAGAAGACGTCCCAGCTCGGCAGGAGCGGAACGGGGGAGGGGCCGAGGTAGGCGAAGATGAGGCCCGCCTTCACCTCCAACGGGTATGCCTTGATGCGCACCTTGTCCTTGAAGCGATTGTCCGGCGCCTCGGTCTCCTCGTACGGCTGCTCCAGGCAGCGGCCGGTCTCGTCGAACATCCAGCCGTGGTACGGGCAGCGGATGCCCTCGTCGGTCGGGATGCCGTAGACCATGCCCATACGGCGGTGGGGGCAGTAGTTGTCCACGAGGCCGAATACGCCCTTGTTGCTCTTGTAGAGGATGAGGTCCTCGCCGAGCAGCCTGATGGGTTTGGTCGAGCGGTCGTTCATCATGGCGACGGCGGCGATGGGGTGCCAGTAGCGGCGCATCAGTTCGCCGGTAGGCGTGCCGGGGCCGACTCTCGTCATGCGGTCGTTCTGTTCAGCGGTCAGCATGCATGTACCTCCCTGCAGCGGACTCGGATAGACGTATGCGCGCGAAGTTTAGCAGAGAACGGCGAGGCGTGCGCTCTGCTCCTGCACACGCCGACGCAGCAGGGAGAGTGAATCGAATCCCCGTGAAAAACCGCTCATCCGCGCTCATTCCACGCTCATCCACCTCTGTTCCGCACTGCTGTCCAAGCCTGCCGCAGCGCTCGAAACCGCTCATTCCCGCGTCATCCCCGCTCGAAACCGCCGATGACCGCTCACGCCATTCACTCTTGTGGCCACGCCTGTAGCGCGATGTTCCGCCGGACGGACCCCGACGCGCGTCCTCCGATCGAGTCCGAGCGCGGATGTTGCGGGATGCGCATGCCGTTCCACCCGGGCGGACAGCGGTGCCAGGAGCGCGTCGATGGAAGCGCCGTTCATAGCTGCAACATTCAGCAACATTCGGTAACAGCCCACTCCTGAGAGCCCGTTCATCCCCGGGCAGTCCCCCCGGCGTTACGTCGTCACCGGACCAGCGTACGCGTCTCCTGCGCGTTGGCGGAAGGGGCGGGTGTCACACGCAGCTTTGCAGACAACCGGGTGAAGGAGTGGAGCGGGAGACGGGACTCGAACCCGCGACATCTTGCTTGGAAGGCAAGAGCTCTACCACTGAGCTACTCCCGCCGGTGGCCATCCCATTATAGCGGCGCATCCAGCTACGGCGGGCGGCTCTCCGCCTCCTGCCGGGGGCGCCGGGTCTCCACGCCGAAGATGGCGACCACCACGCCAGCAGCGATGAGGAAGCCGGACACGATGACGAAGGCCGTCTGGAAACCCGCGCTATCGGCGACGGAGCCGATGACGATGGGGCCGAATACCTGGCCTGCAATCATGGAGAGCGACCAGACGCCGAGGAAGGCGCCGCGGCGGTCGTGCGGGGCGAGGTCCATCGCGTAGACCTGGTTCGTGCCGGTGGCGAACGCCTCCGCGAGCCCGAATGCCAACACCGCCAGGAGAGCGCTCTCGAAGTTGGACATGCCGGACATCATCCAGACGGTGAGCGACGTCGCGAGGAGCGCAAAGATCAGCGTGCGTTTCCGCCCGATGCGGTCGTTCGCGATCCCGGCGGGGATGGCCGCGCCGAGCGCGAGGATGCCGGAGAACATGATGAGCGTCCCCACCCGCGCCTCGTCCAGTCCGGCCGCGTTCGCTCCCTGCACCGGGAAGAAGGTGCGAAAGATGCCGGTTCCTCCGGTGACGAGGTTGACGGAGAACGTCGCGATGATGAGCGCGAAGAAGGCCCGCGAGCGGAACATGGCGAGGTTCAGCCGCTGTGCGATGCCGCCGCCCGCGGGTTTCGGCGCAGAGCGGGCGGCCGCGCGGGAGTCGCGCACCCAGAGCAGCGTTACGATGATGACCGCCACCTTGCACGCGGCGATGAACAGGAAGACGTCGCGCAGGTCGCCGACGACGGCGACGAGCCCGGCGACCAAGGGCCCCATGAGCGTTCCCGCGCGGGATGAGGTCTGCCGGAGGGCAACAGCCCTGCCCCGGGTCGCGAGTTGGGTGTAGTCGGCCATCAGGGCGTTGGAGGAGGTCATCCAGGCCCCGATGCCGAGGCCGGCAAGCAGCTCCATGAGGAAGTACTGCAGGTATGCAGTGGAGTTGAACTGTCCGATCAGGGCAACGATGTGGATGACCGCGCCGAGGATGACGAACCACTTCCTGCCGAAGCGGTCGGTGAGGTAGCCGGTGAGCGGGCCGGTGAACGACCGCGGCGCGGCGCTGACGGCGGAGACGAGCCCGACGAGGAGCAACGACTCGCTGAGCTCGTAGGCGAAGAGGGGCCTGACGAGCCAGAGCCCGCCGGTGCCGAACCCCCAGAAGAAGAACATCAGGAAGATGGGCAGCGTCCTGGGGGTGAACAGGTCCAGGAACCGCTCTGAGGACGAGGAAGAGCGCATCGCCCGGCGATGGTACTACGTTGCGGACAGACAGGGCGGTTGTGGTTGTTGATGCAGTGATGCATATCAAGTATGCTCTGCATCATGCGGACGACGATATCCTTGGACGAACAGCTCGCCAAGCAGGTGCAGCGGCGGGCGGCAGCCTGCGGCATGAGCGTGAGCGCCTTCATCGCGAGGACGCTGAACGATGCGCTGAAGCGTCCGGAGCCGCAGGAGCCGCCGCCCTTCCAGCTGGTGACCGTACGCGGAGTGCACCCCCGACCAGGGGTCGACCTGGACCGGCCCCGTGCGCTCGACGTGCAGGACGACGAGGCCCGGTTCGCGGGCGGGTTGTGACGCGCCGCGATGCTGCTTCCAGACGTCAACGTCCTGATCTACGCACACGTCGAAGACTCGACTCCGGACCACGCTGAGTACGCTCGCTGGGTCACCGGCCTTGCGACCGGACCGGAGCCGTTCGCGCTCTCGGTGCTCGTCCTCTCCGGTTTCGTCCGCGTCGTCACCAACCCGCGCGTCTTCAGCCCCTCGTCCACCCTCGACCAGTCGTTCGCCTTCGTGAAGTCACTCGTGGAACGCCCTACGGCGCGCATCGTGGGTCCGGGTTCCGACCATCTGGACATATTCGAGCGGCTGTGCCGTGAGTCCGGCGCCGCGGGGAAGCTGGTTGCGGACGCCCAGCACGCGGCGGTTGCCGTGGAGCACGGCTGCACCCTGGTGTCCACCGACGCCGACTTCAGCCGGTTCCCGGGGCTTCGATGGCAGCACCCGCTGCGTCCCGTTGGGATGTAGCCTCCGCCGCATCGAATGGCCGCACTCGCTGAGGGCGGACCGGACAGGATGGCCGTAGAATCCCCGTATGGAACCAGGCGAGTCACAGCGCGGCGGCATCGGCGGACAGGTGATGCACTTCCAGCGCGTCACGTCGACGATGGACGTGGCGTGGCAGCTCGCGGAAGCGGACGCACCGCACGGCATGACTGTCGTTGCCCAGGAGCAGACGGCGGGGCGCGGGCGTTTCTCGCGGCGATGGGTGGCGGGCGAGAACGACAGCCTGCTGACCTCGGTGCTGCTGCGGCCTCCGGTAGACGCCGCGCCGATGGTGAGCATCGTGGGCGCGCTTGCGGCGTCGGATGCCGTGCGGGCGCTGACGGGACTGGCGTGCGCGTTCAAGTGGCCGAACGACGTGCTGCTGAACGGCAGGAAGGTCTGCGGAGTGCTCACGGAGGTCCGCGCCGACACGGACGGCAACGTCATCGCGGTGCTCGGCGTCGGCCTGAACGTGAACCTGCGCCCCGAAGAGCACCCCGACATAGCGGAAAGCGCTGCGAGCCTGGCGTCGGAGATGGGGATCGAGTTCGCGGTTGCGGATGCGGAGCAGGCGTTCCTCGCCGGACTGCGCGAGCGCTATGCACAGTGCCTCGACGCTCCGCAGGCGCTGGTCGGCGACTGGTCGGCGCGGCTGTCGACCCTCGGCAAGGAAGTCACGGTGCGTCGACAGGACGGCGTGGTGCACGGGATGGCGGAAGGAGTGGACAGCGAAGGGCGCCTGCTCGTGCGTCTCGCATCGGGCGACGTGCGTGCGCTCTCGGACGGGGAGATCGCGTCGCCCTGACTGCGGGGCCGAGGAAGGGACCAGACAACCCGAGAGGATGTTGCGCGCTAAGCGCGGGACTCCGCCTCCGGCTTCGCTCAACATGACAAGCCCCTCAACTCCGAACTGTTACCGCACCCGTATCTCGTCCTGCGCTCCACCTCCGGTGCGCTACAATGACTGAACAGTTCCCGATCGGTCGTATCCCATGAGCAACGCACGAGAGCAATCGCTTGCCCGCCAGCGCGTCGTCGCCGGCAGCCGCGTGCGCCTGGAACGGTTCCTCCAGCGCAGGGGCTACCAGCCGATAACGACGCCGATGATCGAGCCGACCGACCTCTTCCTGAAGAAGTCGGGCGGCGAGCTCGCGGCGCGCATGTACTCCTTCACCGACCCCAGCGGGCGGCGCGTGAGCCTGCGCCCTGAATTCACGTCGTCGGTCGTGCAGGCGTTCGTCGACGGCGACCTGCCGGGCCCGCTGCCGCAGCGCTGGTGCTACTCCGGCCCCGTCTTCCGCTACGAGAAGGGGGGCGATTCGGGCGAGTTCGAACAGCTCGGCGCGGAACTGATAGGCGCGGGGAGCGTTGCGGCTGACGCGGAGATGCTCGCGCTCGCCGTGCAGGGGTTGACCGTGCTGGGCGTTCGAGGCCACCGGCTGCGCATCGGGCACGTCGGCGTCGTGGCAGCGATGTACGGAGCGCTCGGCCTCTCCGAGCGTTCCAGCGTGTTCCTGATGGGAAGCCTCGCCGCGCTGCGCTCCGGCAGCGAATCACCGGAAGACGTGCGGGCGAAGGCGGCGCGGCTCGGGCTGCTCGCTCCGGAGGAGAACGAGCGCGTCTCGCGCATCACGCGGGCGATGGCGCCGGAGGACGCGGCGGAGATGGTGCGCAGTTTCGTGGGGCAGGGCGTCGCCGGATCGACCGGGCAGCGCACGCCCGACGAGATACTGCGGCGCTACCTGAAGAAGCTACGCCTGGCCGACGAGCCCGGCGCATTCGAGAAGGGACTCGCCCTGTGCGGCGAACTCGCCCGGGCGGCAGGGCCCGCGGCACGCGTTCGAGGCAGGCTCGCGCGCATCGCGTCGCGGTTCCGCATCCGCAAGAGCGTCCTCGCTCCGCTGGAAGGCGTGCTGACGGCGCTCGAACAGTACGACCTGCGCGGCGTGCCGGTCGTGCTCGACCTGGGGCTGGCGCGCGGACTGGCCTACTACACCGGCCTGCAGTTCGACATCGAGCACCAGCGGATACACGGCACTCACGCGCTTGGAGGCGGCGGACGCTACGACGACCTCATCGGCGCACTCGGCGGGAAGCGTTCGACACCTGCGATAGGGTTCGCCTACGGGCTGGACCACGTGGCGCGCCTGCTTCCGGCGGGGTTCGCCGAGGACGATGTCGACGGCCCGGCGCAGGTGCTCGTGACGGCGCAGGAGACCGCGTTCAGCGAGGCCGTGGCCACGGCGGAGCGCCTGCGTGCGCAGGGCATCCCCGCGGAACTCGACCTGGAGAGCAAGAGCGACGCCGCGGCTGCGAAGTACGCAAGGCAGCGCGGCATCGAAACGATCATGCGGGTAGGGCAGGACGGCCGTGTTGCAGAGCAGTTCGTCTAACGGCCAAGTGCGTGACCGCCTGCGCCTCGCCATCCCGAGCGACGGCGTCATGTACGAGGGCACGCTCGATTTCCTGAGCGCCAGCGGCATGCGCGTGCGGCGTCCGAACCCGCGCGGCTACACGGGCGAGATGCGCACGCTGCGCGGCGTGGAGATCGTCTTCCAGCGCAACTCCGACATCACGGCGCGCGTGGAAGAGGGCGATGCCGATCTCGGACTCGTGGGGTTCGACAACTTCGCGGAGACGCGCATAGACGACGGCGATGCGCTCGTCGTGATCGAGGCGCTGGGCTACGGTCACTGCGAACTCGTGACGGCGGTGCCGGACTCGTGGGTGGACGTGGAGTCGATGGCCGATCTTGCCGACCTCTCCATCGAGTTCCAGGAGAGCGGACGCGAGCTGCGCATCGCGACGAAGTACCCGGTGCTCACCCGCCGCTTCCTGCACCAGCACGACGTGAACTACTTCACGCTGAAGCGCCTCTCCGGCGCGGTGGAGCCGACGCCCGCCATCGGCTACGCGGACTTCATCGTCGACCTCACGGCGAGCGGCCAGACGTTGAGCGAGAACCACCTGAAGCGCGTCGCGGACGGCACCGTGCTCGTATCGGAGGGCGCGCTCATCGCGAACCGCCGGGTGCTGCGCGAGCACCCCGAACGGCTGGAGACGGCCCGCGAGATCATCGAGCGCATCGAGGCGAGCCAGTCCGCGTCGACCTACTCGCGTCTTACGGCGAACATCGAGGGCGAAAGCGAGCAGGCCGTGGCCGCGAAGGTGCTGGAGCTGCCGGAAGCGAGCGGCATCAGCGGCCCGACGATATCGCCCGTGTACTCGCGCGACGGCCGGCAGGTGTACTCGATAACGGTGTCCATACCGAAGCGCGACCTGACCGCGGCGGTCGACCACCTGCGCAGCATCGGCGGAGCATCGGTCAGCGTGTCTGACGCCGTGTACCTCTTCCGCGAGGAGAGCAACATCTACGCACGACTGCTCACCGCGCTGGAGCTGTCGTGATGCGCATGCTGCGCGGCATCGACGCAGGACTGGCAGCACTGACGCGGCGTCCGGGCTACGAGGAGCCGGAGCTAACGCCTGCGTCGGCTGCACGCACCGAGGCGCTGTTCGGGGAGCCGCTCACAGCGACACAGGCGGTTGAACGCATCGTTGCCGACGTCCGCTCCGGCGGAGACGCAGCGATACGGGAGTACGCCCGCCGTATCGACGGTGCGGAATTCGACTCCCTAGAGGTCCCGCGCAGCGCATGGCAGGACGCGGCTCGTTCCATCGGCCCCGAGTTGCAAGATGCGCTCTCAGTCGCGGCAGGCCGGATACGCGCCTACCACGAAGCAGCGATGCCGCGTGCGTGGGACGACGCCGGCGCGGGCTACGGACTGCGAAGCGTCGCCATCGAGCGCGTGGGGCTGTACGTGCCCGGCGGCTCGGCGGCGTACCCCTCGACGGTGCTGATGTCGGCTTTACCCGCGAAGGTTGCCGGCGTATCGGAGGTCATCGTCAGCACACCGGACCCGTCGCCCGTGACGCTCGCCGCAGCGCTCGCCGCAGGTGCCGACCGGCTGTTCGGCATCGGCGGAGCGCAGGCGATAGCAGCGATGGCGTTCGGGACGAAGAGCGTTCCGCAGGTCGACAAGATATGCGGCCCCGGCAACGTGTTCGTCTCCATCGCCAAGCGGCTGGTCTACGGCCACGTGGACATCGACGGGCTCTACGGGCCGACCGAGACGCTCGTCATCGCCGACGACACGGCTACGCCGGAGGTGGTCGCCGCCGACCTGCTCGCGCAGGCGGAGCACGACGAGCTCGCCTCGCCCGTGCTCGTAACGACGAGCAAAGCCATCGCGGATGCGGTCGAGCGTGAGTTGGAGCGCCAGGTGGCGCTACTTGAGCGCGAGCCGATCGCACGCGAAGCGCTGGCGCGGCAGGGGACGATCGTCATCGTGGAGAGCATCGAGGAGGCCGCAGCGGTCGCCAACGCGTTCGCGCCGGAGCACCTCTGCCTGCTCACCGCAGACCCGCACGCCTGCGTCGGGCTGATACGCAACGCGGGCGGCATCTTCGTCGGCGAGACGTCGCCGGAAGTGATGGGCGACTACGCCGCAGGGCCGAGCCACGTCATGCCGACAGGCGCCACGGCGCGCTTCGCGTCGAGCCTCGGCGTACACACGTTCCTCAAGCACGTGCCGGTCGTCAGCCTGTCGTTGGAAACCGCGCGGGAGATCGGCCCCGCGGCGTCGGCGCTGGCGCGGGCGGAGGGCCTGACGGCGCACGCACGCGCGGCGGAGCTGCGGCTGGAGGGCGCAGGGCAACCGACCGGAAGGAGGCGCCCATGACGCGCCGCAACGTACTCGATTTCGTGCAGCCGCACTGGCGCAACCTCGACCCGTACGAGGCCGCGGAGCCGCCGGAGTCGCTCGCGGAGCGCGGCGGCGTCACCGAGGCCGAGGTCGTCAAGCTGAACGCGAACGAGAACCCGTACGGGCCGTCGCCGAAAGCGCTCGAGGCGTTGAACCACTCGGCACGGGCGCACATCTACCCGGACCCCGCGCAGGTCGCGATGCGGCGGGCTCTCTCCTGGTACACCGGCGCCAGGCCGGAGCAGATCGTCGTGGGGAACGGCAGCGACGAGATCATCGACCTCGTCTTCCGCGCGACGCTCGAACCGGGCGACGCGGTCGTGAACGCCCCGCCGACGTTCGGCATGTACGACGTGACGGCGAATATCTGCGGCGGAACCATCGTGGAGGTGGAGCGCGACGAGCACTTCGACATCGACGTGGACGGCATGCTCGCAGCCGCTGCAGGTGCGAAGCTCATCGTCATGGCGTCGCCAAACAATCCCTCCGGTAACAGCACGCCGCTCGAAGACGTCGAGCGGTTGCTCGGCGCCGACTGCCTCGTCGTCGTGGATGAGGCGTACGCCGAGTTTGCCGGACGCAGCGTGCTGCCGCTCGTGGACAAGCACCCGAACCTCGTCGTGCTCCGCACGATGAGCAAGTGGGCGGGGCTGGCCGGCCTGCGCGCGGGGTATGGCGTAATGAACGAGGAGATGGCCGAGGTGCTGATGCGCGGCAAGCCACCGTACAGCGTCTCGCAGGTTGCGGAGGCGGCGCTGCTGGCGTCGCTGGAAGACGCGGAGATACTGGACGAACGAGCGCGGCTCATCGTGCAGGAACGCGAGAACATGACAGGGCTGCTCGCGGAGATGCGCGGGGTCGAGCCGATGCCGTCGGACGCGAACTTCATCCTCTGCCGCCTGCCGGAAGGACGGGGCAAGGCAATCTACGACGCGCTCGCCGACCGCGGCGTGTCGGTGCGATACTACTCACGCGGCAAACTCGCCGATTACCTGCGCGTCAGCGTCGGAACGCCGGAACAGACCGGGCGGTTCATCGAGGCGCTGCGCGCAGCCCTGCAGCAGACAGCATGACGGACCGCATCGGAACATACAGCAGGACCACAGGCGAAACGTCCGTATCGGTCACTATCGGGCTGGACGGCACAGGGCAGGGGAACGTCGCAACCGGTAACGGGATGCTGGACCACCTGCTGAACCAGCTCTCCCGCCACGGCCTGTTCGACCTCGACATCGAGGCCACCGGCGACAGCGCGCTCACCGGCTGGCACCACACGGTCGAGGACTGCGGCATCGCGCTCGGACGCGCATTCGCCGACGCCATCGGCAGCGGCGCGGGCATCCGCCGCATGGGCCACGCGCTCACGCCGCTGGACGAAACGCTCGCCCGTGTGGCGCTCGACATCAGCGGGCGTGGCTACGCGGTTGTCGATCTGGGCGTCAGCGGAACGACCATCGCGGACCTTCCGGGAGACCTCGTGCGTCACTTCCTGGAGTCGTTCGCGGTCGAGGCGCGCATCACGCTGCACGTCCACGTCCTGCACGGAGTCAACGCGCATCACAAGGTCGAGGCGTCGTTCAAGGGGCTCGCCAAGGCGCTGCGCGACGCGGTCGAGATCGATCCGCGGGCAGGCGGCAACACGCCCAGCACCAAGGGCGTCATCGGGTAAGCAGCCCCTCGCCGTTTTGCGTTGCCCAGGGTTCCCCGGGGGACGTGATTACGCCGGTGTGATCTCCGCCTCGTAGGCTTCGATGACGGGGTTGGCGAGGAGCTTGTCGCACATCTCGTGTACGTCACGGTGAGCGCTCGGTTCGTCGGGCGCTTCGACATCCAGTGTGAGCATCTTGCCGACGCGCACGTCGCGAACGCCGCCGAAGCCGAGCGAGTGCAGGCTGCCGAGCACCGCATTGCCCTGCGGGTCGTTGACGGCGGGTTTGAGCATCACCTGGATGCGCGCGGTGAACCGCATCACGCGCCGCTTCCCGAGCCGCAGGAGTCGCCGCGGGACTCGGAGTCCGGGCCGTTGGCACGGTGGTCGTCCACGAAGTCGCGCATAGCGCCGGTCTCGCTGGGCGTTACGCTGTCCAGCCAGCCCCACGCCGTCAGCTGGATCTCGCCTTCGTCGACGCCGGCGTGCGGGTGCAGCACGTAGCAGTCCGGGTAGCCGGGCAGGTTTTCGACGAACGCCTGCAGCTCCGCGCGCTGTGAGTCGCTGGAGAGTTGGTAGTTGAACACGACCGCGCCGTTGCGGAGATTGCGGACCACGGCCTCGTCGGCCACCTGCTCATCGTGGACACCCCAGGCGGCGGCCTCAGCCCAACTGGGGCCGGATGTCGGCGGCGACGTGTCGTACTCGGCCGTTTCGCCGGGTTCCAGCATGTCGCCCTCCTGGATGGCAAGCTGCGTCCCCGCGACGTCCCGTGTCTCCGGCTCGACGGGGGTCGGCGTGACGCCGAATGAGGGCAGGGCGAGCCCGGTGATGAGGGCCAGCGCGATGATGAGGCCGCCCGCCATGAAGAAGCGGCGCTTGCGTGCCCGCTTCGCCTGGGAGCGCTGACGGCGCTCCTGTCGTGCCGTGGTGCGGCGTGAAGGGCCTCGGCGTTCCTGTCCAGGGCGGGTGGGGGTTTGCGCAGGTTGCGCGGCGGGCTGCTGCTGTTCCTCGTCTGCCAAGTGGGGTGTCCTTCAGGTGTGATGGTGCGGAGCGTGTCAGGCGGTCTGGCCGGTGAGCTTCCGGTAGGCCTCCCAGTAGCGCTCCGTCGTCTTCTCTACGACGTCGTCCGGGAGTGCAGGCGCGGGCGGCGTGCGATCCCAGTCCTTCTGGGTGAGGAGCCAGTCGCGCACGAACTGCTTGTCGTAGTTGGGCTGCGACTTGCCGGGGTTCCAGCCACCGGCGTCCCAGAACCGGCTGGAGTCGGGTGTAAGCACCTCGTCGATGAGGATAACCTCGCCGTCGCGCAACCCGAACTCGAACTTCGTGTCGGCGATGATGATGCCGCGCTCAGCGGCCACGTCGTGGGCGTGCTGGAATACTGCGAACGAGAGCTCCTGCAGTTTCGTCGCCATCTCCGCGCCAACGAGTGACGCCATCTCCTCGGCGTTGAGCGGTTCGTCGTGGCCGATCTCCGCTTTCGTCGTGGGCGTGAACATCAACTCGGGGAGCCTGCTGCCGTCGACGAGTCCGGGGGCCATCGGGACGCCGAACATCGTGCCGGTCGCGTTGTAGTCGACGAGCGCCGAGCCCGTGAGGTACGCACGCACGACACATTCGGCGTCGATACGCTCCGCGCGCTTCACGACCATCGCCTGCTGCGCGATCTCCGGCGCAAGGTCCTTCAGCAGCGGGTGTTCGGCAAGGTCGCCCAACTGATCCTTGTCCTCCGCGAGCGCGATGAAGTGGTTCGGCACGATGTGGCGGGTCTGGTCGAACCAGAACTTCGACATGAGCGACAGGACGCGGCCCTTGTCGGGGATGGCGGTGGGCAGCACGACGTCAAAGGCGGAGATGCGGTCGGTGGCGACCATCAGCAACAGTCCGTCGCCGAGGTCGTAGGTGTCGCGCACCTTGCCGCGGTAGAGCCGGTCGGGCAGTGGCGTTTCAAGCAGTGGCATGGTCTCGCTCCTTTATGGAATCAGCGGCTGCTCCAAGGCCCGCGCGCTCGAACAGCGCGTCGACGTTCGCCGTGTAGTAGCCGTAGTCGAAGAGTTCAGCAAGCTGCGCCGCGTCGAGGTGAGCCTGCACGTCGGGGTCGCCCTTCACGAGTTCACGGAAGTCCCCGCCCTCGTCCCATGTCGCGGCGGCGTGACGCTGCATCATGCGGTAGGCGTCCTCGCGGGGCATCCCCGCCTCGATGAGCGCGAGCATGACGCGCTGGGAGAAGAGCAAGCCGCGGGTGGACTCGATGTTCGCCATCATGCGCTCGGGGAACACGCTCATCCCACGCACGATGCCGGTGAAGAGGTCGAGGATGTAGTCGAGCGCCATGCAGGCGTCCGGCAGGATGATGCGCTCCGCCGACGAGTGCGAGATGTCGCGCTCGTGCCAGAGGGCGACGTTCTCCAGCGCGGTGAGGGCGTTGCCCCGGATGAGGCGCGCGAGGCCACAGACGCGCTCGGAGAGATCCGGGTTGCGCTTGTGGGGCATCGCGGACGAGCCGGTCTGGCCTGAGCCGAACGGCTCCTCGACCTCGTGTACCTCGGTGCGCTGCAGGCCGCGTATCTCGGTCGCGAACTTCTCGAGCGACGCAGCGGTCACCGCGAGCGCCGTCATGAAGTTGGCGTGCCTGTCCCGCTGGACGATCTGATTGGAGAGCGGCGCGTACGGGATGCCGAGCGCCTCGCAGGCGTAGGTCTCGACCTCGATAGGGACGGTGGCGTGCGTCCCGACGACGCCCGATATCTTGCCGACGGACGCTTCCTTCGCGGCGCGCTCGAGGCGGCCACGGTTGCGGCGCATCTCGTCCCACCAGAGCGCAAGTTTCAGCCCGAACGTGGTCGGCTCCGCGTGCACGCCGTGCGTACGCCCCATGATGAGCGTGTGCTTGTGCTCGAGCGCGCGCTCGGCGATGGCATCGATGAGCGCGTCCACGTCCGCGAGCAGTATCGCGGCAGAATCGCGCAACTGCAGGCCGGTCGCTGTGTCCCACACGTCGTTGGATGTGAGCCCGTAGTGTATCCAGCGTCCCTCCGGGCCGAGCCCTTCCGTGACGGAGTAGAGGAAGGCGGTCACGTCGTGTTTCGTCTGCGCGAACTTCTCGTCCAGTTTCGCGGTATCCCATGAGGCGCCGCGGATGCGCTGCATGTCCTCTATGGGGATGACTCCGATGCGTGCCCACGCTTCACAGGCCGCGATCTCGACGGCGAGCCAGCGGTCGTACTTGCCCTGGTCTGTCCAGATCTGCTTCATCGCCTCGCGGGCGTACCGGTCGATCATGGCCTGACCTGCGCGTGCGCTCGAGCGTATTCCAGCACAGGGAAGAAGTCGGGCAGTTCCCGGTAGGCGATGCCGCGCTCACGGCAGATGCCCGCAAGCGGTTCGCGGGCGAAGACCATGTCGGCGCGGGCAGCGGGGCAGGCGTCCGAGACGCCGTCACCCACGTAGACGATCTGCTCGCCGTCGCGGCGCGAGTGCTCCAGCGCCATGCACTTGCAGTTGCCGGGCCACCACGCACATGACTCGTCGGCGAAGTCGTACTCGTACGTCTTGGCGTCAGGCCCGTGTGTTCGCACCGTGTGCGATTCCACGTCCACGCCGTGCTCGTCGAAGAGCGCCTCGACGTAGTAGTCGAGCCCGTGGCTCGCGACTGCCAGGCGGATGCCGTGCTCCGCGCAGTACGCGGCGAGGTCGGCGAAGCCGGGGCGCAACTGCGCGTTGGAGCGGACGTAGTCCGTCTGCTCCTCGACGGTCGCAGTCATCTGGCGGAACGCGATCTCCTGGTACTCTGCAAGCGATATCTCGCCGTCGGCGCGCCGCTTGCTCACGTCGCGCCAATGAACGATGCCGGGCTGCGACACGTCCGGCTGGAAGCGCTCCAGCAACATCTGACCGACGTTCTGCACGGCGGCGGTGTCGTCGAAATCGCAGAGGATGATCATTCGGCGGGGCGTAGCGGGGTCTCGTTCAACGCTGGCGGAGCCGCTCGCGGTACTGCTCCACCGCATCTCTGATATTAGCATATTTGATGCCCAATACCTCCGCCGCGAGCAGGGCTGCGTTACGCGCGCCCCAAGCTCCGACGGCCACCGTTGCGACCGGTATGCCGGGGGGCATCTGCACGATGGAATAGAGAGCGTCGACGCCCCCCAACTCGCTCGACGCTATCGGGACGCCAATGACGGGCAGGGTGGTGTGCGAAGCGACGACGCCCGGCAGGGCTGCCGCGCCTCCCGCTGCCGCGACGAACACCTCGACACCGGTGCCCGGGGCGTTCTCCACGTACTCCTGCACTTTCTTCGGGTTCCGGTGCGCCGACGCGACGATGAGCTCGGCCTCGACACCGAGGTCGGTGAGCGTCTTGAGCGTGTCTTCCATCACGGGCTGGTCGGTTGCGCTTCCAACGATGATGCCTACCTGTGGCACGGGACTTCTCCTCATGTGGTTTGGGGACTGGAATCAGTAATCTATCACGCGTATCTCACTCCGCCGCGAACGATGCGATGTCTGTGCGGTAGTGCTTGCCCTCGAACGTTATCTTCTCCGCCGCGGCGTAGGCGCGAGCGCGGGCCTCGGCCATCGTTGCGCCGAGCCCCACGACCTTCAGTGTGCGGCCCCCGCTCGTGACGAGCGCGCCGCCGCCTGCAACCGCAGTACCCGCGTGGAAGACGAGCGCATCCCGTTCGGCCTCCGCAAGTCCTTCGATCTGCTTGCCCGTCTCGTGCGGGCCCGGGTATCCGCCCGGCGCGAGCACGACGCCCGCAGCGCACTCACGGCTCCAGCACAGATCGACCGAAGGCAGCGAACCGTCGAGCGCCGCCTCGACCACGTCCAGCAGGTCGTTCTCCATGCGCGGGAGGATGAGCTGCGTCTCGGGGTCGCCGAGGCGACAGTTGAACTCGATGATGGACGGGCCGTCGCCGGTGAGCATGAGGCCGCCGTAGAGGACGCCGGTGAAGGGCGAGCCCTGGCGCGCCATCTCGCGGATGACCGGCTCGATGCACGTCTCGCGTATCCGCTGCTCCATCGCGTCGTCCCACCACGGGGGCGGGCTGTAGCCGCCCATCCCGCCGGTGTTCGGGCCCCGGTCGCCGTCGAAGACGCGCTTGTAATCGCAGGCGGGCACGAGCGGCGACACATGCGCGCCGTCCGTGAAGCAGAAGACGCTGAGCTCCTGTCCCACGAGACACTGCTCGATAACGACACGCTCACCGGACGCCCCGAACGCGCGGTTCTCCATCGCGTCGTCGATGGCTTCCAGCGCCTCGTCCACGCTCTGCGCGACGACCACGCCCTTGCCGGAGGCAAGGCCGTCCGCCTTGATGACGATGGGCGCGCCCTGGGAGCGCACGTACGCCCGCGCAGCGTCGGCGTCGTCGAAGACCGCGAATGCGGGCGTCGGCGCCCCGGCGTCGCGCATGATGCGCCGGGCGAACGACTTGCTACCCTCGATGCGGGCGGCCGCCTGCGTGGGCCCGAAGATGCGCAGCCCTTCCTGCCGGAACCGGTCCACGATACCGACGGTGAGCGGCAGCTCGGGGCCGACGATGATGAGGTCGATGCCGTGCTCGCGGGCAGCGGCCACGAGAGCGTCGAGGTCGGTCACAGCGATGGGAAGGTTCGTGGCGATGGATGCGGCGCCTGCGTTGCCCGGCGCGGCGAACAGTTCGGGGTTTCGGGGGCTCTGCGCGAGCTTCCAGAGGATGGCGTGCTCACGCGCGCCGCTCCCGACAACGAGCACTCTCACGAACGGTCCCTCGGCTGCCGGAGCATGGCTATGGCGACGACGAGGCAGACGACGCCGATGCCCATCGCGATGAACACCCTCGGCACGTCCCATTCGCCTGCGACCCCCATGGCGAAACCGCCGATGAGGAACGTGAAGCCGAGCGCTCCGAACACCGTCCTTACAGCGCGTCGAAGGTTGACGATGCCCATCGCGCTTACTCCCACTCGATGGTGCCGGGCGGTTTGCTCGTGATATCGTAGACGACGCGGTTCACGCTCTGCACCTCGTTGACGATGCGGTTGGAGATGCGTGCAAGCGTCTCGTAGGGCAGGCGCGCCCAGTCCGCGGTCATCGCATCCTCGCTCGTGACGGCGCGCAACGCCACGACGTGCTGGTACGTGCGGAGGTCGCCCATGACGCCGACCGTCCGCGTGTCGGTGAGGACGGCGAAACTCTGCCAGAGCTGGTCGTAGAGGCCGTCGCCCTTGATCTCGTCCATCACGATCCAGTCGGCGGCGCGCAGGGTCTCGAGCTTGTCGTACGTGACGTCGCCGATGATACGGATCGCGAGGCCGGGGCCGGGGAACGGCTGGCGGTTGATCATCTCCGGTGGGAGGCCGAGCTCCGCGCCGACGAGCCGCACCTCGTCCTTGAAGAGGTAGCGCAGCGGCTCGACGAGGTCCAACTGCATGCGCTCCGGCAGCCCGCCGACGTTGTGGTGCGTCTTGATCTTGTGTGACGCGCTGTGCTCGGCAGTCTCGCTCTCGATGACGTCCGGGTAGAGCGTGCCCTGCGCGAGGAAGTCCACCGCTCCCATCGTGCGGGCCTCCTCCTCGAACACGTTGATGAACTCCGCTCCGATCGTCTTGCGCTTCTGCTCGGGGTCGGTCACGCCTGCAAGTACGGAGAGGAACCGCTCCGTGGCGTCCACGTAGACGAGATTGAGGCCGAGATTGCGCTCGAATACGGCGCGCACGCGCTCCGGCTCCTCGCGGCGCAGCAGGCCATTGTTGACGAAGATGCACGTCAACTGGTCGCCGATCGCCTCGTGGA
Organism: Dehalococcoidia bacterium; assembly: GCA_034422595.1. Taxonomy (GTDB): domain Bacteria; phylum Chloroflexota; class Dehalococcoidia; order Lucifugimonadales; family Australimonadaceae; genus Bin16. The sequence goes on along the minus strand of DAOUJO010000007.1, from coordinate 118,927 downwards.
CGAGCTGAGCGGTAACCGCCGAGTCCACGCCGCCGGAGAGCGCGCAGATGACCTGCCCGTCGCCGACCTGTTCTCGGATGCGCTGCACGGTCTCCGCGACGAAGTTGCCGGGCGTCCACGAGCCGGACGCGCCGCAGACCTTGTAGGCGAAGTTGCGGATGATCTCTGCGCCCTGGGGCGTGTGCGCGACCTCCGGGTGGAACTGGATGCCGTACATGCCGGCGTCGTTCGCCATCGCCGCAATGGGGGAGTTCTCCGTGTAGGCAACGGCCCGGAAGCCAGGAGGCATCGTGGCGATGCGGTCGCCGTGGCTCATCCACACGGCCGTCTCGCCGTCGAGCCCGTCGAAGAGCGGGCTGGGGTCGTTCTTGTGAACGACCGCGAATCCGTACTCGCGCTCCGTGGCCGGGATGACGCTGCCGCCGAGCTGGTGCGCGAGCAGTTGCATGCCGTAGCAGATGCCGAGCACCGGGACGCCGCTCTCGAATATCCACGGCTGGGCGAGCGGAGCGCCCTCCCCGTACACGGACGCAGGTCCGCCGGAGAGGATGATGCCTTTCAGGTCCAGCCCGTCGACGGCCGCGCGGGGCGCCGTGGCGGAGATGAGTTCGCAGTAGACGTTCTGCTCGCGGACGCGGCGGGCGATGAGCCTGCTGTACTGCGAGCCGTAGTCGATGACGGCGATGCCCTCGGGCTTCAGGGGTTCGGACTCGCCGATGCTCCGGCGCGCGCCGGAGGCTTGCTCGCGCTCCTGGGCGATCCCCAGGTAGGTGGAGACTTCAACGTCGCCGCTCGTCGACACCCGGTGCGTTCCGTCGGTGAGCGGCGGTGGAGCGTTGTCGTTGGGCGAGTCCATGCGGTACTGGCAATTTAGTATGCCGCGCCCCGGCGGTCAACGCACCGACCAGTGACACGCGCCCCTTACGCGGTCGTGGACCTCCAACGTACGCTGTCCTTGTCGCGGCGCCCGGCCGTGCCGCAAGAGGTGAACGTGGCCGGTGCTATACTCCGAAACGTCTTGTTCGTAAGGACGGTCCCCCGATGCCTCTTGCCCCCGACAACCCCAACAACCGCTCCGTCGCGTCCATCCTGCTGCGCGAGGGCGGCGTCATCGCGTTCCCCACGGACACGGTGTACGGGCTCGGCGCGTCGGCGTTCAACCACGCGGCGGTCTCCATGGTGTTCGTCATCAAGAACCGCAGCAGGGACCAGGGGCTGCCGGTGCTCATCGCGTCGGAGTCCCAGCTGCCGGAAGTGGCGTCGGACGTGCCGGACAGCGCCTACGCGCTCGCGGAGAGCTTCTGGCCGGGCGGGCTGACGCTCGTGGTGCCGCGCAACGAGAACGTGCCCGCGCTCGTCGCAGGCTACGGCGACACGATAGCGGTGCGGCTGCCGGACCATCCGTGCCCGCAGACGCTCGTGCAGGCACTCGGGAAGCCCATAACCGGCACGAGCGCGAACCGCCACAACGGGCCGGAGCCGTCCACCGCCGCCGAGGTGCAGCGGCAGCTCGGCAACCGCCTCAGCATGATCCTCGACGGCGGCGAGAGCCCCGTCGCGGTCCCGTCCACCATCGTCGACACCACACAGAACCCGCCGAAGGTGCTCCGCCTCGGCGGCATCACCCTGGAACAGATGCGGGAGGTCTGCGAGGTCGCAGGCCCCGACGCCCCCGCCTGCTGACGCGCACCCGATGCCTGACGCACCCTGGACACCCGACAGCCTGCGCGCGCACCAGCCACTCGTCGAGCAGGCGCTGCGCGCAAGCCTCGAACTCCCCGCCGACCCCGCGCTCCCGCTCTACCGGATGATGCGCTACCAGCTCGGCTGGATCGACGCCGCGGGCGAGGAGCGCAACGCGGAGACTGTCCGCACCCTCGGCGCGCTCTGCCTCGAAGCGGCGGCGTCGCTGGGCGGCGACCCCGAACAGTGCGCCCCGAGCGCGGCCGCCATCGAGCTGCTCGGCGAGTCCGCCGCCGTGCACGAGGAGATGCAGACCGCGACGCAGCAGCGGGCAGGGCAGGATGCGGTCTGGTGGGTGTGGGGACCGGCGCAGGCCATCAACGCGGGCGATGGCCTCTACGCACTCGCGCGGCTCTCGATACTCGACACGCTCAGCGGAGATGCGGTAGCACGCCTGCCTGCAACGCTCACGGAGCTGGACACCGCCGCGCTGGAGTACTACCAGGGCCAGTACCACGACCTGCAGCTGCAGGAGCGCGTGGACGTGACCGAGCAGCAGTACATGCGGATGGCGCGCGGCAAGTACGGAGCGCTCACCGGCGGTGCGCTGGCGCTCGGCGCGGTCGCGGCGGGAGCGGACGAGACCACGGTGCTGGCGTTCCGCGAGGCCGGCATCCAGATGGGAGTGGCGGCGCTCATAGCGAGCGAGGAGCGCCTCTTCTGGGGCGAGGGCGGAGAGGCAGGGCGCGCGCTGAACAAGAGCAAGCTCTACCCGGTGGTTGCCGCGCTGCAGCACGGGACGCTTACGCAGAAGCGAGCGCTCGGCGGCTACTATTTCAAGCGCGTCATGGAGCCGGACGACCTCGCGGGCATCCGCGCGGTACTGGAGGACACGGGCGCACGGGAACGGACGCTCACCGTCATGCACCAAACGAAACGGAGCGCCATAAAGGCGCTGGAAGAGACCGACCTGACGATGATCCAGATCGACGGCTGGGGGGAAATCGTCAACGGGCTCACGGGAGAACCATGGGGATGAAACGAACGCTCAGGGACTTCGACTGGCAGGGGAAACGGGCGCTCGTCCGCGTCGACTTCAACGTACCGTTCGAGCGCGGCACGACGCGCATCTCCGACGACGTCCGCATCCGCGAAGCGGTGCCGACCATCGAGTACCTGCGCGGGCAGGGCGCATCGGTCGTCCTCTGCACCCACCTCGGGCGTCCGGACGGCAAGCATTCCCCGGAACTGGAGCTCGGCCCCATCGTCGAACGGCTGAGCGAACTGCTCCGCGCGACGGTCGGCTATGTACACGACGCTCCCGGCGACGAGGCGAGAGCCGCCGCGGCTGCGCTGAGGGCGGGCGGCGTGCTGATGCTGGATAACATCCGCTTCTGGCCCGGCGAGGAGGCGAACGACTCCGGGTTCGCGGCGGCGCTCGCGTCGCTGGCCGACGGCTACGTGAACGACGCATTCGGCACCGCGCACCGCGCGCACGCATCGACAGAGGGCGTCGCGCACCATCTTCCGGCGATGGCCGGCCTGCTGATGGAGAGAGAGATCACGTTCCTGGGCGACGTGCTGGAGAACCCCGCGCGCCCGCTCGCGGCCTTGCTCGGCGGAGCAAAGGTCAGTGACAAATTACAGGTGCTCGGACGGCTCATCGGCCACGCGGACGGACTGTTCGTCGGCGGCGGCATGGCGGGCACGTTCCTCAAGGCGCAGGGCTACGAGATAGGCGCGTCGCTGCTGGAAGAGGACCTCATCGACTTCTGCTCCGACACCATGGAACGCGCCGCCGCGGCATCGACGCCCATCACGCTGCCGGAGGACGTCGTCGTGGCGGAGCGCATCGAGCCGGGTATCCCGGCCTCCGCCGTCGGCATCGACGAGGTCCCCCCCAATGCGATGATCCTGGACATCGGCCCGCGCACGGCTGCGGCGTACGCGGAGCGTCTCGCGGCTATGGGCTCCGTCGTCTGGAACGGGCCGATGGGGGTGTTCGAAGTGCCGCCGTTCCATGAGGGCACGCGCACCGTCGCGGAGGCGCTGGCGTCGAGCAATGCGGTCACGGTCATCGGCGGCGGCTCGACCGCGGAGTCGGTCGCACACCTGGGGCTCGCCGAGCAGATGTCGCACGTTTCAACCGGCGGTGGAGCGTCGCTCGAGTTCCTGGAAGGCAAAGAGCTGCCCGGCGTCGCCGCACTGGACGACGTGTAGGCAGCAGACACACCTTGCGCTGAGGAGAAGACGTGCCAACGCCATTCGTAGCAGGCAACTGGAAGATGAACCCGACGTCCGTGGCGGATGCTACGACGCTCGCCTCGGAGCTCGTGGAAGCCGTCGGCGGGATCAACGGCGTAACGCGCGTCGCCTGCCCGCCGTTCGTGGCGCTGTCCGCCGTCGCGGACGCGCTCGCGGGCTCCGGCATCGGAGTCGGTGCGCAGAACGCTCATCCCGAGGCGAAGGGCGCTTTCACGGGCGAGGTCCCGCTGGGGATGCTGAGCGGGCTGTGCAAGTACGTCATCGTTGGCCACTCGGAGCGTCGGCAGCTGTTCGGAGAGACGGACGCGTTCGTGAACGCCAAGGTGCAGGCCGTGCTCGCTGCGGGGCTGATGCCCATCCTGTGCGTCGGCGAGACGATGGACGAACGCGACTCCGGTCGCGCGAAGGCCGTCGTGCGGCGGCAGGTGTCGGCGGGGCTTGCCGGTGTCGAACCGGAGCAGGCGGGCAGCATCGTGGTCGCCTACGAGCCGGTGTGGGCCATCGGCACGGGCAGAGCGGCGACGCCCGAGATGGCGCAGGAGATGTGCGCGGTCGTGCGCTCCGAGGTCGGCGCCGCTCTGGATGCGGACGGCGGCATCGTGCCCGTGCTCTACGGCGGCAGCGTCAACCCCGGGAACGCGGACTCGCTCGCGGCGCAACCGGACATCGACGGCGCGCTCGTCGGCGGCGCGAGCCTCGTCGCCGCGGACTTCGCCGCCATCGTCAGGGCGTTCGCGCCGGCCTGATCATGGCCGCGCCGCGCGTGCTCTTCATCGTCGGGCCCACGGCGAGCGGCAAGACCGCCGCCTCGTTGGAGCTCGCGACCCATGCGCATATCGAGATCGTCAACGCGGACAGCCGCCAGGTGTACCGTGGCATGTCCGTCGGCACGGGCAAACCGACACCGGAGCAACTCGCATCGGTCCCGCATCACCTCATCGACGTCGCCGCCCCCGACGAGCGCTACAACCTTGCGCGGTTCCTCGCGGAGGCGCGCGTTGCCATCGCCGACATCACGTCGCGCGGCGCAACGCCGGTCGTCGTGGGCGGCACCGGGCAGTACGTGTGGGGGCTTGCGGAGGGCTGGCACGCGCCTGCCGTCCCGCCCAACCAGGTGCTTCGGGCGGAACTCGCCGAGGAGGCGCGCCTGCATGGGCCGGAGACGCTGCACGAGCGCCTGCGCGCCGTCGACGCCTGCGCGGCGGACGCGATAGACCCGCGCAACGTGCGGCGCGTCGTCCGGGCGCTGGAGGTCTGGCACGAGACCGGAGCGCCGTTCTCCCGCCAGCGCCGGAAGTCGCCGCCGGGGTTCGAGCCGGTGGTTCTTGGCATCGCGCCCGAGCGCGCCCTCCTGCGGCAACGCGCCGATGACCGCGTGGACGCGATGCTGACCGGCGGATGGCCGGAGGAGGTGCGCGAGCTACTGCGCGCAGGCTACGGACCGGAACTGCCCTCCTTCTCCAGCGTGGGCTACCGGGAGGTCGCGGCGTACGTGCAAGGGAGCATGACGCTGGAGGAGACTGCGGAACGGGTGAAGGCCGCGACGCACCGGCTGATCCGTCGACAGGCAACGTGGTTCAAGGCAACCGACGAGCGCATCGCGTGGAGCCCCGACGCGACCTCGCTCGCGGCGAACGCGCTGAGGACACTCCGCGCTTGACGAGGCACGCTCCTCCGTAGGAACCTAGCACGGCTCCTCCGCCTCTCCAGACGGAGGAAATCACAACGACGAGAGCAGGTGACATGGCAGGCTATCTCGACCCCAACGACCCCGTAGTGCAAGCGTTCGCGAAACTCGGCACGACCCCCGTGAGCGACGCGATGGACAGGCTCGGCCTCATAGGCCAGTGCTTCGGCATTAAGCCAGTCGACCGCGACTTCACGCTCTGTGGGCGCGCCCACACCGTCCGCAACGAACCGATGACCGCCGCCCACAAGGGCGAGAGCGTCGGCGACTACATCGACGAGGTCGCGCCCGGCGGCGTGGTCGTCATCGACAACGGTGGGCGACTCGACGCCACGGTCTGGGGAGACATCCTCACCATCATGGCCGACCGCAACAACCTCGGCGGCACGGTTATCCACGGCGTCTGCCGCGACTCGAACCGCGCGCTCAAGCTGAACTACCCGATCTTCTCCCGCGGGACGTACATGCGCACCGGCAAGGACCGCGTCCGTGCCGACGCATACCAGGAGCCGGTGTCGCTCGGCGAGGTCCGCGTGCTACCCGGCGACCTGCTGCTCGGCGACGGCGACGGCGTGCTCGTCATCGCGCAGGAGCACGAGCAGGAAGTGCTGAAGGCCGCGCAGGAGATCGACGAGGCCGAAGAGCGCATCCGCAACGAGATCATGAAAGGCGGACGCCTCGACGCTGCGCGCGAGAAGTTCCGCTACCACCAGCTGCAGAGCCGGGTGTAGTAACTGACAACCCTTCCAGGCGAGATTCCCGCCTTCGCGGGAATGACGAGATAGAGGAGGTAGTTCGCGATGCAGACTTCCATCCCTTGCGTATTCATGCGCGGCGGCACGTCGCGAGGGCCGTACTTCCTCGCGTCCGACCTGCCGAGCGACCCCGAGACGCGCGACAAGGTGCTGCTCGCGGTCATGGGCTCGCCCGACGACCGCCAGATCGACGGCCTCGGCGGCGCCGACCCGCTCACGAGCAAGGTCGCCATCGTCAGCCCCGCTACGCGTGAGGACTGCGACGTTGACTATCTCTTCGCGCAGGTCGTGGTGAACGAGGCGGTCGTGGACGTGAGCCCGAACTGCGGCAACATGCTCGCGGGCATCGGGCCGTTCGCCATCGAGCACGGCCTCGTCCCGGCCGCGGACGGCGAGACTGAGGTCCGCATCCACATGGTCAACTCCGGCGACCGCGCCGTCGCGCGCATCATGACGCCGGGCGGGCAGGTGGAGTACCAGGGCGCCGCGCGCATCGACGGCGTGCCCGGCACCTCAGCGCCCATCATGATCGACGTCGAGGACACGGCAGGCTCGTTCTGCGGCGCGCTCTTCCCCACGGGCAACCGCACCGACGTGATCGACGGCGTCGAATGCTCGCTGATGGACAACGGCATGCCGGTCGTCGCGATGCGCGCCGAAGACCTCGGACGCACCGGCTACGAGACGCGCGACGAGCTGAACGCGGACACGGAGCTGAAGGAGCGCATCGAGAGCATCCGCCTGCAGGCCGGGCACATGATGAACCTCGGCGACGTGACGGACAACGTCGTGCCCAAGATGTTCCTGCTCGCCCCTCCGGTCAACGGCGGAGCGATCTGCACCCGTTCGTACATCCCCAAGGTAGCCCACGCCTCGATCGGCGTCCTCGCGGCGGTAACGGTCGCGACGGCAGCCGTCTTCCCCGGCACGACGGCCTACGACTACGCGGTGCGTCCGGAGGGCCGCCGGAAGATGCTGGAACTGGAGCACCCCACCGGCTACTTCGCCGTCGAGGTCGAGGTGGGCGGGACCGAGGAGGAGCCGGCCATCGAGCGCGCCGCGCTGCTGCGGACGGCCCGCAAACTCATGGAAGGTGAGGTCTACATCCCGGCCGAGGTCTGGCAGGGGCAGGGCTCTCTCGCGGAGGCTGCTGCACGATGACGGAGCGCGAGATACGCCTGATCGCGGGGCCTGACCCCGACCCCAAAAAGCCGGACCTGCAACTGCCCCCGAATGCGTGCGACGCCCACTGCCACATCTTCGGTCCCGGCGACGTGTTCCCGTACCACCCGAACCGCTCCTACACGCCGCCCGACGCGCCGAAGGAAGCGCTGAAGGCGCTCCACGACCACCTCGGCATCGCTCGCGCGGTCATCGTCCACGCCAGCTGCCACGGCTCCTACATGGACGCGACGCTCGACGCGATCGCCTGGTCGGATGGGGCGTACCGTGGTACCAGCATCGTGGAGCCGGACATCAGCGACGCGGAGCTGCAGCGCTACCACGAGGGCGGCATCCGCGCCGTGCGGTTCAACTTCGTGCGCCACCTTGAGAGCGTGCCGGAGCCGGACATTGTGAAGCGGATGGCGGAGCGCATCGAGCCGATGGGCTGGCATCTCGTCGTCCACCTGGACGCCGAGGACATCGTCGAGCTCTCACCGATGCTGCTCGGGCTGCCCGTGCCGTTCGTGATCGACCACATGGCGCGGGTGAAGGCGGGCGACGGACTCGAGCAGACGCCGTTCCAGGAGTTGCTGCGGCTGATGGAGCGCCCGAACGCGTGGGTGAAGATATGCGGCGGAGAGCGCGTCTCGACCGATGGGCCGCCGTTCACGGACGCGGTACCGTTCGCGCAGGCGCTCATCGCCGCCGCGCCGGACCGCGTGCTCTGGGGCACCGACTTCCCGCACCCCAACGTGCGGCACATGCCGAACGACGGACACCTCGTCGACCTTTTCGGCATGTACACCGACGACCCCGCCGTCCAGAAGCAGATCCTCGTCGACAACCCGGACACGCTCTACTTCAACGTCAACTGACACGCGCCGGCAGAGCGGAGAGGCCGGAAGCCTTACAATGAGGACGGAGGCCTTCCGATGCCGCGTCCGCCCGCAGCCCGCACCCGTTCGCGTCCGACGCTCCTTGCGTGGTTGAGAGTCGCGTGGCTTGCGGTGAGCGTCCTGTTCATCGCTGCCGGTATGACAGGGATGGCGCTGGCCCAGGTCCAACCGCGCGAGGCGCACGTGGTCGAGGTGAACGGCATCATCAGCCCCATCACCGACCGCTACATCACGCGCGGGCTGGAGGATGCGGAGCGCAGCGGGGCCGAGGCCGTCGTCATCACACTCGACACGCCCGGCGGCCTGCTCAGTGCAACGCGGGATATCACGGAGTCCCTGCTGTCGGCGCCCGTGCCGGTGATCGTCTACGTCTCGCCGCAGGGAGCGCACGCCGCGTCTGCCGGGACGTTCGTCGCTGCGGCGGCACACATAGCAGCGATGGCGCCCGGCACGAACATCGGCGCGGCGAGTCCGGTCACTGGACAGGGCGAAGACCTGGATGAGACGCTCAAGGACAAGGTGTTCGAGGACACCGCCGCCATGATCCGCGCTATCGCCGAGGTACGCGGCAGGCCGTCCGAGCCGCTGGAAGCGACCGTGCTGGAAGCGGAGTCGTACACGGCGGAAGAAGCGGTGGAGCTCGGCATCGTGGACGTCATCGCAGTCAACGTCAACGACCTGCTGAAGCAGGTGGACGGGCGCGCCGTCGTCATCGTCACGGCGGACGGCGAGCAGAGCGTGACGCTGCATACGGCTGATGCCCCGGTGCGGAACATCCGCATGGGGCTGTTCGACCGCATCCTCTCCTACATCGCCGACCCGAACGTCGCGTTCCTGCTCATCTCGCTCGGCGGGCTCGGGCTGTTCGTCGAGTTCTGGAACCCAGGCCTCATCTTCCCCGGGGTGGCGGGACTCGTCGCGCTCGTGCTGGGGCTCGCGGCGCTGGGAAGCCTGCCGGGCAACTGGGCGGGCGTGGCACTCATCCTGCTGGCGTTCGTGCTGTTCAGCATCGAGTTCAACATCGACGGGTTCGGCGTCGTTGGCGCGTTGGGCGTCGCAAGCCTCGTCCTCGGCGGCATCCTGCTCTTCTCGCACTTCGGCACGCCGTCGCCGGTGCTTCCGGACATCAGCGTGAGCTGGTGGGCCATCACGCCGGTCGCGGTTGTCATGGGGGTCAGCGTCCTGCTCTTCTCGCGAGAGGTCGGACGCGTGCGCCGCGAACAGTTCAGACGCGGTACGCCGGAGCCCATCCTCGTCGGCATGACTGGTATGGTATCGGCGGCGCTCTCGCCGGAAGGCAAGGTGCGCGTCCGCGGGGAGACGTGGAACGCTCGCGCACTGGACAGATCTCACATCGAGCGCGGAGCGTCCGTCGTCGTACGGGCGGAGCACGGCCCCCTGCTGGAAGTGGAACGAACGGAGACGACGCAGGCAGAGGAGACGCAGAAGGAGTAAGGGCATGGCTAATTGGGGGATCAACGTTATCAAGCAGTACCAACGGCTCGTGGTCTTCACGTTCGGTTCGTACACGGGTACGCGCGGGCCAGGCATCCGGTGGCTGTGGCCGTTCGTCAACAACGGATCGAGCACCGCCGACCTGCGGGAGATTCCCGTTCCCATCCCGCGGCAGACGAGCATCACCCGGGACAACGCGCCGATAGACATCGACTTCTTCGTCTACATGCGCGTCATCGAAGATCGACCGCAGGACACTATCCTGAACGTGAGCGACTTCGGCGCAGCCGCGCAGGCGCTCTCCATGACGACACTCCGAGCGGTCGTCGGCGAGATGGACTTGGACGACGTGCTCTCCAAGCGCGAGCGCATCAACTCCCAGCTCCAGGTGAAGCTCGACGAGGTCACGGTGAACTGGGGAGTGAAGGTGACGCGTGTCGAGATCAAAGAGGTCGAGCCGCCGCGCGACGTGCAGGATGCGATGAACCGCCAGCTCTCCGCCGAGCGCACGCGCCGCGCCGCCGTCACCGAAGCGGAAGGTGAACGCGACGCCGAGATCAACCGCGCCGAGGGTGAACGGCAGGCCGCCGTGCTGCGCGCGGAAGGCTCCAAGCAGGCTGCGATCCTCGAGGCGCAGGGCGACCGCGAGGCCGCCATCCTGCGGGCGGAAGGCTTCAGCCTGGGCATGGAGCGCATCAACGTGGCCGCGATGCAGGCCGACCCCCGCACGATGAGCCTGCAGTACTTCGACACCCTCAAGGACATCGGGGGCAGTCCATCCACCAAGTGGATATTCCCGATGGAGTTCACCTCCATGCTGCAGCCGTTCCTGCAGGGAGCGCAGGCCACGCCCTCCGGCAACAGCGAGGAGTAGTGGGGGCGGCGTTACAGATCAGGGCAGCGGCGGCCATCCTCGCGATGGCCGCCGCTCTGGTTGCCGTCTCCTGCGGCGGCCCCGAACCGACGCCAACGCCGAGTATCACGGCGGAGGACGTACGCGACAGGGGAACCGAGACGCTGCGCAATCTCTCGACCGTCCACTTCCTCGTGACGCACGAGGTGGGCGGCACGGATATCGGTTTCTCTTCGACGCTCACAGAGGCGGAGGGCGACGGCGTCTTCCCGGACAAGGCAGAGTTCGTGGCGAAGGCCACCAGCGCCCTCTTCGGCAATGCCGCGCTGGAGCTGGACATCGTGCAGTACGGCGAGACCACGCATCTGCGCGACCGCATCAGCATGGTCTGGCAGGCGCTCCCGGCCGGAACGCTCGCCATCGACTTCACGAACATCAACGGCAGCATCGCGGACGCGCTCTCCTCGCTTGGCGGGCTCGACCTCACCGACGGCGGCTCAGTGGACGGCGCGCCCGTGCACATGCTCACCGGCACGACGCCCTCGACTTCGATGCGCGGGCTCGTGCCTGGCGCACCGGAAGGCGAAACACTGCACATGGAAGTCTGGATCGGGCGTGACGACTACCTCGTGCGGAAGGTGCGCCTGACGGGCAGGCTGGTGGAAGCCGACACGCCGGACATCGTCCGCGTATTGGAACTCTCCCAGTTCGACGAACCCGTCACCATCGAGCCGCCGGTCTAGGCAACCGCATGGCCTCTCCGGAGTCCACTCGCATGCCACTCCGGCTCTCGCCCAACGCTACGCTCGTGGTCGTCTGCGCGGGCGTGTTCCTCGCCTCGCTCGACCAGACTTCGGTCGTCACCGCGCTCCCCGCGGTGATGGTCGACCTGGGGATCAGCATCGACCGTCTCAACGACCTCGCGTGGGTGGTGACGGCATACCTGCTCGGGTTCACCGTGGCGATGCCGCTGCTGGGCCGGGCAGGGGACGTGTACGGCTACCGGAGGCTCTACCTCGGCGCGATGCTGCTCTTCGGCGTGGGCTCGGCGGCCGTCGCGCTCGCCCCGAGCCTCGGCTGGCTCATCGCGGCGCGCGTCGTGCAGGCGGTGGGCGGCGGCGCGCTCATCCCGGCGGCGATAGCACTCGCGGGCGAAGGGCTGCCTCCCGCGAGGCGGGCGATCGTATTCGGCATCGTCGGGGCCGCGGCTGAGGCGGGCGGCGTGCTCGGCCCGCTCTACGGTGGGCTGATCGTCGACTGGATCGGGTGGCGCTGGGTGTTCTGGAGCAACCTGCCCATCGTGGCGGTTCTGGCGGTCGCCCTCCTCGGCATGCCGGAAGCGGGGCGCTCCGGTGGACGGCTGGACGTGACCGGCGGGGTGCTGCTCGCGGGCGGGCTGTCGCTGGTGACGGGCGGGCTCGCGCAGCGCTCGCTGTTCGGCGGAGGCTCCGCGCTGCCGTACGTTCTCATAGGAGTCGGCGTTCTGCTGCTCGTGGCGCTGCCGTTCGTGGAGCGGCGTGCGCTCGCGCCGGTCGTGAGCACAGCGCTCTTCCGCGCGCGCAGCTTCGCCGCGGCGATGAGCGCGCAACTGCTGGCCGGCGGCGCGCTGGTGCTCATCCTCGTGACCGTACCGCTGATGACCGACACCGTGCTCGGCGAGCCGCCGCTGGAAGGCGGCCTGCGGCTGATGCGTTTCACCGGGGCGATACCCGTCGGCGCGCTGCTGGGCGGCTACGCCGCGTCGCGCATCGACGTCCGCGTTCCGGCGCTGGTGGGACTCGCGCTCGCGGCGGTCTGCTTCGTGCTGCTCACGACGTGGGACGAGACGATAGCCGACCCGCGCCTCACGCTGCACCTGGCGATAGGCGGCCTTGGGTTCGGGCTGCTCATCGCGCCGTTCACCGTGGCGGCGGTGGAGGCAGCGGGGAACGAGTACCGGGCGACCGCCGCCGCGTGGATAACGGCGTCGCGCATGTTCGGGATGACGGCAGGTCTCGCGGCGATGTCCGCGCTGGGCGTGGACTACCTGCAGTCGCTCGCGGGCGGCCTGCCGGTGCCGATACAGCTGCCGGGAGAAAGTGCAGAGGCCTTCTCCTCCCGCGTCGCCGCGTACGAGGAGGGTATCTCCAACGCGTCCTTCGATGTCTTCCGGCTCTTCTTCAGGTCGGGGCTGGTGCTCGTCATCCTCGCGGCGGCGCCGTCGCTGTGGATGCGGGGCGCGCGGCGCGGCTAGAGTTCGCCGCAGAGCGTCTGCCAGAGGAAGCCGTCCTCCCGCAGCAGCAGCGCCGAGCCTGACGGCCCCCATGTGCCCTGTCCGTACGTCTCCGGCGCGCTGGCTTCGGGGGACTCCCAGCACTTGAGGAGCGGGTCGACGATGTTCCACGCCTCCTCTATCTGGTCCGCGCGGATGAAGAGGCTGGCGTCGCCTTCCATCGCATCCTCCAGCAGCCGCTCGTACGCCTCCGGCAGCTCCTGGCCGAGGCGGAGTTCGTCCTTGTAGTGGAAGTTCAGATCCACCGGATGGGTGATGAACCCGGCGTCCACCGCCTTGCTGTCTATCTGGAGGTGGACACCCTCGTCCGGCTGGACGCAGATGGAGAGGATGTTCGGTGCGAACCCGCTGCCGCCGAGGCGTTCGAACATGGACAGGGGCGGGCTCTTGAACTGGATGATGATCTCGGACACCTTCGCTTCCATCGCCTTGCCGGAGCGGAGGTAGAAGGGCACGCCCTGCCAGCGCCAGTTGTCCACGTACAGACGCAGCGCGGCGTAGGTCGGCGTCACCGAGCCCGGCGCGACGCCAGGTTCGTCGACGTAACCCTCGTACTGGGCGCGGACAGCGTGCTTGCGGAACTCCTCCGGCGTCCATCGGCGCACTGCACGCAGCAGGTCGCCTTTCCGGTCGCGGACCGATTCGGGGGCCAGGGACTCGGGGGGTTCCATCGCCACGAGGCACATCAGCTGCATGAGGTGGTTCTGGATCATGTCGCGCACGACGCCGGAAGCGTCGTAGTAGCCCGCTCGGCCTTCCACGTCCACTGCCTCGGACACCGTCACCTGTACGTTGTCCACGTAGTTGCGGTTCCACAGCGGCTCGAAGATGGCGTTGCCGAAGCGCAGCACCAGCAGGTTCTGCACGGTCTCCTTGCCGAGGTAGTGGTCGATGCGGAACGTCTGGTCCTCGCGGAAGACGTTGTGCAGCGCACGGTTCAGCTCGCGGGCGGACTCTTCGTCCTTGCCGAACGGCTTCTCGATGATGACCCTGCGCCAACCGCTCTCCTCCGTGGTGAGCCCCGCGTCGCGCAGTCCTTCCGCCGCTAGGCGGTGCAGGGAAGGGGCGATGGCGAAGTAGAAGAGGCGGTTCGCGCCGCCGGTCCCCTCGATTTCGATGAGCTTGCGTCCCAGCTCTTCGAACGCCGCGGCGTCGCCCAGGTCCCCGCAGACGTAGTGCATGCAGCGTGCGAACTCCGCCCACTCCTCCGGCGCCACTTTCAGCCCGCCGAGGTCGCGGGCGCCTTCGCGCAGCAGGTCGCGATAGGAGTCGTCGTCGTGCCGGGCGCGGGCGAAGCCCACGACGTTCACCTCGTCATTGACGCGGCGCTTGCGGCGCAGGTGGCAGAGCGCAGGAATGAGCTTGCGCTGTGCGAGGTCGCCGGTACCGCCGAAGATGACGATGGTTGTCTTGGCCATGGGTGTCGGTTAGAGGCTTCCCAGCAGGCGCAGCACCGCAGCCTCCGCATCCCTGCCCAGATTGATCCGGACGACGCGCCGCCCGGTCTCCTTGAGCGCCTCATAGTCGCCGATGGCCTGGGCCGCCGCGAGGGCGCCGAACCCGAAGCGTTCCCCCGGTATGGGGATGTCCGAGCGTACGTCGGCTGCCATCTGCAGGAAGAGGCCCGTGTTCGGCCCGCCCTTGTGGAGCTGGCCTGTCGAGTGGAGGAAGCGCGGGCCATAGCCGAGCGTCGTCGCGATGCGATGCTTGCGCATGGCGTACTGCCGGAGCATGTTCACGGCGTTCGTTACGCCGTCGGTCTCCTCGACGTAGGCCATGATGGAGAGGTAATCGCCCTCGGCTGCCTCTCCAAGCAGGCCGGTGACCGAGCCTTCCTCCGCATCGGGCAGCGCGCCCTCATTCACATACGTCTCCAGAACGCGGTTCGTCACGTCCTTCGCCTGCTGCACGTTCGGCTGATCGAAGGGTTGTATGCCGAGCAGATGTCCGGCGACCGCGGTGGCCATCTCCCATCGGAAGAACTCCGCACCGACGTCGTACACATCGTCCATCTCCAGCGTGATGACCGGATGGCCTGCGTCCCTGATGCGTTCCAGCCCTACGTCCGCCGCCGCGTTGTCGCCGCCGGAGAGGCGTACGTGCACAAAGAGGCGGTCATCGCCGTAGGCGTCGGTTTCGAGTAGCGGCTCGTTGACGACAGGGACTATGCCTTTGCCGTCCTTGCCGGTGCTCTCTGCGATGAGCTGTTCGACCCAGAGTCCGAAACTCGCGACCTCCGGCGATGCGACGAGCGTGAGCTTGTCGCGTCCCTGAAGCGTCAGCCCTCCGATGGCAGCGCCGAGCCAGCCGCCGGGATTGTTCCGGACGCCTGCCCCGGCCTCGCAACGTGCAGCCATCTGTGAGACGCGGTCCAGCAGCTTGCCGCAGTCCATGCCGCAGAGTGCGGCGGGCACGAGCCCGAAGAACGAACCGACGGAGTAGCGCCCCCCAAGGTCGGGCGGGTTCTCGAAGACGCGCCGGAAACCCTGCGAAGCGCCGAGCTCTTCCAGTGACGTGCCCGGATCCGTGATGGCGACGAAGCGTGTGCCCGCGCGCTCCACGCCGACCGCGCTTTCCACAATGGTGCGGAAGTGCTTGTAGAACGAGTTCGGCTCTATCGTGCCGCCGGACTTGGAAGAGACGATGAAGAGCGAGCGCGCCGGGTCGATGGAGCGCGTTACGGTACCGATCCTCGCAGGGACAGTAGAGTCGAGCACGGTGAGGGCGGGGAAGCCCGGCACGCTGCCGATGCACTGCCGCAGCACCTCCGGCCCCAGGCTACTGCCGCCCATGCCGAGCAGCACCACGTCCCTGATGCCTTCGTTGCGGACCTCTTCCGCGAACGAGCGCAGGTCGCTCACATGCTCCGTCATGTCGCGGGAGATGGTCAGCCAGCCGAGGCGGTCGGTGATCTCGGTGGGATCGTCGTTCCAGACCGTGTGGTCCTTGTCCCAGATGCGCGCCATGACGTTACTGCGCGCGAGCCGCGTCAGCGCATTCGTCACTGCTCGTTGATGCGGGCCAAGGGGAGAGGTGGGTTGTTGCGTTCGTTGCGTCATGCGTCTCTATTCGATCCTGCCGTTCGTGTCACAAACCGCGCGCAGTATAGAGCAATCTCTACCCGATACTACGCTCCGCCGCGCACCAGCGATCCAGCAGCCTCTGCCACGCGCTCAGCGGTGAGGCCGTATTCCTGGTAGATGCGCTGGTACGGAGCGGACGCGCCGAACGTATCCACTCCTATCGAGATGCCGTCCGTGCCCACATACCGCTCCCAGCCGATCGTACGCCCGGCTTCGACCGACACCCGCGCCGTGACCGACGGGGGCAGCACGGCGTCGCGGTACTCTTTCGGCTGCGCGTCAAACAGCTCCCACGAGGGCATCGAGACGACCCGTGCCGCGATGTCCTTCTCAGCGAGCGCCTTGCCCGCATCGAGCGCGATCTGCACCTCGGAACCCGTGCCGATGAGGATAACCTCCGGTGTCACAGATGACTCCCAGAGCACGTAGGCCCCGCGCAGCACGCCGTCAGCGGACGGGTAGACGCTCCTGTCCAGCACGGGCAGCCCCTGGCGCGTAAAGACGAGCACGGTCGGGCCCGTCCTGCGCTCGATCGCGGCGCGCCAGGCCACTGCGGTCTCGGTAGCTTCCGCCGGACGCAGCACGACCATGTTCGGCACGCATCGCAGCCCGATGAGCTGTTCGACCGCCTGGTGCGTCGGACCGTCCTCGCCGAGTCCGATGGAGTCGTGCGTGAACACGTAGATGACGCGCTGCCCCATGAGCGCGGCGAGGCGCATCGGCGGGCGCATGTAGTCGGAGAAGATGAGGAACGTCCCCGTGTACGGGATGACCCCGCCGTGCAGCGCCATCCCGCCCGCGATGGAGCCCATCGCGTGCTCCCGCACGCCGAAGTGCATGTTGTGCGGAGCAACCTTCTCGCCGCCTGCGTTCACGTACTCGCGAAGCATCGTGTTGTTGGATGGCGCGAGGTCAGCAGAGCCGCCGACGAGCGTGTGCAGGCGCTCGGCTATCGCGTTCATCACGCGTCCTCCGGCCTCGCGGGTCGCCAGCGGCTTCTCCTCGTTCCTGAAGAGGTCGTCCAACGCGTCGGCCCAGCCGTCCGGCAGGTCGCCGTTGAGATCGGCTTCCAGTTGCGCAGCCTCGGCAGGGTAGGCGGCGCGGTATCCGGCGAAGCGCCGCTCCCAGTCGGCCTGCGCGTCGGCGCCGCGTTGCAGGGCGAGCCGCATGTGGTCGAGCACCTCCTGCGGGACGATGAACGGCTCATACGGCCATCCCAGTGTCTCGCGGGTGAGCGTGACCTCGTCCGCTCCAAGCGGGGCCCCGTGGACGCCGCCCGTGTTCGCCTTGTTCGGGCTGCCGTAGCCGATGGTCGTCTGCGCCACGATGAGGCTGGGCCGTTCGCGTTCGGCCTGCGCCTCGCGCAGCGCGGCTTCAACGGCAGGCAGGTCCATGCCGTCTACGGGGCCGACGACGTGCCAGCCGTAGGCGCGGAATCGCGCGCCCACGTCCTCCAGGAATGTAACGTCCGTGTCGCCCTCTATCGAGATGCCGTTGTCGTCGTAGAGGTAGATGATCTTGCCGAGCTTGTGGGTGCCCGCGAACGACGCAGCCTCAGAGGCAACGCCTTCCATCAGGTCGCCGTCCGAGCAGATGCCGTAGACGTAATGGTCGATGATCTCGTGGCCCGGCCGGTTGTAGCGCTCCGCGAGCAACCGCTCCGCGTAGGCCATGCCGACGCCATTCGCGAACCCCTGGCCAAGCGGGCCGGTCGTCACTTCGACGCCGGGCGTCAGGCCGTACTCCGGGTGACCGGGCGTCCTGCTCTCCCACTGCCGGAACTCGCGGATGTCGTCGAGCGTCACCGGGTAGCCGGTGAGGTGGAGCAGGGAGTAGATGAGCATGGAAGCGTGGCCGGCGGAGAGGATGAAGCGGTCGCGGTCGGGCCATGTCGTGTCGGCGGGGTTGTGCTTCAGGAACCTGTCCCAGAGCGCATAGGCCATGGGGGCAGCGCCCATCGGAGCGCCGGGGTGTCCACTGTTCGCCTTCTGAACGGCGTCTATGGAGAGGAAGCGGATGGAGTTGATGCAGAGTTCGTCGGGGGGAGCGCTCGTCCGGGTCGTCATGCCGCCTCCATGGACAGGGGTGCTCCTTCCATTCTAGCGAACCTGCGCGCGGGCGGGGGAGTCCTGCATCCGAATGTTGCCCGTGCGCTTGTGGGAATCGGCCGGGCGGAGTAGAAAGAGGGAAGCCAATCTTCAACGGGCACGAACCGGCACAGGACTTCGACCCGGATCCAGACCGAACGCAAAAGGAGCACAAGCGATGCTGTTCATAGACAACCAGACCGTCCAACAGATATTGAGTATCGGCGACGCCATCGACTCGCAGGACACCGCGTTCCGCGGGTTGGTCGACGGCGCGGCGATCCACCGCCCCCGCATCGACATGTACGTCCCCACCGGCAGGGAGGAGGACTACTACCGCTGGGGCACGATGGAGGGCGCGAGCCGGGACCTCGGCGTGTTCGCCATCCGGATGAAGTCGGACATCGTCTCCTGGCCGGAGGACGAGAACGGCAACTGGACGGAGGAGAAGCACTGCGTGGAGCCCGGCACATACTGCGGGCTCATCTTCCTGTTCAGCACGGTGAACGGCGAGCCGCTCGCTATCATCAACGACGGCGAACTCCAGCACATGCGCGTCGGCGCGGGCGGAGGACTCGGCGCGCGCTACCTCTCGCGGGAGGACTCGCATGTCGTGGGGATGCTCGGCTCGGGCGGCATGGCGCGGACATACCTCAGGGCGTTCTGCAACGAGCGGCCCATCGAGAAGGTGCGCGTCTACAGTCCCACCAAGCGTAACCGCGAAGCGTACGCCGCCGAGATGATGGACCTGCTCGACATCGACATCGAGCCGGTCGACGACCCCGAGTCCGCCGTGCGCGGAGCAGACATCGTCTCCACCTGCACCGACGCGATGCGCCCCGTGTTCAACGGCGAATGGCTGGAGCCCGGGATGCACGTGACCAACCTGGGCGGCTACGAGCTCGACGAGACCGTGTTCAAGAAGGCGAACGTCATCATCCGGCAGGGGATCGCGGGGGCGAAGCTGGAGGAAGACCCGCGCATCCAGTACGGACGCGGCCACAGCCCGGTTGCCTTCGTCGCAGGAACAGAGGAGGAGATGAAGCGCCTGCCTCCCAGCGGAGGAGGCATGCGGCGTTTCAGCACGTCCTCCTACCCAACGTTCACCGACGTCGTGAATGGCGTCGTGGATGGGCGCACGTCGCGCGACGACATCACCCTCTACCTGAACGGCGGCAACCAGGGCCTGCAGTTCGCCGCGGTCGGGAAGGTGGTCTACGACAAGGCGCGGGAGATGGGCCTCGGCCACGAGATGCCGACGAGCATGTTCCTGCAGGACATCCGCGACTAGGACAAGCGCTTCTCGAAGTAGATGAGGGCCGGCATGCCTGCGCCGGAGTTGTGGCGCAGGAATGGTTCCGTGCGAACGTAGCCCAACCGCTGGTAGAGGCGGACGGCAGTCTCCATCCGTGGCGTGGTGTCGAGCACCATCCGTGTTGCGCCGCGTTCAGCGGCCATACGCTCCAGCCGGGCCACGAGTTCTGCCGCGATGCCCCTGCCGCGCTCCCCTGGGACGACGTACATCCGCTTGAGTTCGGCAGCAGCGGCGTCCTCCATCCGTATGCCGCCGCAGCCGACAGGCCTGCCATTGCGGCGGACGAGCATCATGGCCAAGCCTTGATGCGCAGCCGAACCGCGCCAGCCCGTTTCCTCTCTCGTGTTGAATGACAGGAACTCCTGTTCGTATTCGGCGAGGAGCGCTGCAACCTCCGGCGTGTCCGGCGTGGCCTGCTCAAACGTGATCCCGCTGGGCAGGATGCGCTTCTCGTAGCAGATGGCCCACCACTTCCCGACGTGCTCGCCGTAGAGCGGGATCTGCCTGTAGCCGAGCGCCTCGTAGAAGGCGATGGCGCGGGTCTGGCGGTCACCTGTCTCGAGGGCGATACGCGACATCCCGAGTTCCGATGCGGCGCGTTCCAGCTCAGCCATGAGTCTGCGCGCCAGTCCTGTGCCGCGCTCCTCGGGCAGGGCGTAGACCCGCCGCAGTTCGCACATCGCCTCGTCCATCACGAGCACCCCGCCACACGCAACCGGCGCGCCGTTCCGCCGCGCGATAAGGAAGACGCCGTTGAATGCCGCCTTCAGTTCGTCGCTGAGCGCGCCGGTCTCGACGTCGCCGGCGTCCCAGTAGATATCCAGCACCTCCGCATCGAGCAGGGACATCAAGGCTTCCGCATCCGGATGGGCCGGTGCGACTGCTTCGAACGTAATCTCATCTGCCATCATGTCCTCCCTAGACAAAGAGAGAGGGGCCGGTGTACCGGCCCCTCTCGACGATTCGCTGTGCCCTTTCGGGTCAGTCCTTCTCGTTCTCGAACTTGTAGTTGGGGTCCGTGTAGCACTCGGGGGGCATCTCGCTCTTGAGCCCTCGCTTGGCCAGCTCTGTCTCGAATCGCTCTCGGATCTCCGGCGCCTCCTGGTGGTACTCGTACTGGTCGGCGGAGCGGTCGACGTTCTCGCCCACGAAGCCCGTGAACTGGGGCAGGGGGTGGAACGC
Organism: Dehalococcoidia bacterium; assembly: GCA_034422595.1. Classification (GTDB taxonomy): domain Bacteria; phylum Chloroflexota; class Dehalococcoidia; order Lucifugimonadales; family Australimonadaceae; genus Bin16. The sequence goes on along the minus strand of DAOUJO010000007.1, from coordinate 98,230 downwards.
CAGGTAGCGACCGGGCTGCTCGCCCACGTTGAAGTGCTGGTGGAACCAGCGGTTCGGCGGGACGAAGATGCTGCCCTCATGCCACGGGATGAACACCTTGTCCTGTCCCTCCGGCCACATGACGGAGAAGCCCTCGCCCGCGGGGATGACGATGACGTAGGCGGGACCGTGGCGGTGCCCCTTCTTGTACGTCTTCGCCGGGAAGACGGACATGTGCGCCGTCAGCTCGGAGCCGGGGTACTGCACGAACACTGTCGTGCCACCGGCGCCGCGCCCCTTGAACGGGACGAGCCTGTCCCATGCACGCATGTCGGGGAAGAAGTTGCCCACCCAGTACTGGCGGACCGCGCCGCGCCCGGACGGGTCGTTGTCCACGACGACGGCGTCGGAGTAGAACTCGTCGGAGGAGACCAGCTCCTCAGACGGCTGGAGCGGGGTGTTGAAGAAGATGCTCGCGTCCTTCGCGGCGGACATCGCGATGGGCATGTTGTTGTAGTGCAGCAGCCGCGCGGGCTGACCGCCGGACATGCTCGCGTACTCCACCCAGTAGTTGCCGGGGATGCGGAACATCGCGTGGTCTGTCCACTCGAACGAGTGCTTCTCGCCGCTGTCCTTCCAGATGGTGGTGACGCCGCGCCCGCTCAGGACGTAGACGACGTCTTCCAGCGTCATCTTGAACGGCGGGACGGAGCCGCCAGCGGGGACCTCGGTGATGCGCGCCTCGGAGACACCCTCCTGGCCGGCGAGCTGCAGGAACGCCGCGTTGTGGCCGCGCTCCTTCCAGTAGCCGAGCTCGATGGTGCGTCCGTCCTCGATGTAGTAGTCACGGTAGATGGGGATACCCTGCGACTCCATCCACTGGTCGTAGAACTGCGGCCTGCGGACGTAGGACTGCTGTTGTGCCTGTGCGGGCGCGGTTGCCATACGTGGTCCCTCCTGTGCGTTACGCCGGTGCAACTGTACGGGAGCAGGCGGGGCGTGTCAAAGCGCGGATGTCGTTCGTTGACGTATCCTGCGCCCATGACCACCGTCGGATTCGTAGGGCTGGGACGCATGGGGAAACCGATGGCGCTGAACCTGCTCAGCGCCGGGTTCTCCGTGCTGGTGCTGTCGCGCTCGCGTCCTCCGGTCGAGGCGCTCGTCGAGGCAGGCGCGGAAGAGGCTCCGTCGCTCGCCGACATGGCCGAACGCGCGACGGTCGTCTGCACGTGCCTGCCGGACGTCGCAACCTCGGAGGCCGTGTACCTCGAAACGGACGGACTCGCTGCCAACGCGCGGGGAGGGCAGGTGCTCATCGAGCACAGCACGATCGCGCCGTCGCTCGCGGTACGGGTAGGCGAGGCCGCGGCGGAACGCGGCGCGGGCTACCTCGACGCGCCGGTCTCCGGCGGCGTGGAGCGCGCTGAGAGCGGCACGCTCACGATCATGGCCGGCGGCGAGGCGCAGCACTTCGAGACCGCACGCCCGGTGCTCGACGCGATGGGCGCGAGCCTGAACCTCGTGGGGCCCGTGGGCCAGGGCAGCGTCGTCAAGCTCACGAACCAGCTGCTCGTCGGCATCCACACGATGGCAGCCTGCGAGGCCTTCCTGTTCGGCACGTCGGCGGGGGCAGACGGACAACAGCTGCTCGACGTGCTGTCGACCTCATGGGGCGCGAGCGGCATGCTCACGCGCAACGGGCCGATGCTGCTCTCCGGCGACTACGGCTCGCTCGCGCCCGTGCGGCTGCTCGCGAAGGACCTCGGGCTCGTTGAGGATGCCGCTGCCGACCTCGGGGTCCCGTTGCCGCTCGTGCAGCGGACGCGCTCGCTGTTCGATGAGGGCATGGCGCGCGGACTGAGCGAGAGCGACATCTCGGCGCTCATCATGGTGCTGACGCCGAAGTCCGAGGCGCGTTAGGAGCGCTCTGAACAGCCAACGCCCACCGAGAGGATGCTGCGCGCTAAGCGCGGGCTCGGCTGCGCTCCGCTCAGCATGACAGACGCTCCCTCAGCGCCGCCAACATGCGCTCGGCGGTGACCGGCAGGCCCTTCATGCGGACGCCCGTGGCGTCGCGGATGGCGTTGGCGATGGCGGGCGCGACGGCAAGCAGCGGCACTTCCCCGATGGCCTTTGCGTTGTACGGGGCCGCTCCGGCATCGGATGTAACGAGCACCGTCTCCAACGCAGGAAGGTCGGCCACGTTCGGCAGTTTGAAATCGGCCAGTGAGAGCGTCGTGACCCTGCCTGCGTCCGTCAGCAACTCCTCCTGCAACGCGTAGCCGAAGCCCATCACGACCGCGCCGTTGATCTGGCCCTGGTGCGCGATGGGGTTGATGATAGTGCCCACGTCGTGCGCGCTCGTGAACCGCAGGATGCGCACCTGCCCCGTCTCCTCGTCGACCTCCACTTCCGCCACCTGCGCGGCGAACGCCGTGTGCTCCGGCTGGCCGGTGACCTGCGAATGCCCCCTGCCGTTGATGGTCCCACCAGCAGACTCGACCGCGCTCGTCCACGATATCGATTCCGTCCCGCCGCGCCATATCTGGCCGTTCTCGCTGGTCAGCGCATCGACCGGCCAGCCAGTCTGCGCCGACGCAGCCTGCAGCAGTCCGTTCAGAGCAGCCTCCGCCGCCTCATGAACCGCCGGTATCGCCATGCGCGTCGTGCGGCTGCCCGCAACGCCGGAGTCGAAGGGGACGGCGTCGGTGTCCCACACCTGCACGTCCACATCCGCAACGGGCACGCCGAGCACTTCGGCGGCGACCTGCGCGAACATCGTGTATGCCCCCGTGCCCGGCTCGAAGATGGGCGTCCTGACGACTACCGATGCATCGGCGTTCAGTACCACCTCCGCGTAGGACTCGCCGCCGCCAGCCGGACGCGCGCACATGGCGACGCCTCTGCCGACGCCGGGACGCTTCGGTCCGCCGTAGCCGCTCCGGTCGACCGCCGCACGCAGCGTCTCCTCGGCGCGCACCTCCCCGAAGAGCTCGTTCATCGGCGTGCGCTGCCCCTCGCGCAGGACATTCCTGATGCGGAACTCCAGTGGATCCATGCCTAGGCCGCGCGCGACCTCGTCCAGGTGCGACTCCATGGCGAAAGAGCCCTGCACCTCGCCGGGGCCGCGCATGTAGCCGCCCGGCAGGTTGTTCGTGTAGACGTGGTGCTGGACGAACCGGGCATTGGGGATGTACCAGTTGGCCGCAATGCGGTCGACGCCTGCCAGCGCACCCAGCGGCATCAGCCCGGCGTACGCGCCGCTGTCGAAGTACATCTCTTGCAGGTGGGCCGTGATCGTGCCGTCGCGCTTCACGCCGGTCCTGACCCGCATGACGGCGGCGTGCTTCGGATTCCCCGCGCCGAGCTCCTCCACCTGGTCCATCACTATCTTCACCGGACGGCCCGTCCTTACGGAAAGCAGGTAGGCCAGCGGTTCATCGAACGGCGCGGTCTTGGAGCCGAAGTCTCCGCCGACGTGAACTGGGTGGACGACGATCGTTTCCTCGTCGACGCCCACCGCGAGAGCCAGCGCCTGCCTGAGCCCGAACGGGGTCTTGTTGGAGGACCAGACGTGCGCGCGTCCATCGCTCTCCACCGAGACGACGCAGCAGCGCGGTTCGAAGAATGCCGGGTGCGTCCTGGCGCAGCGGTACTCGTCCTCGAAGACGAGGTCTGCTTCCGCGAATCCCGCGTCCACGTCGCCGATGCCGAACGTCGCGCTGAAGAACACGTTGGACGGCTGCGCCGGTGGGCGGCGGAAGCCTTCGTAGGCGCCCATGCCGGGGTGGATCAGCCGTGCATCCGCGCGCGCCGCCTCCTGTGCGTCGAGCAACGGCGCCATCTCCTCGTACTCGACGGAAATCATGCCCGCGGCGCGCTGGGCCGTTTCTTCATCGTCGGCGGCAACGACCGCGACCTTCTCGCCCGCGAAGCGGACGACGTCCTGCGCCAGCAGCGGTACGTCGCGTACCTGGCGTCCCTGCAAGCGACCCGCGACGTCGGCTCCGGTCAGCACCGCACGGACGCCGGGGAGCGCCTCAGCCCGGGATGTATCGATGGCCTCGATGCGGGCGGCGGGGTAGGGGCTGCGCAGCGCCTTCGCCCAGAGGGTGCCCGGCGGACACACGTCGAACGCATAGAGCGCGCCGCCCGTCGTCTTGTCCGGCCCCTCCGTCCTGCCCGCCGGACGGCCGATGACCCTGAAGCCCGTCACGTCCAACCCTTCGTCACTCTTACCCGCTGAAGAGGGGGAAGACCTTGAGCGCGTTGTCATGAACGAGTTTGCGCTTGTCGTCGTTCGACAGGAAATCGATGGAGTCGATGACCGGCAGCATATCGTCGGCGGGGCGTCCGGTATCGGGGTTGAGGACGCCGGTGCCGCTGCCGGGCGACTCGGTGCCGAAGCACATCTGGTCGATGCCCTTGTGCTTCATCGCCGTCGCCAGGTAGTCCTTGTCGTAGGCGCAGGTGTCGAAGAAGAGGTTGTCGGCCCAGGTGCGCTGCTCGTTCTCGTGGGCAGCCATGCCCTGATTGCCGATGCCGACCTGGCCGCCACCTGCGATGCCGGACGACTGCGCCCGCGGGATGAACCGGCTGAGCGCGCCGCCGCAGTGGCAGACGAGCACCTTGAGGTCGGGGAAACGGTCGAAGACGTCGCTGTGCTCGAGCAGTTGCGTGGCGAGCGCCTGCTCGGTCATGAAGTTGTACTGGTAGCTGTGCGGGATGATAGTGATGCGGGGGTCACGGGAGATGGAGGCGTGCACGATGAGCGGGGCCTGCAGTTCAGCCGAGCGCCGGTAGAGCGGGAACCAGTACGGATCGTTCATGCCGGGAACGCGACGGTCGCCGCCGGGATCCGGGTTCACGGTCGCCGCCACGAACCCGAGTTCGCTCACGGCGCGCTCCAACTCTGCAACGCAGCCCGACGTGTCGTTGGCGTAGTCGATGCCGACCTGCGGCAGCTGCGCGACGCCGACGAACCGGTCCGGGTACATCTCGCACGTCTGGTGGATGACGTCGTTCGTCACGGCCGTCCAGTGCTCGACGATGTGCGGCATCTCCCAGTGCATCATCGCGACGGGACGCGGCGAGATGAACTGCACTTCCACGTTGCGCTCGTCCATCATGGCGAGGTGACGCGCCTGTGCCTCCTCCATCGCCTTCTCGGGTATCTGCAGCGAACTGCCGACCGGCGTGCGCAGCGCGATCATGTTATAGGCGTACGCGCGGAACTGCGCAGGCGTGGAGTGGTGGCCGTGAACGTCTATGACCTTGTTGCCGTGAAACATCGCGCACCCCCTCATGTGCCGTGTGGGCGGAGTGTAGCAGGGAAGGGAGGTGAAGGAGCCTCGTGTCACACTCTGGCCGCGTGACACGAGGCCCTTCGAATGTAAACGGCAAGACCTACCTCAGCCGGTGGACAGCGGCGCGACGCTGAAGATCACCTGGAACGGCTTGCAGTAGATGATGACTGAGTTGTAGTCGTCCGGTGACAAGCCCTCAGGCAACGGGTAGTTCTGGTTGCCGATGTTGCCCTTCAGCTTGGCCAACTCCACGTACTCTCCGCTGTGCACGTTGCCACGGCTCATCGGGTCCGGGTGGGACGCGAGGAGCACGCGCAGGTCAGGCCCGTTCGTTACGCGGAAGTCCTCGAAACGGAGCACGTGCGAGCCGTCCGGCAGCGTGTACAGGGTCGCCGAGCCCTCGCCCTTGTGGAAGCTGTCCGCATCGCGGAACGTGCCCTGCTTGACGGCTACAGGTCCAGCCGGCGCCATCATCTCCGGCATCATCGCGGCCATCTGAGCCATCATCTCCGGCGTCATGTTCTGCATCACACCGGTCATCATCTCCGGCGCCATGCTCTCCATCGCCTCGGCCACCATCTCCGGCGTCATCCCGGGGACCGCCTCAGCTATCGTCTCGGCAACCTCAGCCCGCATCTCGGGCGTCATGCTCTCTATCGCTTCGGCCATCATCTCCGGCGTCATGCTGTCCATGACCACCGCCATCATCTCGTCGGCAGTCCGAGGTGGCGCCTCTGCCTCAGGCATCGCCTCCGATACCACCTCCTCCATCATGGCCATCGTTTCCATGGTCCGGTCCACCTGGGCACGCGTCATACCTTCCGGCACCACCGCTCCCACGCTGTACGGGAACTCTTCATCGACCGTCTTGTTAATGAAGAGGGGCGAACCAAGCCACCACGCGAGCGCCAGCACGGGTATCGCCACGACCACGGCGGCAACGATGAGCCGCCCACGGTACTTACGGATGCTGCTCAACATAATTGCCCTCCTGAGGCGATAGCCTCCTAAATTAGACTACGCTGCAAAAGGCTATCAGGATTGGCTGAGGTCGCGGATGAGGCTAGATACCCACGGCAATGCTTTGGGGTACTGCCAGGGAGGGTGCTACGGAATCAGCAGCACTTTACCCGTCGTGAGGCGGCCTTCCAGCTGCCGGTGCGCCTCCGCCGCTTCCGACAGCGCGAACGAAGCGCCGACGCGAACGCTGAGCGAGCCCTCCGCGAGCCAGCCGAATATCTCGCTCGCACGCCAGTCGATCTCCTCCCGTGTGAGCGCGTAGCTGGCGAGGGTAGGGCGCGTAAGAAAGAGCGACCCTTTCGCGTTGAGCACCTGCGGATCGACCGGCGGCACGCGTCCGCTCGACTGCCCGAAGAGCACGAGGTAGCCACGTGGCGCGAGGCAGTCCAGGCTGCCCTCGAACGTGTCCTTGCCCACGGAGTCGTAGACCACGTGCAGTTTCGCGCCGCCGGTGATGCGGTCTACCTCCGCAACGAAGTCCTGCTGCGTGTAGAGGATCACCTCGTCCGCTCCGGCCTCGCGGGCCAGCTGCGCTTTCTCCTCCGTCGAGACGGTGCCGATGACGTGTGCGCCGCGCATCTTCGCCATCTGCGTGAGCAGCAGGCCAACCCCTCCCGCGGCCGCGTGCACGAGGCAGGTGTGTCCCGGCTCCAGCGGGAACGTCGAGGCCATCAGGTAGTGCGCCGTCATACCCTGCAGCAGCACAGCCGCGCCCGCAGCGTCGTCCACGCCCTCCGGCAGCTTCACCAGGCGGTCGGCGGAGACCTTGACGTACTCCGCGTACGATGCGCCCGTTCCCGTGTAGCCTGCGTGCTCGCCGACGGCGACGCTGGTGACGCCTTCGCCCACCGCGACGACTTCCCCTGCACCCTCCTGTCCCGCGACATGGGGCAGCGCGACGTTGTATGCACCGGTGCGCTGGTAAGTGTCAATGAAGTTGACTCCGCACGCGCCGAGGCGGAGAACGGCCTCGCCGGGCCCGGGTTCAGGCTCGGGGATGTCCTCGTAGCGCAATACCTCGGGGCCGCCGAACTCGTGGAAACGGACTGCTTTCACCTGTTCCCTCCTGGACCGATGCGATCGCCGATGAGCGCGCTACAGTGTGCCACCCTGCGCCATTCCGCGCCAATCCGAAACCCCGGCATCTCCTCGCTGCATACCATATTGCAGGCGCGCGCAAGGTAGTGCTACCTTTCTTCCATCCCAAGCGGGTGCCGCGCGCCCAGGAGTAGTGCCATGGCTGCATCGACCACAACAACTCCCGCTACAAGGCTCGGAGGGTTGGCCCTCCTGGGCGGAGTCATCCTGATGGTGTTCGCATCACTTGTCTTTCCCGGTGGGGTACTGCTGGACCCGGTAGACCAGACCGACTTCCCTGTGGCCCTCGATGCGATGGCCGAGAATGCCAGCCTTGCACATGTGGCGTCCATGCTGTCGATCATCGGGATGTTCCTCTACGGGTATGCCGCGCTCACCTGGCTCCGGCTGCCCCAACAGCCGGGGCTCGGCGGTTTACTCCTGCGGCTGGGGGTGTTCACCAGTCTGTTCGGATGGAGCCTCTACATCATTGCGATGGGGATGAGGCACTTCAGCATCCACCTCATGCAGCGCGGCATGCAATCCGGCGCCGACACAGCCATGTTCGAGTCCCTTGCTCTCAACGTCTACGCACCGATGGCCGGAATCATCATAGCCCTGGTGGCGGTCTACCCCCTCGCCTCCATACTGGTCGGCATCGGCCTTGGCTCCCGCTTCGGGGCGATGAGCATCTACAAGCTGGCTTCCTACGGCCTTACTCTCATGGGGGTCCTGGCGGGCATCAACTTCCTGGTCCTTCAGCACGCCCCGGGGATCGATCCCATAGTGATCCTCAGGATCGACAACGGCATGCTTTCGTTCGGCACCCTCTGCTTCATCATCATCGGGGTGGGGATGTACCGGGGGCAGAGCGAGCTTACTTCGGAAGGCTAGCCTCCCGGTGTACGAGATGTCGACCGACGAGAAGGGCGCCCCCAGTGGGCGCCCTTCCCTGTGCTAGCATTAATCCATGAGATCCCCACATATCGCCGCCCTGGTTCTTGCCGCCCTTCTCACTCTCCTCGCAGCCTGCGAATCCCCTGAACCGACCCCGACTCCCACCTCGACGCCCGAACCGACGCCAACGCCTGCGCCGACGGCAACACCAACACCGGAACCAGCGCCGGAGCCGACTCCCACGCCTACTGCAACCCTTGCTCCGGCACCCGATGTCCCCGCAGCGGAAGACGCCTTCCGCGAGGACTCGTGCCCGTTCAGCAATCAGCCCGGCACGCCACTCTGGGCTGCGGAATGCGGCTACCTGACCGTGCCCGCCGACTACGACGACCCTTCCGCCGGGACCTACGAGATCGCCGTCGCCGTCTTCCCCGCGACCGGCGAGCGGACCAGCGACGTGCCCGTCATCTACCTGGAGGGAGGCCCGGGCGGAAACGCACTGGCGGGGCTGGAAGTGAGCGGCGGCGTGATCCTGGGGCCGCTGAACGAGAGCCGGGACGTGGTCGTGTTCGACCAGCGCGGCGCCGGGTTCTCCGAACCGTCACTCAGTTGTCCGGAGACGCGCGAACTGACACGGGAGCTGATCAGCCAGGCGCTCCCGCTTGCCGAGGAGAACGAGCGCTACCTGGATGCGCTGCAAACGTGCCGCGATCGCTTCGTCGAGCAGGGGGTGGACATTTCAACCGTGAACAGCGCGGCCAACGCAGCCGACGTCAACCGCCTGCGCGCCGCGCTCGGCCACGAGCGGTGGGACCTGTACGGATCGTCGTACGGGACACGGCTGGCGCAGAACGTGATGCGCGACTTTCCGGACGGCGTACACCGCGTCGTGCTGGACTCCTCGTATCCCCTCGAACTGGACCTCTTCGCGAGCATCCCCGCCGGCTCGGAGCGGGCGTTCCGCCTGATGCTGGACTCCTGCGCAGCCGACAGCGCCTGCAGCGAGCACTACCCCGACCTCGAAGACACGCTGCTGGAGGCGTTCGCCAGGCTCACCGCGTCGCCGGAGCCGGGCACCGCGTCGTTCGATCTCGGCGGAGACGTGGTAGACACGCTGATGACCGGCGAGCGGCTCGCCTGGCTGGCGTTCGAGGCGCTCTACCAGACCGACGTGATCCCCTGGCTGCCGGAGATCATTACCGAGGCAGCGAAGGGGAACGTGGAACCCGCCAATCTCATGCTCTCCAACAGCCTCATCAACGATGCGTTCTCCTCGGTGGGGATGTACTTCTCGACGCAGTGCGCGGATGAGACGCCGTTCACTTCTCAGGAGGCGATCGCAGCGAGCATCGCGGCCAGTCCGCTGTTCTCCCGCATGCAGGACTCCGAAGGGATGTACGTCCAGGACGCGCTCGATACTTGCGTCCTCTGGGACGTGCAGCCGTCTCCGCCAGTGGAGAACGAGCCCGTGCGGAGCGACATCCCGACGCTCGTGCTCGCGGGCGAATACGACCCCATCACGCCACCGTCGCACGGGATGGCAGTCGCGGCGAACCTCTCCAACGCCACGTTCGTCGAATTCCCCGCCGTGGGCCACGGCCTCCTCCTGGAGGGCGACTGCGCAACGTCGATCATCCTGGCGTTCCTCGACGGAGAAGACGCGCCTGACACGTCATGCGTAGCGGAGGAGTTCTCCTCTCCCGCCTGGGTGGCGCCCCTGGAGGAGATAACCCTTACGCCGGTGGACTCCCCATACGGCGTGAAGATCGTGGAACCCCAGGGTTGGGAGCCGATAGAGAACCAGCCGGGCAGGTTCCTCCGGCACGAGATAGCCGGCCCCGTGCTCATACAGACCGTCATCCCCGGGGCGACAGTCGATCAGTTCATGGAGCAACAGATCGGCAGCATACCGGGGATAGAGCCGGAGGAGCTGGACACGGTTTCCGTTCGCGGTCTGGAGTGGCGCGTGGTCCTGATCGAGATCGACGGGAGGCTGCAGGCAATCGCAGCGGCCCAGGCCCCCGCGTCCGATACCGGCGCCACCAGCATATTCCTCGCAGTGGTCATAGGGTTCCCGTACCAGCGCGAGACCGCACTGAACGATCTGCTCCTCCCGACGCTGGACGTGTTCGGCTCCCAGTGAGGCTGCTCAAACGAGCAACCGGTAGACCGGCGGGGTGAGAAGCCCCGCCACGATGGGGAAGGGCAGGTTCACGAGCATCCGGCTGGTGGTGAACGCGCCGCCCAGGAAGGGCAGCTCCCACATGACCGTGCGCGTGAACGGGATGGTGTTCCAGGCCGTGATGAGCGCCGCGACCGGTCCGACGCCCGCGCCTGCGAGGAAGATGGACGCAGCGAGCGGGATGACGACGTACGGTCCGCCGGGGATGAGCATGCCCACTGCCGCGCCGATGAGGATGCCCGTGAAGCCGGACTCGTCGCCGATCCAAAGGGTGATGACCTCCTGCGGCAGGATGACCTGCGTCATCCCCGCAAGCACCATTCCGAGCACGAGCATCCGCGCTACGGAGCGCAGCAGCAAAGCGCTCATCTCAGCGCCGTAGCGAACGCCCGGTAAGCCATCCTTGCGGAAAACGAGGAGCAGAGTCAGGCCGACGAGCCCGGCCAGCAGGTAGAGCGTCATTCCGTCCGCTCCTGCTCCGCCGCGCCGATGCGCGAGCGCGCCGCCTCCTGCGCGCTGCGCGGCATGAGCCGGAAGACGACAGGCACGAGCAGCGTCCCTACACCGATCAACCAGAGCGTGGAGAGCGTCTTGGCCAGTGCCAGCGGCACGCCGAGGAAAGGCAGCTCATAGACCAGGAAGCGGTTGGCGGTGAAGATGTTCCGCGCAACGGAGAACGCGGAGATGGACGCGATGCCCGCGCCGCCGTGCATCAACGCCGCCGCTATCGGGTACATGACGTACGGGCCGCCGGGCGAGAGCACGCCCGCCGCCGCGCCGATGAGCACGCCCTTCACCCCGGCTTCGTCACCCATCCAGCGCCCGACCACTCGCGGAGGGAAGAGGACGGTCAGGAGTCCGGCGAGGATGAAGCCGAGGAACAGCGCAGGAGCGGCCTGCCGGATGATGAACAGCGAGTTCTCACCGCCCTCGCGCAGGCCGTCCACACCATGTTGGATGAACGCCGCCAGCGAGATGACGGCCAGCAGACCCACCATCGTGATGAGCGTTGTGTCGCGCCACCACGCCTTCTTGTTCCGTGATTCGCCCACGCGGGCTCCGTTCGACATCTTCGGGGCCGCCCGATTCTACCGCCTCAACGGGCGTTCCACGAACGAGGTACGTAACGGAAGGCTACTGGATGTCCATCCGGCTGAGACGCCGCACGGTGAGGAGGAAGAACACCACCGTCACCAGCGCCGCGCCAACGAGAGCGGGCGTCATCGCGATGGTCAGGTCCTCGCCGAACACGTCGTTGATCCCGTACGCAGTCCCGAAGACGTAGCTGCGGATGCTCAGGTAGCGCGTGCCGCTCAGGAAGGTCGTGATGAGCGCCTCCCAGAGCAGTACGTAAACGAGGGCAAATCCCAGCGCGCGCGTCGTGAGCAGCCCCAGCCATGTGAATGCGGAAGCGTAGGCCACGACGCCGACGACCACTCCGACGGCTGCAGCCAGCGGAGCGTTCCCGGTGCCGTCCGGGTCCATCATCGTGATGACCGCGGCGACGACAGCCATGAGCGGGGCGGCGACAACCACGGTTGCGGCGAACTTCGCGAGCACGATCGTCCAACGTGGCACCGGTTTCGTGGTGAGCAGGCTCAGCGTGCGGTCCTCCACCTCGTTCCCGAACGCGCCGGTCGCGAGCACCATGACGGTGATCGGAAGCGTGACGGAGATGACGAGCCCGCCCAGCACGGGTCCGATGAGCGTCCCCTCCTCCGCGACGGTGGAGTCGAGGATGATCGCCAGTCCCAGAGGGAGCAGCGAGAGGATGATGAGCAGCGCGATCTTGCGCCTCGTGACCGCCTGGCGCAGCGCCAGCATGAAGAGCGCTCTGATCACCGCTGCACCACGTACGAGAAGACGCTCTCCAGCGAGTCGTCCAGCGGTTCGATACGGTAGAGGCGGCTCCCGATGTCCTGGGCGAGCCTCGGGGCCATGCGCTGCAGTTCGGCGACGTTGCGGGTCAGTACCTCGATGCTGCCGCTCTCGTCCAGCGAAACGGATTCCACCGCGTCCAGCGCAACGAGCGCCGCGGCCATCTCCCGCTGTTTCGACGCACCGATGCGCACCTGGAACGGGCGCTCGTCCAGCTTCTCGCGTATCGCATGGAAATCGCCCGCCGCCGCCAGCTTGCCGCTCACGACGAGCAGGATGCGGTCGGCCAGCGCCTCGACCTCTTCGAGGATGTGGGAGGAGATGAGGATGGCCTTGCCCTGCGACGAGAGCCGGGCCACGAAATCGGCGAACTCGACGCGCTGGCGCGGGTCGGTGCCGTTCAACGGTTCGTCCAGTATGAGGACGTCCGGTTCGTGCACGATGGCCCCCGCAAGCCTGATCCGCTGCCGCATCCCACGCGAGTAGGTGCCGGTGGCCCTATGCTGCGCATCCTCCAGGTTCGCCGCATGAATGGCGCGGTCCACCGCCGCCTCGTCGTTCATCCCCTGCAGGCGTGCAGCCAGCCGCACGAAATCGCGTCCGGTCATGAACGGATAGAGCACGTCGTGCTCCAGCATCACGCCGATGCGCCGGTACAGCGCGATGTTGCCCTGTACCTCCTCGCCGAGCACGCGCACGCTGCCGCGCGACGGTTTGACGAGACCGCACATCATGCTCAGCAGCGTCGTCTTCCCTGCGCCATTCGGGCCAAGGATGCCCGTGACGCCGGGGTAGATGTCGAACGAAGCCTCGTTCACCGCAACGACGCTGCCGTACCACTTCGAAACGTTCTGCACCTCGACGGCCGGTCCGGACGCGGTGGTCATAGCCGTATCCTCCGGTAGCGGTGCCACAGCAGCAGGGCAGGGATGCCCGTCCACAGGACGTACACGCCGATGGGGAATGCGTCGTGCAGTTCGGCGACGGCCATCGAGGACGGAGAGCCTTGCCCCGGCTCGATGTCTACATCGAACACCATATTGTTGAGGTTGTCCGTAACGCCGCCCAGATTGAGCAGGCCGACGTAAGGAGCAAGGTCGCCTGCCGGGCGTGTACAGTCCTCGGAAGTCGATGTGATCTGGCCGTCCTCACTGACCGTTTCGAACGTGCACTCCTGGAAGGTGAGCCCGTCGCTGATGGAGTTGAGCAGCAGCCATGCCGCGATGACGAACGCGGCGGCATAGGCGCGCCGCGTCGTGAACGCGGCCACAGCCAGCGGCCCCACCGAGATGAACGTAGCGATGAGCACGCCCATGAACAGGATGCGCGGCACGTCCTGCCAGTTGTCGCGGATGTAGTCCACTTGATCGCCGGCCGTGAGGATGAGCCCCGCCTGCAGGACGATCTGCCCAGCGTAGACCAGTACGAGCACGATGGCGAAGAACGCGAGGAAGCGCGCGATGAGGTAGTCGTTCGACGTGAGCGGCCGGACCAGATAGAGCGGGAGCACGTTGTCCCTGCGGTCGGGGCAGAGCAGCTCCGGTGCCATGATCGCGCCGAAGATGATGAGGATGACGCTCACGAGCGAGTAGTAATCGGCAGGGCCGGGGATGAACTGTGATGCATCATCACCGGCGATCGGGTCGAGGAACGCGAGGATGGTGACGAAGACAGCGGCGGGCGTTATCACCGCCAGGAACAGGCCGACGGGCAGTATCTTCGCGCGGCCCCCGCGCCCGATGCCGAGCACGGTGCGGACGCCGTTCTCGAACAGCGCCAGCCGTGCCCGGTTGCGCCCTTCGCGCGGCCCCGTGTACCGCTGGTATCCGAGGTCGAAGACCTCCGCCTCGCGCGCCCTCACGCGGGTCTGCTCCTGAAGATGTCGGTGAGCGTGCGGCGCTCGGGTGAGAGCCGCCGTATGCGTGCGCCGGACTCGACCGCCGCGTCCCGGATGAGATCGTAGTCGGCCTCGCGCGCCTGTTCGATGATGAGCAACTGCCCGTCGTCCGACGCCTGCACGCCCTTCGCCGCAAGCGCAGTGACGAACTCCTCGTGGCGGTCGGCGACCTCGATGAGCAGCGTCTCGGTCTCCTCGGTGAGCTTGGCGACAGCGCCCTCCTGCGCAAGCACACCGGACTCGAGCACGATGACGGAGTCGGCGGTGCGTTCCACGTCGCCCATCAGGTGGGTGGAGAGCATGACGCTGATGCCGAATGTGTTGGCCGTGCGATGGATGAGGCGCAGCATCTCCTGGCGCCCGTCCGGGTCAAGGCCGGCGGTCGGCTCGTCGAGCAGCACCAGCACCGGGTCGTGGACGATGGCCTGCGCGAGCTTCACGCGTTGCTTCATGCCGGTGGAGTACTCGCCGATGGGGCGGTATCTCTCTTCGTCCAGCCCGACGTGGCGGAGCACGTCGGCGGCGCGGGTCCGCGCCTGGCCCGGCGGGATGCCGCTCACCTGCGCCATGTGCATCAGGAACTCTGAAGCGGTCATGCTCTTGGGCAGGCAATCGTTCTCCGGCATGTAGCCGATGCGGGCGCGTCCCTCGGTGGAGCGGTACGGCTCCTCGCCGAGCAGCATCGCCGAGCCGGAGGTCGGTTGGATGAGGCCGAGGAAGAGCTTCATCGCCGTGCTCTTCCCTGCGCCGTTGGGGCCGAGCAGCCCGGTCACCCCCTCGTGAACGTCGAACGAGACGCCATCGAGAGCAACCGTGGAGCCGTAGTGCTTGGTGAGGTTCCGGGCTTCGAGAAGAGCAGGCACGAGCGGAGTATACAGGATGACCCGGACGGCCTTCGCCCCACGGTATACTTTCCGCCATGCACCGCCCACCGCGATTCGTCATCGCCACACCCATCTGCGACGGCCACGACGTTGCCGCAGCGGCCATCACCCGCATCCTGCGCGCGCAGGGCACGGAGGCGGTCTACGTCGGCTTCAACAAGAGCGCCTACCAGATCGCGAAGGCAGCGTCCGAGGAGGACGCCACCGGCATCGCGGTGAGCACATACAACGGCGGGCACATGTCGTTCCTGCGCGAAGTGCTCGCAGAGCAGGCTCGGCAGGGCATACCCGACGTTCCGCTGTTCGCCGGAGGCGGCGGCACCATCCTCGAACGCGAAGTCGCGCCGCTGCTCCGCATGGGCGTGGCGAAGGTCTACCGGCCCCCGCTCGACCTGGCCGACGCGGTGCGCGACATGACTGCGCTTGCCAACGACGCAGCGAAGAAGCAGCCAGCAGCCTCTGCGAACGGCACAGCCCCGTTCCGTGCGCTCGCGCAACGGCTGACCGCCATCGAGTGGGACGGCGAGCAGCCCGCCGAGTCGCACGCCAACGGCAGGCCGCTCGTATGGGGCATCGGCGGACGCGGCGGGGCAGGGAAGAGCACGCTCATCGACGAGCTGCTGCTGCGGTTCCTGCGCTCCACGGATGGGCGCGTCGCCGTGCTTACCGCCGACCCCACGCTCGGCGACCGCCTGCGCATGGTCCACTGCTACTCGCCGCGCGTGTTCGTCCGCTCCGTCAGCGTCGGCCCCGGCGACTCGACCGAGGCGAAGACGGCTCCGCTCGTCGCCGAACTGCGCGCGCACGGCTTCGACCTCATCCTCATCGAGTCCGTCGGCCTCGGCCAGAACGAGCTTGGCGTCGCGCCGGTCGCCGACGCCTCCGTCTTCTGCATGACGCCGGAGTACGGCAGCGACGTGCAGCTGGAGAAGGAAGCACTCCTGAGAAGGGCCGACCTCGTCGTGATGAACAAGCGCGACTTCCCGCAGGCCGAGGCGCGCTATGCCCGCGTCCGCCGGTTCGTCGGAGACGAGGAGCGCGTCTTCCTCACCGAGGCCAAGCGATTCGGCGATGCAGGCGTCACGGCGCTCTTCGAAGAGATCGCCCGCCGCTCCGGCTTGGTTGCCCCCTCTCCATCGAGGGGAGAGGGTTGGGGTGAGGGTGGAAGGCCCGTCGGCTGGGGCGAGAGTCCGTCGCCGGTGCCGTTCAGCCGCCGCGGCTACCTCGGCGCGGTCGTCGACACACACGAGGCGTACTACACCGAGACGGAGGAAGAGGCGGCGCTCGCATCGAACGGCGGAGCGTCACGCGACTACCAGGCCGAGTACGACCGCATCTGGCAGACGTACGGCTTCGACGGCGATCTCTCCGGTGCGATCGTCGAGGACGGCGTCGCGTACCGCGAGACTCCCAACGGGCGCGTTCCCATCGCCCGTGAGACGACGACCGGCCTCTGGACGCCCGTGCTCGGACTGCCGGACCGTGACGCCGGCCCGCGCCAGATCGTGCGCTATCTCTACACGCAGAACCTCCCCGGCGCGTTCCCGTTCACGGAGGGCGCGTACCGCTTCCGCCGCCGCGACGAGGACCCCATCCGCATGTTCGCCGGGCTGGGGATGCCGGAGACGACGAACGCCCGCTTCCACCTGCTCGCCGCCGGGCACGGCGCGCCGCGCCTCTCCACGGCGTTCGACTCGCTCACGCTCTACGGCCTCGACTCCGACGAACCGGGCGCGCTCGCCAAGGTCGGGGAGGGCGGCGTCGCCGTCGACACGCTCGACGACATGCTGCGCCTCTACGACGGCTTCGACCTCTCGCGCACGTCCGTCTCGATGACGATCAACGGCCCCGCGCCAACGCTGATGGCGATGTTCCTCGTGGCAGCACGCAAGCGCGGGTTCGACTGGCGGTCGCTGCGCGGCACCGTGCAGGCCGACATCCTCAAAGAGGTGCAGGCGCAGAACGAGGCGCTCTTCCCGCTGGAGCCGTCGCTCCGCCTCATCGCCGACATGACCGAGCACATGATGCGGGAGGCGCCGGGCTGGTACCCGCTTTCCATCTCCGGCTACCACATCGGAGAGGCGGGCGCGAACCCGGTGCAGGAGCTCGCGTTCACCCTCGCCAACGGCCTCACGTACATCGAGACGCTGCGGGCGCGCGGGCTGCCCATAGAGGAGTTCACACGCCGCTTCTCGTTCTTCTTCACGTCAGGCTCCGAGCTGGAGTTCAACGTGCTGGGACGCGTCGCACGCCGCGTGTGGGCGGTCGCGCTGAAGCGCTGCTACGGCGTCGAGGGCCCCGGCCTTGCGCTGCGCTTCCACAGCCAGACGTCCGGGCGCTCGCTGCAGGACTCGGAGCCGCTGCACAACCTCACCCGCGTCGCGCTGCAGGCGGAGCACGCACTCCACAACAACACCAACTCGCTCCACACCAACTCCTACAAGGAGACGTACACGACACCCCAGGAGGACGATGTCCTGCTGGCGATGGGCAGCCAGCAGATCCCGCTCGTGGAGAGCGGCGACTTCGGCTACATCGAGAACCTCAACCAGGGCGCGTACGGCCTGACGTACCTCGAGGCCGAGGTGGAGCGCGCCGTGCACCGCATCTTCCGCGAGATCGACCAGCAGGGCGGCGTGCTGCCCGCCATCGAGAACGAGTATTTCCGCACCGCCATCCAGGAGGAGGTGCAGCGCGAGCGGGGGGCGATGCGCGACGGCAAGCGCCGCGTCGTGGGTGTGAACTACCTCACGAGCAGGGACGGCGCACGACCGCGCGGCGAACTGGTGCACATCCCCATGAAATCGAAGCGCGCCCAAGCCGCCCGCACCCGTGCGTTCAAGCGTGAGCATGCGGCCGAGGCTGAGGCTGCGCTCGAACGGCTGCAGGCCGCCGCCGTCTCGAACGCTAACGTCTTCGAGGCGCTGCTCGACGCCGTGGAGCATGCGACCGTCGGCCAGATCACCCACGCCCTCTGGGAGGTCTGGGGACGCTTCAGGCCGAGTATGTAGGGCGACCCTCAGCTCAGCGCGTGGTTGACCACCGGCACCATCGCCGAGAGGTCGACGTGCGACTGCAGCGCCTCGTTCACCTGCGCCAGCGGGTACTGGTGCGTGATCATCTTCTCCACCGGCACGTCGATACGCGTCCGCATCAGCCGCATGGAGCGGATGATGTTCTCCACCTTCGAGCCGACGACGCCCGCGACCGTGAGGTCCTTCGCCGCGATGCGCGAGGGGTCCATCTCCACGGAGGTTGGGAGGATGAGGCCGATGACGAGGTATTTCCCGCCGTAGCGCACCATCTGGAGTCCCTCGTGGACGGACGTGCGCGCGCCCGACGCCTCGACGACGAGGTCAGGGCCGTTGCCGGTCAGCTCGCGCACGCGCTCGATGCGCGACTCGGGTGTCGGGTGGTCGGCGAGGTCGATCGTCTCGTCGGCGCCGAGTTCGCGGGCGAGTTCGAGGCGATGGGACGGCGCGCCGATCATGATGGCGCGCGCCGCGCCTCGGGCCTTCGCCTGCACCATCGCGCCCATGCCGATGGGGCCGGAGCCCTGGATGACGACCGTATCGCCGGGGTCGGGCGCGTTGAGCTTCCGCAAGCCGCTCATGGTCGTGTGGTTGCCGATGACGGACATCAGCGCCCGCTCGGTGCTCATGTCGTCAGGAACGCGCATGATCGCGGGGTTCGGCTCCAGCAGCAGGTACTGGCCGAAGCCGCCGCGCAGCATCGTGCCGGAGGAAGGGTCGACGCGCGAGTTCCCGTAGTGGATGGCGTTCGTACAGCGCAGCCCCATCAGGCAGTTGTAGCAGTGGCCGCACGGCGCGGAGTGGAAGAGCACGCGATCGCCCTCGCGGAGCGTCTCGCCGAGGATGTCCGTGCGGATATTCGATCCGAGCGCAGCCACGACGCCGATGTTCTCGTGTCCCCAGATGATGGGGTGCGGCGCGTTCGGGTTGTACCAGTTGTGCGCGTCCGTCCCGCAGACCGCAGCCATGCTCATCCGCACGAGGATGTTGTCCGGTCCTACGTCCGGCACCGGGAACTCCTGCACCTCCAACGGGCGCTCAGCCCCGACGAACACCGCTGCCAGACAATTCTCCGCCATGACGCACCCCTCTCGTACAGGCTGGGGCGAGTCTAGAAGCGGGCAGGGGGAGCGTCAACGACGCGCGGGACTATCCGACGTTCGGCTGCGGGTGCGACGCCATCCGCTTCGCCGCGTAGACGATGCCGATCGCCGGGATGACCGCGAACACCAGCGGAAGCTCCCAGTCTCCCTTCACCGTGCCTCCGGCGATCAAGAGCGCGAGCACGACGTCGGCTGCCACGTTCACCACGAGGAGCACAATGACGAAGCGGACCCCCCTGAGCGAGAGCCCCGGCTGCGTCACGAGCATGAACAGTCCTATGGCCGCGAGCGGATGAACGAGGACCAGCACCAGTCGCTCCCCCAGGCTCCCTCCGTCCGCGAACGAGCCCACGAGCGCCGTGAACACCGTGAAGGCTACCTGGATCCCCGCCAGGGCGAGCATGAGTACGCGGAATATCCTCATGGCGCAACGGTAGACAGACGGCGCGCGGGGGTCAAGGCGAACCCTCGACCCGTATCGTGACGACGTCGATGCCGTAGTACTGCCGGTGCTGCACGCCGGATGCGTAGTGCCGCAACAGCCGGAACGACAGTTCGCCCGGGTCCGCGACCGCAGGCTGCTCTTCCAGGTACGCGAGCCTGTCCTGCAGGTTCTCCCTGCCGATAACCGAGGCCACGAATTCCAGCTCGACTACACCTGCGCCGGGGCGCGCCGACACACGCAGCCACGGCGCTCTGCCTTCACCTTCACTCCCGCTCAGCGGCATAAGACTCGCGACAGCCTCCTCGCCCGCCGAGCGCAGGCGCGTCGCGGAAGACTCGTTCCATCGCATGCCTGCCGCAACGTCACCCAGGAACCCGTCGATGGAGGGAAGGGCCGAGTCGTCCAGCGCGGTCTCGAGCCGTTTGCCCCGGCGGCTGCTCAGCTCGATGAACGCGGTGAGCAGGACCGCAACGAGCAGCCCGGACACTACCGCGTTGCCCAGAAGCGAGCCCCACGACGGCCCGAGCACCAGTTCGACGACGTTCTGATATTGCATGCCCATGCCGACAGCGAACGACAGGCCGACGACGAGCACCTTCTGTTGGTCGAGGCCGTCCTGCGCAACCGTCTGCAGGCCGCCGACGAAGAACAGTCCGAGCAGCAGGAGCAGGTATGCGCCCATGACCGGGTCCGGAACGGTGAGCAACAGGGCCGTGAACTTCGGCAACAGCGCGAGGAAAACGAAGACGGCAGCAAGGGTGAACCCGACCCTGCGCGCCGCAACTCCCGTCAGACCGATGAGGGCAGAGCCGAACGACGAAAAGGCCATCGTGGGAGGAGTCCCGGCTATGCCCGCCAGCAGCATTCCGACGCTGTTGGCGCCCACGGCGCCCTGTACCTGCCGGAAGTCGATCGCACGCTGCCGGCGCTGGGACGCGTTCTGGATGATGACGTTATCGCTGATGCCCTTGATCGCAAGCACCAGCGTGAGAACCAGGAAGGTCGGGAGCAGCGTCCAGAACTCCAGCCCGAACGCGAGGTCGAGTCCGGGTGACCGGAGACCGGGGATACCGAACCAGGGCGCGTCGATCACCCGTTGATAGTCGTAGATGCCGAAGAACGCCGCGGTCATGCAGCCGATCCCGATGCTGATGAGCGCAGACCACACCCGCCACGCTCCGGCAGCACGCAGAGCGAGCGCGGCGGATACTGCCAGCGTCACTGCAGCCACGACGGGGCCCGACTCCGGGGGGGTTCCCTGCGGTACGTCCGCCAGCCTCGCCATTACGACCGGAACTATCGTGACCGCGACCAGCATGAGCACGGTGCCGGACACCACCGGAGTGATGATGCGTCTCAGCAGAGGGAGCCACGCGGCCACAGCGAACTGGAAGAGCGATGAAGCAACCAGGAGGCTCGCCACCAGGGCAGGTCCGCCCTGAGACGCCGCCGCCGCGGTTACCGCAACGAACTGGACGGTCGGCCCGGTCACCACCGTCAGCCCACATCCAAGACGCCACAACCGGACCGCCTGGATAGTCGTAACGACCGCATTGATGATGAACGCCGCGAAGACCGCCCACGTCAGGTGAGCGTCGTCCTGGCCGGACGCCCGCACGGTGAGGATCACGACCAGCACGGTCGGCGGCAGGACGAGCACCACGTACTGAACGGCGACTCCCAGCGCCAGGGGCAGAGGACACGACTCGTCGGGGCCGTACCGGATATGTTCGTTGACGCGCACTCTCACTCCATGCCGATGCGGCGGCATGGTACGCGGTCGACGTTCCGTGGAGAAAGGGGTACGCGCCGCTGAACGCTGTGCGTTGCCGGAACGCTCGCGCTCCCATAACATCGCGCTCGCACGACACACGGAGGACTCCTCAATGGACATCGTCAACCCCATCGTCAGGAACCGGATGCGCGCAGGGCTGGAAGACTCGGACGCCTTCTGGGACAGCGCCGCGCGGGAGCTGCCCTGGCTGAAAACGTGGGACACTGTCTACGAGGCCGACTACCCCTCGTTCCGCTGGTTCGTGGGCGCGCAGACCAACCTCTCCTACATGTGCGTCGACCATCAGAACGCGTCCGGGCGCGGCGGACATGCGGCGTTCATCTACGCCAGTGAGCGGGGCGTCCGCCAGGTGCTCACCTACGCCCAGCTGCAACGGCGCGTGGAGCAGGCCGCCGCCGCACTGCGCGGCATGGGGCTCCGCAAGGGCGACCGTCTCACCATCTACATGCCGAACGCGCTCGAAACGACCATCCTGATGCTGGCGACCGTCCGCATCGGCGCGATCCACTCCATCGTGTTCGCTGGATTCAGCGCGCCCGCGCTGGCCGACCGCATCCGCGCGAGCGGCTCACGGCTCGTCTTCTCGGCGGACGTGGCCTACCGGCGCGGCGGCGAGGTGAACCTCAAGGGCATCGTCGACGACGCGCTCGCCCTCGGCTGCGACACGGTCGAGCACCAGGTCGTGCTCCTGCGCAACGAGGACGTGCCGATGACGAGCGGGCGCGACCTCTCCTGGGATGAGTTCATCGAGCGCGGCAAGGGCTACAGCGGCGCCATCGAGCCGATGGAGGCGAACGAACCCGCCTACATCCTTGCCACGTCCGGGACGACCGCCACGCCGAAGCTGGCCGTCCACACGCACGGCGGCTACCCGGTCGGCGTCTACAACCAGGGCAAGTGGTGCTTCGGCCTCAACGGCAACGACGTCTGGTGGGCGACCTCCGACCTCGGCTGGGCCGTCGGTCACTCATACATCGTCTACGGCCCGCTGCTGTTCGGCGCGACCTCCATCCTCTACGAGGGCGCGCTCGACTACCCGGGGCCTGACGTGTTCTGGCGGCTAATCGAGGAGTTCGGCATCACGGGCGTCTTCACGTCGCCCACCGCCGTCCGTCTGCTGATGCGGTTCGGCGAGGAGCCCGCGAAGGGTTTCGACCTCTCGACGCTCATCCGCATCGTCTGCGCCGGCGAGGTGCTGAACCCGCCCGCATGGGAGTGGCTGCAGAAGCGCGTGCTGGAAGACCGCATCCCCGTCATCGACAACTGGTGGCAGACGGAGACCGGCGCGCCGGTCGTCGGCAACCCATACGGCATCGCGATGCTGCCGCAGAAGCCCGGCTCCGCGGGCGTGCCGCTGCCCGGCATGGACCTCGCAGTGATGACGCCCGAAGGGCAGATGTGCGAGCCGGGCGAGAAGGGCATCCTCGTGCTGCGCCGCCCGTTCCCGAACCTGACCCCGACGCTCTGGGGCGACCCGGAGCGGTACGGTACCGACTACTGGGAGCGCGTGCACGGCGTCTACTTCACCGGCGACCTCGCGGAGATAGACGAGGACGGCTACGTCTGGTTCTCAGGCCGCGCCGACGAGGTGATCAAGATCGCGGCGCACCGCCTCGGCACCATCGAGGTCGAGTCCGCGTTCCTGCGACACGACGACGTCGCCGAGGCTGGCGTCACGGGGCGTCCGGACGAGTTGCGCGGCGAGGTTATATCGTCGTTCATCGTCCTCAAGGAGGGGCGCACCGCGAGCGACCAACTGCGCACTGAACTCATCGCGACCGTCCGGCGGGAGCTCGGCCCGTTCGCCGTCATCGGCGAGGTCAACTTCGTGAAGATGCTGCCCAAGACGCGCAGCGGCAAGATCATGCGCCGCGTCCTGAAGGCGGTTACGCTCGACACCGACCCCGGCGACATCACGACGATCGAGGACGAGGGCTCCGTCGACGAGGCCCGCGCCGCCTGGCAGGAGATGAAGAGCGAGGTCGGCGGGTAGGCGCGATGAGCACGGCAGACGACCGGGCGTGCGGGCTCATGGTGGGGATCGCGGCGGGCAATCTGCTCGGCGTTCCCATCGAAGGGCGCTCGAAAGACGACGTGCGCGGGCGCTTCCCGGACGGCATCCGCGATATCACCGCCCGACCGGGATACCCGGACGACGACGACCTCGCGCAGTCGCTCATCATCGCCGAGGCTGCAGAGGAAGGCCCGCTCGACGTCGAAGACCTCGGCCACCGCTTCTGGGAGTGGGGCGAAGTCAACGGGCTCGGCATGGGCAATCTCACGAGCCAGGTGCTCAAGCTCTTCGGCGGCAGCTATCCCCGGCGCCTGCACGGGGGCACGCTGGAGGACGTGCGGCAACCCCGGGGGATGGCTATCGAAGACGCCTCACGGGAGGCGTGGGGCGGCAGGAATGCAGGCAACGGCGCCCTGATGCGCTGCGCCCCCATCGCCATCCGGTGGCTCGACGACCCCGTTGCGCTCGCGCGGAACAGCATCGTCAGCGCAGTGCCCACGCACTGGGACCGGCGATGCGGCTGGTCGTGCGTCGCGCTGAACACCGGCATCGCGGCTGCGCTGCGAGGCGAGACGATGGACGCAGATGCGCTCATCTCGGCGTCGGAGGAGGCAGTGCTCCCGTCGCTGTCGGAGCTGTCGCAGTACGGGTACGAGGCGGGGATGCCGCACAGCGTGCGGATCGCAGTCGCGCAGGCTGCCAGCCTAGAGATAGGCGAGATCGAGTTCGACGGCTGGGACCTGGGGTTCACGCTCCTGGCGCTGCGTGCCGGGCTCATCTCGCTCTGGCGCGCGCCGGACTTCGAGCAGGGCCTGCGCGCAGTGGTCGAGGCGGGCGGCGACACCGACACGAACGGCGCCGTGGCAGGCGCGGTCCTGGGCGCCCGCTTCGGCATCGACGCCATCCCGCAACGCTGGCGTGACCGCATAGCGGAGCTGCGCCTAGGGCGCACGTCATTGGAAGAGTACGCAGACATGCTGGAGGCGGCGCGAGGGTAGGAGAGGGCAACCGCCCTTGACAGCCCACCGGCCCCTGCATACTGTCCCCGCATTCCCGGAGGTGAGGCGATGGCAACGGCAGTCAGCAGCGTAACGCAGTACAAGATGCTCATCGGCGGCGAGTGGGTCGACGCCTCGTCGGGGCAGACCTACGACTCGATGAACCCGTACACCGGCCAGACGTGGGCGCAGATGCCGGACGCGCAGGCGGAGGACGTCGACCGCGCCGTGCAGGCCGCCCGCAAGGCGGTGAAGGACCCGGCGTGGCGCGGGATGGTGCCCGCGCAGCGCGGCGCGTTGCTGCGGAGGCTCGGCGACCTCGTGGCCGAGAACGCGGAGTATCTCGGCCAGATCGAGACGCGCGACAACGGCAAGCTGATCCGGGAGATGTCCGCCCAGTGCAAGGCGGTGCCGAGCTATTTCTACTTCTACGCGGGGCTCGCCGACAAGATACAGGGCGCGACCATCCCGCTGGAGAAGACGTCCGTCTTCAACTACACGCTCCGTGAGCCGATAGGCGTCGTGGGCATCATCATCCCGTGGAACTCGCCCCTGCTGCTCCTCTCGTTCAGCCTCGCCGCGGCCCTCGCGGCGGGCAACGTGGTGGTCGTCAAGCCGTCCGAGCACGCGTCGGCGTCCACGCTGGAGTTCGCCAAGCTCGTCGAGCAGGCGGGCTTCCCGCCTGGCGTCTTCAACGTCGTGACAGGCTACGGCGCAGTGACTGGCTCCGCGATGGCGAGCCACCCCGGCATCGGGAAGCTCTCGTTCACCGGCGGCCCGGAGACGGCGCGCAAGATCACCGAGCAGGCGGCGCTGAACCTCACGCCGACGCTGCTGGAACTCGGCGGGAAGTCGCCGAACATCGTCTTCCCGGACGCCGATCTGCAGAACGCGGTGAACGGCACCATCGCGGGCATATTCGCCGCAGGCGGACAGACGTGCATCGCGGGCTCGCGCCTGCTCCTGCACGAGGAGATCCACGACGAGTTCATGGAGCGGCTCGTGGCCCGCACCCGCGACATCAGGATGGGCGACCCCGCAGCGATGGAGTCGGAACTCGGCCCGCTCGCGACGACGGCCCAGCTCGCGAAGGTGGAGTCGTTCGTCGAAAGCGCACGCGCGGAGGGCGCGGAGCTCGTCTACGGCGGTTGCCGCCCTGACTCGCCTGAACTCGCGGCGGGCTGGTTCTACATGCCCACCATATTCGGCGGCGTCCGCAACGACATGTACGTCGCGCAGGAGGAGGTGTTCGGGCCGGTGCTCGGCGTGCTGCGCTTCCGCGAGGAGGAAGAGGCCGTCGCGATGGCGAACGACACGCGGTACGGCCTCGCGGCGGGCATCTGGACCGACGACATCAAGCGCGCGCACCGGCTCGCCCGCGACCTCGACGCGGGGACGGTCTGGATCAACATGTACCGGGCGCTGTCGTACGCGTCGCCGTTCGGGGGCTACAAGGGCTCCGGCCACGGCCGCGAACTGGGCGTCGAAGCCATCAACGAGTTCACGCAGGTCAAGAGCGTCTGGGTGGAGCTCGCCGAGACCACGCCGGACCCCTTCGTGCTGCGGATCTAGTCAGCGACGAACAGCTCCTCGAGCGTCCAGCGCTTGCGGATGATCTCGGTCTCGTAGAGGTAGTCCACGACCGCGCGCACGGACGCGCCGTGCACGTCAAGGCCCTGCGCCCGCGGGAAGAGGCCGATGCGCCGCAGGTCGCCCGCGAGCAGACCCTGGTGGACAGAGTCGTCCGGCTCCTCGTCCATGTAGATGGCAGTTGCCTCGTCCATCGCCTTGCAGACGGCGTCCGCGAGGCCGGGGTGTCCGGCAACGGACTCTTCCTTCATCACCAGCAGCGTGTTGATGGGGAAGACGCCCGTCTCCTCGTGGTAGCGCTGCAGAAGCGGGTAGGGGTCGTTCACCAGCAGCCGCACGTTGTCGGCCTGCGCCGCGTTGCCGCCCGCGACCACGAGCGCGTCGAGGTCGCCCGCCGCAAGCCGAGCGTCGAGGTCCGACATCTGCTCGCGGGCGAAGCGCTCCGGCTTGGGGTAGGGCACGCCGCGCAGCGAGTCGTTCTCGCCCTCGACCCACGTGATGCTGTCGGGAGCGACGCCGTGGTGGTGCGCGAGGATGCCGCGCAACCAGACCGCCGGGTTCGACGCGAACCCGAGCGGCACGCCGACGCGCTTGCCCGCCAAGTCGCCGATCGCGGCGATGCCCGCGCCGTCGTTGACGGTCACGCCGGTGAGCGGGAAGAAGAGGTTGGGGAAGATGGGCAGCGCAACGAGGCCAACCCCGTTGTCCTTCGCCACGATGAAGTTGCCGATGGTCAACTCGCCCACGTCGTACGGGCGCGTCGTCACCATGGCCGGGAAGATGGGCGCCGGCGCGGGGCCGGCGTCCACGAGCTCGACGTCAGGAAAATCGACGGAGACGCGGCCGCTGAGCAGGTGTCGTGTGATGAGGCGGTTGCCGACCGCTACCGAGACACCCATTACGGCGTTGTCGTCGTGGCGGAGGAGAATACCGCGCTGCGCCCGCTCTCTACGTCGTAGCGGTGCCGCTGCACTGTGTCCAGGTCCATGCTGGTGATGCGGCAGTAAATCGTCTCGTCGGTGTTCGATCCCTGCACGCTGTGTATCTCGCCGGGCAGGATGTAGTGGACGTCGCCCGGCCCCTGCTCCATCGTCTGTACCAGCTCGAACGACGGCAGGTCCCTGTCGTCGCCCGTGTGCACGTAAGCGTAGCGCGTCTGGGTGTTGCCACCGCTCTTGACGCCATAGGCGACCCAGCAGTAGCCGTGGTCGTGCGGAGCGGGGCGCTTGAGCTCCTGCGGGCCCTGCCGGTAGGCAAGGACGACGAAGCCGGGGTTCGGGTGGCCGTACTCGGTGTCCCGGTAGATCTCGTAGGTGCCGTTGTCGTCGCCGAACTTCTCGCTGTTCTCCGGCCAGCCGTTCTCGAACGCGCGCCGCAACAGGATGGCGACGTTGTGCGCCTGCTGCACGGAGTCGCGATGCGTCGCGAACACCTCGCGGAGGTCGGCGATGAACTGTTGCTCGGTATAGACCGCGGTCTGTGTCATATCGGTTCTCCTCCCTGGAAGCTGGGTTCCTCTTGCAGTAGTTTACGTCTCCAGTGTCGTTTCGAAGAAGAGGTCCTCAACGGCGAGCGGGCCGGGGATGAGCCCCTGCTCGACCTCGTAGCGGATGAACCGTTCGAGGTTCGCGCGGTTCGCCGCGACGCCGGTCGGCCACGGGTCGGGCCCGAGCACGCGGCGCTCTTCCTCCAGGTAGTGGCGGCCCCACGTGAGCCTGCTCCAGTTGGGATCGTCCATGTAGTGGCCCCACTGCCGCTTCGCCTGTTCGAAGCCGTCCAGCAGGCTCACCGGCGCCCACGGATGCTGCTCCGCCACCTCCGACTTCATCGCCACCACGTGCATGATGGGGTAGAAGCCGTTGCGCTGGTAGTAGCTCACCTCTTCGGCGCGCGGGTCGTCGAACAGCCTGCCGACCTCCGGCGCGCCGTCCAGGTACGGCTGGGGCGGGCGCGGCGACAGGAACGCCGACACCTCGCCCGCGACGAGCGCGTCGCCGAGCCTGCGGCTCCGGTCCATGCGCTCGAGCGTCACGCCGGGCGGCGGGTCGAACGCGACCGGCTCGTCGGAGGTCGTCACCCAGGTGACGCCGTCCAGCGGCACCCCGTACTCGCTGCCGAGGTCGCCCTTCGCGAGCACGGAGAGCGTCGTCTGGAACGAACGCAGCGCAACACGCTTGCCGATGAGGTCCTTCGGTCCACGGATGCCGGACTGCGTGTTTACGTACATCTGCGACTGGCTAAACAGCCGACGGGGAAAGACGGGGATGGCCGTGAGCGCCGCGCCGCGCGCCTTCGCCATGACGTACGAGCCGAGCGACAACTCGCAGACGTCGAACTCGCGGTGCAGCAGCATGCGCTCGTGTCGCCTGCCGCCCACGTCGTCCTGTCCGACGATGAGCACGGTGGGGTCGATGCCCTTGGGACGCACCGTCCCTTCCACCCACGGCACGTGCCTGTCGTAGTGCTCCAGCGCGATGCTCAGGGGAACGTTCGCCATCTATATCTCCTCTCCGTACTCGCGCGCCATCTCCCGGATGTGGGTCTCCTGCAGCAGGGTGGAGCGGCCGTTCTCCCAGAACAGCTCGCCGTCCAGCTCGATCGTCTGGTCGGACACATAGGCGGAGAGGGGAGAGGGCGTCCTGCCGATGTGGAAGTGCACCACGTCCTGGTTGCTCTGCTGTCCGGGGCGCTTCGTCGCCTTCGGGTGGAAGCCGCCGTGGAACGAGTCGAGCGCGTAGGCGGCATCGGTCCCGTAGCGCGCCTCGCTCACGTCCAGAAGGCGCTGCAACTGCGCGCTCGTCCAGACCGTGTTGCCGGTCGGGTCGTCCTTCTGGTTCTCGCGCGCGGGCTCCTCGCGCCACTCGATGCCCTTGAGCGTGTTGTCGCGTATCTCCAGCAGCATCGGATTGTGGAACTGCTCGCGGTCCGCCATGCCGGGATGGTCGAAAGCGACGACGCCGTTCCCGTCCGCGCTGCCGATGGGCGCGTACACTTCGCCGGGGAAGACGCGTTCGGAGCGGCTCATCTCCGCGTCCTGCACGAAGAAGGCGCCCGCAACCTCGCTCCCCGACGCGACGCGCCCCGTGACCTCGGTGCCGCGCGGGCTCGTGACGCGATACGTCGACGCCTGCGCCGTGCGCTCCTCGATGCGGTGTGCCAGCGCCATGACGAGACGCCAGTCGAAATGGGCGTGGGGCGTGGTCATGCCCTCGGGAGCGCGGATGCGGTTGTTGATGCGCACGAGCCCCGCCGCGCCGTTCGCCCGCAGATGGTCCAGCAGCACGGCGCGGTTCAGGTTGCAGTTCATCAGCAGCTTGTCGGCGCCCAGCACCGCGCCTGCGACCGGGGCAGGCAACTCCTCGACACGAGCGAGCGAGCCGACCCAGAGCGAGTAGGGGACGCCTCCGGCCTCAGCGATGGCCTGCTCCAGCAGTGTCGCGAGGTCCGGGTCGAGCGCGCCGCGCTCGTTCAGCAGCAGCACCGCCTCGCCCGGTTCGACGGTGGCGCAATGCCTGATCAGATTGGCCACACCTGCCTGAACGGCAGCGATGTCCGCCATCGTCGTTACTCCCGTGTACGTGCTGTCTAGTTCAGCCCGTAGAAGCGCTCCGCATTGCCGTGCAGGATGGCCGCCTTGTCCGAGTCGGTGAGCGCCGGGTTCTCGCGGATCTCGGCGATCTCCTCCTTGCACGTCTCGTGGTTGACCTCGTGCGGGAAGTCGGACGAGAAGATGAACGCCTTGTTGCCGGCCACCTTCACCGCGAAGGGGAGTGTCAACTCGCCACCCTCCACGCCGACGTACACGCGGCCCTCGTCGACGTGCTTCAGGATGTAGTCCGTAACAGACTCGCCGTCCTTCAGCTGCATGAACCGCTGGTTCGGGTCGTACTGGATGTGGCTGTCCCACGAGCGCTGGAAGCGCTCCAAGCAGCCCACGAACCAGGCGCAGCCCGCCTCCAGGAAGCCGTACTTCGCGTTCGGGTAGCGCTCCAGCACGCCGTTGAAGACGATGCCGGCGAAGTTGACCATCTGGCCGAACGGGTGGCCAAGCGCGTTCACCGGAGCGTAGGGGCTCATGTCGTCCAGCCCCATGTGGTCGTGCACGCCGCCGTGGATGCCGATAGCGCAGCCGAGGCGGTCGGCTTCCTCGTAGATCGGCCAGTACTTCGCGTCGCCCAGGTGGTTCTGCAGTTGGAGCGCGCCCGTGCCGGGAAGCATCGCGCCCGAGAAGCCGAGCTCCTTCACGATGCGCCGCAGCTCGACGGCGGCCTCTGCGGGTTCCTGCAGCGGGATGAGACCCATCGCCTGGAAGCGCGAGTCCTTGCTGACGTACTCGTCGTACACCCAGTTGTTGTACGCCCGCGCGAGCTCGATGGCCCAGTCACGGCTGACCACGCGCCCGAACGCGAGACCGTTGGACGTGTAGAGCACCGTCTTGTCGACGCCCACGTCGTCCAGGAAATCGATCCAGCCCTCGCGCCCAACGCGCGCGAATGCGCCTTCCGGCAGGAAATGGCGATTGGCCGCGTGCAGGTGGTCGTTGGGCGGGAAGGGCCCGCGTGTCGTCACGAAACTGCGGTCGCGGTAGTCCTCGGGCATGCGCGCCCAGATGGCGTCGTGGTCCTCGACCAGGTGGCCGTCGCCGTCAACGATGCGCTCGATGTTTTCAGTGACCATGGCTTTCGCCTCCTTGGTGTCTGCCTTCGCTCGTGCCCTAGTTCGCCGCCAGCCGGTAGAAGCGGGCCGCGTTGCGGTACATCACCGCTTCCTTGTCGTCGGCGGACATGTCCGCGTTCTCACGCAGCTCGTCCAGCTCCGCCTTGCAGGTGTTCGCGTCGACCTCGTGCGGGTAGTCGGACGAGAACAGGTACGGCTTGTTGCCGGTGAGACGCACCGCCTCCGGCAGCGCCAGCTCGTCGCCCTCGACGCCGACGAAGATGCGGTCCTCGTCGATGTGTCGGCAGATGTAGTCGGAGACGCGCTCGCCCTCGCGTATCTGCAGGAAGCGGCCTCGCGGGTCGTACTGGACGTGGGAAGCCCAAGAGCCGTTGAAGCGCTCCATGCAGGTGAGCAGCCACGCCGCGCCCGCCTCAAGGAAGCCGATGCGGACGCCGGGGTACTTGTCGAACACGCCGTTGAAGATGATGCCCGCGAACGCCACCATCTGCCCCATCGGGTGACCGAGCGCGTTGATGGGCGCGTACGGGCTCATGTCGTCCATCAGGAAGCCCTCGTGCGCGCCGCCGTGGATGCCGAGAGCACAGCCGAGCCGCTCAGCCTCTGCGTAGAGCGGCCAGAACTTGCTGTCGCCGAGGTGCGGCTGCTGCGCGCCGGTCGACGGCAGCATCGCGCCGACGAAGCCGAGGTCCTGCACGATGCGCCGCAGCTCCTCGACCGCCGCGTCCGGCTCCTGCAGAGGCAGCAGGCCCATCGCCTGGAAGCGGTCGCCACGCTTGAGGTAGGTGTCGTACACCCAGTTGTTGTACGCCTGCGCGAGCATGACGGCCCAGTCGCGGCTGACGATCTTCCCGAAGCCGAGGCCGCTCGTGGTGTAGAGCACCGTCGAGTCCACGCCGACCTCGTCGAGGAACTCCATCCAGCCGTCCGGCCCGACGTTCGCGAACGCGCCGGGAGGCGTGATGTGCCGGTTCGCCGAGTGGAGGTGGTCGATGGGGGGGAAGGGATTACGCTCCGATCGCGCCTCGCCGAAACTCTTGCCCTTGAACTCGTCCGGCATGTACGAAACGATGCCGGCGATGTCCTCCATGATGTGGCCGTCGCCGTCGATGATGCGTTCCAGGTTCGCCGTAGCCATTCCTGCCTCCTGGGTACTCCCATGTTGGGTACGTGCGCGCGGATTGTACGGCGGCTGTGCGCAGGCGGCAAATCAGGCGTGCGTGGACTCCGCAGGCGTTCCCGCGCATAATAGGGCGCATCCTGCGCCGCCGCGCGCACGTCCACGGAGGGAGCACACATGGTAACGAGAACCGCCGACCTGGCCGAATGGCAAGAACCGGAAGGCATGAACAAGGCCGGCTTCGGCTTCTGGAAGACGCCGAAGTCCCACTACGACCTCTTCATGGAGTCGCAGGGCATCGACATCCACCGCGAGATCGGCGTGCGCCGCATCCAGGACCTGCCGCTCAAGCCGTGGAAGCGCCTCGGCGGCAACGGCATCGCCATCCAGCTGCTCGGCACCGAGCACCTCTGGGGCATGTACGTCGTCGAGGTTCCCGGCGCGGGCGCCCTCAACCCCGAGAAGCACATGTACGAGAAGATCATGTACGTCGCGGAGGGCAGGGGCTCCACCGAGGTCTGGCAGGACAGCAACCCCAACAAGAAGCAGGTGTTCGAGTGGAGCCAGGGCTCGCTCTTCGGCATCCCGCTGAACGCCCGGCACCGCCTCGTGAACGCCACCTCCAGCCCGGCGCTCCTCCTCGCCGCAACCACCGCGCCGAACATCGTCAACCTCGTCCGCGACCCCGAGTTCGTCCTCAACAACCCCTACGAGTTCACCAACCTCTTCGACGCCGAGGACGACTACTTCAAGCCCGTCGAGGACATCCACGCCGACCCCGTCCGCGGCCTCGCCATGCGCCGCACGAACGTCATCCCGGACATCGTCAACTGCCACCTGCCGCGCGACAACCGCCGCTCCTTCAGCTACCGCCGGGTGGAGCCGCACATGGCCGGCGCGAACTTCTACATGAAGATCGGCCAGTACGAGACCGGCCAGTACTCCAAAGCGCACAAGCACTCGTCCGGGGCCATCCTCGTCTGCATCAAAGGCAAGGGCTACAGCATCACCTGGCCTGACAGGCTTGGCGAGCGCCCCTTCGAGGCCGGCACCGGCAACGAGGTGAAGCGGCAGGACTACGAACCCGTCGGCATGATCAGCGCCGCGCCCATGACCGGTGACTGGTTCCACCAGCACTTCGGCACGTCGCCCAACGGCATCCGCTTCCTCATCTTCGACGGCCCTTACGGCCCGGGGATGCGCAACGGGGCGGCGCCCGGCTCCGAATCCCGCGACGGCGGCGCGCAGGACACGCGCGACGGCGGCAGGGCGATCGCGTACCCGGACCAGGACCCCGCCATCCGCGCCGAGTACGAGCGCATGATCGGCCTCGAGGGGCTCGTGAGCACCATGCCGGAGTGGGCCTACACCGACTACACCCCGCCCCCCGGCGCCGCGGACGTCGGCGGCTTCTAGCCTGACATGCAACGTAAGAAGAGGGCGGCCTTGTGGCCGCCCTCCTTGCATGAGTCCCGCACATCGAGCCCCTAGTCCCTGATGTCCTGCAGGAACCACTCCGTCGGCAGTTCGCGCCCGAGGCCCTGCTCCTTCGCCTTGCGGTAGACGACCTCGCCGACCGCCGCGAACTGCAGCCCCTGGTTGCCGGAGTTCAGGTAGAGCGTGATCTGGTCCCGCGACGTGCGGCTCACCCTGCCGCTCGCGAGGTCGTTGAACGTCGGCGTCTCGTCGGTACCCCCGGCGTTCACCCGCGCCTCGCGCAGCCGGGCGGGGAGACGCTGCTTCTGTTCGTCCGTCCCCCCGATGTAGTCGCCGCGGTTGTAGCCGTCGCCCATGCTTCGCACGTCCTCGTTGCTGGGCCGCGAGTGCGCCACGCCCTGCTTGACAGTGACGTCCGCACGCTCGAACACGCGGGCATCCAATTCGCCGCGCACGTCGGTCACGTGCTGCCCCGGCGAGAGCCAGTCGCCCCTTAGCGCGGGCTCCATCGCGTTCGTGCAGGCGGAGACGATGTCCACGTCTTCCACCGCCGCCTCCGGCGTGTCGACCGCCCGCACCTCGAGCTCCAGCTTCGCCGACATCTCTTCCGCGTAGCGCTCGCGGTTCGCCTTCGTGGGGCTGAACACCTTCACGCTGCGGATGTCGCGCACCGCCGCGAACGCCTCCAGGTACGTCCGCGCCATGCCGCCGGAGCCGAGCATCCCCACGGTCTGCGAGTCGGGCCGCGACAGGTACCGCACACCGAGTCCCGCGCCGCCGCCCACGCGCATGTGCTGCAGGATGCCGTCGTTGATCATCGCCAGCGGCTCGCCGTCGCGTGTGCTGAACAGCATGATCAGCCCGCAGTACGTGCCCGGTTCCATGCAGTACTTCTCCTCCTTCCAGTAGCCGTGCTCGTCGCGCGGCCAGTAGAGGATGTCCGACTTCATACGGATGGCGAACACGCCCAGCGCGTCGCTCGCGCCCTCCATCGTGCCCCAGCGGTAGTAGCCATCCGGGCGCTGCGCCGGCATGTACAGGTCGATGCGGGGCCGGTGGACGGACTCGCCGGTAGGCAGTCCGCGGAACGCGTAGTCCTGCGCGTCTATGCACTCGTCCATCGGCAGCAGCCGCTCCACGGTCGCGTTGTCTATCAACAGCATCTCGTCTCTCCTTGTTGTCCCTCTCCCCTTGGGAGAGGGTGCGCATCTGGATGCGCGGGTGAGGGTGTTCTAGTCCACCGTCGGCACCTGGTGCTCGAGGAACATCTCTTTGCGCTGCTCGCCGGACTGCTCGATCGCCAGCAGCAGTTCGATCGTGGCGTTGCCCCAGCGCGCGTGGGCGGGCAGGGGGCGTCCGGTCGTGATGGCGTCGTAGAACGTGTTGAGCCGTCCGTCGCGGCCATCCTCCACCGTCACGAGCGGGATCTCGCTGCGCTCATTGTTTCCGTAGACGGTGAGCCCGCCCGGCGAGAGCCGCACGTCGGCGTCGTCGAAGCTCACCATGAGCGGCCCGCCGAGCAGCCAGCCCGCGCTCGAAGGCCCGGTCGGCGGCTCCGGGGGACCGGCCCGGCCGAGACCGTACCGCTCCGCGCGCGCCGCCGCCTCTTCCCAGTCCGGGTCGGCGGACTCGGCCAGCTCCCTGCGCGCCGCGGCGTGCTTATCGGGGTCGGGGAAGATGCCATCCCTGCCGACGCCGTGCATGAACTCGCGCGAGTCCCAGTGGTCGTAGCCGCTGTAGACGGCAGTGCAGAAGACGCCGTTCTCGAACTCCAGGTACGCGGCGTGAGCCCCCGGCACGCGGCGGGCGGGGTCCCACGCGACGGCGGTGCCGCGCACGCTCCGCACCATGCCGCCGCCTATGGTGCGGATGATGTCGAACTGGTGCGGCCCCTGCCGCCAGAGGATGCCGCCGCCGGGCCCCGGCGTCAGCTCCTCTCCCGAGCGCGGACGGTACAGCCAGTCCTGGTAGCGCCAGTGGTGCATCATCCGCAGCTCGCCGAACTCGCCTGTGCGCACCATCTCGCGGATGCGGAGCACGCGCGGCTCGAAGCTGTGCTTCACGTTCACGCCCAGCAGCACGCCCTGCCGCTCCGCCGACTCCGCCAGCGCCGTGCCCTCCTCCACGTTGATCGTCATCGGCTTCTCGATGAGCACGTTCTTGCCGTACGACATCGCGAGTTCGCAGTGCTGGGAGTGCAGTATGGTCGGCGTCGCGATGTAGACGAGATCGATACGCGGGTCCTTGCACATCTCCTCGGCGCTCGTGTGCGTCGCCGCGTCCGGGAAGTCCTGCGCGAAGCGGCCGAGTATCTCCGTGTCGAGGTCCGCCGCTGCGATGATCTTGAAGCGCGGGTTGAACGCCATCCTCGGGATCATGGCGACCGCCGCGCCGCCAAGCCCGATGATGCCGATGCCCAGCGCGGTCGAGTTCTCAGTGGTCATGCGCCCTCCTCCAACGAGGCTCCGGATGCGGCGCAGGATAGCACCTTGCCAAGGCAGCGAGTGGAGTGGCGTGCAACTGTGCCATCTGCCCCTTGTTCCGCCTCTGCGCCGCCGTCTACGATAACGATGCAGTGCAATAGCCGCACCTTGGCCCCAGAGGGAGACACATGACATCGCAGGAAGGAATGGCCAATCTGTCCAGGGCAGTCAGCAACCTGTCACAGGCGATGGACCTGATGGTCGAACACCAGCAGGAGTACGACGCATTAGCCCTTCTTCATGACGAGAAGATACGCACGATCGATGAGGAGATACGTGGCATACGCCTCCGACTCGGAGAGAACACCGGCCGCATCCGGGAGCTCATCGGTGTCGCCAACGAGATGCAGGCAGAGATAGCCCGCCTCGACTCATCCTCCTGATCCCATCCATCCCGTAGCACCTGCCTTTGCCTTGCGCCGCCCTGCGTCCTATGCTTGCCCCATCACGACGACTCACCCACGCGGCGCGTAGCCCACAGGAGGCCAATATGGCAAGCATCGTTCTCGGCATCGGCAGTTCGCACGGCCCCTCGATACAGACCGACCCCGTCGGCTGGCCCCGCTTGGGCGACGCCGACACCCGCGACCCGCGCTTCGACTACCAGTCGCTGCTCGCCAACGCGCCGTCCGACATCGAGGCGCAGCTGACGCCGGAGAAGCAGCGCGAGCGCTACGACGCGGCGCACGCCGCCATCGGCAAGCTGCGCACGGCGATCGACGACGCAAAGCCCGACGTGCTCGTCGTCATCAGCAACCCCCATCGCGTGTGGGCCGACGAGACGCGCGCTGTCTTCGCCGTCATGCGCGCCGAGTCGCTTCCGGTCGCCGAGCGGCAGGGGTTCGACCCCGATGCGCGCTTCCGCTCGAACGAGGAGCGCCGGGCGCCCGTCATCAACGACCGCCCCGGCCAGCCGCAACTCGCCGAGCACCTCATCACGGCGCTTAACGAGGACGGATTCGACGTCGGCTGCGGCGACGGCGTGCGCGACGGCCACGCGCTGGACGACGCATTCGCCTACGCGCACCACTTCGTCATGCCGGACGAGAACCTGCCCGTCGTGCCGTTCATGGTCAGCCGTTACCTGCCGTACCAAGCGAGCGCCGCCCGCTGCTACGCGATCGGCGGTGCGCTGCGCCGCGCCATCGAGTCGTGGGACGCCGACGCCCGCGTCGCGCTCATGGCGTCCGGCGGCCTCAGCCACCAGATCATCGACGAGGAGCTCGACCGGGGCGTCATCGCGGCGTTGGAGAGCGGCGACGAGCAGGCGCTCGGGTCACTGGAGCGTGGCCGGCTGAACGGCGCACCCGGCACACCCGAGATACTGAACTGGGTGGCGGTCGCGGGCGCGATGTCACCCGGGACCATGACGCTGCTCGACTACCTCCCGTGCTACCGCTCGATGGCGGGCACCGGCCACGGCCTCACCTTCGGGGTCTGGGGATAGGAGACACACCTTGGACCTCAGCGAAGCACTCCCGTTCCTGGAAGCGAACCATCTTGCCGTCGTCAGCACCGTCGGCGCATCCGGACGCGCTCAGGCCACCGTGGTCAGCGCAGGGTTCGTCGACGGGCAGGTCGCCTTCGTCTCGCGCGGCGAGACGGTCAAGGTGCGCAACGCACGCCGCAGTGGCCAGTGCTCAGTCACGGTCATCAACCCGGAGAACACGCGCTACGTGACGGTGCAGGGCGCCGCTTCCGTGCATGGCTGGGACGACACGGACGAAGCCACGCTGCTTGGCCTCCTGCGCAAGGCCTACAGCGGCGCGGGGCGTCCGCCGGAGCGATGGGATGACTTCGACTCCGCGATGCGGAACGAGCAGCGCACCGTCGTGTTCGTCACGCCGGAGCGCGTCTACGGCAGCCTGCGCCAGCGGGGCTAGTCGGACATGACCTCCATCTTCGCGCCTGCCTCGGTGTAGACCACCTCCGGCATCGTGGAGGCCACGCCGTTCTGCCGCAGCTTCTCCTCGAAGTGCTGACGGACGTACGGGTCCTCCAAGTGGTAGGGGATGGCGTTCCCTCCGTCCGTGATGTCGGCGTGCTGCCTGATGAGCTCCCCTTCCTCCGCGAAGTCGTTGGCGCGGTTCCTGCTCGACTCCGGGTTGCCCGGCATCGGGCCCGTGTAGTTGAAGACGCGGAACGGCTCTTTCCCGACTGCAAAGTGCTGGTGGAACCAGTTGGCCGGACCGGGCGCCGCGCTGATGAGCCCGCCGGGCACGTACTCCTGTATCTTGACCAGATCGCCCATGCCGTTCTGCCACGGCGTCAGGCCGCCCTCGTTGCTCGGCCACGTCCACGAGAAGCCCTCGCCCTTGCAGCAGACGAGCACCGCGCCGGACGCGTGTGCGTGCGCCTTCGCGTACCGCCCGCTGGGGTATTCGGCGAGCCATCCCTGGATCATCGTGTTGCCCACCTGGTTCGGCGCAACCCACCGGAAGCCGGGGCCACGGTTGTTGTCGAGCGGCAGGTAGGCGTTCTGGATGTCCGGCAGCAGGTTGGACGTCACCATCGCGCGCCCGCGCACCGGCTGCGGCTCGATCTCGTCGTTCGGGTTCCAGAAGTCTTCCAGGTTCCCGCCGAGCCGGTCGTCGAAGTTGAACTCGCAGTTGAAGACGAAGTTCATGTTCTGGAACGCGTTGATCGTCCGGGGCGCGGAGTTGACCGCGAGCAACAGGGCAGGGGCCGACGACGCGTTGATGATGCGGAAGTTGGCGTTCAGCGGTATCGCGAACAGGCTCCACGGCTGCCACTCGAACGCGGTCATCGCCGTGTCGCCGTTCCGCCATACCTCTGTGCTCCCGCGGCCCTCGAGCACGATGTAGCGCTCCTCGTACATCTGCCGCTGGGGATGCAGCGCGCCGCGCGGCGGCACCTCGACCACGAACATGCCGGTCGCGTTGTTCGTGCCGGTCACCTGGATGTACGTGCCCTTGCCGCCGACCCGCTTCCACTCCGCGCGGGGCAGCTCGCGGGAGTCGCGCACCCCCACGCCCTTGAAGACGGGGATGCCCTCCGACCGCTGGAACTTCTCCCACGCCGTCGCCAGCCGCACGGTGTAGCTCGTGCTGCCGCCTTCGCCTTCCTTGTGCCACCCGGCGCGCTGGTTCCCGGTCGGCTCTACGTACCTCGGTTCCGTCATCGTTATCTCCTTCTGTCGCTCAACGTGACAGGGCGGCTATCGCTGCGCCCCGACCGTCACGTCGTGTATCTGCTTCAGGATGTCGTCGTCGCTCTGCGTGACGTCTATCTCGGCGCGGAACGGCTGCGGCCACTCGACTGGCAGGCTGTAGTAGATCTCCAGCCGGTTGTCCTCCGGGTCGCGGAAGTACACGCTCGCCGTGTTGCCGTGCGTGACGACCGAGTCGATCTGCACACCGTCCTCGACGAACCGGTTATGGAACTCGCGCACGTCCTCAACGCTGTCCACGTGGAACGACACCTGCTGCACGACCTTCACGTCGCCGTCGCCCGACCTGCCGGGCATCAGCAGCAGCTCGTGGTGCTCCTCACCCGGCCTCGCCGACAGGAACACCATCCCACGCTCAGGGCTCTCGTCGGTCACCGTCATGCCGAGCACACGCGTGTAGAAGTCGCGCATCGTCGCAACGTCGTTCACGAACAGGCCAACGTGCCCAAGCGATGTCACCTTCGCCATCACAACACCTCCAAACTCCATGAACCGTATGCAGCCATGAGAGTAATCGGCAGCGCGCATCCCGCGCAACGCTTCCGTTCAGCCGACGCGACGCCCCACGAAGACGGCATCCCGCTCCACGCCGTCCAGCTCCGTCACTCGCGGCATGAGGCCCCATTCCTCGAACCCGAAGCGCCGGAACAGGGCGAGGCTCGGCTCGTTGTGGCCGAAGATGATGCCTATCAGCACCCGCAGCCCCAGCCGGGGAGCTTCAGCGATGGCCGTCTCCAGCAATGCTGCCGCCACGCCCTGCCGCTGGTGCGCGGGCGCGATGTACACGCTGACCTCGGCAGTGATGTTCCACGCGGGACGGTTGTAGAACGCGCCGAGACTTAGCCAGCCCGCGACCTCGCCGTCGCGTTCGTCGACCCATAGCGGATGGCGGTCCGGCGTGTGCGCCGCGAACCACTCGCGCCGCGAGTCGACGGTGACCGGCCCAAAGTCTCCCGTCGCCAAGCGCCCCGGCACGGCCGCGTTGTAGATGGCAACGACGGCTGGCAGGTCGGCCTCAGCGGCGAGGCGTATCAAGCTGACTCTGCAAGCAGGTCGCGCGAGTCGAACCCGCCCTCCAGTATCCCGAAGATGATCTCCCACGAGCCGCCCCGGTTCACGAGGCAGGGCACCTGGTGGTTCTGGTCCGGGCTCTGCCAGACCGTGCCCGGGAAAACGAGGGCATAACGCTCCAGCTCTTCCGGGATCCCGTTCGGATGCTCCATCAGGTACTCGGCCTGGCGCTGCCCGAGCAGGCCCTCGATGCCGAGGATGAGCTCAACCATCGGCTCACCGATGAGGTCCTCCGACCCCTCGGGAAAAGTGCCGCCGCGTATGTTCGCTCCAGCGACGACCGGCATCTCCGGGTCGTCGCGCACGAGCGTCCAGCCTTCGTCTGTCTTGTCGTTCCGCAGGCGGGCAGGGCCGGCGGCGGCAGAACCTCCCAGCGCGCCTGCCAGCGCCTCGCGCAGCCCGGCGGGATCGTCCACCCACGCCTGTGCGGCCTCTTCGTCTATGTCCGGCGGAAGCGCGGCGGTCACTGCCCCCGCGAACTCCAGGTACCAGCCGGGAACCTCTGTCATGCTCTCTACCTCCGGGAATCGTAACCCGGCTGAGTATCGGCCAGCCCTGCTCGCAGGGCAAGCGCGGCCGTACCCGGCATGGTTCCGCAAAGGCCCCAACAGGAGTATGATTCCATCCGGTGTAATTTCGGACGACAACTGAGCAGGAGGCGGCATGACCCAGAGGCGCTACTACGACGTGATCGTGATCGGCGGGGGCTCGGCGGGGTGCGTGGCCGCAACCCGGCTCTCCGAGGACCCCAACCGGCAGGTGCTGCTGCTGGAGGCGGGCCCCGACCCGCAGCCGCTCCCGCACATGATCGCCGACGGACGCAACAACAACCGCCCCATCCTCGAGTCCGAATACGTCGTCATGTACCCCACGAAGCGGAAGATCGACGGCAGTGAGTACTACCCCCTCAGCGGTCGCATCCTTGGTGGGGGCTCCTCCGTCAACATGATGGGCGTCGCGCGCCCCATGCAGTTCGACCTCGATCGCTGGGAATCGCTCGGCAACCCTGGATGGTCGTACGAGGACTGCCTGCCCATCCTCAAGCGCATCGAGACCGACGAGGACTTCGGCGACCAGCCCCACCACGGCAACGACGGCCCGCTCACCGTGAAGCGCCGCATCGACTTCGAGGAGGAACTCGCCCCGCCGATGCAGGCGTGGGTCGACCGCGCCAAGGCGCTCGGATACCCCGTCATGAAGGACGGCAATGGGCCTGAGCGCTCTGGCATCGTTGCGTCCGCCAGCAACGTGAAGGACGGCATCCGCCAGTCTACCGCGGTCGCCTACGTCGGCCCGGCGCGCGGCAGGAAGAACCTGCACATCGTCGCGGAGGCGCCGGTCGTATCACTCAAGCTGAACGGGCGCAGGGTGGAGGAGGTGCTCTACGAGCAGGGCGACGAGGTCTACTCTGCCTCCGCCGACACCTTCATCCTCAGCGCGGGCACCTACCACAGCCCGCAGGTACTCATGCTCTCCGGCATCGGCCCTATCAGCGAACTGGAGCGGCTCGACATCCGTGTCGTGCACCCGCTGGAGGGGATAGGGCGCAACTACCAGGACCACGCCGCCATCAACATGACGTTCGAGGGCAAGTCCGACTACACACCGGACTGGGTAGTCTCGGGCTTCCAGCTGGTCTACAAGAGCAACCCCAGCCTGCCGACCGGCAACTTCCACATCTACATGCGTGCGCCCGTCGGCGTCGAGGGCCTCAAGCCCATGATGCCCGTGGCGATGAACCTCGTCGAGCAGCGCTCGCGCGGACGCATCTACCTCGCCTCCACCGACCCGCACGAGCTCCCCATCGTCGACGACGGCATGCTCCAGCACCCGGACGACATGGAAGCGGTGCGCTCCGTGATGAACTTCATGTACGAGTTCATGCAGGACGACCTCATGCGCCCGTTCTACGGCGACCTCATCCTGCCGACGATGGACGAGGACTGGGTCGAGTTCGCGCAGGCCACCTACGACAGCCACCACCACGGCTCCGGCACCTGCAAGATGGGCCCCGCCGAGGACCCGATGGCCGTCGTCGACAGCCGTCTGAAGATGCACGGCCTGGACAACCTCTACGTGGCAGATGCGTCCATCATTCCGGTCGTCCCGCACTCCGCCACGAACGTCTCCTGCATCATGATCGGCGAGCGCGTCTCGGACTTCGTCCGCGAGGCGGGCAGGTAGGTCTGTGGCTGGCGAGTCGCGACTGAAGGGCTACGTCGTCCCCGGCATGACCTACCGCGACGCGCCGGCCGCGATCGACTGGCTGTGCGACGTCCTCGGTTTCGAACGGCACCTCGTCGTCCCCGGCGAGAACGGCACTATCGCCCACGCGCAGCTCACGTACGGCAACGGCATGATCATGCTTGGCTCCTCACGGGAGAACGACCCCGGCGCCATCGTCTTTCCAGCCGAACCCGGCGGCCGGCTCACCCAGGCGAACCTGATCGTCGTCAGCGACATCGAGGCGCACTACGAGCGCGTCAAGGCCGCCGGCGCGAACATCGTCATGGAACTCGAGGAGCAGTTCTACGGCGGCAGCCTCTTCGCCGTCCGCGACCCGGAGGGCCACCTCTGGCACGTCGGCTCCTACGACCCCTGGGCCTAGTGGGAAGAGAGGAATAAGCGAACATCAACATCGTGGGGTATCGTCAGATACTGCAGCGTGCGTCTTCTCGACGAAACTGATCCCGGTGAACTCTTCCGCCGGCTTCTCACACGATCCCCACTGGTATACATAGCGATAGCTGGAAAAGGTTATGCGAACATGCTCGGGGGCATCTCGCCTATCGAACCGGGCGGCGTCCGCAAAGTCGAACCGCCTCAGCAATCTGCCGCCATCAGCGTAGACATAGGCCACGTAGTTGTCCAAGGACAATGCTGACGCGTGGCTGGTGTTCAACATGAACCTGCCAGAGCGCCAGTCCAGACCTCTCACCCGTACTCCCGTTTCACCGGCGACGAAAGAGCCTGGGTCCCAAACAGACGGGATGCGGTCCGAGTCAGATATCTGAAAGTACGCTACTTCATCACCGGCAGGCAGTGAGCCCGCCTTATACTCACGCTGCGTCTTCCCACCTCCAAGCGATATCACTCCTATCCCCGTGCTGCATGCCTTTACAATGACGGTCGTACCGTCACGGTGTCGGGAGCTTGCCGGATACCTGACACAGTCTTCCGCACCCTCCTTCTCCACTGCCCACGACCTCGAAGCACGTACGCCAACGGAAGGGATGTCTGTTTCAATGGTGAACGTTGCTATCTCGCCCGCGGCCATGGCCGTCGGCTCAGGGGTGAGCCGCACGTAGGGTTGGAGCAAGAGGTAGTTCCACCCGATCACGCCAACGAGCGCCCAAAGTGCGATCAGCGGGACCGCTATCCTCGCGTTACTCGTTGTCCGTCGACCTGGCTTCTCCGGGTAACCTCCTTCAGTGAGCGCCTGTTTTCTATTAGCGCGGAATGTCTTGAAGATATCGAGACTCAGGCACACCATACAAACAAGAGTTGCTATGAGTACGATCCACGCCAGACACGCGGAGAGTGCATCGACATCGAGCCAGCCTCTCCGAGGCGGGGTCCTCAGTTGGATGTATATCCACCGGGCAGCGAGCCAGTAGACTCCAAGGGCGATCGATACGCTTACCGTCGAAGACCAGTAGCTTACGATCGAGTCCTTCATCGTCCCCCGTTCGCGCCCTACGTCTCCATCAACCCCCGCTCGGACGGGAACAGCGCCAGCAGCCCGCCGTCCACGTTGATGTTCTCGCCCGTGACGAACGCCGACATCGGCGACGCCAGGAACAGCACCGCCCCGGCCTGGTCGGACGGCTGCCCCCACCTGCCCAGCGGGATGTTCTTGGGCTTCGCGGCGCGCGGCGCCGAGCTGCCGCCGGGCGTCGTGCCGCGGTTGTCGCCGGTCTGCGTCGGCGTGATGGAGTTCACCCGAATGCCGTACGGCGCGAGCTGGATCGCCATCGTGCGCGTCATCTGCAGCACCGCGCCCTTCGACGCGGAGTACGCGATG
This sequence comes from Dehalococcoidia bacterium, assembly GCA_034422595.1. Lineage (GTDB taxonomy): Bacteria > Chloroflexota > Dehalococcoidia > Lucifugimonadales > Australimonadaceae > Bin16. The sequence goes on along the minus strand of DAOUJO010000007.1, from coordinate 54,131 downwards.
AACCCCGCCTTGCCACGGTGGCCGGTCGTCGAGGCCGTGTTGACGATCGCGCCGCCCTCGCCCTGCGCCACCATCCGGCGCGCCGCCTGCTGGCTGCACAGCATCGTCCCGTCCATGATGACGGACTGCACCCACTTCCACTTGTCGTACTCGATGTCCAACAGCCCCGCCTCGTTGTTCACGGCGGCGTTGTTCACCAGGATGTCGACGCGCCCGTACTCCTCGTCGACACGCTGGAACAGGTCCTCTACCTGCTCAGGGGACGAGATGTCCGAGCTGAAGCCTATCGCCTCGCCGCCCTCCTCACGGACGGAGGCCGCGGCCACGTCGGCGCGGTCGTCGAGGAAGTCCACGCACACGATCTTCGCGCCCTCTCGCGCCAGCGTCCGGCAGATCTCGCCGCCGATGTTCGGCCCGCTGCCCGTTACGACCGCAACCTTGCCTTCCAGTAGCATCGCCGCCCTCCTGCGTCTTGTGAGCGCATCCTACCACCGTGGCGCGCGCCGTGCGCCGTCGCGTGCTAGCATCCGGCGCGAAACAACCACGGACACGATGAGGGGGGACCATGATCATCGACATCCATGGACATCTGAATGCGCCGCCCGAACTGTACGCGTACAAGGCCAGTTTGCTCTCCAGCCGGGGGGCCTACTCGCACTGGGGCGGCATACCGGACGAGAAGCTGCGGGCTGTCGTGGAGAACCACATCTCCAAGGTGCTGGACGCCGTCGGCACGGACATGCAGTTCCTCTCGCCGCGACCCTTCCAACTGATGCACTCGGAGAAGCCGGGCAGGTTGGTGGAGGAATTCTGCCGCGTCAACAACGACCTCATCGCCAGGACCGTCGAGATGTACCCGGACCGTTACCAGGGCGTCGCCGGGCTGCCGCAACTGCACGGCGAGCCCGTGGACGTCGTCCTTGAGGAGGTCGACCGCTGCGTGAACGACCTCGGCTTCATCGGCATCATGATCAACCCCGACCCGTCGGAAGGACTCGACAACGACACGCCGCCGATGGGCGACGAGTACTGGTACCCGCTCTACGAGCGCATGGTGAAGTACGACGTGCCGGCCTTCGTCCACTCCGCGTCGTGCAAGAACGTCCGTGAGTCGTACACCGGCCACTTCATCACGGAAGAGAGCATCCAGACCGTCTCGATCTGCGACTCCACCCTGTACGACGATTTCCCGACGCTGAAGATCATCATGTGCCACGGCGGCGGCTCCATCCCGTACCAGATAGGGCGGTGGCGCGCGCTCCGCTGGCGGCAGCCCAACGTCAAGCCGTTCGACGAGAGCCTGCGGCAGCTCTACTTCGACTCCGTCCTCTACAACAAGGAGGGGTTGGAACTCCTGTTCAGGGTCGTGGGGACTGACCGCTGCATGTTCGGCACAGAGCGGCCCGGCACCGGCTCATCGAAGGACCCCAACACCGGCCTCTGGCTCGACGACCTCAAACCCGTCATCGAGGACATCGACTGGCTCACCGACGAGGACCGCGCCAACGTCTTCGAGAACGTAGCGCGCGAGTGTTTCCCACGCTTCGGCGCCGCGTAAGCGGGCAGGGGACGCCGCTGTCCCCGTAACCGCACTGTACGGAAAACAGAGGGCGCCGTTTTGACGCCCTCTGTTCACGCCATGAAACCGTCCGCAAAATTGGGCCGATAACATCTCGCGCGTTTCCCTCACTGGTCTTACAATTCGTACTGTAGTTCAACGGAGGTGGCGCATGGTCGCACCGCGGGAGTGGAAGTCTCAGGCAGCCGAACAGATCCAGTTGATGGGAGCCAATGGCAGCAGCGAGGTCCTGTTCGGCGCAGGCAAGCGATTCATGCCTGCCGACGAGATGCTGCCCCGCCAGATGCGCCAGGAGGCGCTGCGCCGGGCGGCCAGACCGCAGGCGGCCCCACGGCATCGCTCCATCGGGTTCCGAGCCTGGCTTCACCGCTAGCCCCCTAGTGCGTGTCGAAGATCTCCTGGTAGCGCGCGATGGCCGCGAGCGCCGCTTCGCGCTCCTGTGCGGTCGGGTTGCGCGGGTCGCGCGCCTTCGGCAGTCGCCCCAACCGGAGCATCGCCGCGCGCAATAACACGCGCGCCTTGATGGCGTCGAGGTTGCTCCCCTCTATCGTGAAGTCGTTCGCGTTGGGCGGCATCGCGCCCTCCGGGTCGCCGCGGCTTACCCGCGCGACCGGCATCCCGCTGTAGACCGCGATGGCGAGCGCCGCAAGCTGGCTCGGCAGCGCTGAGCCGGTGCCTGCCGCGCCCTCCAGTACGAACCCGTGGAAGCGCGGAGCGCCCGGCTCGTCCGACGCCTGCTGCGCCAGCCCGCGCTCGATCCGCGCCATGATGTCGACCTCCACTTCCGGGTCCGCAGTGTCCTCCTCCGCCATGTAATGGCCGTACTTCACCATGTGCACCGGCGCGATAGCGTCGCCGCGCAGCGAGCCGTCGCCGTCCTTGATGCGCACGCTCACAGTCGCAGGGCTGTCGCCGTACTCCTGGAAGACGACCTCCGACGGTAAGCCCTTCACCGCGACCTCGGACGAGCCCGTCGTGCGGTACGCGGGGCGGAACCAGACGCGCACAGTATCGCCCGCGCTGCCGAGCACACCGCCGTGCCCGCCCGTCGCGCGGTAGCCGCCCGGACGCGCGTCGCCCTTCTTGAACGTGCGCGCCGCGAATATCTGCTCGTCCACGATGCCGACCGCGCCCAGCCCCTTACCGAGGCCGGATGTGATGTAGTGCGCCGCGTCCACGATGTTCCGGTCGCCGTCGTTGGCGAGCGTCCCGTGCGCCCGCTGCGACGATATGCCGACGAAGGGCAGGGCGGTGTCGAGCACGAGACTCAGCCAGTAGAGCGTCTCCTCGACGTGCGGGCTGCCCTCCAGCCAGATGAAGCCGTCGTATTTCCCCGAGTCGATGGTCTGCTGCACGACATTCACCGCGCGGGCCATCGCTGCGTTCGACAGGAACTTGCCGAGCGGGCGCGGGCTGTAGGGGAAGAAGTCGCGCCCCGCCGTCTCGCCCTGTTTCGTGTACCCCGCCGGAGGCAGCACACGTACGAAGTCGTAGTCCGCGATCCTGTCCAGCTCGCTCGCCGCGCCGTCGTGGCCGCGCCCGGCGATGCCGCGGTCGATGTTCTCGAACAGCCGCGATGCGTCCGGGAAGAACGTCTGCCGCCCGCCGAAATTGATGGCCGCGTTCGTCAGGTCGGAGTCCTCGAAGGGCGTGCCCTCGGCCGAGCCGTCGGCGCGCCGCGCCATGTAGGGGAGGAGGTACACGCCGTCCTCAGGGCGAAGCTCCACCTCGTAGTACTCCTTACCGTCGTCGCGGTACACCTCGGCGGCGTCGGACTCCAGCGGGTGCGCGCTGAACTTCGCGATGCGCACCCGCACCGGCTCGTGCAGCCGCTGCGGCACGAGGTGGTCGAACCGCCCTTCGATCTGCGGCTCGTCCGCCTTCCGCCCCTTGTTGCTCGTCACGAGCGTCGGCGTATTCGCAATCGTCGACCGCGGCCCCGAGAAGACCGCTATGCGTGGCTTCGCCATCGAATCATCCTCCTGTCTGGTCCCCTCTCCTCAGGAGAGGGAGCTTCAACCGCGCTTCGCCTTGCTCCGCGCCGACTCGTAGAACGAGAGGAAGTCGTCGACGCCCGTGCGCGCTATCGTCTCGCCGATGAGATCGAGCGGCAGGTCGTCCAGGCGCTTGAAACGCACGCACGACTTCCCCATGTCCAGCCGCTTGCCGCTCGCCGCGTAGGCGGACGTGAACCACTCCAGCGTCTCCGGGTCGCCGTAGACGTTGTTCAGGTAGATCGCCATGTACCGCTTCTGCGACGCGAGCGCCGCCAGCTGCAACGCCTGCTTGTTGTACGTGACCGGGTAGCGGCTGAGCGGCACGACGTAGCCGATCATGCCGAACTGCATGCACTCCTCGTAGCCGTCCGGCAGGTGCTTCAGCACCACCCGGCGCACGGCCTCGATCGCCTCGCGCCGCTCCTCCGGCAGACCGGCGAGGTACTCCTCAACCGTTCCCGCATCGCTCTTCACCATCTGTGCTCCTCTCGACGCGCCGTTCGCAGGTGTTGACGCGGCGCGAAAGGTGTAATCTTCTGCCATTCGTCTGAGGGAGGGACAGCCATGCCCATCATAGACGCTGACTGCCACGTTATCGAAAGCGATCAGGCCTGGGAGTACCTGGACCCGGCCGACCAGCAGTACAAGCCCGTGTCCCAGTTCGGCCCCAACCGGCCCGACAGGCCCATCTGGATCATCGACGGCAAGGAACGGCAGCGACCCTTCGCCACCAGGGGCACCGGTTCCGCCGCAGAGCAGCTCTCCGGCTTCTCCGAAACGTCGCAGGCGACGCGGACGCTCGCCGACATCACCGCGCGCCTCGCCCACATGGACGAGCTTGGCGTGGACGTGCAGGTGCTCTTCCCCACCATCTTCCTCACCCGCATCTCCGAGAACCCCGCGGTCGAACTCGCGCTCACCAAGAGCTACAACCGCTGGTTGGCCGACATCTGGGCCGAGGGCGGCGGACGCCTGCGCTGGGCCGTCGTCCCGCCGCTCGACACCATGGACGAGGTGGAAGAGCAGTTGCGCTACGGCAAGGAGCACGGCGCGTGCGCCATCTTCATGCGCGGCTTCGAAGGCGACCGGCGCCTCGTCGACCCGTACTTCGACCCGCTCTACGAGGCGGCGCAGGAGTACGACATGCCGGTCTGCATCCACGCGGGCTGCGGCAACCCCGCGTTCGTCGGGCTGACCGAGGCCGACGCCTACGCCCGGAACAAGCTGCCCATCATCAGCGCGTTCCACTCCATGATGTACCGCGGCCTGTGGCAGCGCTTCCCGCGCCTGCGCGCCGGCTTCATCGAGGGCGCGGCCAACTGGGTGCCCTACATCATCAACGAGGTGCAACACCGCGCACGCCGGGACGGCAACGGGTTCGATTCCGACAACCTCATGGCAGACAGCCGCATGTACGTCACCTGCCAGACGAACGACGACCTGCCGTACATCTTCGCGAACGCCTCGGAGGACAACTTCATGATCGGCTCCGACTACGGCCACTCCGACACCTCCAGCGAGCTGGAGGCGCTCAAGTCGCTGAAGACGAGCGGCCTGCTGGAGCCCCGCGTCGTCGACAAGGTCCTCTCCGACAACCCCGCGCGCCTCTACGCCATCGACTAGCCCCTAGAAGCACGGAACGTCGATGCCCGCGATGCGCTCGTACGCCTCGGGGTGCGACCACAGAAAGCCGATGTAGTCGTTCAGGTTGCCTGTCGGCCTGCGGTTCGGCCGTGTCTCCGCCGCGCGGGCGAGATTGCTCACCACCACGTCCGCCGCGTATACGTGCGCCTCGTAGTGGTCGATCACCTCATCGGGAACGCTGATCGTCCGCAGGTATTCAGCGTAGGCGCGGAAACTCTGCTCCAGCTCCGAGAACGACGATGTGGACACGTTGAAACTCGGCCTATTGCCGCAGATATCCTCAATGTACTTCGCGACGAGGTCCGGCGTGGGTGTCGGTTCCGGCGTTGGCGTGGGGGTCGCGGTAGCCGTTGGACGCGGCGTCGGCGACGGGGTAGGGGTTGGAGTGGCGGAAGGGGTCGCTTCAGCAACCTGCGTTGGCACAGCCGGCACAGGCGTTGCCGTAGGCGCTGGCGGCTCCGGCGTCCACGTCGGGAGCGGGGTCGGCGTCCAGGTTGGCTCGGGCGTCCACGTCGGAACGGGAGTGGCTGTGGGGGGAGGAGGCAGGCATGCCGCCAGCACGAGTGACAGCAAGAGCAGCGTCAGGGCGAGGGGACGGATCGTGGACCTCCGGGGTGCGTGGACCTGGCACCAGCAGTATATCGAACCGCCCTCCGCCAGCGCCTACAGCCGCCCGAACTCTCTCGGCGTGGGTTTCGGGTCGTTGAACGCAGGAACGGCGACGCCGAGCCGCTGCAGCATCGTGAAGTCGTCCCGGTCTCCCCACTGCTCGACGACGCGCCCGAGTTGGATGCGGTAGACGTCGATGCGCCGCCACCACGACATGTTCGCCCGCGGCGACGTGCCCATGCCGATGCCCTGGAACGCCCCGGTGAACGAGATGCACGCCGCCACGCGGTCTTCCGCAGCGATGACGTCGTCGACCGTGACGTGAATCGACGGGAACGCCATCCGCGTCATCGTCACGAGCTGCTTGATGGGCTCCGGCCCGAACGGGTCCTCGAGGATGCCGGCGATGTGCAGCTCCACGTCCCGCGCGTACATCTCGTCGATCAGGTCTATGCGTCCGTTGTTGTAGACCTCCTCGTACAGACGGCGAACGAAGGCCTTGTTCTCCTCTGACATCGCGTCACGCTCCTCCGGTGGACTGCGGGCTCCCCTCTGCGGGCGCATTGTTGAGGGATGCGCCCGCCGCGTCAAGGGCGCGCCGGTTGACGCGCCGTGCTATAGTCCAAGCACCTGCATCAGGAGGTTGGCGGGATGCTCACGCTAGGCACGAACGACGGCATCGTTACGCTGGAGAAGAAGAACGGCGCGTGGGAAGTCGCCGCGAAGGCGTTGCCCGGCGTGCGCGTAGAGGGCGTCTGCTCGACCGACAGCGGCACGATTGCCGCGACGGTGGACGGCGTCTTCGAGAGTGGAGCGGACCCCGCCGACTGGAAGCAGACCCTGTCCGACATGGACACCCGTTGCGTCGTCACAACCCTGGACGGGACGGTGTTCGTTGGCGCGGACAACGCCGTGGTGCTGCGCCGCAGGGCCGCCGAGGAGCACTTCTCCGAGGTGGAGAGCTTCAAGGACCTGCCCACCTACGGCACGTGGACGTTCCCCGTATCGCCCCACATGCCGAACATCCGCGCCATGGTCGCCTCGCCGACCCGGCCCGGCCGAGTATACGTCGGCGTCGAGGTCGGGGGCGTCATGCTCACCGAGGACGGCGGGGAGACGTGGCAGGAGGCGCGCGAGAGCATCCACCCGGACATCCATGGCCTCGCCGCGGCGCCGGACGACGGCGACCACGTCTTCGCGGTCACAGGCGTCGGCTTCTACAGCTCGCGGGACGCGGCGCGCTCCTGGCAGTCGCACTGCAACGGGTTCGAGACGATGTACACCGTCACGCTCGCGAACGACCCCACCGACCGGCAGCGCCTCTACGCCGCGGCCACGCTCGGCAGACCCCGCAACTGGCGCGATCGGCCCGAGGGCGCAGTCGCAAAGGTCTACCGCAGCGACGACGGCGGCTCGGAGTGGCGTCCGCTGATGGACAACGGCCTCGTCGAGTCGGTCGAGGCGCTCGCCGTGGACGCCGACGGCACGGTCTACGCCGGCACGCACGGCGGTGAGGTGCTCGCCCGCGCCGCCGACAGCGACGAGTGGGGCGTCATCGCGAACGGCCTCGCGCCGGTCAACTGCATCTCCGCGTAGGGGCTACCCCCGGCTGCCGCCCGTCGACGGGTAGAGCTGTAGATTGATCCCGTTCGGGTCCTCGAAGTAGATCGTCTTCTGCCCCTGCCGCTGCGTGACGTGCACCTCGACGCCGCGCGCCTCCAGCCGCGATTCCGCCTCGTCGATGAACTCCGGCGTCGCGGTGACGGCGAGGTGGTTCAGCGCGCCGATGGTGTCGCGAGCGGTCCCGCCCATGCCCGGCGCGCCCTCGAAGAAGTCCAGCGTCCCCTCGCCTCCGAGGTCGAACGAGTAGTGCTTGTGGCCGGGCTCGTCGTTCACGATCTTGCGCACGGTCACGTCCAGCACCTCACCGTAGAAGCTGGCCGTCTCCGCCATGTCCTTCGCTATCGCCGCCACGTGGTTCACGCCGCTGATGCCGCTCATGCCGCACCTCCTGCCGTGCGTTTACTGTGCATATGGTACGCCCCCGCGCAACAGAAACAAGCGTGCGCTATGATGCACGCGCAAGGCAGGTTGAGACGAACGAACGCACCACGAGGGAGGTACACATCATGGCGCGTATCCGGCACATCGCCATCGGCACGGACGACCCTGAGGCAACGGCAAAGTTCTACATGGAAGGACTGGGACTGCAGCAGGTCGGGAGGGTCGACTCGCCGACCGCGGAGGGCTACTACCTGAGCGACGGCCACGTGAACATGGCCATCCTCAAGTGGCGCCAGGAGTGGGCATCCGTCACGGAGGGTGCGCCCAAGCGGACCGGCGTCCACCACATCGGTTTCGGCGTCGAGGACATGGACTCCGCGCAGGCGCAGGTGCTCTCAGCGGGCGCGGTTGAGCACGTCGAGCCGAAGATCCGCGAGGAGTACAACAGTCGCAGGCCCAATGAGACGGGCGGCGGCAACGTCGAGGTCAAGTTCACCGGGCCGGACGGCGTTACGTTCGACCTCTCCGTCCACGGCTGGGCGGGCACCGATCAGGCTGCCGGGTAGGGCGCGCTAGTACCCGTACCAGGGGTCGTACTTCCGCACCGTTTCGGTGAACTTCCGCGTGCCCGGCGGCCACATGATGCGCCAGTGCGTTCCCTCGCGCACCAGCTCTTCCACGCGCGGAGTGATGCCGCCGTCCGTGTACTCCACCAGTATCCCCACCACTGCGTGCTGCCCGAAGATCCGCTGCGTGCCGATGTCCATCTTCTCGATGGTGCGCCCCTCGGAGAGGCCGTCCACGATCTCCCGCCACGCCGGGGCGCCGAGCGCCTCCGCCTGCGCCCGCCCGTCGCTGTCGAGCAGCTCGAAAGCGGCCTCGTAGTCGCGGTCCTGCGACGCTTGGTAGAGCGCCTCGAACGTCCCGCGTGGCGACTTCACGATGGAGGTCGCCCCGAACGCGAGTCCGATCAGTTGCCCCACGAGCACCGCTAGGAGCGCGATCAGCACCAGCGCCGTCCAGTGCTCGACCGCGCATATCCACTGCAGCCCGCTGCGGACGTTGGTCATCTGCATCACGCCTCTGTTGCTCTCAGCCGCGCCGGTACGGGAGGTTTCCTCGACCCTAGGAAGAGGAGCGCGCCCAGCGCAACGACAACCGCGACTGCGAGGAACGCGCCGGTGTAGTCGCCGTACTGGTCGAACATCCAACCTGCGAGCGACGGGCCGATCAAGGGCCCGAACATGACCATGATATTAGAGTAACCGGCTATCTGCCCGAAGTGGCGGCGCCCGTAGAAATCGGCGCGGATGGCCATCATCAGCGGGCCGCGCGTACCCCAGGCCAGTCCGTGCAGCAACGCAGCCGCCACGATGACCGTGCCGCTGGTGGCGAACGCCAGCATCAGCATCGCGGCCGCGTGCATCAGCATGCAGATGGCCGCCAGGCGCGCCTTGTTGTAGCGGTCGCCGATGTACCCGCCCCCCACCTGGCCGACGATGCTCGTGATGGTCACGAGCGTCAGCACCGCCTGCGCGGACGTCTCACTCCACTGCAGTCCCTTCACGAGGTGGGGAACGAGGTGCACGAGCACGGCGAACACGGCGATGAGTGCGACGCCGTGCCCGAGCGAGACGTACCAGAAACTGCGGTCGCGCATCGCCTCGCTCACGGTGAAGTTGGCCTCGCTGAAGTCCTGCGCCGGCGGCGCACCGGTCGCGGAACGGACGTCGGGCGGCTCGCCGTCCGGCAACATGCCGTGGTCCTCCGGGTAACCGCGCAGCAGTTGGCAGAGCGGCAGCCCGATGACGAGCACGGCGATGCCGGAGCCGATGGCCGTCACTTCCCAGCCATGCAGGACGAGCGACCACGCTACAATCGTCGAGAGCACGCCCGCGAGCCCGATGCCCGTGGAGCTCAGGCCCAGGGCGAGAGCGCGCTTACGGCGGAACCAGCGTGTCGTCACCGTAGTGAGCGTGAGCCAGCCCGACAGGTTCGACCCGACGGACATGATCATGATGACGATGAAGAACATGGGGAACGTGTCCGCGAAGGGCAGGGCGATGAAGCCCAGTCCGAAGGTGAGCGTCCCGACCTGCATGATGGCGCGCGGGCTGAACTTGTCCAGGAGCCAGCCGTGCGCCGGACTCAGGATGCCCGCGAGCAGCAGGGAGCCCGAGTAGGTGCTGGAGATGGCGAACGTGCTCCAGCCGTACTGCTCCTCGATCCGCAGCAGGTACTGGCCGAACGTGAACCCGAACGCCGATCCGGAGAGCCCGTGGAAGAGCACGGAGGACAGCACGATCCACCAGCCGTAGAACGGCATGTTCAGCCTGATGTGCCTGATCGCTGTGGTCAACGCCGTTCAGCAGCCTTGCCGGGGTTCACGCGCCATCGAAGCCGAGTCCCCACGATTCCCAGCCCGCCGCTTCCTGGCGCGCGAACAATTCTATCTTGCGCTGGTGAGGGAACATCTGCTCGATTCGGCTGCGGACTTCTTCCGGTTTCGCGGAGTGCGGGCCGCGCGGCGCGCTCACGAGCTGCCGGACGTTCCGCGCCCCGCGCGGTTGCGGTATCGCGCCGCGCTTGAAGACGAGGCACAGTTCGCACTGGCTCAGCGTGTAGAAGCCGGGGTTGACGCGCTTCTTGTCCCACACGAACGCCACTGTGGCCCACGCGAACCCCCACGCCTTACCCAGCTCGATCGCCTGATCGAGGTGCGGGTTCGTCGCCCACATGAACAGCAGACTGTCGTCCGCCGCGATGCCGGAAACGCCCAATCGCTTCAGGTCGTCCAGCGTTACGGTGGGGTAGTGGCGCGCCGCACCGCCGGTGTCGCCGCTGCCGGGACCGGCGTGCTGCAACTGCCCCTTGTAGTCCCACGGCGGGTCTGCGTAGATGACGTCGTAGATGCCCGTTGGCAGCGGCGGGAACGTTCCCGCGCCTTCTGCTCCTGCGCGTTGCTCCTGCCCCATCTGCGCGATGGTCATGCTGACCGCCTGTCGTGGGCCGGTTGCTTCGAAGGTGGTGAGTCGAGCGGCGCCATGCAGGCCGCTATCCCTCGAACACGAGAGACTTCACCACCACCGGGATCGCCTCCACCGACTCCAGTTGCTCGCCAAGGTCGATGAAGTTGAACTCGCCGACGTTGATGCCGTCCACGACGATGACCTCCGGCTCCACCTTGAACTCGTTCTTGAGCATCGCTCCGACGAGGCCCGCCACGTCCGCGCTCAGCACGATCGTCCAGATGTGGTCGTGGAACGGCGCGAGCGCTCCGGCTATAGCCGCGCAGATCGACCTGATGGAGTCGTAGGTGGGGACCACCGGCCCAAGCACCGCCAGCGCGATGTGCTTTCCGATGTCCTGTTCGGCGATATCCAGCCGCTCGAAGCCCTGCGCTATCGCCTGCTCGACTGCCTCCTGCGTCAGATCGTTCGGGTCGGCGGGGAGGTAGGCGGGCACCACCTGCAGGTCGAGGTACGGCAGCAGTTCGGAGTTCGATACGAACACCGTGCTGGACGACACCTGCACCGTGTACTGCGACGCGCCGATCACGGTCGCGCGGATGCGCTCCGCGCTTCCGGCAAGCGGGATGCCGAGTGAGGGCAGTCGCCGTCGCACCGCCGCGCCCAGCAGCGGCCCCATGTCGCCGTAGTCCTGCTGGTCGTAGTCGTAGACGTACTCAGCCACGCCGCCGGAGAAGCCGATCTCGTCTATCGGCTCGTCGAACGCGATGGGGCCCGAGATGACGAGGTCCGACGCCAATTGGGAGTAGTCGCTGCGGCTGAGCGCCTCGAAGAGCAGGTCCGCCAGCTTCTCGGCGACCTTCTCCTTCTCTTCTTCCTCCATCCGCTTGCCGACCTCGACGTCCACGCCCACGCTGTGGGCTATGGTGCGCCCCGCCTCCTCGATGCGTTCGACGACGCTGTCCGGGTCCCACGCGATGAGGCGCGCGCCGACGTTGATGGCCATCGTCTCCGCGACCTTGCCGTCCTGGACGATGGCGATCTTCGTGGTGCCGCCGCCCATGTCCACGTTCATCCCCGCGCCAATCTTCAGCGACCGCGCGGCTGCGCCGGAGCCGTGCGCGCCGAGGATGCCCTCTAGGTTCGGCCCTGCCGTCGCGCAGACGAAACGTCCGCCCGCCGCGGCCAACATCCGGATGATCGCCTCGGAGTTGTGCTTCCGTACGGCCTCGCCGGTGCAGATGACCGCGCCGGTGTCGATGTCGTCCGCCTCGAGTTCGGCCTCCGCGTAGCTCTGCTTCACGAACTCGCCGAGCGAGTCCGTGTCGATCGTGTCCGGGTCGGAGTAGGGGGTGAGCAGGATGGGTGAGCGGTAGAGCACCTGCCGGAACACCACCTCGAACTCGCTGGACATCTCCGTGCTCCGACGTCGCATCACCAGTTTGGAGAACATGAGATGTGAGGTGGACGAACCGATGTCGATGCCCACGCTCGTCAGCCGCAGCCAGTCCGGGTTTATCGGAAAGCCGTCTTCCGCGATGGAGCCGAAGATAACCTCGTCCTCTGCTCCGTAATGTCCGTGCTCCCAGGGATCGTCGTGCATGGGCCGCCTTTCGGATATCGGAGAGCGCGGGCGTCCGTGTGTGCCGAAAACGGGCACAACCCACCGTCAACCGCCGCGCATCCGGAGATGGAGCAATCTTATGCCTGTAGGCGTCGGTCGGCAAGGTGAGTGCCTGATTCCCTCTCCCTGAGGGAGAGGGTCACGCGCTTCAGCGCGCGGTGAGGGTCCTCGGCGGGGCAAGGGGAGGCGCCCTTCCTTGACGCCCCGCACTCCTGATAGTACAAAGCATGGCAGCAATGCCGCCCTATGCGGCGCCCATCAGGAGGAACGATACATGACGCAACTCAGCCCCAAGCCGGAAGTCACAGCCGACCAGCCCCGGCTCTCCAAGATCAGCGCCTACGAGGCCTTCGTCGAGAGCGAGGGCATCCCCAACGTCACCGGGTTCGCCGTGGACGACCTCCGCACCGTCGAGGTCAAGCCCTGGGCCCGCCTCGACTGTCTCGGCGCGTACATCAACCTCGACGGCAACGGCGGCACGAACGACGCCTATGTCGCCGAGATCCCGCCCGGCGGCAAGATGGCCCCCGAGAAGCACCTCTTCGAGAAGAACGTCTACGTCCTGCAGGGCAGGGGCGCAACGCTTGTCGGCGACGACCCCAACAGCCGCACGTCGTTCGAATGGAAGGAAGGCAGCATCTTCTCCATCCCGCTCAACGTCTGGCACCAGCACCTCAACGGCTCCGGCGCCGAGCCCGCGCGCTTCCTCGCCGTCACCACCGCGCCCATCACCATGAACCTCTTCCACAACCCGGACTTCATCTTCAGCAACCCGTTCGTCTTCGAGGACCGCATCGGCGACTCCCGACAGTACCAGGGCGAGGGCTACATGTTCACCGGCAACACCGGCCGCGTGAACGTCTGGGAGACCAACTTCATCCCGGACATCGAGACGTTCACCACTTTCTCGTGGAAGGAGCGCGGCGCGGGCGGTTCCAGCGTCATGTTCGAGTTCGCGGACAACACCCAGGCCGCCCACGTCTCCCAGTTCCCCGTCGGCACCTACAAGAAGGCGCACCGCCACGGCCCCGGAGCGCACGTCATCATCATCTCCGGCCACGGCTACAGTCTCCTCTGGCCACGTAGCGGCGCCGTGCCCGACGACGTCATCCGCGTCGACTGGAAGCCCGGAGCGATGGTCGTCCCGCCGAACGACTGGTTCCACCAGCACTTCAACGGCGGCACGACGCCCGCCCGCTACCTCGCGTTCCGATGGGGCTCCCAGAAGCACGGCTTCAGCCTCGGCGTCGCGATGGAGGGCGAGGCCGACGTCTCCGTGAAGCTCGGCGGCGCGCAGATCGAGTACGAGGACGAGGACCCCTGGATCCACGACACCTTCGCCGAGACGCTCTCGAAGGTCGGCGGCGAGTCGAAGATGGCCGACTTCATCCCCCGCCTCCGCGGATAAGGGCAGGGGTGGAACGCCCGATCCAGAACTGCTACTGGGTGGAGCCCGGCAAGCTGCTCGCCGGCGAGTACCCAAGGGAGCCGGACCACGCGCCCTCGCTCACGAAGCTCCGCGCACTGAGGGACGCGGGCATATCCGCGTTCGTCGACCTCACCGAGGCGGTCGAGGCGCAGGCATGGGGTTGGATCAAGCCATACGACGATATGATCGACGGCGCGTCGCACGAGCGGTTCCCCGTCGCCGACATGGGGGTGCCGGACTCGCCCGCGCTCACGACCGCCGCGCTCGACGCCATCGACCGCCACATCGCGGAGGGGCGCACCGTCTACGTCCACTGCTTCGGCGGCGTCGGGCGCACCGGCACCATCGTCGGCTGCTGGCTCGTGCGGCACGGACGCTCCGGCGACGAGGCCCTCGAACGGCTGGACGAGCTCTGGCGGGACTGCCCGAAGTCGTCGCGCCATCCGCGCTCGCCCCAGATGCCGGAGCAGCTCGACTACGTCCGCAACTGGCGCGAGAGCACCTAACCCAACGCCAAAAGGTTGGCCTCAGCCGACGACGTAACCTCCCACCAGTTGGCATCGAGGTCCGCCAGCACGAACCACGCCTCGCCGCCCTCCTCGCACACGTCGCCCAGGTGCGACACGCCCTCTCCAGCGAGCCGCCCCAGCGCGTCGTGCGCCGACAGCACGTCCGCGCGGCCTGCGAGCCGCAGCGCGTACCGGTTCACCGGACGCAATAGCGTCCGCTCCTGTGCCGCAGGGAGCACGACGATGTACCACGGGTCGTCCGCCGTGCCGATGTACGTCGAGATGTTGCCGCCGCCCACGATCTGTAGCCCCAGCACCTCCGTGTAGAAGCGGTTGCTCGTCTCCTTGTCGACGCACTGCATCGTTCCGTGTGACAGCGCCTGCGGCACGTAGCCGCGCCCCGGGAAACGCTCCGCGGGCAGCGGCTCGCTCCAGTGCGGCGCCGCGATCTGCCGCCCGTGCAGCGCCGCCCGCGGGTTGTAGTGCTCGATCTCTATCGTGTTGCCGCCCGGCTCGTCGATGTACACCGAGTACGCGAAGTGGCTGCCGCGTGGCCCGTCAATCAGCGTCAGCCCATACCGCTCCCGGTGCTCCTGCAGGTACGCCGCCGCCGCGTCGATCTCCGTGTGCTCCGAGACGCGGAAGCCGTAGTGGTTCGCGTGCGGCTTCACCGGCGCGTCCAGCCCGCCCTCGTGCACGACGAGCGCCCACGGCGTGTTCGGGTGCCGCACCACCGCCGCGCCGTCCTCGCGACGCACCACATCCGACGCCAGCAGGTCTGTGAACACCGGCAGCGTCTCGTCCAGCGAGCGGCACTCGTAGTGGCCGTAGCTCAGTGACTCGGGGGCCAACAGCGCCATCGCACACCTCCGGGACGACTGCGCGCATGGTACTACGTCCGGCAGAGCCGGACGCTGTATCCTGTCCCTCCCATGAGCGAACTCACCGAACGCGCGCAGCTTGCCGTCCGCATCGTGCGGGAGATCGGCGCACACGCCCTCACGTACTACCAGCAGCAGGACATCGGCCTCGACTTCAAGCCGGACCGCTCGCCCGTGACTCGCGCCGACAAGGAGGGCGAGGAGCTCGCGCGGCGCATCCTCGACGCCGAATGCCCCGCCGACGCCATCCTCGGCGAGGAGTACGGCGCGAAGGACGGCTCGTCCGGTTACCGCTGGTACCTTGACCCCATCGACGGCACGCAGTCGTTCGTGCGCGGCGTCCCGCTCTTCGGCTGCATGGCCGCGCTCGAGCACGACGGCGAGCCCGTCGCCGGCGCCATCTGCTTTCCCGCGCTCGGCGAGATCGTCTACGCCGCGACAGGGCAGGGCGCATGGTGGGCGAACGCCATCGGCGCGCCGTCCGATCCCCTCGACGTGCGCCCCGCCCGCGTATCGTCGGTCTCCGACCTCAGGGATGCGCTGTTCGCCTCAACCGGCTTCCACAACTTCGAGCGCATCGGCAAAGCGGAGGGACTCGCGAGGCTCTTCGACGCGGTGCGTGAGGCCCGGGGCTGGTCCGACTGCTACGGCCACTACCTCGTCGCGACGGGCAGGGTGGACGTGATGATCGACCCGCTGATGAACGTCTGGGACACCGCTCCGCTTCTCCCCATCGTCGAGGAGGCGGGCGGGCGCTTCACCGGCCTCGACGGCACACACTCCATCCACGCACCCAACGCCCTCTCCACCAACGGCCTCCTCCACGACGCCGTCCTCGCCCTGCTGGGTTAAGACCGCGTCACCCACCTCCATATATCCACCACCACGTCCACCGCCCGGTAGTTGTCGAGCCACTGCGCGCCGTGCAGCGCGTACTCCTGGAACTCCTTGAGCAGCGTCACCGGCACGAGCCACAACAGCGACCGCCGCATCGTGAACTCGTAGCCCGGCGCGAAGCGGCGCATGCCCGCCACGAACACGAACCAGAACTCGAACACGTTGGGGAACGCCAGCAGCACCTCGCGGCTCCCCAGCGCCTCGAACGCCAGCACGCCCACCATCCGGTACGCGAACAGCACCACCGCGATCGTCCGCACCGGCCCCTGCCACCGCCACGCCACCCAGAGGAACGTCACCATATACGCGAGGTCCAGCCACTTGTCGAGCGCCTGGTAGTTCTGCACCCCGCCCAGGTTGAGCAGGTTCATCATGAACAGGTCGGAGAAGTCGATGAGGATCGCCAGCAGCGATCCCGCGAACGCCCAGCGCAGCACCAGCAGCGCCCCGGCGACGCGCACCGTCGCGATGATCAGCTCCTCAGTCGTCATGCGAACAGGATACGCGAACCGCTCCGCGCTTTAGCGTGGGCGCCCACAGACGGGTGGCTTGCCACCCGTCGTTCCTGCGGAGGCAGGGAACCTCGAAGTACGGCCTGTCATTTCAAGCGGAGCCCAGCGAAGTCGAGGAATCTCTCGGGGTTGCTCGAGGGCTGGCGGCGGCGCAGCCTTACACTGCGTACCGCCGGGCGAACACGAGCGCATCCTCCGCCGACGCACCGTCGGCGATGGCGCGCCCGTACGTGGATGCGAACTCGACCGATTCCCGAGCGGCGATCGCATGCGCGCACGCTTGCGCGTAGGCGCGGGCCCACCCCTCCGACGCGCCGATGATGAAGCACGCGATGCCGTACGCGGCAGCGTAGACGATGGAATACGCCTTGGACATGCCCTGCGCCAAGCTCTCGGCGTAGGCGGAACCCAGGAGGTACGCCTTCTCCGCGCCTATCCCCTCGTTGATGGCATACGCGTAGACGGCGCCGAAATCGAGGGCGCTCCTCTGGCTGACGGCCCCTCTACGGACCGCAGCCTTGAGAGCTCTATGTGCGTCGACTCCGGGCCCGGCGTCAGCCGTCGCCGCTCTGCGCCCTGCCTCTGCCGCCCCCACCAGGTCCAACAGCCGTTTCAGCATCGCCGTTCCACCACCTCCACTACTGCCTCTCAACTTAATGGTACCACTGCGCCTCCCTCACCCATCCACTGCCATCTGCCCCTTTCGCCATCGCCCCAGCGCCGCGTACCCTGTCTGCATGACCTCCGCACGCCAGCAACACAGCGCGCACCCACAGAGCGGAGCGAAGGTTGACCGGAATGGGCCGCTATGGACCGCAAAAGACCCCTGACGGACCGCGAATGGGCTGCTGTGGGCTGCAGAACAGCCCACTAACCAGCCCTGTTTCAGAGGTGATTCCGGGCAGGTGGGCCGAAATGGACCGCAAGTCCCCCCGGAACTTCACCCGCTTGCCCGTCACGCGGCGCACGGGATAGCCTTGCGCACGGGAGAACGAACGCATGGACGACGCACGCAAACGTGAACTCGCAGGCGGGATGAACGAACTCGCCCAGCGCTTCTGGGCAGGCGAGGCGGAGATCTGCCGGCAGTTCTGGGGCGTGCCCCGCACCACGGAGGAGCAGGCCCACTGGCTCCGCCTCCAGGTCTACAAGGAGATGTTCGGCTCCGGCCTCTCCGGCCACGCCGACGGCATCATCCGCGGCTTCATCGAGAAGCTCTCCGAGTCGCTGTCCCACGCCCAGACGAAGGAGCAGCGCGACGAGTTCGAGCGCGACATCCGCGTGCTCGGCGAGGAGTTCAACCACTACCGCCTCTTCGCCGACATCCTCGAGGACGCCACCGGCGAGCCCGTCCGCCTGGAGAAGCTGCGCGGCTGGCAGCTGCCGGAGGACGCGAAGCTCCAGCGGGTGCGGCAGTCCGCCCGCGAAGACAGGGGACGCATCGGCGAGGCTGCCATCGGCTTCACGGAGGGCGGCGGCGCGTCGTTCTTCTACGAGGGCCGAAGGATAGGCGGCAACCCGCTCTCCGACGCCATCGCCGCCGCGTGCGCCGTCGTCTTCGGCGACGAGACCGAGCACGGCGAGCACGGCGCGACCGAGTTCGCCCACAACCTCCACACCGAGGAGGAGTGGGCCGAGGCGCGCGACATCGTCATCGCCATCTGCCAGCAGCGCCTCCGCATGCGCTACGAGATGTTCGGCCTCCCTGTCGACGAGGCCCGCATCACCGAGATAACCGAGGGGAAGATTGCCCCGCTCAACGTCTACGCCTGATTCCCTCTCCTCCTGGGAGAGGGCAAAGCGCTTTAGCGCGCGGGTGAGGGTTTAGAACAAGGGAGGACCGCATGACCACCACGACCGCAGCAGACATGAAGGCTGAGATACGCGCGCTCGGCCAGTGCTTCTGGGCAGGCGAGGCCGAGATCGCCCGCAACTTCCTCACCGCGCCGCACCAGCCCGCCGACCACGTCCACTGGCTGCGCCACCAGTGCTACCGCGAACTGCGCGGCCCCGGCCTGCTCAAACGCGCCCACAGCCGCGTGCAGTGGATCATCGACAACATCGGCAACACTCTCCCCGCCGCCGAGTCGAAGGAGGGCAGGGACGAGTTCGAGTACCAGTTGGAGTCGCTCCGCCAGGAGTTCACGCACTACCGGCTGCTCGCCGACATCCTCGAGGACGTCACCGGCGAGCCCGTCCGCATGAACGACATCGACGGGCTGCGGCTCCCGAGCGACGACCGCATCGAGGCGATGCGCAGCCGCCTCATCGCCGAGGACGAGCGCATCGCCCACATCGCCTACAGCTTCGCCGAGGGTGGAGGGGCCGGCATCTTCCACGCGGGCGCCGCGCTTGAGACCGACGACCCCCTCCTGCTCCGCATTCAGTACGCCTGCCGCATCGTCTACGACGACGAGGTCGGCCACGGCGAGCACGGCGCCGAGGCCGCCGAGAGTGAGCTCGACACCGAGGAGGAGCTGGAGACACTGCGCCGGATGCTTATGGACATCTGCACGGAGCGGCTCCGCATGCGCTCCGAGATGTACGGACTCGAGCCCGACGAAGCCCGCATCGCAGAGATTGCGAACGGGCAGATCGACCCGCTGCCGATTATCTGATGGGACGCTTCGACGGCAGGACCGCGGTCGTCACCGGCTTCGGCTCAGGCATCGGACAGGCGGCCGCGATGCTCTTCGCAGCCGAGGGCGCGAACGTCGTCGGCCTCTCGCGCAACGCCGAGGCTGGCGAGGCAACCGTCGCGGCGATACGCGGGCAGGGCGGCGAGGCCACGTTCGTCAGTACGGACGTCCGCTCCGCCAAGGAGGTCGAGGCTGCGTTCGAGGAGGCGGTGCGCCGCTACGGCGGCGTGGACATAGCCGTGAACTCGGCGGGCATCCGCGCCACCGGTCCCGTCACCGAGATTTCGCCCGAGCGTTGGGCCGACGTCCTCGATACCAACCTCACCGGCACCTTCCTCGTCGCGCGCGCAGCCGCGCTCCGCATGAAGGAGCAGGGCAGAGGCGGCGCCATCGTCAACGTCTCAGCCATTTCCGGCTTCCGCGGCCCCTCCTCCCGCGCTGCCTATGGAGCGTCCAAGGCGGGCGTCCACAACCTCACCGAGGCGATGGCGCTCGACCACGCGGGTGACGGCATCCGCGTCAACTGCGTCGCCCCCGGCCCGACGCTCACCCCGATGGTCGGCCCAGCCACGGACGAGGCGCTCGCCGCGTTCGCGAAGCGCGTCCCGCTCGGCAAGGCCGGCGACCCGGAAGACATCGCCGAGGCCATCGCCTTCCTCGCCTCCGACGCAGCCAAGCACGTCACCGGCGCCATCCTCCCCGTCACCGGCGGCGCCCACCTCAACGTCTGAGAACACAACACCAAGGAGACCACGACCAACATGGACGAAGACCGCACCTGCGCCACCTGCATCTATCTCGACGAGCGTATGGACCCCGCCTTCAGCGAGTACGCGGGGCTCTGCCGCTCCAACCCGCCTCACGTCAACGAGGCCGGCATCGCCATATGGCCCTGGGTGCGCGCGTCCGACTGGTGCGGCGACTGGGACGACGGCGAAGAAGACGACGAGGACGAGGAGATTGACATAGGCTGACGCCTCGCCCCGCGCAACAGGACGCAGCCCTGCTTCCGGGATCAACGCCTACTGCAAACCCATGTCATTCCGAGCGGAGCGCAGCGAAGTCGAGGAATCTCTCGGGGCCTCGGTCCCCTCTCCCTTGAGGGGAGAGGTCGCCGTGTAGCGGCGGGTGAGGGTGAACCGGCGGGGTGAGGCGGTGTCTGGTGTAGGGGCATCCCTTGTGGGTGCCCTGTTCGACGGCAACAGAAGGGGCGCCCCGAAGGACGCCCCTGAAGAGTCCGATATGCCTGCCCGTTGCTACCGGCGCGGGTCCGCCTCGAACGCGTGGTAGTGGCCGCCCTTCGAGACCGGGGGCAACCCGCTGACCGCCTTCTGCCACGACTCGCCGCCATCCTCCGACCACAGCACCTCGCCGTGCGATGTGGCGGCGAACACCTGCACGGTGCCTCCCGCCTCCTCCAGCGTCATCGCTTCGACGCTCGGCACGAACTTGTCGGTGAGGCCGGGAGCCTGCAGCACTTCCCACGTCTCACCGGCGTCGCGGCTGCGGGAGATCCGCGTCTCCGCCGTCCCGTTCCGGTTCCACGCGCCGGGGCTCTCCTGTCCCGCCGTGATGAGCATGTAGGACGGGTCGCTCGGCTTGTAGACAAGTTGGTCCGGGTAGCCGCCATACTCGCTGCCGCGGCTGAAGACGTTGTCCCACGACGCGCCGTAGTCGCGCGAGAGCCACAGCCCCATCCCGCCGGTCACGAACATCCGCTGCGGGTCCACGGGGTTGGAGACGAGCCGGTGCACGTCGTTGTACATGCCCGGTATCTCCGTGAACGAGTCGCCGCCGTCGTCGGAGCGGTACAGCCCGCCCTGTTCGATGCTGGCGTACACGACGCCCGTGTCGTCCGGGTGGAAGCTGATGTGCTTCAGGTGCGCCACGTGCGGCGGGGCAGGGAAGCGCCACTCCTCCGTCTCCTGGGCGTGGAGCGCGGGCTTCTCCGTCCACGTCAGGCCGAGGTCGTCGCTGACGTACAGATGCGCGGGCTCCGTCCCGGCGAACACCCGCGTCGCGCCGTTCACCTCGGCTACGGAGAGGCTGTAGATGTCCTGCGCCGTGATGCCCACGTCGCGCTTCTCCCACGTGTGGCCGTCGTCGTCGCTGGAGTAGATGCCGCCGTGCTCGACGCCGCAGAACCAGACGCCGCTCAGCGGGTCCTGCACCAGCGCGTGGATGTGCTTGCCCTCCAGCGTCCGCTCGGTCTCCGTCCAGCCGGCCGCGCCGCGCACGATGCGCACGACGCCGTTCACCGTGCCGACGAGCGCCTCGTCGCTCGGCGCGTCCGCCGTCAGTATGTTCGATCCGCCGCCGTGTGAGACTCCTATCGTCATCTCAGCTCCTCCCTAGTGGTCTATCTTCCGCTCTTCAAGCACCTCGACGCCGTACTCCTCGCCGTACTCCTTCGGCATCTCGACCTGGTGCGTCAGCTCGACGTCCTTCCCGGTCTTCGTGTACTCGGTGATCGCGAGGCCGACCTCGAGGGTCGCCATGCCCCACGCGCCGCTGTGGAAGACCGGTTTGTCGAGCCGCACCGCGTTGTACAGCTCCTCCAGCTCCTGGTCGCGGTGGAGCGGGTCGGAGTCGACGATGATTTCGGTCAGGCCGTCGTCCGTGTACTTGTACAGGCCGTCCGGGCCCTGCCGCAGTTCGCCGAACTCGCAACTGACGAGCACGATGCCGAGGTCGTTCGGCTTCCATTTCTCCGGCCCGTGTTCGCGGCGGAAGATGGCCGACTCCGCCTCGCCGCCGATGCGCAGCGACAGCTTCTCCGCGTCCTCGGGGCGCGTCCCCGCCGCCATCGACTTGCGGATCTCGTTCCGCTCGCTCGGCGTGTAGCGCGTGTTCGCGTCGCCCCACGGCACGAGCTCCGACGCCACGAAGTAGCCGTATCCGTTGTGGATGGCCACGCCGGTAACGCCGCTCTCGAACTCCAGGAACGCGGCGTAGTAGCCGGGGATGGAGCGGTACTTCATCCACTGGCCGTACGCGCCGCGAACGCTCTTCACCTTGCCTCCGGCGATGAGCCGGATGCTGTCGATCTGGTGCGGCGTCTGCCGGTAGACGAGCCCGCCACCCTGGTCGGGGTCGAGCTCATCGGCCGTGCGCGGGCGGATCACCCAGTCCGTGTAGGCGATGGCGTTCACCGCGCCGAGCGCACCCATCTCACCGGACGCCACGATCTGGCGCATCAGGCGGATATGCGGCATGAAGCTCTGCGTGTGCCCCGCCACGAGCTTGACGCCGTTGCGGTCGCACGCCTCCACCATCTCCTCCGCCTCGCGGATGTTCAGCGCCATCGGCTTCTCGACCACGACGTGCTTGCCGTGGTTCGCGGCCAGCACCGTCATCGGGCCGTGGAAGCGGTTGGGCGTCGAGATCCACACCGCCTCGACGTCCGGGTCCTTGCACAGCGCCTCCGCGCTGTCGTAGACGCGGGCTTCTTCGTAACGCGCCTGGAAGCGCTCACGCACGGACGGGTTGACGTCGGCGCCCGCGAACAGGTCGATGTAAGGAGCGCGCTCCATCGGCGGCAGCATCTCCGCTGCGCCCACGCCGATACCGATCACGCCCAGTTTCAGTGGCTTGGTGTCTACGCTGGTCATGCTCTTGTCTCCTCCGTTATCGCCGTCGTACCGGCTGGTTTAGACGGACACCGGCGAGAAGTTGCGCGCCTCGCCGTACCGCTCGTGCACCGGGACCTGGTGCTGCATCTGTATCTCTCTGCCCTCAGCGCCGGACTGGATGATGCCGAGCACCACCTCCAGCGTCGCGAGGCCCCACTCGCCCGTGTGGAAGATGGGCCTGTCCTCAACCACTGCGTCGTACAGCTCCTCGAGCTCCGCGCGGCGGTAGCCGGGGCCCATGTCCCGGTCGATGGAGAGGTCTATCTCGTGCGTGCCGCGGTCGTCGTACAGGATGAGGCCGCGCGGCCCGTGCCGGATGTCGCCGCGCTCGCACGTCGCGATGAGCAGCCCGAGGTCCTCCGGCACCCAGAGCTCCTCGTTCTCCGCCTTGAACACCTCGCGCTCCTGCAGGCCGCCGATACGCAGCGCCTGCTTGTCCTCGGACTCGTCGCGGATGCCTTCGCGCATCTGACGGCGCACCTCGACGCGCTCCTCGGACGTGTAGCGCTGGCGGTCGTGCCCCCACGTCACGAACTCGGCGCCCATCACGTAGCCGTAGCCGTTGTGGCAGACGAGCGAGGTCGTGCCGTCCTCGAACTCCAGGAACGCGGCGTAGTAGCCGGGGATGGGGCGCTCCGGCATCCACTGGCCGGTCGCGCCGCGCACGCTCTTCACCATGCCGCCGCCGAGCAGCCGAACGCTGTCGATCTGGTGCGGCAGCTGGCGCATCGGCAGGCCGCCGCCCTGTTCCATGTCCAGCTCCTCCCACGTGCGCGGGCGGAGCATCCAGTCCGTGTAGGCGAACGCATTGATGGCGCGGGCGCGCCCGATCTCGCCGGACTGGATGATCTTCCACATCGTGCGGACGGGCGGGGTGAAGCTGCGCGTGTGCCCGGCCAGGAACTTCACGCCGGTGCGGTTCGCCGTCTCCACCATCTTCTGCGCGTCTTCCATGTTGAGCGCCATCGGCTTCTCGACGACGACGTGCTTGCCTGCTTCCATCGCCCGTATCGAGTGCTCCGCGTGGAAGCGGTTCGGCGTCGAGACCCATACCGCCTCGACTTCCGGGTCCGCCAGCATCTCGTCGTAGTCGCCGTAGCCCTTCGCGTTGTAGCGCTCGGCGAACCGGTTCAGCGTGTCTTCGTTAACGTCGCATCCGGCCACGAGCCGGAGCTCCGGCATCGCCTCCATCGCGGGCAGCATCTCCGTGCCGCCGACGCCGATGCCGACCATCGCAAGTCCCAATCGTCTCTTGCCCGTCATGTATCCCTCCGTGGTGAACGGCACGGCCAAAGAGCCTCACGGCCCGCGCCATGGCGGAACACTACATGAACCGCCCGCTCTTCTCAACCGCGAGTGGGGCAGGGGAGGAAAGTGTCATGCTGAGCGAAGCCGAAGGCGCAGCCTGAGACGTAGTCGAAGCATCTCTCGGGAGAACGTCCGTGCGCGCAGCCTCGCTCATCCTGAGCCTGTCGAAGAGAATCTCCCGGGCTGTTCGCCCACCTCGCCCTCTGGAAGAGAGCCTGCCCTGAGCCCGCCGAATGGGTCGACGCGCTGGCGCGGCGGGTGAGGGTGTTGGTGCCCCTACGCCCCCAGCGTGGTCGTGGTTGCGAGCGCGGCAAGCGCGGCAGCGATGACGAGCGTGATCGAGCCGATGAGCGCGAGTTCGCGCTTGAGGCTGCCCGTTGGGGTCATGCCCGCCGGCTGGCGGTCGCGGCGCTGAGCTCCCACAGCGCGCGCCTGCGGTGCGGGCGCGGCTACGGTGCGGGGCGCCGTCGCGGGTGCAGGGGAGGGGGGAGCGGCTTGCGCGGCCTCCGCTACAGCGGCAACAGCCTCCGGTTCATCATCGAGGGCGTCGTCCTCCGGAGGCGGGGGAACGTACGCGGCTTGCGCGAGCGACGGGCCGGTGACCCGCGCCTTCCGCCGTGCGCGCTCCCGTGCCTTCGCCTGTCCTGCTGCCGCTCTGCTTCCCGCCTTCTTCCGTGCCATGTCAGTCCGCCTTGCTTAGTTCAGGGTCTGGGCCGTCGCGACGATAACCTCGGTTGTCTGGTCTATCGTCAGCATGTCGGTGTTGAGCACCTGGTGATAGTGCCGCGCTTCCTGGGGGTCGATGTCGAAGAAGCGCCTGAAGTAGGCGATGCGCGCCCGGTCGTTCTCCTGGATGTACCGTACCGCCTCGTCCTCGCTGAGCTGTTCGCGCTGCCTGATGCGCTCGACCCGGACGTCCATGGACGAGATGAGCCCCACGTGCAGCGTATTGGGCACGTCGCGCAGGATGATGTTCGATCCGCGTCCTGCGATGACGACGTTGCCTCCTGCCGCAATCTCGTGGATGACGTCCGAGGTGACCTTCAGGAGGTTCTCGTCGTCCAGTTCACCGGAGCCGTGGCTCTCCTCGGGGAAGTCGCGGTATTCGCGTACCAGCAACGCGTCGAGCCCGCCCCCGAAGTAGGGGTCGGCCCCGCCGCCTGCGAGCGCCGAGCGCTCCAGCACGGTCTTCACGAACCCCGCGATACGGTCGCCCAGCCCCGGCGCACGCTCCGTGCGCTCAGCGACGTCCTCCTCCGACGCGCCGATCTTCTTCGCCGCCTCGGCAAGGATGTTCCGGTCAACGTGATCGATGCCGAGTTTGTCGGAGATCTTCGGCCCGATCTCTATAACGCCACTGCCGATAAGTCCCGTTACGGTGATGACGGGCATATCTCGTAGTCCCTCCTGGACTCATTCGCCCCGGGAAGCGTCCATCTCCCGCAGCATGTCTATCATTCTAACGTCATCCGCGTCGCCGTGGGGCGCCGAGAACCACGCATCCAGTATCTCAACGGCTTCATCGGGTGAAGTGGAGCGCAGGCTCATCGCCAGCACGTTCGCGTCGTTCCAGCGCCTCGCGCCGTCCGCGGTCTGTGCGTCCGTGCAGAGGGCGGCGCGGACTCCCGGCGTCTTGTTCGCGGCGATGCTCACTCCCGTACCCGTGTAGCAGAAGACGACGCCCTGCTCGCAGTCCCCGCCGGCGACGCTCTCGCCGACCGCCCGGCCCACGGCAGGCCAGGCCGGGTCGCAACCCTCGGCAAGCGCGCCCATGAGGCTCAACTCGTGGCCCCGGCGCAGCAGTTCGTCCACGACGTAACTCGTGAGGTGCGTCGCCTCGTCGCTGCCTACGGCTATCTTCATCGTTCGTTCAGGCGCGGGGATGTGCGTGCTCGAATGCTTCGCGCACCTGGCTGTCCGTCAGGTGCGTGTAGACCTGTGTGGTGGCGATACTAGCATGGCCGAGCAATTCCTGAACATGCCGCAGCGGCGCGCCGCCGTGCAGCAGGTGGGTGGCGAAACTATGGCGCAACGTGTGCGGCGTGAGCTTCCGTTGGATGTCCGCTCGCGCCGCCGCCTTCTTGAGCACGAACCAGTACCCCTGGCGCGTCATCGGGTGCCCGTGCGCGTTCAGGAAGAGGGCGGAAGGCACGGGGCCACGGCGCCTGGAGTGGGCCAGCAGCTGCGGCCGCACGTCCCGGACGTACGACGTGATCTGCCGCACGATGCCCGGATACACCGGCGCCAGCCGCTCCTTGCCGCCCTTGCCGTAGACACGTATCCAGCCCCCGTCCAGGCTCAGCGCGGAGAGCTCCAGCCCCTGCGGCCCGACGACCTCCGAAACGCGCAGACCGGCGGCGTAGGTCAGCTCAAGCATCACCCGGTCCCGCACGCCCTCCGGCCCCGGACGCTCCGACGCCCCCTCCAGCAACCGCACGACCTCGCGCTCCGAGAGCACGTCGGGCAGGGTGCGGGACGGTCTGCGCGTCTGCATCCGCTCCGCGGGATTCGCGTCGATAACGCCCTCCTCCAGCAGGAAGCGGAAGAACGAGCGGGCTGCCGCGATCTTCCGCGCGAGGCTGGTGCCCGCGTAGCCCTGCTCTCCGAACGAGAGGCGGACGTCCTCGACGTCGCGCGCGCTGATGCTCGACCACTGCACGTCCCGGCCCTCGCCGGCGAGCGCCTCCTGCAGCTGTGCGAGGTCGCTCCGGTAGGCGGCGATGGTGTTGACCGAGAACCCGCGTTCAGCCCGCAGGTGGCTCAGGAAAGCCGCTATCTGCTGGTCCAGCGCATCCGTTGCGGTCGTCATGGCTGGCAATTGTAGGCAGGGCGGGGCGCTGGCGTAGCCGGTTTCGCTCGCGGAAAATGCGGAGTGCGAAGGGAGGTCTGCGCGGAGCGACGATGACTATCTCCTACGGCCCATACGCATTCGGCTCGCCGTTCATCACGTGGGTGGGCTTCTTCACGATAGCGGGCATACTCGTCGGGGGGCTGCTCTTCGCCTGCGCGATGCCCCGGCAAGGCGCGTCACGGCGCACGGCGTTCAGACTGGCGCTGATATCCGTGTTCGGTGCGCTCCTCGGAGCGCGGCTGTTCCACATCCTCGACTACCTGGACTTCTTCACCGGCGCGCCGTTCCATATCTTCTACCTGTGGGAGGGCGGCTACTCCCTCTGGGGCGGCGTACTGGGCGGACTCGCGGTGGGGCTCTGGAAGGCGGGAAGGGAGGGACTCGAGCGCCTCCCTGTAGCAGACACGGCCGTGCTTCCCGGCCTCGCAGGGCTCGCCGTAGGACGAGCGGGTGGCGTCATCGGCGGCGACCCGCCCGCGACAGGGTCCTCACTGCCGTGGGCCGTCGTCTACGACCACCCGGACTCGTTCGCCTTCGCCGGGGGAGCATCAGTGCACCCCGTAGCGCTCTACGAGGCGCTCTTGAGCGTTGCAGTTGCCTTGTGCGTCCTCTGCTGGCGCAGGCACCTGCCGGAAGGAGCGGTGATGCCGATGGCGCTCGCCGCGTGGGGAGCGGGGCGCTTCGCCATAGCATTCGTGACGCTCGACCCCACGATGTACGGGCTGCAGCAAACGCAGTGGATCGGGTTGATCGTGGTTGTCGCCGTCGCACTCTGGGCCTGGTGCTTCCGCCTCAGAGCGCGAGGCGGGGGCGGAAGGCCGGCGCGTAGTCCCTGAGCGTCATGCGCAGGCGCTCCTCGCCGTTCCAGTGGTCCACGTCCAGCGTGTAGACGAGGTCCGCCTGGCTGACCCCCCTCTCCCACTGCTGGTTGAACGCGACCGCTTCCCAGACTGCGCCGCCGGAGCGAACGTTCAGCCGGAAGTGTTTGCCCTTTGCGCCCATCTCCGACGCGCGCAGCACTTCCACTCCTCGCGCAAGGAAGACCGGCGCGGGGTTACCGATACCGAACGGCTCCATGCGGCGCAGGCCCTGAAACGCTGGGCCCATCAATTCGTGCGGCTGCGCCTCTGCGTCGACGATCCCTTCGCGCGTCGATGGGACGGCGCCGACGCGCTCTGCCGCGATGCTCACGAGCCGCTCCTGCAGCTCCGGCAAGGAGCCCATGCTGCAACGGAACCCCGCCGCCTGCGCGTGCCCCCCGAACTGAAAAAGCAGCCCCTCGCACTGGCCCAGCGCATCCGCCCAATGGAACGACGGCGCGCTCCGGCAACTCGCCATCACCTGCTCGCCGTCCATGGCGTAGACAGCCGCCGGCGCGCCGAACTCCTCCGCCAGCCGCCCCGCGACGAGTCCCACTACGCCCGGGTTGAAGTCAGGTTCGCCCACGAGGATGAGCGGCGGTATCTGCGCCGGCACGAGCGCCCGCGCCCGCTCCAGCGTCTCGTCGGTCAATGCCCGCCGCTGCGTGTTGTAGTCGTCCAACTGGCGCACGAGCTCGGCGGCCCGCGCTTCGTCGTCCGTCAGCAGCAGATCGAGCGCCGTGTCCGCATGGTCGAGCCGTCCCGCAGCGTTGATGCGCGGCCCGATGGCGAAGCCGAGCGTCTCCACGTTCGCGTACTCCGGCGTGACCCGTGCCACGCCCAGCAGCGCCCGCAGGCCGACTGACCCCGTCCGCTGCAGATCGCGTATGCCGTGGTGAACGATGTAGCGGTTCTCGCCGAACAGCGGCGCCATGTCCGTAATGGTGCCTATGGCCGCGAGCTCCATCAGTCCGGTGCGCCACTCCTCGCCGAACTCGGGGCGCAGCACCGCCTGCGCCAGCTTCAGCGTCATGCCGACGCCGGTCAGGTGGTCAAACCCGTACGTGGAGTGCGGCGCCCTGGGGTTGATGATGGCGACGGAGCGGGGCAGGGCAGCCGTCGCGAGGTGGTGGTCGGTGATGATGACGTCCACGCCGAGTGAACCTGCATAGGCGGTCTCCTCCGCGTTCGTGACGCCGCAGTCCACCGTAACGATGAGGCTCGCGCCCCGCTCATGGAGCGCGGCGATGGCGTTGCGGTTGAGGCCGTGACCCTCGCTCACGCGGTGAGGGATGTAGTGCAACGTGCGCAGCCCGTACCGGCGCAGCGCCTTGACGAGCAACGCGGTACCCGTCACGCCGTCAGCGTCGAAGTCGCCGTAGACGGCCACGGTCTCACCGTCGCGCCGCGCTGACGCGAGCCGTTCGGCCGCGCGCTCGATGTCCGGCAGCGTGTCCGGGTCCTCGAACAGGCTGTCGGAGACGTTCAGGAAATCGCGGGCCTCGTCCGCGTCATGGATGCCGCGGCGGCGGAGCAGGTGAGCGATGACGGCGGGCAGGGGGGAGAGCGGCGAAGGGTCGGTCGGCTCGGCGACACGCCAGTGCTGCCGCTTCCCGATGAGCAGGGCGGGTGCGCTAGACAACGCGCTTGAAGATCAGCGAAGCGTTGTGCCCGCCGAAGCCGAGGTTGTTGCTCATCGCCGCGTTCACGATGCCCTTCTGAGCATGGTGCGCGGTGTAGTCGAGGTCGCAGTCCGGGTCCGGGCTCTCCAGGTTGATGGTGGGCGGGATGGCGCTGTCCGCCACGGCGAGCACGGATATGGCCGCCTCGACGCCGCCCGCGGCGCCGAGCAGGTGGCCCGTCATGGACTTCGTCGAGCTGATCTTGATCTTGTACGCCTCGTCGCCGAAGACCGTCTTCAGCGCCTCCGTCTCGAGCCGGTCGTTCATCGGCGTGCTGGTGCCGTGCGCGTTCACGTAGCTGATATCGCTCGGCTCCATCCCGGCCTCGGCGAGCGCGTTGACCATCGCCCGCGCTCCGCCTTCGCCATTGGGAGAGGGTTGGGTTACGTGGAAGGCGTCCGATGACGCCCCGTAGCCTGCGAGCTCTGCCAGCGGGGTCGCGCCGCGCCGGAGCATGCTCTCCTCGCTCTCGATGACGAGCACGCCCGCGCCTTCGCCCATGACGAACCCGTCGCGCTCGGCATCGAACGGACGGCTCGCGCCTTCCGGGTCGTGGTTGCGCTTGGAGAGCGCCATGCATGCATTGAAGCCGGCGACGGCTATCGGGCAGATGGGCGCTTCCGTGCCGCCCGTGAGGGCGATGTCTATCTCGCCCTTGCGAATCATGGCGGCGGCGATGCCGATGCTGTCCGCGCCGCTCGCGCACGCCGTCACGGTGCAGTAGTTGGGCCCCTTCGCGCCGTACAGGATGGACACCTGCCCAGGGGCCATGTCGGCCAGCATCATCGGGACCAGGAACGGGTTCACCCGGTCCGGCCCCTTCTCGTGCAGGACGGCCCACTGCTCGGAGAGCGTGAGGATGCCGCCGATGCCGCTGCCGATGACGGAGCCCACTCGCGTGGCGTCCACGCTGCCATCCTGCAGGTCCAGACCTGCTTGCTCCATCGCCTGTGCGGTTGCGCCCACTGCCATCTGGGCGAAGCGGTCGAGCCGCCGCGCCTGCTTGCGGTCCACGTACGTCGTGGGATCGAAATCAGGCGACTCTCCCGCGATGGTGGTTGCGAATCCCTCGGTATCGAACGCAACGATGGGGGCGATGCCGGACTTGCCCTGCAGCAGGCTCTTCCACGTCGACTTCGTGTCCACACCCACGGGGGTGATCATGCCGACGCCGGTTACGTAGACCTTCGTTGTCAAGCGTTGCTCCTTATCCGGCTCTCCGCTCTCGTTCGAGCCGGCAGGGGGAAGGGGTTGTCTGATTCTAGGGGTGTGCACGGCGGGCTACAAGCGTGCCGGTTCATGCCAGTAACTCTTCCTCGTAGGACTGACTGCGCATCATCTCGTTGATGTTCCGCGCCGTGTGGATGAAGCCGATATGGCTGAACGCCTGCGGGAAGTTGCCGAGCGCCTGCCCGGTAACGGGGTCGTGCATCTCCGCGAAGAGCCCGAGGTGGTTGGCGGTGGCGAATACCTTGTTGAAGTACGTCAGCGCTTCCTGTGTCTCGCCTATGGTCATCAGGGCGCCGATGAGCCAGAAGCTGAGGATGTAGAACGCGCCTTCCTCGCCGACGAGGCCGTCGTCCGTGTCGTCGATCCGGTACCGGCGCACGAAGGGGCCGTCCGAGAGCTCCAGCTGGATACGGCGGACCGTGCAGCGGATACGCGGGTCGTCCGGAGGGAGGAAACCGAGGAACGGGATGAGCAGCGCGCTCGCGTCTACCGCCTCCGATCCGTACGCCTGCACGAAGCTCCGTTTGGAGTCGGACCAGCCTTTGTCGAGCACCTCTTCACGTATGAGGTCCCGCTGCCTGCGCCAGTGCTCGGTGTCGCCCTCGTAGCCGTGGCCCTCGGCGAGTTTCACCGCCCTGTCCAGCGCCACCCAGCACATCACCTTGGAGTAGACGAAGTGCTGCTCCGGGCCCCGGACCTCCCAGATGCCGCGGTCCTCCATGTGCCACATCTCAGCCGCGAGGTCCGCCATGTTTTTGAACAGTCCCCACGCCTTGTCCGACAGGTTCCCTGAGTAGCGGTGAAAGACCGCGAGGCTCAACGCAACCTCGCCGAATACGTCCAACTGCCGGTGGAACGCCGCGCCGTTGCCGATGCGCACCGGGCTTGAGCGCGCATAGCCTTCGAGGTGATCGAGTTCGATCTCTTCCAGCTCGCTCTCGGGCGCGATGCCGAAGAGTATCTGCATCGATTCGATGCTCATGGCGCATTGATCGACAACCCAGTCGATGAACGCCTCTCCCTCGTGTGGGTCGCCGAGGCGGTAGAGGATGCCGAGCGTCCAGGCGCTGTCGCGCAGCCACGAGTACCGGTAGTCCCAGTTCCGCACGCCCCCGAGCGATTCGGGCAGGGACGTGGTCGGAGCGGCGACTATCGCCCCGGTGGGCTCGAAGATCAGCATGTGCAGCGTCAGGTAAGAGCGCACTACCTCGTCGCGCAGGTAGCCGCTGTAGCCCAGCTTCGCCACGCTCGCCTGGTCGTGCCGTATCGCCCGCTCCAGTTTGTTGCGGCAGTCCATCGTGCTGATGGAAGGCAGCCGTCCCACCCCGAATGCCAGCGCAAACTCCACGTGCTCACCCTCCCGCACCGTGAACTCGGCGACTGCCTGTTCACCGCCGTCTTCCGCAGGCTCAATGGTGAAGGGCAGGTCGCTGACGAGCGCGAGAACGCCGTTCGGATGACTCGCGAGCACGCCGTTGCGGGTGACGCTGAGAGTGGTCGCGCCCCTGGCGTAATCGAGCCTCGGCTGAAAGACGAGCCGCAACGCGATGCTGCCGCGGACGCCCTCTACGATGCGGATGATCTCGTGCGGCGCGTCCGGGCTGCGCGCCGGGGCGCGCGTCATGAGATCGCACGCCGTCGCTGCCCCGTCCTCCGCCTCGTACAACGTCTCGAGGATGGTGGTGTCGGGCAGGTAACGCTGCGTGACCGCGTGGATACCCTGACCGCTCAACGAACAGCGCCCACCCTTGGCGTCGTCCAGCACTGCCGCGAACACGCTCGGAGAGTCGAAACGGGGGAAACACGCCCAGTCTATGGAGCCTCCGCTGCTTACGAGCGCGCAGGAGTTCATGTCTCCTATCAGTCCGTACTCGTGGATAGGGAGGTATGGCACGTGACAGCTCTGCTAGCCGGGTTGCCTTTCGTCTGCGCCGCGTGCAGGCGGCTCTCCGCAGCCCATCAGTCCAGAGAGATCGTACGTAGCGACCGCCGGTTCCCGCGCTGTTCGAGGTAACCGGCGCGGCGTTCCGTACCGTGGCTGAACACGAGTAACCAGCCGTCATCGACAGCTTCGTCAAGAACGCGGTACTTCGTCGTGAGGGTTTCTTCCGGGTGCCGATCGCTGGCGGCGATGCAGTCCGGCTGGAGGTGGTGGTGCGTCGGAACGAGGTCGCCCAGGAACGCGACGCGCTCGCCTCCGTGCGTGATGACGACGATCTGGTGTCCCTGGTACGGCCCGCTGGCCCGTCGCACCTGTAACCCCGGAACGATGGTCTCTTCGCCGTCTACCAGCTCCATCTTCTTGCTATCCACCAGGGGGTTGTAGTCGTTCGGCACGTAGCCGTTCACGTGCCGGTCGGTAGGGGAGATCGCCTCCTCGAGCGCCTCCCGCTGCACGAAGTACGTCGCCTTGGGGAACGTGGGGACGAACTCGCCGC
Organism: Dehalococcoidia bacterium; assembly: GCA_034422595.1. GTDB lineage: Bacteria > Chloroflexota > Dehalococcoidia > Lucifugimonadales > Australimonadaceae > Bin16. Next base: position 20,837 of record DAOUJO010000007.1, on the reverse strand, counting down.
GGCGGTTCGCTCGCGTGCATCCGCCGGTGTGTTCGAAGTGCAGGCTGGTCAGCACCACGCCGTGTATGTCGGCGGGGGTCAGGTCGTGCGCTTTCAGCTCCGAGAGCAGCTGGCTTGTCGAGAGGCCGAGTGCATCCCGGTCCTCGGCGGAGTGCTTTGCGCCGGCGCCCGTGTCGATGAGGTAGTTGCGCTCGCCGACCCGGACCAGCAGGCAGTTGAGGTTCAACTTGACCCGGTTCCTTCGGTCGGCGGACATCCAGTCCTGCCAGGTACTCTTGGGCACCTGTCCAAAGAGCACGCCCCCATCGATCTTGAACGTGCCGTCCGATATCAGATGCACCCTAGTTCTTCCGCTCATAGGAAGCCTCACCAGCGAAAGCGAAATCGCGCGGAGTGGGGTTCTATCAGCCGCGCTCCCTCCCGGAGCGCATAGCCAACGCATCCTGTAGTTCCCTGGGGACCGGGGAGTGGCCGCGCGTACAGCGTGGCAGACTCTAGGGGCGCTAATCTGTCCTGTCAATGGCAGGATTCCTCCGCCCACTCGTATCTCTGAGCCGCTGCTATGGACATCAAAGCAGCAGATATCCGATCTCAATGAACGGAATCCCTGCGCCCCACTGCCATTATACGGCGGTTTCAGCCAAGCCTCATCTCCGTGGAATCCGCAGGTGCATTGAGCGTGGGTCTCAAACAGGTCGGATCAGCCTGAGATCGGGCATCGGAAACGCGTGGACGGGTGGGGTATGAGAGCGGGCCTACGGGTAGGAGACGAGGCCCTCGATGATGTGCACCGGCTCGCGGTAGTGGACCACCCGGGGGTCCTCCACGGTCTGGGCCAGCGACGCGCCGGGGGGCACCATCGGATAGACGTTCTCCTCGGGCGATATGCGGAAGTCGATGAGGTAGGGGCCCGGATGCCGCGCAGCGGTCGCCAGCGCCATGCCGACGTCGTGCTTGTCTTCCACGCATACGCCGGGGATGCCATACGCTTCCGCCAGCTTCACGTAGTCCGGCCCGCTCATGGACACGGACTTATAGTGATGGTCGTAGAACAGCTCCTGCCACTGCCGCACCATGCCGAGGTAGCCGTTGTTCATGATGCAGATCTTCACCGGCAGGTGCTCCTGTGCGATCGTCGCGAGCTCCTGCAGTGTCATCTGGAAGCCACCGTCGCCGCAGACGCCCCATACCCGGGAGTTGGGACGCGCGACCTGCGCGCCGATCAGCGCCGGTACCTCGAACCCCATCACGCCAAGCCCACCGGAGGAGACGAACGAGTTCGGCGTCGGCATGAACAGGAACTGCGCGGCCCACATCTGGTGCTGCCCCACGCCCGTGATCACGACCGGGTCCGTGTCGTGCTCGACGAGCTTGTTGAGCTCCCGCAGCACGTACTGGGGCGTGACCACGTCGCTCTCCGGCACGTCGATGCTCGGATGCTTGTGCTCCAGGTACTTCATCCGGTCCAGCCAGGTGAAGTGTGTGTTGCGGTCGAGCAGGGGAAGCAGCGCCTCCAGCGTCGCCTTCACGTCGCCCCCCAGGGTCACCTCGGTCTTGACGTTCTTGTGGAACTGCGACGGTTCGATATCCATGTGGATGATCTTCGCGTTCTCCCCGAACGTGCCCGGCCGGCCGATGACGCGGTCGTCGAAGCGCATCCCGACGCCCACGATGAGGTCGGCCTCGGTCGTGGCGATGTTGCTCCAGTACATGCCGTGCATGCCCAGCATGCCGTAGCCGAGGTTGTGGTGGCGCGGGAACGCGGACGTGCCGTGCAGCGTGTTCAGCACCGGCGCGTTGATGTGCTCGGCAACTTCCCGCAACTCGTCCCAGGCGCCCGAGACGTGCACGCCGCGGCCCGCGATGAGCAACGGGCGCTCCGCCTCGTTGATGAGGCGCGCGGCCTCGAGTACCGACTCCGCGTCAGCAACGACGGGCGGGGAGGGATGCCAGGCGTCTTCCAGATCTTCGAACAGGAAACTCTCCGCCTGCACATCCTTCGGCAGGTCGACGAGCACCGGGCCGGGACGCCCTTCCTTCGCGACGCGGAACGCCTCGCGGATGGTGGGCGCGATCTCCTCGGGGCTCATCACGAGATACGTCTTCTTCACGACGGGCGCGGCCATCCCGCAGGTGTCGCACTCCTGGAACGCCTCCGTTCCCATGAACGGGCGGGCGACCTGTCCCGTGATTGCGACGATAGGGGTCGAGTCCATCTTCGCCGCGGTCAGGCCGGTCATCAGGTTCGTCGCCCCGGGGCCGGACGTGGCGACGCAGACGCCCACGTCGCCGGTAAGGCGTGCGTAGGCCTCCGCCGCGTGGGCTGCTGCCTGCTCGTGCCGCACGAGGACGTGGCGTATCTGGGGGTAGTGCCAGAGCGCGTCGTAGAAGGGGAGGATCGCTCCTCCCGGATGACCGAAGATGACGTTGACGCCCTCATTGATGAGGGATTCGCAAACGACGCTTGCGCCTATCTTCTGCATGGTCCCGTCCATTCCTGCCTGCGCGGGCGGGCAGGAAGCCCTGATGCGCAAATGAATCGGTCGTTCGGCGGATTATCGAAAGGCCGCAACCAGCAGGCCACGGCCTTGCAAAATCGTAACCTTCACCCTTACGAGTGTCAACGAAATAGGCTTGTTAACTGCACGTAAGACATCGACGCGTAGGCATCGACGAGTCGTCTCTGGATGGTGGAGCCCTACAGACCGTAGAGCCGGCGGGGGTTGTGGTCGAGGATCTTCTCGACCGTGCTCGAGGGGAGCCGGCCCTCCTCCCGGAGCCGCTGCATCGCCAGTATCTCCGACGACGTGTCGTCGTGGCCGTAGTCCGTGCCGATGATGATGTTGTCGTCGCCCGCCGTGTCGATGACGTACTGCAGGTCGTCGGTGGTCTGGCACGCGACGTACATGCGGTTCTCGCGCATCAGTTCAGCGCCGGGAAACTCCCGCCCGTTGTTGCCGAACCGCAGCGACAGATCATTCATCACGTACGGCACCCATTGGGCGCTGACCTCGACGAAGCACCAGCTCAGGTCGGGGAACTTCTCGGGCACGCGCCGCATCAGCAGGTTATGGAACACGCTGATGGGCGGCAGTTTGAACCGCAGGCCGTTCTCCTGCTGGTCCCACATCTCGAAGTTGCCGACCGACGCGTGGATGCAGATCGGCATGCCCAGCTTGCTCGCCTCCTCGTACAGAGGGAAGAAGTACGGGTCGGTGAGGCTCAGCCCGGCATCGCCCGCACGCAGGTACACGCCGCACGCCCCGTGCTCCTTGCCGTAGTGGGCCTCCTCGATGGCCTGATCGAGCCGGTAGACCGGCGCGATAACCGGCCAGCGGAGCCGTCCCTTTCCCATCTGCCAGATGCCGCCCATCCAGCGGTTGTAGCTGCGCGCCAGCGCGTAGTCCACCTCCGGCCGGGGGCTCAGTGGACGCAGAAAGAGGGTGGGGTACAGCACCTGGACGTCCACGCCCAGCTCGTCCATGTGCGCCAGGCGGGCCTCGACGCTCGCCATCTCGCGCGACTCGTCGCTCGTGCCGGTGCCCTCGTTGGTGTTGCGGATGAACGCCCGGCCCGTGGAGCGGTCGCCAATCAGCCAGTAGCGCCGGACCGGAGCGTTCGGGTCGGTGGTGGCGACGCTCAAGGGACGGAACTCGCGCTCCTCCTCCCGCATGTAGTCCCAGGTGTGCTCGTTCTCGACGACGTGCGCGTCCGCATCGATAACCGCCATCGTCCTCCTCCTTCCCGCCCGCGCGGGGCGTGTCCCACTCGCTGCTGCCTGTCGCCATCTTACGCGACGGGTCAACAGACTCCGAGGCTGTCAACGCGAGGTGTTGTGCCCGCTCATTAAATGTGAGGCTACGCTAGACTGCCACAGACGTGAGTTTCGCCGCCGACCTCCACCTCCACTCGCCCTACGCCATGGGCACCAGCTCTGCGCTCTCCCTGCAGACGCTCGCCGCCTGGGCGGACGTCAAGGGCGTGGACGTGCTCGCGTGCAGCGACTTCACGCACCCGGCATGGCTCGCCGAGCTGAAGCGCAGTCTCCGTCCGGCCGGCGACGGCCTCTTCGAGTTGACCGATCCGCCGGAGCGGTACGACGTGCGGGGCCGCGAGCATCCTGCGCGGTTCGTCCTCGGCACCGAGGTGAGCTGCGTCTACCCTCAGGACGGACGCTCCCACCGCCTGCACCTGCTCGTGCTCGCGCCCGGTTTCGACGCGGTGGACGGCATCTGCCGCGCCTTCGCTCCGTACGGCGCACTCGCCTCGGACGGACGGCCCACGCTCCGCCTCTCCGGACGCGACGTGGTCGAAGCCGTCCTCGCGGTCGACCCGCGGTGCGAAGTGATCCCCGCGCACGCGTGGACGCCGTGGTACGCGATATTCGGCTCGAAGAGCGGCTTCGACTCGTTGGACGACTGCTTCGGCGACATGGCCGGGCACGTTCACGCCATCGAGACCGGCCTCTCCAGCGACCCCGCGATGAACTGGCGCGTCCCCGAGCTGGACGGACGCACGCTCGTCTCCTTCTCCGACGCGCACTCCGCGCCGCGGCTGGGCCGCGAGCTCACCGTGTTCGCCGGAGAGCCGGGCTACGGCGCGCTCATCGAGGCGTTGAGGACGGGCAGGGTGGAGTGGACGGCCGAGTTCTATCCCGAGGAAGGGAAGTACCACCACGACGGCCATCGCAAGTGCGGGGTCAACCTGCCTCCGGGCGAGCACGACGGGCGATGCCCCGTGTGCGGACGCAAGCTCACACTCGGCGTGCTGCACCGCATCGAGTCTCTCGCACAGCGCCCCCCTGAACCTCTGGCCGCTGACCCTGACGGTACGCTGCGCGGCACGGAGACCGAACGCCCGCCGTTCCGGCGGCTCGTTCCGCTGGCGGAGGTCGTCGCGGAAGCGCTCGGACGCGGCGTGGCAAGCAAGGCGGTGCAGCGTACCTGTCTCGATCTCGCTGCCCGCGTAGGCTCAGAACTGCACGTCCTCACTGTCGCCGGTCCGTCGGAGATACAGCAGGTCGCGGGCGATCGTGTCGCGGAAGGAGTGATGCGGGCCCGCCTGGGGCACGTGCTCATACGGCCCGGCTTCGATGGTGAGTACGGCGCGGTGCAGCTCTGGGACTGACACCGGGACGTTGACAGGCGGGCAGGGTGCAACGCAGCATCATGCGTAGGCGCCGGGGCAGGCAGAGCGTGGAGCAGGCTGGTTTTTGGAGTAAGCACGGCGGATATGGACGACGTCATCACGATGGAAGAGATCGGGATGGTCTATGACGTGACCGACGCGCTCGGCATAGACCGCGAGGACCTGAACATCGAACTCGGCAAGGAGGACCCCGGCTCGTGGAGCAGGGCGCCCGGCGGGATGATGCGGCGCGAGGTGATAGCCATCACGCTCCCGCTCAGCACGCCGCTGGACGACTGGCTGCCCGCGCTCGAGGCCGGGCTCCGCGAGCTGTTGGAGGAGGAGCGATGAGAACGACGACGCGCCTGCGGGAACTCCTGTCCGGCGAGCGGATGCTGCTCGCTCCCTTCACCTACGACGGCTTCACCGCACGCATCGCCCAGGAAGCGGGCTTCGACGCCGTCTACATGTCCGGGTTTGCAACCTCCATGTCCAGGGGCCTGCCGGACGTCGGCCTGCTCACGCAGACGGAGATGGTGCAGAACGCCGCAAGCATCGCCTCGGTCGTGGACGTGCCCGTCGTCGCCGACGCCGACACCGGCTACGGCAACGCGATCAACGTTCACCGCACCATCCGCGAGTACGAGAGGGCAGGCGTCGCGGGCGTCCACGTCGAGGACCAGGTCGCCCCCAAGAAGTGCGGCTTCTTCGAGGGCAAGCAGGTCATCGACATGGACGAGGCCGCGTCGAAGATACGCGCCGCTGTCGAAGCCCGCTCCGACGACGACTTCGTCGTCATCGCGCGAACGGATGCCCTTGCCGTGAACGGCTGGGACGACGTGGAGCGCCGCTGCCGGGCCTTCGCGGACGCAGGAGCCGACCTCGTCTTCGTGGACGGCATACGCACGAGCGACGACCTGCAGGAGTTCGCGCGACGCCTCGGCGATCTTCCCCGCATGTACAACGGCGAACTCCCGCCGGACGAGGTCGAGTCGCTCGGGTTCAGGTTCCAGATACACCGGGGCCCCATCTTCTCCCTCTATCCCATCATCAAGGAGATGATGGTGGAGCTCCGGCAGAACGGGCGCATATCCGCGATCGACCGCTTCGGCACCGGCGGAGAGTTGCGCACCTCCATCGCGGACGCGCTCGGCCTCGGCGCCATCACGGAGATGGAGAAGCGCTACGCGGTGCGATAATGCGCTGACAGGAGAGCAAGACATGAGTGGCATCACGCTGGAAGACGCGAACAAGGTCATCGCCGCCGCGATAGAGAAGGCGCACGAACTCGGGTTCACGATGGCCGTCGCCGTCGTCGACCTCCAGACGAGCCTCGTCGCCTCGGTGCGCATGGACGGTACGAACCCGTTCACGCCGGACGTAGTGCGCGGCAAGGCCGTCGCCACCGCCGTGACGAAAGGGACGCCCAGCGGCGTGGCCGCGGGACGCTTCCCTCCGGGGCTGCTCGACACGGTGCGCGACCTCTATGGCGGACGCGTCACCTGGGTGCAGGGCGCGGTGCCGCTCTACAAGAACGGCGAACTCGTCGGCGCTGTGGGCGCAGGCGGCGGACCGCCCGATAAGGACGAAGAGGTCGCGCAGGCTGGCGCGGACGCGCTTGCGGGGTAGGGTAGAGTAGACGCGCAGCCGCGGACGGCAACCGCGCACGGAGAGCGTATGGCACCGCTGACCCAGGCCAGGATAGACGAAGCCGCAGCGAAGGCTCGGATAAAGGTCGACCTGCTCCGGGAGTACCTGGAGTACGTCTACCGCGTCCGCCCCGGTGAAGTCGGCATGCTGACCTGCAACGAGGGCGAGACCGTTCGTGAGGTGCGGCAGAACCTGATGCTCGCTGCGGCGGTCGCGGGCGAGCCTGTCGGCATCTCCCTCAGGCGCAACCCCCGGGCTGTCTGCTTCTGGCTGGAGAAGCGTCGCAGGGGGAGGCCGCGGAAGGCCGGATGAACGCGCTCGAAGGACTCCGAGTCGTAGACCTCACCACCATCGTCTCCGGCCCCTACGCTGCCGCCATCCTCGCCGACCTCGGCGCGGACGTCATCAAGATAGAGCCCCCCGGTGGAGAGAACTCCCGGCGGTTCGGCGAGGACCCGGCACTGATGATGGGTTCGCTCACCGCCCACATCATGAACCTCCAGCGCAACAAGCGCGGCATGGTCGTCGACCTGCGCAGCGAGGGCGGCAGGGAGGTGTTCGAGGGGCTTGTCCGCTGGGCGGACGTCGTCCTCGACAACTACCGCCCCGGCGTCACCGGACGGCTCCGCATCGACTACCCGTCGCTGAAGGCGCTCAACCCGCGCGTCATCGCCTGCTCCATCACCGGCTACGGCCTGACCGGGCCGGGGCGCGACAGGGCGGCGCTCGACGCCACAGTGCAGGCGTTCGGGGGCGTGATGGGGATGACCGGCGATCCCGACGGCTCGCCCGTGCGCGCGGGCCCGCTCTACGGCGACCTCTGCGCCGGCATGGCCGGGGCGCTCGGCATCCTCGCGGCGCTCGCCGCGCGGGAGCGCACCGGCGAGGGCCAGCATGTCGACATCTCCATGCTGGACGTGCAGATGTCGCTCATCAACTACCACGCCGTCATGCACCTTATGTCCGGCATCCCCACGCCGCGCACCGGCAACGAGATGAAGCTGCACGTCCCCTACAACGCCTACCGCGCCACCGACGGCTGGATATTCGTCGCTGTCTCTATCGACGCGCACTGGAAAGCGTTCATGGAGACGCTCAACGCGCCCGAGACCGGCCTCGAAGGCCCGGCGCGGGAAGCCGGTGCGTCGCTGCAGGACGAGGCGCTCGCCACGAGGGCAGGGCGCATCGCCGCCCGCGACCGCATCAACGCGGCTATCGAGACCATCGTTGCGACGCGCTCCCGCGACGAGTGGGTGACCGCGCTCACCGCCGCGGGCATCCCCGTCGCGCCCGTGAACACGCTCGACGAGGCCGTGCAGGACCCGCAGGTACGGTCGCGCGGCATGATCGTGGACGTCGAGCACCCGGAGGGCGGCTCGTACGAAGCAACCGGCAACCCGTTCAAGCTCTCCGGCGCGGGTGAGGAGCGGTTCACGCCGCCCCCGACGCTCGGCCAGCACACCGCGGAGGTGCTGCGGGACGTCCTCGGCTACGACGACGAGCGCATCGACGCGCTCTACGGGGACGGGAGCGTGGCCTGACGCCGCTTGACACACCGGCGCGCGCCTTGTCCAATCCCACCATGCTGCTCGAACAACAACCCGGCACCCTGAACGACATCCGGCTCGCGGTTCGCGACGTCTGCAAGAAGTACGACGGCGCGTACTGGCGCGCCCTCGACAAGGACGGTGCGTACCCCGAGGCGTTCGTCCGTGAGCTCACGGAGCTCGGCTGGCTCTCCGCGCTCATCCCGGAGCAGTACGGCGGCGGCGGCATGACGGTCACAGAGGCGAGCGTCATCCTGGAGGAGATCAACCGCTCCGGCGGCGACTCTGCCGCCTGCCACGCGCAGATGTACATCATGGGCGTCATCCTGCGCCACGGAAGCCCGGAGCAGCAGGCGCGCTACCTCCCCGGCATCGCCGGCGGCGACCTCCGCCTGCAGGCGTTCGCCGTCACCGAGCCCGACGCCGGCTCCGAGACCACCCGCATCTCGACAACCGCGGTGCGCAAGGGTGACAGGTACGTCGTCAATGGACAGAAGACGTTCATCTCGCGCGTCCAGCAATCGGACCTCATGCTGCTGCTCGCGCGCACCACGCCCTACGAGGAGCTGACCAACAAGACAGAGGGCCTCTCCGTGTTCGTCGTGGACATGCGCGAGGCGGGCGACAGCCTGCAGGTCAACCCCATCGAGATGACGTTCAACCGCCACACCAACCAGTTGTTCTTCGACAACATGGAGATCCCGGCGGAGAACCTAATCGGCGAGGAGGGGAAGGGCTTCCGCTACATCATCGACTCCTGGAACGCCGAGCGCATCCTCATCGCCGCCGAGGCCGTCGGCGACGCGCGCTTCTTCATTGAGCGAGCAGCCGCCTACGCCAGCGAGCGCGTCGTGTTCGGGCGCCCCATCGGCGCGAACCAGGGCGTGCAACTCCCCATCGCCCAGGCATACGCCCACACCGAGGCCGCCGACCTCATGCGCTTCGACGCCGCCGCGAAGTTCGACCGCGGCGAGCGCTGCGGCGCGGAGGCCAACATGGCCAAGCTCCTCGCCTCCGAGGCCGCATGGGAGGCGGGCAACGCGTGTCTCAACGCGCACGGCGGCTACGGCTTCGCGAAGGACTACGACATCGAGCGCAAGTTCCGCGAGACGCGCCTCTTCATGACCGCCCCCGTCAACAACAACCTCGTCCTCGCATACCTCGGACAGAACGTCCTCGGCATGCCCCGGTCGTACTGAAAAGACCTATGACCAACGACGCTCTCGTCCGCTCCTGGCTCTACGTCCCCGCGCACAAGGACCGCATGATCGCCAGGTCGCTGGAGCTCCCGGCCGACGCCGTCATCTACGACTACGAGGACGCCGTGCCGCCTGCGGAGAAGGTGGGGGCGCGCAGTGTGCTCGCTGAGGCGCTTCCGGCGGTGCCGCCGGAGGGAACCCCGCGCAGGTATGTCCGCGTCAACAATCCCCGCCATGAGCACCTCTTCGCCGACGACCTCCGGGCCGCGCTCGAACTCAACGTGGAGGGCATCTGGCTCCCCAAGGTGGAGAGCGCCGCCCAGGTGCAGGGCGTCAGCGCCGCGCTCACGTACGAGGAGGAGCGCATGGGCGTCGAGCCCGGTTCGACCCGCCTCGCTCTGCTCATCGAGAGCCCGCTCGGCGTCGTGAACGCCTACGCCATCTGCGCCGCCGACCCGCGCGTTATCGCCGTGCAGTTCGGCGGAGAGGACTTCTCCCGCGAGATGGGCCTGCCCCTCGTCCGCACCGGCGAGGCGAGGGAACTGCTCTACCAGCGCGCCGCGGTCGCCACCGCGTGCGCCGCGGCGGGCGTACAACCCGTGGACGTCATCTGGACGGAACTCGACAACCTCGAAGGCCTCGCTGAGGAAGCCGCGCAGGCGCGGCGCCTCGGCTACACGTCCAAGGCCGTCATCCACCCGTCGCAGATCGAGCCGGTCAACGCCGCGTTCAGTCCCACGGCGGAGGAGGTCGCCTACGCCCGGGAGGTCATCGCCGCACTGGACGAGGCCGTCGCGCAGGGCACCGGCGTCCTCAACTATCACGGCGCGTTCCTCGAGGAGCCTGTCATCGCCCGCGCCCGCCGCACCCTCGAACTCGCCGAGCGGTTCCACGTGGAGTAGAGAGACGCACCGCCTGATCCCCTCTCCCTTGAGGGGAGAGGGCTAGGGTGAGGGTGAACCGGCCGGGAGGGGGTATCTGGTGTAGGGGCATCCCTTGTGGGTGCCCTCGGGGGCTCGGAACAGGGAGTGCAGAGGGGCGCTGCCCCTCTGTCGGGGGAGTGGGGGTGTCCCCCACAGCGCTCCCGGGCGGGTGGGTGGGAAGAACTACACTCCGCCGAGGCGGATTGCACAGGGGTTCGTTGCAGAACGGCACTCGCCGCCGTACAGTAGCCCCCAACGCCACTCTCGAAGGAGGCGCCCGATGGCCGACCAACAGCGTGAAGCACTATCCCCCGGCGAGTTCATCGAACTGCTGGAGCAGACCCGGGCCGAATTCCTCGAAGGCAAGTCGCCGTACCGAGGCGACGGCATCAGCGGCAAGTCGAAGGAGGAGATCGCCGCCTCCAAGCGCCGCTTCCACACCGGCGGCGACCCCAACCACAGGTTTGAGGGCGAGCGCTACCTCCACGTGACCGACAAGGCGATACGCCGCAAGCAGCTGCGCAAGCTCGTCGACGAGGGCGGCCAGACGACCGTCGGCGGCCCGATGCCCAGCCACCCCATCCTCGCCCGCTGGCACTCGCAGGAGATGGGCCTCTCCGACGCCGAGATCGACGCGTTGGAGAAGGAGGACGCGCCCGCCGAGACGCTCGTGAAGGAGGGCTGGTGGTTCGACCTCCAGCGCTCCTCCCACTGGTCCGTCGCGCTCAGCAGCGCACTCGTCGGCGAGGGCTCCAAGCGCCTCCCCGGCGCGGTCGAGCACTTCGAGAAGCTCGTCGCCGATGCCCGCGAGCACTACGCCTCGCTCGGCGTCGAGAACGTGGACCGGGCGGTGCAACTCCTCATCGAGCACGCGCCGTTCGGCGCCGACATGGAGCACGCCATGTTTGGTGAGGAGGTCGTCCGCGAGACCGCCACGACCGCCGGGATCCAGGACGAGATGCGCCGCGCCTTCATCCTCACCATGCAGCGCAACGCTCGCGACAGGGTCTGAGGCGCATGGGCAACCAACCGCCGTTCAGACCGGACGAACTGCTCACCCCGCCGATGCAGGGAACGGTGTTCGTCCACTTCCTCCAGCGCGAGAAGATACGGAAGCACTCGGCAGCGCCGCCGTTCCTGCACGCGCTCATCCGCGGCGAGCTCTCCATCGAGCAGCTCCGCATGTGGGTGCAGGACCTCTATCCGTACTGGAACGAGGGCCTCGTCTTCGCCACCGGCGCGGTCTACATCAAGACGAACGACGAGCCTTCCCGCACGCAGATGCTCCGCCGCATGGTGGAACTGGAGGGTACGGAGGTCGTCAACGACCTCACAGGCGCAACGACCCCCGCCTACGAGGAGCTGTGGCTCCGGTTCGGCGAGGGCATCGGCGTCTCGCGGGAGGAGGTGCTGGAGTGGCGGCAGTTCACCCGCACCTACTTCTCCATGCGAACGCTCATGACCTACTCCCGCTACTGGGACTGGACATGGCTGGACGGCATCGCCACCTGGTACGCGGCCGACCTCTACTGGCGCGAGTACTACGGCGCGGTGCGACAGGCGCTCGTTGACAGGTACGGCGTCGCCCCGGATGCGCTGGATTTCTTCGACGTGCTGCTGAGCGACCTCGCGACGCACCTGCCGTGGGAGGAGGAAGCGCTGGCGTACTGGGCGTGCTCGACGGAGCGCCAGCTGACGGCGGCCCGCGCCTTCCGCGAGCGGCTCGACATCGAGTACCAGCTGCTCGTCGCCCTCAACGAGGCCCGCACCGCCGACCGCCTCCCGTTCCAGGTCCCCGCGTAGCGCACTCTGGAAAACCCCCGCCGCACCCGCTACAGTACCCCCATCCCCGGAGGGAGGACTCCTACCGCATGAGCATCAAGACCGGCTGGGAAGGACGCTACTTCGATGACCTGCAGGTCGGCGACGTCTACCGCTCGTCCGTCGGCAGGACGCTGCTGGAAGCCGACAACACCTGGATGACGCTGCTCACCAACAACGACAACCAGATCCACTTCAACACCGAGTACGCCAAGAACACGCAGTTCCAGCGCCCGCTGATGAACAGCCTCGTCACGCTCGCCGTCGTCACCGGCCTCACTGTCCCGGACGTCAGCCGCAACGGCATCAACCTCGGCTGGGACAAGGTGCGCCTCCCGCACCCCGTCTTCGCGGGCGACACCCTCTGGTCTGAGACCGAGGTCGTCTCCACCCGCGAGTCGAAGTCCGATCCCCGGCGCGGCATCGTGCACATCAGGACGCGCGGACTCCAACAGGAGGGCGTCACCGTCATCGAGTTCGAACGCGACATCATGGTCTGGAAGCGAGAGCACGCCCCCAGTAACGACGTGTTCCCTGAGCCCGCCGCGCAGACGGCGTAAGGAGGCCCGGCATGGCTAATGGCATCACGAACGCGCTGGTCGACTACGCGCAGACGCTGAAGTACGAGGACATCCCGCCAGAGGTGCTGGAGCGCACGAAGCACATGCTCCTCGACTTCCTCGGCGTCGCCTACGGCGGGCTCCGCACCGGCGAGTCGTCCGGCCCCGTCATCGGCGGCGTGCTCGACCTTGCATCGGGCGCGGCAGGGGAGAGCGCCGTGCTCGGACGCCCGGAGCGGCTGCCCGCGCACTACGCCGCGCTCCTGAATGCCACCTTCGCCCACAGCATGGACTTCGACGACACCCACCGCGACGCCGTCATCCACATCGGGACACCGCTCTTCGCCACGCTCCTGGCGCTCGCCGACGAGCACGAGGTCAGCGGGCGCGACTTCCTCACTGCAGCCGTCATCGGCTACGACGTGACCGGCAAGGTCGGCAAGGCGCACGGCGGCTCCGTGCACGCGCGCGGCTTCCACCCCACGGCCACCACCGGCATCTTCGGCTGCTCCGCCGCGGGCGCGCGCCTCCTCGGCTACTCCGCGCAGCAGACCGCGAACGCGATGGGCCTGAACGTGAGCCAGTCCGCCGGCTCAACGCAGTTCCTGGAGAACGGCTCCTGGAACAAGCGCTTCCACACTGGCCTCGCCGCCCACAACGCCGTGATGAGCCTCGTCATGGCCCGCCACGACTACCTCGGAGCGACGTCCCCCATCGAGGGCAGCCGCGGCTACTTCGCGCTCTACGCCGGCGACGGCGCCGACGCATCGCGCGCGCTCGATGGTCTCGGCAGCGACTTCGAGGTGATGAACACCGCCGTCAAGCCGTACCCGTGCTGCCGCTACAGCCACGCCACCATCGACGCCGTCGCCGACATCGTCCGCGCCGAGTCACTCGCCTCTCCCGACATCGACGGCATCGAGATCGCGATGGGCGAGACCGGCTTCGGGCTCGTGGCCGACCCGGCGGAGATGAAGCGCGTGCCGTCCAACGTCGTCGAGGGCCAGTTCAGCGTCTACTTCGCGGCAGCCGCAACGGCAGGGAAGGGCGCCTACGCATGGGACGCTTACGACCGCCTGGACGACGCCGAGGTGCGACGCCTGATGCAGCGTACGAGTGTCACACTCGACCAGCGGTTCGGCTCCGGCATGGAGTCGATCGTCTCCCTCCGGACCGCGGACGGACGCACCATCGAGCGCACCGTCCCGTACCCCAAGGGCGAGCCCGAGAACCCCATGACGTGGGACGAGATGCAGGCGAAGTTCACCGAGTGGAGCGCTCCGGTCATCGGCGCGGAGCGTGCCGCACAGGTGATCGAGAGCGTCGCCTCGCTCCAATCGCTCTCCTCCATGAGCGAGCTCACCGCCAACCTCGGTGCGTGAAACCGTCCCCCAACGTGCTAACCTAACCCGCCATGAGCACAACAAACGGAAACACCGCAGACATCATCGTTATCGGCGCGGGCAACGCCGCCCTCTGCGCCGCGCTCGCCGCCCGCGAGGCGGGAAAGAGCGTCGTCGTCCTCGAGAAAGCCCCGGAGCCGATGCGCGGCGGCAACACCTACTTTACCGGCGGCGCCATCCGCTTCTCCTACAAGGGCATCGACGACGTTGTCCAGCTCGTGCCCGACCTCTCGCAGGCCGAGTTGGACGTGATAGAGGTCGGCTCCTACACCGAGGCCAAGTACTTCGAGGACCTCATGCGCGTCACGGAGGGCCTCTCCGACCAGGAGATGGCCGACACGCTCGTGCGGCAGTCGTTCCCCACGATGAAGTGGATGTACGAGCAGGGCGTCCGCTTCGTGCCGTCGTGGACGCACCAGGCGTTCAAGGTGGAGGGCAAGTTCCGCTTCTGGGGCGGCCTCTGCCTGCAGGCCGTCGGAGGCGGGAAGGGCCTCTCCGACCAGCTCTTCGAGATCGCCATCGAGCGCGGCGTCGACGTGCGCTACGACCACACCGCGATGCGCCTGGAGCAGGACGACGCCGGACGCGTGAACGGAGTCACGGTGCGCACGCCCGAGGGGCGACAGACGCTCACCGGCGATGCCGTCGTGCTCGCGTGCGGCGGCTTCGAGGCGAACCCGGAGATGCGCGCCCGCTACCTCGGCCCCGGCTGGGAGCTCGCCAAGGTGCGCGGCGTCCGATACAACACCGGCGACGGCCACAGGATGGCGTTCGACGTCGGCGCGCAGGCGTTCGGCCACTACAGCGGCTGCCACGCCGTCGCGTGGGACCTCAACGCCCCGCCATTCGGCAACCGCTCCATCACCGACCTCTACCAGAAGCACTCGTACCCGTTCGGCCTCATCGTGAACGTGGACGGCAAGCGCTTCGTCGACGAGGGCGCGGACTTCCGCAACTACACCTACGCCAAGTACGGCAAGCAGATCCTCTTCCAGCCGGAGCGCGCCGCCTTCCAGCTCTTCGACCAGAAGACGCTCCACCTGCTGCGCGACGAGTACCGCATCCCCCAGGTCACGAAGGGCGAGGCCGACACCATCGAGGGGCTTGCCGACCAGCTCGGCATCGACCCCGAGGGGCTCGCGCAGACCGTCGCCGAGTACAACGCCGCCTGCCGCCCCGGCGACTACAACCCCACGGTGCTGGATGGCGTCCATACGGAAAACATCGAGCCGCCCAAGACCAACTGGGCGCTCCCGCTCGACACCCCGCCGTACGAGGGCTACGCCGTCACCTGCGGCATCACGTTCACGTTCGGCGGCCTCCGCATCGACCGCCGCGCGCAGGTGATGGACACCACCGACAACCCCATCCCCGGCCTCTACGCCGCGGGCGAGATCGTCGGCGGCCTCTTCTACCACAACTACGCCGGCGGCGCGGGCCTCATGCAGGGCTCCGTCTTCGGGAAGATCGCGGGCGCCTCCGCCGCCGAGGACGTGGGATAACGACCTCGTCATTCCCGCGAAGGCGGGAATCCAGCCACATGATGAGACAGGACGGGGTAGCGTGTGACATCCGCCCATTGCGCCGTTAGCACCTGCCACCTACGCTGGGAACCAGCCCGCTGATGTCGGAGTCCAGCCTGTCCGGTCCACGAGTAGATGTTGCCGAATGTTGCTGAATGTTGCAGTTGCTGAGAACGCGCCAGCGCCGCCACTCCTACGGCTGCCGACAGTACTCCTGACGAGGGCGTAACATCCCGGCACACAGGCGGGCCAGGGAGCAATGAAGCCGCACTCGGCGAGGCGCTTCCGATAACACGGCGCTCGTTTGACACCCCCCATAGCGGCGGGTATGTTCGCCGCGCGGAACACCCATAACTGGAGGAGGGCGACTCTATGGCAGGCAAAGTGCAACTCAGCTTCATATCGGCAAGGAACGAGCGCATCGCCAAGCTCCTGGACGGTGAGGTCGAGGTGGAAGGCGTTGACCTCGTCTGGACGAACTCCGACCCCTCGGAAACCTTCTGGCGCCAGCTCAAGTTCGAGGAGTTCGAGGTCTGCGAGATGTCGTTCTCCTCGCTCCTCATCGCGAAGGCCCGCGGCAGCGACATGGTCGCCATCCCCGTCTTCCCGTCCCGGCGCTTCATGCACGCGCTCCTCTCGGTCAACGTCGACTCCGGCGTCGAGAAGCCCAACGACCTCTACGGCAAGCGCATCGGTGTCGGCGAGTACCAGCAGACCGCTTCCCTCTGGACGCGCGGCGTCCTCCAGCACGACTTCGGCGTCGACCAGTTCAGCGTCGACTGGTGGATGGAGCGCTCGGAGGAGCTGAGCCACGGCGGCGCGACCGGCTTCAAGCCGATGGACGGCATCAAGTTCAACCGCATCCCCGAGGACAAGAGCCTCGCCACGATGCTCGCCCGCGGCGAGCTCGACGCCGCCCCCATAGGCCGCGCATTCTCCAACGAGAAGAACGTCATCGATCGCTCGACCACCATCCGCCCGAAGCCGGAGGAGTTTGCGAAGGTCAAGCCACTCTTCCCGGACTTCATCGGGGAGGGCAAGCGCTTCTTCGACACCCACGGCTACATCCCCGCCAACCACTGCTACGCCATCCGCGGCGACATCCACGAGAAGTACCCCTGGGTCGCCTTCAACCTCTACGCCGCCTTCGTCAGGGCGAAGGAGGAGTGGTACGCGGAGCTGTCGAGCAAGGTGCCGAGCGACCTCATCTTCGGCTCGCAGTACATGGCCCAGACCCGCTCCATCTTCGGCTCGGACCCCTTCACCTACGGGCTGAAGGACAACCAGAAGATGATCGACACCATGATCGGCTTCTCCCACGAGCAGGGCTTCATCCCCCGCAAGCCGGACATGGAAGAGCTCTTCGCCCCGCCCATGCTCGACCTCTAGGCTCGATCCCCCTCTCCCTCGAGGGGAGAGGTCGCCGCCCAGCGGCGGGTGAGGGTGTACCGGCGGGGCGTGGATGAGGGGCATAGCCTGTCATGCTGAGCGGAGCGCAGCGGAGTCGATGCATCTCTCGGGCGGTTTGACCCCTCTCCCTTGAGGGGAGAGGTCGCCGCGCAGCGGCGGGTGAGGGTGAACCGGCGGGGCTTGGGTAGATGCCTGGTGTAGGGGCACCCCTCGTGGGTGCCCTTGCATACCCCCTCTCCCTCGGGGAGAGGTCGACGCGCTTGCGCGGCGGGTGAGGGCTCTGGAGACGTGAGGGTGGGGCGACACCCGCCGGTTGACCGTACGCGGCCTCCTCCTTAGCATCGTTGTATGGCCGAGCCCGAACCGAGCCGCGCGCTCTTCGCTGACCTCTACGAACTGACCATGGCGCAGGCGTACTGGCAGCATGGCCGCAGCGCCCCCGCTACGTTCAGTCTCGCCTTCCGCAACCTCCCGCCCGACCGTGGCTATGCCGTCTTCGCCGGGCTTGAGGAAGCGCTCGACCACCTCGAAGCGCTCCGCTTCACCGGTGCCGACGTCGCCTACCTGCGCTCCCTCGGCCTCTTCGATCCCGCCTTCCTCGACTGGCTGCCGTCGCTGCGCTTCACCGGCGATGTGCGGGCGATGGGCGAGGGCGACCTCGTCTTCGCGGAGGAGCCGGTGATCGAAGTCACCGCGCCCGTCATCGAATCGCAGCTCGTCGAGACCGCCGTGATGAACGCCATCGGCCTGCAGACGATGCTCGCCACGAAGGCCGCGCGCGTCATGCACGCGGCGCAAGGCAGGGCGGTCGTCGAGTTCGCCGCGCGCCGCACCCAGGGCGGGGAGGCGGCCGACCGTCTCGCCCGCGTCAGCTACCTCGTGGGATTCGGCGGCACCAGCAACGTCCTCGCTGCCGCCCGCTACGGCATCCCTCCGGTCGGCACGATGGCGCACTCCTTCATCTCCAGCTTCCCCACGGAAGCCGAGGCGTTCGACGCCTACGCCGACTCCTTTCCGGACACGAGCACGCTCCTCGTCGACACCTACGACACGATCGAGGGCGTCCGCCGCGCTGCGGAGACCGGCAAACGCCTCCGCGAGGTCGGCCACGCCCTGCGCGCCATCCGCCTCGACAGCGGCGACCTCCTCGCACTCTCCGTCGAGAGCCGCAGGGTTCTCGATGAAGCCGACTTGGCGGACGTGCAGGTCTTCGCCAGCGGTGGACTCGACGAGTTCGACGTGGAAGCGCTGCTGGCGGCCGGAGCGCCTATCGACGGCTTCGGCATCGGCACGATGCTTGGCGTCTCCGCGGACGCTCCATGGATGGACTGGGCGTACAAGCTTAGCGAGTACGACGGCGCGCCCGTCCTCAAGCTCAGCGAGGGCAAGGCGTCGCTCGCCGGACGCAAGCAGGTCTATCGCCGGACCGGTAGCGATGGGATGTACGCAGGCGACACCCTCGCCCTCGAGGACGAGCAGTTGTCGGAGACAGACGGCGCACCCGTGTTGGCTTCCGTCATGCGCGGCGGCCAGCGCACCGGCCCGGCGCCAACGCTGCCGGAACTGCGTGAACGCTTCGCCGCCAACTTCGCGCGCCTGCCCGAGCGCTACAAGGCGCTGCGCTCGCCCGACCTCTACCCCGTCCACCACAGCTGGGCGCTGGAGGAGTTGCAGTGGGGCGCCACCCAGAACACGCTCGCACGTCAGCAGCGCTGACCCCGCTACTCCTCCGCCAGCGCCTCCTCCGTCGTCGTCAGCACTGCGCCGTTCAGCTCCATCAGGTGCAGCGCCCGCTCGCCGTCCCCGGGCTCGACGTTCACCGCCGCGACCGCATCCGCCAGCACATACGTCTCGTAGCCGTTGGCGACTGCGTCCACCACCGTGTTCACCACGCAGTAGTCGGTCGCCAGCCCGCCCACGTACACCCGGTTGATGCCGCCCGCCTTGAGCTGCTCGTCCAGGTCGGAGTCAATGAAGCCGGAGTAGGCGTCCTTGTCCAGGCTGGCGCCCTTCTTGATGATCCGCGTCCCCTCTGGAAGTCCGAGCTCCGCATGGAACGCCGCGCCGTGTGAGTCCTGCACGCAGTGGTCCGGCCACTGTCCGCCTTGCGACGCGAACGACAGGTGCCCCGCCGGGTGCCAGTCCTGCGTCGCGAACACCTTGCCGCCGCGCTCCGCGAACGTCCTGGCGGTTGCGCCCATCTTCCGCGCCACGGCGTCGCCGCCGGTCACGCCCAGCGAGCCGCCGGGGCAGAAGTCGTTCTGCACGTCAACGACGATCAGCGCGTCCAGGTTCGTGATCCGCATGGCGTCCCTCCTCACAGGCGACTCCCTCTATAGTACCCCCGTTCACTCCTGCGCGAGACCGTTGCATAACTGGCGAGGGCGTGGGTGCGGGGCGTCTGGTCCCCTCTCCCTTGCGGGGAGAGGGCTAGGGTGAGGGTGAACCGGGGCGGGGCAGGGGGGTGCCTATGCTAAACTGACCTCTGAGGTCCCACGATGCACTTCACCAAACTCCAGGGCGCAGGCAACGACTACATCTACGTCGACGGCCTGAACGAGCAACGCGACTGGCCGGAGGTCGCGCGGCGCATATCCGACCGCCACTTCGGCGTCGGCGCGGACGGCCTCATCGTCGTCGCTCCTTCGGAACGCGCCCCGGTCCGGATGCGGATGTACAACGTGGACGGCTCCGAGGGCGAGATGTGCGGCAACGGCATCCGCTGCTTCGCCAAGTTCGTCCTGGAGCGCGGCATGGTGCCCGCCAACGGCAGCACCCTGGACGTGGAGACGGGCGCGGGTGTCCTGAACATCGCCCCGCACTGGAGCGGCGACCGCGTCGTCGGCGCGCGCGTCAACATGGGCGAGCCCATCCTCCGTGCAGCGGACGTGCCGGTCGACGTCTCGAAGATGCGCCCCAGCGACTACGCTGCGCTCGACGTCGGTCTCGTCGAGTCCCTCGGACTGCGCCCGGACGAACTGGCGTTCGACGCACCGGTCGAGGTGAACGGCGTCACCTTCGCGCTCACAGCGGTCTCGATGGGCAACCCGCACGTGACGGCCTTCATCGACGAGCCGGTGAACGACGTGGAACTCGACAGGCTCGGCCCCCGCATGGAGCACCACGAGGCGTACCCGCGCCGGATCAACTTCCACCTCGTGAACTACGTAGCCCGGGACCACCTCATCTCGCGGACGTGGGAGCGCGGCTCCGGCCTGACGCTCGCATGCGGGACGGGCGTGAGCTCCATCGTCGTCGCTGCGCGCCTCCACGGCCTCGTGGACGACGAGGTGCGCGTCGAGGTCCCCGGCGGCGAACTCACCATCACCTGGCCCGGCCACGGCCCCGTCTTCATGGACGGCGACGCCGTCGAGGTCTTCTCCGGCGACTTCCCGGACTGACATCCGCCCCTTTCGCCAACGCCCCATGCCCGCATACGCTGTTCCCATGAGCGCAGCGGTCGAACGCAGGGCAACTGCAAACCCACCGGCGGGATGAGCAGTAATGAATAGTTTCGAGCAGATATTGACTGGAAATGAGCAGCGGATGAGCGGTAGTGAGCGGTTGGACCGCTCACCCTGCGGGGCGGGTCCGGAGGTGAATTCGGGGCTGATGAGCGGGAATGAGCGGTACGCTCCCCCCCCCCCCCTAAAATTATCATTTGCGCACCCTCA